>CAWAOX010000015.1:0-553376 GCA_963783835.1 uncultured Actinomycetota bacterium
GGTGGTGGCTAGGTAGGAGAGGAAGCGCCAGTTCACCTAGTCCCCATAGTACCCATCTCAGCACCAGGAGATCCATGCTGTGCGCAATCGCCTGGATCTCCGTGGGTTGATCCACCTCTGTCAAACTGTCGAGACAGCCTTCGGCATTCTCTTTGAGTAGATAGACTGCGTTAAAACGAACCGTTTGTTCTCTGGGACGAATCAGCTTTCCCATAATTATCCCAATGGCGCAGTTTATTTCTTTATTTGCGTAATTGTTCTGGCTTCAGGCATTTCTGCAGTAGCTATCCGGTTCACCACTCGAGATGGTACACGAGAGAGAGGTAATTGACAGCAATGCAGATCCACGTTAAGCTGCAAGACAAAGGTCATGAATGAAGGCGTGAGACTTCTGTGAGCTTTCATTCAGAGACTCAGTTTCGGTTTCGCTGAAGATTGGAGTCCGAGGAGCGAATGGGGCTTATCCGGACTCTCCCGCTGGGGAAACATGCGGGTGGCCGTTCTGCAGCATCCACCGGAAGCAGGGTTGTTGGCACGAGAGGAGAAGGTAATGGCTTTCAAGATGTACTAGTCAACCCGTAGCCAGGTGCTTACCTAGCTGGGCATTGCGACCGATACTCGAGTAGACAGAGTACCGGAACAGTAATGGCACCATGGTTATAGGGGACACGAACAGTCTATCGCCGCCAACTGGCCTGAATAGCAAGCGCCGAGTTTCGTGGGCGAGTATCTATATACTTGGCCTTGGTTTTGTTGCGCTTGTGTTTCTGTGCCTTCTCACATACCTCCAGTTCTTCCCCGGACCTTTCTTTCTGCAGTTTTCCTTCTCCTGGTATGGCTTTCTGTTGCTCATGGCAATAGGGGTCTTCTCGGAGCGCTATACACTCCGAATAGGTTCAGGGATGGAGGTATCGGCAAGTTTCTTAGCCTTCTTCCTGAGCGCAGCACTCGTTAGTCCACTCGCTAGTTTTCTCGTTGCGGTGGCAAGCCAGATTCCCTCTTTACGGCGCAGAGAGCTTGAACGGACCTTGTGCTTCGCGGCAGGACTGGGAATCGTCGCAGGGGCGTCTGCTCTCCTTTATGCTGCATTAGTACACGCAGTGACCGACTTCAGTCCATCTGCCATCGGAGTTGCCGCGGCAGGACTTGCTGCCGGGATCTTCTTCCAGCTACTCGACTACGCCCTGTTCGTCCCGGTTGGCTATCTGCGCAGACGAATTGGACCTCTTGCTGTCTGGCGTGAGGGCTTCCAGCCCTTCCTGCCCTTCCACTTCTTCTTCCTGGCCATCAGCCTGGGCCTCATCTACATCTACCGCCTCTACGCCCTCAGACCCGGCGGTGTCTCCCAGGTCTACTCCACCTTGCTCATCATGCTGTGCCTTCTGCCGGTCCTCGGTTTGATCTACGCCTTCCGCGCCTTCGCCCACGAGCGCGAGCTGTCCCGGCACAACGCGGCGCTGGCTCTCCGTAACGAGCGTCTGTTCCTGCAGGCGGTCAAGAGCCAGGTGACGGCCCTCGACGTCAAGGACAACTACACCGCCCGCCATTCGGCCGCCGTCGCCCTGTGGGCCACCGACATCGCCCAGGCCATGGCCCTCTCCAAGCACGAGCAGAACATCACCCACCTCGCCAGCCTGGTCCACGACGTGGGCAAGATCGGGGTGCCCGACGAAGTGCTCAACTTCCCGGGCAAGCTGGAACGGGAGGCCTGGCTGCTGGTCGAGACCCACTGCCAGAACGGCCACAAGATCCTCAAGACCATCGACCAGTTCGGCGAGCTGGCCGACGTGATCCTCTATCACCACGAGCGCTACGACGGCTCCGGCTATCCGGTGGGGCTGGTGGGGGAGGCCATCCCGCTGATAAGCCGCATCATCTGCGCGGCCGACAGCTACTCGGCCATGGTGAGCGACCGCCCCTACCGCAAGGCCCTCTCCACCGAGGTGGCCCAGGGCGAGCTGCGCAAGCACGCGGGCAAGCAGTTCGATCCGGTGGTGGTGGACAACTTCCTCAAGGTGCTGGCGGACCACGACCTCGCCTATCAACGGGGTGAACTGGCCGACTTCGATCTGGAGTTCTCGAGCGACCGCTTTTTGCGGGAATTGCCGGCCGAGCCGGTGGAGGAAGAGCCAGGAATAGCGGCTCCTGCCCCGAACTCGTAGGTTTATGAACTTCCGCGTGGTCGGGCGCATACTCCTGGCCCAAGGGCTCTCCAGTCTCGGCACCTCCATGTCGACGGTGGCCCTGGCCATCATGGTGTACAAGATCACCGGCTCTGTGCTGCACATGGGCGGCGTCATGGCCGCCGCGACCCTGCCCCTGGTGGTGACCGCCTGGATCGGCGGCGCCTTCCTCGACCGCTACAGCGCCCGCAACGTCATGGTGCTGGCCGACGCGGCGCGGGCCGTACTCATCTTCTCCATGCCCTTCCTGGCCCTGCGGGCGGTCGGCTTCATCTACGTGGTGGCCGCTCTTCATGGGGATCTTCACGGCGTTGTTCAACCCCGGGCAGATCAAGCTCATCGGGGAACTGGTGGAGAAGGAGCACCTGGTCAAGGCCAACTCCTATCTGGGCGTGTCCCGGGACGGGGCGGAGCTGGTCGGGTACCTGCTGGGGGGCGTGATCGCGTCCATCACCGCCGTGACCATCCTGGGCGCGACCGTCACCGGCTACACCCTGGCCTTCGTCATCGACGCCATCAGCTACGTGGTGTCGGGCATCCTCCTGCATCGGTCTGCCGCGCGGCCTGGTGCACGTGGGGCCGGTACCCAAGGTGCGGACCCTGGTGGCCGAGTCGCCCGCGGTGCTGGGCCGGCTGTGGCGCCACCCGGCGTTCCGCACCAACCTTCTGCTGGCGGTGTTCGCCGCCGGGGCCGCGATGATGTACCTGCCCAACTCCTACGGCCTGGCCCTGGACGTGTTCGACAAGGGAGCCGGGGGGTTGGCGGCGCTGGAGGTGTTCGTGGCCGTGGGGCTCATCTCGGGAGGCCTGGTCTTCAGCCGGATGCGATTGAAGGGAGATAAGAATGCCTATGTCTTCTTCTCCCTGATGGTGATGGCGCTCTGCCTGGTGGCAGTGAGCTTCAGCGGGCTGTTCTGGCTATCGGTCGTGTTGCTGGGAATCGGCGGAGTGGCCAGTGTGGGGCTGTTCGTGCCGTCGATCACCATGTTCCAGGAGACCCCGCCCACGCCGGACAAGGGACGGTTGATATCGCTGCGCTCGGGTTTCGGGCAACTGGGCCTGACCGCCGGCCTTGTCGTCGGCGGGCTTGTGGGAGCGGAAGTCGGCATCACGCAGGCCTTTTTTGTGGCGGGGGCGGCCTCGATCGTGCTCGGCCTGCTGATCTACATTCCCTACCGGCTGGGCGCCTCCCGCCGGGCCAGGAGCGCCTGGAGCGCGGCCACGCAGGCGGGAGCCACGCGGAGCACCGCGCGTAACCTCGCGCACGAAGCTGCGTATAACGGAGCAGCGACCACGAGCGGCGGACCGGGCTCGCCGAGCGCAGGTATGGCGGCCTGGGCCGCGGCCGCCGAGGCGGCCACCCTAGCGGGCGAAGCGATCGCCCTGGAGGAAGCATGAAGGATAGTCACGATATGGCGGGCGCCGCGCCCGACCCGCGAGGCGCGCAGGCGCCCGCGCCGCTTGCCGGCGCCGAAGCCCTGGCCGCGAAGCTGGCCGCAAGGGTGCCGGGCGCAGCGGCTGCCGCCGAGCGCCGGGCGGTGGGCGAGTTGATGCCGCGCATGGGCGGCATCGCCTTGAAGAACGGTCTGGCGCTCGTCTCCGACGACTACTGGGCCGCGGCGGTCAGAGAGACCGACGGGAGCATCAGCGTCGCCTCCGGACGGAAGACCCGGCTGCCCTCGGGCAGATCCTGGCATGGGCAGGCGGCGCGGGGGAGAGCCGGCGCGCAGCCCGGCGCGCAGCCGACCGCCGGGCGCGGCGGGCAGCCACAAGTGGCCGACCTGCAAGGCCTGCCGATGCTGCGCGGGCTGGCCCGTTTCGCCGAGACCCTTCTGGTGCTCGCGCAGGTCAAGCTGCGCATGCCTCAGGCGGAGTTGCCCCTGGAGGGCGGGCGGGTGGCCGTGGCTCTCGCCACTGCCTACGCCGCCACCTCGACGGTCCGGAGCCTGGGTCCCAAGTCGACCATCGTGCAGGAGACCGGCGCCGCCCTCGCCGCCTTCGTCCCCGCGGTGCTGTCGCTGAGGAACTCGGCCATCTCCGGCTACCACGGCGCCGAGCACAAGGTGATCGCCGGGCGCGAAGCCGAGTTGCGGGCGCGCGCGGCCGGAGCCCCGTACATCGCGCGGGCGGGGCAGCCGTCCGCCGCCGCTTCGGCTCCCAAGGAGCACGACCGCTGCGGATCCAACCTCGTCGGCCCGCTGCTCCTGACCACCATCGCGATCAACGCCCTCCTCCGTGGCGGGTCGAGACGCATGACGCCGGCCGGTTCGGCCGTTGCCACCGCGGTCAGCCTGGGGGCGGCGCTCGAGGCACTTCGCTGGGCCACCCGGCACGGCGACTCGCTGGCCGCCCGGCTGCTCATGTCGCCCGGCCGGATGATCCAGAAGACGCTCAGCACCTCCGAGCCCACCACTCAACAGCTCGAAGTGGCCGAGCGGGCCATGAAGGAGTTGCTCAGGCTGGAGGCCGTGAGGGTCTGAGACGCCACGCCGCCACACGAAGTCTGCGCCTCGCTCCCGGAACGAGGAGTGTGGGGCGACGGCTAGAATTACAGCAAGATATCTATATACGCAGGGTCGGGCGAGGCCCTCACCGCTGAAACGGCAGGAGGGTGACGATGCAAGGGCAGACAACACCGAGCGGCACAAAGCAGCCGAAGAGCTCGAAAAGCACATTTCGACGCCTGTGGTGGCTCTGGCTCTTGATAGGGATCATCGCGGTGTTCCTCATCGCCTTCTTCGTGGGCCGTGCGACCAACGAGGCGGCAGCGGACGAGGGGACGTCCGGCGCTTCCGGCCCGACCATGATCATTACGGAGAGCCAGAATGGATCCACGGTCGTAGTGAGTCCCGGCTGGGTGCTTCTTCTCGAGCTTACCGGCAACCCGGAGGACGGGTCGGCCTGGAACTTCACCGCGGTCAACGCGTCCCTGATGCAGGTGTTGCCGGGACCCCAGATCTCCACCATCACCGAGGAGCCGGTCCCTCTCGCGACCTACACGTACTCCGCCATCGCGCTCAGCGAGGGCGACGTGCAACTGATGGCCAACAACGTCAGCCTCGCCGGCGAGATCAAGAAGACTTTCGCCTGCACCATCCGCATCGTCTCCCCGGACCAGTTGGCGACCACCACCACGGTGGAGCAGACGACCACGACTACCGAAGCCGCTACCACCACCACGACTGAGACGCCCACGACCACGACCACCGCAGCGGCGTCGACGACCACGACGGCCGGCTCGACGACCACGACGGCCGGCTCGACGACCACCACAAAGCCGCCGACGACGACGACGACCGCGGCGCCCACGACCACCACCACCAAGCCGCCGGCGACGACCACGACCACGATCCCGATCCCCCCGATCGATATCCCTGAAGGTGCCATCGCCATCGGGCCGAAGGCCAACGGTCAGATCGTGGTAGTGCCCACTACGGCGACTGCACTCCTGCTGGGTCTGCCCGATGACAGGTCAGACAAGTACATCTGGCAATTGGCGACCTACGACACCGGTGTAATCGTCCTGCAGGGTGACCCGACCTTTTACCCCTCCACTCCGGAGAACGTCGGCGCGCTGGTGTGGACGTTCGATGTGGTTGCCGCCGGCGCGACCGACCTCAAGCTCGTCTACGCGGATGAATCCGGAAGTGTGAAGCAGCAGTTCTTCGTCTCGATCAGCGTGCAGGAACTGACGATCACTCCGTACTAGTTTCAGAGACACACGACCTTGGGGCGGCTCGTCCCGCTGCTCCCGATGCAGCGGGACCGAATAGAACTCTGGCAAGCCCTCCCCAGTTGACGCCCGGGTAGCGAGGTCTGAGCGTCCTCGTGGTAGCGGATGTCGGGTGCGGACGGGAGGAGCAGGGATGCTATCCTACTCGCGATCGGCACGCTGCGGGGCCACCTCGCCGGTTGAGCCCGGCGGGCGGCGGTGCCGAACAGGTCACCATGGCAGCTAGGTAGCCGTCCCACCGGAAGGCACGTTCTGGACAAGTTCTGCCCCGTTCCCCAGCGCTTTGAGGCCGTCTACGGCAGAGTGCTCTTCGTCACCCTGCTTTTCTTCATCACTTTCGTCAGCCGGTTCATCTTTTCGCCGTTGATGCCGACCATCGGGGCGGACGTGGGCCTGAGCCCCAGCCAAGCAGGTTCGCTCTTCTTCCTCGCTTCCCTCGGAGTTCTTGGCGGCTCGCTGCTGTCCGGCTTCATGTCGGCGCGTATCAAGCATCGGGGTACCTTGATCTTTGCGGCCTTGGTTACGGGCGTTACTTTGATGGCCTGCTACTTCGCCCACTCCGTCTGGTTCGTCCGCATAGCGATGATCGTCCTGGGGATGTGCGCCGGCCTGAATCAACCCTCGGTGGTCGCGACGGTGGCGGCGATGGTGAGGCGCGAGGACTGGGGAAAGGCCCTCTCGCTGCAGCAAATGGGCCCCAGGCTCAGCTATGCCGCGGCGCCGTTCCTCGCGGTGGTGCTGCTGGCGGCGTTCTCATGGCAGGCCTCACTGGCGATACTGGGGGTCTTCGCGGCCGTGTCCGGCATCGCCTTCTTCTTCTGGGGGGATTGCGGAGGCTTCCCCGGTACTCCCCCAAACCTCAGGCGCTTCGGGGCGATCATGCGTCAGCGATCGTTCTGGATCATGGTCCTACTCTTTGCTCTGGGTATTGGTGCGCAGGCCGGTCTCTACACCATGATCCCGCTTTACCTGACGGAGGAGCGAGGGTTCTCCGCTTCTTCCGCCAACACGCTCCTCGGTTTGGTCATGATCCCTCCGCTTTTCACCACCTTCTTTGCCGGCTGGCTCACCGACAGGATCGGGGAGAAACGAGCCATACTGCTGTTCATGATCTTGACCGGCCTGGCCATCATTGCTGTGGCCGGCACATCCTCGGGTTGGTTGGTCGCAAGCATGTTCGCGCTTTCGGCCTTTTCGGCCTGCTTCTTTCCGCCCGCATTCGCCGCCCTGTCACGGATCGTCCAGCCCAACCTGCGCAGCCTGGTCGCGGGCTTGGCTCCCCCTTCCGCATTCCTGCTGGGGGGCGGTCTCCTACCGATCGCTCTGGGCTATATGGGAGAGGCTTATAGCTTCAGCCTGGGCTTCATGCTTACCGGGCTGGCGGTGATCGGCGGTGCGTTCTTGGTTTTCGCACTGCGCCTGTTGGACAACCTGGAAGAGGGGTGCTGACACTTCGGTCAGGTAGCGCCGACTACATCGGGGCTACTGAACCGATCCGGATGGAAGCCGACGCGTGAACTCACGTCCGAGAGGCCCGCAGTTCCGCGAAGACCTCATCCATCGGGATAGGCTGCACCTTGCCCGACGCCATTTCTTTATCGCGGCGGACGGCCTCTTCGAGCCAGAGCCGTTGGACCTCTGCTTCGGAGAGATCGTCGAGACTCGCCAAGAGGTCCCGAGCGAGGCCTGCTCGCGTCGAGGGATCCATCTGAAGCGCTTGACGCTTGAGTTCATCGATCGTCATCGCAGCTCACCTCACCGTCATCCCACTGTAGATTCAATAATACGCCCGATGCAGACGTGTTGACGATTGCAGCAATGGAATCCAGCTCAATCTGGCTTGGTTCTCGCGGGAGAAGCGCGGGCGGACGGAATCACGATGCCCGCTACACAAGAGGGAAGCCCCGTCCTCCGACGAGGTTCCAGCTGAGTGGTAGCGGGGACCCGACTTTTATTGTCGGCAGACATTCCGTTCCGCCTGGTGACGGCCTAGAAGGCGCACAACGCCTTATACGACCGCCGCGAGCTTCTCGACTGTGCGGACCGGACGGCTCCTGGCCAGATCGTACGCCGATTGTAGGTTGATCCAGAACTCGGGTGTCGTGCCGAACGCCGAGGCGAGCAGCCAAGCGGTCTCCGGCGTGATACCGCGCTTGCCGCGTACCAACTCGTTGACACGCTGCACAGGTATGCCCAGATGGCCCGCCAAAGCAACCTGAGATAGGCCCAACGGTGCCAGGAACTCTTGGCTCAAGACCACTCCGGGGTGGGTGGGGATCCGGTTCTCGGGAATCATGGCTCTGCCCTCTCAGTCGTGATAGTCCAACAGCCGAACGTCGTGAGCGTTGTTGCCACCCCAACGAAAGACCAAGCGCCACTGGTCGTTCACGCGAATGGAGTGGAAACCCTCGAGGTCACCCTTCAACGCCTCTAGTCGGTTGCCGGGTGGAGACCTGAGGTCGATCACCGATGAGGCCGCGTTAAGCATGTCCAGTTTGACCAGTGCCTGTCCGACGATGTCCCGCGGGAACCTGCGCGCCCGGCTGGTGGGCCGGTCGTGATAGAGGTCCTCTGTAGCGCGGTCGCCGAAAGATACGATCATCGAGCCTCCCGCCGTTCACCCGACAACAATAACACTAACACGGATACCGGGCAAGCATGCAGCGGCGCAGCAGGATCCTTCTCGCACGGGACATTGGCAGGTGGCGGGACCCCGCCGCCTGATATCTACCGACATCGCGTTCATGCTGGTGCCCGTCTAGGCAGAATGGTTCGCCGTTGTGAAGGTAGCGGGGACCGGACTTTTATTGTCGGCAGACATTCCGTTCGCTTTGGTGACGGTCTAGGCGACAACGACGACGATGTTCCCCAACTTCTGCCCGGTCTCGGCGTACCGGTGAGCCTCGACCATCTGCTCCAGTGGAAAGCGCCGGTCGATGACCGGGCGCAGCTTTCCCGCTTCGACCAAACCTCGCAGGTGGGCCAGGTCCTGGCTCGTTCCGCTCGAGGCCCCGAACACGACCCGCTTCTTGCTCCCCCTCGATGCCCACCGGGCGCGGACGAACTGCGGAACCCGGGATTGGCCATGAGCAGGCATCCGTTCTCGGTCAGCAACCTCACCATGCGACCAGACGGTGTGTTGCGGACCACGTCGAAGATGACGTCGTAGGTCTCAGAGCTGTCGGTGAAGTCCTCCTGGGCGTAGTCGATGACGCGGTCCGCGCCGATCGTGCGCAGCATCTCCAGCTTCGACGCGCTATCCACCGCGGTCACGTGAGCCCCGAGGATCTTGGCGAGTTGGACCGCGAACGTGCCGAAGCTCCCTCCCGCCCCGTTGACCAGGACCCTCTGTCCGCTCCGGACGTTCGCCTTCCGCAGGAACTGCGAGGCCTCGCCTCCCCCGTAGGGTACGGCCGCAGCCTCCTCGTAGCTCAGGTTCGCCGGCATCGTCGCGATCGCCCCGGCCTCGGGGTTCTCGCGCAGGCAGATGTACTCCGCGTAGGCTCCCAACCCGATGCCCGTCGCCGCGAAGACCCGGTCGCCCTTCCTGAACGACCTGACATCTTTGCCTACCGACTCGATGTCGCCGGCAAGCTCCTGCCCGAGCACGGGTTGTCTTGGTCGGCGGATGCCGAACCCCAGCCGCATGGGCACCCAGATCCAGAGGGGCGAAGTCGAATCTCCGCAGCTCGCAATCGGCCGCGCTCACCGTCGTGGCGCGGATTCGAACCAGCACTTCGTTGTCCTTCGGAACGGGCTTCACCACGTCTCTGAGTTGAAGAACATCCGGTGGTCCGTAGTCCGTGCACACTATTGCTCTCATGGGTCTCCGGTCCGTGCGTTCGCAGTGGTCCGAATCCGTCTGTCCAGCAAGCGTTGGCTAGCGTCTCACGATGTGGTGTAAGAGCCCCGTGTTCTCGTAGGTCTTCAAAGCTTAGTCTCTAGTAGATGGGAATGGCAACGGCGTGGGTGAACTATGTTGCACCTGGGAAGGGGTCAATTCAGGGGTCAGGCGCGCCGAAGGGGTACGGCGGGCTACTGCGCCAAAAGAAGAAGGCCCGGATTTCCGGGCCTTTCTATATGGCGGGAACCCGACTTCTATTGTCGGCAGACATTTCCTTCCGCCTGGTCACTACCTAGAAGGAACAGCAATCCCTGCAACCAGCGGGTTCAATTTCGGCGTCGCGCCTTTTTTGCGCCCGGTGGCGCAGTGGCTGTCACGAGGACGGACGTCGACGCTTCTGCCACGGCCACCCAGGCGTCAGGCCGAGACACCTGCAGGCGAGTTGCTCGTGCTGCTGGACCCCCTTCAGGCGGCCCCCAGACAGGATTCTCCCTAATCTCCGGTGAGTGAACTGCCTGCCATGGAGATCTCATCAATGATGTGGGAGGCGATGGTCTTGTTGAGCGCCAGGGTTGCAGCGTCGTCGGCATCCATCATGAATACAACAAGGATGTAGCAATCCCCCGCGAGCACACTTACTTCCATGTTGTTCTTGTTATAGAAAGCTTTGAATGCTTTTGAGTCCAGGCCTGGAAGACTGAGCATGAACGCTTCGATGGGAATTGACTT
The DNA here is from genome assembly GCA_963783835.1 of uncultured Actinomycetota bacterium. Lineage (GTDB taxonomy): Bacteria > Actinomycetota > Thermoleophilia > RBG-16-64-13 > RBG-16-64-13 > CAIQPS01. The sequence goes on from CAWAOX010000015.1 coordinate 10,490, forward strand.
CTTTGATTCCTCAAAAGCCCAACTGGCGTCGTGGCCCAGTTTCATCTCAGCCTCAGGAATCAAGGCGTTCTGTGTCAGATACAGCGTGGCGAGGGCCGTGGAATGAGACGGAAAGTCATACGTGTAGTCTGCATAGAGCTCGCCTGTGTCGAGGACTCCCTCCGAAACGCCGGTGATGGTGACGGTCTGCCCGACCATCCTGGAGGCCTCTTCAGCCGTGAGCAGTTCTTCAGGCGCGAAGATCGGCGTGGAGCCGCCGGATGCAGGCGAAGCGTCAGCTGTCGTTACCGGACTCATCTGCGTCTCGGCTGCAGTGGTTTCGGTGGTGGACGATGAAGGGGCCAGCAGAACCCAGACTCGCAGAGGGCGTGCCGCCGCATGCTGCAAGAGTGGCGAGGAGCAACACACACAGAAACAGATAGAGTAATCGGCTCATGATGCCCTTGTCCTTTGCAGCGAATCGTCCGGGTTGACTGGAGACGCAGTTCTGCGAGTCCGGCTTCGCCGGCCGCACCTTCTCCACCATAGAACATCTGCCGGCGCTTTGTCAGCCCAGCCAGCCACCAAGGGCCACTCCGGCCCATAAAGCGGAGTGGCGCAGCATCGTGGGTTTCTCGCCCGGAAGTGTCACGAGGTTCGGTTCGGGGAGGCAGATAGAACAAGACCCGGAAATCCGGACCTTTGGATAGCGGGGACCCGACTTTTATTGTCGGCAGACATTCCGTTCGCTTTGGTGACGACCTAGAAGGCACAAAAGCCCTGCTCCTACGTCATTCAAGTCAAACGGCCCCCGGCCATGCCGCCCGCGAGCTACCATGGACTCGTGGACGCGACTAGCCGACATTCTTGAGATGACCAGAAGATATCCAACCACCGCCCAGATTCTCGCTGAGCGCGCTCTCGACATGCCCTGCGGTCAGGCGTGTGTGGATTGGGCAGTGGGTCTGCTCGTGGAGGGCTTCTCTGGTCGCCAAGTCGGATGCTCGCATCCCTCGATCCCCCGTTTGATCTTTTCGAAGTGGCCGAACTCCGCGACCGAGCGCTCCGCGAGGTGAACGCGCCGGATCTTCAGAAACGCGACGCTGCCTACGTCTATGCTCGCGAACGGCTCTTGTCCCTCCTCGCCGGCCAAGACGGTCTTGGGGATGTACTCGGAGTGTTGAAAGACCTCTACATCGAACGCGACATGGACCGGGACTTGCTCGATTTCTACCTGCTCTACCATGCGTACGACGGTCTCGTGTCATTCGGCGACCAGTACCATTGGGAGGGCGCGACCCGGGACAACATCGAGTCGATAGTCCTCGACCGCGCGAGAGCGTTTGTGGAATCTGGACTCGGGCGTGTCCCTGATTCCGGTCGTCTCATCTCGCTCCCTCCGGTGTGAATAGCAGCCACTCGCCCGCCCGCTCATACAGGAACTTCGCCAACGATACCGAGACGATCGTCGATGCGTCGCGTCGCGTACGAACGGTCTCTGGTGGTTCTTGGAGGAGTTGCCAGAGCGGGCCGACTTGCTCATGAAGGGCAGGCCGGTCCTTTCGCCCCATGACATAGTTCTCCGGCTCGCTCTGGGCCGGATACTGAGCCGGCTGGGGATAGGATCGGTCCCATTCGTGCCAGGCGACTGCGGTCAGCTTCTGAATCACTACGGGCCGAAAGGCAACCCTGGCAAAGCCGTCGGCCTCCAGCTCGCCCCGCATCGCATTCGTCACAACGATCCCCACGTCGCTAGGCACGGTGACAGGTGGGACAAGAGGCCCCGTGCGTTCGAGCACGATCAAGTGGTCACCTTCGCGCTGGATCGAGGCCAGGCCGTGAAACAGAATGTAGCCATAGTCGCCCCACTGACCGCTGGCACCGCTTAGCCGATACCATTCCGCGTCCCAAACTGGGGGAGGAGGCGGCGGCTGCACGCTTATCAGCTCTCGCCATCTTTCGGGAGCAAAGACATGTATCGCCCTCAGCCATGACTCGCGGTCCTCGTCTGACCCGTCCGGCAACTCAGCTTCGAGGATACTGGCCGCCTCCCGTGCGAACCTGGGCTCGAACGGGCCGAACTGCGCCATGACGAGACCCTCGAGCACCTCCCTGCGCAGGGCCCTGTCCTCGCTTGCCAGAACTCGATGGGCGAAGTCGAGCACGGCGTCACTGCCTGTGCGGCACGATCGGGAGACAAGGTGTTCGAGCGTCTCGCGACATTTGGTGGAAGGTCCACCCGACTTAGCGCACCCTCTCAGCGCCTCGTAGAGCCGAACTCGCAACCCGGGAGCGGCGGACGCCGTCAGCGCCTCGACCAAATGCACCTTCAAGCGCCAGTCGAGACGTCGCCAATACCGGGGGTCATCGTACTCCGGTGAAGTCACCAATACTTCGAAGTCATGCCAGTAGGCCCGGTCTTTCATCAGCTGGAGGAGCTGCTCCAGGATGCTTTGACCCGCTTGCTTGGTGCCTGCGGCTGTAAGTTCCTCCAAGAGTTGCGAGGTCTTCGGCCTTAGTCCCCTCGTCATCAACCGCACCTCCACCGCAGGCCTCTTAGCTTCCCTCGCCGGACATGATCTCCTGCTGACACTTGGGCTGCGTCAGTCAGTCGCGGTTGGCTAAGGGAGTAATCCATGGTCGTGATTGACTATATGGATTCTGGTTTCCGCAAGCAAGTTAGCCAGGCGAGCAAACGGCTTCTTGCCCGTGACGGGCCTCGTAAAGGCGCACGCCAGGCGCGCTGGGACCTCCCCGATCGGGAGATGTCACAGGTCAAATTCGGGGTCTCAAAGAAGAAGGCCCGGAAATCCGGGCCTTCTATAGCGGGGACCCGACTTTTATTGTCGGCAGACATTCCATTCGCTTTGGTGACGGCCTAGAGACGTGGCCTTAGAGCACATGACCAAAGGCAACGGTGTCCCCGGTTCAAGCCCGGACCCCGATTCGTACTAATAACAGACGGAATCGCGCTATTTGCGGACGTTTGAGAGGGGTCGGGGCGGCGCGGGATTACCCTTCGCTACCGGGACGCGGGACCTTTCATACGGAGAATCGTGCTCAGGATTGACGGGAATCCAGGATCTCCTGCAGTTCCTCTTCGCTGTGCGAGTAGTGCTTGCCGGCGACTCGGGCCCGGCGAAGAGCCGGCAAGGTCAGCAGCGGCGTCATGTCTCCGTCAACGACGTTCGATTCGATAAGCACAACGGTATTCAGTGAGGGCAACCCCTCTAGCGGCTTCAGGCTCTCTATCCGCCGGCAGTTGTCTAGCTGCAGTCTTCTCAGTTCCTTGAGCTTCTCCACTCCTTCCAGGCTCGTCAGGTGTCGCGCATCTTGTATCCACAACTCGCGTAGGTGCTCCGCCCCCTCCAGACCCTGAATGCTCTGAAGTCGATACATATTGCCGATCCGCAGGTACGTCAGATTTTTGAGACCTCCGATTCCCTCGACGTTCTCAAGAGGAGCGCCCAGGATCGTGAGTTGCTCCAGATTGGTCAGACGGGCGAAGTCCTCGAATGTGCGCTTCTTGAACCCGATCACCGCAAGACGTCGCAGGCCGACACGGTCGAAGAGCGACCAAGAGCGTGCCCGCCACTGGAGCGTGCAATCCTCGAGCAGGGGGAAGGCGGCGAAGTCGATGGGCGTATTGCAGTACGTCTCGACTTGGAGGAGGCGAAGTTTGTGCAGTTGATGGATAGCTGCCACTGACTTGACGTAGAAGTGATCAAAGATGCCGAGCGCCTGCAGGTCCGGCAGCAACTGGACGAAGTCAACATCAGCCCCCCGCCACCCTTTGCCCATGTTTAGCTCCAACTCGGCAACGCCGTGCCTCGTCAGGTGAGTTTCGAGACCCGGGACCCAGGGGCCGGTCAGGACGGCCCGTTTACCGTAGGGGCCCTTTTCGTACATCACTCCCTCGGTCATACCGCCTCTCAAGCCTCGCGCAATTTCTCTTCCTTCAGCCTGTCATAAAGGTCGCTCACAAACAGATCGCCTTTCGAGTCCCAGGACATCAGCGAAACGAGGGGGCCCTCCTCCTCATCCAAGACGACCCATACTTCTGTGCCTCCAAAGTTCCCTCGCCAGATCCTGGCCTCTGCGACGTCTGTGCGTTCCACCACTGAGCCACCATACAGCGTCGTCAAATTCGTGACGAACCTGGGGAACTCCTCGTCCTCGACTTGCCTGGAGAGTTCCAAAACCAGATGGCCGTCGGCCTTGGTCAGAAGAAGTAGTGAGTCGATGGGGAGGCTCTTCGGCTTCACACTCACCTCACAGATCTGCTTGCTACCGGAGTGGCGGCTACTCTGATGACTTGGTGCCATGTATACCGACTACCGCGCCACACATCAACAGTACCGGGACGGATGTCCTGAGGCACACCCCGTAGCTCATCGAGCGACAGGCGGTATCTGTCAAGTCCCACCACCCGCGTTACACCCTGGCTCCGGTACCCTTGTTACAGTCACTCAGGCCTCGGCAGAACAGCGGTCACAGGTTCAATTCGGGTCCAAATAGAAAAAGGCCCGGAAATCCGGGCCTTAAATAGCGGGGACCCGACTTGGACCTGTGACCTTCGGGGTTATGAGTGCCATCCATTCCATCATTGCCCATGAAGCTCGATGACAGTCTACGAAGTTTTGCCTGCAATTCTCAACTATTTCTCAGTAGTTAGATTTGACGGTTCCGACCGATTACGCTTCGTTCGTTGCCAAACCGTTGCCAGGAATTTGAGCCCCTCAAGACCTCGGGATCGCCCACGTTCAAATCCAGTATCCCCCACCAGAAGAGGCGCGCCCCGGAGTCCTCCAGACCGTCTATCCTCATGGGAACAGTGTTCAGAGCAGGTACGTCGCAGTGGCGTTCTTGAGGGGGTAGATGATGAAGCCTTACAGGATGCTCGCAGCTCTTGTCGCCGCTCTGCTGATCCTCACCGCCGCGGGGTGCGGCGCGAGCGTTGGGACCGCCACAAGCGCCACCTCGGCGAGCACCACAAGCGCCACCTCGGCGCCCACCGCTCCCCAGACCACCGTCACGGCCGATGAATACGACGTCTACAGCGCGCTGATCCAAAGCGTGTATATCGACCCCATTCAGCCGAAGCAGATCGTTATCAGCACCGTCAACGTCGACCAGAGAGGTTCCTTCGGCGATGCTGCTGCTGCGATCAAGAGTTTCTGGCCAGACCTTGGCGATGACATCCTGGGTGATTTCAAAGCCCAGAATATGACTTCCTCAGCTCTGGAGCGCGCATTCACGCTCAGCGTGCCGTACACGCTCGTGAGCGAGCAGGAGGTGGCATCGATCTTCTCCAGCAGCGCTACTGGCTGGGACAAGTTCTACGCGAAGTACCCTGACGCAAAGGGTTTCCTCGCCCTCTCGCGTGTGGGCTTCAACCAGGCGAAGGACACGGCCGTTCTCTACACGGAATACCAGAGTGGCGCGACGGCTGGCGAGGGCGATGTGGTGCTCATGAAGAAGACGGACGGCCGCTGGACGGTTGAGGATAATTCGATGTTCTGGCAGTCCTGATGGCTCGGGTGGCGGTCGTGCCTGAGTCATCCGATTGTCACGGATTCGATCACCAGGTTCTCGGCTTCGGGTAGCCCGCGTCTTTCTGCCGCGCTTTTTCGCTCCGCCCCTCAATAGTCAAGCCGTTGATGTCGGGCCGGCGTCCAAGTCGAAGGTGTGATCGTAGACTGGTGCGATGACGAGATGCAGTCGATCCACGTGGAGCTTCCTGTACTTCTGGGCCAGGGAGAGAAGTGTGTTGGCGGTCACGCTCGGGTCCTGGCCTTCGACAGGGCGACCGAGCGCGTGCAAATGCTCTTCTGAGTCTTCACGCAATCCTCCGCGTGACATGCTGCGATCGGGCATCGGTTCGAAGTCCCGGCGGTAGAATGGGTCAAGCCAACCGGAAGCGGGGGGAACCATGAAACGGATGAGGGTTCGGCACGTCTGTTTGGTCGCCGCTGTGACTGCTATCTGCGCAGCCTCGCTCCTGGGCGGGTGCGGGAACGACTCGAAGATCCTAGAGATCAAAGCGAGCTCGTCGGTAGACAACACCGCGCACGCCGCGACCATCGACTATAGCGAGGTTATCTCCGGCAACGCCCTCGTGTGGATCGTCCTGACCTATCCGGACGGTCACAGCCAGTTGGTCACGAGCGGGAACTTCAGCGGGACTGGTTCCGGCAACGTGAACCTCGACGGCTTGCCCACCGGTAGCTATTCCTACAAGGTGTACGCAGCGCCTGCCGGTCCTGATGACCAACCGACATTCCCGTCCGGCAAGATGGTGGAGTCGAACGTTAGGGCGTCCGGGAGCTTCACCATTCAGTGACCGAGCGCAACGAGGATCGGAGGGGCGTCGAGAACTCCGATGTGGGTGAGGTAGCGGTGCGGGACCGAGTTCTGCCGGCTCAGCGGTCGACGTGTCCCACAGTGATCGCCACGCCGCCCCTCTTGTGCCCCGCCGTCACGTATCTATGGGCCTCGACGATCTCCTCGAACGGATAGCTTCTGTCGACGACCGGCCTGATGTGGCCCGCTTCGACCAACTTCCTCATCAGGTCCAGTCGCCGGGAGTCCAGCAGCAGACTGCCATCGTCGATCGAGGCGTATACGCCCTCGGGGGCGAGCGCCTTCCTGCACGCCACCTTCAGCTTTGAGCTCTTGATCTTGCCGACTGCGTCGAGCATGAAGTCGAACTGGGTGCCCGGACCGGGGGAGTCCTCTTTGGTGTAGTCGATCACCCGGTCGGCCCCTAGGGACTTCACCAATTCCAGATTCGCCGTGCTGCATACCGCCGTGACCTCCGCCCCCAGGTGCTTGGCATACTGCACGGCCGTCGTCCCCGATGTGCCGGAGGCCCCGTAGATGAGCACCCTTTGCCCAGGCCGGATGTTCCCCTTCGCCGTGTACTGCAGCGCCAAGAGCCCACCGTAGGCAGCCACGGTGGCCTCTTCGTAGGTGAGATTCGCGGGTTTCAGTGCCAAGCATCCATGCGTGGAGTCAGTTTCTTTCATGCACTTGTACTCGGCGTAGGCGCCAAGCCCGAAGCCCGTAAGACCATAGACCTGATCACCGGGCTTGAATCTCTTGATGTCGGCGCCCACCGATTCGATGTCTCCCGCCAGCACCAAGCCAATGATGGACTTTCGCGGCCCCCTCAGCCCGAGCATCAATCGCATCGGGATCAAGAACCGGATGGGTATCTGGCTGCCGCGAATGAATATGTCGCTCGCCGTCACTGCCGTGGCAAGCACCTTGATGCAGACTTCATCCTTCGCCGGGACAGGCTTGGCGACGTCCTCGAGCCGAAGGACTTCCGGTGGGCCGTATTTGGGGCAGACGATGGCTTTCACGACGATCCCCCTCCGGCCGCCGGCAATCAAGCGATCGCCGCGTCCGCTGAAGCTTTGACATGCATGCTGCGATCGGAAGTGATCGCCGACGAACTGAACCCTTTGGCTATGAGCCACACCGCCAGGACCATTTCCTGCAGGCCTATCGGGGCATTCAGGGCTATCTGGACCGGAGACATCGAACCGGTGACGCCGAACAGAACGAGCAGGGCTGCTGCTGCACCCAAGATCACTGCGCCAATACCCCAAGCCGACAGCCATCGAGGAACGAGCCGGGTTTGATAAAAGACACGGTAGTAGAGCAGACCGCCCACGTAGAAGGCGAGTATTCCCGCGAGCCCGGCCCAATCGTCGAGCGCCTTCAGAAGCGTCCCCGACTGATTGAAATACGCCGGATCGCCGCCGCCAGACTTCACGAATTCCTGGCTCAGCGTCAGCAGCAGTAGGACGCTGACTGCGCCGAGTGTATAGAACGTCCCCTCGATGACCCGGAAACCGACTGCGCCGAGGGCCAGACCTTGACGGTATCTTCTCAGAACTGGATAGAGCGAGATTGCAATGGCGGCAGAGGCGAACGCTGCAATGAAACGAACGAGTACGCCCACTGTCACCTGGCCTTCGTTCGCAGCGATCTTGGTGAGATAGTCCGCACTACCCACTGATCCCAAAAAGGCGACGCTCAGCAGGCTGGCTACTGTAGCAATGATGAAGAGTACTCCCGTGATCCTCGCGATGGACCGGTGTGTGTCCGTCATGGCTGTCTCCCTACTTTGGCTGAGTGACCTCCGCTAACTCCATGTCCCTGTGCCCAGCATCCTGCGGCTCTCCCCGACGGCCCACGGTCACGTGGTGGGTCTTGTGCCTGGTCAGATGACCAGTTCTCCATCCACCCCCGGGTTCGCGGCTACTCGAGGCCCTGAGGAGTGACGCTCGTCGCATCTCCGGCCTTGGGTCTTTCTACCGCCAGCAGGAAGTTCTTGCTGAATCCCTTGACGCCGAAAACCCCGTCCTCGTGGCCGGCCGCCGTGAGGGGCACCAAGGCCATGAAGTGCGCGATCACGGCCACGAAGAAGAGGGCGACGGTGGCGATCACGCAAGCGCGATTGAACTGCGTGGCGATGGCGGCAATCAAGAGAGCCACGAACAGCGCCCACATCACGAGCGCGGCCCGTTTCCTCATCCTGAGGGAGTGGTCATCCCGCGGACACAGGGAGTAGCTGATCTCCAAGGGCCTTCTGGCCGCGTAGTAGAGCAGGGCAACGGGGAAGACGCCCCACAAGATGCCCACCCAGATCCATCGCGGGTACCAGTAGAGTCTCGTATCGACACGCCGGCCGCCGGAGGCATCTCCGCCACATTCCACGCAGCGATCAGGCAACTCCATCGGCGACGTACCGATGATCGCTTTCTTCTCAACGATCCAGTCCGACACCGGAGCCTCCCCTTACCGCGCGCGTCCAGTTCTCGCCTTAGTCCAGCCTACCACCGACGGTGTTTGCTCTCGCGAGACGGCGAGTCTAACGTGATCTTCGCCATGCTTCGCGACGAGACACTATTCGACCAGCAGACGGCAATCACCGAAGTCCCGGCGGCTTGACAGAAGCATAGGGATGCCCATACTTTCGTTGTCAAGACGACAACGTGGTTCCTGCATATGCCCTAGTTATGGTGTCCGGTCGCCTGTCCGATCGCAACAGATGCTATAATCAGCACCAGTATAGCGGTATCATTTGGAGGAGCTGATGGGTCATAACGTGAAGTTCTCGGAAGATGTTGTTCCTCTTGGGGACATGAAGGTCAATCCCGGCAAGATCGTGCGTCGCGTAGATGAGACCGGCCGCCCGGTGCTCCTGACCAGCCATGGGCGCGGTATCGCTGTCGTGCAGGCCCTCTCTGACTACGAGACGGCTCAGGAGGAGCGCGACTTCATGCGTGCCGTTGTTGCCGGTCTAGCGGATGTCGAGGCGGGACGCGTCGTCCCGCTCGAGGATGTGAAAAGTCGTCTGGGCCTTGAGTAGTGGCCGGCCGGATTCGAATCGAGTTCGCGCAGTCTGCACAAGACGATATGCTCAGCATCATGGCCTGGTACTCCTCGCAGCAGGTGCCTGACGTCGCCAAGCGGATGGTTGCGGCGATCATCGCGCGAGTAGAGCAGTTGGCGATGTTCCCGGACAGCGGCAGGGTCGTCCCGGAGTTCGAGACGCCGTGGCTCCGTGAGCTTGAGTTGCCGCCGTTTCGGATCGTCTATCGTCGAGACGAAGCTCTGGTCACAGTCGTTCGGATATGGCGCAGTGAGCGGTTGATGAATCCCAACGTCGTTGGAAATGCCTGAGATGATAGGACCTTGGATCACCGATATTCGGCACTTCTTGGACCAACAGGGCCGAGTTCCGGGTGACCTGCCGGCGGTGCCTCGCTACATGGAGGCAGAAACCCAGCCACTACCTTCGCCGTGTTGTATTCGGGGTCGAAGATTATCGCCCTGGCTCCCTCCAGCGGCGTCTAATCCGGCGGGTATCCCTCCGCGGCCATCTGTGCCAGAGACCCAAGGGCGCGCATGTAGTCCCGGGAAGCCACTACGTAGCCGAAGCCTCCGTACCAGAAGGCCCACACCTGGTCGTCGCTCGCGCCGTATCTCTCCATGGCGCCGGCCTCGAGGCTCTTGAGGAGTCGAGGCGTGGCGGCCTCGGTCTGCTGCGAGGAGCCGGGTTCGATGTTGTCCCACAGCAGCACCACGTCGCCGTTGGCAAACCGGTAGCCTTTGGCCGCGGTCATCGTGATCGGCTCGACAGCCTCAGGCAGCCAGTCCAGTTCCTCCCCGGCCATCACCTCATAGGGGAGAGTCTCGGGAAGCCGCTTGCCCTGGACCCGATCTTCGAACCTCGAGGTCTTCCCCTCGAAACTGCTCACCCCCGGGCCCAGCGTGGTGGAGGTGTCCTTGGGTCCGACGGTGGTCCTCACCTGCTCGAGGGTGGTGAAGGCGAAGGGCGCCAGGACGTTGACGAACTGGTCTCCGACCGCCAGGAACATCCCGTAGTTGTCGTTCCAGGGGAAGTAGGCGCCGTGTGCTCCGGAGCCTGTCGGCAGGTCCTCGTCGCCGTGGTAGGAGAAGAGGAGCACCTCGTCTCCTTTCGCTACCGGTGACTCGGCGGCGCCTCCCACCGGGGCGAGCAGCGCGAAGGCGACGGGGGTCCCGAAGCGCGGCGATCCCTTGAGCACCTCTTCGGGCTCCACGTAGAACACGGTGTAGGGGTTGGTCACGTCGCCGGCCGCGGGATGAGGCGCATCGACTTCGGTCACGGTCCCGTGGACGATGAGCCGGGATTCGTTCGTGCACCTCTCCACGGAAGGAGTGGTGACAAAGAGCTTGATGCCGGTCAACTGCGTCTGCACGATCTCGCGGGCCTGCTCCAGCTTCTGCTGCTGCTGGGCTATGGCCGCGGCTGTCGCGGGAGTGTTCGAGGTAGTCGGGGGACCGATCTCGGCCGTGGTGGGTACGCCCGCGGCGCCGATGCGGTCGCAGCCGGCCAGCGCGAGCGCCGGCACCAATAGCAGCAGGCCACAGAGGACCAGAGTCAAGCGACGGCGTCTGGCTCGTGACACTTCTCGCTCCTGCCGGTGCGTTTCTCGGCTCAGATTATACCCCCGCACTGACTCGGGTGGCGGCGCGCCGCGGGCGCATCGCCCCAGGTCGCCGCGGGTCGTGATTGGCTGGACATGTCAAAGCCGTGAGTACTCACTCCATTTGGTAAAGCGGGCTCTACCAAAGGACATGCATCCGCAAGATAATGCCTATTTACAGCGATAATAGCTGCAATAAGCCACCACAGTATGCAGCACATATATACAAGACGTGCTAAAAAGAGCGGATACTACTATTGACATCCGCCTACTCCGGGTCTATCTTGTGTCCCATCGTTTGGCCACCAAGCGCCGCCGTCACGTGGGGTGACGGGAACTTTCGAAGAAGAGGGGGTCTTAGTGAAACGCAAATCCATCGTGTTGCTGTCTCTTACTCTCATCGCAGTCCTGGCGGTAGCTTTGTTCGCCGTGGCCTGCGGGGGGACTGAGGAGACCACCACCACAGCCGCCCCGGCGACCGACACCACCGGCGCCCCGACCACGGCCAGTACCGTGGCCAACGCGCGAGCCCATCAAGATCGGCACCTCGCTGCCGCTGACCGGCGGCAAGAGCGTGCCGGGCTCGGCTGCCAAACAGGGCTACGAAGTCTGGCAAGACATGGTCAACGCCGCCGGCGGTATCCTGGGTCGCCCGGTAGAGCTCGTTATCAAAGACGACGCCAGCGACCAGAACACGATCGTGGCCGACTACAACGCGCTTGATCGCCCAAGACAAGGTCGACCTGCTGCTGGGGACGTTCTCCTCGCTGCTGGTTCTGCCGTCCTCGGCCGTGGCCGAGAAGAACAACATGGTCTACGTGACCCCCACCGGGGCCGCTCCGGAGATCTACGAGCGCGGCTTCACAAAGACGTTCATGTCGCAGCAGGCCCTGGCTCCCGACGCCGGCAAGGTGTTCGCGAACTACATCGTGAACCTCCCCCCCGATCAGCGTCCCAAGACCGCCGCCTACCCGACCATGGACGACCCCTTCACGGCTCCCGTGATCGAGGGGATCAAGAAGATCTTCACCGACGCCGGCATCGAGAACGTCTATGAAGTCACCTATCCTGAAGGCACCACCGACTTCGACTCCATCGTCAACGCCATCAAGAGCGCGAACCCCGAGATCGTCGTCCACGGCGCGATCTTTGAAGACGGCGTCGCCGTCGTGCGCGGCATGCTCAAGGCCGGCTTCCAGCCCGCCTGGCTGTTCCAGACCACCGCTCCCAGCACGGGCGACCAGTATGCCGAGGCTATCGGCCCTGAGAACACCGAGGGCATCCTCTATCACATGAGCCATAGCCCGAAGGCCAAAGCCCCGGGTAACGCTGAGTTCGTCAAGCGCTACTACGAGATGTTCCCCGATGCCAAAGACCTGCCCGAAGACGTGGCCGACGCGTTCGCCGCCGGCCAAGTTCTGGCCGCCGCCGTCACCGCCGTTGGCAGCCTCGACCAGGATGCCATAGCGAACTGGCTGCACGCCAACACGGTCGAGACCATCCTCGGCCCCCTGTCCTGGGATGCCAAGGGGATCCCGCAGGGCGAGTTCATGATCGCGCAGTGGCAGAAGGGCCTCACCGAGATCGTGCTACCGGAGGCTGTCGCCACCGCCCCCATCATCGAAGGCTGGAAACCGGGCACGCCGGTCCCGGCTCAGTAATCCAACTTCGACGACCATAGCGATCGGAGGGTAGGGGACAGTCGCGGTGACCATGTTCGTGCAGACGCTCATCCTGGGCATCCTGGTGGGTGGGGTATACGCCCTCCTGGCCTCAGGTTTGACGGTGATCTTTGGGGTGATGCGCATCATCAACATCGCCCAGGGCGCCTTCATCATCATGGGCGGTTTCATCACCTACACGGCGTGGAAGCGGCTGGGCATCGACCCTCTGATCGTGGTCGTCATCAGCATGGTCGCGATGTACGTGATCGGCTGGGCCATCTACTTCGTGGCCGTGCGCCCGGTCCGCCGGGCGCCGGTCACGACCTCCGTCCTTCTCACCTTCGGACTCGCCTTCTTCCTGGAGGGCGTGATGGGCTTCATCTGGGGCAACACCTCGGTTACCGTGAGGCCCAGCTACGTCGATACTTCGCTCAACCTGGGACAGTTCTATCTGCCCCAGAACCTTCTGTACGGCTTCATCCTGGCCGTGGTCATCATGGTGGCGCTTCAGCTCATCTTCACGAAGACCTGGCTGGGCCGGTCCATCCGAGCGGCCGCCTCGAGTGAGGACGCCGCCCGTCTCATGGGCGTCAAGATATCCGCGGTGGCGGCCGTCACCTTCGCGCTTGGGGCCGCCAGCGCAGGCGCGGGCGGCGCCATCGTCAGCCTCATGGGTCCGTTCGTACCCGGCTCCCAGATCCTCTGGATCACCCGGCTGCTCAGCATCGTCGTGCTCGGCGGCCTGGGCAGCGTCCCCGGCGCCGTCATCGCCGCGATGATCCTTGGCGTGGGGGAGGCCCTCATGTCCACGTACGTCTCGCCGCTGTGGTCGCCGGCGCTGTCCATCTTCCTGATCTTCTTCATCCTCGCCGTCCGGCCTCAGGGGATCCTGGGCACCAAGCTCAGAGAGGACGTGGCGCAGTGAGCGCCGCCACGCCCGGCCCCGCCACGCCCGGCCCCGCCACGCCCGGCCCCGGCACGAAGGGCCCCGGCACGACCACCGCCCGCGGGCTTTCCCGCCGGGCCCTGCTGCTCCCGGTGGGCGTCGTCTGCATACTCATCGCCATCTTCCCGGTGCTTACCGGCAACCAGTACTACCAGAACATGGTGATCATCTCGCTGGTGATCGCCGTGGGCGCGGTGGGCCTCAACATCATCACCGGCTTCGCCGGCTATCCGTCGCTGGCCCAGGGTGCGTTCCTTGGGGTGGGCGCCTACACCGCGGCCATCGGCTCGGTGAAGGTGGGCGGCTCGCCCTTCTACTGGATGGTGCTTGCCGGCATCGTCGCGGGCTTTCTAGCCTTCCTGCTTGGCCTGCTCTCGTTGCGAACGCGCGGGTTCTCGTTCGCCATCATCACCGTGTCGTTCCTTCTATTGACGAGGATCATCGTCCAGAACTGGCGGGGGCTGACCAACGGCTCCAACGGGCTCACCCTGCCGCTCCCCTACTGGGACAGGGCCTACATGAACTGGCCCTTCCACTTCGCCCTGGTGGCGCTACTCATCCTCTCCATGCTTCTTGCCTGGAGGATACGGCGCACCAAGTTCGGCGTAGGTCTCATTGCCATGCGCGAGGACGAGGACAAGGCCGGCGCCGTGGGCGTCAACTCCCCCACGTACAAACTGCTGGGCTTCGTCTGCAGTGCGGTGTTCGTCGGCATGGCCGGAGCGATCTACGGCTACTACCTGACCTTCGTCGATCCCATCGGCATGCTCGGCCTCCTGTTCAGCGTGCAGATCATCCTCGCGGTGCTTCTCGGGGGCAAGGGCACCATCTGGGGCCCTGTGCTCGGCGCCTTCATAATCGAGCCGCTCAACGAAGTCGCGAACAACCAGTTGGGCGGGGGGAACATCCGGCTGGTGATCTTTGGAGGGGGGTTGGTGCTGGTGGTGCTCCTGCTGCCCCAAGGCATAATCCCAACGCTCAGGAAGAAGATCACCCTCTACCAGGAGCGCAAGCAGCCGGGCCTCACCGGCGCGCGCATCGAGCTGTGCGAGCGGCCCGTGCCGGCCGTCCGGCCCGAGCCCTCGCCCGTCAATATCCTCGAAGTGCGCGGTCTCAACAAGCGCTTCGGCGGACTGCAGGCGGTCAACGACTGCTCCTTCGGCGTACCTGAGGGATCCATCACAGGCCTGATCGGTCCCAACGGCTCGGGCAAGACCACGGTCTTCAACATCATCACCGGGTTGATGAAGGCCGACTCCGGCGAGGTGTATCTGGATGGCAAACGCATCGACGGCCTGTCGCCCTGGAACCGGGCCCACCTCGGGCTGGCGAGGACCTTCCAGATCACTCGTCTGTTCGGGGAGATGACGGTGCTCGAAAACCTGGTCGCGCCCCTCCGCGATTTCTCCATGGGGCAGCTCAATCGCACGGCCATGACCGGCGAAGAGGCCGCCAGAGCGGAACAGTTGCTCGCGCTCGTGGGCATGACCGCCTATCGCGATCGGCCCTGCTCGTCCCTGAGTTATGGGCAGCGCAAGCTGGTGGAGTTGGCCCAGGTGCTGGCCCTGGAGCCGCGTGTCATCCTCCTCGACGAACCGGCCGGCGGCATCAACCCCACCCTCATCGAGCGGCTGGGAGAGCTGATCGTCGAGTTGAACGGGGCCGGTAAGACCTTCCTCATCGTGGAGCACAACATGCCGTTCGTCATGGGCCTCTGCAACCCCATCCGCGTATTGGCCCGAGGGGCGACCATTTGCGAAGGTTCTCCGGACCACGTGCAGCAGGACCAGTGCGTGCTGGAGGCATATCTGGGCGGAGATTACGCCATCGAGCGGAAAGGTGACGCTGTTGCTTGAGCTCGTGGATCTCACGGCCGGTTACGGCGGCGGCGCCGTGTTACGCGGTGTCAACCTCAAGGTCGAACGGGGGACGGTCGCCTGCATCGTGGGCCCCAACGGGGCCGGAAAATCGACGGTATTCCGCGCGGTCAGCGGACTGCTCGAGATCATGGGCGGTTCCATCCTGGTCGACGGGGAGCGCATCGACCAACTGACGTCGGCCGAGATCACCAGGGCGGGGGTCGCGCAGGTGCCGCAATCGAACGGCCTCTTCCCGACCCTGACCGTCAAGGAGAACGTCCTCATGGGCGCCTACCTCATCAGGCGCCAGCGAGCGCTGGTGAAGGAGCGCTACGAGCACGTGGCCTCCCTCTACCCGGTGGTGCGCGAGCGCGCTCGTGACAAGGCCGGCAACCTTTCCGGGGGCCAGCGGCGCATGGTGGAGTTCGCTCGGGCGCTGATGCTCGACCCCAAGTTGGTGCTGCTCGACGAACCGTCGGTCGGTCTCGACCCGATCATCCTCGCCCAGGTCAAAGAAGCCATCCTGACCATGAACCAAACGGGCAAGACCGTGATTCTGGTGGAGCAGAACGTCCGCTTCGGCTTCAGCGTCTCCACCGAGGGCATCGTGATGGAGAGCGGGCGGGTGCTGATGCAGGCGCCCGCCAAGGAGTTGCTCGAGAACCCGGAGATGGCTCAGCTGTTCTTCGGCGGCGTGGTAAAGACCCCGGCCGGCCTCGACGACGAGGAGCTGACCGATGTGTGCTGACGAGATAGTCCAGAAGGTCGCCCGTATCTGGGCCCCCCGCTTCACCGCCAACGGCGTGGACCCCAACGATTTCGCCGCCACTACAGGGGCGATCGAGACCTGGGAGGGATGGCTGGACGGTTGGACCGCCCTGGCCGACCGCTACGAGGGGCGGGCTATCGAGGCCGAAGGCCGGGGGCGCCTGCGTTCAGCCGGCGAGTTCTACCGCCACGCCTCCATCGCCATGCACTTCGGCGAGTTCGTCTGGTTCGAGGACCTCGAGAGGCACAACCAGGCCGCGAGGCGTTCGGCGTGGCTCATGAGGCGTTCACTGGCGTTGCTCGATCCCGCCGCCGAGCGGCTCGAGATCCTTTTCGACGGGGCGAAGCTGGTGGCCAACCTGCGGAAGCCGGCCGGGGTGGAGCGCCCACCGGTGGTGATCCTGATCCCCGGGCTCGACTCGAGCAAAGAGGAGTTCTGCAACTTCGAAGACGTGTTCCTGGCTCGGGGCATGGCGACGGCCGCGCTGGACGGTCCCGGGCAGGGCGAGACTCTGCAGTGGCTGCCGATGCAGCCCGACTACGAGCGCCCGGCCGCTGCCCTCATCGACGAACTGGAGAAGCGCGACGACCTGGCACCGGGCGCCATCGGAGCCATGGGCATGAGCCTGGGCGGCTACTTCGTGGTTCGCGCGGCGGCGGGCGAGCCCCGTATCCGCGCGCTGGTGGGCCTGAGCGGGCCATTCTCGATACCCGGATGGCTCGCGGCCGGTATCTCCGACATCAGCCGCGCCGCGCTGCGGGCCAAGGTGGGGGCGAGTGACGAGGAAGACCTTCTGCGCCTCATCGCGCCGTTCGACCTCGAGCCGGTCATCGACCACGTTACGCAGCCGGCTCTCTTGATGACCGGCCGGCTGGACCGGGTCATCCCTTGGGAGCAGACCGAGTTGCAGGCCAAGCGGGCGCCGAACGCCGAGTTAATGATCTTCGAAGAGGGGACGCACGTTCTCAACAACATGCCGGCGGTGGTGCGTCCCATGCTCGCCGACTGGATGCAGGAGCGACTGGCACAGTATTCTTAGAAGCCGGCCGGTGCGGTGGCTGCCGGCGGCGAGAAACCCTGACAACGAAGAGCAAGGCGGTTGATGAGTATGTTCTATCCAGTGGAGATCGATCTGGTGGACCCCTCGAAGTTGAAGCAGGCGGTCGTGGTGCTGAACCCGGCCGAGTCGAAGCGGCTGCTGGCCAGGACCGTCGCGAGGCTCCCCGAGATCCAGGACGCGTACTTGAACGGCAGGCTGTCGGTGTCGACATGCTCCACCAGCGCCTTCGTGCTGGAAGAGCTGACCGGCGAGAAGTTGGCTCCGCACTGCTACTGCATCGGGATGGTGGCCGACGGGATGCTTACCACCAGCGTCAAAGACGACCGGGAAGCCGCCCGCTTCTTCGTCAAGGGCGAGCGCGTGACCATGGACGCTTTGCCCTTCCTCGACCAGTTCCAGCTGGGAGACGCGATCATCAAGGGCGCCAATGCCGTGGACCTGGACGGAAACGCCGGCGTGCTGGCCAGCAACCCGCAGGCCGGGACTATCGGCGCCCTCATCAGCTTCATCGCGGTCCGCGGCCTGCCCATCATCATGCCAATCGGCCTTGAGAAGCTCATCCCGTCCGTACCTGACGCCTGCGTCGGTTGGGGCCAGTTGACGCTGCACAAGAGCATGGGCGAAAAGGTGTGGCTTGTTCCCGTCGTCAGTGGCCTGGTGGTGACCGAGATCCAAGCCCTCGCGATCCTCGCCGGAGTTGAGGCCCGGCTGGTAGCGAGCGGCGGCATCGGGGGAAGCGAAGGCGCCGTCGTCCTGCTGCTCGAAGGAACCCAGAAGAACGTGGAGAAGGCCTACGAGATCGTCGAGAGTGTCAAGGGCGAGGCCCCCATCGGGGTGCCTCGGCACCAGTTCTCCTGCTGAGATCTAACGAACCTGGCAGCCCGGCCGGCGCGCCGGCCGGGCTGCCCAATCTTCTCGTCGACCGGGGAGGTGAGCGTGGCGCGGGTTGGTAAGAGGATCGCGGTGGCCGACAGGCGCGACAAGATAATCGAGGTCACGCTTCGCCTGGTCGCCGATGAGGGGATCGAAGGAGCGACGACCGCGAGGATAGCTGCCGCGGCCGGGGTGTCCGAAGGAACGCTCTACCGGATGTTCGGCAACAAGAGGGGCATCCTGCTGGCCGCCGTCGACAGGGTGCACGAGAACTTCTTCCAGTTGATGGAAGCGGCCCACAGGGAGGATCCTCTCGAGACTCTCGAAGAGCTGGGACGGCTTCATACCGAATCGATGGTCGCCTCAGGCGTGGACCACTTCATCGCGCCCCTCTTCGCCTTCATGGCCGCGCCCGCCCACGCGGGATTGCGCGAGGCCGTGGCGAAGGGGCAGCAGCGCATAGTCGACACCTACGCCGAGTTACTGGAAAGCGGAAGGGCGAAAGGGCTCGTCCCGGCCACCGCGGACGTACGGCAGGCGGCGTGGATGATGGCGGCGGTGTTCTGGGCCGAAGATCTCTCCTCGCTGGTCGGCATGCCCGGGTTTGTCCTGGAGGGGAGGTCCCGGAAGGGCCTTCAAGCCGTGCTCCGCTGCTTTGCCCGGTGCGACGGCTGTCCGGACTCGGCCGGGCCGGGCGTCAAGCCCGGAGCGCGGACACCTCCGGCGTAGCCTGGGGTTCTGATGAAAAGCGAAAGGGTACGAGAGCCATGATCAGATTGACCATCATGTATCCCAACGGCGACGACGCGTACTTCGACATGGAGTACTACCAGAACAAGCACATAGCCATGGTCAGGGAGAAATGCGGAGAGGCGCTCAAGGAGTGCACCGTGGTGCAGGGACTGGGAGGAGCGGCGCCCGGATCGCCGGCGCCGTATGTGGTGATAGCCAGTCTCTCTGTTGAGTCGATGGACGACTTCTTGACCTATGTCGCCCCGCACGACCCGGCGTTTGCCGCGGACGTGCCGAACTTCACCAACATCATCCCCGTCATCCAGATCAACGAGGTGATCCTCTAACAGGGTGGCAACGGCGGCCTCCCGCCGAGCCCCTAGGCCGGCTGGAGGCCGCCACGCTCTTGGGCTCTACCGGGTTGGTTTTGTCGCCCGGCATCCGGGGGTACTTACCGTCTCGGTGTTAACACGCCCGAAGGAGGACGGACTATGTGGCTATGGATCCTGCTGATCATCGTCGTGATCATCGTGTTCGGCTTGGGCTTCGTGTTCAAAGCCCTGTTCTGGGTGGCGCTCGTCCTCCTCATCTTGTGGCTCATCGGCTTGATCGTGAGCTGGTTCCGGAGAAAGTAGGCCTCCGGGCTGCTAGGAGTCCCCACTAACGAGATCGGACGCATCTGCCGAAGCAGAGAACTGGCGGGCGCGGTTGCCCGCGGTGCATAGCAGCCGGCAGAGGAAGACGCAGTGAAGCTCTCGGGAGTCCCCCCCGTCCCATGCGGTGAATCCCCGCGCCCCTCGGATCGTTCTCGGCCGCGCGCGCGCCGGGTGATCCTCTTGCTGGTCACCCTGACGGTCGCGGGGATCCTCGCCGGCCTGGTTTTTGCCCCCCTCGCGTCGGCCTCGACCGGCGACTTCGTCATCAGCGGCCGCGGTTACGGCCATGCGATGGGCATGAGCCAGTGGGGAGCCTGGGAGGCCGCCAGGCAGGGCGTGGGCTACAAGAAGATCCTTGCCTTCTACTATCCCGGGACCACACTGACCTCGCTGGGCGACTCGGGGCGGACGGTCAAGATCCGCGTCACCCAGGGGAGCAATTCGAGCGACGGTTACTACCGGGTGGATCTGAAGCCCACCGGGACCTCGGCCACCCTGGTGATGCACAGCTCCGCCGGCGACACCAAGCGCACGCTGGCCGCCGGCACGAGTGTGGGGGCGGTGTATACCGGAGGCAAGGTCAAGGTAGTCGGCGCCAAAGGCACGTTCGACTGGATCGAGGTGCGACCGGGCTCGACCTCCGGTCGAGTGGCGGTCGCCCTCAAAGCGACGACGTCGACCATCACCGCCCACAAGATCGAATACTGGGGGAAGGTGCGGGTAGAGCGGAACGGCGGGTACGGTTGTCTGCGCGTGTACAACACACTGTTGCTCGAGCGGTACCTGCGCGGCGTGGCCGAGATCGATCCGGGCTGGGCCAACTCGAGCGTCAAGGCCGAGTATGCGCCTGAGTGTGTCAAAGCCCAGCAGGTCGCTGCCCGGACCTACGCCGCGTACCACTCGACCAGCGCCTATCTGTACGACAACACGCTGGACCAGGTCTACCTAGGCTACACCTGGGAGGCGAAGCATCCCGGCGTCAAGGCCGCGGTAGACGCGACCAAAGGCCTGGTGCTCACGCGCGCGGGTAGGCCGATCGCCGCATACTTCTCCGCCCACTCCGGCGGGTACCTCAGCGACACCGCCTGGTCGAACAGCGGAGCCCCCGCCTATATCGTCGCCAAGGCGGACCCTTGGAGTCTCAAAGCGCCGGTGCGCCCGTGGACCATGGCAAGCGCAGGCTGGTCGTGGACGTGCACCATCTCGCCCGCTACTCTCACCGCGAAGCTCAAGAACGTGGTCGGCGTGGGGACGATCACCAAGGTGGAGGTCATCGCCCGTGACACCGCCGATCCCGGCAGCCACGCGAAGACGCTCCGCGTCACCGGCACCGCCGGTACGGCGACCATCGCGGCGCGGACCTTCAAGGCGAAGCTCGGGCTGAAGTCGACGCTTATCCTGAGCATCAGCAAGAAGAACTCGCTCAGCCGCTCTCAACAGACCGATGCTCGTCTCGCCTACGCCGGGTCGTGGCAGACCTTCACCACCGCTTCTGCCTCCGGCGGCACCTACAAGCGGGCGAACACGAGCGGAGCCTCGGTCACGGTCACCTTCAAGGGCACGTACCTCGCATGGATAGCCACTACCGGTACCACGTTGGGCACGGCCCGGGTGTCGCTCGACGGCAAGGCCTCCGTCAAAGTCGACCTGGCCCGGAGCGCCGCCGCCTACCAGCGGGAAGTGTGGAACACCGGCACTCTGGCCGCGGGGGTCCACACGGTGAAGATCTGGTGGGATCGGGCAAACAAAGCCGGCAAGTACATCAGCATCGACGCCTTCGAGGTGAAGGGGACGCTGCGGTGATCTGAGATCAGGGCTGGGAAGCCGCCGCCTCGCCCAGCCGGGCGAACGCCTCGGTCAGCTTGTCGAACGTTTGCTCGAGCGACTCGGGGATCACGCGCACGTCGCCGACGACCGGCATGAAGTTGGTGTCGCCCATCCAGCGGGGGACCAGGTGCAGGTGGAGATGGTCCTTGATGCCGGCGCCGGCCGCCGCGCCCAGGTTGAAGCCCAGATTGAGACCGTCAGGGCTGAAGCTTGACTTGAGGGCTCGAGTCGCGAGCTGGGCGAGGTCCATCATCTCGTGGAGGGTCTCCGGCGGCAGTTCCTCCAGATCGGCGATATGGGCGAACGGCGCCACCATGATGTGGCCGTTGTTGTAGGGGAAGGCGTTCAGGAGCACGTACGACAGCGTTCCCCGGTGCACGATGTACGAGGCGCGGTCGTCCCCGTCCAGGGGCTTCTCGCAGAAGATGCAGCCTCCGCTCTTCTCTTTGGCCACGTATTGCAGCCGCCACGGTGCCCACAGCCGTTCCATGCGCCCTCCTTGTATGTCCGGCATGTCGATTGTAGCGCCGGAAGCCGGGGCCGTGCGGCGCGACCGACCGGCCGGCCGGCGGCCGCTAGTCCAGCAGCTTCTCCTGGGCGAAGGGCTTCGTGGTCTCCGCCTCGGCCGGGGGCTCCGCCAGCGACAGGGCAAGCATGGCCAGGTCGTCCAGCAGGGTCCCGCCGCAGAAGTCGAGGACCGTGTCGAGGACGAGCTGCGGCAGGCGTTCGACGGAGATGCGCTTGCGCTTGAGGATGCGTTCCAGCCGCTTCTCCCCGAAAAACTCGTCGTCGCGGCGAGCTTCGGTGACCCCGTCGGTATGCAGAAAAAGGATGTCGTCCGCCTCCAATCGGACCTCCGCCGTCTTCCAAGAGGAATCGGGATAGACCCCGAGAGGATAGGAACCCGAACCAAGGGCCTGGACCTCTCCGGAGGCGTGCCTCAGCAGCGTTGGCGGATGACCGGCCGAGGAATAGCGGAGGAGGCCGGTGCCGGCGTCCAGGATCCCCAAATGGACGGTGACAAACCCGCCGGTTCTTCTCTCGATAAGAAACTGGTTGGTCTTGCGAAGGACCAGGGACGGATCCCGGAATTGGTGAGCAAAGGCATGGATCACGTCTTTGACAAGGGTGGAGGTCCTCGCCGCTTCCAGGCCGTGGCCGGAGACATCGCCGATAAGTACGGCGACTCGCTGGTCCTTGGCCTCGAACACGTCGTAGAAATCCCCGCCGATGTGCGCCTCCCTGGTCGCCGAGCGGTAGAGATGGGCGAACTTCACCTGGCCGGTCCCTTGAGGGTCCTCGGATAGAACCCCCTGCATCCGCTCCGCGATGCTGCGCTGCGACTCGTAGAGCCGGGCGTTATGAAGAGCCAGCGAGACGATGGACGAGAGCCGGCGGGCAAACTGCTGATCGGCGTCGCCGAACTCCGGCGGCTCCTCGTAGCCGAATTTGAGGACCCCGGCCAAGGCGGTCCCGACGACCAGGGGGACGAGGATGAGCCCGCCGAGGCCGCCATCGCCCAACTCTTGCTTCGTGACGAGGAACGGGGCCCCGTCCTGCTCCAACTGCTCGATCAAGCGAGGATTGAAGCCCATCGGATCGGACTGCCTGGAATCGGGGATGCTCCCCGCCATGTAGCGGGTGTGCCAGCCTTCGGGGCCAGGCTCGAGGTATCTGGCCGAATCTGCTCTGAGGGCCTCCATCGCTTGACCCAGTACGCTCTCTAGGACGTACCCCTCGTTCAGCTCGGTCGCCGAAGAAGCGGCCAGCCTGATCAAGGCCTCGTCCAGGCTCCAGGCTCGCCGCCGCTGCTCGTGCAGCCGGTCTCGCTCGGTCTCCGCCCCCGCCCGCTCGGTGATGTCGTCGATAGCCAGGAGGAAGCGCGCAGGACCCGAGTCTGCCGCCCGGATCCGGCGACCGGACAAGAGCACGGTGCGCCGGCCGACCCGGGCGAAGTCCCTATCGACGACGAGATCCTGGAAACTGCCCTCTTCGCCGTCCACCCGCTCCAATGCTTCACGCAGCTGGGGAACGTCCCACTGTCCGTCTTCGAGCTCAAAGAACGTCCGGCCGATGGTCTCGGCGGCCCGGGCGCCGAAGACGCGGTAGAAGGAGAGATTGGCCGATACGACCCTGCCGTCGCCGCCCAAGACCACGAGGGGCTCCCTCACGGTGTCGACCACGGCGCGAGCGTAGTCCCGGGCATCCTCGATCGCGGCGTTCTTGTCGCACAACTCCTCGTTGACCCTGTTCAGCTGGTCGTTGACCGAACCCAGTTCTTCGTTCAGCGTCCGCAGTTCCTCGTTGGCCGATTGCAGCTCCTCGTTGGCCGAGCGCAGCTCTTCGTTGGCGGATTCCTTGTCTTCGAGGACGGCGCGGGCATACTCCCTCAGTTCCTGCAGTTCCCGCTCGAGGGCCGCGATGCGGGCGGGGTCATCTTCCGAGGTCTCGGCCGGGCGGACGAGTTCCCCGCCCAGCCCCTGTTCGCCGGTCGGCATATCGTGAAAAAGGACGAGGAACGAAGGCTCTCCGCTCGGCGGCTTGATGGGGATGACATCCAAACCCACGGCGACGACCCGTTCGTCCCGGATGATGCGGATGTTGTCCCGACGAAGCGGGACCTGCCCCTTCTTCGCTTCCCGAAGAGCGTTGCTCAGCTCGCTCGCCAGCCCTTCGCGCGCAAGGCGGCGGAGATCGAGGGTCGCCCGCCCCGGCCCCAGTTCGAGATAACCGCCGGGGCGGCCTCGGAATTGCTGCACGTTCAGGTCTGAGTCGACTATCACCCCCGTGGGCGCGTACCTGTCGAGCACGATGCGGTCGGCCTCTCTGACAAGATCGAATTCCGTCGATGCCATGCTTTGCGGGGGGACAGGCGCGCTCTGACCGAGCAGGCGAGCGGGGGCGTCCGGCCCTATCGCAGCAGCCACTTCCGTGCTCACATAGATCCTGGCTCGCTTCTCCGCGAGAGAAAACAGATCGGTGAAGCCACCTATTGACTCGGATTCTCCCAGAAGAAGAAAGCCTCCCGGCCGAAGCCCGAAGTGCAGGATCGGTATGATCCGGTGCTGGAGCAGCGGGCCCAGGTAGATAAGGACGTTCCTGAGGCTGATGAGATCGAGCTTGGAGAACGGAGGGTCCCGGGTCAGATCATGCTTGGCAAAAACGCAGCTCTCCCGTATGTCTTTGGCTATCTGGTAGCCCGCGTCCACCTTTGTGAAGAAACGCGCCAGCCGATCCGGAGAGATGTCCGACGCGATGCTCGACGGATAGACCCCGGCCCGCGCCTTGTCGATCACCTGCTGATTGATATCGCTCGCGAATACCTGGACCGAGGACTTTGTCAGCCGCTTCCCGCCAAGGAACTCGGCCCAGGCGATCACGAGGGAATAGGCCTCTTCCCCCGTGGAACAGCCGGGGACCCAGAACCTCACCTGCTCGCCCGCCTTGGCTCCGGCTATCTGCGGGAAGATCTTCTCTTTGAGAGTCTCGAAGACCTGAGGCTGCCGGAAGAAACTGGTCACCCGGATGAGGAGGTCCTGGTAGAGAGCCTCCACCTCACCCGGGTCTTTGCGAAGCAACCCGACATACTCTTCCAGACTGCCCACGTGGCGCGCGGCCATCCGCCGGTTGATGCGACGAAGGACCGTGCTCTGCTTGTAGTTGCTGAAATCGGCCGAAGTGGTCGCGCGGATGAGGGCGAGCAGGTCGCCAAGAAGGGGGTCTTCGGAAGAGGCACAGCGAGGAGCGCCGTCTTCCGCCGTCCGCGTTCCGCCGGGCCGGCCGGAGATGACCGCGAGTTGTTCCGCAAGCAGTGGGGTGGGCAGTACGAAGTCGACATCGCCGGTCGCGATGGCATTCTCGGGCATGCCCGGATACCTGGCCGTGGCCGGATCCTGCGCCAAGGTCGTGCCCCCTGCTGCCTTGACCTTCCTAACACCCTGAGAACCGTCCGCGGCCGTGCCCGAAAGGATGACGGCGACGGCGTTGGCCTCGCGGTTCTGGGCGAGAGAACCGAGAAACAGGTCGATGGGGAGGTGGGGACCGGAAGAAGGACGCGCGGCCAGCCTGAGGGCCCCGCCCTCCAGGGTCACATCCTTGTCGGCCGCGATCACGTAGACGGAATCGGGCGCGAGGGCCAGGCCATCGGTCGCCTCGACGACCGGCATCGCCGTCTCCCGGGCGAGCAATTCCGAGAGGGCGCTCTTGTGGGTGGGATCGAGATGCTGCACGAAGACGAAGGCCATGCCGGTGTCGGAAGCCAGATGGTTGAGGAGTTGGGCGAATGCTTCCAGACCTCCTGCGGAGGCACCGATGCCGACGACGGGGAAGGCGGACTGCCCGGTGTCTTCCGGGGAGATCATCCTCGTCAATCCTCCTGGTCCTGGAGAATTCGTTTTGGCCTTTGAGCCTAACCTATCATTATTTGACGACCACGATACCTGGTCAAGTCCCGATCAGATAGAGGGTCCGGCCGTTGCGGCTCCAACCGCCGTTCGCGCGGGCCCCGTCGGCGGCGATGCGATATCATCGACGGGTTGATCGACCCTCCCAAGGAGGCACTGGTGGGAACGCCCCAACCGCCTGAAATGACCGTGCGCGAGCCGCTCTTGGCTCTCACCGATAGGTACAGCGGCCCCTCGAGCGAGCAGGTGCTGGCTCGCCTTCAGCAGCCCGACATGCAGGGGATCAAGGGCGTAGTGTCCTGGCGGGGCGCCTTCCTCACCGACGACGCCTGTCCGGTGGAGATGGGCCTGGCGTATCTGAGGCTCCTCCAGCAGGAGTCCTGCGGCCGCTGCGGCCCCTGCCGCATCGGCGTGGACATCATGATCGAGCTCATCGAGAAGCTCGTCGCCGGCAAGGCGGAGACCTTCAACGGGGAGGATCCGGTCGCCCGCATCCGCCGGCTGGCCGAGGCCATCGACGATTCCGCGTGGTGCGGTATCGGCAACACCATAGGGCCGCCCATCGTGGCGCTGCTCGATATGGCGCCGGAGCACTTCGCCGCGCACGCCGAGGGCGACACCTGCGAGCCCTCGACCAAGCTCGGCTGGGTCACCGCGCCCTGCCGCTCCACCTGCCCGTCGACGGTCGACATCCCCTGGTACATCTTCCAGGGGCTGGAGGAACATCCCCATCTGGCCACCCGGATCGTCAAGGGCGACAACCCGCTGCCGGCCATCATCGGGCGCACCTGCCCGCACCCCTGCGAGTCCAACTGCAGCCTGGCGCCGATAGGCCAGCCCATCGCCATCAACAACATCAAGCGTTGGTGCGCCGACCGGGCCGAAGACCTGGCCACCGACCAGTGCGCCTCCGGGTGCATGGCGGACCCGATCGGGGGCGCCGCGCCTGAGGCCAAGGCCGCCGGCGGCGCTCTGGCCGACGCCGCGGCTCTCATCCAAGGCGGCCCGCACGAAGTGACCGAACTGGTCACGGCGCAGCCCGGGCATTGGCCGCTCGGGTCGCCCGCGGCCGCAGCGAGCGGCAACGGGAACGGCGGCGCCCCGGCGGGCGCGCCGCGCAAGAAGGTGGCCATAATCGGCGCGGGTCCGGCCGGACTCTCCGCCGCCTACTATCTGGCCCGCATGGGCTACGCGCCCACCATCTTCGAAGACCTGCCCGTCCCGGGCGGCATGGTGCACGTGGGCATCCCCGAATACCGGCTGCCCCGCCACGTGATCCGCCGGGAGACTGAGCTCATCCAGCAGCAGGGCGTGGAGATCCGCTACAACACGCGCTTGGGCCGCGACGTCCATTTCGCCGATCTGGAGAAGCAGGGGTTCGAAGCCACCTTCGTCGGCATCGGCGCTCACGTGGGGCGGCCGCTCGGCATACCGGGAGAGAACCTTCCCGGCGCCATGGACGCCATCGTCTTCTTGCGGAAGGTCGCGCTGGGCGAAAAGATCGACATCGGCGAGACCGTGCTGGTCCTGGGCGGCGGCAACTCCGCCATGGACGCGGCCCGGACCTCCGTGCGCCTGGGCGCGAAGAAGGTGCAGGTGGTCTACCGCCGCACGAAGAACGAGATGCCGGCCAACGTCTGGGAGATCGAAGAGGCCGAGGAGGAGGGAGTCGAGTTCCTCTACCTGGCGGCCCCGGTCGAATGCCAGGGGACCGACGGGGTCGAGGGATTGGTCTGCCAGCAGATGGAACTGGGGGAGCCCGATGCCAGCGGCAGGCGGAGACCCATCCCGACCGACATGGCCCCGTTCGTGCTCACGGCCGACAGCATCATCTACGCCGTGGGACAGCAGCCGGATTTCGACCCCTTCAAAGGGGACGAGGAGATCAAGCTCAACAAATGGGGCTACATGGAGGTCGACCCGTACACCCTCATGACCACCAAGCCCGGCGTGTTCGTCGGCGGCGACGCGGTGAGCGGCGGCGGGACCATCATCGAGGCCATCAACGCGGGCAAGCTCGTGGCCAAGTACATGGACAAGTACCTGCGCGGCGAACCGGTGGAGGAAGATCTCGCGGACAAGACCAAGAGGCTGGCCGTCTACCTGGGCGCCCAGGACAGCCGCGAGCCCCTGGCGGAGAACGTCGATTACGGCACGCGCGAGAAGATGCCCATGGCGGAGCCGGAGGTGCGCAAGCACAACTTCGAGCCGACCGAACTGGGCTACACGCTCGAGCAGTGCAAGAACGAAGCTGATCGCTGCCTGAGGTGCCATAGGCCCATCCTGGTCGCCGTCTAGCCGGCAGAGTGACGCTGACCTTTCCGTTCCCCGGACCGCCGGCTCCCGGCGAGTCGCTGGAGATACTGCCCGGTATCCACTGGGTGCGGCTGCCTCTGCCCCTCAAGCTCGACCACGTCAACGTCTGGGTCCTGGAAGACGGCGACGGGCTGACGGTCGTGGACACTGGGGTGGGGGACGAGAGAACCACCGCTCTGCTGCGGCAGGTGCGCTCCACGCTGCCGCGGCGGCCGTTGATCCGCATCCTCGTGACCCACCATCACCCCGACCATTGCGGCTTGGCCGACCGGCTTATCGAGGAGAACGGGGCCGAACTACTGATGAGCACTCTGGCCCACGAGGCGGGGCTGGTGCTGCAGCGCCGGGAGAAAGGCACGGACGCCAGATCCACGGCGGGCCGGCTGGCCGGCCACGGGCTGTCGGCTGAGGCCCGGGACTTCCTGGTCGAGAACGAGTCTCAGTTCGAGACCCTCAAGCCGGGGCTACCTCCCGACTTCACGCCTCTCGCCGAGGGTGACACTGTCGCGACGGGCGACTACTCCTGGCAGGTCATCTTCGGCCAGGGTCACGCCCCCGACCATGTCTGCCTGTATTGCGCGGAGCCGCCGGGCGCCGCGGGGGAGCCGGGGCGCCCGGGGCGCGGGCGACGGTGCCGCGGGGGGCCGGGGCGACAAGGGCGCGCCCGGGGATCCTGATCTCCGGCGACATGGTCCTTCCGCACATCTCGACTCATGTGGGCTCGCCCGCTGCCTGGCTGCCGGGCAATCCCGTGGCTCTGTTCCAGGACTCGGTGCGCCGGCTGGCCGAACTGCCGCAAGACACGCTCGTCCTGCCCTCGCACGGCGAGCCCTTCGTGGGGTTGCGCGAGCGGGTGGCCGAGCTGGAAGTCCATCACGAGGAGCGGTGCCGGACCATCGCGGGAGCGCTCGGCGAGGCTCGGTCGGCGGCCGAACTGCTGCAGGTCGTCTTCCAGCGGGAACTGGATCCTCTGCAGCTGATGCTCGCGATGAACGAGGCGATCGCCCACCTCGAGTACATGACCGAGCGGGGAGAGCTCGAGCGGCTGGTGGGGGACGACGGCATCACGCGTTACGTGCGGAGGGCCGCCTCATGACATCGGTGCTCTTCGAACCCACGACCATCCGCGGGATGGATCTGTCCAATCGCTTCGTCCGGTCGGCGACCTGGGAAGGCCTGGCCGGCCCGGAGGGCGGCGCGACGCCCGAACTGGTGCGCCTTTACGGAGAGCTCGCCCGGGGCAGGGTGGGGCTCATCATCAGCAGTCACGCCTTCGTCAGCCCCGAGGGGAGGGCGGGAGGCCGGCAACTCGGCGTTCACGACGACACGATGATCCCCGGCCTGCGGAGCCTCGCAGCCGCGGTCCACGAGGCCGGCGGCAAGATCGCGCTGCAGATTGCCCATGCCGGGCTGTGGGCCTCGCCGGCGCCGGCGACTGGCGCCGAGGCGGCGCAGCCCCTCGGCCCGTCGGTGCGGCAGACCGACTCCGGTCCTCTTGGCCAGGAGATGTCCCTCGCCGACATCGCCGCGGTCACCCAGGCGTTTGCCGCCGCGGCCGGGCGGGCGAAGACCGCCGGTTGCGACGCCGTCCAGATCCACGCCGCCCACGGCTACCTGCTGAGCGAGTTCCTGTCTCCGCTCTTCAACACGCGGCAGGATGAATACGGCGGCACCGTCGCCAACCGGGCGCGATCAGTCGTCGAGGTGATCGGTGCGATCCGCGCCGTCGTGGGGCCGGACTATCCGGTGCTTATCAAGATGAACTCCGAGGACTTCGCCCCCGGCGGGCTGACCGTCGACGACATGCTGGCGAGCGCGGCGCTGATTGCCGAAGCAGGGGTGGACGCTATCGAGCTGAGCGGGGGGACCAGCCTTTCTGGGGACCTGGGCCCTATCCGCACCCGGGGCGGTATCCCGCGGGATCACGAGGCCTACTACGAAGAGGCAGCTCTAAGGCTCAAGCAGAGGGTGATGGTGCCGGTCATGCTCGTGGGCGGCATCAGGAGCTTCGAAGGGGCCGAGAGGCTCGTGGCCGGTGGATACGCCGACTACATCGCCCTGTCGCGGCCGTTCATCTGCGAGCCCGACCTGGTCGCTCGCTGGGAGCACGGCGACCGGGCTCCGTCCGGCTGCCGGTCGGACAACCGCTGCTTCT
The DNA here is from genome assembly GCA_963783835.1 of uncultured Actinomycetota bacterium. Taxonomy (GTDB): domain Bacteria; phylum Actinomycetota; class Thermoleophilia; order RBG-16-64-13; family RBG-16-64-13; genus CAIQPS01. Next base: position 40,717 of record CAWAOX010000015.1, read on the forward strand.
ACAAAGGGCTGAAGGGGGAGCAGATGTCTTGCGTGCACGCGAAACGCGCGGGGACGGGCCGATGAACGAACCGGAGAAGCAACGGATCGCCGTCATCGGCGCGGGCATGATGGGCCAGGGGTGCGCACAGGCTTTCGCGATGGCCGGATACGAGGTGCGGCTGCAGAGCCTGGATGACGAACTGTTTCGCGGGGTGCGGGACCGGATCCGCGGCGATCTGGCTTTCGTCGCCGAGCGGGGCCTCGGCTCCGCGGATGAAGTCGACGCACACCCTCTCGCTGATCACCACCACCAACCGGCTCGACGAGGCTCTGGACGGGGCGGATTTCGTACTCGAGTGCATCTTCGAGAACCTCGAGGCCAAGCGGGCCCTTTTCCGGCAGATGGAGGCGCTCGTCGCTCCGGACATCATCCTGGCGACGAACACGTCGGTCATCCGGATATCCGAGATCGCCGAGGCCTGCTCGGTTCCCGGGCGGGTGGTGGGCGCGCACTGGTGGAACCCGGCCTACCTCATCCCCATCGTCGAGATCATCCCTGGGGAGAAGACCACGGAGGAGACCGTCGAGCGGACCACCCGGCTGCTTACCCAGGCCGGCAAGCTGCCGGTGTACGTCAAGAAGGACGCGCCCGGGTTCGTCGGCAACCGCCTGCTTCACGCACTCTATCGGGAAGCCATGTCCATCGTCGAACAAGGGATCGCCGATGTGGACACCGTCGACCTGGTGCTCAAGTACGGGCCGGGCATGCGCTTCCAGGTGATGGCTCCCTTCGAGCACTTGGACCTGGTGGGGCTGGACCTCGGTATGGCGGTGGAGAGCTATCTGTGGCCGCACCTGGAGGACTCGCACGAGGTGCTGCCGATGCTCACCGACAAGGTGGCCAAGGGCGAGTTGGGATTCAAGACCGGCGGGGTAGGCTTCCGCACCTGGACACCCGAAGAACAGAAGGCCTTCCGGGAGAATCTGCTCGGCCACCTCGTGCGGCAGGTGCGCGAGGGCCGTTTCCCCTTCAGGTAAGCGCGCAGCGTCTTTCCGCGTGCTGCCTCCCGCAGTCTCCGGGCGCTCGATGACCCTCGGCCTTGGAACAGTCCTTGCGGCCGCCTGCAGAAGAGCGTTATACTGCTAACAATATAACCCTCCGGCCGACGAGGCCGGGCCCGCAAGGAGTCGTTCATGCGTCACAGGTTGTCCCGTACGTCCTCCGCAGCGATGGCAGTCACGATACTGCTGGTCTTGCTCGTCACCGCCCTAGCGGCCTGTGGCTCCCAGGAAGCAACAACGACCAGCGCGCCGAGCAGCACGACCAGCGGCGCAAGCACCAGCACCTCCGCCGTGCAGGCGCAGGAGCTGACCGTCTCCGCGGCCTCGAGCCTCAAGGCCGCCTTCACCGAGATAGGCAAGGCGTTCGACGGCGCCAACAACTCCAAGACGACGTTCAACTTCGACGGGTCCGGCACGCTCCAGAGGCAGATCGAGGCAGGAGCTCCAGTAGACGTCTTCGCCTCGGCCGCGACGAAACAGGTCGAAGCCCTTGTCGACGGGGAATTGGCCGACGCCGATTCGGTCAAGACGTTCGCCGGCAACCAAATCGTGCTGGTGGTCCCCGCCGATTCGAAGCTGGGGTTGGCCAGCTTCCAAGACCTGGCCAAAGCGGACGTGAAGAAGATCACCTACGGAGACCCGAAACTCGCTCCTCACGGCGTGGCCGCCGAGGAGATTCTCAACAAGCTGGGTATCTTCGACCAGGTGAAGCCCAAAGTGATCTATGCCACCAACGTCTCCCAGGCGCTGGGGTACGTCTCGACGGGCGAAGTCGACGCCGCCATCATCTTCGCGACCGAGGCCACGGCCGGAGGGGACAAGGTGAAGGTCGTCGCCACCGCGGACCCCGCGTGGTACACACCGGTCGCCTACCCGATCGCCCTCGTTACGGCAAGCAAGGCCAAGACGCTAGGCCAGGCGTTCATTGACTACGTCACCGGTCCAGACGGCCAGTCGATCCTCCAGAAGTACGGGTTCCTGCCCGCTCCGACGCAGTAGCGCAGGAGCGGTCCCCCGTCTGACCTGCTTGCAGGCTCCGCCGCCTGGCCTTATACTGCCGACGGTATAACGCTAAGCTCGCGGGTGGCAGGTGTGTCATGAGCGTTCTCTTCCCGCTACGTCTCTCTTTGCAGGTCGCCGCCGTGGCGACTGTGTTCGGGCTTATCATTGGCGTTCCCCTTTCCTACGTGCTTGCCAGGAAGCGCTTTCGGGGCAAGGAGTTCCTCGACCTCGTCCTGACATTGCCGATGGTGCTTCCTCCGGTCGTGACCGGCTATGTACTCCTCCTGCTGATCGGCAACAACGGGGTCATCGGGCGGGCGTTCGAAGCCGTGACCGGTCGCCAGCTCGGCATCGTGTTCACGTGGCAAGCAGCCGCCCTCGCCTCGTTCGTGGTGTCGTTCCCCTTCCTGATCAAGACGGCCCGCGTGGCCATGGAGGCGGTCGATCAGAACCTTCTGAACGCGTCGTACACCCTGGGGCGCGGCGAGATCTACACGGCTGCCCATGTGGTACTACCCCTCTCGGCGCGCGGCGTCATGGCTGGGGCGACGCTCGCGTTCGCTCGGGCGATGGGCGAGTTCGGGGCCACTATCATGGTGGCGGGGAACTTCCCGGGACACACCACGACCATGCCGATCGCCATCTACTCGGAGACCATGGGGGGTTCGTGGGGCTCGGCGTGGTGGATGGTGGCGCTCTTCATCGTTGTCGCCGGCGTGGTCATGTACGTTTCCAACCGGCTGGGGCGAAAGGCCGTGAAGGCCTGAGAGTCGGCAGTGCTGGCTCTGCTCGAGATCGGTCCGAATGCCGGCCGCATCACGTTCACCACCCGCCACGAGACTGTGGTGGGCTGCACGGAAGAGGCGGCCCGCCTGTTCGAACGCCTAACTGCGGGCTCGGCTGCCGCAGATCAAGGAACGGGCAAACAAGTCGACAAGCTAGGGCCGGAGCAACTTTCTCAACTTGTCCGGACAGTGCGGCCGATAGCTCCGGGCGCCCTACGCCCCCGGGTAACCAAGAGCGGATGACAGCTCGAACGCGGCTTTCTTGACGGCCGCCGCGTAGCCCTGCATCTGCTCCTCGCTGCATCTCTCGGGCGGTGCGACCACCGAGAGCGACGCCCTCACCTGGCCGTTGCTGTCGAACACCGGGGCGGCCACGGCGGGTGCGGTCTCGTTCCACTCCCCCCAATCGTAGGCGACCCCTTCGAGCCTCACCTGCTCCCATTTTTGCCGCAGCAAGTCGGGATCTATCACGGTGTGGGGCGTGCGCGGCTGCTGGGGGGTCGCGAGGACAGCCTCCTGGGTGTGCAAGGAGCCGAACGCTATCAAGATCTGAGCATCGGCGCTGGCGCTGCCTTGGAGAAGCATGCCTGGGAACGTGACCGGCTTGAAGGCCCGGGCGGTCGGGACCGTGTCGAGGATCAGCGCTCCCTGATCAGTCCATACACAAAGGCTGGTCGACTCCGTCGTTTCCTCGGTCAGCCTGACGAGGAACGGATGCGCGGTGCGGACCAGTTCCGAGTGAGACATCGCGAGATAGAGCGCTCGAAGCGCGCTCGAGCCAAGATGGTACTTCCCGGAGTCCTGGTCGTAGGCCACCCAGCTCGCCGCCTCCAGCGTCTTCATCAACCGCCGGGTGGTGGCCTTGGGCAGCCCGGCCCGCTCCCGCAATTCCTTGAGACTCCACTCGGGATGGTCGACATCGAAGAGGCCCAGCAGGAACAGCCCCTTTTCTAGGGTGCGAGTGGGAGCCCCCCTGGGGATCTCAACGGAGCTGTCAGCGCCACTGCGAGGCAAACCGGCCATCCGCCGATACTAGCATTCGATTCATTATTTGAACCTCACCTTGTTCGACCAAAGCCGAGACAGTCTTGGGCACCTGCATATTGACAGGTCAATGCTTCCGGTGCTAGGGTTGATTCATATTTTAGCACTGGTAGAGTCAAAAAATGAACCATTTCCTAATTTGGCTGGTCACAACAACCGAAGACGGGATCTTCCACCCACATTTCCGCCGCGAGAAAGGAGTGCGGGGCAGAGCGCGGCAAACGATCGAAGCATGGTCCTTTCCAGAATGAGGGGGTTTCGATGATTGACGAGAGCAAGAGTCTCAGCCGGCGCGACTTTCTGAAGATCGCGGGGATCGCGGGGGCGACGATAGGTGTCAGCGCGGGTCTCGGCGGGTTGGTGGCCGCGTGCGGCGGCGAAGAGACGACGACCACCACCGCGGCGGCTGCCACCACTACTACGACAGCCGCGGCGACCACGACCACCGCAGCCGCGAGCACCACTACCACCGCGGGCGTCGAAACGGGCCGACCGGTCAAGGTCGGGTTTGTCGACCCGCTTACGGGCGTCCTGGCCGCCTTTGGGCTGGCCGGCGACTACTGTGTGGGCAAGTGGAAAGAGGCGACTGCCGATGGTCTGATACTGGGCGACGGCAAGAACCACCCGTTCGACATCCAGGTGGTTGATAGCCAATCCGACACCAACCGGGCTTCTCAGGTCACGGCCGACCTGATCAACAACGCCAAGGTCGATCTCGTGATGTGCGCCGCGACCGGAGATACGGTGAACCCGGTGGCCGATCAGTGCGAAGCCAGCGGCATGCCCTGCCTGTCCATCGACGTCCCCGTGGAAGTGTTCGTGTTCCAGAGGGGCGGCGCTCCGGACAAACCCTTCAAGTGGACCTACAACCTCTTCTGGGGCCTCACCGAGGAGGCGGCCGTCGAGGTCGATATCTTCAACCAGGTGACGACCAACAAGAAGATCGGTGCGGTGTGGCCGAACAACGCGCCGGGCAACGCCTACCGCATGATGTACGGAGGCGAAGCCCAAGGATGGCCCGACAAGAGCTACACGTACATCGACTCCGGGCTCTATAACGAGCCGAGCGAGGATTTCACCCAGCAGATAAGCCTCTTCAAGAAAGAGGGCTGCGAACTCGTGCAGGGCGTGATGATCGACCCGGACTGGACCACCTTCACCAAGCAGTGCGCGCAGCAAGGCTTCAAGCCCATGGTCATGGAGGGCATCAAGCCCACCCTGTTCCCCACCACGATGGAAGCCATCGGCCCGCTTGCCGACGGCCAGTGCGGCGTGCAGTGGTTCCACCCGACCTTCCCGTTCAAGTCGTCTCTCACGGGTGAGACCTGTCAGCAGATGTGTGACGACTTCGAGAAGACCAAGAGCATGCAGTGGCAGCAGACCATCATGCACTACGCGGTGTTCGAATGGGCCGTGGACGCCTTCAAGCGCCAGACGAACGTGGACGACAAAGAGGAGTTCATCAAGCGCGTCCAGGAGACCAAGATGGCCGACTCGCTCGCCGGCCCCGTCGACTTCACGGTGCCGGTGCAGTGGGGTACGTCGCATCCCACGCTGAACTGCGTCACCACTCCCACCTACGGCGGCCAGTGGCGCCTCTCGAACGGTGGCAAGTACCAGTTCGACCTAGTCATCGTCAGCAACGTGACCTCACCGGTTGTGACGGTTCAGGACAAAATGAAACCGATGACCTGGGCCGGATAAGACACTGCTCCCCGGGGGCCGCGGCGCGTCGCGCGCCGCGGCCCCTCTGCATCGCATGGCGCTCCGCGCGGCCCCCAGGCGGGCACCGCGAAGGAGTGTGGAATCTACGGGTGATCGCTGGCATCATCGAGCAGACAGAATGATCGAGGTCAGAGCGACCGCTCGTGCGTGAGAGAAGGGATGTCTGAATGGAAGATGGTTTTCCTCGCTTGTTCGAGCCCGGCCGGATCGGGAACGTCAGCCTCAAGAACCGGATCGTCAAGGCTCCGCAGCACACGGGGCTTGCTAACCCGGATGGCTCGATAACCGATCGGATGCTCCGCTACTACAAGGACGTAGCGCAGGGCGGCGCCGGGATGGTCATCGTCGAATATGCGTGGGTGGACAACGACGCCAGCCAGGCCTCTCCCTGCCAGCTTGGCATCGCCAGGATGGAGCACGTCCCCGGGCTTTCGCTGCTCGCGGATACCATCAGGGCCAACGGCGCCAAAGCGGCCATCCAGATATCCCACGCGGGTAGGCAGCGATTCATACTGGAGCAGCCCAAAGCCGCTTCCGACGTTCCCTGGCCGGAGATCACCGCGCTCGGCTGTCCCATCCCGGTCCCCATGACCATCGACGAGATCAAAGAGGTCGTCAAAGCCTTCGGCCGGGCGGCCAAGCGTGCGCAGACGGCGGGCTTCGATATGGTGGAGATCCACGCCTGCCACGGCTATCTCATCTCCAACTTCCTCTCGCCCTACTCCAACAAGCGCACCGACTGGTATGGCGGCCCGCTCGAAAACCGCATGCGTCTTCTGCTCGAGATCGTCAAGGAGATCAAGAGCCAGGTCGGGCCCGACTATCCGGTCTGCGCGCGGCTCAGCGGCACCGACTACGAACCGGACGGCTACGGGATCGATGAGACCATCGAGCTCTCCAAGCGGCTGGAAGCGCGGGGAGTCGTCGCCATCCACATGTCCGGGGGCATCCACCATACGACCATCCACGAGGTCAGCCCAATGGGGATGTCTCTGGCCCACAACGTCTGGGCGGCCGAAGCGGTCAAGAAGGTCGTAACGATCCCCGTCATCGCCTCGGGCTCCATCAACCTGCCCGAGCTTGCCGAGAGCATCCTGGACGAAGGCAAGGGCGACTTCATCGGGCTGGGCCGGCCGCTCTGGGCCGACCCGCAATGGCCGCTCAAGGCGAAGGAAGGCCGGCCCGAGGACATCCGACCTTGCATCCGCTGTAACGACGGATGCCTTGCGCGCGGTGACCACATCGCGAACACCGTCGGCTGTACCGTCAACGTCGCGCTCTGCCGCGAAGAGGAGTTCGAGATCACGCCGGCGCGGCACTCGATGAGGGTGGCGGTGGTGGGAGGCGGACCGGCCGGCATGGAAGCGGCCCGGGTATGCGCCCTCAAGGGCCACGAGGTCACCCTCTACGAGAAGCGGGAACTGGGGGGCGCGCTTCTTGAGGCCTCCATCCCCGAATTCAAAGCCCCCGACCTGAAGCCCCTTGTCGCGTACCTGAAGAGGCAGATGGAGAAGCTGGGGATCACCGTGGTGCCCAAGGAGGCCACGCTCGCCGCTCTCACCGGCGGCGCCTACGACGCGGTCATCGTGGCCGCCGGGGCGACCGCTCTTGGTCTGGAGGACATCCCCGGCATCGCCGATCCCAAGGTGGTCTCCGCCGCTCAAGTGCTCCGCGGCGAGGTGACGGTGGGAGACCGGGTGGCGGTCATCGGCGGTGGCATCGTGGGGACGGAGGTCGGGCTCGTGCTTGCGGAGCAGGGCAAAGAGGTGATCTTTGTCGAGATGCTGGACGAGTTCATGTGCAACATCACTTTCGACCAGCGCCAGGTCTATGAAGAGCGCTTTGCGCCTCTGAACGTGACCATCAACACGGGCCGACGTCTCGTGGAGGTGACCGGTACCGGCATCAAGGTCGTGGACCGGATCGGAGCAGCGACCGAGATCGCTGCCGACTCCGTCGTGCTGGCCGCGGGCTTCAGACCCAACCGGGAGCTGATCGAGGGGCTGCACAGCCGGCCCGAGACGAGGGTCGCGGAAGCGGGCGACTGCGTCCGTCCGCGCAAGATCTACGACGCAATACACGAGGGGCATCTGGCCGCCAAACTCATAGACAGCGCCATCTGACACGGGGGGAGACAACACGGTGAATGACTGGAGACTCGCCGGCAAGCCGGCGCTGCTAATCGTCCACATGCAAAACGCCATCGTAAAGACCCCGAGTCCTCTCGAGGTCATGGGTCATGGCCGGGCCGCCTGGGAGCAGGGCGTGGTCACGAACATCGAACGCCTCATCTTCGCCTTCCGGAACAAAGGTCTTCCGGTGGTCTACTGCGTCGCTTACACGCCCCTCGACACCAAGTTCGCCGCCTACGGTGGTTTCTGGGAGGGGGCCGAGGAGGCGAAAGTCAACCGAATGGGCACCTGGGACGTCGAGATCATCGACGAGTTGGTGCCCTCCCCGGGGGAGAAGGTCTTCTACAACTGGCCGTTCAACGTCTTCGAGGGGACGGGCCTCCACGACCATCTCAAAAGCCAGGGGGTCGAGACGGTCGTCTTGACGGGTGTCGCCACGGGGATGTCTGTCGGGACTGCTGCTTGGGCTCTAGCGGAGCGCTTCTACAATCTGATCGTGCCCTCGGATGCGAGCACCGACGGGAACAGCGAGGTCCACAGGGTGGTCGTCGGCTCCATACTGCCGGCCATCGGCCTTGTCACCACGACGGAGGACGTCATCGCCCATCTCTAGGCGTGGCCTCCAACCGCGACGACGAACGCCACGAGAGGGAGTGGAGTCATGGTCGAACTGACGCATATGTTCGCGCCCCTGCGGATCCGCGATCTGACCATACGGAACCGGTTCATGGTGTCGCCGATGGTCATGAACTACTGCACGGCCGACGGGATGGTCACCGACACCTACCTCGCGTATCACGAGGAGCGGGCCAAAGGTGGGTGGGGCCTGATCGTGACCGAGGACTACGCGATCGATCCGGCCGGTAAGGGCTTCAAGTACTTGGCCGGGCTCTGGGACGACTCGCAGATAGCCGGTCAGGCGGAATTGACCCGGCGGGTGCACGCCCACGGGGCGGCCATCATCGCCCAGATCTATCACTCGGGCAGGCAGAGCAAGAGAGCGATCATCAATGCCGACACCGTCGCCCCGACTGCCATCACCTGTCCCTCCACCCTCGAGATGCCCCGCGAGCTGACGCTCGGCCAGGTGGAACGGATCGTCGAACAGTTCGGCGAGGCGGCCCTGCGAGCCAAGCAGGCCGGTTTCGACGGCGTGGAGATCCACGGGGGACATGGCTATCTGGTCTCGGAGTTCATGTCGTCGTACTCGAACAAGCGCTTCGATAAGTACGGCGGCAGCCTCTGGAACCGCACCCGGTTCCCGCTCGAGATCGTCCAGAATGTCCGGGAGAAATGCGGCGATGATTTCGTCATCCAGTTCCGCATCTCGGGCGACGAGCTGGTGACGGGCGGCAGGACGATCGAGGACACCAAGGCGATCGCCCGCCTGTTGGAGCAAGCCGGCGTCGACAGCTTCGACCTCACGGTGGGGACCGACGGCAGCCACTACACGCAGGTGCCGACGCCGGCGATAGGGCACGGCTGGATCGCGGATTTCGCCGCGGAGATCAAGACGGTCGTCGGCGTACCGGTGTTCACGGTGGGCCGGATCAACGATCCCTTCATAGCCGAGGCGATCGTGGCGAGCGGGAAGGCCGACGGCGTCGCCATGGGCCGGGCCTCGCTGGCCGACCCCGAGTTGCCCAACAAGGCGAAAGAGGGCAGGTTCGAGGACATCATTCACTGCACCGGCTGCATGCAGGGGTGTGTCGGAAGGGTGCTGGCGCAGCTTCCCGTGAAGTGCGTGGTGAACCCAAGGACCGGACGGGAGAACGAGCCGGCCGTGACCCCTGCGTTGGTGAAGAAGAAAGTGTTCGTCGCCGGAGGCGGTCCGGCGGGGATGGAGGCGGCCATAGTCGCCGCCCGGCGGGGGCACGATGTCACGGTCTTCGAGAAGAGCCCGCGCCTGGGTGGCCAATACTACCTTGCCTCGATCCCGCCGATGAAGGGCGAGATCGCCGCCTTCCTCGCCTGGCAACTCCACACGATGGAGCGGTTGGGAGTGCAGATCCGTCTCGGCACGCCCCTGACGGCCGGCGCAGTAAAGGAGCAGAAGCCCGACGCAGTCATCGTGGCCACCGGAAGCAAGCCGTCGCTAACGGGGATCTGGGGATCCGCCCACAACTTCGTGGTGGACGCCGCGGACGTGCTCGAAGGGAAGGTGTCGGTGGGCGAGAGCGTGGCGGTCATCGGCGGGGGGATGGTGGGCTGTGAAACGGCGAACCACCTCGCGCATCATGGCAAGAAGCCGACGATCATCGAGATGCTGTCAGACCTGGCGCCGGAGGAACCACGGGACATGAAGCGGTTTCTCATGGAATCGCTCGAGGAGCGGCAGGTCCCCATCTATACCGATTCCATGGTGATGGCGATCGACGTCCAGGGCTTTGTCGAGGTGTCTCGCGATGGCGAGATCAGCCGGCTCGGACCGTTCGACAACGTGATCTTGGCCGGCGGCATGCGGCCGGTGAACGGCCTCGTCGGCGAACTGGACGGCATGGTGGGCAGCCTGATCTCTGTGGGGGATGCGGTCGCCGTTCGGACCGTGCTCGAAGCCATTGAAGAAGGGTACGAGGCGGGGCTGAACGTCTGAGAGCGCAGGATCAGTCTATGAACCTCTGCAAGCTGTCTGTCGATACGCCCCGGGAAGACGACCGGTAGGAGGATCCGCGCCTGGACCCATAGGGATAGTGCCTCAAGTGCTCCACACTGGGTGTGTCGTACCTGGAGCAGACCTCTTCCCACCCCCTGGCGTTCTTCGCCCGCTCGTCGCTATCCACATGCAGGTGGCCATGGGTGATCAGCGCGAGCAGCATGGTCATGGTGAGAACCCTCATGGCGATTCCCCATTCATCATTTCCCCTCCTGCCTCCAGTGTGGGGCACCACGTGCAGAAGAAGGGCAAGACGGGGAAAAGAATCGTGCAAGAAAGACCGCTGGGTTGTTATAGAATCGTTGTAGGTCTCCGAGCGTTTGCGTAGGTCTCCAGGTCTTCCAGAGCAGCCGACCAGGTGCGGTGGCCAGGTGGAGCAGGCACCGCGAGGGCGCATCCTTGTAGTTGCACGCACGGGCCCCCAGGAGCCCATGGGGGGAAGGCTAAAGCGCGGGGGTTGGTCCGTCACCTGGGCCGCGGGGCTCGCCGCGGTGGCGCGGGCCCTAGAAACCCTTCCCCCCGATGTCATCGTCATGGATCGGCTCTTCGCCGGTCCCAGGCTGTCGGCGGGGGTCGAGAGGCTGGCGAAGGCCGGCGCCATCCCCGTCGTGACGATGCCGTCGCCGGAGCTCGGCGAGGATCCCGAGTCGGTGCGCGGCGCCGTCGTCGACCAGGTTCAGAGACTCCTTCGGCCGGGCCCCGGACCGCTTGACCAGCCCGACCAGTTGACGGTCGGGGACGTAGTCGTAGATTGTTCCCAGCATATGGCTTGGGTCGGCGACGTGCTTCTGGACCTGACTCCCAAGGAATTCGATCTGCTGTGCCAGCTGATGCAGTATCCGGGCAGAGCATGGACCAGACAGCAGATGCTGGAAGCTGTCTGGGGATACGGCTTCGGGCAACTGCGCCTGGTGAGCGTCCACGTCGCCAACCTGCGGAGAAAGCTGATTGCGGCAACGGGTGCTTCCGCGGCCCGCTTCCGCTCCCCGCCTCCAGCCCGCCTCGCGTGCAGATCGAGGCGATTCGGGGAGTGGGATATCGCCTGACCGATTCGGGCGGGCGTCCGGACGCTCCAGCCGAGAGACCGCCAGGCACGCTGTCGTCGGGCCGGCGGGGCTTGCCTGTGGGCCGGCCTCCGTTCGTGGGCCGCGAGCGCGAACTCGCGGCGCTGGAAAAGGTGTTCGCGGCGATGCTGGGCGGCCGGACGGGTTTCGTCGGGCTGGTGGGGGAGGCCGGCATCGGCAAGACCCGGCTTGCCGAGGAGTTCTGCGCGCGTGCGAACGAATTCGGGGCGCGCGTATGCTGGGGCACCTGTCACGAGAGCCTGGTGAGACCTCCGTACGAGCCGTGGGTAGAGATTCTCGAGTCTTTGGAGCGCGGCTCGTCGGTTGAGCTCGTTGACGAGCTCTTCCCGACGCGGCCCTTGATGGCGCCTCACCGCGAAGGGGCGGGAGCCAGGGCCCGGCTTGAGCTCCTCTGCCGGCTCGGTGAGATATTGAAGGACAGGGCGGGAGGAGCGCCTCTCTGTCTTGTTCTGGAGGACGTCCAGTGGGCGGATAGCTCGACGCTTCTCGCGCTCCGACACGCGGTCCAGCATCTGCGAGAGGCGCCCCTTCTGTTGCTCTTCACCTACACGCCTTCGCAGACCGTGCCGGACACCGCCGGCGGGCGCCTCCTGACGGACGTCGTCGCCGACGTCGTCCGCGGAGACCTGGGTCTGGTCCTTTCGCTCGTCCCTCTCTCCCAACCCGAAGTCGCCCTGTTCGTGGAGTTGTGCGAGTCCGGCCTGCCGGGGGAGGACGGCGAAGACCTCGCCAAAGAGGCGTACCGTCAGACCGAAGGCAATCCCTTCTTCCTCACCCAGTTCATGCGAATGGTGTCCCTCTCGCCTGCAGGAAGGAGTTGGAGGGACTGGGATCTGGATCTCGGGAGCGAGGAAGGGGTCCGGAGCGTGATCCTCCACCGGCTGTCGAAGCTGTCGCCCCCGTGCCGGCGCTGGCTTGAGGCGGGCTGCGTGTGTGGCTCGGAGTTCCACGTCGCCGTCGCCGCGGAGGCCGCGGGGCTGCTCTCCGAAGGAGTGCCGGTCCTGTTGTCTGAAGCCACGGGCAAGCACATCGTGGTCCAGACGGGGGAGGGGCCTGAACGTTGCCGCTTCGCCCACCGGCTTATCAAGGACGTCCTCTACCATAACCTCTCGGCGGAGGCGCGTGCGCGATTGCACGCCGGGGTGGCGGCCATCCTCGAGCGCACGTACGCGGACGAACTGGACCGTCATGCGGCCGAATTGGCCCACCACTACCGGGCGGCCGTCACGGCCGGATCACCGGACAAAGCCGTCGCGTTCTCTATTCGGGCCGGAGAGGTCGCGGCACGCCGCTACGCCTGGGAAGAGGCCTGCGCACACTGGCAGGGCGCCCTGAGCCTGTTGGACATGCTGCCCACGGATAGCCCGCATCGAGCCAGACCAGCGGTGAGTAAGGTCTTCGAGGACCTGGGCGACGCATATGGCCACGCGGCGCAGCTGGATCGGGCGATCGATGCCTACGAGAACTCCGCTGCGCATCGCCCGTGGCCCGCCAGCGTGTCACTGGCGCGAGTGACGCGAAAACAGGTGGATCATCTGTATGCCCGAGGAGAACAGGACCGCGCCCTTGCCGCTGTCATACAGGCGGAATCGGCGCTGGCGGCGATGCCGGAGCCGCACGATAGGGAATGGTGGCAGGAATGGCTGGATGTGGAGTTGGCCCGGTGTCAACTCCACTACTGCCAGGGCGAGGTGGAGGCCGCTGACGCTCTTCATCGCCAGGTGGAGCCGGTAGCGGGGCAGTACGGGACCAACCAGCAGCGGGCACGGTGCGAAACGGCGGCGCTCTGGATCGACCTCAGTCGCCGGCAGTGGGTCGCGACCGCCGACACCATCGCGATCGCGGAGAGATGCGCCGCTTCCTCTCTGGCGCTTGGGTCCCCGCTGGACATCCAGGACGCGCACATGTTGCTGGGGACCGCCCTCTTCTTCTCTCCGGAGCATCGCGCTTCGGCGGGTGAGCACTTACGCAGGTTCCTGAGCCTTGCCCGGCAGAATCACGATCTTATCTTGCAGGTCGACGCGCTCGAGTCCCTTTCCACCTGGCACCGGCTCAGAGGCGAGATCGACGAGGTGCGGCGCTACGCGTCCGAGGTGCTCCTGCTCACCGCGGACAGACAGATAGGGACGTACCGGGCCGAAGCCCGAGGCGACCTGGCCTGGGCCGCGTTGAGAGAGGGAAACGTCGAGGAGGCGCGAGCTCTCGCCGTCGCCGGTCTGGAGGAGTTCGAACGCAGATTCCCTCGTAGATACCTCGAGTGGCAGGTGCGCTGGCCGCTGCTCGCTCTGGCCGCGACCGACGGCGACCTTCCTCGGGCAGCTCTTCAGGCCCGGTCGATGCTCGACGGATCCCAGCATAGGATGCCCGAAGATCTCGAAGCCCTCGCCCGCCGCTTCCTCGACCAGCAGTCCAACACGCGTCCAGAGGCGTGCGAGAGCCTGGACGAACTGGTCGGGCTGGCCCGCGAGAACGGTTACTTGTAGACTCGGTATGCAAAGATGTCGACGGGGACTGCTCTTTGGCCTGGGGGCCGGCAGCAAAGCGACCTTCCCCATCATTTCACGCCGAGTGCCCGGGGGGATCATGCCAGACAGCAAGTGGGACAAGTACATCGTGACGGAACCCAAGTTCCTCACCGAGATGGCCCACCACGACTTCAAGGATGTCTCCGGGTTCACATTCCCCGACGAGGTGTACCTCGACAAGGACCTCCTCGGGGAGGCGAACACGTGGCTCGACATCGTCTGGGTGTGGGACAAGACCGTGCCGCGCGAACTCCCAGGGCTGCACTCCCATCCATTCGCCGAGATCGTGCTCCTGATCGGGTCCGATCCCAAGAACCTGCGAGACCTGGGCGGCGAGGTGGAATGGGGGATGGGGGTCGGCGACGACGCCAAGACCTATACGCTGACTTCGACCACCGCGATATACGTGCCCGGCGGGTTACCGCACGGCCCGCTGGTCTACAACCGGGTGGACCGGCCCATCCTGAACATCGCCATAGGACTGCAGGCCGGGGACTACGAGTAGAACCAGGCGGGCGCGGGCGGCGCGCCTTGGTCGCCGCGCGGGTCGGTCCCGGCCGCAGCCGCTGCGCGCTCTCCCGCTAGTGCCAGATGGTCAACCCGGTCTGCGCGTCCATATTGCGCACCACCGGCTGCGTCGCCGACAGGGTGGTCAGCAGGATCTCCATGTTGAACACGAGGGTATTGGGGCCCAGATGGCCCCCGAAGCAGTGGCCTCGCTCGTCGGCGAAGGTTATGTGGGCGTGAACGATCGGCTCCCCGTTGAGCAGAGAGACGTTGCCCAGCATACCCGCCACTTCGAGGCGCTGGTCGTGTTCGAGGTCGATCCACTCCTGCTTGGGCTGGTCGTAATACCGGATGGTGCCCCGGGAGACTGCGCCGAGCCCGGAGAACCAGGCGAGGTTGATCCCCTGGTGGTGGACGAAATCGTTCAGTTCTTTGAGAAGGTCGCTCCCATAGGCGGGCTTGAGGATGTGGACCGGCCCGACCGTCGCCTGAACGTCATACATGAGCCATCACCCCGTTTCGTGTAGAGCGCCCGGCGCGGCACGCCTGAGCGTTTAGTCGTCCCACTTGAACTCGGGTGCCGTTTTCTGGTCCCAGATCTCCTCGGTCGCATCCTCGAGCGCTTGCTCCTCCTCGACCGTCATCGCAGTGATAAGGGTGGAGGGGTCGCTCAGTAGTTTGACCTCGAGCTCCGACGCGTCGAGACGTCCTTCGTCGTCGATGGAGGCGTTCTTTTCCTTGAAGATCGCCGTCAGTTCGTCAAGATCCATGCCCTCGCGGTGCAGGCTCACTCGCTCGTCGCCGGGGATGTCGCGCCGGAGATCTATCAGGTACTGGTACCAGATGATGTCCCAGGCGACCGTGAGGAGCGCCCGGGGCTCCGGTCCGATGATCTTGGTGAGGTTGGCCCTGGGCTTGCCGAGGCTCTTGCGCACGTCGCGCACCCGGTTGGTGAACTGGCTCTCGTTGAAGTTCTTCTGCGCCACCTGCACTTCGGGGAGCTGGAAACTGGGGCGGCCGTGGTGCTCGGCGGTGGGAGGACCGGCCGGCGGGGCCACAGGTGGCGGGGCCACCGGCGGCGCGACGGGGGGCTGCGTGGACTGAGCAGCCAGGTCGTCCGGGGAGTAGAGCAGCGGTTGGGTGTCTTCGGGGGTCACGGGCCGCGCGGCTTCGGCGGACTGCGCGGCTGCAGCTGCTTGGGCGACTTCTTCGGGCTCGGAAAGCGTATTCTCGGCCGTGTTCTCTGGGGTGGAGTCGGAATGCCAGACTGCGGCGGTGGCCGCACCCGCAGCGGCTGCCGCCCCGGCCGCCGTCCCGGCGGGCGCTTCTGGTTCATCGTCGCGGCGGACAGCAGCGCCGGCCAAGGCGACGCCGCCGGCAGCCAAAACAGCCATGCCCAAGGCGCCGGGCGCCTCGTCATCGGCAGCAGGCTGGGCGGCAGCGACTGCGGCGCCACCGGCTGCGAGAAGGGCTTCGGTCTCGCGCAGCCGCGCCCGGGTCTGCTCGAGCTCTCGCTCGAGAGTCTCTAGCCGGTTCTCGACAGTGGCGGTCTTATCAAGATTCTCGGAGATCACGCCGGTGGCGAAGGTCTCCAGCGAGGCGGCGAGGCGCTGGAGGGCGGCCTGCATCTCGGTCTGGAGGGTGATCAGATCGACGACCGGAGTCAGAAGCTCGCGCGTCTTCTCCATCGGATCGGGCTCGTCGCCCGGGAGGGGAGATGAGCCGTTGCGGACGGCCTCCGCGTCGAGCTCCTCGAAAGATGCCGAGTCGTCGAACGAAGCCGTGTCGTCGAATGACTTCGACTTGTCGATAGACGATGAGTCGTCGCCCCGAGACTCATCAGCCGCTACATCCGGAAACCGGAACTCTTCGCCCTCGGGTTGGAGGGCGGCCCCGGCGGCACACTCCGCGCAGAGCCTGGCGATGCTCCCGTCCGCGAACTCCTGGATGATGACCTCGGCGGAGAGTTCCGCTCCACAGATCTCGCACTGGTTGTGTGGCTGAAAGATGTTGTCGGACAAAGCCATGGTCGGCGCCTCCGTCCCAACGGCGCCCATCCGCCGTGGGAATGGGGATTTGGGTCGCCGGGTAGTATACCAACGCCTTGCCGGTACGGGGGAAGACCTGGCGACGGAGTGGCGAGGGGCCGGCTGATCACGAGGCGGCTCCATCCCTCTGCCGGACCCCGGATGCCGCCATGTTAGACTCTCCGGGCTATGATCGAAGTGAGACTGTACGCCAATCTTGCCCCTGTCGGCCGCCCCCTTCCGCGTCTTGCGAGCGATGCCGTGGGCTTCGAGATCGAGGCGCGAAGCGGCCTCACGGTGAGGGACGTGGTCACCGAGGCAGCCATCCCGGCGGCAGACGTCGTGGTGGTCATTATCAACCACGGCCGAGGCACTCTCGATTCCCCGCTCACCGACGGAGATCGTCTCGGCTTGTTCCCGGCTGTGTCGGGTGGATGACCCGGACCCAGAGAATCGACGGAGGCCCTCATGTCCGTAGCGAAGAAGATCGCTGAATCCTCACGCCGCTCCTCCTGGATCAGACAGATGTTCGAGGAAGGAGCGAGACTCGCCGAGATCCACGGGCGGGAGAACGTCTTCGACTTCAGCATCGGCAACCCGAACCTGGAACCTCCAGAGGAATTCCAGCGGGTGATCGAGGAACTGGTGCACGATCGGACTCCGGGGCGGCATGGCTACATGCCGAACGCCGGATATCCGGACACCCGGGCGGCGGTGGCGGAGTACCTGTCGAAAGACCAGGGCGTGAGACTGGGGGCCGAGCATGTCGTGATGACCTGCGGCGCCGGCGGCGCCCTCAACGTGATGCTCAAGGCCATCCTGGACCCAGAGGACGAGGTCGTCGTGCCGAGGCCCTACTTCGTCGAATACGCCTCCTACGTGGACAACCATGGGGGCGTGCTCAAGCCCGTAGCCAGCCGTTCCGATTTTGACCTCGATATCGACGAGATCGCAGCGGCGATCGGTCCCCGGACCAAAGCCGTCCTCATCAACTCGCCGCACAACCCCACGGGGAGGGTCTATCCGGCGGAGTCGCTGGCGGCGCTGGGCGACGTGCTCCGCCGGAGATCGGCCGAACTGGGGCGCATCATCTACCTTGTCTCCGACGAGCCTTACCGGCGGATCGTATACGACGGCATAGCGGTCCCGCCGGTGATGGCCGCCTACGAGAACTCCATGATCGGGTCCAGCTACTCGAAAGAGCTCTCGCTGGCGGGGGAGCGGATAGGGTATGCCGCGGCCAACCCCGCGATCCCGGATATCGCGGCAATGATGGAAGCGTTGACGTTGACGAATAGGATCCTGGGCTTCGTCAACGCCCCCGCGCTCATGCAGCGGGCGGTCGCCCGCCTGCAAGGCGTCTCAGTGGACATCACGCTCTACCAGCGCAACCGTGACGTGCTGTGCGAGGCGCTGAGCAGTGCGGGTTTCGATGTGTTCAAGCCCCAGGGCGCGTTCTATCTTTTCCCCCGCACGCCTATTGAGGATGACGTCGCGTTCTGCCGGGAACTCCAGCAGCACCTGGTGCTCGTAGTGCCGGGGAGCGGCTTCGGCCTGGGCGGGCACTTCCGTATGGCCTACTGCGTGGCCCCCGCGGTGGTCGACGGCGCGCTGCCGGCCCTCCGGAAGATCGGGGCGAAGTACTTCGGAAGCTAGAGGCGCCGGAATGGCTCCGGCCCGAATGCCGCTGCGCCGGCGCGGCGTGCCGCCGGCCGGACCCTAGCCGGCGCGCCTCGGCGGCTGCTGTTTGTAGCCGGCGGCCTCGATGATCACTTCGTAGATCAGCGTCTGGGCGAAGTCCTCGTCCCCGAAGGGAGCGTCGGCCGCCGCTGGGTCGTACTTGGCGACGATGGCGCGCAGCGCCGTCTCTCGCCCGTCTCGGTCCTCGACCCGCCGGGCCTGTCCCCAGACCAGCAAGGAGCGATACGAGAAGCCGTCCGCGCAGGGCCTGTCGCCTTGGTCGAAGGTCACCCCGTCGGTGATGGCGAGGCAGACCCGCGGGTCCGCGGCCAGTACCTCCGACTTGCGGCCTTCGCCGGTGTGGAAGCAGATGCGGCCGTCCAGTCCCGTCACGTCGGGGGTGCTTGAGGCACCGGGGTCTTCTACATATACGAAGTTCAGGGGGACGACATACGGTCCGGCCGCCTCGACCATCGCAAGGTAGGCGAACGAGACGTCGCGCAGCAGTTCCTTGGCCACCGCTGTCTCGGCGCTCGACAGAGGTCTCTTGGTGGTCTTCATGTCCCCACGATACCGCACTGATACCGCCTATAATGAAGCCCGAGGGGCGTAGGCCACGATAAGAGCGACCGCGGGAGCGGCTGGTGAAACACGTGGTGTTGATCATCGACGGGGCATCAGGGTGGCCGGCCACGGCCCACGGCGGGAGGACCTCGCTGGAAGCCGCGCATACTCCCAACCTGGATCGCCTGGCCCGCGAAGGCAAGGTAGGCCTGGTCTCCAACGTTCCGCCCGGCATGGAGGCTTCCAGCGCCATCGCCTGCATGAGCGTCATGGGCTTCGACCCCGCTCTCAACTACGCAGGGAGGGGCCCGATCGAGGCGGCGGCCATGGGGATCGAGCTGGAACCGGGCCAGGTGGCCATGCGCTGCAATCTGGTGACCGTCCTCGACGGGCGGATGGCCAGCTATTCCGCGGGCAACATCTCCTCAGCCGAATCGGCCGAGCTCATCGTGGCCCTCCAGCAAGGCCTGGGGGACGAGCGCTCGGCGTTCTACCCCGGAGTCAACTTCCGGCACATCCTCACCGTGAGGGACGGCGGGCAGCTTCTCGCTACCTCCTTCACCCCGCCGCACGATATCGCTGGGCAGCCGGTCGACGCGGCCGCCCCCGCGGGACCGGGAGCCGCGTTCGCGCTGGACCTGATGGAGCGCTCGAAGGCGATCTTGGAGGGACACCCGGTGAACGAACGACGTTTGGCGAGGGGCAAACCGCCCGCGACGCAGATCTGGCTGTTCTGGCCGGGCGGGCGGGTCGCGGAGATGCCCGCCTTCGCCGATCTCTACCAGGGGAGGAAGGCGGCGCTCACGTCGCCGGTGGACCTGCTGAAGGGGCTTGCCAAGCAGACCGGCATCGATTTCTTGCCGATCCCGGGGGTCACCGACGGCCCCGACAACGACTACGAGGGCCAGATGAAGGCCGCCCTGGCCGCTCTGGCCGACCATGACCTGGTCTTCGTGCACGTGGAGTCGCCCGACGAGGCGGGCCATGCGGGCGACGCCGCCGGCAAGGTGGAGGCCATCGAGCAGGTCGATGCCCTGATGATGCCGCACGTAGTGCAGCTCGCGGGCGCAGCCGGAGCAGGCATGCAGGCCGGCCTTGGCGCCGGCAAGCAGGGCCTTCGAGTCCTCGTTCTTCCCGACCACCCGACCCCGCTGGAGATCAGGACCCACGTCGCCGAGCCGGTGCCCTTCATCCTGTGGGGCCCGGGGTTCGAGGCCAACGGAGTGGCCGCGTACACAGAAAGAGAGGCCCGGGCCACGGGCTTCGCCGTGGCGCCGGGCCACCTCTTGATGCCGCTGTTCTTGGGCTAGAAGCGGATCAGTCCGCCATCATCTCGAATTCGTCTTTGCTGGCTCCGCAGTCCGGGCATTCCCAGTCGTCCGGCAGGTCTTCGAAAGCGGTTCCGGGGGCGATCCCCTGGGTGGGGTCCCCGACTTCGGGGTCGTAGATGTATCCACAGAGTAGGCATTGCCACTTGTCCATCCGGTCCATCCTTTCTCCTCGAGCTGAGACCCGTGCGTGCCCTAGCAGATCCCATTATCTCCAATTGCGGGTGGATCTAACCTAGCCTAGCAGAACCGGGCGGCGACTGCCGAAAGGCGTTCGTCGCCGGCCCCCGCGGACGTCTTGGGCCTCCGCGCGGAGTGATAATGGCGTAAATCCTTGACGCAACAGCAGGCACTTCGGTAGGATGACCGATTGGGTCGAGCCCGCGAGGGGGGGTCTTTGCGGGCGGCGCCGAGCCGCGCCCTACCCGTACTGGACCTTTGGATGAGAAGGAGGCAATGCAGGATGGAATGCAAACCACGCGAAGCTCGGAGGCGGTGGTGGAAGAGACCTACTCTCTTCCTGGCCGCGCTCGCGGCTTCTGTTCTCGGCTTTGCGCCCGCCGCGCTGGCAGAGGAGAGCACGGGGGGTGAGGCCAACCTGATACTACCCGACCTGTCGACGGTCAGCTTTCACGGTATCTCCGGCAGCCTTCTCCTTGCCTTGGGCCTGATTGTCTGCGCCCTGGGCCTGGTCTTCGGTATGGTCATCTTCTATCAGGTCCGCCGGCTGCCGGCCCACAGATCGATGAAGGAGATCTCCGAACTGATCTGGCAGACCTGCAAGACCTACCTGCTCAAGCAGGGCCAGTTCCTGATCCTGCTGTGGGTGTTCATCGCCATAGTGATCGGGGTCTACTTCGGAGTCCTCAGTGACTTCACCGCAACCAAAGTCGTAGTCATCCTGCTGTTCAGCATCCTGGGCATCCTGGGCAGCTACGGGGTCGCCTGGTTCGGCATTAGGGTGAACACCTACGCCAACTCCCGCACGGCGTTCGCCAGCCTGCGCGGTAAGCCCTACGACATCCATGCCATTCCCATGCGTTCGGGCATGAGCGTGGGCATGATGCTCATCAGCGTCGAGCTCATCATCATGCTCATCATCCTCATCTGGATCCCCCGCGACTACGCGGGCGCCTGCTTCATCGGCTTCGCCATCGGCGAGTCGCTCGGCGCGGCGGCCCTGAGGATCGCCGGCGGTATCTTCACCAAGATCGCCGACATCGGCTCCGACCTGATGAAGATCGTCTTCAACATCAAAGAAGACGATGCGCGCAACCCCGGCGTCATCGCGGACTGCACCGGTGACAACGCGGGCGACTCTGTCGGCCCGAGCGCCGACGGTTTCGAGACGTACGGCGTCACCGGCGTGGCCCTGATCACCTTCATCATCCTGGCGGTAAGTGAGCCCGCGGTCCAGGTTTCTCTGCTGGTCTGGATCTTCGCCATGCGCGTGATGATGATCGTCTCGAGCGGCGGCTCCTACTTCCTCAATGCGGCAGTCACCAAATCCCGCTACAAGAACGCCACCAAGATGAACTTCGAGGCCCCGTTGACCTCTCTGGTCTGGCTCACCTCGATCGTCTCCATCATCCTCACCTTCGTGGTGTCCTACTTCCTCATCGGCGGCTCTACCGATGTGGGCCAGGCGCACGGCGACTACTGGTGGATGCTATCGATCATCATCAGTATGGGCACTCTGGCCGGCGCTCTGATCCCCGAACTGGTCAAGGTCTTCACCTCCACCAAATCGGCGCACGTGAAGGAAGTCGTGACCTCCGCGAGAGAAGGCGGGCCATCCCTCGACATTCTTTCCGGGTTTGTGGCCGGTAACTTCAGCGGCTACTACATCGGCTTCGCGATCATGGTGCTGATGGGCATCGGCTACCTGGTGAGCACTCAGGGCCTCGGCGACATCATGCTTGCCCCGGCCGTGTTCGCCTTCGGGCTGGTGGCCTTCGGCTTCCTGGGCATGGGCCCGGTGACGATCGCCGTCGACTCTTACGGCCCGGTCACCGACAACGCTCAGTCCGTGTACGAACTGTCGACCATCGAGCAGATCCCGAACATCGCTGCCGAGATCAAGGGCGAGTTCGGCTTCGAGCCCAACTTCGATGTGGCCAAGGACAACCTCGAGGAGAACGACGGCGCGGGCAATACATTCAAGGCGACGGCCAAGCCGGTGCTCATCGGTACCGCCGTCGTCGGCGCCACGACCATGATCTTCTCGATCATCATGTCGCTGACCGATGGGCTCACCGAGAACGTCGACAAGCTCTCCTTGCTTCACCCGCCGTTCCTGCTGGGCATCATCATGGGTGGCGCCATGATCTACTGGTTCACCGGCGCCGCCACGCAGGCCGTCACCACCGGCGCCTACCGGGCGGTCGAGTTCATCAAGCGGAACATCAACCTCGACACAGGCGAGACGAAAGCCTCGGTGGAGGCCAGCAAGAAGGTTGTGGGCATCTGCACCCAGTATGCGCAGAAGGGGATGATCAACATCTTCCTGGCCGTGTTCTTCGGCACTCTCGCCTTCGCCTTCCTGGAGCCGTTCTTCTTCATCGGCTACTTGATCTCCATCGCGGTCTTCGGTCTCTTCCAGGCCATCTTCATGGCCAACGCCGGCGGAGCCTGGGACAACGCCAAGAAGATCGTCGAGACCGACCTGAAGGAAAAAGGGACCCCACTGCACGAGGCTACCGTCATCGGCGACACCGTGGGCGACCCGTTCAAGGACACCTCCTCGGTGGCCATGAACCCGGTCATCAAGTTCACCACCCTGTTCGGCCTGCTGGCCGTCGCGTTGGCAGTGGATATCGCCAAAGGCCAGGGCAATCACACGCTCAACTACATTCTGGCCGCGGTGTTCTTCCTGATCTCGGTCACTTTCGTGTGGCGCTCGTTCTACCGCATGCGTATCAAGAAGAGCGACGACTCCACGACCCCAGCTACCACGACCACGATGTAAGCCGGCGCGGCCCCGAAGGGCGCCGCGCGCGGGACGAGTCATTGGCCGCCCGCCGCACAGGAGTGCGGCGGGCGGCTTTCTCTGTGGGGACTTGACCGAACCCGGGTACAGGAGAACAATTGGGCGCATCGTTTTCGGGTCGTCTTTCTGAGGGAGGCACGTGAGTTCTGGTCCAACGGTGAAGCGTCTTCTTCTGGGACGGCCTATCGCCACGGCCGAAGAGTTGCAGGAGCGGCTCTCCAAGAAGTTTGCGCTCCCGGTCTTCGCGTCCGACGCTATCTCGTCCACCGCATACGCGACCGAGGAGATCCTGCTCGCCCTCGTGCTTGCCGGGGCCGCCGCGGCGACCCTGGCTTTCCCCATAGCCATCGCAGTCGTCGTGCTGTTGGTCTTCGTTGCTCTGTCGTACCAGCAGACGGTGTACGCATACCCGAACGGCGGAGGGTCCTACGTCGTCAGCCGGGAGAACCTCGGGCTGCTACCCGGGATGACCGCGGCCGGTTCTCTCATGGTCGACTACGTCATGACCGTCGCGGTGAGCGTGGCGTCGGGGGTCGCGGCCATCGTCGCTGCCTTCCCTGGCTTCGCCCCGTACCGGATCTGGATCTGCGTGGGCATCATCATCCTGGTGGCGCTGGCCAATCTGCGCGGCGTGACGGAATCGGCTCGTTTCTTCGCCTTCCCCACGTACGCGTTCGTCGTGCTCTGTGGTGGTCTGGTCGTCGTCGGCGTTATCCGCTGGATTGGCGGGGGCCTGGAGCCGGTGCAGCCGAGCGGCACGGCGACGACGCTCCAGGGGGCGGCCCTGCTGTGGATCGTGCTGCGGGCGTTTTCGGGCGGGTGCTCGGCCATGACGGGGACCGAGGCGATCTCCAACGCCGTCCCCGTGTTCAAGAAGCCTGAGAGCCGCAACGCCTCCATCACGCTCGGGATCATGGCGGCCATCCTGGCCTTCCTGCTCCTCGGCGTCACCGGTCTCACCCAGGTGCTGCACATCATGCCGGAAGTCGATGAGACGGTGCTCGGCAGTCTCGGCCACGTGGTGTACGGAGGCGGCTTCTTCTACTACGCCCTGCAGATCGCGACCATGGCCATCCTGGTCCTGGCCGCCAACACCAGTTTTGCCGGCTTCCCCCGCTTGGCCTCCGTGCTGGCCCGCGACGGCCTGATGCCCCGCCAGTTCATGAATAGGGGCGACAAACTCGTCTTCTCCAATGGGATCATTGGGCTTACCGCGGCGGCCATCCTGGTCCTGGTGGCGTTCAACGGCTCGGTCCACCGGCTCATCCCGCTCTACGCGGTGGGCGTATTCACCAGTTTCACTCTCTCGCAATCGGGCATGGTGGTGCGCTGGTTCCGCCTTCGCACTCCCGGCTGGCAACGAAAGGCCGTCATGAACGGCATCGGCGCCTTGATGACCGGCGTGGTGACGCTCGTCGTCCTCGGCACCAAGTTCCTCGGTGGGGCCTACATCGTGGTGATCGCCGTCGCGATCCTGATAGGCATCTTCTACGTCGTCCGCCGGCACTACAACCGCGTCGCCTACTTCCTGGAGCCGCAGAACCCGGCGCAACTGGAGCGTTTGGGGCAGGTGGCGATCTCCAAGCCGCGCACCACCGTCGTCCTGTTCGTCTCGAAGGTCAACGAGTTGACCGCCCGCTCCCTGTCTCTGGGCCGCGGGCTTTCACCCGACGATTTCCACTCCGTCACCATCGCCAGCGATCCGCAGCAGGTCCTCGACCTGCAGCGCACCTGGGAGGAGATGGAGATCAACATCCCGCTGGTCGTGGTCGACTCACCGTATCGGGAGTTCGTCCGGCCGGCTGTCGAATACGTGAAGTCGCTCCATCCGGGACCCAACCATACCGTCACCGTCATCATCCCGGAATTCGTGGTTGAGCACTGGTGGGAGAACTTCCTGCACAACCAGAACGCTCTGCGGCTCAAAGGCGCCCTCCTCGGCGTGCCCTGGGTCGTGGTCATCAGCATCCCCTTCCACATAAGCGCGGCTGAACCGGGAGAGGATTGAGCACCGCGGGGGCCATAAAGCGGGGTCTCCTCGGCAGGCCACTGGCCACCGACCAAGAGATGGCGGAACGCCTGCCCAAGAAGTACGCCCTGCCAGTCTTCTCCTCCGACGCTATCTCGTCGACCGCGTACGCGACCGAAGAGATACTGCTCGCGCTCATCCTCGCGGGGTCGGCCGCCTTGACCCTGTCGTTGCCGGTAGCCATCGCTGTGGCCCTCCTGCTCGCCATCGTGGCGCTGTCTTACCAGCAGACCGTGCGGGCGTACCCCAACGGTGGGGGGTCCTACGTGGTGAGCCGGGAGAACCTTGGCCTGCTCCCCGGTCTCATCGCGGCCGCGTCTCTCATGTTCGGCTACGTCGCCACCGTGGCGGTCAGCGTCGCTTCGGGCGTGGCGGCCATCACCTCGGCGTTCCCGTCGCTGCACCCCTGGCGGATCTACATCGCGGTCGCGCTTGTCCTCCTGGTCATGCTGGGGAACCTTCGGGGGGTGAGGGAATCCGGCCGGCTGTTTGCCGTACCCACGTATGCCTTCATCCTCCTGTGCGGGGGACTGATAGTGGTCGGGTTCATCCGCTGGGCGATGGGGGACCTGCAGACGTATCAGGGGCAGACCGTGCCCGGAGTGCGGGAACTCACCTTCTTCCTCGTCCTGCGCGCCTTTGCCGGTGGCTGCGCGGCCATGACGGGGACGGAGGCCATCTCCAACGCCGTTCCGGCTTTCAAACCGCCGGAGAGCAAGAACGCGTCTGTCACCCTGGGGCTGATGGCCGCGGTCCTTGCGTTTCTGCTTATCGGCGTCACTGCCCTTTCCCAGATCACCCAGGTGCACCCGGAAGCCGGGGAAACCGTGCTGAGCCAGATCGGGCACTACGTCTACGGGAACGGCTTCTTCTACTTCGCGCTTCAGATAGCCACAATGGCCATCCTGGTCCTGGGGGCCAACACCTGCTACGCGGGATTCCCCCGGCTCTCCTCCGTTCTGGCGCGCGACGGCCTCATGCCTCGCCAGTTCATGAACAGGGGTAACCGTCTGGTCTACTCGAACGGCATCATCGCTCTGACCGTGGTCGCCATCGGCCTGATCCTTATCTTCAATGCCAATACCCACCGCATGATCCCCTTCTACGCCCTGGGCGTCTTCATCGGCTTCACCCTTTCGCAGTCGGGCATGGTGATCCACTGGCGCCGGCTTCGTACCCCAGGGTGGAGGCGCAAGGCCGGCATGAACATGCTCGGCGCCGTGCTCACCGGAGTGGTGGCGGTGGTCATTCTGTCGACCAAATTCATCCAGGGCGCGTGGATCGTTGTCGTGGCCGTGCCCGTGCTTGTGGCCATGTTTTACTTCGTGAATCGCCACTACAAGCGGGTAGCTGACGTCCTGCAGCTGCGTGACGTCGAGGAGTTGCGGCAGTTGAGCGAGGAATCCGAGGTCGAGGCCCGGACGACGGTCGTCATCTTCGTCGCTCAAGTCAACTCGCTTACCGCCCGGGCTCTCGCGCTCTCGCGTGCGCTCTCCCCTGAGGATGTGAGGGCGGTGACCATCAGCAACGATCCGGTGCAGACCGAACGTCTGCGGACCACATGGACCGAGCTTGGCATCAAGGTGCCTCTTGAAGTGGTCGACTCTCCCTACCGGGAATTCGTCAAGACCGCCGTTGCGTACATCCGCTCTCTCCACCCAAGCGCGGAGCACACCATCGCCGTGGTGGTTCCCGAGTTGGTAGTCGAGCATTGGTGGGAAGAGTTGCTTCACAACCAGGACGCCTTGCGGCTCAAGGGATCCCTGCTGCGCGAGCCCTGGGTCGTGGTCATGAGCATCCCTCTTCACGTGGCCGCCTCCCGGCCGAAGGCCCCGCCCGTGGCTCCAGGATAGTGGGGCGTCGCGAACCGACCGGAAGCGGACTGGCCGATCGCCGCCCGGCAGGCGCCGGCAAAGCAGTAGTATCCTTCTTCTTTTGCCGGCGCTAGTATGAGGTCGAGATAGCTGTGGACTCTACGAACATGGGCGGGATCATGACCGACGTGGTCATCGACGGGGAATCCCTCAAGCTCGAGGATGTGGTGCGCGTCGCCCATGGCGGCGCGAAGGTCGCGCTCGCAGCCGCGGCGGTCCCCAAGGTGGAGAGGGCGCGCGCATACGTCGAGCGGCTTCTGGCCGACCACGCCGTCGTATACGGGGTGACGACCGGGTTCGGCAAGTTCGCGGAGGTACCGGTCGCCGGGGAGGACGCCCTGGCGCTTCAGCGCAACTTGGTGTTCAGCCACTGCTGCGGCGTCGGCGATCCGCTCGGCCGGCCTGAGACCCGGGCGATGATGCTGCTCCGGGCCAACGTGCTGGCGAAGGGCTATTCAGGGGTCCGCTTGAACGTGTTGGAGACCCTTCTTGACGTGCTGAACGCCGGCGTCGTCCCGGTGGTGCCGAGCAAGGGCTCTGTCGGCGCCTGTGGCGATCTGGCGCCGCTTGCGCCATCTCACGGCCGTGCTCATCGGCGAGGGCGAGGCGTTCTACAAGGGCACGCGCATGAACGGGGGCGAGGCGCTGCGGGCGGCCGGCATCGAGCCGGTGGTCCTGGAGGCCAAGGAAGGCCTAGCTCTCATCAATGGCACCCAGATGATGACGGCGGTGGGGACTCTCACGCTGTGGGAAGCGGAGAGCATCAGCAAGGCCGCCGACATCGCCGCCGCCCAGGCGGTCGAGGCGCTTCGCGGGACGAACACTCCCTATCTGGAGATCAGCCATCGCGTCCGGCCGCACGCGGGCCAGGCGGCGACCGCCCGGAATCTCCTCCGCCTGCTCGAGCATAGCGAGATGCTCGCTTCGCATGTCACCTGCAGCAAGGTCCAGGACGCCTATTCGCTGCGCTGCGTCCCGCAGGTGCACGGCGCGGTCAAGGACGCGCTCGCGTTCGTGCGGGGCGTCCTCGAGGTCGAGTTGAACGCGGCCACCGACAACCCGCTGGTCTTCCCCGAAGCGGAGATGGTCATCTCCGGGGGCAACTTCCACGGTCAGCCCATCTCGCAGGCCATGGACATCCTGGCCATCGCTCTGGCCCAGTTGGGAAACATCTCCGAGCGCCGGATCGAGTGCATGATGGACCCCAGTACGTCGGATCATCTGCCGCCCTTCCTGACCCCCAACCCGGGGTTGAACTGCGGCTTGATGATGGCCCAGGTGACGGCTGCCGCCCTGGTGTCGGAGAACAAGACCCTTGCCCATCCCGCCTGCGTGGATAGCATCCCGACGTCGGCGAACAAGGAAGACTTCGTGAGCATGGGAGCGTTTGCCGCGCTCAAGGCCAGGGAGGTGTCGAGAAACGTCCTTGGGGTGGTCGCCATCGAGTTGCTGTGCGGGGCCCAGGGTTTGGAGTTCCGGGAATCGCTGCGGCCCGGACAGGGCGTGGCGGTGGCGCATGATGCCATCCGGGAAAGCATCCCAGCTTTGGAAGGGGACCGGCCACAGACGCCGGATATCGAGAAGCTGAGCCTCATGGTGCGCGACGGTTCGTTGGTCTCGCGGGTCGAAGGGGCCGTGGGACCGTTGGAGCCGACCTACGATCGATAGGAGGTTGGAAATGGAGGGGTCTACGACACCCTGGATAGAAGCGGATCTCATCGTCAAGGGCTCTTCGGAGGTGCTCACCTGCGCCGCCGGCAGCCGTGATGGGCACGGGCGCCTCGGCGTTGGAAGGATCCCCGACGGCGCGGTGGCGGCCCGCGATGGGCGCATCGTCTGGGTGGGGACCGAGGCGGCCCTGATGGAAGAGGTCCGTCTGATGCGCGGGGGCGAGATGCTCGACGCCGACGGGCGGGTGGTCATGCCCGGATTGGTGGAATGCCACAGTCACCTGGCGTGGGCAGGGGACAGGGCCGACGAGTTCCAGTTGCGCGTGGTGGGGGCCACCTATCAGCAGGTGCAGGAGGCCGGCGGCGGGATCGCGAGTACTGTCCACGCGACGCGCAACGCCACCGACGACGTGCTCCGGGCACTGGCCCGCAAGCGGCTGGACCGTTTCTTGCGGTACGGGGTGACGACCGTGGAGGCCAAGAGCGGGTACGGCCTGTCGCTGGAACAGGAACTGCGGCTGCTCGAGGTGTACAGGGACGTCTCGTACCTTCACCCGGTGGACGTCGTCCCCACCCTGCTTGCGGCCCATGTCGTGCCGATCGAATACGCCGACCGCGCCGACGACTACGTTAAGCTGGTCGTCAAGAAGATGATCCCCGCGGCGGCCAAACGGAAGCTCGCCCGCTTCTGCGACGCCTTCTGCGAAAAGGGCGCCTTCGACGTCGACCAGTGCCGGCGGGTGCTGGAGGCCGGGCTGGAAAACGGACTGCTACCGAAGCTCCACGCCGATCAGCTCTCGTACATGGGTGGCACCGAGATGGCGGCGGAGTTGGGTGCGGTGTCGGTGGATCACCTGGACCACGTGAGCGAGAGCGGCATCACCGCGCTGACTCACGTCGCCGGAGGCAAACGGGTGCCGGTGGCGGTGGTGCTGCCGGGGGCCACGTTCTTCCTCGGCGAAGGGAGCTACGCGCCGGCGCGCCGCATGCTCGACGCGGGAATGCGCGTGGCGCTCAGCACCGACTTCAACCCGGGTTCCAGCCCCACACAGAACCTCTGGCTGATGGCGACCATGGGTTGCTCGCAACTGCAGATGACCGCGGAAGAGGTGATCCGGGCGATCACGATCGAGGCGGCGGCTGCGCTCGTGCTCGACGACGAGGTCGGGAGCCTCGAAGTGGGCAAGAAGGCCGACATCCTCATCCTTGACTACTCGCGCGGGGTAGAAGTGCCGTACCGCTATGGTATGAACCCGGTTTGGCGGGTGTTCAAGGACGGGAAACGGGTGGTCAAGCGGGATTCCCCGGGGGAGGGATGACGTATGAGGCTGCTGAGAAACGAAGTTCCGGCCGCCGGACTGCACTGGGCGGCGCCATGCGTTGTCCTCGGTCGCGTGCGTAGCGCTGCTACGCACGCTTCCTGCGTCCTAGCTTTGCGCGTGCCCAGCGCGCTCCCGCTGCGAAACGTCGTCTCTCAGCAGCCATGAAGCTCGTCGAGTGCGTACCCAACGTGAGCGAGGGGCGCGACCCGGCCGCCCTTGAGCGTCTCGTCGGGGCGGTCAAGGGCTCGGCCGGAGTGGAGTTGCTCGACTGGAGCGCCGATCCCGACCACAACCGGGCGGTCCTCACCTATGTGGGAGAACCGGAGGCGGTGCTGGCCGCGACCGAGGCGTTATGCCGGGAAGCCTTCACCGTAATCGACATGCGCACTCACGAAGGCGCCCACCCCCGGATGGGTGCGGTGGACGTGATCCCGTTCGTCCCGCTCCGCGGCGTCACCTCCGAAGAGGCGGTAGCGTTGGCGAAGAGGTTGGGAGAGTGGATCGGCGAGCAGGGGGTGCCCGTCTACTACTACCAGGAGGCGGCCACCCGTCCGGAGAGGCAGTCGTTGCCCGACGTCAGGCGAGGGGAATACGAAGGTCTGGCTGCAAAACTGGCGGCGCCGGAATGGGCTCCGGACGCCGGCCCGGCCGTCTTCAACGAGCGCTCGGGAGCGTCAATCGTCGGGGTGCGTTTCCCGCTGATCGCCTTCAACGTCAACCTGGCGACCAGCGACCTCTCTATCGCGCGTCGCATCGCCGAAGCGGTCCGTTTCTCGAGCGGCGGCTACCGCTATGTCCGCGCCATGGGGGTGGCGCTCGAGGGGAAGGGCCAGGTGCAGGTCTCCACCGACATCCTGCAGTACGAGAAGACGCCCATCCACCGCGTCCTGGAGACGGTGCGCTCTGAAGCCGCCCGGTACGGCGTGGCGGTGGTCGGCTGCGAACTGATAGGTCTGGCGCCGCTCGACGCCTTTGCGGAGGCCATGCGGCACTATATGCAGATCCACGATTTCTCCTCGAGCCAGATCATCGAGAGCCGGCTGCTGGAAGTCTGAACTGAGCGGCGAGCAAGGAATCGACGTGGCGACAGGCGGCCCAAGAGGCAGCGACGGCACTCTGCAGATCGGCCTTCCGGACGAGCTTCCGCCGCCGCCCATGTTCGCGCCCGGCATCCGCCGGGCGCCCGACCGAGGCTACACCCTCTCTCCACGGCAGGCGGCGCTCGCTCTCAAGAACGCCCTCCGCTACGTGCCCCCGGCTCTACACGAAGCCGTGGCTCCGGAGTTCCTGTTGGAACTGCGGGAGCGGGGGCGGATCTACGGGTACCGGTTCCGGCCGGTCGGCGGCGAAGGGCTTACGGCGGCCCCGGGCGCGGCCTCCGGCCGGGGCGGCAACATCGCGGCCCGGCCGGTGACTCAGTACCGCGGGATCCTGGAGGCGCGGGCACTTCAGCTCAACATCGACAACAACCTGGATTTCGCCGTCGCCCTCTATCCCTACGAGCTGGTGACGTACGGGGAGACCGGGCAGGTGTTCCAGAACTGGATGCAGTACCGGTTGGTCAAACAGTATCTGGAGCAGATGACCGAGACCCAGACGCTGGTGGTCGCTTCCGGGCACCCGGTCGGCCTGTTCCCAAGTCACCGGGACGCTCCCCGGGTCGTCAACACGAACGGGCTGATGGTGGGCGAGTTCGACGATCCGGAAGACTTCCACGAGGCGGCCCAGCTCGGCGTGGCCAACTACGGGCAGATGACGGCCGGCGGATGGATGTACATCGGGCCCCAGGGCATCGTGCACGGCACCTACCTGACCCTGCTCAACGCCGGGCGCCTGTACCTGGGGATACCGCATGACCGAGATCTGGCCGGGGTCCTCTACGTGAGCTCCGGGCTGGGAGGGATGAGCGGCGCCCAGCCGAAGGCCGCGGAGATCGCCGGCGCGGTGAGCATGACGGCCGAAGTCGACCTGTCGCGCATCGAGACCCGCCGGGAGCAGGGCTGGGTACAACGGGTCACCTCGAACCTGGAGCAGGCTTTCTCCTGGGCGGCGGCTGCGCGCGCCGCCCGCACCCCGGTCTCCATCGCCTACCACGGCAACATCGTGGACCTGTGGCAGTACGCCGTCGACAACGAGATACCGGTGGAACTGGCTTCCGATCAGACCTCCTGCCACGCTGCCTACGAGGGGGGCTACGTGCCCCAGGGCCTGGATTTCGCCGCCTCCCGGGAGTTGCTCGCCGGGGACCCCGCCGAGTATCGGCGCGCGGTGGACGCCTCTCTGCGAAAGCAGATAGAGCTCATCGGGGTGATGGCCCGGCGGGGCACCCATTTCTGGGACTACGGCAACAGCTTCTTGAAGGCGGTGTTCGAAGCCGGCGTCCACGAGGTGGCGGCCAACGGCGCCGACACCAAGGAGGGCTTCATCTACCCCTCGTACGTAGAGCACATCATGGGGCCGCTCTGCTTCGACCGCGGTTACGGCCCCTTCCGCTGGGTCTGCTGCAGCCTGGACCCGGCCGACCTGGCCCGCACGGACGCCGCGGCCATGACCTGTATCGACCCCGAACGCTGCTGGCAGGACCGCGACAACTACAACTGGGTGCGCGACGCCGGCAAGAACAGACTGGTGGTGGGCTCGCAGGCCCGCATCCTGTACTCGGACGCCGAGGGTCGGGTGCGCATCGCGCTCGCTTTCAACGACCTCGTCCGCCGGGGGGAGATCGGCCCGGTCATCATCGGCCGCGACCACCACGACGTGTCCGGCACCGATTCACCCTACCGGGAGACCAGCAACATCTACGACGGGTCGAACGTCATGGCCGATATGGCGTTCCACTGCTGGGCCGGCAACGCCGCTCGGGGGATGACTCTGGTCGTGGCCTCGAACGGCGGGGGAGTGGGGATCGGCCGGTCGATCAACACCGGTTTCGGCCTGGTCCTGGACGGCTCGAACCGGGTGGACGGCATCATCCGGTCCGCGGTGGAGTGGGACGTCATGGGCGGGGTGGCCCGTCGCGCCTGGGCACGCAACGAGGCCGCCATGGAGACGGCCGCGGCTTGGAATGCCGGCCAGGCGAGCGTTGCACCGGACACTGTCTTGGCGGCCGGCGGCGCGGCGCCGGCCGGGCCGGTCGGACACATCACGATGCCCAACTTGGTTGAAGAAGGGCTCGTGGAGAGACTTGTGGAACGCGCGACGTGAGGCCCAAAGCGCCTCGCGTGGTCGGATGCCTCGACAAAGCCAGCGTGTTTCGGGATAGTGTCTGCAAACAGACTGTCGCTCGTCAGGCGTCGCCGCTTTTTGGCGCAGGAGAAGATCATGGAGCCATTGATCACCAGGCCCCCTAACGAAGCCGGGGAGAAGACGCTCGTCCGGGACTTGAGTTGGTGTGGCGTCTTCAACGGTGCGAACGCTTCGATGGTGGATGTCAAAGATGGCAAGATCATCCGCATCCGCCCCGCCCGCTACTACGACCAGTACACCAGGGAGGAAGTCAAGCCCTGGGTCATGCACGCCCGCGGCAAGACCTTCGAGCCGAGCGACAAGAGCCTCATCCCGCCGCTCAGCCTCGCCTATAAGAAGCGGGTGTTCTCGCCCGGTCGCATCCGCTACCCCCTGAAGCGGGTGGACTTCGACCCCCAGGGCGAGCGCAATCCTCAGAACCGCGGCGTCAGCAAGTACGAGCGCATCAGCTGGGACGAAGCCCTGGATATCATCGCGAGCGAGATGGTGCGGGTCAAAGAGACGTACGGGCCGACCGCCATCCTCAACCAGTCCGACCAGCACGGCGAGAACAAGTGCGTTCACGGCCCCCACGGCTGCATGCGCAACCTGCTCAAGCTGTTCGGCGGCTACACCTTGCAGGTGCGCGACCCCGACAGCTGGGAAGGCTGGTGGTGGGGCGCCAAGCACGTCTGGGGTTGCGAGCCGGTGGGCCAGCAGATGCCGCAGAAGAACCTCATCTACGACATCGCCAAGAACACCGAACTACTCCTTCATTGGGGCTGCGACCTCGAGACGACGGTCTGGGGCTGGCAGGGCCAGTTGACCAGCCGCCTGAGCTTCTGGTGGAGCGACCTGGGCATCAAGCAGATCTTCATCGCCCCCGACGTGAACTACGCCAATGCCATCCACGCCGACAAGTGGATCCCCGTCCTGCCCAACACCGACGCAGCCCTCTATCTGGCGATCGCGCACGAGTGGTTCAAAGAGGGCACCTACGACAAGGCCTACCTTGAGACCCACGCCTACGGCGTCGACAAGTTCGAGGCCTACGTGATGGGCAAAGAGGACGGTGTGCCCAAGAGTCCCGAGTGGGCCGCGCCGATCACAGGGGTTCCGGCCCGCATCATCAGGGCGCTCGCCAAGGAATGGGCGTCCAAGCGCACGACCATCCTCATCGGCAACGGCGGTCCGGGTATCCGCGGTCCCTACGCCACCGAGCCGGCCCGCCTGCAGGTCCTCTGCCTTGCCATGCAGGGGCTGGGTAAACCGGGCTGCAACCAGTCGAAGATGATCGAGTGGGGACTGCTCGATGACTACGAACAGATGTCGCCGCCCGCCCCGTCGATTCTCACCCACCTTCACGAAGCCTACCGGGGCAGCACTCCCATGGAGACCTGCCACCCCTCGTTCATCCCCAAGAGCCTCATCCCTAAGGCTCTGCTCGAGGGTCATGTCGAGTGGTTCGGCAACGAGCACGAGATGGCTCACAGGACGGACCAGTTCGTCCATTACACTTACCCGGCTGAGGGCTGCTCCAAGATCCACATGATCTGGACCGACTCGCCCTCCTGGATAACCTGCTGGAACGCCGGTAACGACTTCGTCAAAGCGGTGCGGCAGCCCGACATCGAGTTCATGCTGGCCCAGCATCCCTGGCTGGAGAACGACTGTCTGTTCGCCGACATCATCCTGCCCATCAACACCAAGCTCGAAGAGGACGACATCGGCAGCGACATCTTCAGCGGGCAGATGAACCTGCTGTTCCCGGAGGAGAGGTGTGTGGAGCCCCTGGGCGAGTCGGTGAGCGACTACGAGGCGGTCGTCCTCATCGCGGAACGGCTGGGACTGCTGGAAGCATACACCGGAGGCAAGACCATCCCCGAGCTCATCAAGATCGGGTACGAGACTTCGCGGGCCGCCGGCAGCATCAGCTGGGAGGACCTGTGCCGCAAGGGCTACTTCGTGGTCCCGCCCATGCCGGGCTGGGAGGATATCCCCGCCGGGCTCATCGAGTTCTACGAGGATCCGGAGAAACACCCGCTCTCCACGCCCACCGGCAAGATCGAGTTCTACGCCACCGGCCTCGCCGAGAACTTCCCCGACGACGAAGAGCGGCCGCCGGTGCCCAAGTGGATCCCGGAGGGTGTGTCTCACGAGGAG
Source organism: uncultured Actinomycetota bacterium (assembly GCA_963783835.1). GTDB lineage: Bacteria > Actinomycetota > Thermoleophilia > RBG-16-64-13 > RBG-16-64-13 > CAIQPS01. Next base: position 76,089 of record CAWAOX010000015.1, read on the forward strand.
ACCATCGGGACCGAACGGAGCAAGAAGTATCCCCTGCTGGTCATGAGCAACCATCCGCGCTGGGGGGTGCACTCCCAGCACGACGACGTCACCTGGTTCCGGGAGATCGACACCTGCAAGGTGCGCGGGCCGACGGGTATCAGTATCACCCGCTGTGGATGAACCCCGCTGATGCGGCCGCGCGAGGCATCAAGAAGGGCGACGTAGTGGCCATCTTCAACGAGCGGGGGACGGTGCTGGCCGGGGCATACGTGACGGAGCGCATCGTGCCGGGGGCTGTGGGGATCGACCATGGGGCCAAGTACGACCCCATCGAAGTGGGGGTCATAGACCGGGGTGGTGCCATCAACACCATCGTCCCGCGCAACGTCACGTCCAAGAACGCCTGCGGTCATGCCGTCTCCGGCTTCCTCGCGGAAGTGGAGAAAGCCGACTTGGAAGCGCTCGAGGCCAAGTATCCGGACGCATTCGCGAGAGAATGTCACATCACCGCCGGGCCGTGCCTGGCCGGATTCACCGAGGGGAGTCTCTAATGGGCAAGGTCATGATCATCGATCTGGCCATCTGCAACGGCTGCCACAACTGCCAGATCAGCCTGCAAAGACGAGCACGTGGGCAACGACTGGACCCCCATCGCCAAACCCCAGCCCGACACCGGCCAGTTCTGGAACAAGGTCATCAACATGGAGCGGGGCACGGTACCCAAAGTCCAGGTCACCTACCACCACAGCATCTGCCAGCACTGCGAGAACGCCCCCTGCATCGACGGCCTGCAACGCGAGCGCCATCTACCGCCGCCCCGACGGTATCGTCATCATCGACCCGGAGAAATGCCGGGGCAACAAGATGTGCATAGCCGCCTGCCCCTACGAGAACGTCATCTACTATAACGACGACTTGAACATCGCCCAGAAGTGCACCTTCTGCGCTCACCTCCTCGACCGGGGCTGGACCGAGACCCGCTGCTCGGATGCCTGCCCCACCGGCGCCTTCACCTTCGGGGAAGAAGACGACCCCGCCATCAAGGAGAAGATCGCCGGCGCTCAGCTCCTCAAGCCCGAGCTTCCCACCCGTCCTCGGGTCTACTACCTCAACCTGCCTAAGAAGTGGATCGCCGGCGCGGTCTTCGACCCGCAGGCCGACGAATGCCTGCAAGGGGCGACCGTCACCGCCACCAATCGGGAGACGGGGGAGACCCTGACCGTCCACACCGACAACTACGGCGACTTCTGGCTCAAGGGTCTCAAGGACGGCAGCTACACCCTGCTCATCGAGAAGCCCGGTTATCTGGCCAAGAAGCTGGGGCCCATCGACGCCACCGCTGCCGACCAGAACCTGGGGGATATAGAGCTCTGGAAGGCGTGAGCGAGCGGCTGAACGAGGTAAACGCGGAAATAGCCGCGTTGTAGGCTGAGCACAGGCTGAGGGACGTTCTCCCGCTTCTTCGTGAGAGCGTCGAGCTCACCGGGCTGGAGGCCGGCTCCGAATCGTTGGCGTATGTGGCCGCTCTCAACGAACTGGGCTCGCTGCTGCGGACGCTCAAGGAGCTCGACGAGTCCGAGGCCGTCTTTCGCAAGGCCGCCGGGATCGAGGCCAGGGCGCGGGGCACTCAGAACCCCGACTATGCCACCTGCATCAACAACCTCGCCGGCACCTATCGTCTCAAGGGCGATTACGCGACCGCTGAGGCGCTGTTCCTGGAGGCGATCGAGATCTACGAGAGCGAGACGGGGTCAGAGCACTTCGTGTATCTCAGCGCTCTCAACAACCTCGGCTTGGTGTATCAGGATCTCAAGCGATACGACGAAGCCGAGCGCCTGCACCGCAGGGCGCTGGCGGTTTTCGAGAGGACCGGCAAGCGCAACGCCGCCTTTGCGACCACGCTCAACAACCTGGCCTCGGTCGCGATGGCCACCGGGCGTTACGACGAAGCAGAGAGGTACTTACAGGAGACGCTGTCGCTGTACGAGCAGTTAGCGGGCAAGGAGTCGGTGCTCTACCTCACCGGGCTTAACAATCTGGCGGCCGTGTACTACATGGACGGCGACTACGAGCAGGCCGAGCGGCACTTCGCGGAGGCCCTAGCGGCTATCGGAAGGATTCTGGGGCCAAACCATCCGGATTGGGCCAAGACGAGCAGGAACCTGGTGCGGACCAGGGAGGCGCTGTCGGCGCGAGAGCGCGACGCCGCAGGAGATGGGGAATAGCGGCATGGACGAGCGGGAGACAGACGTGGACGGTCAAGAGCCCATCGAGCAGGGCGTGGTCAGCGAGATACTCGACCTGGAGTGGGAGATGTTTCAGGATGTGAGGGGTCTCGACGGTCCCGCGCCGTGCCAACAGGATCGCGGCACGTTCGAGATCATGCGCTCCAGCCAGCTCGCGTCCTGGAACCAGGAGATCGCCCTGAGCTACCTGGACGACCTGCGGCGGGCCGCGGCGATCGGTCGAAACCTTATGACCGAGAAGTACGCGCGCATGATGGAGAGCACGTCGCCGTGCGAGTGCCGGGGCGTCGGGGCGGTGGATGAGAGGAGCGCAGCTCGGCCGCGGAAGTACCCGCTTCTGTCTGCGCGCGGCCGTCCCATCCGCGCGTGCGAGGACAGCAGGTTCACCACTTCCTTCGAGACCTACAATCGCGGAGAGTTGGCCACCTATAGTTCCAGGACCTTGCGGCTTCTGGAAGACCACTACCTTCAGTTGGTCGCCGGCGGGACCAACCCTGCCGAAGTCATTCTGGCGCACACGATGGCCGGCTACGGCTTCGCCTCGCTCGAGCAGGCCGAGGCCGCGCTGCGGGCGTACGCGGAGAGAAGGGGCGACCGGCCCGCATGACCCAGGCGGTCCGCGTGGGCGACGATCCGGTACGGCAGAGGTGGCTGGGCAACAAAGGCCTGATCGCGTTCCTGACCGTGCTCAGCGCATTCGTCGCCCTGTCGACGGATCTCTATCTACCCGCCTTGCCTGGCATGACCCAGGACTTCGGCGTGCCCGAGTACCAGACGAACCTGACGCTCACCTTGTTCTTCGTCTTCTATGCCATTGCCATTCTCGTGTGGGGTCCCCTGAGCGACCGCTACGGACGCAGGCCCATTCTGCTGATCGGCCTCTCCTGCTATGCGGTGGCCGGCGCGCTTTGCGCTGTCGCGCCCAACATCTACCTGCTCATGCTCTTCCGCGTCATGCAGGCCGTCGGAGCGGGCGCGGCCACGGCTGTGGCCACAGCGATCGTCAAGGACGTCTATCGGGGCAAGAGACGCGAGTCCACCCTTGCAGTCGTCCAGTCGATGACCGTGATCTCCCCGGCGGTGGCTCCGATGATAGGTGCGCTGGTACTGAACCTCACCTCCTGGCGAGGGACCTTCTGGGCGCAGGGCGCGCTGGGCGTGCTGGTAGTGGGCATGACGATCGCTTTCGAGGAGACCCTCGTAGCGAAGCATTCCGGCTCGCCCCTGGCCTCTCTGCGGCGTTTGGGCGTTGTGCTCAAACACCGGACGTTCGCTTACCTGCTGCTCATCTTCTCCCAGGTGAGTCTCTTCGGCATGGCGTTCGTCTCTTCTTCTCCCTACATCTACCAGGAGACCTTCGGCACGAGCGCCCAGGTCTTCAGCTTCTTCTTTGCCATCTTCGCCGTGGGCCTGGCGATCGGCCCAGTGATCTACATCAGGCTTGCGCGGAGCTGGAGACGCACCTCGATCATCACCGGCTGCCTCGGCGTGATCGCCCTCGGTGGGCTTCTCGTACTGCTCGTGGGCGGGCTGGGGCCCTGGGCCTTCATCCTGGCGATGCTTCCGAGCGGTATCGCCCTGAGCTGCCTGCGCCCTCCGGCCGTCTATCTGATGCTGGATCAACACGAGGCCGATGCAGGGTCGGTGTCCGCGCTCATGAGTTCGTCTCACATGGTGATGGGGAGCATCGGGATGGTGATCGTCTCGCTGCCCTTGGGCGGCCGGGTGGAGATCTTGGGCGTCCTCACCCTGGTCGTGGGACTGGTGAGCGGAGGGTTGTGGCTTGGCATCGGGCAGCCGCTCATACGCAAGACGAGCAACGCCTGAGGGTGTGGCGCTCCTGATACCATGCGTCATGGAGAGCGCCATCACGGACGGCGACCGACGACAAGCGAGCGCAGCATGATAAAGACCATCATCCTTCACCATCTCCTCGATATGAACGACCTCCCTGCCGCGGAGAGGTGGTTCTACCGCTACCACATCCCGGAGGTGCTCCGGAATCAGCCGGTCAGCTACGTGAGCTATCGCGCCGTACCCCCGCCGCCCGGGGCCGAAGACTACGGCTACTACAACTACAAGGTGCACGAGAACGTGAACCGGGGCGAAGGGGAGAAGCCGCTCGGCCTCACCGCGATGACCAAAGAGGTCGTCCCGCTCAAGGTCATCATGGTGAACGTGCCGGCGACACCGACCGAGGACTTTCTCGGCAAGGGGACCTCATTCGAGGAGAAGACGATCCTTCGTTGGCTGATCGCGCTACGCTACCCGGAGGGTGTCAGCGTCGAAGAGGGCGACGACTGGTATCTCAAGGTGCACGCCAAAGAAGTCATGCAGCAGCCGGGGCTCACCCGCTTCTTCAGCTACCGGGTGATCGCTCCTCCCGAGGTGATGGGGAAGGTAGTCCCGGCGTTCCTGCACCCGCGGTCCCAGGTGTCTTCCAACTGGCACCGGATCTCGGAGCAGTGGTACGAGGACAGCAACGGCTGGGTGGATTCGATCCTCACGTCGCCGCCGGCCTACACCACGCCGCCGTGGGCGACCTGCGACCGCTACCCGTTCTTCGAGCCCGGCGTCGACTTCGCCAGTACGTTCATCCTCGAGCGGCCGACCGACGACTGGCTTAGGCAGGTACGGCCCTTCTACGTCTAGCGCGGGACGTCTGGTCCGGCTGACCCTCCGGGCGGGGCTCCTCCGACCACCACGATGCCGAGGAACCCGTCGACCGTGAGCAGGTCACCCGTGTGGATGTCGCGAGTGGCATCCGGCACCCCTGTGACGCAGGGCAGGCCATACTCCCGGGCGATAATGGCTCCGTGGACGAGCATTCCCCCGCGCCGCTCCACGATGGCCGCGGCGAGGGGAGTCACGAAGGTCATGCTGGGGTCGAGGCTGTCGCAGACCAGGATCTCCCCGCTCTGAAAGGCGTAGAGGTCCTCGGTCCTCAGAGTCACTCGGGCCCTTCCCACCGCTATCCCGGGACCGGCGGGCTGACCCACCAACTGCCGAGCCTTGAGAAGAGGGGCGCCTGAAGGACCGGCGGCCCCCGCTTGGGGCGCCGATCGCAGCGGAGCGTCCTGGGTGTTCTGGGTCGGCGCTCGGCCTTGCGCGCGGGCCTCTCGGGCCTGCGTCTCGGCGAGCGCGGCCTGCGTCAGACGGCGGATGCGGTCGATGTGGACGTTGTCATCGTCGCGAAGGCGGTAGCTCGCGCGGGCGAGATCGAGGAGTTCCTCCTGGAAGCGGCGGTCTTCTCCCGCAAAGCGCTCGAGGTATCCGGCTGCCGGAGCGCTGTGTGGCGCGCCTTTCGCCTGGGGCCGGCGGGCCATCTCGGCGAGTAGCGGGAGTAGACGCTCTCGCTCCTGGGACCGGACCGATGCCGGCGTACCCTGCCCGGACCCGAACCTGTCGAGATAGTCATCGAGCGCGGCGCCGAGGTCAGGGTCTTCGACCGCGTGACGTCGCGCCAACTCCTGCAGAAGGGCATTGCGGTCGACACTGAGGAGGCCGGAGCCGGTGAGCAGGTCGATGAACTCATAGGGATCCGCCGGCCTGACCTTGTCGTTGTAGACCTGGCCGAACAATCGCACCCCGTGCGCCAGCGGGATGAAGTCCCGGTAGTACACTTGTTCCCAGCGCGCGAGAGCCTCCTGTCTCCGGGCGAGTTCGGCCGCCAGACCCTCGGCTGATAGGCTGGGCAGATCGACACGTGCCATCGTGTCGGCTTCGGACTCCATCCCCGGGATGGCCACCTCTTCGACCGTGCGCCGCAACTCCTGCAGGTTGCCGAAGCTCTTGCGCAGGTTGAGGTACCAGGGGCGCTCATCGCGGGAACTCTGCGCGGGTCCCGGGTCCTGGAGTGTCAAAGCAGTTCTGACTTCGATCTCGGCACGCTCGCGGGCTATCAGCTCAGCCTCAGCTTCTGCCTGCATCCGCGACCCAAGGGTGGAGATGGGCCTGGACTGCAGCAGCCAGAGGCCCCCGTCAGCGATGGTCCATTCGACATCTTGGGGGCGGCCGAACAGCCGCTCCGCAGCCGCGGCCGCTTTGAGGACCTTTCGCAGCGTCTCGGCGCTCAAGGGCGGCGAATCGCGCTCGGCCGGCTCGAGAGGTACCAGCCGGGTCCCGCCGGTGACCCCCGTCTCTCCGCCGGCCTTCGCCTCGCCAACGCTCGAAGCCATCTTCTGGGTGCGCAAAGGCTGATAGTGCTGGAGGAGCTCACCGGTCTCTCGTTCCACGATCCAACGGTCGGGCTCTATGGTGCCGTCCACCAGTCCCTCGTTGAGCCCCCAGACGGCCTCGACCACGGCTTGAGACTCGTCCAGAGGGCTCTGCGAGAAGGCAACGCCCGAGATCTCCCCGGTCATCAGTTCCTGGACCACCACCGCCATGTTGCTGGCAAAGACGTCCAAGCCCAACTCCTGCCGGTAGAGAAGAGCCCTGTCCGTCCAGAGGGAAGCCCATACCTGTCTCACCGCCTCGAGAAGGGCGGGGACCCCGCGCACGTTGACGTACGACTCGTGGAGTCCCGCAAACGAGGTCGCCGCAGTGTCTTCGGCGGGAGCCGAAGATCGGACCACCGCCGGGCGTCCGTCGGCGAAGCGGGCGGCGAGAGCGGCCTCCACCGCCCGGGTCGACTCGGGCTCTAGGGCGGCACGCAAGAACAGGTTCCGGATCCTCAGCGAGGCGTCCCAGACCTCTTCCCAGCGCATGTCGGCAAAGCGCTTGCGACCCAGTTCCAGCGCGATCGCCGGCCGTAGCCGCGCCGAATCGACGAACCGGTCGTAAGCCTCGGTGAGAACACAAAGACCCCCGGGAATCCTCAGGCCACCCCGATGGAGCATCCCCAGCGCAACGGCCTTGCCCCCGGCCTGGCTCCGCTGCTCCGACCCCAGGTCGCGCAGGTCGGCCACCCAGACCGGCGTGGGCTCTTTCAAGGGCTCAGCCTGCATGCGGGGAGCCCGGCATATGCAACTCGACCACGCTCTGGAAGCGGGTGACCACGTAATAGGTGTCGACGGTGATCATGACCAGGGCGCAGCCGGGCGACGCGAGGAACGAGGCCAGATGCGGATGCTTGTCGAGGAAGTCGGCCGAAACGGCGGCGCGGGCCTCCTCGCCCGTTACTTCCGCGGCAGTCCCGGTGGCGGTGACGGCCATGGCCTGCCGGACGTCGATGTCCTGGTTCGAGCGGTTGTCGAACAGCAGGGAGACTCGGGGCTTGGCGGCCAGATAGTTGAACTTGCGGGTGGCCCGCATTGTCGCGAAGAACACATGGCTGAGATCATCGTTCGCCAAGAACGCGATCAGGCTGGAATAGGGCCCCGTCTCCGAAGCAGTCGAGAGTACGGCGAACCTCTGCGAAAGCAGAAGGTCCTGCACGGATCTCCGGGTTTCTTCAAGGCTCTCCATCAGGACCTCCCGTCGCGGGACGTGTTCAAACGACAACTGCCTGCAAACGCTGCGGCCCCTGCCGAGCATGCATGGGTGCAGGATCCAGGCTGCTACTCGCCCGCCGGCTCCGATGCCGGTTCGACTACCGGCATCGGCTTTCCTCCCGGTCCCCGCCGGGGCCACCAACTCCACCGTCCCAGTAGCACGATGATCGCCGGGACGAGGGTGGTCCGCACGACGAAGGTATCGAGCAGTACGCCGAACGCGACGGCGAATCCTATCTGCAGCAGGCCGAGCAGGCTCGCGCTCATCATACTGGCGAAGGTGCCCGCCATGATGATGCCGGCAGACGTGATTATCCCCCCGGTGCGCGCGAGCGCATGGCGCGTCCCGACGCGGGTGCCGTTGACCGCCACCTCTTCCTTCACCCGCCCAATGAGGAAGATGTTGTAGTCCATCCCCAGGGCCACGAGCATGACGAACATGAACATCGGCACCCACCACACGATGCCGGCGGCGCCGAGGATGTCGACGAAGAGCAAGCGCACGACCCCGAGAGTCGCTCCGTACGACAGCAGGATCGTGAGTATGAGGTAGATGGGCGAGACCAGGGCCCGCAGCAGGAGGACGAGGACGACGAACACCCCGCCGAGCACGTAGATCATCGCCCGGGTCATGTCGCGGTCGGAGGCGTCCTGCAGGTCGAGCAGCACGGCCGAGTCGCCCTCGACCACGGCCTGGAAGCCCGCGGCGCCGAGCGCCGCGCGGATGGCCTTGGTGGTCTCGATCGCCTCAGGGCTGTAGGGACCGGCGTCGAGGACCACCTGAAGGCGCGCGGCGGTGCCGTCGCCGGAGATGTAAGCGTCGCGCAGAGCTTTGAGCCCCTCGTTGCTCTTGAGGTAGAGCTGGGGGAGCAGGATCGCGTCGGGCCGGGCGGCGAACGTCTGCTGAAGCGAGTCGAGCCCTTCAGCGAGGGCTTGGAGCTGCGTGAGGGCTTGTTGGCCGACGGCGGCCAGCTGGGCGCCGTCGGCCGCCGACTGGAAGGATGACGCGACCTTCGCAAGCTCCGAGAGCGCGGCGAGCGCCTTCTGGTAGCCGGGATCGCTCGCGACCTCCGGGTATGCCTGGGCGAGTTGGACCAGATAGCCGTAGATGTCGGTGAGCCCGGCGGCCGCCGTCTGCAGGTCCGCGCCGGCGACTGCCGCTGCCAAGACTGGCCTCCAATTGGGCGGCCCCGTCGCGGACAGCCTTCGCCTGGGTTGCCAGCTGTTCCACTACGCTGAGCGTCTTCTTGTCGGGCAGCGCCCCGGTGAAGCTGCGGACGGTGGTCACGTGCGGGACCGACTGGAGCAGGCCCTGCAGTTTCTGCACGTTGGCGAGTCCCTGAGGCGTGTCAAAACCCGCCGGGTCGACGGCCACCACGTTGAGCGGCTGCATCTGCCCGGGGCCGAAGTGCTCGGCCAGGACGTCGAACCCCTGCCTGGTCTCGTCGCCCTTGGGTAGGTCGCCGAGCAGATCGAAATCGCGGACCAGGCCGGCGCCATAGATGGCGAGCGGTACGAGGATGATGATCGGCACGAGCAGCGCGACGATCGGGCGGCCGATGACCTTGCCCGCCCAAGTGTGCCAGAGTCCGCGCTCGCCGACGTGCTCCGGTTTGCGGGGCCAGAAGGCGTAGTGGCCCAGGATGGTGAGGAGGGCAGGAGTGAAGGTCAGGCCGGCAAGCAAGGCGATCGCGACACCGATGGCGATGGCCGGGCCGGTCGTGTTGTAGAGGCCTAACTCGGCGAAGGCCATCATCGCGAGACCCACGATCACCGTCCCCGCGCTCGAAGCGATCGTCTCGCCGATGGTCCGCACGGTCGTCTTGACGGCAGGTGCCGCTGCGCCGGCCCCAGACATCTCCTCCCTGAAGCGGCTGATGAGGAACAGGCAGTAGTCGGTGCCCGCCCCGAACAGGACCACGATCAGGAAGACGTTGGTGTACATCGATATGGTGAGGACGCCGGAGCCGAGGAAGGCGACGACCGCCCGAGAGATGACGTAGGCCAGCCCGATGGTCGCGAGCGGGATGATGGGACTTACCGGGGATCGATAGATGATGAGCAGGATCGCCACCACGAGCAGGATCGTGATCCAGGTGGTCGAGTCGAGGCTCCTTTGCGACTCGCTGTTGTAGGCGGAGAGAATGGGGCCGCCGCCGGTCAGATAGACCTTGACTCCGGCGGGCGCCTCTTCCAGCCGGTCGTGGATCGCGGCTATCGCTTCCTTCGTCTGCTCTTCGGTGCCGACGGCCGCGAAGCGGGTCAGCACGAGGGCGACCTGCTTGTCGGGGCTGGTCAGGCCGGCCTTGGTCTGCTCGTCTCCCAGCGCAGGCGACCATACCTGGCTCACGCCCGCGGGCTTGTCCGGCCCTGTGAGCCACGCGCTAAGCTCGTTGACGAACTCTCCCGCCGCTCCCTGGTCCGCCTGATTCCCCACCCCGGCGTCGACGACCACCACCGCGCTCGAGGGCGACACCCGGTCGGGGAAGTACTTCTTCACCACCTGGTTCGCGTCCAGGCTGGGGGCGGAGGCGGGCAGGAAGGCGCGCTGGTCGCTCACCGCGACATCGTTGATGTTGGGAGCGACGACCGTGAGAACGATGGCCACCAGGAACCAGGCGGCGATGATGAACCAGCGGAAGCGGACGGCGAACGAGCCTAGGCGGGAGAACATCAGCCGCTCAAAGCCCGGGACTGCCGTCTTCGCACAGGGCTGTCACCGCGGGGCTACGCTCCGCGCGATTCTCTTGCGCCGCTTGTAGGTCTTGGCCAGCTCCAAGAAGATGCCCACGTCGCGGTCCAGGTCGCTGTGGGTCCCATCGAAGTAGAAGACCCGGATGGGGATGCCGTCGTGTTCCCTGCTCACTCGAGGGTAGATGGCCTCGGTCACGATGCCGTTCATGCAGGTGAACGGGCTGATGTCGACGATGCCGTCGGCGCCTTGGTGGTAGAGGTAGATGGCCCCGCCGGTAGAGATGACCATCTCGCCCAGGGCCCCTTCGCGGGGCAGGTAGGGATGACCGTACTCCAGGATCTCGTGGATGTGTGGGTCCCGATGACTCTCGAAGACGTCTTCGAACTGCTCCATCAGCGCGTTCTCGTCGCTGCGCATCACACGCGCAGTGAGGAAGTTCTTGAGCCAGTCCTTGCTCACTCGGCGCTTCTCTTCGCGCAGCCGGCGGAAGGCCTCGTCGTTGGTGTACCACACCCATTCCGCTACGCCGGCCAGCCAGCATTCGCCGCCCTGAGCTTCGATGTGCCGTATCACCTCGTTATTGGCGAAGGTGTTCAGGCGGCAGAAGATCTCTCCGACCACACCGATGAGGGGGCGGTCCTCCTGCTTCAGCGGGATGGCGAGGAAGGACTTCTTCACACGAGCGAGACCGGCCTTGAGGTCGGCCATCCGCTCCTTGTTGCCGATGCCCTGGCGGGCCGTGATGTCGCCCATCAGATCCAGGCTCTCCAGGTAGACCCTGTCTGTCTGCCCCGGTTCGATCTCGTACGGCCGGGTCATCAGGAGCAGCTTCAGCAGGATGTCCTGCACGACGACCGCCCGCCATGCCGTCCTGATCAGCGCCCCCGCCTTCTCGCCGATGCCGGAGTAACCGTCGGCGGAAGTGATGGAAAGGATGATGACGTCTTCGTATCCCTGGTCGTCGAGCACCCTGCGGAGCAGCCCCGCGTACTGACCGAAGCGGCAGGGACCGTTCGCGGTGGGCAGGAGGAAAGCTGTCTTCTTGGGATCGAGCTTCTCGTCCTCGATGAGCTTGAGGTAGTCCCCCAACACGATGCGCTGCGGGTAGCATTCGTCGCCCGACGTATACTTGGCGCCCAGTTCCAGCGTGCGGGCATCCTCGTCGGGCGTCACCCGCGTGTCCCAGCCGATCGAACGGAAAGCGGCCGCCAGCATGCGCGAACCGCCATAGGGCATGCGGCACAGCCACATCGTGCGGCCGGCGACGTCGGTGTCGCGAGTGACCACCATGGGACTGGTATTGGCGCCCTGAGCCGCGGCCGGCTTCGGAAGGGCACCCAACGCCCTCTCGGCCGCTTCCTTGGCCCCCTTGCCGTTACCGCTCTTGATCACGGTCCCTGCGTTCTCGGTCCCCATCAGTGCTCCCCGACCGGTTGCTTGGTCTTGTCCCCGCGGGCCCACCAGCGCAGGAAGCCCTTGCTGTCGAGGTAGGCTTCGCATCTGGTCATCGCGCCCGCGTCGTTGGTGTGCTCGTCGAATTGCAGCACCAGGAACGGCGCCGGCGAGGCCGCGTGAATGAAGTGCTTCACGTAGGAGTCGGGGCCGCACTTGAAGTTGGTGATGTAGATGATGTGGAGGTTCGGGTGCTCCGCCACCACCTTGGCGGCCTGCAGGATCTTCCGGCCGTAGTTCCAGAACATGTTGGGCGTTACCTCGCGCGTATCTTTGCCCCACAAGGGCAGGAAGTCGATGGGGATGATATTCACCCCGTAGTAGCGCCGTAGCTTGGCCGGGATGTCCATGTTGACCCCGGCGTCGTAGATGTTGTACGGCCGGCCGACCAGCACTATCCCCAGTTCTTCGTGCTCCGCGAGCGTGGAGAGGGCGTCGGCCCCCGCCTCCATCAACCGGGTGCGGAAGTCGGACTGCGCCTCGTAGGCCTCCTTGACCGCCTCATCGACGATCCGGGAGGGGACTCCCAACGGTTTGAGCGCCGCGCGCAGGGTGTCGCGGACGTACTCGGGACCGCGGCGGAAGTGGATGATCGGAGCGAGGAACTTGTCTTCATGGCCCTCGAACCGAGGGGCGAGCCGGATGACGTGGGGAAGGGTCTGACCCCAGGGGCACGCATGGGACTCGATCTCCGGGTGATCCGTCTCTTCGTTGAGTTGGGCGGGCATGAACACATGGTCCACACCCGCTTCGAGCAACTCGGCCACGTGCCCGTGAGCCACCCGGATGGGGAAGCATGGTTCGGCCACCGCGCCGTCGATACCCATCTCCCGGATGTTCTTGTCGGTCTGCCGGGAGAGCACCACGTCGAAGCCGCACGACTTGAACAAGGTGGCCCAGAAGGGGAGCCGGTCATAGGTGTACATCGCGCGGGGGATGCCGATGGTCCCCAGCGGCGCGTCGGTGCCGCTCCGCAGCAAGACGGTGTAGTCCTCCGCCTCGGTCACATAGGAGTAGCAGAGAGCGTTGCGCAACTCCACCAGGTCGCGGATGACGGGCTCCTTGTCTACCTTCGCCCGTTTGCGGTAGCGGTCGGAGCACTTGTCGCCCCAATAGGTCTTCTCGTCGCCGATGGTGAACTGCCTGATGTCACACTCGTTCGTGCAGCCCTTGCAGGTGAATTCCCGGACGCTGTATTCCACCTGCTCCAGGTCCCATCCCCTGAAGCGGGAGGGGGCCTCGGTGGCCGACATCTTCTCGCGGGCCAGCAGCGCAGCGCCGATGGCTCCCACCACACCGTTGTAGGGCGGGACGATGATGTCCTTGCCCAGGATCATGCTGAAGGCCGCGGCAACCGAGTCGTTGTAGGCCGTGCCGCCCTGGAAGTAGATGGTCTCGCCGACATGCCGCTGGCCGACCAGGCGGTTGAGGTAGTTGTAGACGATGGAGTATGCCAGCCCGGCAACGAGGGCTTTCTTGTCCGCTCCGCGCTGGAGATACGAGTTGACGTCGCGCTCCATGAACACGGTGCAGCGTTCGCCCAGGCGCACCGGGGCTTCGGAGGACAGTGCCAGCTCGGCGAACTCGCCGATGATGTTGATGCCCAACTTCTCGGCCTGCTCCTCGAGGAAGGAACCGGTACCCGCGGCGCAGGCCTCGTTCATGGCGAAGTCGACCACGACGCCGTCCTCCAGGCTGATGAACTTGGAGTCCTGGCCGCCGATCTCGAAAATGGTGTCGGGGACGCGGTCGATCAGCTTCCGGCCGATGAAGGTCGCGCCCGTCTTGTGCGCGGTGATCTCGTCGTTCACAGTGTCGGCCCCGACGAGCTCTCCGATGAGCTCCCGGCCGGAACCGGTGGTCGCCACGCCCAGTATCTCCAGGCGGTCGCCAATCTCGTTCCAGATATCTGCGAGGCCCTTGTTCACGACCTCGACCGGGCGGCCGTCGGTCTTGACGTAGATCTCTTTGACCATCTCGCCCTGCTCGTCGAGCACGACCAGGTTGGTCGACACCGAGCCGATGTCTACTCCCAGGTAGGCGCCGATCTTGCCCTCGGGAGGGAACTCGTAGGGCTTCACCCGGTCGCGCAGCAAGATGACCCGCTCCATGGAGAGGGCATCGGTGGTCTGGAAGTCGCCGGAATCACCTTGATCGAGGTGCGACAGGTCGAGGGAGACCATATCGACGCCCGCCTGCTCGTCGGCCGCGGTCAGCGCACTGCCGATCGCTCCCATCCACGCGTAGTAGGCCGGGACGATCAACTGGTCGGCGTCGGTCCCGAAGGCTTCCCGCATGGCTTCGACCGCTCCGGTGTTGGCGGCCACTCCGCCGATGAAGGCTACCCGCTCGCCTATCTGCTTGCCCTTGGTGATGGTCCCGCGGTAGTTCCTCACCACCGCGTTGCAGAGGCCCTTGAGCACTTCCGGCGGCTGATAGCCCTTCTGCTGGGCGTGGATCATGTCGGACTTGGCGAAGACCGAGCAACGGCCGGCGATGGAAGCCGCCTTTCCGGCGCCGCGCACGATGTCGCCCACGTCCTCGATGTCGTAGAGCAGGCGGTTGGCCTGCTGGTCCATGAACGAACCGGTGCCGGCCGCGCAGTCGCCATTGGTGCCGTAGTCGGCTATGCCCACCCGGCCGGACGACTGATCGGTCTCCAGATGGATGAACTTCGACGTTTCCCCACCCATCTCGAAGACAGTGGTCACGTCAGGGTGGAGGGCGCCGATGGCCCGAGCGATAGCCTTGAACTCGTTCTCGTAGGGGATGCCCAACGTACGCCCGACCAAACGCCCGCCCGTGCCGGTCACTCTTACCGCGCTGAGCGACCCTTCGGGCAGCGAAGCCACTACCTGCGCCAACAACTCCCGGATGGCCTCCGCCGGGCTGCCCTTGATCCGCCGGTACGCCGTGGCCAAGACCGGGGGGGCGTCGGGATGGGGAAGGACCTTGTCGTCCCCCTCCGGCTTGTAGTAGAGGGGGGAGGCTTCCAAGAGGGCCTCGAACGAATCGCGGTCCTCGGGGTTGCCGACGACGGCGATCTTCACGCTGATGCAGCCGATATCGATGCCAAGCGTCGCCATTGGGTGTGCAAATCCTCCGCATATGTGGCGGGGGAACCGCACCGGTGGTCATGGCTCGAAAGAGCAGCCCGGCGCGGCCTGACCGCTGATTCATTCCTGGCTAATAGCCCGGATAGATTACCACGACGAGGGGCCCAGGGACCGCCGCAAGACGGTCGCTGGGCCCCTCGCTATACCGCTATCCGGTTGGGAGCGAGCCGGGGACGGCTACCCGATAGCCATGCTGCCGGTCTCGCCCGTGCGGATGCGCACGCACTCGTCGAGGTCCAGCACGAAGATCTTGCCGTCCCCGATGTTGCCCGTGCGGGCGCCCTTGATGACCGCCTCGAGGGTCGCCGGCACGAACTCGTCATTCACGGCGATCTCGAGCTTGACTTTGCGCAGCAGTCCTCCCGGCTCCACGTGGCTCCTGTAGATCTCGGCCACGCCCTTCTGCCGTCCGCGTCCCATGACGTCCGACACGGTCAGCAGGTTGATCTCGGCTTCGGTAAGGGCCTCGATCACTTCGTCGAGCCGGTCCGGTTGGATTATCGCGATGATGTACTTCATTTCTCCTCCTTAGAGGTGGGGCGACGCGGGGTAGGCCGGGACACCCATCTCGGGGATGTCGAGGCCGATCATCTCTTCCTCGCGAGTGACGCGGATGCCCTGGACTCTCTTCTGCACTTTGAAGAAAGCGTACATGACTCCGAAGGACCATGCCACGACCACGACGGCGCCGATGGCCTGGGCGGCGAGCTGGCTCCATCCGCCTCCGTAGAACAGTCCTCGCACGGTGCCCGCCACTCCGTTGAATCCTTCCCCGTAGCTGCCGTCGGCGAACAGGCCCACGGCCAGGAGACCCCACAAGCCGTTGAGCCCGTGGACGGAGACCGCTCCCACCGGGTCGTCGACTTTGAGGTAGCGCTCGACGAAGACAATACCGCCGACGACAAGGATACCGGCGATGATGCCGATGATGGCCGCTCCGATCGGGGTCACGAAGGCGCACGGCGCCGTGATCGCGACCAACCCGGCCAGCATGCCGTTGGCCGTCATGGACGGGTCGGGCTTACCCCACACCTTCCAGACGAGGAACATGGCCGCCAGGCAGCCGGTCGCCGAAGCGAGGAACGTGTTGACGATCACTATCGGGAAACGAAGGTCGGTGGCCGCCAGGGTCGACGCCCCGTTGAAGCCGATCCAGCCGAACACCAGGACGATGCACCCCAGGATGGCCAGGGGGATGTTGTGCCCGAAGATCGCGCGGGCCTTGCCGTCCTTGCCGAACTTACCGATCCGCGGCCCCAGGACTATCGCGCCGGCGAGAGCGGCAAAACCTCCAACAGCGTGCACCACGCTCGAGCCGGCGAAGTCGACCGTGCCGTGTCCGAGCCCCAGGTTTCGGCCGAGCGCCGAGAGCCAGCCGCCTCCCCACACCCAGTTCCCATAGATGGGGTAGAGGATCGCGGCAATGAACACCCCGTAGACGACGAACGCGGAGAACTTCCACCGTTCGGCCATGGCCCCCGTCGGGATCGTGGCAGTGGTGTCCATAAAGACGAGTTGGAAGAAGAACATGGCGATGATCGCGACGTCATAGCTCTGGCCGGCCAAGAAGAACCCTTGGTGGCCGATGAGGCTCCAGCCCGCGGCCACCGAACTCGTCCCGGTCAAGGACTGAGTGGCGCCAAGAGTGGCGAAGGTGCCGGCGCCTCCATACTGGAACGCGAAGCCCACCGCCCAGTATGCGATACAACCGACAGCGAAGATGACGAAGTTGGTCATTATCACGTGCACGGCGTTCTTGGAGCGGGAGAAGCCGGTCTCGACCATGGCAAAGCCGGCCTGCATGAAGAACACCAGGGCGCCGCCGAAGATCAAGAAGAACAAGTTGAGTGAGATCTTCACGTGCCCGAGTTCGGCGGCGACCTCGTCTGCCGTCGGACTGCCGACGGTCTCCGCGGCCACGTCGTCGATGGTGCCGGTCGAGGCTCCGGTCGGGTCGTTGGCCAACGCCAATCCGGTGATGAGGACCAGGAGCAACCCGGTAAGGGCGGCAACCATCAGGACCCTCTTAGCCAGCGGCGACCAGGCCCAGGGGACGGGCTTCCACATGGGGGCGGACTTCCACATGGGTTCTCCTTTCACGAGTGGCTACGTTGCCCGTGATGGTACCGGGGGTATCTGCGCCCCAGCATCCGCCGCTTGGCGAGAATGTGCGGCCGGGAAGTTATACAAAAGGCGTAGCGTCAGAATGGACTGTCGCCAAAACTCCCATCATCTAGTGGATTTGTTCAATTCACAGGCCCGCCGCCTTGTACCAATGTCCAATACGGTGATATCGTTACTTCCGTCATGCCTGTCACCGTCGGCCAAATACTCCAGCTGCCCATCCTCAAGGATGCCCGGCTTCTCGCCGGCGAGGAGGGGCTCGACCGCAGGGTGTCTTCGGTGACCGTCGGGGAGGTCCCCGATATCGCCGACTGGCTCTCCGGGGGAGAGTTGGTCCTCTCGACCATGTTCGCGGTGAAGGGGGATCTCGACCGGCAGCGGGATTTTTGCCGCCGGGTGATGATGGCCGGCGCCGCGGCCCTTTTTGTAAAGACCACGCGCTTCGTGGAGAACGTGCCCGCAGACATCATCGAGCTTGCCGCCAAACGCAAGTTCCCGATCGTCGAGGTGCCTCAGGGTCTTCGCTGGACCAGGCTCATGCAGGACGCCACCGAGGTCATCATCAACCGGCAGGCTTCTCAGCTCGAGCAATCGCAGGCCATCCACCGCAGCCTTCTCGGGGTGGTCATCCGCGGTGGGGGCTGGCAGGAGCTGGTCGAGGAGGCCTCGCGGTTGCTGGAGAGGCCGGTCTTCGTCGTCGACGTCTCCCTGGAGTTGCTCGCCGCTTCGCCCGGGCTGCCTCTCCCGGCGCCGGCGCTGGTGGAGCGCCTTCAACGGCCCGAGATACGGTCGCTGTTCGCATCCCTCGGCATGGGCGAGAAGCTGTTCAGGCTGGACGAGGAGGGGCTGCCCCCGATGTTCGCGCTTCCCATCGTGGCCAGCCACAAGCGCCTCGGCTATCTCTGCGCGGTCACCGATGCCGCCGAGCCTTCGGCCATGGAGATGCTGGTGCTGGAGCACTCGGCCACGATCGCGGCTCTCGAGATGGCTCAGGACCGGGTGCGGTTCGAGACCGAGGTGCGGCTCAAGGGTGACTTCGTGGACGACGTCATCACCGGGGGAGAGCGGGCGGGCGACTCGCTTCTGCGGCGAGGGGCTTTCCTGGGGTGCGATCTGAGCCAGGGGTCTGCCGTCCTGCTCCTCGGTGTGGACGAGTTCGAAGGGACGGTGGCGCGCAAGAACCTCGGGCAGGAAGAGCTCGAGGCGGCGATCGAACGCTTCTTCACTCAGGTCTCTCGCTACGTCTCGGCCAAGGAGCCATCCTCCCTCGCGAGCCTCAAATCGGGCCAGATCGTGATCTTCGTCTGTGGCAAGAGTGCCCGCGATCCGGACGCCCTCAGGCGGCTGGCGCTGGTGGCACAGGAGCTGGGCCGTTCGGCCGGTGAGCTCAGTATCACGGCGGGTATCAGCGGTTTCGTGACCGATCCCGCGCAGATGGACCGCGGTTATCAGGAAGCCCTCGTGGCTCTCAAGGTGGGCCGCAAGCTGCACGGGCCGGCCGCGCTGCTCCACTTCCACGACGTGGGTACCTACCGGCTGCTCCTCGACATCTGGGAGAGAGATCCCGAGCAGATCCGTTCCCTCTACGACGAGACCATTGGGCCCGTGGACCAGTACGACCAGGCCAACGGTAGCCAGTTGGTCCAGACGCTCGCCGTCTTCTTCAAGCACGACGAGAGCCTGACCAAGACCGCCGCCGAACTGTACGCCCACCGGCACACCATCCGTTACCGGCTGGAGAAGATCGGTGACATCAGCGGGTTGAGTGTCTTCGAGACCGAGCATAAGGAGCGCCTCGGTTTGGGCCTCAAGGCCCGGAGCCTGCTCACCGCCTGATAGGCCCTGGTCCCGTTGCTCGGGCCCGTTCTCGCGCCGGCCCGGCCCGCCCTCGTCGCCCCTTTAGTCCAAATGTACAAAAGAACGCCTGCAGTCTTGTACTTCCGGCGGTAAACCAGAGCCCGCGCCTACGCTTAAATTCCTTTCGAACTCAAGCGAAGGGAGTGGACGTGGCGAGCATTGATACAGGTGATACCGCATGGATGCTCATCAGCACGGCCTTGGTGCTGTTGATGACGCCCGGACTGGCCTTCTTCTACGGCGGGCTGGTGCGCCGCAAGAACGTGCTCTCCATCATGATGCAGTGCTTCATACTGATCGGGGTCATCAGCATCCAGTGGGTGCTGTTCGGCTACAGCCTGGCTTTCGGGCCCAGTCAGAGCGGGTTTATTGGTGGGCTCAGCTACCTGGGACTCAGCGGGGTGGGCGTCGAGCCCAACGCCGACTACGCGGCGACGATACCCCACGTGTTGTTCATGCTCTTCCAGATGATGTTCGCCGTCATCACTCCCGCCCTTATCATCGGAGCGTTCGCGGAGCGCATGAAATTCAGTGCGTTCCTCATCTTCTCGCTGTTGTGGGCGACCATCGTCTACGATCCCATGGCGCACTGGGTATGGGGAGTAGGCGGCTGGCTGCGGGAATTGGGCGCCCTCGACTTCGCCGGCGGGACCGTGGTGCACATCAACGCAGGTGCCGCGGCACTCGCCACCGCGCTGGTCATCGGCAAGCGCAAGGGCTATCCGGACACCTCTCCTCCCCATAACCTGCCGTTCGCGATCCTCGGCGCGGCGCTGCTCTGGTTCGGTTGGTTCGGTTTCAACGCGGGGAGCGCGTTGAGTGCGGGTGGTCTCGCGGCTTCGGCCTTCGCCTCTACGCATATGGCCGCCGCCGCGGCGGCTGTGGCCTGGGCGGCGCTCGACTGGATCAGGACCCGGCGGCCGACCGCTCTGGGCATCATCTCCGGCGCGGTGGCGGGCCTGGTGGCCGTCACTCCCGCGTCGGGCTACGTCACTCCGCTCGCGGCCATCGCGATCGGCCTTCTGGCCGGCCTTGCCTGCTATGGCGCCGTGATGTTCATGAAAGGCAAGCTCGGCTACGACGACTCGCTCGATGCCTTCGGCGTGCACGGCATAGGAGGAATGCTCGGCGCTCTCTGCACGGGGCTCTGGGCCACCGTCGTGATCAACCCGGCCGGCGCCGACGGCCTGTTCTACGGCGGTTCAGAGCTGCTGCTCTACCAGTTCATCGCAGTCGTCGCATCGTTCGCCTACTCCTTCGTCGTGTCCTTCGGCCTGCTGAAGTTGGTAGACAAGTTCATCGGCCTGCGGGTGAGTGCGGACAACGAGAACATCGGTCTGGACCTCACGCAGCACAGTGAATCCGCCTACACCGTGGTCGGCTAGCGCCGGAAAGGGGCTCTGAGATGAAGTACATCATCGCCATCATCCAACCCGACCGCCTCGACGAAGTCATCGCGGCGCTCGAAGAAGAGGAGATCATTCTCCTGACGGTATCCGAGGTGATGGGCCGCGGCCGGCAGAAAGGCGTGGCCGAGGTCTACCGGAGCCACGTGGAGCGGGGCGGCCTGCTGCACAAGCTCAAGATCGAGTTGGCGGTGAGCAACAACAACGTCTGGCAGGCGGTGGACGCCATCACCCGGGGCGCCCGGACCGGGAACATCGGGGACGGCAAGATCTTCGTACTCGATCTGGAGGAATGCCTGCGCATCCGCACGGGGGAGACGGGGGTGTCGGCACTGGCCTGACCGGCCGACGCCGGCCTACGGCGAGAATCGAGCCCGCTAGCGTCTCTCGCTCTACTCGCGTACGTCCAAGAGTACAAGTTGAAGGCCCCATAGCCTGGCCATTTGGCTAAACTCCCCGAGGGCTGCCCCTGCTACTCTGATTCGTCCTAGTAGCACGCGCGTATGCGGTCGGCGGAGTTAAGGAGCGGCTCATGGAAGACCCACAAGGGCATCGTCTCTGATGGTCGCTCCCTCTGTGCTCTGCGAATTCGGGCCGGCGGTCGCGGCCCCGTACGTCACCGTCTTCATGTGCGCGAATTGCGCGCGCGGGAGCAAGACTTCGGAGTACGCCAACCGGTCCCGGCCGAGCATCCCCGGTTTCGACTGGCCTTTCCCGGTACAGGAAGTGCTGGTGCCTTGCACAGGGCGGCTTCAGCCCGAGCACGTCCTCAAGGCCTTCGAGTCCGGCGCCCGCCTGGTCTGCGCCGTCGCATGCCGGGAGGACAACTGCCACTACATCGAGGGGAGCAAGCGCTGCGCCCGCCGTGTGGAGTACGTGCGGGGCATCCTCGACGAAGTGGGGCTGGGAGCCGAGCGCTTGATGCTCTTCGATCTGCCTGGGACGGCGGCCGAAGACATGGCGCTCAGCGCGGGAAGGCCGCTCCCCGCCTTCTCAGCCGACGCTGCCCGGGAGGAAGTGGCCGCCATCCGCCAAGCCGTGTTGCTGGCCCTGGAGAGTCTCACCCCCACCCCGCTCGACAGCGACGCGACCGAAGCAGCCGAAGACCCCTACCAACAAGTGGATACGAGCTATGAAGACAACGAAGACTAGTCTCTCCCAGGCACTCGCCTCCGGGCGGCCGGTCCTCACGGCCGAGTGCGCCCCTCCTCACAGCGGCGATCCGGAGGCGGTCAAGAGGCTCGCGGCCATCCTGTCGCCGGCGCTTGACGCCGTGGTCGTGGCGGACAATCCCGACGAGATCCACGGCTCGTCCCTGGCGTGCGCGGCTCTCCTGGCTCGCGAAGGCCGGGAAACGGTCCTGTCCATGGTGACCAGGGATCGCAACCGTATCGCCCTCGAGAGCGACGCGTTGGGTGCTTCCGCACTCGGCATCGGCGCGATCCTCTGCCTGAGCGGCAACCATCAGTCTCTGGGCGCGTGCCCCGAAGCGGCCTGCGCGAACGATATCGATTCCGTCCAGCTCGAACAACTCGTCAAGGGTCTGGGTCTGGCGGACGTCGCGATCGGAGCGGTGGCCCATCCTCACCAGCAGCCTGTCGAGCTCAATCTGCTCCGCCTCAAGAAGAAGATCTCGGCCGGGGCCGACTTCCTGCTCACGCAGCCGGTGTTCGATCTCGCAGCCTTCATCCGGTGGATGGACGCGGTCCGGGCAGCCGGGCTCGACCAGCGCGTGGCGATAATCGCGAGCGTGATGCCTCTGACAAGCGTCGAGGAAGCCGAGTCACTGAGGCAGCGGAAGACGTATGGACCCCTGGACGACACGGTGATGGCCCGACTGTCCGGGGCTTCGGACCCCGCCAAAGAGGGACTGGCTATGGCTGCCGGCATCGCTGCCCAGCTCAAGACGGTCCCGGGTGTGCGTGGCATCCACATCCTCTGCGGCGGATACGAAGAGCTCGCCGGCCGGGTGATCGAAGCGGCCGGACTGGCGTAGGGACGAGACAGGTATGCCGGACCGCTACCACGTTCACGTCGTCCCCACCCTTCCGCGGTTCCACCGAATGGGTAAATTCGGTAACGTCGACTGGCGCGAGGACTGTTCGCGCTGCAGCAATTGCGTAAAGCCGCGCTGCCTTTACAACGTGTACCGAAACGAGGGGGCCTACAACCGGGATCCAGACGCGCTGGTCGTCACGCTTGACGAATGTAAGGCCTGCCTCTCATGCGTCCAGGGTTGCACCAAGGGCCTGCTGAGCGTGTCGGTCAACCCGGGGTTCCTCGACATGGGCGACGAGTACTGGAAGCCCGAGATCCTGCTCACCACCTGGAACCAGGCCGACACCGGCAAGGTGCCGGTATCGGGGGCCGGCTATCGCGGCCGGTTCTACGGCTCCGGCTTCGATTCCATCTGGACCGACATGTCGGAGATCGTTCGCCCCACCCGGGACGGGATCCACGGGCGCGAGTACATCTCCACCTCCGTGGATATCGGTTCAAAGCCTATGCGGCTGCGGTTCACGCCTGACGGCAGTCTGCTCACCGCTCCCTCGTCTCTTCTCGAGATCCAGTTCCCGGCTATCCTCGACGTGCCGGGCTGGCCGGTAGAGTGCCAGCATCTGGCCGCGGCCCGGGCGGATGCCGCGATGAAGCTCGACACCGTCGCCGTGATCCCGGCCGAAGAGGCTTCTGATCTGGCGGCGGAACGACTCCCGTTCATTGCGCCGCTGTTCGACGAGTCCGCCGGAGACGCGGACGTCGATAGAGCGCGCGGGGTTCTGGCCGCGGCCCGTATGGCTCAAATAGCGGATGGGCCCGGAGCCATCGGGCTGGCTGAAAAGATGCGTGGCGAGTACCCGGATGTTGTCACCTGCGTGCGCATGACGCTGACGCCCGGAGCCGGCGACCGGATCGCCGAACTGGGGCAGGCGGGCGTCAAGGTCTTCCAGCTTTGCGCCGACCGGCACGGGCGCGAGCGCCTCGACGACGGACGGCCGGGCCGCCATATCAAAGACGCCCTGCGCGACGTTCATGGCCGGTTGGTGGAGCGGGGCATGCGGGACGAGGTGACGTTGATCGTCTCCGGCGGTATCGCGCTGGCCGAGCACATGGCCAAGGCCATCATCTGCGGAGCCGACCTGGTGGCCGTTGATACGCCGCTTCTGGTGGCTCTCGGCTGCCGTGTGTGCCGCGATACGAGCCGGTGTTGCTCGCCGAACGCCTGCCCGTGCGACATCGCCTCGGTCGAGCCCGCGTACGCGGCCCAGCGGATGGTGAATCTCATGGGCGCCTGGCACAGCCAGCTGCTCGAGGTGCTGGGGGCGATGGGCATCCGCGAAGCGCGGCGCCTGCGCGGCGAAGTCGGCCGCGCCATCTTCATGGAAGACATGGAAAAAGAGGCATTCGGCGATCTGGCCCGCGTGTCTGAGGCGCAGGTGCGGTCGTGAGCACCGACGCAGCCCCCGTGAGCACGGACGCGGCCCCCGTGGGCAGCAGCGATTGGCCGCAGGAGCAGGTCGACCGGGAGGTCCGCCCGGCGCCCGACCGGTACCGGAACGTACTCGGCAAGTACAAGATCGACCGCCTGGCCGCCTGCAGATCCTGCGGCCGGTGCGTGGAGGTCTGCCGGTATGGCGTGCACGTCAAGCCCGCGGGCTACGCCTTCACTCTCCGGCCCAAGGACCATCTGTGCGTCGGCCCCGAGTGTGCGGAGACCGAGGGATCCTGTATCGCCCAGTGCCCGCAGAAAGCCCTCGCCATGCGGCGCAATCCCAGTGCGGACTGTATGGGCGACCCGCGCTGGTCGAGCGACCTCATACTTTCGACCTGGCATGAGGCGGAGACAGGGCATGTCCCGCCGCCCCATCTCGAATGCCGGACCGGTGCGTCCGGCGGTGGGTTCGACCGGCTGCGCTTCAAGTTCGAGGCGGAGGCGTGCGAAAGGGCGGCCCCGGTCGCTCGAGGCCGCCCTGGCCGACACCAGTCTGGACCTGAACCGGCGCGCGGACGGCCGCCCGCAGGTCCACATCGACATCCCCGTGTACGGCGGGGGCATGAGCTTCGGATCGGTGAGCATCCATACCATCCTCGCCAAAGCCCGGGCGGCCGCGGCCTGGAACAGCTTCACCTGCACCGGGGAGGGCGGATATCACGACCGCCTCAGGCCGTACGACGATCACGTGATCACCCAGGTGGCGACCGGGCTTTTCGGCGTCCGCGAGGAGACCATCCAGCGGGTGCGCATCGTGGAGTTCAAGTACGCGCAGGGCGCCAAGCCCGGTCTGGGCGGGCACCTGCTGGGCGACAAGAACACCCCGCCCGTCGCCCGCATGCGTGAGGCCGTCGCCGGCAACGCCTTGTTCAGCCCCTTCCCCTTCCACAGCGTCTACAGCGTGGAAGACCACAAGAAGCACGTCGACTGGATCAAGGAGATGAACCCCGACTGCCTGGTGAGCGTGAAGGTCTCCACACCCACCGACGTCGACATGGTGGCGGTGGGCAGCTACTACGCCGGGGCGCATATCGTCCACCTCGACGGCAGCTACGGCGGCACCGGGGCGGCGCCCGACATCGCCAAGAAGAACATCGCCATGCCCATCGAGTACGCCATCCCCAAGGTGCACAAGTTCCTGGTGGCCGAGGGCATCCGGGATCACATCACGCTGATCGCTTCGGGCGGGATCCGCACGGCCTACGACGCTCTGAAGGCCATCGCCCTGGGCGCCGACGGCGTGGTGATCGGCACGGCCGAGATGGTGGCTCTGGGTTGCGTGCGCTGCGCCTGCTGCGAAAGCGGCCGGGGCTGCCCGCGCGGCATCGCCACGACGGACCCCGAACTGATGACGCAGATGAGCCTCGAGTGGGCCACCCAGCGCCTGATCAATCTCCACAACGCCTGGCGCGAGCAGATGGTGGACGTGCTCACCCGCCTGGGGATGACGTCCATCGGTGAGCTGCGCGGACGCAGGGACCTGCTGTGCTACCTCAGCGAGGAGCCGACCGAAGGCGAGCCGACGGCGGCCGCGGACGCGCCAACCGGCGCCGACGCGCCTGCACTCGCCGAAGGGGCGATCCGATGAGCCGGAGAGGTGTCTTGCCGGCCGACCTGGCCGAACGCCTGCTGGCCGGGCGCTCGCAGGTGTACTCGGACCGGCCGATCCTCTCCGAGCCGGTGGAGGAAGGCGGCTGCGGCGTCACCGGTTTCGCCTGCACCGTCCCCGTCAAGGGCCGGTTCATCTACGAGCCTTCCAAGCAGATGCAGAACCGGGGCAACGGCAAGGGGGGCGGCATCGCCGCCGCCGGTCTGGTGGCCGAGCAGTTGGGCATCTCCGACGAGATGCTCGAAAGCCACTACCTGCTGCAGATCGCCCTGCTGGATACCGATTGCCATGCCGAGCTCGAGCGGGAGTTCGTCCTCCCCAACTTCGACGTCGCGCTTTCGACCCGGCAGCCCCACATCGACGACTATCGCGATATCCCCGGCCTGGAAGTCCGCCCGCCCGATGTGCACCGGTACGTGGTGCGGGTCAAGCCGGACGTGCTGCGGGCCTTCGCCGAGGACGCGGGACTGCGGGACCTCGATCCGCGCGCGCTGGAGGACGAGTTCGTCTGGCGTAACTCTTACAGGCTCAACGACACGTACTACGCCTCTCTCGGCGAGAAACGCGCCTTCGTGCTCTCCCATACTCGAAACCTACTGATCTTCAAGATGGTGGGGTACGCCGAACAGAACGTGGAGTACTACCAGCTCCAGGATTTCAAGGCCCACGTGTGGATCGCCCACCAACGCTACCCCACCAAGGGGCGGGTCTGGCACCCGGGCGGGGCGCACCCGTTCGTAGGCATGAACGAGGCCCTGGTCCACAACGGCGACTTCGCCAACTACCACTCGGTGAGCGAGTATCTGAGGCAGCGCAACATCCGCCAGCAGTTCCTCACCGACACCGAGGTCGCGGCGCAGCTCTTCGACCTGTGGGACCGGGTCTACCAGTATCCGCTGGAGTACATCATCGAGGCACTGGCGCCCACCACCGAGCACGACTTCGACCAGTTGCCGCCGGAGAAGCAGGTCATCTACCGGCAGATCCAGGCCACCCACATACACGCGTCGCCCGATGGGCCCTGGTTCTTCATCATCGCCCGCAGCAAGGGAGACCATTTCCAGTTGATGGGGATCACCGACACGGCGATGCTACGCCCGCAGGTGTTCGCTCT
This sequence comes from uncultured Actinomycetota bacterium, assembly GCA_963783835.1. GTDB lineage: Bacteria > Actinomycetota > Thermoleophilia > RBG-16-64-13 > RBG-16-64-13 > CAIQPS01. The sequence goes on from CAWAOX010000015.1 coordinate 102,615, forward strand.
TTCCGACACCGGCGAGGTCCAGATCGGGCTGATCTGCTCCGAGAAGCAGGCCATCGACGCTACACTGCGCAGCCTGGCCGAAGAGGACAAGCGCTTCTCGCCGGTAGCCGACAGATACTGGAATGCCCGCGGGGGCTCCTCCACCGATGGCGGCGCCTTCATCTTCACGGTGGCGCCGGGCAACAACGGCCACAGCGGGCAGATGCGCCTTTCGTGCGCCGACAAGTTCGGCCGCGAGGTCAAGGTGGAGAGGGGCTGCGTCCGCTGCGACCTGCCCGAGGTCGAGATAGCGGACGCTTCGGGTGCCGCCTGTCTCGCCGACACCGTGAGCGCCGACGAGGTCCAGGAGAAGCTGCGCCGGGGCGAGATCGACGCCCTGTTCGCCGAAGTGCAAGGAGACATCGCCTCCTGGCCGGCCGGCCAACTGCGGCGGTTCTGCCGGGCCGTGGTCGCGGGAGCCGACGGCCCCCGGGCTACGGCGGCCGCCATCGAGCTGCTCACGCGCCTTCACGACCGGCGGTTCCCGACCGGCGACAAATCCCGGGCCAGGGTCATCCAGGTGATAGAGGAGACGCTGGACGAGCTGTTCGACACCGCACCGCTGTTCGGCGAGCCTTCGACGCGTTTCTGGCGCCGGATCGACTGGTCCGCCCGGGACCTTCTTGGCGCACCGGAAGCAGGGGAGGAGCTGCTCTGCATCGACGCCGAGGGTTTCCCGCCCGAGGGTGACGATTGCGACGCCGTCCTGTTGCGCAAGGCGTACCAGGCGGGATGGAAACGGTTCGCCGTCTATCGTCTGCGCGGGCAGCGCTTCCACGGAGTGGGGCTGGGCGCGGCGACCGACGGGGTGCGCATCGACCTCTACGGTTCCAACGGCGACTACACCGCCAGCGGCATGGACGGTCTGGAGATGCACATCCACGGCAACGCCCAAGACCAGGTGGCCCAGATCGCCAAGCGCGGAAAGCTGGTCATCTACGGCGACGTGGGGCAGACCTTCATGTACGGCGCCAAGGGCGGCGAGGTGTTCGTCATGGGCAACGGGGCGGGCCGGCCGCTCATCAACGCGGTGGGGCGGCCCCGGGTGGTCATCAACGGCACCTGCCTGGACTTCCTGGCGGAATCGTTCATGGCCGGAGACCCTCTCGCGGGCGGCGGGTTCGTCATTCTCAACGGCATCGAGTTCGATGCGGACGGGGGCATCGTCCCCCAGGCGTCGCCCTACCCGGGCAGCAACCTGTTCTCGCTGGCCAGCGGGGGCGCGATCTACCTGCGCGACCCCTACCTCAAGGTGGTCGAGAGCCAGCTCAACGGCGGGGTGTTCTCCCCGATCGGCGACAAGGACTGGCGGCTCATCCGCGGCTATCTGGAGGAGAACGAGCGGCTGTTCGGCATCCGGGTGGAGGACCTGCTCACTGTCGACGGCGAGATCCGCAGCCCGCAAGACGTCTACCGCAAGGTCAGCGCCGTGAAGCTGTCGGTGCTGTCCGGCTCGGAGGAGAAGAAATGACCCCCGTGACGATCGAGATCCACGAGATAGGCGGCTGCCTGGCCGGCGAGGTGAAAGCCATGAGCGGGGCTTCGCCCATGAGCTGCTACCAGTGCGCCAAGTGCTCCAGCGGCTGCCCGGTGGCCGACCGCGGCGATCTCAAGCCGCACGAGCTCGTCCGGCTGGTGCAGACCGACCAGCGCGGCGCCGTGCTGGCCAGCCGCTTCATCTGGGAGTGCACCTCCTGCCACACCTGCATCACCCGCTGCCCGCAGAACGTGGACATCCCGGCGATGAACGACGCGCTCCGCGCGCTGAGCCTCAGCGAGGGGCTGGCCGTGGCAGGCACGGCCGTCCCGGTGTTCAACGAGGTGTTCCTCAACAGCGTCCGCAAGCGGGGGCGGGTGTACGAGCTCGGGTTGATGGCCGCTTTCAAGCTGCGCAGCCGGCGGCTGTTCGATGACGTCGACAAGGCTCCCAGCATGCTGGCGAAGGGCAAGTTGCCGCTGTGGGGGTCTCGCGTCGCCGGGCGGAAGGACCGCGATGATCTGTTCCGCAGGGCCGTCGCGGCCGCCGCGGCGGAGCAGGATGGTGGCTCATGAGCTACACGTTCTACCCGGGCTGCTCCCTTGAAGGCACGGCCAAGGACTTCCACCGCTCGACGCTCGCGGTGGCGGCCAAGGTGGGGCTGGACATGCCCGAGATCGAAGATTGGATATGCTGTGGCTCCACTGCCGCGCACAATACCGACGCCTTTCTGGCCGACGCCTTGCCGGCCCGCAACCTGCAGGCGGCCGGCGGCCGGACGGTCGCGGTCGCCTGCGCGGCCTGCTACAGCCGCTTGAAGATGGCCAATCACCACATCGCCGGCGATCCCGCGGTGCGCGCCCGGGTCGCCCAGGTGGTGGGGAGCGACTACGACGGGCTGACGCCGGTCCGGCACCTGCTGGAGATACTGGGCGAGGACATGGGGGCGGAGGTGGCGGCCGCCGTGCGCCGCCCGCTGAGCGGCTTGAAAGTGGCCTGCTACTACGGCTGCCTGCTCTCCCGGCCTCCGGAAGTCACCCGATTCGACGACGCCGAGAACCCCACGCTCATGGACCGGCTGCTCGAGACGGCCGGGGCGACAGTGGTCGATTGGCCGCACAAGACAGAGTGCTGCGGGGCGAGCTTCTCCATCACCGACCCGAGCATCATCCTGGACCTCACCGACCAGATCCTGGCCATGGCCCGCGCCGCCGGCGTGGACTGCGTCGCCACCGCGTGCCCGCTCTGCCAGCTCAATCTGGACATGCGGCAAAAGGACATCGAGGCCAAGCGCGGGCACCGGTACGATCTGCCCGTCTTCTACTTCACGCAACTGCTGGGGCTGGCCATGGGCTGCTCCGAGCGCGAGTTGTCGCTCGGCAGTCTGTTCGTGGATCCGCGGCCGCTGCTGCGCTCCAAGGGTCTCGACGAGGCCGGGGCGGTACGCTTGGCCGAGGTGCGGTCATGAGCGGGCCCAACGGGAGCGGAAACGGCAACGGGCATGGGCCCAACGGGAATGGCGCCGCCGCCCGTCCGAGCGCTCCCGACGTGAGCGCTCCCGAGGTCGTCAGCGCCCCCGAGGCGGTCGGCGCCGTACTCGTCTGCGGAGCGGGCATCACCGGCATCCAGGCCTCCCTGGACCTGGCGGAGAGCGGTTTCAAGGTCTACCTGGTGGACTCCACGGCCGCTATCGGCGGGAGGATGGCCCAGCTCGACAAGACCTTCCCCACCGGCGACTGCGCCATGTGCATCCTGTCGCCCAAGCTGGTGGAGTGCGCGCGCAACAAGAACATCGAGATCATCACGCTTGCCGACATTCAGGGCATCTCGGGCGAGCCCGGCAACTTCAAGGTTAAGCTTCGCCAGAACCCGCGCTACGTGGATCTGAACAAGTGCAACGCGTGCGGGGACTGCACCGACGCCTGTCCGGTCGACCTCCCCAGCGAGTTCGACCGCCGGCTGGGCACCCGCAAAGCGATCTTCCGCCCCTATCCGCAGGCGATCCCGAACGTCTTCGGCATCTCCAAGGCCGAGGGGCGGGCGCCCTGCAAGTCGTCCTGCCCCGCCGGTGTCAACGCTCAGGGATACGTGGCTCTGGTCGCGGCCGGCAAGTTCGGGGAAGCCTACGAGCTGGTGCGCGAGCGCTGCCCGCTGCCGTCCGCCTGCGGGCGGGTGTGCCAGCATCCCTGCGAGGACGACTGCAACCGGGGCGAGGTGGACCAGCCGATCGCGGTGCGCGATCTCAAGCGGTTCGTCGGCGACTACGTCGACGCGAACCCGGACAAGTACCCGCCCGCCAAGCCCGCGGCCGCCAAGCAGGACGCGAAGGTGGCGGTCATCGGCGGCGGCCCCGCCGGCCTGACCGCCGCCTACGACCTTGCCATGCTGGGCTACGGCGTGACGGTCTTCGAGGCGCAGCCTCATCTGGGCGGCATGCTGCGCTACGGCATCCCCAGCTACCGGCTGTCGAACGACGTGCTCGACCAGGAGATCCAGCACATCCTGGACCTGGGCGTGGAGGCGAAGACCGATACGCGCGTCGCCGACCCGGCGAGCCTGCTCGAGTCCGGATTCAAGGCGGTGTTCGCAGCGCCCGGCGCCTGGGTCAGCCGCAAATTGGGCATCCCCGGCGAGGACAACCCGAGCGTGTTGGAGGGCATCGAATTCCTCCGCCGCGTCAACAGCGGCGAGACGCCGACCCTTGGCGCGAACGTGCTGGTCATCGGCGGGGGAGACGTGGCCATGGACGCCGCGCGCTGCGCGCGCCGGCTGCCCGGCGTCTCCTCGGTCCATCTGGCCTGCCTCGAGAGCCGGGCGGAGATGCCGGCCCACTCCTGGGAGGCGGCCGAGGCGCTCGAGGAGGGCGTGGTCTTCCACAACAGCCTGGGGCCGACCAGCATCGAGACCGCCGGCGACAAGGTGACCGGGGTCTCCTTCCGTGCCTGCACCAGCGTCTTCGACGAGCAGGGGCGGTTCGCCCCCCGGTTCGACGACTCCAAGACCACCGTCCTGGCGGCCGACACCGTGATCGTCACCATCGGCCAGGGTATCGACGCGGCCGGGCTGGGCGTGGCCACCGGCCCCGGCGGGCGGATCGTGGCCGACGGCGACACCCTCGCGACGAGCATCCCCGGGATCTTCGCCGGCGGCGACGCGGTGCTGGGACCGGCGGCAATGGTCGACGCGATGGCCCAGGGCCACAAGGCCGCCGAGGCCATCGACGCATACGTGCGCAAAGTCAAGCCACCCCAGGGCTGCGGCACCACCGCGGGCGCCGGGAGCGCTGCCGGGAACGGTGGCGAGGCGCCGGTCCAAACGGCCCCGAATCCCCAGCCCGACGCGCCCAAGCAGGACCGGGTCAAGATGCCCCAAGCCGACCCGGCCGGCCGCGTGCGCGGCTTCACCGAGATCGACCAGGGCTACAGCGCGGAGCAGGCGATCGCCGAGGCCAAGCGCTGCCTGGCCTGCGGCCTCTGCAGCGAGTGCATGCAGTGCGTCAAGGCCTGCACGGCCGGCGCGGTGTGGCACGAGCAGCAGCCCGAGGAGATCGAGATCGACGCCGGCAGCGTGATCCTGACCCCCGGCTTCGAGGAGTTCCAGGGTGCGCTGCGAGGCGAGTTCGGCCACGGCCGCTACGCGAACGTCCTCTCGAGCGTGCAGTTCGAGCGCATGCTATCGGCCGCCGGTCCCACCGCGGGGCACGTGCAACGGCCTTCGGACGGCGGCGAGGTGGAACGCATCGCCTTCATCCAGTGCGTCGGCAGCCGCGACGTCGCCCGAGGCAACGGGTATTGCTCGTCCATCTGCTGCATGAGCGCCACCAAGGAGGCCATGGTCGCCCTGGAGCACGCCCACGGCAAGCAACTGGACGTCTCCATCTTCTGCATGGATGTGCGCGCCTTCGGCAAGGAGTTCGACAGCTACGTCAACCGGGCCCGCGACGAGCACGGCGTCAAGTACATCCGAGCCATCCCCTCGCGGGTGGTCGAGATGCCGGGCACGAAGAACCCGCGGGTGCGCTACTTCGACGACGCGGGCGTCGAGCAGCAGCAGGAGTACGACCTGGTGGTCCTCAGCGTGGGGCTGCAGGTCCCGCAGAGCGTGCGGGAGACGGCCGGCCGGCTGGGGTTGGACCTCAACCAGTTCGGCTTCGCTCAGACAGAACGGCTCGCTCCGCTCGCGACCTCCAGGCCCGGCCTCTACGTGGCCGGAGCCTTCCAGGAGCCCAAGGATATCCCCGAGTCGGTGGCTCAGGCCTCGGCGGCCGCCGCCTGTGCGATGGACCAACTCGCGCCGTCCCGCGGCTCGCTGATCAAGCGGCAGGAGTATCCCTGGGAGCGCGACGTCACCGACGAGGCGCCGCGGATAGGCGTGTTCATCTGCCACTGCGGTCAGAACATCTCCTCGGTCATCGACGTGCAGCAGGTGGCCGACAAGGCGTCGCTCCTGCCCAACGTGGTCCACGCCGAGACCAGCATCTACACGTGCTCCGACACGAACCTGCAGCACATCAAGGACGCGATCAAGAAGCACCATCTCAACCGGCTGGTGGTGGCTTCCTGCTCGCCGCGCACCCACGAGGTGCTCTTCCAGGAGACGCTGCGCGACAGCGGGCTGAACCAGTACCTGTTCGCCATGGCCAACATCCGCGACCAGGGCTCCTGGGTGCACAAGGACGACCCGGTGGCCGCCACGGCCAAAGCCGCAGACCTGATGGCCATGGCCGTGGCCCGGGCCCGGCATTTGAAGGGGCTGCAGACCGGGCAACTGCCGGTGACGGCTTCCGCGCTGATCCTCGGCGGCGGCCTGGCCGGCATGACGGCGGCGCTGGGCATCGCCGACCAGGGCTTCCAGGTTCACCTGGTGGAGAAGGAGCCGGCTCTGGGCGGCCTGCTGCGCAGCGTCCACAGCACTCTCGAAGGGGCCGACGTCGAGGCGCATCTCCAGGCCCTGGTCGAGAAGGTCCAGGATCATCCCGGCATCGACGTCTACCTGAACGCGACGCCGGCGAGCATCACCGGCCACATCGGCAACTTCAAGAGCGTCATCAAGGTGGCCGGCAGCGGGGTGGGCGCGGAGGGGCCGAGCGACGAAGTGGCGATCAGTCACGGAGTGGTGATCATCGCGACCGGGGGCGAGGAGAGGCCGACCGAACTCTATCTCCACGGCAAGAACCCGCACGTGACCACGCAGAGCAAGCTGGAGGCCGTGCTGGCCAAGGGTGAGCTTCCACCAGAGCTTGAGGGTAAGAAGAACCCGACGGTCGTCATGATCCAGTGCGTGGAGAGCCGCAACGAGGAGCACCCCTACTGCAGCCGGGTGTGCTGCTCCGAGGCGGTCAAGAACGCCATCGAGATCAAGCGGCGGTTACCGGGGGCCAACGTGGCCGTCCTGGGGCGGGATATCCGCACCTACGGATTCCGGGAGCTGTACTTCCAGAAGGCGCGGGAAGAGGGCGTCCTGTTCGTCCGCCATCCGGAGAAGGGCGACCCGGTGGTGGTCGAGCAAGACGGCCGGCTCGAGGTCACAGTGCACGACTCATCCGGCAACCGCGAGTTGTTGCTGCGGCCCGACCTGCTGGTGCTCTCCACCGGCATCGCTCCGGCGGCGACCAACCCGGTGCTGTCCGGCCTGCTGCGCAGCGCCCTGACGAGCGACGGTTTCTTCCTGGAGGCGCATCCCAAGCTGCGTCCGGTGGACCTGGCCAACGAAGGCGAGTTCCTCTGCGGCCTGGCCCATTCGCCGCGATTCATGGACGAGACCATCGCCCACGCTCTGGCCACGGTGGGACGGGCGACCACCGTGCTCTCCAAGACGCACCTGCAGATCCCCGGACAGGTGGCCGAGGTCGATCCGGAGAACTGCGTGGCGTGCGCCACGTGCGTCAAGGTCTGCCCGTACGGCGCCCCGATGATCAACGAGATGTCGAAGGCCGAGATACAGGGCGCGATGTGCATGGGGTGCGGCAGTTGCGCGGCCTCCTGCCCCGCCAGGACGATCACCCTTCTGCACCAGGAGGACCAGGCCCTGGTCGCCATGCTCGATGAGCTGCTCGTGGACGGGGTGAGCGTATGACCACGCCCGAGACCGTCGCCGCGGCCGAGAGCACGGCGCCAGAGAACATGGCCGCGACGCCGATGTCCGCCGAGGGCTGGGAGCCGCAGATCATCGCCTTCTGCTGCAACTACTGCGCCTACGCCGCCGCCGACCTGGCGGGCTCCAAGCGCATGCAGTACCCGACGAACGTGCGGATCATCCATACGCCCTGCACGGGCAAGATAGAGATGGAGCATATCCTCGACGCGTTCCTCAAGGGTATCGATGGCATTCTGGTGGCCGGCTGCCTGGAGGGTGGCTGTCACTTCCTGGAGGGCAATCTGCGCGCGCGCAAACGCACGGACCGCATCCGCGAGATGCTGGCCGAGATCGGCGTGGGCGGCGAGCGGCTGAAGATGGTCAACCTTTCTGCCGCGATGGCTCCGACCTTCGTGCAGAGCGTGCAGGAGATGGTGAATACGGTGAGGACGCTGGGACCGACCCCGCTCAAGGGATCCCGGCAGCCGGAAAGTGAAGGAACAGCATGATCGTCGCTTCTCCCAAATCGGTCACCGAGTTGAAGAACCTCATCGCCCGGCACGAGAAGGTGCTGTTCGCCGGCTGTGGCACCTGCGTCACGGTGTGCCTGGCAGGTGGCGAGCGCGAGGTGGGTATCGCCTCCTACGCCGTCCGCATGGCGCGCAAGCTGGAGGGCGAGCCGCTGGAGCTGACCCAGGTGACCATCGAGCGCCAGTGCGAGAACGAGTTCATCAAGGATCTGGCCGGGCCGGCGGCCGACGTCGATGCCATCGTCTCGTTCGGCTGCGGGGTGGGCGTGCAGGCCATCGCCGAGAGATTCCCCGACATACCGGTCTACGCGGGCCTGAACACCGATTTCATGGGTCTTCTCGAGGAGCAGGCGGTCTGGACCGAGAAGTGCATGGGCTGCGGCGATTGCATGCTGGCTCAGTTCGGTGGCATCTGCCCGGTGACGCGCTGCGCCAAGCGGCTACTGAACGGCCCCTGCGGCGGTTCGACCGAGGATCAGTGCGAGGTCGACCCCGATCGCCCGTGCGCCTGGCAGCTCATCTATACGCGGCTCAAGAGCATCGACCAGCTCGACCGGCTGGACGAGGTGGTCCCGCCCAAGGACTGGAGCACCTCCTGGCACGCCGGGCCGCGGAAGGTGGTCCGCAAAGAGCATCGGGTGTAGTCGCCGGTCCTCCGTCGTCGCGGCGGTCACTGCGACAGCGTGACGTACTCCAGATCCAGGAACTGCCCGTCCTTCACGTCGACGTAGAAATCCGTTGTGGGCGAGCCGCCGGCGACGATCCGTGTGCCGTTCGCATCCGTGGAAATCTCCCAGTGCCCCGAGTCTCCGCTCACGACGCCCTTGTACCGGCCGGGAGCGGCGTCGACGCCGACGAGGAACACACCGGTCCCCAGGTACGTGGACAGCGGAGTGGCGCCGCTCGCGGTGTCGGCGGCCGTGACGGTCGCGTCCTGTAGGTTGATGTACTGGCCGTCCTTAACCTCGACATAGAACTGCCCTATCGGTAGGCCGCCGGCTACCCCATCCTTACCGGCAGCGTCGGTGCAGATGTTCCAGACGCCCGCGGCGCCTCTCGGGGCGCCCTTGTAGAGGCCTGGAGGTATGTCGGTGCCGACCAGGTACGTGCCGTCCGAGTAGGCGCGGGCGGTGGTCTTGCCGGTGTCATCCACGCATGCCGCTGCCGAAGCTGCGACGATCGAAAGGGTCAGCAGCAGGAGGCCGAGAGCCGCCCAGCGACCGGCGCCTGCTCTACTGCTCGGGCTCAACGATCACGGCGGTCCCATAGGCCAGGACCTCGGTCATGTTGTTGCCCATGTCGGTCGCGTCGTACCTGATCGCGATGATGGCGTTGGCGCCCATCTGGTCGGCGTGCTGGGCCATCCAGTCGAAAGCTTCGGCCCGAGTCTGCTCGCAGAGCTTGATGTACTCGGGGATCTGCCCGCCGCCGAGCGTCCGGAGCGAGGCGGTTATCTGGCTGCCGATCCAGCGGGCGCGCACAGTCACTCCGCGCACGACGCCGAGATTGTGCACCACCCGGTAGCCGGGGATGGTCAATGCTGTGGTAGTGAGCCGGTAGTCCACCGGTCTTCCTCCTTGTCTTGATCTACACCCCGCCGATAGTACACCGGGTCGGAGTCATCAGCATCGTCACCCTGGGAGTCCTAGTTCTCGGACCCCTCAGCATCCGTCTGAGCGACTGCAGGCTCCAACGGCTCGGGACGGAACGTCAGATGGCACGAGGGGCAGCACAGACCATGGTCACGATCTAGCCGCGCCCGTGTCTTCTTGATCTGTTTGCCGCAACCCGGGCAAGTAACAACAACCCTGGGTCCACGCCGCATACGCAACCACATAGCTCCTCCGGGGAGACATATTTGCCGCCGATGTCGAGAAGGTTTCCCTGAAGCCGGTCGGCGGAAACGGGCGGCCAGGATCTCGCGGCCATCCTGCAGTTCGTCCTCTGACCGCGCTCCGATCGGTGGCCGGCGCTACTTCACCGAAGGCGGCACGATCGACCGAGGACTGCTAAGAAGAAGGTTCACCCCTGCACGTGCCCTATCCATGTTTCTCAGATAGGTTCCATGCTTGTAGACCGACCAAGGCGCCCAGTTCTTGCCTCCGCTGGAGATCTTCCAAGCGAACCTTGCGTTTACATAGGGGTCGTACCATTTGCTCGCATCGGGATTGTCGGGGTCTATGAGATCGGGGTGAGCATAGGAGAGGACCTGCCACAGACCATACGTATGTTTGCGGCCTACGGCGTTGGCATTACTGCCAGATTCTGCCATCGCCACCGCGACTGCGATCACCAAGTTCTCACCAGAGAATCCCGCTTTCTGAGCAACCAGTGCAATCTGCTCAGGCTTAAGAACATTGGAGACTCCCTGGTTGTGGACCTGACCGCCGGTTGGAGCAGGCTTCTGCGCGGGGGGCTGCGTGCCCGACTGAGCGGCCACCTGCGCCGCGGCCAGAGCCGCTTGCAGCCTGGCTTGGCGCTCCTGCTTCAGCCGCGCCTGCCTCGCCTGCTGGGCTTGCCACGCCTTCTCCAGTTGCGCGACCTGCGTCTCCTTGCCTTTGAGCAACTGCTTGTTCTGCGCCAGTTTCTCCGCAACAGCCTGGCTGGCGGCCCGCACGTCTTCGGCGCCGCTCTGCTGTTTCTTGAGCAGAGCCGCCAGCTTCACCTGCCGATCGGCCACCTGAGCTCGATAGGAGGTTACTTGCTCAAGAAGGTCGGTATCCTGCTTGCTTATCCGTTCAAGAAGCGCCACGCGATTCACGAGGTCAGACCACGAGGTCGAGCTGAGCAGAACGGCGAGCTCGCTGCTCCGCCCCTGCTTGTAGATATGAGCCAGTCGGTCGCTCAGCGCACGCTCCGCACTCGCCTGGTCTTGCTGGGCCTGCGTGAGCAGAGCCGCGTTATCAGCAGCGTCGGACTCGGTCCGGGCTAGCTGGGTGATGGCGGAGTCGTACTTCTCCATGAGTATCTCGGCCTGGCCACTCAACTCTTTGAGCTTGGCCTCAAGAGCGGCCGCCTGGCTCTTGGCCTGGGTAATGGCCGGCGGCTCGGCCTGGGCGGGCTGGGCACCTGTCAACACCAAGACCAGGACGAAGAGAAGAGAACAGACAAGACGGGTACCAATACTCTGCACCGTGCCGTAGCTTATCGGAGCCTCCCTCATCGGGTGATCAAATGGTTTATCCGACGGCATGGTCGTCACGGGTAAACCCGGAAAGGCTAGCACACGCTCGGAGGCGCTGCACGGCCAGCCGAAAGCACCCACCACGTCGCCCTCACCGACCCAACCCCAGGCCGAAGGCCGAGGGGGCGTCAGTGTGAGGCAGTCGGTTTGTTCGCGATGGGCCACGTGTCCGAGGGAGGAGTCGCGCAGGCCTTTGCGCGCAGCCGGAACGGACACGTGGCCCATCGCGACGAAGCAGGCGGTTACAAGAAGACGCCCGGCGGCCTTTCGGCCGCCGGGCACAGCAGGGTGGCGCTGTCTAGAGGATGGGAAGGTAGCGCTGGAGCTCGTAGGGGGTGATGAGGGTCTTGTAGTCGTCCCACTCCGCCCACTTGTTCCGCACCAGAAAATCGCAGACGTGGTCGCCGAGGGCCTCACGCACGAAGCTCGAACTCTCGAACTCCTTGATGGCGTTGTAGAGGTCTTCGGGCAGAGAGTCTATGCCGGCTTCGGCCCGCTCGGCTTCGGTCATCTCGTAGATGTTATTGCTGGCTTCGGGGGGCAGCTTCATGCCCTTTTCGATACCGTCGAGACCGGCGGCCAGCATTGCGGCGAAGGCCAGGTACGGGTTACATGCCGGGTCGGGGTTGCGAAGTTCCACGCGGGTGGCGTTCTCTTTGCCGGGCTTGTAAAGCGGCACGCGCACCATGGCGGAGCGGTTGCGCCGCGACCAGCAGATGTAGACCGGGGCTTCGTAGCCCGGGACCAGGCGCTTGTAGGAGTTGATCCACTGGTTGGTGACCAACGCGATCTCTTTGATGTGCGCCAGAAGGCCGGCAATGTACGCCTTGCCGACTTCGGAGAGATTGGTCTCGTCGGTACCATCGAAGAACGCGTTGCTGCTGCCCTTGAACAGCGACTGATGCACGTGCATCCCAGAGCCGTTCTCGCCGAAGATGGGTTTGGGCATGAAGGTCGCGTACACGCCGTGGGCGGCAGCGATCTCTTTGACGGTCAGGCGGTAGGTCATGACCTGGTCGGCCATGGTGAGCACGTCTTTGTAGCGCAGGTCGATCTCGTGCTGCGAAGGAGCGACTTCGTGATGGGAGTACTCCACCTGGATGCCCATCGCGTGCAGAGCGTTGACCGTATCGCGGCGGAGGTCGCTGCCGGCGTCGAGAGTGGTGAGGTCGAAGTAGCCGCCGCGGTCGAGCACATCGGTGCCGCAGCTGTCTTTGAAGTAGAAGAACTCCAGTTCGGGGCCGCAGTACATGGTGTAGCCCATGGCTTCGGCTCTGGCCACGACTTTGCGCAGCACGTAGCGCGGGTCGCCCGCGAAGGGCTCGCCGTTGGGCTGCTTGATATCGCAGAACATGCGGGCGGTGCCGCCGGCGCCGGCGCGCCAGGGGAGCAGCGTGAAGCTGCTCGGATCCGGGTACGCCACCATGTCGGATTCCTGGATGCGGGCGAAGCCGTCGATGGACGACCCGTCGAAGCCCATGCCCTCTTCGAAAGCGCCTTCAAGCTCGGCCGGAGTGACCGCGAAGCTCTTGAGGGTGCCAAGCACGTCGGTGAACCAGAACCGGATGAACTTGATCTGTTTGTCCTCGACGATCTTGAGGACGTCCTGTGCGGTGAGTTTCTTGTCTGCCATCAACTGTTCCCTTTCTGTAGCCTGGTCTTGTCGTACTTCTAGTAGGCGTTAAGCCTGCCGTAGGGCCGAGAGGTATAGGGGAGGACTTTGACTCCCGTTCGCGCCTAGCATTCTGCGCCTAGATGGGCCATTATTTTCCGAGCCGTTTGCATGCCGTCACCGATGGCACGCACAACCAGCGATGCCCCATTGCGCATGTCGCCGGTCACAAACACGCCCTCGAGGCTGGTCATGTGACGCTCGTCTCGGGCGATGAAGCCGCTGGGATCCTTGGCGATGCCGAGGCCGTCGACCAGTCCGATACGGCTGGGAGCGACGAAGCCCATTGCGATGAGCACAAGGTCGGCATCAACTGAGAAGTCCGAGCCCTCGACCCTGCGCGGACAGGTTCGCCCCGTCGCTTGGTCATGGGCCCACTCCACCTCTACGCACTGTACCAGCTTGACCACGCCGCCCTGGCCGGCGAAGCCGGTGGTGTCGACGCTCCAGCGCCTTGTGGCGCCCTCCTTGTGGCTGCTCGATTCGCGCAGCATGAGGGGCCACTGCGGCCAGGGGGTCGATTCCGAGCGGGTGGCCGGCGGCTCGGGCAGGATCTCCAACTGCACCACGTCGGCCGCTCCCTGGCGACGGGCGGTGCCGATGCAGTCGGAGCCGGTGTCACCGCCGCCTATGACGACGACGTTCTTGCCCGCGGCGCTGATGTGCTCCTCCCGGCCGAGGGACTCGCCGCCGACCAGCCGGTTCTGCTGGGTGAGGAAGTCCATGGCGAAGTGGATGCCGCCCAGTTCTCGTCCCGGCACGGCCAGGTCGCGGGGCACGCCTGCGCCGCCGGCCAGCACAAGGGCCTCGTAACGGTCGCGCAGGTACTTGTAGGAGATGTCCTCGCCGACGTTCACGCTGCACTGGAACTTCACGCCTTCGCGGGCCATGAGGTCGATGCGCCGGTCGACCACCCGTTTCTCGAGTTTGAAGTCGGGTATGCCGTAGCGCAGCAGTCCGCCCGGTTTCTCGTCCTTCTCGTAGACGGTCACGTTGTAGCCCGCCCGGTTGAGTACCTGGGCGGTGGCCAGCCCCCCGGGACCGGAACCCACCACGGCCACTCGCTCGGCCCGGCACACTCGACCCGGCTCGGCAATAGCGCTGCTATTCGCGATTCCTGCATCCTTCTCTGGCGCATTCCCATCGCATTCCTGCGGCGAAACGTCGCATTTCAGCAGCCTGTCGACGTGACCGAGGCGGAAACCCTGCTCGATAATGGCCAGCTCGATCTTGCAGATGTTCACCGCCGGGCGGATGAGGCCCAGCACACAAGCGCTCTCGCAGGGAGCGGGGCAGATGCGCCCGGTGAACTCAGGAAAAACGTTGGTGGCGAGGAGCAGATCGAGCGCCTCCTTCCAGTGACCGCTGTACACGGCTTCATTGAACTCGGGAATGACGTTGCCGAGGGGGCAGCCCGTGCTCGAGCCGTAGCAGAAGGGGGTGCCGCAGTCCATGCAGCGTGAAGCCTGCTCGTGGATCTCGCTGTCGGTGAGTGGCAGATCGACCGAGCGAAAGTCCTTCAGCCGTTCCGAGACCGGCCGGTAGCTCACGTCCTGACGGGGTTGATCGAGGAATTCGCGTTCCCGTGCCATGGCTAGTCGTTCACCGCCAGCTCGCGCTCGACGGCTGCGTCTTCCTGACTCAACCTGCCGAGCGCCCGCTTGTAGTCCGTTGGGAAGACCTTCACAAAGTAGGGCAGATGAGCTCCCCAGTTCTCGAGGATCTGTCGGCCGCGCTTGCTGCCCGTGTACATGACGTGGCGCTCGATCATGGTCTTCAGCTCGAGCTGGTCGTTCGGGTCGGTGACCAGTTCCAGGTCGACCATGTCCAGGTTGCAGCGATCGTCGAACAGCCCGGTCTCGTCCAAGACGTAGGCGATGCCTCCGCTCATGCCGGCCGCGAAGTTGACCCCGGTGGGTCCGAGCACCGCTACGCGCCCGCCGGTCATGTACTCGCAGCCATGGTCGCCGATACCCTCGACCACAGCCGTCACCCCGCTGTTGCGGATGGCGAAACGCTCGCCGGCCCGGCCGCAGATGTAGACTTCACCCGAGGTCGCTCCGTAGAGCGCCACGTTGCCGACGATGATGTTGTTGGCCGGGTCGAAATCAGAGCCTGGCTCCGGCTTGACCACGAGCTTGCCGCCAGACAGGCCCTTACCCAGGTAGTCGTTGGCCTCGCCTTCGAGCACGAAGGTCATACCCGGAGAGGCGAAAGCGGCCAGGCTCTGACCGGCCGAGCCCTGGAAGTGCAAGTTGATGGTGTCTTCGGGCAGCCCTTGGCCGCCGTAGCGACGAGCGACCTCACCCGAGACCATGGTGCCGACCGTGCGGTGGACGTTGCGGATGGGCAGCGATACCGCTACCGGTCGCTGGGTCTCGAGCGCGCCGGCCACGAGCGGGAGGATCTCGTTGTCGTAGGCCTTGTCCAGGTCGTGCTTCTGCTGCTCGGTATGGCGCACCTTGTGAGGCGCAGCCTCCGGGCGGTAGAGGATTTTGGAGAAATCAAGCCCCTTGGCCTTCCAGAAGGTGATAGCGTCGTTGACTTCGAGCAGGTCGGAGCGTCCGACGAGTTCGTCAACGTTCCGGATGCCGAGCTGGGCCATGTATTCACGTGCTTCGCGCGCCACCATGGTGAGGTAGTTCACCACGTAGTCGGGCTTGCCGCCGAAGAAGGCCCGAAGCTCAGGATCCTGGGTCGCGACCCCGGCCGGACAGGTGTTCTTGTGGCAGGCGCGCATCATGACGCAGCCGAGCACAACGAGGAGCGTGGTGGCGAATCCGAACTCCTCCGCGCCGAGCATGGCACCTATGATCACGTCGCGCCCGGTCTTGAGCTGGCCATCCACCTGCAGGCGCACACGGCTGCGGAGGCCGTTCAGCACCAGCGTCTGCTGGGTCTCGGCCAGGCCGAGTTCCCAGGGCGCACCGGCATGACGCACCGAGGAGAGAGGAGCGGCACCCGTGCCGCCATCATAGCCGCTGATGAGCACCACGTCGGCCTGGGCCTTGACCACGCCCGCGGCCACGGTGCCCACGCCCACCTGCGACACCAGCTTGACCGACACTCGCGCCGCGGGATTGGCGCAGCGCAGGTCGTAGATGAGCTGCTTGATGTCCTCGATGGAGTAGATGTCGTGGTGAGGTGGCGGAGAGATCAGGCTTACATACGGGGTGGAGTGTCGCGTCTTCGCGATCCACGGGTAGACTTTGGAGCCCGGAAGCTGCCCGCCCTCGCCTGGTTTGGCGCCCTGGGCGATCTTGATCTGTAGGTCGCGGGCGTTGACAAGGTACTCCGCGGTGACGCCGAACCGACCACTCGCGATCTGCTTGATAGCGCTGCACTTGCTGTCGCCGTTGTCCATGGGCAGGTAGCGCTCGGGGTCTTCGCCGCCCTCGCCGCTGTTGCTCATGCCGCCCAGGCGGTTCATGGCAATGGCCAGGGCTTCGTGGGCCTCCTGGCTGATGGAGCCGAAGGACATGGCCCCGCTGACGAACCGCTTGACGATCTCACTCTCGGGCTCGACCTCGTCGAGCGGCACCGGCGTGACAGTCTTGAACCGCAGCAGGCCCCGCAGGGTGCTCTGCGCCCGTTCCTGGTCGTTGATCAGAGCGGCGTACTGCCGGTACAGACCATAGTCGTTGGTGCGCGAGGCGCGCTGGATGTAGTCGATAGCCTCGGGGCTCCACAGGTGGCGCTCGCCGTCTATGCGATAACTGTAATGCCCGCCGCCGCAGAGAATCTTGGGAGCGGTCTCCTCGTTCTCGTTGGCCGCCTGGTAGCGCGCTCGGGCCTCGGCGGCGATCTCGTCGAGGCCGATGCCTTCTATGCGTGACGCGGTGCCGCCGAAGTAGCGGTCGACGACGTCGCGGCTGAGGCCCACCGCTTCGAACGCCTGGGCGCTCCGGTAGCTGCGCAGAGTCGAGATGCCCATCTTCGACATGGTCTTGAGCAGGCCCTTGCAGAGGGCCTTGATGTAGCTCTCCACGGCTTTGGCGACACCCACGTCTTTACTCAGGCGGTTCCGCAGAGCCAGGTCGGCGACGCTTTCGAAGGCCAGGTAGGGGTTGATGGCCGAGGCGCCATAGCCGAGCAACAGGGCGATGTGCATGACCTCGCGGGCTTCTCCCGTCTCGACGATCAGGCTGGTCGACGTGCGCAGCGAGGAGTTCAGGAGACAGCGGTTCACCGCCGACACTGCGAGCAGGGCCGGGATGGCCATGGTGCCATCGGGCAGGTCACGGTCGCTCAAGATGAGCATGCGTTCACCTCGGCCCACTGCTGTCTCCGCCTGGCTGCAGACATCGCCGAGAGCGGCGGCCAAATCGACGCCGTTGCCGTCGGCCGGGAAGCCGATGGGCAGGGTGTGGCAGGCGAAGTCGGAAATGTTCAGGCTGCGCATGCGGGTCAGGTCCTCGTTGGAGAGGATGGGGTGGTTCAGCTTGATGAGCCGCGCCTGGTGGGGACCTTCAACGAGGATGTCGGCATGTACGCCGAGGAAGGTCATGAGCGACATGACCAACTCCTCGCGGATTGGGTCGATGGCCGGGTTGGTCACCTGCGCGAAGAGTTGCTTGAAGTACCAGTAGAGGAGCTGCGGCTGTTCGGAGAGGACCGCCAGCGGCTCGTCCGCCCCCATGGAGCCGACCGGCTCGTTACCGGTGACCGCCATAGGGTCGAGTATCAGCTTGATGTCCTCGCGGGAATAGCCGAAGTACTTCTGGCGGCGGAGCAGGCTGCCGGTCTCGGGCGTAGGCGGCGCGACGGCGCTGAAGAAGCCGTGGATGGAGATCTTGTTCTCCTCGACCCAGCGCCGGTAGGGCTGGCGCCGCGCGAGCCTTGTCTTGATCTCCACGTCCTTCCACACCCGACGTCCCGCCAGGTCGACCAGGATCATCTGCCCGGGCCTGAGGGCACCTTTCTCCTGCACCTGCTCGGGTGGGAAGTCGAGCACCCCCGCCTCGGAGGCGAGCACCATGAATCCGTCCTTGGTGATGGTGTAGCGCGCGGGCCGCAGGCCGTTCCGGTCGAGCAGGGCCCCGACCACATGGCCGTCGCTGAAGGACACCGCGGCCGGGCCGTCCCAGGGCTCCATCAGGCCCGCGTGAAACTCGAAGAAGCCGCGTAGGTCGGGTCCCATGGGGTACTTCGCCCCCCACGCCTGGGGGACGAGCATGAGCATGGCGTGCTGGATGTCGCGACCGCCAGTTGTGAGCAACTCGAGCACATTGTCGAGACAGGCGGAGTCGCTGCCTCGCTCGTCGATGATCGGCAGCAGCTTCTTGAGGTCGGCGCCGAACAGGTCGGACTCCAGCTCCGACTGGCGCGAGCGAATCCAGTTGAGGTTGCCGCGCAGGGTGTTGATCTCGCCGTTGTGCGCCAGGTAGCGAAACGGCTGAGCAAGTTCCCAGGAGGGGAACGTGTTGGTGCTATAGCGCTGGTGGACGACGGCCAAGGCGCTCTCGAACAGGGGCTCGTTGAGGTCCAGGTAGAAGGCCGGGATCTCGGTCGCCATCATAAGGCCTTTGTAGACCACGGTGCGACACGAGAAGCTGGGAACGTAGAAGCGAGTGTCGGCGCCCAGTGCCTCGGTCACCGCTCTCTCGCACTGCCTGCGGGCGACGTAGAGCTTGCGCTCGAGCGCCTCTTCACTCAACCCTGCCGAATCGGTGAAGCACTGCCAGACCGCCGGACGGGTCGCCCGGGCCGCTTCGCCCAGGGCGGTCGGCTCGATCGGCACCTCGCGCCAGCCGAGGACGCGCAGCCCTTCGCCCGCGAGGGCCTTGTCCACGACCGCTTGGCAGGCTATCCGGGTCTCGGGCTCCCGAGGCATGAACATCATGGCCGCCCCGTAGCGGCCGACCTGCGGCAGCGAGAACCCGAGCGAGCGGCATGCGTCCTCGAAGAAGCGATGCGGGATCTGCACGAGAATGCCCGCTCCGTCACCGGTGCCCGCGTCGGCGCCCGCGGCGCCCCTATGCAGCAGGCGGTTGAGCACCTCGATGCCACGCTCCACGATGGAGTGAGAGGCTTTGCCACCAACGTCACAGACGAAACCGACCCCGCACGAGTCCTTCTCGTTGCGAGAATCGTAGAGGCCCTGCGGCGCCGGCAAACCCCACACGGGGGAAGCGCTGTCGATGTTCTCTATGCCCTCCATGAACCTCGTGTCCGCCAGCCGCCGGCCGGTGAGTGGTGACCGCCGGCGTCTCCGCGAGCGGGGACCGTACATCCCCAGAACATGGAAATGCTTCTCATAAGTTCGCGCGCCACCCCTGTCGCAGTAACCTTGATCCGGACCGCCATATGCGGCGATTCAGTTGCGGTAGCATAGCAGCGGAGCACGTTTCCGCGTCTAGCCACATGGCCGCTATTAGCGGCTATCTCCTGTACATATGGCTAAGTCAGATCAGTCAGGTTCGAAGGGCACCCCGAGACTTCGCGGCTGCACCACGCGGAGCGACCGAAGGACGCGGGCGACGCGCTTGCGCCATTGCTCCGGCAGGGAGGCGAGCACCCGATCGACCCACTCGGCATTGCCGATGTTCACCAGCAGAAGGGTGAGGATCATCAGAGGGAACGGGGCGACCTGGAGCACCTGGGAGGGGATGCCCTGGATGCTGGGCTGCAGGACCACACTGAGCCACTGCAGAAGCCCGAACAGATACGCGCCAAGGGCCACTCGCACAGGATTCCACGCGCCGAAGATGACGATGGCCAGAACGATCCAGCCGAGGCCGTCCAGACCGGAGATAGTGCCCTTCCAGCCCGCCTTCACGCTGAGGGAATACATGGGACCTGCCAGACCCACGAGCGCGCCGCCGAGCACCGTGTACATGTACCGGAGCGCGTTGACCTGAGCTCCCCGGGCGAAAGCCGCCGCCGGGCGTTCGCCCACCGCCCGCAGAGTCAGCCCGGGCCGCGTGCGGAATATCCACCACCAGGCCACGATAATGAGGACGAAGCTGAAGTAGGTCATGATGTCGTGCTCGAAGAGCAAGGTACCGAGGACGGGGATCTTCTCCAGGCCCGGGATGGGATGCACGGCAAGCCTGGGCCCCTTGTCGCCCATGAACGGGTTGCCCAGGAAGTAGGCCAGGTCCCGGCAGAAAAGGGTGAGGACGAAGCCGATCGCCACCTGCGACTGGCGCAGAGTGATGCTGCCGAAGGCCACGATGAGGGCCACTACCGCTCCGATCGCCGCTCCAGTGACGAAGCCAAGGACCAGGCTGCCGGTGGTGACCGCCACCGCGAAGCTGCCCATGGCCGATAGCAGGATGGAGCCGTTGACCGAGAGGTTGATGACCCCCGACCGCTCGGCGAGCGTCTCGCCGATCGCAGCCACTACTATAGGCGCCGCAGTGGCGAGGACGCCGGCCAGGCCCACGATGATAGTCGGCCCATCCATCAGTTACTCCCTATTCGTACGCGCGCCCGGTGGAGATAGCGCTGGCGGGCCCCCTCGACCAGGATGACGAACAGGACGAGCGCCCCCTGCAGCACTCCCGACAGAGTGGAGTCCAGCTTGAGCACGATGGGCAGCTGGATACTGCCGATGTTGAGGGCGGCGAAGAACAGGGCGACCGGAGCTACCCAGATCGCGCGATAGAGGATGAGCATGCCGATCATCAGACCCAGGTAGCCGTATCCGCTGGAGATGGATGGTATGAGCCGGTGGTAGACAGCGGTCACCTGTACGGCTCCCGCCAGCCCGGCGAGCGCCCCGCATACCAGGAACGCCAGCATGCCGTACTGCCAGGTGGGCACGCCAAGCAGGAACGCCGCCCGGTTGCTGGCGCCGGTCGCCTTGAGCTTGAGCCCAAAATACGTCCTTTCCAGCAGGATGTACACCACGATCACCGCCAGGACCCCCAGGCCCAGCGACCAGGGACTCAGGCGCAGTCCGGCGATCGTCGGGAGGGCCAGCTCATCCGGGAAGGGCTCGGTCCCACTCATCGACCCGATGCCCGGGCGCTTCCACGGACCGAAGATCAGCCAGAGCGTCAGCGCGGCGGCCACGTAGTTGAGACCCAGTCCCCCGAAGATCTCGTTCACTCCCCCGAAGGTCTTGAGGACCCCGGCGAGGCCGGCCCACAGGGCGCCCCCGACGATGCCGGCGATCAGCGCCACGACGATGATGAGCGCAGGGGAGAGGCCGGTGTCCTGCAGGAGCCGAAGCGCCCAGGTGGTGAGCACCGCTCCGAACACGATCTGGCCCTCTACCCCGATATTCCAGAGCCCGGCGGCGAACGTCACCAGGACGCCCGACGCGGCGAGCAGCAGCGGCACCCAGGCGACGAGCACGTTGGAGAAGCCGGTGACCGAACCGAAGGCGCCTAAGAATATCTCCTTGTAGGCGGCGAGAGGAGGAGCACCGGCAGCCAGAAGGATGATGGTGGTAAAGATCACGGCCAGTATCAGAGCGCCCACCTGGAGCCCTATATCGATCCACTTTTCCCGGGTGAAGCGGCTGCGTGGCTCAGGCATCAGGGCCCCCTCCATCGCCACCCGCTATGTCGCGGCCGCCTATGAGGTGCCCGAGTTGGTCGACGCTTGTGCTCGCGGCGTCGAGCGGGCCGGAAACCTTGCCGGCGAAGAACACCAGGATCCGGTCGCTGTAGCGGAGCAGTTCATCCAGGTCGCTGGACGTGAAGATGATCGCGCCTCCCAGGTTGCAGCGCTCCTTCAACTTGGTCCACAGGTAGATGACCGATTCGATGTCCAGCCCCCGCGTGGGTTGCTCCAGCAGCATGACCTTGGCGCCCGGCCTGACGAGGGCGAGCAGCGCCCGCTGTTGGTTCCCGCCGGAGAGGGACTCCACCGGGCTGGCCGGCGTCCCCTTGATGTTGTACTCGGCTATGCGCGCCTGTGCCAGCCTCCGGCCGCTCTCCCGGTCGATGAAGAGGCCCGGCTTTCTCTGGGTAAGGAGGAAGTGGTCGGTGAGCGATAGCCCGGGGATGAGGCCCTCCTCCAATCGGGAGGCAGGCACATACGCGATCCCCTTCTTCTTGCACTGGTGATAGTTCCTGCCGGCCAAGTCGGCTCCGTCAAGATAGATGTGGCCGCCCGTGGTCGGGATCAAGCCGGCGCAGGCGCGCAGGAACATGCTCTGCCCGCTGCCCTCCATCCCCGCCAACCCTATGGTCTCGCCGGCGCGGACGTCGAGATCGACCGCGCCGAGCGTGATGCGGCCGTGCTCGGCGCTCATGCCCGCCACCCGGAAGAGACTGTCTCCGGGCGCGCAGGACGTTCGCTCCCCGGGGGACACCTCCCGCTCGAACATCATGGAGACGAGGCGGTCGACCTGGAACGGCGGTAGGGCCTCACCGATAAGCCGGCCCTGCCGGAGTACCGCGACCCGCGTGCAAAGATCCTGCACCTCCTCGAGCTTGTGGGACACGAAGAGGACGGTCATACCCTGCGCGGCGAGGCGGCGGAGCGTGCCGAAAAGCTGCTCGCGCTGTGTGGCGCTGATCCCGGTGGTAGGCTCGTCGAGGATGAGCACGCGCGCCCCGAGCCACAGAAGGCGCAGAAGCTCGAGTTGCTGGCGCTCGCCCACCGTAAGAGACTCGACGTCGGCCTTGAGGTCGATGGCCAACCCCAGCGACGCGCCCAATTCGGCGACCGCTTTTGCTGCCTCCGCCCGCCGGGGGATGAGCCGCCCGGGCGCGCCGATGAGCAGGTTGTCAACGACGCGCATGGGGGGGAAGTCCAGAGGGTCCTGGTGCAGCATGCCCACGCCGTGGTGGATGGCGTCGGCCGGAGAGCGCATGGCGACGACCCTGCCGTCGAGCACTATCTCCCCGCTGTCGGCAGGCTGGAACCCGGACAAGATCTTCATCAGGGTGCTCTTGCCGGCCCCGTTCTCGCCCAGGATGCCCTGGATGGTTCCCGCGGGCACGGAGAGAGTGATGCCGTCGTTGGCTTTGACCGGGCCGAAATGCTTGCGGATATCTCTGACCTGTACTTCCACCCTAACTCCGGCCCGGTGCTGTTCTGCGACGCTCGGTAGAACCAGAAAGGGGAGACCGGGACGGTCTCCCCTTTCCTGGATCCATTCTCAGACTACGCGACTGACTCTAGTCGGATACGCTCTGGCCTTCCATGCCCTCGAGGAGCTGGGGCATGTACCAGATCTGCTGCGGGGTGGCTTCGACCCCGTCGGCGAGGAACGCGGTCCCGTCTTGCAGATTGAGCGGGCCCTTCCAGAGGTTCAGGCCGCCGGCGAGGGCTTTGATGAACTCGTCGACCTTAGCCGATGCATCG
The DNA here is from genome assembly GCA_963783835.1 of uncultured Actinomycetota bacterium. Classification (GTDB taxonomy): domain Bacteria; phylum Actinomycetota; class Thermoleophilia; order RBG-16-64-13; family RBG-16-64-13; genus CAIQPS01. The sequence goes on from CAWAOX010000015.1 coordinate 125,858, forward strand.
GCGGAGAGGCCTTCGCCCTTCTTGAAGCCCACGATGGAGGTGTCGGGATTGTTGATGTCGGTCCAGTCGGGAGCGACCCAGTTCCAGAAGCTGGTCCATTTGCCGTCGCGAGCGGCCGTGACGGCCTTCAGGTATTCCGGTCCCCAGTTGAAGAACGGGACACCGAGAGCGACCGTGGGGGCTTCATCAAGCGAGCCGATGAAGTCGTAGGGCACGGCCCACACCTGCTTGCCGGAGGCCGCGAGTTTGCCGGCTTCGACCAGGGCTTCCGTCGTGTCGATACCGGACACGACCACGTCATAGCCGGAGTTGAAGAAGTTGTCGGCCACTTGGGTGGGATCGGAGGTGACCCCCGGGATGTTGAACCAGAAGCCGATCCAGTTGACGGTGAACTTGAGATCCTTGGGGTCCTTCTTGAGGTATTCGGTCCACGCGTACCGGGCGCCAAGGTATACGGAAGCGGCCAAGCGGCGGGTCTCGTCGTTGATCAGCGGGCCGAGGTAACCGATCTTGCCGGTCTGGGTGGTGAGAGCGGCGGCGGCGCCGGCGATCATCTTGCCGTATTCCATCTGGCCCATGATGTTGCTCAAGTTGGGCAGGTTCTGGTAGTCCTTGCCGTCCTTCCAGGCGCTGTCACCAGAGGTGAACTGGACCGGGATATCAGGGTGGGCCTTCGCGAAAGCGACAGCGCCGTCCTTCATGTCGTCAGACGTGAAGAAGATCATCTGGGCACCCTGGTTCAGCAGGTCTTCGGCCAGCTGCTCCGGCGTGGTACCCGGGCGGTCGGCGGAGTTCACCTTGTCGACGTAGATCATCTTGGCTCCGGGGAGCTTGGATTCGACGTAGGTGCCGCCTTCGTAGTTGGCCTGGCTCCAGCCGCGGTCGTTATAGGGGCCCACGAACAGCATACCGAACGTGAACTCCTTGTCCATGGCGGCGGCGGTGGTGGTCGTCTCGGCTGGTGCAGCGGTGGTCTCGGTGGTGGCCGGCGCGGCTGTAGTCGCGGTGGTGGCCGGGGCAGCGGCCGTCGTGGTGGTCGTTTCGCCACCGCAGGCAGCGGCGAACAGACCGACGGCTACGAGCAGCAGCACGAGTGCGCTGCAGAGAATGACACGGCGTGATCGGGATACAGGCATTGTGGGTCGCACCTCACACTTCTAGTTATGGACAACGCCAAAGAATCACAACGGGCAGCGGCAAGCGCCGAATGATGCTCGGTGGCCCCTCCTTTCATCCTTTCTCCCGGCGCGCGCATCCCATAAGGCAATCGCCTCGGGAGGCTGAGCCATTCTAATCACTTCGAGGCCCTCTGTTCTAGAGTCTGGAACGAGGTTCGCGGTCAGAAGTTGATGATCTTCATCTCGTAGATCTCGTCCATCTCGAGACACCGGTCTATCGCCTCTTGGGGGACGTCGTTATCGAGACCCAGGACCATGATCGAATCGCGTGAGACATTGCTGTCGCCGCTCGACGTCACCATCCGGGAGATGTTCACGCCGTACTCGCCCATGATCGTCCCCACACGGCCTATGACGCCGGGGACGTTCTTGTGAGGAACGTAGGCTATCCTGCCCTCGGGCACGAACACGATGGGGAACTCGCCGATCTGCACGATCCTGGGGTGCGTGCGTTCGAGCACGGTGCCCGCGATGACGAACTCCCGGTCTTCGCCTTCGGTCACGATGAGCCGGATCAAGTTGCGGTAGTCGCCGCTCTCCTGAGAGATCGTTTCGCGCACCTGGATGCCCGTCTGCTCGGCGAGCAGCCCGGCGTTGACGAAGTTGACCGTACCGGAGGCCATGATGCCCTCGAGTATGCTCTTCAGGGCGAGCAGTGAAAGGATCCGGGCGTCTTCGGGCTCGTCGATCTCCTTGCCGGCGAATACCGTCTCGACCCGCTTGACGCTCTCCCGCCTGATCTGCCGGTAGATCGTGCCCATCTGCTCGGCGAGCCGGATGAAGGCCTGCAGCTTGACGAACGTCTCGGCCGAGAGTGCCGGCATGTTGACGGCGTTCTTGACGATCTGGCCACGAAGCCCGCCGATGACTTCCTCGATCACCTCTTCGCCCACCCGCCTCGACGCCTCCAGAGTCGAGGCGCCCAGATGCGGCGTGCCGACCACAGTGTCAAACTCGTAGAGCGGACTGCTTTCCTGCGGCTCGTGGACCCAGGTATCGACCCCCAGAGATGCTATGTGACCCGATTTCATCGCCCGGTAGAGGGCTTCCTCGCTGAAGAGGCCCCCGCGGGCACAGTTGACGAGGCGCACGCCCGGCTTCATCATCGCGATCTGCTTGTCGCCGATCATGTTGAGCGTCTCTTTGGTGCGCGGCGTGTGGATGGTTATGAAGTCCGACTCGCGCAGGAGTTCCTCAAGCGTTTCTTTTCTCTCCACGTTCAGATTGCTGAACCGCGAATAGGGGATGTAGGGGTCGTATGCGGTCACCCGCATGGCGAAGCCGCGGGCGCGCTGGGCGACCAGGCTGCCGATACGGCCCAGTCCGATGATGCCGAGCGTCTTGGCGTAGAGCTCGCTGCCTTCGAACTGCTTGCGTCCCCACGCGCCGCTCTTGATGAAACGGTCGGCCCAGGGGATGTTGCGGCTGCTGGCCAGAAGCAGGCCCATCGTATGCTCCGCTGCCGACACGATGTTGCTCTCAGGGGTGTTGCAGACGATGACCCCCTTCTGCGTTGCGTAGGGGACATCGATGTTGTCGAGCCCGGAACCGGCCCGTCCGACGATGCGCAGGTTGATCGCTGCATCGAGCAGGCTCTTGTCGATGAGCGTCTCGCTCCGCACGATGATGCCATGGTACGCGGGGATGATCTCGAGGAGTTGCTCGTGGCTCAGACCGTACTTGACATCGACCCGGCAGGCCGCCGCCAACAGAGGGATGATCTCCTCGTCCATGAGTTCCGCGACGAGCACCCTCGATTCTGCGAGATCGTCCAACCCTGCCTCCATTGCGTGACGCGTGACGGCCCCCGTGCCCTCTCTCCCGGCGGGTATCTAGGCTAACACAAGGGCGCGGAGGCATTCCACAGCGTGCGGCCTGCCCGCGGGCAAGGGCAGGGACCAAAAAACGGCGCGGAGGGCCGAGAAGCAGGCCCGCCGCGCCGTTCAGAATCGGCCTAACGCCCGGGGGTGAGACTCAGGCGTCCCCGCCCGGCCAGCGCGAGTAGAGGACGCGTTCGATCGGACGCCGCTCGGGTACCGGCACGTTCGGCACCTTCCCCTCGTTCCATTCCTTCGAGACATAGAGGTTGCAGTAGCAGCTTCCGTACTCCTTCACGTCCGGCTCCCGGTAGTCGCACGGACAGATGATGTCCCGGTCTGCTTCGCGGTCTCTGGTTGCCAGGCGGCAGGGGCAGCACATGTAGCCATAGCGGTCCTTGTTGGTCAACAGACCCTCGAGGAGCGGCATGGTGAGCTCCTGGTTCTTGTTGAAGTAGTACCCCTTGGCCTCGTTGACCTTCTTCAGCCGTTCGTAGAGTTCCTCCGCCGCGCTCACAGCCCCAACGCCTCCAGAATCTCGACCTCACGGTAGCCGATTATCACCTTGTCCCCGATGATTACAGTAGGAAAGGCCGCCTGAGGATTCACCTTGCGGACCTCTTCTATCGTCTTGCTCATTTCGTCGCGGGGGAGAAGGTCCACATCGACGAAGTCGTACTGGACGTTGTGAGCGTCCAGGAACCTCTTGGTATTCCTGCAGTGGCCGCAGGTGCTGAGCGCATAGAGAAAGACCTTGGGTTGATCCATGTTCTCACCTTTCAAATGTCCGGAGGACGTCTTCTCATAGTCTACTTCGCAAACACCATACCCGTCGATGGGTGCCAACATGCATCTGCAAGTCCGGGATAAAATGACGGATGAATACTGCCCGACCACTTAAGCCCGCCGAAGGGATAGACGTGAAGCATGGATCCGTGCGCCGGTGAAGCCTAACCCGGGCGAAACGAAGCCGCTCTGTACGGGGCGGTCCGCGCGGCGCCGCGCCCGGCGGCTCATGGTCTTCGGCTTCGGTCTCGTGATTGCCGCAGTCCTGCTGGCCGGCGCCCAGGCGCAGGCCGTCACCGGCTCGGCTCAGCCCTCTCTGGCTGCCGAGGCTGAGGGAAGCTATGAAGAGGCTATCGAGGCTCTCGCGCTGAGGGGGATCGCGAACCGCCCGGCAGATCGTTCCTATGTCCCCACCGACATCGTCACCAGGGCACAGATGGCGGTCTACGTGGCTCGGGCCCTTCAGCTGACCGATTGCCAGTTCGGCGACTTCATGGATGTGGAACGGGGGGATTGGGGGTTCGGCGAGATAGGAGCCGTGCATAGAGCGCGACTGATGGACGGTACTTCCCTTCTGACCTTCTCGCCTGACCGACCTGTTTCGCGCCAGGAAGCGGCGGCCCTACTGGTGGCCGCCCTTCGCTATTCGGTAGCGAAGCAAGGGGCCGAGATCGACGATTCGCTCACCCCCTATCACATCAATGCCTGGCTGGCCGGTTTCAAGGACAGGGGTCTCATAAGCCCCGAGTATGTCACCGATGTTGCCATCGCCCATCGGGTGGGTCTGCTCGACGCCCCCTCCGAAGGCTGGCTCTTTCCTTCGCTCACTCTGACTCATAACGAACTGGCCCCCATGCTCGAGCGGGCCTTCCTCGAGCGTGTCGCGACGGGGGCTCTCCCTCCCGCGGCGATCGACCCCGTCGACGCGTACCCCAAGCTGTCTCGAGGCGCCAACGGCCCCCTGGTGATGCTGCTGGAGTCGAGGTTGGCGGCGCTCCATTACCCTTGTGGCCCGATCGATGGGAAGTACGACAACCGCACCCGAGACGCGGTCCTGGCCTTCGAGAAGTACGAGCGGTTGAAGCGGACCGGGGTGGTGGCAGACCAGGTCTGGCAGCACTTGTTCGTGGCCACGGCTCCCACGCCTGTCTACGAGAAGAGCGGACGGCGGGTGGAGGTGGACCTGACCAGGCAAGTACTCATGATGGTCGTTGACAACGAGGTCGTCATGACCATTCACGTGTCAACGGGGAAATATGGCACCCCCACCGGCGAGTGGCGCATCCGCACGCGAACCAAGGGCTGGAGGCCTACGTCGCTTGGTCCTGTCTGGTCGCCCAGCTATTTCATGCCCAGGAACGCCATCCACGGCTATCCGAGCGTCCCGGCGTATCCCGCGAGCCACGGCTGCGTCCGCACCCCCATCTGGGTCCAGAACTCGCTGATCGACCAGATCGAGCTCGGGATCCCCGTGGACGTCTTCTATAACAAGGCGCGTTAGGCGGGGCAGGTACCAGAGTCGAGGCCGCCGGCCGGAGCTGCCGGCTAGACCGTCGCCGATCCGCGGAGCAACCGGCGGCGCAAGAGGTCCAGGGCGGCGAGAGCGGCGCGTTCCCGTATCTGGTCGCGGCGCCCGAAGAGCCGCAGCCGCTCGACCTCGGTCACTCCCCTGACGACGCTACCGATGAAGACCAATCCCACCGGCTTATCGTCTGTACCCCCATCGGGGCCGGCCACCCCGGTGGTGGAGAGGGCGCAATCGGAAGAGAGCAGGCGCATCACCCCTTCCGCCATCGCGCCCGCGACTTCGGCACTCACGGCCCCGTGTTCCGCCAGTAGATCCGGCGGCACGCCCAGCATCGTGGTCTTGACATTGTCGCCATATGCGGTCACGCCGCCGAGAAAGTAGTCGCTGCTGCCGCGGACGTCGGTGAAACGCTTGCCGACCAGACCGCCCGTGCAGGACTCCGCCACCGCCACGGTGAGGCCGGCCTCCCGCAGGAGCCTCCCGGCGATCTCGGGCAATCCCGGTCCGTCGACGCCAAGCACCCGGTCGCCGAGGGCCGAGAGCACCCGTGTCTGGATCTCGTCCAGGCGCCGGCTGCCTTCCGGCGTGGCCGGGCCCCTCAGGATTATGGTCAGTTCTTCGAGGCTGGCCCGCGTTCCGATCTCGACATCCGAGCCTCGCCAGGGAAGATCCGCCAGCTTCTCGGCGGCCATCGATTCGCCGATGCCGAACACCCTGATCCGTCTCACCGCGTGCCCGGCTCCCGAGCCCGGCTGGGTCGCGAGCCGTGGTTCGATGGTGCCTTCCCACATCTCCTTGAGCTCCCAGGGGACGCCGGGGAGGGCGACCACGAGGGTCCCTTGACTCTCCAGGAAGAAGCCGGGAGCGGTGCCGGAGATGGGAATGGCCGTGGCTCCCTGGGGCAACTGCGCCTGCTTGCCGTTGCTCTCGCCCATCCTGTGGCCGCCGGCGGCGAAGCGCTTCCTGATCTGCTCGAGCAGGTCCTCGTGATGCTCGAGGGGGATCCCGAGCGCCTCAGCTGTCGCCTCCCGGGTGAGATCGTCCTCGGTGGGTCCCAGCCCCCCCGAGAGGACCAGCACTTCCGGATGGCGGGTGAGCGCGCCCCGGATGGCTTCTACGATGGCAGCCAGGTCGTCGGAGACCGAGACGGCGTGTGTCGCGAAGATGCCGAGGTCGAGCAGCCTTTGGCCGAGGTAGACCTGGTTGGTGTTGACGATGTCGCCTCTCAGCAACTCATCGCCTGTGAAGATCAGTTCGGCATTCCTATCCATCGCTCTGGGCGCTCCTGTTCCCTGCGTTGACCGCTTGGCGCGACCCCGTGTATCATACCCGTACTGTTCGAAGCTCGACCGAGTGAGAGCCATGACCGCAAGGACGACATACGGGAGATCGGGGCGCTCCGCCGCCCGGTCTTCTTGCGCGGCCGTTGCCGGCTCTTGCCGCGGTCACGTCGACAGCTTGCAGGCTCGGCATTGGGCGTGGTCCTAGCCCCTCGCGGGACGCGAGGGGCACCTCCAGCGGCCGGCTGATCTTCGATCGCCCGGCCGGTCTCCGGTGCGGCGACGCGCCACCCGACGGACAGCGACCACGAAAGAAGAGACATGCCAGAGCAGAACGATATCCCACAGCCGACGCCTATCTCGCACCCGGCCCCGGGCGCTGAGAACGCGGATACCGCCGCGGCCTTTCCCGCCGTCAAGTTCGACGCCAAGGGACTGGTGCCGTGCATCGTCCAGGAATGGACCACCGGCGAAGTCCTCATGCTGGCCTACATGAACCCCGAATCGCTTCGGCGGACGCTCGAGACCGGCACCACCTGGTTCTTCAGCCGCTCGCGAGACGAGTACTGGAACAAGGGCGCCACCTCCGGCCATTTCCAGAAGGTCCACGAGTTGCGTTACGACTGCGACGGCGACACCCTGCTGGCCATCGTCGAGCAGACCGGCGCCGCTTGCCACACCGGGGACTTCACCTGCTTCGACGGCCGATGGCTCAGTTCGGCCACCGGAGAGAAGCCGCCCTTCCTCGCTCGCCGAGAAGAGTAGGCGGCCATGACATCCGGCATCATCGCCACCGCGCCCTCACTCGAAGAGGCGCGGAGGTTCAGCGCCAGCTATAACGTCATCCCGGTCTCGCACCGCTTCCTGGACGACACCGAGACGCCGGTCTCCGCCTTCCTGAAGCTGCGGCAGCCGGCCGGGTGCTTCCTGCTCGAGAGCGCGGAGCAAGGTCTGCGGCTGGGCCGCTACTCCTTCCTGGGCGTCAAGGCCTGGGAGAGTGTCCGACTGAGCGGGGGCATTGTCACGGTACGGCGCGGAGGAGTCGACGCAGCCGAGGACCTGGCCGCCCACGGCGGCGACCCGTTCGCGTTCATGGCCCGTCATCTGGCCAAGTACCGGGTGCCGCCCCTCGAAGACCTGCCGCCCTTTGTCGGCGGCGCCGTAGGCTACTTCGGCTACGACTGCGTGCGCCACGTCGAACACCTCCCTGCGCCCCCGCCCGACGATCTGGGCCTGCCCGACATGGCGTTCCTGCTGACCGACGTCGTCGTGGTGTTCGACCACCTGCGGCACACCATCACCCTGCTCACCAACATCTTCACCGACGAGGAGCCCGACATAGACGCAGCCTACGCGGCCGCGGTCGAGCGCTTGGTCGATGTCAAGGCCCGGCTGCGGGCCCCGCTTCCGTCTGCCGACGGCGCGGCGCACCGCGATCCCGCTGTCGCTTCCAGTGGCGCCCCGGTGCACTCCACGTTCGAACAGGAGCGTTTCCTGGCCGGCGTAGAGCGGATCCGGGAGTACATCCGCGCGGGAGACGCGTTCCAGGTGGTGCTGTCCCAGCGCTTCGAGCTGCCGGTATCGGTCAGCGGGTTCTCCATCTATAGGGGTCTGCGGGCGGTGAACCCCAGCCCGTACATGTACTACATCTCGTTCCGCGATTTCGAGGTGGTCGGATCCAGCCCGGAACCGCTGGTCACGGTGACCGGCCGCTATGCCGAGACCCGGCCCATCGCCGGCACCCGGCCCCGGGGAGCCACCCCGGCCGAGGACGCGCGGCTGGCCGAGGAGATGCTGAAAGACGAAAAGGAACGGGCCGAGCATCTGATGCTGGTCGATCTCGGCCGGAACGATCTGGGCAGGGTATGCCGGCCGGGCACGGTCCGCGTGGACAGCTTCATGGAGGTCGAGCGGTACAGCCACGTGATGCACATGGTGTCGTCGGTGTCGGGCGAGTTGGAGGACGGGGTGGGCGCGATGGACGCCCTGCGCGCCGTCGTTCCCTGCAGGGACGGTCTCCGGGGCGCCGAAAGTGCGGGCCATGGAGATCATCGACGAACTCGAGCCCGTGCGCCGCGGTCCCTACGCCGGTGCGATCGGATACCTCAGCCACTCCGGCGACCTCGACTCCTGCATCTACATCCGCACCATCCTCGTACGCGGCGGCCGGGCCTATGTGCAGGCAGGGGCCGGCATCGTCGCGGATTCCGACCCCGAGAGCGAGTACCGGGAGACCCAGAACAAGGCCGGGGCGATGCTCCGGGCGATCGAACTAGCGGCCACTCAAGAGGAATGGGAGTAGGTCAGATGATGATGAACACGCGACACGAGCGTATGGCCCTGAGCACTCGGCCCACTATCGAGCTCAAGCAGAGCTTCAGCATGGCGGAGCACCCGGCAGGGTTCCCCGCCCCAGGCTTGAGCGACCTGCGCATCCTTGTGATCGACAACTACGATTCGTTCACCTACAACCTGGTGCAGTACCTCGGAGAGATCTCGGGCACCAGGATCCACGTGTTCCGGAACGACGAGGTGACCGTGGACGGTATCCGGGGCCACGGGCTCACCCATCTCGTCGTCTCCCCGGGGCCGTGCACTCCCGACGAGGCCGGAGTGAGCCTGGAAGCGATCGCGGCGCTCGGAGGCGTCTGCCCGGTCCTCGGGGTCTGCCTGGGGCACCAGTCGATCGGGCAGGTCTATGGAGGACGGGTGATCCGGGGAGAAGCGCCCGTTCACGGCAAGACCTCTCTTATCCATCACGACAGCCGGACCATCTTCGCCGGCCTTCCTCAGCCGTTCGTGGCTACCCGGTATCACTCGCTGGTGGTCGACCGGGATCTGCCGCCCGCCCTGGAGTGCTCTGCCTGGACGCAAGACGGGGTCATCATGGGAGTGCGGCACAAGGAACTCAACGTGGAAGGCGTGCAGTTCCACCCGGAGAGCCTGCTGACGGCAGCCGGCAAGGAGTTGCTGCGGAACTTCCTCAGCAACAGAAAGGCCCGGCGATGAGCGCCCTGGCCACGGCCGCCACGCCGGCTTCGGCACCGGCCGCCTGCCGGGCCCGGGCGCCGCATCTCCTCGAGTTCGCCGACGCCCTCCGCCGTCTGGCTGAGAAACAGGATCTCACGCGCGCGGAGGCCGCCTGCGTCCTCGATCAGCTTGTCAGCGGGCAGGTGGACGACGTGCAGATAGCGGCCTTTCTCATGGGGCTCAGAGTCAAGGGGGAGACCGCCGACGAGATCGCGGGATTGGCGGACGGCATGCGCCGTGCGGCCATCGGCGTCGACAGCGTCCATCAGAGGAGCGCTCGTAGACGTCGTCGGCACCGGCGGAGACTCGCTGGGCACGTTCAATATCTCCACGACCGCGGCCTTCGTCGCGGCCGGGGCGGGGGTCAAGATAGCCAAGCACGGCAACCGGGCCGCGAGCTCGCGCTGCGGCTCGGCCGACGTGCTCGAGGCGCTCGGAATACAGATAGGTCTGGGACCGCGGGAGGTCGCTACATGCATCGACGAGGTGGGGATGGGCTTCATGCTCGCCTCGGTGCACCATCCGGCGGCCGGGAGAGTCGCAGGCGTACGGCGCGCCCTTGGTGTCCGCACGGTCTTCAACCTGCTGGGCCCGCTTACCAACCCCGCCGGCGCTCTCCGCCAGTTGATCGGAGTGAGCAGCCCGCAGCACCTCCATGTCATGGCCGACGCGCTCGCTCGCATGGGCTGCGAGCATGCCCTCGTCGTGTGTGGAGACCTGGGCATGGACGAGTTCTCGGTCACGGGATCGAACAAGGCGATAGAGGTTACGCGCGGCGTGGCTCACCGCTCGTTCCGGGTCGAGCCGGAAGACTGCGGCCTGGCCCGGCACCCGCTCGCGGCCCTGGCCGGAGGCGACGCGAGGGAGAACGCCGCCATCACCCGCGACGTGCTCGAAGGCCGGCCGGGGGGGCCGCGCGATGCCGTCTTGATGAATGCAGCCGCGGCCTTCTATGTTGCCGGCACTGCCCTGTCCTTTTCCGAGGGCGTAGACCTCGCGCGCGCCTCCATCGACTCGGGACGCGCGCTGGACGTGCTCGAGCACATGATCGCTGTGACCAACCGGCTGGCGCGCGGGGAGGGCGGCGACGGCGCCCGCGTCGGCGGCGGCCCCGGGGAGGGCGGACCCGCGTGAGTGGCGCCTCTTATCTAGACGCCATCCTTCCCGACGTTCGCCGCCGCCTCGCCGAGCGCAAGGCATGCGTGTCTCGGGCCGAACTACAGAAGATGAGCGCTCCGGGCAGGCGGCCCTCGTTCGCCGAGGCTCTGGGGACCCCCGGCGTCTCGGTCATCGCTGAGGTGAAGCGTTTCTCCCCAAGCAAAGGGCCCCTGCGGCCGGACCTGGATGTCGGCTCACTGGTCGCCGCCTACGAGGCCGGCGGTGCCGTGGCCGTCTCGGTTCTCACCGAGGGTGACCATTTCGGGGGAAGCCTCGCCGACCTGCGGGAGGCGGCGGCGACTACGCGGCTGCCTCTGCTCCGCAAGGATTTCGTCATCGACTCGTATCAGGTCCACGAAGCTTGGGCTTTCGGGGCTTCGGCCGTCTTGCTGATCGCCGCCCTTCTCGATGACAGGGCGTTACGGTCGTTATCGAAGCTGGCCGTGGACTTCGGTCTGGACGTATTGTTGGAGGTGCACGACGAGAGGGAGATGGCGCGCGCGCTTGACCTGGGGGAAGTGGTCATCGGTATCAACAACCGTGATCTCCGCACGTTCGAGGTCTCGCTCGAGACGAGTCGCCGGTTGGCGGGGCTGGTTCCTGCCGGCCGACTGCTGGTCTCGGAGAGCGGGATCAGGGACCGCACCGATCTGGAGGAACTCGCGTCGGCAGGCATAGACGCCGTGCTTGTGGGGGAAAGCTTACTGAGGGTGGGGGCGGTCGCGCCCGCGGTCTCCGCGCTCGCGCATCCCGTGCCCGTGGTGGCCCGGCGCTCTGGTGAGAAGGTGCATGTGGAGGAGGTCCGATGATCACATCTTTGCTCGTCGCGGTCGATTCGTCCGTATACGCCCACTCGGCCCAGGAACAGGCGGTGGCCCTCGGCAAGGCGTACCAGGCCAGGCTGACCGGCCTCTACGTGCTCGACATCCGCTACGTCGAGATGCCGCCGTATGTCGACTATTCCTACACCTTCGAGGCGGTCCCGCCGGTCCTTGCGCCTCTCGACGTGATGGAGAGCTTCAGGACCAAGAGCGAACGCATACTGAACGATCTACGGGAGTTCGTGAGCGCCGCCGGACTGCCGGTCGACACGCGCACCGAGGAGGGGGTTCCGAGCCAGATCATCGCCGACGTAGGCCGGGCCCACGACCTCATCGTCATGGGCAAGCGAGGCGAGCACGCCAAGTGGGGGAGGGACCTTCTCGGGTCCACCGCCGAGAACGTGGCCCGGCGCTCCGCGACGCCCGTGCTCCTGGTGGAGCCCGCTCATAGGCCGCTCTCCAAGGCGCTCGTGATGTTCGACGGCAGCAACCCGGCCAATAGGGCACTGAAGATGGCCGCCGATCTTGCGGCGCGGGTCGGCCTCGCCTTGACCGTGCTCACCGTGGACGACGACGCCAACAGAGCGCGCGCCACCCAGGCTGAGGCGGCGGCCTATCTGGAGCCGCTCGGGCTGGAGGCTGAGTGCATGGTCCTCTCCGGGAGGGCGGCGAAAGCAACCTCCGGCCAGCTCGCCAAGGACCCGGCGGATGTGGTGATCATGGGCATGCGCGGACATTCCGTGCTCCACGACCTCATCCTCGGCAGCACTGCCGAGCAACTCATGCGGTCCGTAGAACTCCCGATCCTGCTCGTCCCATGACGGCGGCGGACGTGACCATCGGGCCCCTGGTGAAGATATGCGGTCTCACGCGATCCGAGGATGTCGCCCTCGCCGTAGGACTCGGCGCCTGGGCGGTCGGCTTCGTGTTTGCGCCCAGTCCCCGGCGGGTGACCGGCGAGGTCGCACACCGGCTCGCGCTCGCGGCTCGGCAGACGGCTGCCCGGCCGCTGACCATTGGGGTGTTCGGCGATAGCCCGGCGGAGGCGATCGCGGACATGGCGGAGGCGGTCGGGCTTGACGCAGTGCAGTTGCACGGGTCCCAGCCGGGTGCGGCCGTCATGCGAGAAGCGCTCGCCGATCGGGAACCGAGAGTGCTGGTCATCCAGGCCGTCCCGGTCCCGGCGGCTGGGATGAGCGCGGCCGAGTTGCGGGAGACCGTCGCCGTGGCACGGCAGGGGGCGGACCTGATCTTGTTCGACACGCGATCAGAGGGCCGATGGGGCGGCACGGGAAGGACCTTCCCCTGGGAGACCGCCCGGGAGGCGGCCGGAGATTCGCCCTATCTGGTGGCAGGCGGCATCGGGCCCCACAACATCGAGGCAGCGCTTGAGGCGTCGGGCGCGTGGGGCGTGGACGTGTCCAGCGGGGTGGAGCGGGCGCCGGGCATCAAGGACGAGGCGCTGTTGCGCGCGCTGTTCGCCCCTCTGGCCGGAGTCGCGCGGAGTCGCCGCGGGAGTCGGCGCCGGGGTCGCACGCCCGGCCGAAGACCAGAAACGACAAGAAGGAACGACGATTTGAGCACAGCAGCACCGTTTTGGCCCTTACGGAGGCCGCTACGTCCCCGAGACTCTGGTGTCGGCGCTCGAGGAACTGGACGCCGCTTATGACGGATACCGGGACGACCCGGCCTTCGTGGAGGAACTGCGTTCTCTTCTCGCCGACTACGCCGGGCGTCCGACCCCGCTCTTCCGCGCCGACCGCCTGTCGGAGCGGGCGGGTTGCCGCGTGTACCTCAAGCGGGAGGACCTGGCTCACACCGGGGCCCACAAGATCAACAACACCCTCGGCCAGATTCTGCTGGCCGCGAGGATGGGGAAGAGGCGGATCATCGCCGAGACGGGGGCCGGCCAGCACGGCGTGGCCACGGCCACGGTAGCGGCTCTTTTCGGCCTGGAATGCCACGTCTACATGGGTGAGGAAGACATCCGCCGCCAGGAACTCAACGTGTTCCGGATGAAGTTGCTGGGGGCCGAGGTCGTGCCGGTGACTTCGGGAAGCGGCACGCTCAAGGACGCGACGAACGAAGCTATCCGCGACTGGGTGGCGCACGTGGAGGACACGCACTACATCATCGGCTCGGTAGTCGGTCCGGCCCCCTATCCCGCTATGGTGCGCGACTTCCAGGCGGTCATCGGCCGGGAGACGCGGGGCCAGGTGCAGGCGAAAGAGGGACAGCTGCCGGACGTGCTCGTTGCCTGTGTAGGCGCCGGAAGCAACGCCATCGGGATGTTCCACGAGTTCGTGGACGACCCGGGCGTCCGCATGGTGGGCGTCGAGGCCGGCGGGCTGGGTCTCGAGAGCGGCAAGCACGGAGCCTCCTTGGCCCGGGGCACCGCGGGGATCCTGCACGGCTCGTATTCCTACGTGCTCCAGGACCAAGACGGCCAGATCCAGGAGGCCCACTCGGTGGCGGCCGGCCTCGACTATCCCTCAGTCGGTCCCGAGCACGCCTTCCTCAAAGACTCGGGGCGAGTCCAGTACACGACGGCCACCGACGAAGAGGCGCTTGCAGCGTTCCAGACCCTGTCCCGGCTGGAGGGCATCATCCCCGCCCTGGAGAGCGCGCATGCCATCGCCTATCTGTTGAGGGGGGATCACGGGTTCGGCGAAAGCGACGTGGTGGTGGTCAGCCTCTCCGGTCGAGGGGACAAGGACGTGTACAGCGTCGCCGGCATCCTGGGGATGAAGCCGTGAGCGCCCAGAAGAGCCGCCTGACCGAGGCTTTTCGGCGAGCGGACCACCCCCTGCTGATCCCCTACGCCGTCGGGGGCTATCCGGACCTCGACTCCTGTCGCAGCATACTGCGCACCTATGCCGAGACCGGCGCTGGAGTGATCGAGATCGGGGTGCCGTTCTCGGATCCTCTCGCCGACGGGCCGGTCATCCAGGCCGCCTCGCAGGCGGCGTTGCGGGCCGGGACCCGGCCGGGCGACGTGCTCGACCTTGCGGAGGAGGCGGCCGGGTCCGGCACGCCCGTGGTCCTTCTCAGCTACCTGAACACGATCCTGGCCTACGGTCCAGCGCGCTTCTTCGCCGACTGCGGACGCAAGGGGGTGGCGGGAATAGTGGTACCCGACGTTCCTGTGGAGGAGGCCGCGGATCTTCAGCGCAAGGCGCGGGAGTGCCAGGTCGATGTCGTCCTTCTCGTCGCCCCGACAAGCACGGAGTCGAGACTGGCCCGGATCGCCGGCGCCGCTTCGGGGTTCATCTACTGCGTCTCGACCACAGGAGTGACCGGAGCGAGAGCGGCCCTGCGGGCGGACCTTCCCGAGTTCGTGGCTCGGGTGAGGCGGCACACCTCGCTGCCTCTCGCTGTGGGGTTCGGCGTATCGACGGCCGAGCAGGCGGGCGCGGTCGCCCGTTATGCCGACGGAGTCATAATCGGAAGCACGCTCGTCGACATCGTGGCGAAGAGTGAGAGCGTCGAGTTGGCCCTGCCCCGGTTACGGACGTTTCTCGAAGAAGCCGGCGAGGCGGTCGCTACCGGCTGGGCGTCCGATGGCGCAGCGGCGACCTTCAGTGGGTGATGAGGACGCCCTCTTTTTCGAGGTATTCCTTGAGCATCTGCGGCCGGATGCCGTAGAGCCCCGATATGTAGGTGAGATCATCCTTGCGGATGGTGAGCAGTTCCTCAGAGGGGTCGCCCCGCAGCTTCCGTAGGAAGGCCAGGTAGGTCTCGAGCGGGCGGCGCTCCTCGGGCTCGAGCCTGTCGAGAAGGTCGAGACGGATGCGGAGAGGTGTGCCTTTGCTCAGCGTGCGCTGAAACTCGGGCTCGTCCTCGACATCGAGGATCGACATGGGAGATTGGCCGTAGATGCTGGCGAGTTCGTACAGTCTTTCCAGGCTGAGGCTGCGCTTGCCGCGCTCGTAGGCGCTGAGGGTGGAGACCACGAACGAATCTCCCGATCGGTCGCACACCTCTTGGAGGCTCATGCCTCGCTCCTGACGGAGCCGCCTGAGCCTCTCGCCGACCATCTCGGCGTAACGTCTCTCTTTGTCCTGTTGTCTCTCGTCCATATTGAAAAGTGTAGCAGCGTGGGAGAACGAAATCTACGGTGACGACAGCCCTTCCAACACAAATTTTCGCGTTTGGCGGTAGAAATCCTTCTCGCCGCCCGACGGCGCACCGATTCAGGGCAACGAGCGCAGGACGAAGGTGCCGAAGGCGGGGGTCGAACCCGCACGAGGTGTGAGCCTCACTGGAGTTTGAGTCCAGCGCGTCTGCCAATTCCGCCACTTCGGCCAGCTGAAACGATTGGGCCGTATTATAGTCGAAGGACAACGCCCATGGATCGTGATTTGCACGGGCGGGAGTACCACTAAGCGGAGCACTGTGCCACTATGCGGTATTGGCTTGAGCCGCTTTGGGAAACGGCTAAGCTGCCGCTCGTTAGGTAACGGAATGGTGTAGAGTTGTTCTCGAACTCACTGTCAAAGCTGAGCCGGGATCTGGGTTGCCGGGTCGTTTTTGTTCCGCCCGCCGGGGTCATTGTGGTGCGTCCTCATGCCCATTGCCGGGTTGTATCGACAACAAGACGTGGAGGTTGACGTATGGAGAAGCTCATCATCACAGTGGCGACCACCGGGGCGATGACCACCAAGGAAAACACGCCCTATCTGCCGACCACTCCCGAGGAGATCGCTGAAGAGGTCTACGCGGCGTATCAGGCCGGTGCCGCCGTCGCCCACATCCACGTCCGGACGGATGAAGCAAAGGCCACGATGGACGTGGAGAAATTCCGTCAGACCGTCGGACTCGTCCGCGAGAAGTGCGACATCATCATCAACATGACCTCGTCGGGCGGCCTCGGCTTCAGCGACGAGGAGCGCATCGCTCCGCACGTGGAACTCAAGCCCGACATGGGCACCTTCGACGCAGGCTCCATGAACTTCTACAAGGGCGTTTTCCTCAATCCGCCGCTGTTCCTCGAGAAACTGGGCGCTGCCTACATCGAGAACGGCATCAAGCCCGAAGTCGAAGTGTTCGATGCCGGTATGGTGTGGAATGCCAAGCGGCTCTTGAAGGACGGCTTCCTCAAGGCCCCCATCCACTTCCAGTGCTGCATGCACGTGCACGGCGGGATGGAAGGCAATGCGCGGAACCTGGTCCACCTGGTCGACTCGCTGCCCGAAGGCTCCACCTGGTCGGCGTTCGGCTGCGGCCCCACGGCCGATCTCATCACCGCTATGGCCATCAACATGGGCGGCCATGTGCGCGTGGGTATGGAAGACAACGTCTATCTGAGCAAGGGCGAGCTCGCCAAGCACAACTCCGAGTTCGTCGAGAAGATGCAGCGGCTGGCCAAGGAGTTTCACCGCCCGGTGGCCACTGTGGCCGAGGCCCGGCAGATCCTGGGCCTGCCTCCCAAGAAGTAGCGCGTCATCCGGCCGGGCCCCGGGCCCGGCCGTCTTGTTCCAGCCCGCCGCGGCTCGGTCTCCGAGGAGGGCTGTCTGGCCGACAAAGCGACCACGGTCGCCGGACGTAGGGAGTGAAGGAATGAAGAAGGTTTCGATCAGTGACGCAAAGAGATACTCTCCTCCAGCCCACAACGACTGCGCCTGCTTCAGGCTCCAGGGCCAGGAGGAGACTGGGACGACCCAGTTCTCGCTGGGCTGCACCCACTTCCTGCCGGGTGGCGGCGCCGATTTCAGCCCGGCCCGGCCGTTCGACACCATCTATTTCTGCATCGAGGGCGAGATCACCATCACCGACAAAGATGGCAAGGACATAGTCCTCAAAGCTCATGACTCGATCTTCATCGCCGGCGACGAGGGCCGTTCCATTCAGAACAAGACCCAGTATCCGGCGAGCATGATGGTTATCCTGGGGACCCCCAAGCCGGCCTGATCCGGCCGAGCGGGTACAACAAGGGCTGATTCACATACAAGAACTGATCGGGAGGTTAGAAATGGCCGAAGACACCCCAAGAAAATCCGTGGAGGAGCTCAAGAAGATCTTCGATCTCACCGGCAAAGTAGCGGTAGTCACCGGCGCGGGCGGCACACTGGGTCACGCACTCGCGAAGGGCCTAGCCGTTTTCGGCGCCGACGTCGCCTGCTGGGACATCAAGCCCGACATCATGGATGATGTCGTCGCCGACATCAAAGGCCTGGGCCGCAAGGCGACGTCCGCGGGCGTGGACGTGACCGACGATGCGAGCGTCAAGTCTGCCATGGAGGGGGTCGTCAGGGACTTCGGCAAGGTGAACATTATGGTCACCGTCGCCGGTAGTGCCGGCGTCCGCCAGCCCGCCGAGACCTTCGACATCGACGAGTGGCAGAAGATCATGAACATCAACGTCCGCGGCACCTTGCTCTGCGCCAAGTACGCGGGCGCCGAATACGTCAAGCAGGGTGACGGGGGCAAAGTCATCACCATCGGCTCGGTGCGCGGGTTCCTCGGCCATCCCGGTGGGTATGCGGCTTACGGCACCTCCAAGGGCGCCGTCCATCTGCTCACCAAACAACTGGCGACCGAGTGGGCAAAGTACAGGATCAATGTCAACGCCATCGCTCCCTCCATCTTCTGGACCCCGCTCACGCAGCAGATCAAGAACGATCCCGAGATGGTCAAGATCTTCATGGCGCGTATCCCGCTGGGCCGGGCCGCCGAACTGGACGACTTCATCGGCGCCGCGGTGTTCCTTGCCTCCCCAGCCTCTGACTACGTGACCGGTGTCATCCTGTCCGTCGACGGTGGTGCGGTGGCAGGATGATGACGCTGGACGACGTCAAGAAGATCGCCATCGTCGGCGGCGGCTCCATGGGCCACGGCTGCGCGATGGTCTTCGCGGCGGCCGGGTATCCGGTGGGCATGTACAGCCGCCGGCTCGAGACCCTGGAGAAGGGTGTCGAGGCCATGCGGAACGACCTCACGTTTCTGGCCGAGCGCGGCCTTGGCAGGCTGGAGGACGTGGATAAGACCATGGCCCTCGTCAGCACCACGCAGGATCTGGCGGAAGCCGCCGGCGACGCCGACTTCGTGCTCGAGTGCGTGGCCGAGGACATGGCCCTCAAGCAGGACACCTTCCAGAAGCTCGACCAGATCTGCGGGCCGAACGCCATCCTGGCGACCAACACCTCGGTCATGAGCCCCACGGAGATCGCGAGCAAGTCCGTGAAGCGGGATCGCATTATCGGTACTCACTGGTGGAACCCGCCGTTCCTCATCCCGCTCGTCGAAGTCGTGCAGACTGAAGAGACGCCGGCCTGGGTGATCGACGTCACCATGGAACTGCATCGGGCCATCGGTAAACACCCGGTCCACTGCAAGAAGGACGTGCCGGGCTTCATCGCCAACCGGCTGCAGCACGCCCTGTGGCGGGAAGCGCTTTCCATCGTCGAGCGCGGCATCGCCGACGCGGCGACCGTGGACGAAAGCCTCAAGTTCGGCCCCGGTCTGCGGCTCCCGGTGTTGGCTCCCTGCGAGAACGCCGACATGGTCGGTCTGGACCTCACGCTTTCGATACACAACTACGTGCTTAAATATCTCGAAGACTCGCACGAGCCCTCTCCGCTCCTCAAGGAGAAGGTGGAGAAAGGTGAACTGGGCTTCAAGACCGGCGGGGTCGGCTACCAGACCTGGACGCCTGACGAGCAGAAGGCGCTTCGCAGCCGCCTTCTCACCTACCTCACCAAGGCAGTGCGCGAGATGAAAGAGGCGGAAGCCAAGTAGGCAGCAACGGACGAACCGGGCGCGTGGTGTGCCCGAGAGTCGATAGGTAACGAGAAAAAGGAGAAGAGTAGGAACCATGGGGAAAGTATGGGTTGATCTAACACATCCGTTCAGTGCGGAGATCCCTCGTTGGCCGTACTTCGTGAAGCCGGTCATCGATTCGATGCACACGCTGGCAAAGGGCGGCGTTCTCACGCAGAGGGTCGATTGCGTGCAGCACACCGGCACTCATGCCGACGCTCCTCGTCACGTCATGGAGCGCGAGTTCGACGGCAGAAGAGCTCGCTATACCCACGAAATGCCTGTTGATGCATACACGGGTGACGCAGTCTGCCTCGAGATCAAGATCCATCCTTGGGGCCTGATCCTGCCCGAGCATCTCGAGGACGCCTGCAAGCGCGCGAACATCAAGCCGGAAGAGCTCAAGGGCATGGTCGTCTGCCTGAATACCGGCATGCATCGCAAGTTTGACGACTCCAAAGAGTACTATCACTACGCATGCGGCACCGGCGTCGAGGCTGGCAAGTGGTTCGTGAAGCACCAGGTCAAGTGCGTTGCCATGGATTCGCAGGCACTGGATCATCCGCTTCATACGGCGATGGGCAAAAACGGCCCGCCGCAGATGAATCTGCCCGGAGCCTCGGGCAAACCCATCACGGTAGAATACGCCGAGCAGTTCGGTGAAGAAGCCTATGCCGAATTTGAGAAAGCGGCCTACATCAAGTTCCATGGCCAAGCAGCTTATGATGCCAAATTCGGTGATCTCGAAGCGCTTGGAAATGAAGGGACCTGGGAGCCCTGCCACAAGCAGATGCTGGGTCACGGCATCGTCGGCGTCGAGAACCTCGGCGGGGACTTGGACAAGGTGTCCGGCAAGCGCTTCAGGTTCTTCTGCTTCCCGATCCGCTGGTACATGGGCGACGGCTCGATGGTCCGCTGCGTGGCCGAGATCGACGAAGATCAGGTCAACAAGGACGTTCCGGATCGCACCTACACGTACTGCGGCACGGGGTACGGCCCAGCCCGCGAACTCTAGTAAGGGGCAGGCGGTCCGATCTCGCTCGTCGCTAGGCGAGGAGATTGGTCCGGTACGGGATGTTGCATGGAGCCCCCCGCCGGTTCGCCGGCGGGGGGCTTTGTTCTCGCGAGTCCCGCCGGGCTGCCCGACGGGCCGTCTCGAGAATGTTGCGGGGAGACCACGATGCGGTGGTGCGTTCCATCAGATGGAATCGGTCGGGGACTTACCTCGCCGGCGACGGGCGAGATACTTCCCGTGGCGTAGATTGTGAAGGGGCGAGGTCCTGCGATGTGCGGACCGGCAAAGCGAACGTAACCGCGGTCAACGAAAGCGAGCGGAGGTCGGAACAATATGGGAAAAGTCGAGAGATTCACAAGCTGTACGACCGGGGGCCCGATGTTCGTCGATGTGGAGGACGGCAAGATCGTCCGCATGATCCCCATCGACCTGGACGAGAACGATCCCGAGGGCTGGACTATCCAGGCCCGCGGCCGGGACTTCAAGCCCCCCAGGCGTACGACCCTGTCACCGCATGCGGTGGCGCAGAAGTCCATGGTCTATTCGCCCAAGCGGATCCTCACACCGCTCAAGAGGGTGGACTTCGACCCCAAGGGCGAGCGCAACACCCATAATCGCGGCGTCTCCGGCTACGAGCCCATCAGTTGGGATGAGGCTCTCGACATCGTGTGCGACGAGATCGTACGCCTGCACCGCGAAGTCGGCCCGGCGGCCATACTCACGACGCCCGGTTCCCATCACCTATGGGGCAACGTGGGCTACCGGCACAGCACGTACTTCCGGTTCATGAACCTGATCGGCTACACGTACGGCGAGCACAACCCGGATAGCTGGGAGGGCTGGCACTGGGGCGGCATGCACATGTGGGGCAACAGCCACCGCCTGGGCATCCCCGAGCAGTACGACCTCCTGGAAGACGCCCTCAAGCATTCCGAGATGGTGGTCTTCTGGTCGTCCGACCCCGAGGTTTCCGGGGGTGGCATCTATTCCGCTTTCGAGAGCACGCCGCGCCGCTTCTGGATGAAAGAGCTCGGCATCAAGATGGTGTTTGTCGACCCGCGCTTCAACGACACCGCCAGTCTCTTCTCGGACAAGTGGTTCGCGCCGCGGCTCGGTACCGACGTGGCCTTCGGCCTGGGCATCGCCTACACCTGGCTGACTGAAGACCTTTACGACAAAGACTACGTCGCCAAGCGGACCACCGGCTTCGACGAGTGGAAGGACTACGTGCTCGGCAAGAGCGACGGCGTTCCGAAAACTACCGAGTGGGCTGAAGCAGAGTCGGGCATCCCGGCGCGCGAGATCAGGGCTCTGGCTCGCGAGTGGGGCGCCAAGAAGACCATGCTCGCCGCCGGCGGTCTGGGCGGTTGGGGCGGGGCCTGCCGTTCGGCCACCGGTAACGAGTGGGCTCGGGTCATGATCGCCCTTGCGGCCATGCAGGGCTACGGCAAGCCGGGCAGCAACATCTGGGGTACCTCGCAGGGCGCTCCCAGCAACGAGCAGTTCTTCTTCCCCGGCTACGCCGAGGGCGGCATCTCCGGCGACGTCGACAACTCCGCGGCTGGTTTCCAATTGGCCTGGAGGCTGTTTGCAAACACCCAGGGAGCGACCCGCACTGCGCACCACTCCACCGAGGGGCAGACGGTACCGCGGATCCGCATCCCCGAAGCTATGATGCACGAGAAGGTCGAATGGCACGGCAAGGGCTTCTGCGGCTCGTCCATCGAGTCGCAGTTCCAGAAGTACACTTACCCGTCCCCCGGCTACCCGCACGTGCAGATGTACTGGAAGTATGGGACCTCTTTCATCGGCACCATGACCGAGACCAACCGTTACGTCAAAGCGTACCGCGAGGGCAAAGTGGGCATGGTGGTCAACCAGTCCATCTGGTTTGAGGGTGAGGCCCGCTTCGCCGACATCATCCTGCCGGCCTGCACCAACTTCGAGCGCTTTGACATCAGCGAGTTCGCCAACTGTTCTGGCTACATTCCCCATACCGGCGCGCAGACGAACCACCGGATGGTGCTGCTGCAGAAGAAGTGCATCGAGCCGCTGGGCGAATCCAAGTCCGACTACGAGATCTTCAGGATGTTCGCGGAGCGGCTCGGCATTGGCCCGATCTTCACCATGGGCGGCAAGGACGAGTACCAGTGGGTCAAGGACTACTTCAACGCCACCGACCTGCCGACGATCATCACCTGGGAAGAGTTCGAAGAGAAGGGGTACGTGCTGATCCCCTTCCCCGAAGATCACAAGTCAACCCCGGCCATGCGTTGGTTCGCCGAGGGCCGCGTCAAGGACACGCCGGACTGGGGCCCGCATCCGGCCGATACCGTCGGGCTCAAGGGCCTGCAGACCTCGAGCGGCAAGATCGAGTTCGTCGCCAGCAGCCTCAAGCGGTTCGAGGCCGACGGTTTCATCGATCCCGAACGTCCGGCGATGGGCCCGCAGTACATCCCCTCCTGGGAGGGCCACCACACCAAGGAACTGTACGGCAAGTATCCGCTCCAGATGGTCTCGCCGCACCCGCGGTTCAGTTTCCACACCATGGGTGACTCCAAGGAGAGTTGGCTGAACGAGGTCAAGGACCACCGGGTCCTCATCGATGGTCACCGCTACTGGATCATGCGCGTCAACACCAAAGACGCCGCCGCCCGAGGCATCAAGGAAGGCGACCTCATCCGCGCCTTCAACGACCGCGGGTCGGTCATACTTGCGGCGCAGGTGACCGAGCGCGTGCCGTCCGGCACGGTCCACTCCTACGAGTCGTGCGCCGACTACCTGCCGCTGGGTGAGCCGGGCTATTCCCCTGACACATCCGGCTGTATCAATATTCTCTCGCCCAAGCGGTTCGTCACTCCGACATCCACCGCGATGGCCAATAACTCGACTCTGCTTCAGGTGGAGAAATGGGAGGGACAAGCATGAAGAAGTGGAACATGGTCATCGACTGTGCCCGCTGTCACGACTGCAACGACTGCTTTCTCGCCGACAAGGACGAGTTCGTAGGCAACGACTTTCCTCCGTACTCGGTGGCGCAGCCGTGGTCCGGTCATCGCTGGCTGAACATCGAGCGTAAGGAAAGGGGCCAGTACCCCATCGTCCAGACCGGGTACCTGCCCATGCCGTGCCAACACTGCACCGACGCTCCCTGCATCGACGGTTCCCCGGCGGGGACGGTCTACCGCCGCGAAGACGGCCTGGTCATCATCGATCCCGAGAAGGCCAAGGGTCATCCAGAGATCGTCGACACCTGCCCGTACGGCGCGATCTATTGGAACGAGGAGAGCAAGGTCGCGCAGAAATGCACGGGTTGCGCGCATCTGCTCGACGCTGGTTGGACCGAGACCCGCTGCTCGCAGGTCTGTCCGACCAACGCCATCCTGCTCGTGCTGGCCGACGATGACGAGTTCGCGGCCCTGGCAGAGAAGGAAGGGCTCCGCGCGTACAAGGCCGAGTTGAACACCAAGCCGCGGGTGATGTACAAGAACCTGCATCGCTGGGACAAAGTATTCGCTTCCGGCAGCGTGGCCTTCAAAGACACGGATGACTGCGCCGACGGCGCCAAGGTCACTGTGTCGACCGCGGGCGCGGTCGTGGGCGAAGGCGTGGTGAACAACTACGGCGAGTTCGTCGTCGACGATCTCGAACCGGGCAAGAGCTACGATGTGGCCATCGCGGCCGACGGCTATAAGGCGGTCACCAAGAATGTCACTCTGGACGAGAGCTTGAACCTGGGCCTCGTCATGCTCGAGAAGGCTTAAACAGCCTCTCGCCGGCAACATCGCTCCGATGGTCGGGGCCCGCCGCAAGGCGGGCCCCGATGTTATTTCCGCGCTGTGCCGTGGGGCGCGCGGGTCCGTGCCCGGTCCCGTCATCCCACTGCGTGGAACCGGAGGCCGTTCGGCAGGATGAGCTACCCAAAATATTGGTGAATCGGCCGCCGGCGGAAGGCGCTACCGTATAGTAAGAAGTACAGAATCAGGGAAGAAGCGTTCAGACGATGAGCGTGTTCTGGCGGGGCCGCCCGTGCGTGCTCAAGAAGCGAAAGTCCGCGCAAGAAACAAAGTGAGGTGGGGAATGGGTGAAACAGTCCGCATGACGAACTCATCGACGGGTGGGCCGGTGTTCGTCGACGTGAAGGACGGCAAGATCGTCAGGATCACGCCTATGGACTTCGACGACAGCGTAGACGCGTCGTCGTGGAAGATCGAGGCCAGGGGACGGACCTTCACCCCGCCACGCAAAACGACCTACTCGGTTTACACGGCCGGCTTCAAGTCCATGATCTACTCCGACAAGCGGATCAAGTACCCCATGAAGCGCGTTGACTTCGACCCGGACGGGGAGCGCAACATCGAGAATCGCGGCGTCTCGGGTTACGAGCAAATCTCGTGGGATGAAGCCGTCGATTTGCTTGTGAGCGAGATCAACCGGACCAAGCGCGAGGCAGGGCCGGCCGCTATCCTGTCGAGCCCCAGCTCCCATCACATGTGGGGCAACGTCGGCTACCGGCACAGCACGTACTTCCGCTTCATGAACATGATGGGCTTCACCTATGCCGATCACAACCCGGACAGCTGGGAAGGCTGGCACTGGGGCGGCATGCACATGTGGGGCTTCAGTTGGCGTCTCGGCAACCCCGAGCAGTACGACCTGCTCGAGGACACCCTACAGAATACCGAGATGATCGTCTTCTGGTCGTCGGACCCGGAAGTGAACACCGGCATCTACTCCGCGCACGAATCCACGGTCCGCCGTTACTGGATGAAGGACCTGGGCATCAAGATGGTCTTCATCGACCCGTTCTACAACCATACCGCCGGTCTCATCGGCGACAAGTGGTTCTCGCCCAAGATCGGCACCGACCACGCCCTCTCCTTTGCCATCGCCTACACCTGGCTGACCGAAGGCACCTACGACAAGGAATACGTGGCTACGCACGCCCACGGTTTCGAGGAGTGGGCCGACTACGTCCTGGGCAAGACCGACGGTGTTCCCAAGACTTGCGAGTGGGCCGAAGAGGAGTCCGGAGTGCCGGCTCCGCGAGATCCGTGCGCTCGCGCGCGAGTGGGCCAAGAAGAAGACCATGCTGGCTGCCGGGGGTCTCGGCGGCTGGGGCGGCGCTTGCCGCGCTTCGCACGGCATCGAGTGGGCCCGCGGCATGATCGCCCTTGCCACTATGCAGGGGATGGGCAAGCCCGGCTCCAACATCTATTCCACCACGCAGGGCACGCCTGTCGACTACGATTTCTACTTCCCGGGTTACGCCGAGGGTGGTATCTCGGGCGACTGCGAGAACTCCGCGGCTGGCTTCAAGTTCGCGTGGCGCATGTTCGACGGCAAGACCACGTTCCCGTCGCCTTCGAACATCAACACCACCGCCGGCCAGCACATCCCGCGCCTGAAGGTGCCCGATTGCATCATGGACGGCAAGTTCCAGTGGTCGGGCAAGGGCTTCTGCGGCGGCGACATCCAGCATCAGTTTCACCAGTACCAGTATCCGGCCCCCGGCTATCCGAAGATCAAGATGCTGTGGAAGTACGGCGGCCCGTGGATCGGGACCATGACCGCGACGAACCGTTACGCGCAGATGTATACGCATCCGAGTCTTGAGTTCGTTGTGAGCCAGTCGATCTGGTTCGAGGGTGAGGTGCCCTTCGCCGACCTGATCCTGCCGGCGTGCACCAACTTCGAGCGCTGGGATATCTCTGAGTTCGCCAACTGCTCCGGCTACATCCCCGACACGTATGGGCAGTGCAACCATCGCGTGATCTCGCTGCAGGCGAAGTGCATCGAGCCGGAGGGCGAATCCAAGTCAGACTACGACATCTACTGCATGATCGCCGACAAGCTGGGCATCGGGCCGATGTTCAGTGAGGGCAAGACCGATCTCCAGTGGGTGGAGCAGTACTACAACGCCACCGACATGCCGAAGCACATGACCTTCCAGGAGTTCTTCGACAAGGGCTACTTCGTCGTGCCGGACAACCCGGCCCGCAAGAAGACCCCGGCTCTGCGCTGGTTCGCCGAGGGCCGCGAGAAAGACACGCCCGACTGGGGCCCGCGCCTCAACAACCAGGTGGGCCGCAAGGGCCTGCAGACGAGCACCGGCAAGGTCGAGTTCATCTCCACCAGCCTCAAGAACTTCGAAGAGCAGGGCTTCGTGGACGAACACCGTCCAGCCATGCACACGTACGTGCCTGCCTGGGAGGGTCCGCGCTGCGAGCTTGCCAAGAAGTACCCGCTGGGCATGCTGGCTCCGCACCCCCGCTTCTCCTTCCACACCATGGGTGACGGCAAGGACAGCTTCATGAACGACATCAAGGACCATCGCGTCCTGCTGGACGGTCACTACTACTGGATCATCCGCATCAACAGCGTCGATGCGACCGCCCGCGGCATCAAGAGCGGCGACCTGGTCCGCGCCTTCAACGATCGGGGCTCGGTCATCCTGTGCGCTCAGGTGGGGGAGAGGACTCAGCCCGGCACCGTGCACGCCTACGAGTCGTGTGCGGAGTACAACCCGCTCGGCAAACCGGGCAAGTCCGCTGATCGCGGCGGTTGTGTGAACATCCTTTCGCCGGATCGGTACATGTCCAAGTATGCTTCGGGCATGGCTCCCAACACCATGCAGATCGAAGTCGAGAAGTGGGACGGCGGCATCTACGAGATCGACTGAGTGCGGACGAATCGACCGGTCTTGCATCGACCGATAAGGAGTCAGCGAAGATGAAGCAATGGTATAAGGTTATCGATGTTGCCAGGTGCCATGACTGCAACAACTGCTTTATGGCCGACAAAGACGAGTTCGTCGGCAACGATTGGCCGCGCCTACACGGCCGCCCAGCCCCGTCACGGACACCGCTGGGTGGACATCCTGCGGCGCGAACGTGGGCAGTACGCGCGCAACGACGTAGCCTATCTCCCGGTGCCGTGTCAGCACTGCGAGAACGCCCCGTGCATCGACGCGTCCAACGGGTCTATCACCCGCCGTCCCGACGGGATCGTGATGATCGACATGGAGAAGGCCAAGGGCAACAAGGCCCTGGTCGACTCCTGCCCGTACGGCGCCATCTGGTGGAACGAGGAGCTCGGCATCGGCCAGAAGTGCATCTTCTGCACCCACCTGATCGACGATCCCACCTGGAAGCCGCACACCACCCGGTGCACGCATTCCTGCCCCACCGAGGCCATGGCCACGTACTTCATCGAGCCTGAAGAGACGCAGAAGATGATCGAGGCCGAGGGCCTCGAAGCCTACCTGCGCGGAGCTGGGGACCAAGCCGCACACCCTCTATAAGAACCTGTACAAGTTCACCAAGAACTTCATCACCGCCGGAGTGCTGGTCGACGGCGACTGCTTCGAGAACGCCTCGGTGACGCTTCACTCCAAGGAAGGCGGCATCGCGTGTACCCTCTCGGGCGCCGGCGTGGCCAACTGCCTCGATACCTCTGTTCTGGCCACGCGGACCACCAACTTCTTCGGGGAGTTCAAGTTCGACGGGTTGGATGACGGCGAATACACACTCAAGGTGGACGCGGCCGGCAGGAAGTACTCCGACGACGGTGACCGTCAAGGGCGAGTCCATGAACCTGGGCTTCATCAGACTGTAGGTTCCAGAGGCCGGCAATAGAATGACGGGGAGGGCTTTGCTGCGCAGAGCCCTCCCCTTTAGCGTAGGCGGCGTCGTCCGGGTGGCCCAGGAAGGCGCTTGTGAAACAGATCGTGATCTTCAACGGCAGCCCGCGGATGGACGGCAACACGGCGACGCTGCTGAACCTTATTGCCAAGGGCGCGCGCGACCATGGCGCCGAGGTCAAGTTCTACACGCTCTTCAAGATGAAGTTCATGGCATGCCAGAGCTGCTTTGCCTGTCGCATGACAGACGATTGCGTGATCAACGACGAACTGCACGAAGCGCTTCAGAAGGTCAAGACGGCCGATGCCGTGGTGGTCGGGTCGCCGATCTATCACATGCAGATGACCGGTCCGGTCAAGAACCTCTACGACAGGCTCTACCCGCTGACCGACATCGAGTACAGGCCGCGTTTTGGCACCAAGAAGATGGTCACCGTGTACACGCAGGGCATGGACGACCCCAGCTCTGTTCGAATCCTATTTCGAGTACACTGCCGCGATGTTCCCCACATTCGGCTTCGACTCTGGTCGAGAACATCGTCTGCGCCGGTGCGTACGATCCCGAGGCAGCCGACCGCGACGCAGATCTCAAGATCCGGGCGTACGAGGCCGGTAAGAAGCTCGCTCTCGGCTGAGTCCCCGCGGGCGCCGCGCGGAGTTATGCTTATTGGCGGCGGCGGACCTCCGACCGGGGGAGTGCGCACTAAGGGGGCGACATGCGGGGCAGCGAGAAGAGCCGGACGGGCGAGGAGCGGACGATCGTCCGCGATCTGAGTTGGTGCGGAGTGGGAGCCGGCGCCAACGCGGCCATGGTGGACGCGAAGGACGGCAAGATCGTCCGCATCCGGCCGGCCCGGTACTACGAGCGCTATACGAAGGAAGAAGTCAAACCCTGGGTCATGCACGCCAGAGGTAAGACCTTCGAGCCGAGCGACAAGAGCCTCATCCCGCCCCTCAGTCTGGCTTACAAGAAGCGCGTCTACTCCCCGGCGCGTATCCGCTTCCCGATGAAGCGGGTGGATTTTGACCCGGCCGGCGCACCGGGCTCCGAAGGCCCGGGCGGCCGCAACATTCAGAACCGGGGGGTCAGCAAATACGTGCGCATCAGTTGGGACGAGGCGCTCGATATCGTCATCAGCGAGATGCTGCGTATCAAAGAGAAGTACGGGCCCACCGCCATCCTCTACCAGTCCGACCAGCACGGGGAGAACAAGGTGGTGCACGGCCCGCACGGGTGCGGGCGCAAGCTTCTTCGTCTCTTCGGGGGCTATACCCTCCAGGTGCGGCAGCCGGACAGCTGGGAGGGCTGGTGGTGGGGAGCCAAGCACGTATGGGGGTGCGAGCCGGTGGGGCAGCAGATGCCGCAGAAGAACCTGCTCTGGGACATCTCCCAGAACGCCGAACTCCTCTTGTTCTGGGGGTGCGACCAGGAGACGACCACCTGGGGCTGGGGCGGGCAACTCCCCAGCCGGTTCAGCTTCTGGTGGACCGAACTCGGCATCAGGCAGATCTACATCGCCCCGGACTGCAACTACGCCAGCGCGGTGCACGCCGACAAGTGGATCCCCATCCTCCCGAACACCGACGCTGCTCTCTATCTGGCTATCTGCCACCAGTGGTTCAAGAACGGGACGTACGACAAGGGGTATCTCGATACCCACGCCTACGGCGTCGACAAGTTCGAGGATTACGTCATGGGCAGGGAGGACGGGCAAGCGAAGAGCCCGGAATGGGCGGCGCCCATCACCGGTGTGCCCTCGCGGACCATCAAGGCGCTGGCGAATGAATGGGCCTCCAAGCGCACGACCGTGGTCATCGGGAACGGCGGCCCAGGCATTCGCGGGCCGTATTCCACGGAGCCCGCGCGCCTGCAGGTCCTCTGCCTCGCCATGCAGGGCCTCGGCAGGCCCGGCTGCAATCAATCCAAGATGATCGAGTGGGGCCTGCACCACGACGACGAGCAGCTGTCGCCACCGGCCCCCTCGGTGTTCACGAGCATTCTGGCCGCATACACCGGCGGCACCCCGGGCGACACCAACCCGAACTTCGTGCCCAAGAGCCTGGTGCCGAAAGCCATCCTGGAGGGGTCGGTCGAATGGTGGGGCGCCGAAGAGGAGTTCGCTCCCCGCGAGAACCAGTTCGTGCACTATGAGTATCCGGTCGAAGGCGCCTCCCCGATCCACCTGATCTGGACCGATTCACCGTCGTGGATCACCTGCTGGAACGACGGCAACCACTTCATCCGGGCGATGCGGGACGAATCGATCGAGTTCATCTTCTGCCAACACCCCTGGCTGGAGAACGACGCCCTTTTTGCCGACGTGCTCCTGCCTGCCAACACGAAGTTGGAGGAGGACGACATCGGCAGCGACGTGTTCGGGGGCCAGATGAACCTGCTCTTCCTGGAGCCAAGATGTATCGATCCCCTGGCGGAATCGTTCAGCGACTACGAGATCGTATGCAAGATCGCCGACCGCTTGGGGATGCTGGAGGAGTACACGGGCGGCAAGACCGTGCCGGAGCTGGTCAGGACCGGTTACGAGACCTCAGGGGCGCGCGGCCTGGTGAGTTGGGAGGAGTTGAACGAGAAGGGCTACTTCGTCGTGCCGCCGGATCCGGACTGGGAGAAGATCCCGGCCGGCATGATCGAGTTCTACGAGGACCCGGAGGGTCATCCTCTCACGACGCCGACCGGCAGGCTGGAGTTCTACGCCACCGGACTGGCAGATCACTTCCCGGGCGACGACGAGCGGGGGCCCGTGCCGAAGTGGATCGCCAAGGGGGAGACGCACGAAGAAACGGTCGGCACCGAGCGGAGCAAGAAGTATCCGCTGCTGGTCATGAGCAACCATCCCCGCTGGGGAGTCCACTCCCAGCACGACGACGTGACCTGGTTCCGGGAGATCGACACCTGCAAGGTGCGGGGGTCCGATGGCTATCAGTATCATCCGCTCTGGATGAACCCAGAGGACGCCGAGGCCCGGGGCGTCAAACAGGGCGACGTGGTCAGCATCTTCAACGAGCGGGGGATCGTGCTCGCCGGCGCCTACGTGACCGAGCGCATCATGGCCGGCGTGGTCGGCATGGATCACGGGGCCAAATACGATCCGATCGAGCCGGGCGAGATCGACCGGGGCGGCGCCATCAACACCATCGTGCCGCGCAACACTACTTCGAAGAACGCCGTCGGTATGGTGGTGTCGGGGTTCTTGGCCGAGGTCGTGAAGACCGATCTGGAGGCCCTCAAGCGCAGGTATCCGGAGGCGTTCGAACGGGAGTGCCACAACACGGCAGGCCCCTGCATCGCCGGGGTGATGATGGAGCAGTCGCGTGGCTAGAGCGGGAGGGCGGCCGAGAGCTTCGTTGGGCGGGCGCTCCGAAGAGGAGAGCGAGCTCTACGTCCAGGCGCTTGCCCGGGGTCTCACCATACTTGCGCTCTTCGACGTGGAGCACCCGGAGTGGAACCTCAACGACATCTGCGCCCGGACCGGCATTTCCAAGACGACCGCCTACCGGATGCTTCGCACCCTGGAGTGGAAGGAGTTTGCGGTCTTCGATCCCGATACCGAACGCTATCACCTCGGGCGGGCGATGATCCCCGGAGCCTACCTGACGCTTTCGTACGTCAGTTTCGTCCGCTCTACCCATCCTTTCCTGGAAGACCTGGCGAAGGAGACGGGGGAGACCGTCGAACTGACGGTCGAGAGTGCGCAGGGCGCCGTCGTCGTCGATCAGGTCGCGACCTCTCACCCGTTCAAGCCCAACCTGCCCACAGGGCGAATTCTGGGGAACATGGCGAACTCCGCGGTCCGGATGTACGTCGCGCTGCGGTCCGTGGAGGAGAGGGCCCGGCTTCTGAGAGAGCCGCAGGTCAAGTTCACCCCGTACACGACGACCGATCCGAACGAGCTGGCGCTGATGCTGACGAAGGCGGCGACGGACGGGGTCGCTTACGATCTCGAGGAGCAGGACCTTGGCGTCTGCGCCGTGTCCGCTCCCGTCTTCGGGCCGGGGGGAGACGCACTGGCCGTCCTCACGCTCGTGGCGCCGTCAGACCGTTTTGGACCGGCGGCCCGCGGGAAGAATGCTGAAGCAGTCAAGACGAAGGCCGCCGAGATGACGGCCTACTTCCGCAGCACGTCGGTCGCCGACGCAACGGGGCGCTAGCCGTTTTGGGCAAGCGCTGCTTGACGCGCCGCCGACAGCGGCGGAGGATTGACTGAGGGCCTTGGTGCGTGGCACACTAGATAGGTCGCAATGACGGAATAGCTATTCCGCTGAGCGGAATAGCAGGGAAACGGAAGGAGGTAGGATGGCAGAAGACAGAGCCCCGAACGGCAAGTCCGGTGAGAAGACGCTCATCAGGGACATCAGCTTCTGCGGGGTCCCCGAGAACGGGTCCAATGCCTCGATGGTGGATGTGAAGGACGGCAAGATCATTCGCATCCGCCCGATGCACTACGACTGGAAGTATGACCCCGAGAAGTCCATGAACCCCTGGAAGATGGTAGTGCGGGGGCAGACGTTCGAACCGAGCATGAAGACGCTCATCCCGCCGTATTCCATCGCGTACAAAAAGCGCGTCTACTCTCCCGCCCGCGTTCGCTATCCCATGAAGAGGGTGGACTGGGATCCCAACGGCGAACGGAACCCGCAGAACCGGGGCGTCAGCAAGTACGTGCGTATCTCCTGGGACGAAGCGCTCGACACCATCGTAAGCGAGATGAACCGGCTCAAGGAAAAGTACGGCCCCACGGCCCTTCTCTATCAGTGCGACCAGCACGGCGAGAACAAGGTAGTGCAGGCCTGTCACGGCGCCGGCCGCAAGCTCCTCCCGCTCTGGGGAGGCTACACCCTCCAGATCCGGCAGCCCGACAGTTGGGAAGGCTGGTGGTGGGGCAGCAAGCACTTCTGGGGATGCGAGCCGGTGGGCCAGGGCAAGCAGAGTAACCTGCTCTACGACGTGGCCAAGAACTGCGAGCTGCTCCTGTTCTGGGGCTGCGACCAGGAAACCACCCCGTGGGGCTGGCAGGGTCAGCTTCCCAGCCGCCTCAGCTACTGGTACACCGACCTCGGCATCAAGCAGATCTACGTGTGCCCCGACCTCAACTACGCCGCGGCCGTGCACGCCGACCGGTGGATCCCGGTGCTCCCCAACACGGACGCCGCTCTCTACCTGGCCGTCTGCTACCAGTGGTTCAAAGACGGCACCTACGACAAGGAATACCTGAGAACTCACGCAGTGGGCGTCGAGGCGTTCGAAGCCTACGTCATGGGTGACGAGGACGGCGTTCCCAAGACCCCGGAATGGGCCTCACCGATCTGCGGCGTCTCGTCGCGGGTCATCAAAGCCCTGGCGAAGGAATGGGCCTCCAAGCGCACCAGCGTGGTCATCGGCAACGGCGGCCCCGGCATCCGCGGCCCTTACGCCACCGAGCCCGCCCGCCTGCAGAACATCTGCCTGGCCATGCAGGGACTGGGCAAACCCGGCATCAACCAGGTGAAGATGATCGAGTGGGGCCTCTTCGACTATCCGGATCAGTACGCACAGCCCAAGCCTTTCCGCGTGCCGAACCTGCGCTCCGCGTATACCGGCGGCCACCCGTCCGATCTGAACCACCCGTCACTGCCGAAGACCTACGTTCCTAAGGCTATACTCGAGGGTGAGTGTGACTGGTGGGGCTGCGAGTCCGAGACGGCCCCGCGCGAAGACCAGTTCGTCCACCGGTCCTACCCGGCCGAAGGTTGCTCCAAGATCCACGCCGTGTGGACCGACTCCCCGTCCTGGATCACCTGCTGGAACGACGGCAACAGCTACATTCGGGCCATGCGGCACCCCGACATCGAGTTCATGTGGTGCCAGCACCCCTGGCTGGAGAACGACGCTCTCCTGGCCGACATCATCCTCCCGGTCAACACCAAGCTTGAAGAGGACGATATCGCCGGCGATATCTTCAGCGGTCAGTACAACCTGCTGTTCCCCGAGCACAAGTGCGTCGAACCTCTTGCAGAGTCCTTCAGCGACTACGAGATCGTCTGCATGCTCGCCGACCGGCTCGGTCTGCTCGAGGAGTACACCGGCGGCAAGAGCATCCCGGAGCTCATCAGATACGGCTACGAGACCTCCCGCTGCTCAGACCTCATCACGTGGGAAGATCTGCAGGACAAGGGCTACCTCGTGATCCCGACTGCCGACAAGTGGGAAGACGAACCTGCCGGATTCCAGAGGTTCTACGAAGATCCCAAGAAGAATCCTCTCACGACTCCCACCGGCCTTCTGGAGTTCGAATCCACGGGCCTCAAGGAGAACTTCCCCGACGACCTCGAACGGCCCCCTGTGCCCAAGTGGGTGGCCGAAGGGATCAGCCACGAAGAGACTCTGGGCACCGAGAGAGGCAAGAAGTATCCCCTTCTCGTAATCTCCAACCACCCGCGCTGGAGCGTCCATTCGCAGCACGAGGACATCACCTGGCTCCGGGAGATCGAGACCTGCAAGATCACCGGTCCCGATGGA
This sequence comes from uncultured Actinomycetota bacterium, assembly GCA_963783835.1. Classification (GTDB taxonomy): domain Bacteria; phylum Actinomycetota; class Thermoleophilia; order RBG-16-64-13; family RBG-16-64-13; genus CAIQPS01. Next base: position 160,385 of record CAWAOX010000015.1, read on the forward strand.
TATCAGTACCACCCGGTCTGGCTGCATCCGTCATTGGCTGAGTCGCGCGGCATCAAGCACGGCGACGTGGTCTCCATCTTCAACGACCGCGGCACCGTCCTAGGCGCGGCCTACGTGACCGAGCGCATCATGCCCGATGTGGTCTACATCGACCACGGCGCCAAATGGGATCCCATCGATCCTGGCGTCATCGACCGCGGCGGTGCGATCAACACGATCGTCCCGCGCAACACCACCTCGAAGAACGCGGTGGGCCACGCGGTCAGCGGCTTCCTGGTCGACATCGAGAAGACCGACATGGAAGCGCTCAAGCGGAAGTACCCAGCGGCGTTCGAGCGGCCCTTCCACCCCTGTGCGGGTCCCGGATTAGAGGCCTGCATCCTAGGAGGTGAATGATGGGCAAGGTCCTGGTCATCAACTACGACATCTGTAACGGCTGCTACAACTGCCAGATCGCCTGCAAGGACGAGCATGTCGCCAACGACTGGTCGCCCATCGCCAAACCGCAGCCCGACACCGGCCAGTTCTGGAACAAGGTGTACGACAACGTGCGCGGCCAGGTACCCAAAGTCAAGGTCACCTACGAGCACAGCATCTGCCAGCACTGCGACGACGCCCCCTGCATCAAGTCCTGCAACGTCCACGCCATCTACAAGCGTGACGACGGGATCGTCATCATCGATCCGGACAAGTGCCGTGGCAACCAGATGTGCCTGACCGCCTGCCCCTACGAGAACGTCATCTACTTCAACGACGCTCTCAACATCGCCCAGAAGTGCACGTTCTGCGCGCACCTGCTGGACGACGGCTGGACCGAGCCCCGCTGCGCCGACGCCTGTCCCACCGGCGCCTTCACCTTCGGCGACGAAGACGATCCGAAGATCAAGGAACTGGTCGCCAAGGCCGAGCCGCTCAAGCCGGAACTCACGGTCAAACCTCGGGTCTTCTACATCGGCAAGCCCAAGAAGTTCATCGCGGGCGCGGTGTTCGATCAGGAAGCCGACGAGTGTCTCGAGGGCGTCAAGGTCACCGCGACCAACAACGAGACCGGTGGCAAGCTGACCGCCACCACCGACAGCTACGGCGACTTCTGGCTGAAGGACCTCAAGAACGGCACCTACACGCTGCTCATCGAGAAGTCCGGTTACCTGGCCCAGAAGGTCGGCCCCGTCGATGTCACCAAGAAGGACATGAACATCGGCGACATCGCCATGTGGAAGGCGTGACACCGACCTGCGGCGGTGACACGGGTTTGAAGATCTGGTGAAGAGTCGGGGGCCCGCCCCGCGAGGGGCGGGCCCCGCCTTGCTGCCTCGGCGGCATGAGGTGCAACGAGTAAAGGGAGCGACCGATGAGTGTCAAGATCGAGCACGTCGAATGGCCGGATCGGCCCGACGTCATGATGCCGTATTCGCCCGCGATCAAGGTCACCGGGGGAAGCATCCTGTTCTTCGCGGGTGTGACGGCTGCTCCCGTGTATCACAGCCACCCTCACATCCCGGCGGAGTTCGACAGCATCCCGCCGGACATGCTCACCCAGGCCCGCATGACCATGGAGAACCTCAAGAAGTCCGTCGAAGCGGCCGGCGGGACCCTGGAGAACGTCGTCCACTGCAAGCGCTACCTCACCAACCTCGATCTGCAGGACGACCTCAATAAGGTGTGGAACGAGTACATGGGCGCCTACAAGCCCACCTCTACCACCGTTCAGGTGCAGCGCCTGGCTACCGATCCGCGCTGCCTGGTCGAGATCGACGCCATTGCGGCCATCGACGAGTGAGGTTGTGCCGCGGCGACCGGTACCAGCTTTTCCACCAAAGACCTAAGGAGTGATCTGACCATGCGTTTCATCGATGCCCACCTGCACACCGACATGGTCGAGGACAAACAGCTCCAGAAGCTGGTCATGATGGGCATGGAGGCGGCTGTCGTCCCCAGTCCACATATGTTCCTCGGTAGCCGCGACGCGGACGCGGTGCAGCTCCTGTGGGAGCGTTTTCTCGGTATGGAGACTACCACCGCGAAGACGCTCGGCTTCGAGCTCTTCACCAGCCTGTCCGTGCCCTTCTTTGGCGTGAATCGCGCCGACACCGAGAAATGTCTGGCCAAGCTGCCCGACTTTCTCGAGAACGAGCGGGTAGTCGCCCTCGGCGAGATCGGTCTCGACACGGCGACCGAGTACGAGAAGGATCTCTTCCGGGAGCATCTGCGGATCGCGAAGGCCCACGATCTTCCCGTGATACTTCATACCCCCATCCGCCTGGCACCCCAGGGCAAGACGGTGCTTCCCCAGGTGTTCGACATCATCAAAGAGGAGGGCTTCCCGGTAGAGCGTTGCGTGTTCGATCACGCCGGAGAAGAGAGCCTGGATTACAGGGCGAAGACCGGAGGCATGGTCGGTTTGTCCATCTGCTGGGACAAGATGCCGCCCGAGCCCGCGGCCCGCTACGTCATCGACCATCCGGAGATGCGCGACAAGATCATCATCAACTCGGAACTGGGCGGCGAGGGGAACGACTACTTCATGGTGCCCCGGGTCATCCTGGCCATGAAGCTGTTCGGCCTCGACAAGGCCACCATCGACAAGGTGTGCTACCAGAACCCGAGGGACTTCTTCAAGCTCCCCGTCAACTGACGCCCACGTCTTCGGCGAACCCAACAACCTAAAGAGGGAGGTGGATAAGCGTCGAAGCCCGCAGCTGATAAGCTACCGGAGGACCGGTAGGGGGTTGTCTCAACAAGCCTATCGGGCCTATCATGAATTCGTACTGTGATCTATCCCTAGGAGGGGAAATGTCAGAGAAAGATGAAGGGCTGCTGAAGTCTTCAGTCAGCCGCCGCCAGTTCCTCAAAGTGGCCGGCGTCGCGGGTGCGACGATCGGCGTAGCGGGCGGACTGGGCGGGCTTGTTGCCGCCTGCGGTGAAGCCGAGGAAACGACGACCACGACCGCCGCTCCGGCGACGACCACTACCGCCGCAGCTGCGACCACCACTACCGCCGCGGGCGCGACCACTACGGTCAGTGCCGCCGCCGAGATGGGCCGCGAGATCAAGATCGGCTTCGTCAGCCCGTTGACCGGGGGATTGGCCTCCTTCGGCGTGCCCGACAAGTACTGCGTCGACAGGGCAGAGGAAGCAATCGGCGACGGCATTGTCTGCGGTGACGGCAAGAAGCACCCGGTCAGCATCATAGTCAAGGACAGCCAGTCCGATGGGGCCCGCGCTGCTCAGGTGACGGGCGACCTCATCAACAACGACAAGGTCGATCTCGTCACAGCGGCCTCCACGCCCGACACCGTCAACCCGGTGGCCGACCAGGCCGAGGCCGGTGGAACGCCCTGTATCACCAACGACTGCCCGTGGCAGCCGTACGTCGCCGGCCGCAGCCAGGGGAACCTGGAGGCGGTGTTCAAGTGGACGTATCACACCTTCTGGGGTCTGGAGGACGTCCAGGCGACGTTCCTCGATATGTGGAGTCAGGTGCCCAACAACAAGGTCGTCGGCGCCATGTACCCGAACGACGCCGACGGTAACGCATGGCTCCCCGGCTGGGAACCAGTGTATACGCCGGCCGGCCTGACCGCCGTCGTGCCCAGCCAGTATCAGGTCGGGACCGAAGACTTCACCAGCCAGATCGCCGAGTTCAAGAAGGCGGGCGCCGAGATCGGCATGGGCGTGTTCATCCCGCCGGACTTCACCAACTTCTGGAAGCAGGCCATCCAGCAGGGGTGGAAGCCCAAGCTGGCCACGTACGCCAAGGCTCTCCTCTTCCCGCAGTCGGTCGAGGCTCTCGGCGACATCGCCAATAACCTCACCACCGAGGTGTGGTGGACCCCGAGCCACCCGTTCACTTCGTCGCTCCTGGGTGAGACCTGCAAGGAGTTCGCGGACAAGTTCACCGCGGCAAATGACAATGCCCAGTGGACTCAGCCACTGCTGCATTTCATCGTCTTCGAGATGGCGGTGGACGCTCTGAAACGGGCCACCAACGTGGACGACAAAGAGGCGATCATCCAGGCCGTCAAGACCACCAAGCTCGATACCATCGGCGGTCCGATCGACTTCACAGCTCCGATCGTCGGGGCGAAGCCGCCGTTCCAGGTCGGCCCCTGCCACATCACCGAGAACGTCTACAAGACCCCGCTCGTGGGTGGCCAGTGGCGGACGGGCACGACCTATCCGTTCGACCTCACCATCGTCAGCACCGCGGCTGCCAAAGACCTAGGCATCCCGATTCAGGACAAGGTGCAAGAGTACGTCTAGACGCGCGGAGGCTAGGTCCGTGTGTTGATTTTCGGGGCTGCCGCGCGTGAAAGCGCGCGGCAGCCCGTTTCTGGCGCAACAGAAGCTCGTGCGGGCATCTTTTGGGCCTGTTTTCCTTGACCTCAGGCGGCGTCGTATGACATTCTGTGTGACTGCATGCTGGGACCATTCCGGGACGGGCCCTGCGGAGTAACACACACACAGGGAAGGAAGGGGTACTGGGATGACGGACGGAGGTGGATCCACTTGACGGTAGCTTTAGAAACCCAAGGCCTTCGCAAGTCGTTCGGAGGGGTCTTGGTCATCGACGACCTCAGCATCAGCGTGGAGGAGGGAGAGGCCCTCGGGATAGTCGGTCCCAACGGGGCCGGCAAGACCACGTGGTTCAACCTCATCACCGGAGCGGTGCAAGCCGACGACGGCAAGGTGATCTTTGGCGGCAAGGACATCACCCACCTCTCCAAGCATGAGCGGTGCCGCCAGGGCATCGGCCGCACGTTCCAGATCCCCAAGCCCTTTTCGGGCATGACCGTGTTCGAGAACGTCCTGGTGGGAGCCACCCACGGTCGCAACATGAAAGAAAGAGCCTCCTACGAGCACTGCATAGATATTCTCGAGATAACCGGGCTGGAGAAGAAGATAAACGTTCTGGCCGGTTCGCTCACCCTGCTCGAGCGCAAGCGTCTCGAGTTGGCCCGGGCACTCGCGACCGACCCGAAACTGCTGCTCTTAGACGAGATCGCCGGCGGTCTCACCGAGGCCGAGGTGCAGGAACTCCTGGAGGAGATCCGCAAGCTCAGGGCGACGGGGATCACCATCGTCTGGATCGAGCATATCGTGCATGCTCTTCTCGCGATCGTCGACCGCATCACCGTCATCCAGTTCGGGCGCAAGCTGTGCGAGGGCGATCCACACGAGGTCATGAACAGCCAGGAAGTCCAGGCCTGCTACATGGGAGGGACGCCGGCATGAGCCTTCTCGAGATCGAAAACGCCAGCGTCTACTACGAGGATTTCCAAGCCCTCTACGATGTCAACATCAAGATCGACGAGGGCGAGATCTTCGCCTGTATCGGCGCCAACGGGGCCGGCAAATCCACCATGCTGAAGACCGTGGCCGGAGTGCTTGTACCTCGCCGGGGCCGCATCTTGTTCGACGGTCAGCCCATCGACCACATGCCCACCTACAAGCGGGTGGAGGTCGGCATCTCCTCGGTACCGGAGGGTCGCCGGGTGTTCCCCAGCCTCACGGTGAACGAGAACCTCATCATCGGGGCCTACCGGAACCGCAAAGGCCCCTGGACCACCGACACCATCTACGAACTCTTCCCCCTGCTCCAGCCTCTCAAGAAGCGGCAGGCGGCGGGGCTCTCAGGCGGAGAACAGCAGGCGCTCGCCATCGGCCGCGCCCTTATGGCCAACCCCCGCCTCGTCCTCATGGACGAGGTCTCCCTGGGTCTGGCCCCGGTGGTCATCAAGCGGATCTATGACTCCTTCCCCACCTTGATCTCCAACGGTTGCACCATCTTGGTGGTGGAACAGGACGTCCAGCACGTGCTGACCGTGGCTTCGCACGTGGCCTGCTTCCTCGAGGGGCGCATCGCGCTCCAGGGTCGGCCCGACGAGCTGACCAATGAACAGATAACCGCTGCCTACTTCGGGGTATAGACATGGACTGGTTAAACGCTGCTGTCCAGGGCATTCTCCTAGGCGGCCTCTATTCTCTGTTTGCCGTCGGCCTCTCGCTGGTGTTCGGTACCATGCGGCTGACGAACCTCGCACACGGCGACTTGACCATTCTCCCGGCATACGTCGCCCTGATGCTGGTCAACGCGTTTCAATTCAACCCCTTCTACTCCATCCCCATCACGATGGTGATCATGTTCATCGTCGGCTATCTACTGCAAACGGGACTTCTGAACTTCGTTGTAGGCAAGGGCGATGTCGCCGGGGTAATCGTGACCTTTGGGATCTCGATGGTGCTCCAGAACGCCTTGCTGCTCGCATTCACCGCCAACTCGCAGGGTCTTGACGCGGGAAGGGTCGAGAACCTCAGCATCAAGATCAACGACAGGCTGGCAGTCGGTTGGCTTCCCCTGATCATCTTCCTCATGGCGATCGTTGTCATCACGGTGCTGCAGACCTATATGGGCCGGACCAAGATGGGCCGCGCATTCCGCGCCGTCTCCGACGACACGGAAGCGGCTCGTCTGATGGGCATCAACACCAAGCACATCTGGGCCATGGCCATGGGCGTCGCGCTACTGATCGGCGCCATCGGCGGTGTGATGATGGGCATCCGTACCACGTTTGATCCCCTCCTTGGTAGCCAGCGCCTCATCTTCGCGTTCGAGGCCGTCATCATCGGCGGCATGGGCTCGGGCTGGGGGACTCTCCTTGGAGGCGTCATCCTTGGGCTCTCCCAGACCCTGGGTGCCCAGGCGTTCGGCTCGGCGTGGTCCATCCTGGTGGGGCATCTGGTCTTCGTGATCGTCCTCGCCTTTAGACCGCAAGGCCTGCTGCCAAAGACGGTGACGGCATGACAACGGCAACCACAGCTCCATTGGAAGGTAAGCGGTACCAGGTATGGGTCGCGAACCGCACCAACCTCATGGTTGGCATCTTCGGACTCCTGATCGTCATCGTCCTTGTGCTCTTCCCGCTGTTCGGTGGGATCCCCTGGACCCGCCGGCTGGTGGACTTCTTCACCCTGCTGGCGCTGGCCCAGTTCTGGAACCTGATGCTGGGCTACGCAGGCCTCATCTCGGTGGGGCAGCAGGGTTACATCGGCATCGGCTCCTACACCTTGTGGCTGTTTGCCGACGTATTGCACATCAGTCCATTCATCGGCGTGATCTTCGCGGCCATCGGCGGGGCTATCATCGCTCTTCCGGCGGCGAAACTGGTCTTCAAGCTGAAGGGCGGCTATCTGGCCATCGGCACCTGGGTCATCGCGGAGATCCTGCGATTGATAGTCGCCAACATCAAGCGAACGGGCGGTGGCTCGGGGATAACCATCCAGGCGGCCACGAAGCTCGGCACCGAGGTACGGGTGCCGGGAAGCTACTGGTGGGCACTGGCCGCTTCCCTCATCGCCATAGGCTTCACGTATATCCTGCTGCGCTCCCGTACCGGCCTTGGTCTCAAAGCCATCCGGGATAACGACCTGGCCGCCGAGAGCACCGGTGTGAACCTGTGGCGGATGAAGCTATACACCTACGTCATCGCCGGCGCGGGCTGCGCGATGGTAGGCGCCATCGTGGCCATCCACCTTCTGCGGGTCCAGCCGGCAGCCGCCTTCTCTGTCAACTGGACGGGGTACCTGATCTTCATCACGGTCATCGGCGGTATCGGCACCTTGGAGGGGCCGATCATCGGTACGCTCATCTACTTTGTGCTCCGTGAAACGACGAGTAAGTACGGCGAGTGGTATTTCATCGTTCTCGGCCTGCTGGCGATCATCGTCACGGTCTGGAGCCCGGCTGGAATCTACGGTTTCGTTGTCAAGAGGTGGAACTTCTTCGTGTTCCCGCTGCAGCGGAAAGTGCGATTGTTCGGAGCTGGGAAGGAGCCCACCGAGGTCGTGGCCGAGACCGAAGCCTAGCGCGCCGCGCATCTCCACAGAGAGCAGTGCAAGAAGAGGCCGCCCTTCGGGGTGGCCTCTTCTTCTAGTGCCACACCCCGCCTCTTGTCCCGTGCCATGCCCGCCTCGCCCCTCTTGCCACCCGAGCCGCCGCAGTGCTATCGTGGGCCTATTCCGCAGAACGGTCTGACGTTCCGCTGCATGGAAAACCTGCTCCCGCGCTCGACGGGCGTTGGGCGAAGTGGGCTGTAGGTCCGAGGGCGAAAAGGGGAATGCTATGACGGGACCCGCCGACCAGCCAGTCGGAGTGGATGATTCAGATGTGAACGTTCGCGCCGTTGTCCGGGCCGTTTCGATACTGGAGCAGTTCAACCTGGAGCGGCCGGAGCTCAATCTGACCGAGATCAGCGCGGCGATCGGGCTGAGCAAGAGCACCACTCACAGGCTTCTGGGCACTCTCGAATCGACCGAGATGGTCGAGTTCGACAAGCGAACTGGGCATTACCGGCTTGGCCTCAGGGTGTTCCGGCTCGGCAGCGTCGTCGCCAAAAGCATGGAATTGGTCAAGCAGGGCGACCCCCTGTTGGCCGCCACCGCGGAGGAGACAAGCGAAACGGCCTTCCTGGTGCTTGCGGATGGCAACGAGGCTCTTTGCCTGCGTCGCTTCGATGGTAGTCACCAGATACGGGTGCTCTATCTCGAACCGGGCAGGCACTCCGTTTTCAACTGCGGCGCGGCGCAGCGCGTGCTTCTCGCGCATCTGCCCGATAGCCGGTGGGAAGAAGTCGTCGAAGGACACGTCCGCCGCTTGACACAGTATTCTCTGGTCTCGCGGGACGAACTCGAGCGCGACCGCCGCGAGATACGAGAGCGTGGGTATTCGGTGAGTTGGGAGGACGTGACCCTGCATGCCTGCGCGCTCGGCGCTCCGGTCCGGGATGCCGGCGGAGTCGTCGTGGCCGCGGTGAGCATCTCTGGGATCGTCCAACGCTTCTCCGCAGAGCGGCTGCCCGGTCTTATCCGCAGCGTGATGAGACTGGGGGACGATCTGTCGCGCCGGCTGGGCTACCTGTCTCGAGACACGGAGCAGTAGCGGGGATCGCGGCCGTGCCGGCGGACGCCTGCTCTCGCCGCCGCTACCCGGCGAGTCTTGCAGGCTGCTCCATGAGATCGCGGATCTTGCTCAAGAAGCGGGCCGACGGCGCTCCGTCCAGTATCCGATGATCCGTGGTCAGCGAGAGCGCGAGCATGCGGCGTTTCACCACCTCGTCCCGCTGGAAGACGGGGGTGGCGACGATCGCGCCCACGCCGAGGATGGCGGCCTGCGGTGGCACGATGATCGGGTTGAAGCTCTCCACCCCAAGGGGGGCCAAGCTGGTGATGGTGAACGTGCCTCCGGCGTAGTCGTCGGGCCCCAGCCTGCCTGTGCGCGCTCCTGTTATCAGCCGGTCGAGTTCGGCGGCGGTCGCCCAGATGTCCAGTCGGTCGGCGTCATGCACGACGGGGATCACCAGTCCCCGCTCCTGCAGGTCTACGGCCACCGCTATGTTCACCTGGGGCAGAAGCCGGATGCCCTCGCCCTCCACCCACTGCGAGTTCACCGGGGGGAAGGCGGCCAGAGCGAGCGCGGCTGCTCTGACCAGCAGCGCATCGAGCGACACTGCCGTGTGTTTGTCGCCCGAACTCGTCTTGAGCCCGCGGCGGAAGGCCATGGCCTCGGTAACGTCGCAGCGCAGGGTGTACGTCACCTGGGGAATGGTGGTGGCGGACAACGTCATCCGGTCGGCGATGATCCGGCGGGTCCTGCTAAGTGGCATGATCTGCAACTGCGAAGGCTCAGGAGACATGGCGAGCACGTCCTTTTCTGTGAGGCGTTTGGAGCCGGTGGTCGCCGCGGTCAGGTCGATACCGAGAGTCCGGGCGCGGGCGCGAGCCCGCGGGGAGGCGAGGATCCGGTTGGGCGCAGGGGCAGAGTCCTCGTCCGGAGGGGCAGGAGTCCTGGTCGCCTGCGGCTGGGTCGGCCGGCCCGCGGCGGGATCCACTTCCCGCTGGGCCGCTTCTGACTGCCCCTCGATGCCGCCGCCAAGGGCCGCCGGGATGCGTTTCATGTCCTCCGCCGTCTCGGCGAGATAGGCTATCACCTGTCCCACCGCGACGGTCTCACCCTCATCGCTGAGGATGCGGGCTAGTATGCCTGCGGCCGGGGAGGGAGCATCGGAGGTCGCCTTGTCGGTCTCCACCATGAAGAGCGGCTCGCCGGCCGCTACCTCGTCGCCCACCTCTTTCAGCCAGGTGACGATCGTTCCCTGCTCCATCGTCAGCCCCAGGACGGGCATCGTTATATCGAGGATCACTGTTTCCCACCTCCGGATGGGGGCAGGCCGCGCACCAGACGGCGGGCGGCCTCCACGATATCTTCGGTCTGGGGGATGACGGCCGCTTCGAGCCCCAGATTGTAGGGGATGGGCACGTTTTTGCCGCAGACTCTCGCGGGCGGTGCATCGAAGTAGTCGAACGCGTCCTCCAGCGCGCACGCCACGATCTCCGCTCCGACGCCGGCCCTCTCCGGTGCTTGGTGAGTCACGAGGAGCCGGCCGGTCTTCACGATAGAACGGGCCACGGTCTGGCGATCGTAGGGGACGAGGGTGCGCGGGTCGATGACCTCCAACTCTATCCCGTCGGTTGCCAGGATCTCCGCGGCCTCCAGCGCCTTTTGGTTCATTATCGAGATGCCCACGCACGTGACGTCTCCGCCCTCTCGCAGGACCGCGGCCTGCCCGAAGGGCACCGTGTAGTCGCTCTCGGGCACCGGCCCGCTCACCCCGTAGAGCAACTTGTGTTCCAGAAAGACCACTGGGTCGTTGCTGCGGATGGCGGTCTTCAGCAGTCCTTTGGCATCGTAAGGCGTGCTGGGGAGGGCCACCGTCAGGCCCGGAGTATGGGTGAACCAGGCCTCCAGGCTCTGGGAGTGCTGAGGCCCGTTACCCCGCCCGGCGCCCTGCTGGGCGCGGATGACGAGGGGAACGTCCACTCCGCCGCCGAGCATCCAGCGGATCTTCGCAGCCTGGTTGCAGATCTGGTCCATCGCCAGCATCGAAAAATCGATGTACATATATTCGATGACCGGACGCAGACCGGCGAGGGCCGCCCCCAGGCCCACCCCGGTGAAGCCGGCCTCAGAGATCGGCGTATCGCGGACGCGATCCGTCCCGAACTCCTCGAGAAGTCCGCGCGTGACTCCAAAAACGCCGCCACCTCCCCAGACGGCTATGTCTTCGCCCATGAGCATGACCGCCGGGTCGCGCGACATCTCCTCGCGCAAGGCCTCGTTCAGCGCCTGGGCATAGGTGAGGGAACGCGGCTCGCTCATGAGAAGAGACCCTCCATGACGGTGGCGGCCTCGGGCTCGGGGCTCGCTTCCCCGTAGTCGACGGCCGCCTTGACAGAGGCCGCCGTCTCCCGGGTCCACGCCTCGAGTTCGGAAGCCGACGCTATGCCCCGTTCCACCAGCAGACGCCCGTAGTTGGGGATCGGGTCGAGTTGCCGCCAGAGGAGCGGCTCATCCTTGTCGCGGTAGGTGAGCGGGTCGCCTACGTGATGGCCCAGGAACCGGTAGGTGTGTGCGATGACGTAGGTGGGGCCCTCTCCGCGCCGCGCGCGCTCGACGCCTTCCTTCACGCCCAGGAACACGTCGACGACGTCCATGCCGTCGCATTCGATGCCCGGTATGCCGTAGGCGGCGGGCCGTCCGAGGAAGCCGTCTTCTCCCAGGGCCAACATCTCGTCGACCGGTCCGCTCATGCCATAAAGGTTGTTCTCGCAGAGGAACACGCAGGGGAGTCTCCATATGGCGGCCAGGTTGGACACCTCGTGGAGGATGCCCTCGTTGAGAGCCCCGTCGCCGAAGAAACAGATGGTGACCCGGCCGCTGCCGAGCATCTGCGAGGCAAGAGCGGATCCCGCCGCTATGCCGATACCTCCGCCCACGATGCCATTCGCCCCGAGGATGCCTCGGCTCATGTCTGCTATGTGCATGGACCCACCCCGGCCGCGGCAGTAGCCGGTCACCTTGCCCATCAGTTCGGCCATGCAGATCTTCTCGTCGGCGCCTTTGGCGAGAACGTGGGCGTGGCCGCGATGGGTGGAGGAGATGTAATCGTCAGATCGGAGGGACCAGACAGCGCCGACCGCCACCGCTTCCTGGCCCTGATATGTGTGCGTGACCCCACGTATGCGGCCGGAACGGTACAGCGCGGCCGACTGTTCCTCGAACTCCCGGATGAGACTCATCTTCTGGAACATCCCCACGAGGCGCTCCCTGGACAGTCCGGTGAGTCCCTCGAGGGTGGTGCCCTCCAGGCGGGCGACGGTCCGGGATAGCGGTTCGCGGGGTGGTCTTTTCAGCGATCTCGCCATGAGGTCTCCTGGGGCGCATTGCAGACGGGCGGCAATGATAGTGAGTCGTGCCCGAGGGTGTCAACCCGGGACCCGGTGTATGCTTAAATACAGGATCGGGCCGGTTGCCGAGAGCGAGTAATCTAACGCCCCGCCAGGCGAGGTTCTTATGGCCGAGCGCGAGAGCTTCGTCTATCTAGAGATCGCCGAGACGATGCGGCGGCTCATCGTCGCCGGTGAGTTGTCCCCCGGGGATCGTCTTCCCCCGGTCCGGGAGCTCGCCGAGCGCTGGAAGTGCACTCCCAACACAGTGAGCCGGGCCTATTCGCTCCTCGGACGGGAGGGTCTTGTCTCCGCCCACCGTGGGGGCGGCACTCGGGTCTCTTCGCGAACCGGTTTTTCCGGTCTCCTTGCGCCCCCTGAATGGCAGTGGGCCGATCTCGTCAACCGGGCCGAGAGCTATCTGCTCGAAGCGATAGGACTGGGCCACAGCCCCGGACACGCCGAGGCCGCCCTCGCTGCCGCGATCGCGCGCTGGCAGGAGGTGCGGAAGACAAGGCCTGCTCTTGCAGGCAAGGAGGTGTCTCCCTCGGTCCCCACGGCCATCCGCTTCGCCGGGAGCCACGATCTCTCGGTGGAGTTGCTTGCAAGGCTGCTGTCCGAGCGCGCCGCCCCGGTGATCTTGACCACCGATTTCATCGGAAGCCTGGGCGGGCTCATGGCCGTGGCGCGGGGCGAAGCGGACATCGCCGGGGCGCACCTGTGGGATGAGGCGACGGGCCAGTACAACATCCCCTTCGTGCAGAAGGTCCTTCCCAACCGTCCGGTGGTCCTGCTCAATCTGGTCAAGCGCCTGCAAGGCTTCATCGTTCCTCCTGGCAACCCTCAAGGACTGCACCAGATCGCCGATCTGTCCCGGCCGGGGATGTCGTTCGTCAACCGCCAGCCGGGGTCGGGAACGAGGGTCTGGCTCGACGTGCAGCTGAAGCAAGCGGGGGTGGATCCGGCCCGGATCACCGGATACGACTGGGAGGAGACGACCCACACGGGGGTGGCCCGCGCTGTGGCCGAAGGGAGAGCGACGGCCGGGCTGGGCATCCAGGCGGCCGCCGGCGCCTATGGATTGGAGTTCGTCCGGCTGGGCGAGGAGCGCTATGACCTGGTTGTGCCCGGCGAGCGGTGGGACGAGGCGCCCCTCCAAGCGTTGCGCTCGGTCGTCGGCTCGTCGCCGTTCAAGGAGGCCCTCACCGCGCTCGGCGGCTATGAAGTCTCCCAGACCGGGGAAGAGACCCGGCTCGAGTGAGACCGCCCATCGGAGAGCAACGAGGAGAGATGGAGCCGGTCTGTCCCGTGTCTCCGGCCGAGCGGGGCCCGCTCTTCCTGCTCGACGGGAACAACATCGCCTACAGGGCCTTTTTCGCCCTGCCGCAGGAGATCTCCACCTCCGACGGGTTTCCCACCAACGCGCTCTACGGTTTCTGCGCGATGGTGATAAAGATCCTCTCGGAGTATCACCCCGGCGCAGTGATCGTCGCCTGGGACTCACGGGAGAAGACGTTCAGGCACGGGGAATTCGAGGAGTACAAAGCCCAGCGCAAGCCCATGCCGGATCTGCTCTCGCAGCAATGGCCGTACCTGCCCCAGCTCTCCGAAGCATTCGGGTTCATCAACCTGGCGGTGCCCGGTTTCGAGGCGGACGACATCCTCGCGACGTTGGCCCGGCAAGCGGAGGCCGAGGGGAGGCGGACCTTCATCGTCACCGGCGACCGCGACGCCCTGCAGCTCGCCGGCCGGAACGTGAGCATCATGGCCAACACCAGAGGGGTAACCGACGTCAAGATCTACGATCCGGCCGCGGTGGAGGAGAGGTTCGGCGTGCCCCCCCGGCTCATCCCCGACCTGATCGGTCTGAAGGGCGACACCTCCGACAACATTCCCGGCATCCCCGGGATAGGGGAGAAGACGGCGGCCCAGCTGCTCCAGCAGTTCGGCGACCTCGACGGGGTGCTCGCGAACATCGACCAGGTCGCAGGCCCGAAGCGTCGGGAACTGCTGAGGGAGAACCAGGAGGTCGCTCTCCTGTCCCGGCGGCTGGCATGCCTCGAGCATGACGCTCCCATCGACATCCAGACGGCCGAGTTGTTGCCGCATCAGCTTCAACGGGACAAGCTCGAAGAGCTCTTCGAGCGGCTGCAGTTCCACACACTGCTCGAGCGGGTGGCGGCGCTGGAGCCGGCCCCGGCTGCCTCGCCGGCCGATCAACCCGGCCCCCGGCTCCCCGCCGCCCTGCACTGGCCGGCGAGGGGGGAGGCCGCAACGGGTCTCTTCGACCGATCGCGGCCGGTGGGAGTGGCGACCGCTGGAGGAGCCATCTGGGTGGCCCAGCAGCCGGCGGGCGGCGGGGAAGACTACCGCGAGTTCACCGTAGCCAGAGCGGACGAGGCTGACATCGACCCTCCATCGCTGGCGGCGCTCTTCCGGAGCAGCGCAGCGATCTGCCATGACCTCAAGTCAGCGCGTTCGCTGCACGGGCTGATACGCCAGGCGGCGCACGATACCTACATAGCCGCCTACCTGCTCTCGCCGGGAAGAAGGGACTACCGGTTGCACGATCTGGGCCGAGATGCGGGCGTCGCCCTCCCGGAATGCGGGGCCACCGACGGCGCCACGGCAGCCGCCCTGGTTCTTCCGGTCGCAGCTCGGCAGGAGCAGCTGCTCCGAGATCAGGGCATGTGGGCGCTCTTTCAGGGCATTGAACTGCCGCTCACTCGAGTGCTCATCGAGATGGAGAATGCCGGCATCTTCCTCGATTGCTACCGCCTGGGGGAGATGACCGGCAAGATCCAGGACCAGTTGGAGGGTCTGGAGGCATGCATCTACGATCTGGCCGGCGAGACCTTCAACCTGGGTTCGCCGCAGCAGTTGGGACGGGTGCTGTTCGAGAGCCTGGGACTGGCCCGGCAGCGCAAGACCAAGACCGGCTACTCCACCGACGCGAAGACCCTGGAGAGCCTGCGAGAGCATCATCCGATCATCGGGCATCTCCTGAACCATCGGGAGCTCTCCAAGCTCATGTCCACGTATCTGCTCGCTCTGCCGCAGGCCGTGGATCCCGTCACCGGGAGGCTCCACACGACCTTCCACCAGACCGTCGCCGCCACCGGGCGGTTGTCGTCGAGCGACCCCAACCTGCAGAACATACCCGTCCGCACCGCTCTCGGCGCGCAGGTACGGCAGTGCTTCAGCGCCGAGCCGGGCAACCTGCTCGTCGTCGCGGACTACTCGCAGATCGAACTGCATATCATGGCCCATCTCTCCGGCGAGCCGGCGATGCTTGAGGCGCTCGCCCGGGGGGAGGACATCCACTGCCGTACCGCGGCGGAGGTATTCGGCATGCCCGCCGATGAGGTGGACGTCGTTCACCGCCGCTACGCCAAGGCGGTCAACTTCGGCATCATGTACGGCATCTCGGCCTTCGGACTCAGCCAGAATCTGGGGATCGACAGGGAAGAGGCGGCGTCATACATCCAGAGGTACTTCGAGCGCCTGCCACGGGTGAAGGCCTTCATCGAAGCCACCATCGAGACCGCCCGGCGGCAGGGATATACGACCACCATCTTCGGCCGCCGCCGGCCCATCCCGGAGCTCGCCTCGGGCAGCTTCCAGGAACGCTCATTGGGAGAGAGGCTGGCCGTGAACTCGGTCATTCAGGGCAGTGCCGCGGACATGATCAAGGTGGCGATGATCCGGTGCAACGACAGGCTGTCGAAGGGCTTTCCCGCCTCTCGCCTGGTCCTGCAGGTGCACGACGAACTGGTGTTCGAGGCTCCCAAGGACGAGGCCTACGCGGTGCGCGACGCCGTGGTGGAGGAGATGATAGGGGCCTATGCGATGGAGCCGCCGATCCGGGTAGACGCGGGGGTCGGGCCCGACTGGCTGGCCGCCAAGTAGCGAGTGGCCGGCCGTATTTGCAGGTTGCTTTTCCCCCGCGCGTGCGTATACTACCCCGCACGCGAGCCATGCGGGGGCATGGTTCAGTTGTGCATTGCTTTATAAAAAGGAAGCGTAAACTACATGTCAGACGAATACACCGACGACAGCGTACAAACCGACGATAGCGTGGAAACGCTACAGGGCGGACAGGATCTGATGATCGAAGTAGACGGGAAGATGGTTCCCAACTACGACGCCACGATCCTGACTTTCGAAGAGGGGGATATTGTCACCGGGACCGTGGTCCGGGTGGACAAGGACGAAGTTCTCGTTGATATCGGCTATAAGAGCGAGGGGGTCGTCCCCGCCAACGAGTTGTCGATAAGAAAGTCTGTCGATCCTGCTGAAGAGGTCTCGGTGGGCGACATCGTCGACGCCCTGGTGTTGACCAAAGAGGATGCCGACGGACGGCTCATCCTTTCGAGGAAACGGGCTCGGTTCGAGCGTGCCTGGCAGCGCATCGAGAAGGCGGCCGAAGAAGGCACCCCGGTCACCGGCGCGGTCATCGAGGTGGTCAAGGGCGGCCTCATCCTGGATCTGGGCGTTCGCGGCTTCCTACCGGCCTCTCTCGTCGATATCCGCCGGGTGGCCGATTTGGACGAATTCATGGGTCAAACGCTCGAGTGCCGGGTCATCGAGCTCAATCGTTTCCGCAATAATGTGGTCCTCAGCCGGCGCGCCGTGCTTGAAGAAGAGCGCCGCGGCGCCCGCGAGCAGATCCTCGACCGCATGAACGTCGGCGACCTGGTCACAGGGACCATCTCCAACATCGTCGACTTCGGCGCGTTCGTCGACCTCGATGGCATCGATGGCCTCATTCACATCTCGGAGCTCTCCTGGAGCCACGTGAACCATCCGTCCGAAGTCCTCGTCATCGGCCAGAAGGTCGAGGTGCGCGTGCTGGATATCGATCGCGACCGGCAGCGCATCTCGCTGGGTCTCAAGCAGACCCAGAAAGATCCGTGGCAGCAGGTGTTCGAGAACCGCCAGGTCAACGAGATCGTGCACGGCAAGGTGACCAAACTGGTCTCGTTTGGCGCGTTCGTCGAGATCGAGGAAGGGGTCGAAGGCCTTATCCACATCTCCGAACTGGCTCAGCACCATGTCGAGGATCCCTCTGAGATCGTGCGCCCCGGCCAGGAAGTGAACGTCAAGATCATCGAGATCGATCCCGAGCGGCGCCGCCTGTCCCTGAGCCTCAAGCGCCTCGAGCCCGAATACCGCATCCATGAAGACGCCATGGCGGAGGAAGGCGAAGAGGACGAAGAAGGGGAAGAGTTCGAGGAAGCAGAAGCCGGCGCGGATACCGAGGTGGATGCCGCGACCGAGACCGCTCCCGAGGAACCGGCCGCCGCCGAGGAGGCCGCGGGCGAGCAGCCCGTCGAGGAACCGGTCGTCGAGGAGCCGGCCCCCGAGCCTGATCAGGCTGAGGACACGGTGGCCGAAGCCGACGCAGCCGAAACGGCTATCGAGGAGCCGGCGGCCGAGGTGTCCGAAGAGGCTGTTCCCGCAGAGGCCGCACCCGAGGCCGCTCCTGCGGGCGAAGAGGCGGAAAAAGAAGAAGACTGACTGTCCGTACGATAGGGCATGATAAGGGAGCGCCTGTGGGCGCTCCCCGTTTTTGTGGAGGCGACTTGACGCACGAGCGACCAGATGTGGCGGCCGTCGGCCTCACGGGCGGCATCGGAGCCGGCAAGACCACTGCCCTTCGGTTTTTCGCCGAGGCGGGCGCTCTTACCCTGTCCGCCGACGAAGTCGTGCACCAGTTGTATGCTCGCGAAGAGGTCAAGCGGGCTCTCCTTGGCTACTTCGGTCGCGAGATCCTCGACCCCCAGGGCGAGGTGGACAGGCGAAGCCTGGCCGACGCTGTACGAGGGCGGCGCGACCGGCTAGCGTGGCTCGAGGCCCTCGCGCACCCCTTGGTGGGCGAGGAGGTGTCCCGGTTCATCCGCGAGGCGCCGGCCGGATCGGTCGCGGTGTGCGAGGTTCCCTTGCTGTTTGAAGCGGGGATGGAGCGGCGCTTCGACCTCGTCATCACCATCGAAGCCGGGGGAGAGCAACGCCGCGAACGCTCCGTCCACGACTTCGGCATCGAGATGTTCGGCGAGTTCGAGTCCTTGCAGGCCTCGAGCGAGCGGCGGGTGGCCGGAAGTGACCTGGCGTTCTTCAACGACGGCGAAGTCGAGCACCTGCGCGCGTTTGTGCGCCAGGCGTACGAGCGCGCGCGCCTGATGGCCGTGGAGGGACCATGAGGACGGAGCGGCGCCGCAGGAGCCGCCGCCGTCTCCTGCTGTTGGCGGTACCGATCGTCCTGGTGGTCGCTGTGGTTACGTTGGCGGTGGTGCTGCTCACGGGGAAGTTGGTGGTCCCCGCCGTTTCGGGTAAGGTCTATCCGATCCGCTACGAAGAGGAGATAGCGGCGGTGGCCGTGGAGTACGACATCGACCCGTACCTGCTGGCGGCCGTCGCGCGGACAGAGAGTGGCTTCGATCCCGACGCCGAGTCCCACGCGGGCGCCGTGGGCCTCATGCAGCTCTTGCCTGGGACCGCCGAGTTCGTCACGGGTCTGGACGGTTGGAAGGGGCCCAAGAATCCCGCACTCAAGAACCCCCGGGATAGCCTGGAACTCGGGGCCTGCTACCTGTCGTATCTGCTCCGGAGGTTCGACGACCCGACCGCTGCCCTCGCGGCATACAATGCCGGTCCCAACGCTGTCGCCGGCTGGATCGAAAAGGCCGGGGGAGCCGGCAAGTTCGGTCCCGAGGACATCCGGTACCCCGAGACGCGGGAATTCGTCCGTAGGGTGGAGAGCTCCCGGGCGCTGTTCCGGGAGGCGCACCCGGACGCCTTCTCGCTGTCCCAGCGAAACGCCTGAGGCGGGTCTGAAGCGATGGCCTCCTTCCGCCTCCGCGCCGACTACGAGCTCAAGGGAGACCAGCCCGAGGCTGTGGCCAGGCTGGCCGAAGGGCTGCGCCGCGGTGACCGCTTTCAGACGCTGCTCGGTGTGACGGGCTCGGGCAAGACCTTCACCATGGCCAACCTCATCGCGGAGGCCGGCAAACCCACCCTGGTCATGGCGCCCAACAAGACCCTCGCCGCGCAACTCTGCAACGAGTTCCGCGAGTTCCTCCCCGACAACGCCGTGGAGTACTTCGTCTCGTACTACGACTACTACCAGCCGGAGGCCTATCTCCCGGCCACCGACACGTACATCGAGAAGGACTCCTCGATCAACCAGGAGATCGACCGGCTCCGGCACGCGGCTACCTCGGACCTGCTCATGAGGGACGACGTCGTGATCGTCGCCTCGGTCTCGTGCATCTACGGCCTGGGCTCCCCCCAGGAGTATCTGGGGCAGGTGGTCCTGCTCAAGCAAGGTGACGAGATCAGCCGGGACGAGGTGTTCGCCAAGCTGGTGAAGATCCACTACGAGCGCAACGACATCGGCTTCACCCGCGGCAAGTTCCGGGTGCGCGGGGAGAGCTTCGAGGTGTGGCCCGCCTACGACGACTACGCTCTGCGGGTGAGTCTCTGGGGCGACCTGGTGGAGGAGATCGTGAAAGTGGACCCGCTCACCCAGGAGGTGCTCGCCCAGCTTCCCAGCGTGGCCATCTACCCGGCCACCCACTTCGTCACCTCGGACGACGCCATCGAGCGGTCCCTCGGGGAGATCGCCTCCGAACTCGAGACGCGGGTGGCCGAACTGGAGGCGCAGGGCAAGCAACTGGAGGCCTTCCGTCTTCGTCAGCGCACCCAGTACGACATGGAGATGCTGCGCGAACTGGGCTACTGCAACGGCATCGAGAACTACTCCCGCATCCTGGCGGGCCGCCGGCCGGGCGAACCACCGTACACGCTACTCGACTTCTTTCCGGACGATTTCCTGGTGCTCATCGACGAGTCCCACATGACGGTGCCGCAGTTGCACGGCATGTACGAGGGGGACCGCAGCCGCAAGAACATGCTCGTGGCGCACGGCTTCCGTCTGCCGTCGGCGCTCGACAACCGGCCGCTTCGTTTCGACGAGTTCATCGAGCGGGCGCCGCAGATGGTGTTCGTCTCGGCGACGCCCGGGCAGTGGGAGACGTCCGTGTCGACCCAGGTGGTAGAGCAGCTGGTGCGCCCGACCGGACTGGTGGACCCGGTCGTCGAGGTGCGGCCCACCAAGCACCAGATCGACGATCTCATGAACGAGATCCGGGTGCGCGTCGACCGGGGCCAGCGGACCCTGGTGACGACTCTCACCAAGAAGATGGCCGAGGATCTTACCGACTACCTGCTGGAGATGGGTTTCCGGGTGCGCTACCTGCACTCCGAGGTCGACACCATCGAGCGCATCCGCACCATCCGCGAACTGCGGCTGGGAGAAGTCGACGTGTTGGTTGGCATCAACCTGCTGCGCGAAGGGCTCGACCTTCCCGAGGTGACTCTCGTGGCCATCCTGGACGCCGACAAAGAGGGGTTCTTGCGCGGCGAGACGGCTCTCATCCAGACCATCGGCAGGGCGGCGCGGAACGTCGAAGGCAGGGTCATCATGTACGCCGACAAGCGGACGGTGGCCATGGACCGGGCTATCTCCGAGACCGACCGGCGTCGCGCGGCTCAGGTCGCCTTCAACGAGGAGCACGGCATCGAGCCGCGCACCATCGTCAAGGGAGTGTCGGACATCGCCGAGCTGCTGGGCATCAGTGGGAGCGTCCCCTACAAGGAGCGACGCAAGACCGCCCGCGGAGAGGAGATGTCGGCTGAGGAGATGGAGCGCCTCATGGCGACGCTGGAAGAGGAGATGTTCCAGGCGGCCGAGGAGCTCCGCTTCGAGTACGCCGCCAAACTTCGTGACGAGATCAAGGACCTGGCGCGCGATCTGGCCCAACTGCGCGGGGCTCAGGCGGCAGGCGACAGCCATCGCGCCAAGGGCGCCGGAAGGGGTGCAGGCAAGGGCCCGAGCCGGCGAACTACTCGACCTTGACCGTGCGCACCTCATGGAGGTCGGCTATCAGAGCGGTCAATCTCGTTTGATCGAGGGTACGGGGGAGGTCGAGCAGCAAATGGACGGTGTCGTTGTCATTCTCGCCCGGGACCACGCTCATCTCCTTGACCACCACATGCGCCTGCTGTAGCACGCTCACAAGCTCGGCCAGAGGCGAGTAGCCGGGCGAGGCGAAATGCACGCGAACCGCGACCGAATGTCCCTTGCGGATGTAGAGAAGACGGTCCTCGATCATGCGCAGGACGTACAAGCTGACGATCACCACGCCGGTGGTGACGAGTGCGGCGGAAAAGAAACCCTGAGCGGTCAGTAGCCCGACGGCAGCGACGGTCCACAGACTGGCGGCGGTGGTAAGACCGCGTACCGAGACGCCGTAGCGGATGATCGCGCCGGCTCCAAGAAAGCCGATACCGGTGACTACCTGGGCGGATATCCGGTTGGGGTCGAAGGTCGTGCCCGCGATCCCGTACGACGACGCCAGGGTGAAAGCGGCCGCGCCGACGGCGACCAGAATATGCGTGCGGAACCCGGCCGTATGCTCGCGGATCTCGCGCTCTATCCCGATGACGCCGGCGAGCACGGCCGCGAGCAGAATGCGTATGACGACGTCCCAGATGGTCATGCGTCCATACTAGGGGGCATCCTGGGCTTGGGCAAGTAAGGCTGCTGTCGAGAGGCACCGGTTCGGGGCGCCTCCGCCGGTTGCTCCCAGGCCCTTACATATGCGCGCGCGACATGAATAGCGTGATTCATACGCCATCTGATACAGTCATGGAGTGTGCTCTTTAGGCAATCCGGCGAAGCTCAGGGGAAGCTGCCGGGACCACAGGAGGAGGGCGTGCGATGAGGAAGGCGTTGGTGTTAGGGTTGGTGCTTGTGTTCGCGCTGATGGGGGTGGTTGTCGTTGCATGTGGGGAAAGCGAGGAAACCACGACAACTGCCGCACCAGCCACGACGGCGCCGCCGACGACCGCGGCAGGCGCTAAGGACATCGTCGACACGGCGGTGGCCGCCGGAAGCTTCAACACCCTGGCCTCGCTGCTTACGGCAGCGGGCCTCGTGGACACCTTGAAGGGCACTGGACCATTCACGGTCTTTGCTCCATCAGATGACGCGTTCGCCAAGGTGCCGAAAGAGACCCTCGACTCGCTGGGGGCCGATCCCAAAGGTGCTCTGACCCAGGTGCTCACGTACCACGTGGTACCCGGCCAGGTGATGTCCACCGATATTACCGACGGCATGGAGGCCACGACGGTGGAGGGCTCCACGGTCAAGTTCTCCATCAAGGACGGTATGATCTACGTCAACGATGCCAAAATCGTCCAGCCCGATATCATCACCTCGAATGGTGTCATTCACGTGATCGACTCGGTGCTGATACCCCCGGATCTGGCTGCAGGGCCGACCACAACGGCGGCGTCGACGGCCATGACCTACCCGGCCGGCAAATGGAAGTTCACCCTCAACTCGTTCTTCCCGGCCACGAACAAGATCGCCGTCGTAGCTGAGATGTGGATGGCGGAGATCACCAAGCGCACCAACGGCGCGGTAGCGTTCGAATACCTGCCCGGTGCGTCTCTCACGGCCGCCAACAAGGTTTATGACGGCGTGGTGACCGGCATCTCCGACATCGGGCTCTCCGTATTCGCTTACACCCCGGGGATCTTCCCGGTGATGGACCTCCTCGACTACCCCAACGGCTATCCGATGGGGTACGTCGGCACTCACGTGGTCAACGACTACTACCAGAACTTCAAACCGGCCGAACTCGACCAGGTCCATTCTTTCATGTTCTACGGCACCGGGCCTCAGCTCGTATTCACGGTGAAGAACCCCGTGAAGGTCCTCGATGACATGAAAGGGCTCGTCATCCGCTCCACGGGTGTCGGGGCCGCCATCGCCAGCGCGCTGGGTGCTGAAGGCTATGCGGCGCCCCAGAACGAAGCATACGAACTCATGTCCAAGGGCGTGGTCGACGGAAGCCTCGCTCCTCGCGAGGTCTTGGCCGGCTGGAAGCAGGCCGAGGTCGTCAACTACATTACCAACTGCTTCTCGATCGGCTCCATCACTTCGATGTATCTCATCATGAACAGCGACAAGTGGGCCTCTCTCCCGCCCGACGTTCAGCAGGTCTTCACCGACGTCAGCAACGAATACGTCGAGTATTGGGCCAAGGTCTCCTCGGCACTGGACGCCGCCGGCGTCAAGCTGTTCAACGAGCAGCCGGGCCGCGAGGCCGTGGACCTGAGCGCGGAGGAGAGCGCCAAGTGGGCGGCGGCCGTCAAGCCAATGTTCGATAAGAAACTGGCCGATCTGAAGGCTGCCGGGTTCAACGACGACTACACCGGCTACATCCAGGAGCGCATCAAATACTGGACCGACAAAGCGGGTTCCGAAGCCGATGCTGCCGCCTGGGTGGCCGAGAACGTGAAGTCCCCGTCAGCCAAGTAGTGACCACTAGATACTCGACAATCGTCGGAAGGTAGTATCAAGTTGCGGAGAGGCGAGGCATCTGCTTCGCCTCTCCGCCTGACTGGCGTGGCGAGGGGGTTCCATGGAGATGCTTCCTCCCGATCAGGAGCCTCTTGCGATCCGTGAAGCGGGATCCGACAAGGGCGCTCTGAGCACCGCGGAGAGGTACGTCGCCTTGCTCAGCAGGATCCTGTTCTGGATCGCCGGGGCGGGGCTCGTGGGGATGACAGCCCTTGTCGTGGGCGATGTTATCGGCATCAAGATTTTTTCCAAACCTATACCGGGGGGCATCGAATTCGTCTCGTTCCTCGCGGTGGTGGCCATTGCATTCGGGGTCCCCTTCACTCAGGTGATGAAGGGTCACGTCGCGGTAGACTTCATCGTGGAGACGTTTCCCCGGCGGCTTAGACTCGTTATCGAATGCGTAACCGCATTCCTGAGCGTCTTTCTGTTCGCGCTGCTCACGTTTTACGGCTTCAAATACGCGGGGCTTCTGTGGTCCTCCGGTGAAGTCTCGATGACTCAGAAGATCCCCTTCCATCCCTTCGTCTACGGGATGGCAGTGTGCTTCCTGGTCACGCTGCTGGTCCTGATACTGCAGTTCGTCCGGAACGTGATGAAAGCAGGTCGGCAATGGACCCCGTGACCATCGGCATCATCGGGATTGCCGTACTTGTCATCATCTTCCTGCTCGGCATGCCTGTCGGTTTCACGATGGCTCTCGTGGGCACCATCGGGTTCGCGGTCACCAAAGGCTTTGATGCCGGGTTCGGCTTGCTGGCGCGTGACTTCTGGGACATATGGTCCAGCTACAACCTGACGGTGATCCCCATGTTCGTCTTCATGGGCTCCGTCGCTTTCTATGCGGGAATGAGCGGCCGATTGTACGATGCCGCCTACATCATATTCGGCAAGTGGCGGGGGGGACTGGCCATGGCGACGATCGTCGCCACAGCCGGATTCTCGGCCATCTGCGGATCGACCAGTGCCACAGCCGCCGCCATGGGCAAGGTGGCTATCCCCGAGATGCGCAAGCACGGTTACGACCCCGGTCTGGCCTGTGGCTGCATGGCCGCCGCCGGGAGTCTGGGCATCATGATCCCGCCCAGTACTATCTTCATCATCTACGGCATCCTGTCGGAGCAGTCGATAGGCAAGCTCTTCATCGCCGGGGTGGTGCCCGGCCTTATCCTTGCCGGTCTCTTCATGATCGCGGTCTTTGTCTGGACGATCTTTCACCCCACTGCGGCCCCGGCCGGCGGCAGTACCACCATGAGGCAGAAGTTGCTGGGGCTGACCGGGCTGCTCGAGATGTTGTTCCTGTTCGCGCTGGTCATCGGCGGTCTGTTCGCGGGTCTCTTCAGCCCCACCCAGGCTGCCGGAGTCGGCACCGCGGCGGCCATCCTGATCGGGGTTCTCAGGAGGTCGCTCGACCTGCGGAAGTTCTGGCTCTCGGTAAAGGACACGATCCTCATCACCGCCATGATCATGACCATCGTGGCCGGCGCTACCGTGTTCGGCCATTTCATGGCCGTGACCGGCATACCGAGCGCGGCGTCCGATTTTCTGAGCGGTCTACCGGTCCCGCCGACTGTAGTCATGATACTGATACTGGTGATGTACCTTATCGCCGGGTGCTTCATGGACTCCCTGGCCATGGTCACGCTGACCGTCCCTATCCTCTATCCGACGGTCGTCGCCCTGGGCTTCGACCCGATCTGGTTCGGGGTGATCATCGTGCTGGTGGTCGAGATGGGGGTGATAACGCCTCCCGTGGGCATCAACGTCTACATCATCAAAGGGGTGGCGCCGGACGTACCCATGGGGAAGATATTCAAAGGCGCAATGGCGTTCCTGGTGGGAATGATCGTTCTCGCCGCGCTGCTTCTGATATTCCCGCAAATAGCCACCTGGCTGCCGAGCTTCGTGACATACTGAGCTCGCGCCGGCCCTGGCGGTCCGGCGCTAACGCGGATCACGCATCGTTTGTGGCGGCCGCTCCGAAGGGGCGGCCGCTCGCTTATATCGGTACTTTCATTTGACCAATCTCAGTCCGGTCTGTAGAGTCGGCAACAGGTGACGGGTCATGCGGCCCGGCGTTCCCTCAGGAGGATCGGCTATGGCTATGGCACGAACTGGGGCGTGATGAGTGCTCGTCGATCATACGGCTGGGTCATCGTCGCCGCTTCGTTCGTCCTGCTGATCGGCTCGTTCGGTACCCAGATGTGCTTCGGGCTCTTCCTCAAGCCGCTTGCCGAGGAGTTCGGATGGTCGCGTGCCGGCGTGTCGGGCGCGATGTCGCTGCTCATGGCCGTCTCGGGGGTGATGGGAGTCGCCATGGGGAGAGTGACGGACAGATACGGCGCCAGGGCCGCGGTTGCGCCGGGAGTCGTGATCGGTTCGCTGTCGTACGTGCTCCTGTCCGGGATGGATTCTCTGTGGGAGTTCTACCTCTTCTTCGGCGTTGGGGGTGGGATCCTGGCCGGATGTAGCTACACGCCGGCGGTCACCGCGGTCTCCAACTGGTTCGACGCCCGACGGAGGACGATGGCGATCGGCGTGGCACTCCTGGGGCCCGTCGTGGGCCAGATGATCCTGTCTCCGGTGATCTCCACGGTCATCGAGGGCGCCGGCTGGCGCACCGCCTGGGTGGTCCTGGGGATCGTGGCTTTCGTGTGCGGCCTTCCGGCACTGGTGGTGATGGGCAGGAAGCCGGTGACTGCGACCGAAGCAGCCGGGGCGCACGGCGCCGGTGTTCGCCTTGCCCGGCCGCAGGCCGAGGGACTATCGGCCGGGGAGGCCGCCAGGACTCGTGCCTTCTGGATCTTGATGGTAGCCGGCGTCGTGCTCGGTCTCGGCTTCTACGCCTTCGCCGCCCACGTTGTGCCCTATGCCACCGACGTGGGGATGTCCACCACGGCCGCCGCCCTCATCCTGACCGTGAGTAGTATCGGCGGCGCCGCGGGCACTCTACTTGCCTGGGCCATCACTGCGAAGCTTGGCTACCGATGGACCCTTCTCGTACTCACCGCCCTGAACGGGGTCGCCATGCTGCTCTTCATCGCGGCCGGAAGCGCATGGGCGTTCTACCTCCTGGCTTTGATCGTAGGCTTCGCCTTCAGCGCGGTAGTCCCGGTGAGGATGGGGGTGGTTCCCCCGCTCTTCGGGCTCCGGGCGATAGGTACGATCATCGGATTCGCGGCGCTCGCCTTTTCCTTGGGGGCGATCGTAGGGCCCTTCCTGGCCGGGTATGTCTTCGACTCGACGGGCAGTTATGACCTGGCTTTTCTCATCTGCGGCATCCTGTTGATGATTGGCGCCGCCACTCTCTATTATCTCCGGATCCCGAAGGCGAATACGGCACCCGAACCGGCTGCTATTTGGCGAGCGGGGGACGGGCTGGAATAATTGCCTGGCATAATTCGGCAAAGGACGCATACGCGTCACCCGCACGGCGAGACAGGACTGAAGATGGCGGAAGGACGACGCATGACGCGCAAGTACGATCCCGAGCGGATCGAGACCAAGTGGCAGAAAGTCTGGGACGAGCACAAGACGTTCGTCGCAGCCAACCCAGAGCCGGGATCGAGTCCCACAAGCAAAGGTAAGGATGCCACCTACGTCCTCGAGATGTTTCCCTACCCTTCGGGCAGTGCGCACATGGGGCACGTCAAGAACTACACCATGGGCGACGTCATCGCCCGCTTCCGGCGACATCAGGGGCAGAGGGTGCTTCATCCCATGGGGTATGACGCCTTCGGGCTCAACTCCGAGAATATGGCCATAAAGACCGGCGAACCGCCGGCCGTTTTCACCGAGGAAGCGATCGCCACCATCAACCGGCAACTTCGGCGCCTGGGCGTCTCCATCGACTGGACTCGCGAGGTGGTGACCTCTCGTCCCGAATACTACAAGTGGACCCAGTGGCTGTTCCTCCAGTTCTACAAGAAGGGGCTGGCCTACAAGAAAGAGGCCCCCGTCAACTGGTGTCCCTCGTGTCAGACCGTCCTCGCCAACGAGCAGGTCGTGGAAGGCACATGCGAGCGCTGCGACACCACGGTGGAGGCCAAGAAGCTGACGCAGTGGTTCTTCCGCATCACCGATTACGCCGAGCGCCTTCTCAAGGATTTCGACAAGCTGGAGTCGTGGCCGGAACGCGTCATCACGATGCAGCGGAACTGGATAGGCAAGTCCATCGGCGCCGATGTGGTCTTCACCATCGCCCCGCCGGAGGGCGCCGCGCCCGCGGGCGCGGCGGCTGGCGCCGAGGAGCCTGGAGGGGCGACGACCGAGGTGACGGTGTTCACCACCCGGCCAGACACGCTGTACGGCGCGACATTCTTCATCCTGGCTCCGGAGCACCCGCTGGTGGACGGACTCGTCGCCGGTCTGCCACAAGAGGCTGAGGTCAAGCAGTACGTCGCCCGGGCGATGGCGACGTCGCACATAGAGCGGGCAAGCATCGAGAAAGAGAAGACCGGCGTCTTCACCGGGCGCTATGCCATCAACCCGGTGACCGGCACGAATATCCCCATCTATGTTGCCGACTACGTCATGATGGACTACGGCACCGGGGCCATCATGGCCGTGCCCGGACACGACGAGCGCGACTTCGCCTTCGCCAAGAAGTACGGGTTGGAGGTCCTCGAGGTCATCGAGAGCCCCGACGATCACAAGGATTGTGAAGGCAATCTCCTCCAGGCTTACAGCGGAGGCGGTCTGCTGGTCAACAGCGGGCGGTTCAACGGCCTGCCCAAGGCGGAGGCCATCGTCAAGGTGACAGAGTGGCTCAAGGAGCAGGGCAAGGCCGACTTCTCGGTCAACTACAGGCTGCGCGACTGGCTGCTCTCCCGCCAACGCTACTGGGGCGCCCCCATCCCCATCGTCTATTGCGAAGCCTGCGGCGAAGTGCCGGTCCCGGACGACCAACTGCCGGTCCTCCTACCCGCCATCACCGACTACGCGCCCAAGGGCAGATCACCCCTCGCCGCCGCGGAGCACTGGGTCAACACCACCTGTCCGACGTGCGGAGGTCCCGCCCGGCGGGAGACCGACACCATGGACACGTTCGTCGACTCCTCGTGGTACTACCTACGCTACGCCTCGCCCTGGCGGGCCGACGTAGCCTTCGATCGGACGGCGGTCGACTACTGGCTGCCCGTCGACCAGTACATCGGCGGGGTCGAGCACGCCATTCTCCACTTGATGTACTCGCGCTTCTTCACCAAGGTTCTCTTCGATCTGGGTCTCGTGGGTTTTGAGGAGCCGTTCAACAAGCTGTTCACCCAGGGGATGATCTACTACAAGGGTGCCAAGATGTCCAAAAGCAAGGGCAACGTGGTGAACCCGGACGATCACGTGGCGAAGTACGGCGCCGACGCCCTGCGCAGCTACATCCTGTTCATCGGCCCCGCCGAGAGCGACGCGGAGTGGATCGATCAGGGGATCGAGGGCATCTACCGCTTCCTGGGCCGTGTCTGGCGGCAGGTGACCGACAGCATCGACCAGGGACTGCTGAGCGCTGACGGCGGCGAGACGGGAGCCGTCTTCGACCCAGGGGTGCTGACGCCCGCCGAGCGCACCTTGCTGGTCAAGACCAACCAGGTAGTGCAGAAGACCAGCGTGGACATCGGCCAGCGCTTTCATTTCAACACCGCGCTGGCCGCCATCATGGAACTGAACAACGATATCGGGGCGGCCCGGGCGGCCGGTCTCGGGGCGGCCGCGTCGGGAGAGGCGGTGCTGGCCTACGCGCTGGAGATGATGGTCCGTCTGCTCGAGCCCTTCGCTCCGCATATGGGGGCGGAGCTGTGGGAGATGATGGGCCGCGAAAGCATCTGGGACGCTCCCTGGCCGGAGGCCGATTCCCGTTTCCTGAGCGCCGAGACCGTGGAGCTGGCGGTACAGGTGAACGGCAAGGTTAGGGATCGGGTCGAAGTAGCGAAGGATGCGGCAGGGCCGGACATCCTGGCGGCGGCGAAAGCCCTGCCGGGAGTGGCCAAGTACCTGGAAGGCAAGGAAGTGGTCAAGGAGGTGGTCGTCCCCGGCCGCCTGGTGAACATCGTCGTGAGGTAGCCGGCGTGCTGCGATCTGCCCGAAGCGGGTGAAAGAAGGGGCGGCCTTGCGGCCGCCCCTTCGTGTCTCGCTTGTGCCGCCCTTTCCGCGGGCGGGCGGTGATGCTTGACTTACTGGTTTGCGCGGTGCTCCACCAGGTTCTCGACCACGCTCGGGTCGGCCAGGGTGGAGATGTCGCCCAGATCGCCGACATCGTTCGCAGCGATCTTCTTGAGGATACGGCGCATGATCTTGCCGCTGCGGGTCTTCGGTAGGCCGGGGGCCCACTGGATGACGTCCGGAGTGGCGATGGGGCCGATCTCCTTGCGCACATGCTTGACGAGGTCTTTCTTCAGATCGTCCGAAGGCTCGACGTCGGCGTTCAACGTTACGTAGGCGTAGATGCCCTGGCCCTTGATGGGGTGAGGCATGCCCACAACGGCCGCTTCGGCGACAGCCGGGTGGCTGACCAGGGCCGATTCGACCTCAGCGGTGCCCATGCGGTGACCGGAGACGTTGATAACGTCGTCCACGCGGCCGGTGATCCAGTGATAGCCGTCTTCGTCGCGCCGGCAACCGTCGCCGGTGAAGTAGAAGCCGGGGTACTGGACGAAGTAGGTCTCGTGGAACCGCTCGGGTTCGCCGTAGACCCCGCGCATCATGCCCGGCCACGGCCGCTTCATGCACAGGTTGCCGACACCGGGACCGGTGATCTCGACGCCGTCTTCGTCAACGAGGGCCGGTTCCACACCGAAGAACGGCAGGGTCGCCGAACCCGGTTTGATCTTCATGGCGCCGGGCAGCGGCGTGATGAGGATGCCGCCCGTCTCGGTCTGCCACCAAGTGTCCACGATCGGGCAGCGGTCGCCGCCGATGAGGTCGTGGTACCACAGCCAGACTTCCGGGTTGATGGGCTCGCCCACGGTGCCCAGCACGCGGAGGGAGGACAGGTCGTGCTTCTTGACCCAGTCGTCGCCTTCACGGGCGATGGAACGCAGCGCGGTGGGGGCGGTGTAGAAGATGTTGGCTTTGTACTTCTCGACGATCGTCCAGAAGCGGTCCGGGCTCGGATAGCTCGGGACGCCCTCGAAGAGGATGCTCGTGGCGGCGTTCGCCAGCGGGCCGTACACGATGTAGGTATGCCCGGTGACCCAGCCGATGTCGGCCGTGCACCAGTAGACCTGCTCGGGGTGATAGTCGAAGATGAGTTCGTGGGTCATGGCGCCGTAGAGAAGGTAACCGGCGGTGGTATGCATGACGCCCTTGGGTTTGCCCGTGGAGCCCGAGGTGTAGAGGATGAAGAGAGGATCTTCCGCGTCCATCTCTTCGCACGGGCAGTCGGTGGTGATATCGGCGGCAGCCAGTTCGTCCTCGTACCAGCAGTCGCGGCCTTCGGTCCAGGGGATCTCGGTGCCGGTGTGCTTGACGACGATGCAGGTGTCGACGTCGGGGCACTCCGCCATGGCCGCGTCGGCGGCGGTCTTCAGCGGGGTCGGACGGCCGCCACGAAGACCGGTGTCGGCGGTGATCATCAGGGTCGCGCCGGCGTTCAGCACCCGGTCACGCAGAGCCTCGGCCGAGAAGCCGCCGAAAACCACGCAGTGGGCCGCGCCGATGCGGGCGCAGGCCAACATGGCCACGGGAAGCTGCGGGATCATGGGCAGGTAGATGACTACCCGGTCGCCCCTCTTGACACCCTTCTTCTTGAGAACGTTCGCGAACTTGGTGACTTCTTCCCACAGCTGCCGATAGGTGATGGTGCGGGTTGAGTCCGGAGAGTCGCCCTCGAAGTAGTAGGCGACTTTGTCCCCGTTCTTGTCCAGATGACGGTCGAGACAGTTGTAGGACACGTTCAGCTTGCCGCCCTCGAACCAGCGGATCTTTGCCGCGCTGAAGTCGTGGTTCTGCACGTAGTCCCATTTCTTGAACCAGTGCAGCCGTTTTTCTGCCTCCTCCCCCCAGAAGGCATCGGCGTCGTCAAGCGAGCGCCGGTACATGTCTTCGTACTGTTCCATGCTCGAGATCCAGGCAGTCTTCCTGAATTCGGCCGGTACGTCGAAGATCTTCTCGTCGAGAGATTCGTTCGCCACCATCATCCTCCGCTTGTCTTGTTTATCCCACTTACGACCCGGCGTGCCCGGGGTTGGGCGCACCAGCGTAGAATAGCACAGACGTCTTTGAGACCCGCCCCAGCCGAGGGCTGTCTGGCGGGATGGTCTGAGGAGGGTGGATGTTCCTACAGGTCTTCGGAGCTGCCCGTGAGGTAACCGGGTCGAACTACGTGGTGGAGGTCGGGCAGACCCGCTTTCTGGTCGACTGCGGGATGCACCAGGGAGGTGAGAAGGAAGAGGCGCTCAACTTCGCCCCCTTCCCCTTCGATCCCAAGGAGATAGCGTTCGTTCTGCTCACGCACGCCCACATCGACCATTCAGGTAGGCTGCCGCGGCTCGTCCGGGCGGGTTACTCCGGCCCCATCTACGCCACCGGGCCCACCTGCGATCTGGCGGACATCATGCTCCTCGACTCCGCCTACATACAGGAGATGGACGCGGAGTGGCGCGTCCGTAAGGCTCAGCGGGCGGGCCGCCGCGGCCCCGAGCCTCTGTACGATCAGGAAGACGCGCGCAAGACCATCCGGCTGCTCAAGCCCCTTGAGTATTCAAAGCCGGTCCAGCTTGCTCCCGGCGTGACCGTTGTGTTCCACGATGCCGGTCACATCCTCGGCTCGGCGTTCCTCGAACTCCAGCTCCAAGAGCAGGGGGAACAGGTCAGGGTTCTCTTCAGTGGCGACGTAGGGCAGCCGGACCAGCCGATCATCCGGGATCCCGACTTCGTCAAGCAGACCGACTATCTCCTCCTCGAGTCCACCTACGGCGACCGGCTGCACGTGCGCGACGGCAGACCCCAGGACCAACTGGCCGAGATCCTCAAGCAGGCCAAGCGGGAGGGAGGCAACGTCATCATCCCGGCCTTCGCTGTGGGGCGGACCCAGGAGCTCCTCTACTTCCTGCGCGAGATCATCGAGCAGCACCACCTCGACATGCCGATCTACGTGGACAGCCCGCTGGCGGGTAAGGCGACCGAGGTATACCGGAAGCATCGAGAAGCCTTCGACGAGGAAGCCCGGAAGCTGGTGGACGAGCCGGGCGGCATTTTCGACTACCCCCAACTGCACTACACGCAGAGCGCCGACGAGTCCCGGGCGCTCAACGGCAAGCGGGGCATCGTGATCATCTCGGCGAGCGGTATGGCGGACGCCGGCCGGGTGCGACATCACCTCAAGCACAACCTGTGGCGTCCGGAAGCCCACGTGGTCATCGTCGGTTTCCAGGCGCAGGGTACGCTCGGCCGTCGCCTGGTCGACGGTGACAAGCGGGTGCGCATCTTCGGCGAAGAGATAGCGGTGAAAGCCCACATCGACGAGATCAGCGGTCTCTCCGCGCACGCGGACCAGGGTCAGTTGCTCGACTGGGTGTCGCACTTCGCGCCACCACGGTTGACCATCCTCATCCACGGGGAGCTGCAGTCGGCTCTGACCCTCGAGCGGCTCCTGGAGGAGAAGCTCCACTTCAACGTGGTCGTGGCCGAGCCGAACGAGATCTTCGACCTCGATGGCGAGCGGGGCGTCGCGCCCTGAGCCTCGACTTTGGGAGGCGCTGATGCGGGCCATGCTGCTGGAGGCGGCGGGAGGGCGGCTGCGGTCGGCCGAGGTCGCCACACCCGAACCCGGGCCCGGCCAGGTACGGGTGAGGGTCCAGGCCTGCGGGGTCTGCCGCACCGATCTTCACATCGTGGACGGGGAGTTGCCGCCACACAAGCGGCCGCTCATCGTCGGGCATCAGATAGTGGGCGTGGTCGACAAGGCCGGCTCGGACGTAACGGCGCCCGTGGTCGGCGATCTGGTGGGCATCCCCTGGCTGGGTTGGACCGACGGCACCTGCCGCTTCTGCCAGAGCGGCCGGGAGAACCTGTGTGATCACGCCAGGTTCACAGGCTACGACATCGACGGCGGGTTCGCCGAGTTCGCGGTCGCCGACTATCGGTATGCCTTTCCCGTCCCCGCCGGGTATCCGATACCGCAGGCGGCTCCGCTGCTCTGCGCGGGCCTGATCGGCTACCGGTCGCTGTCGATGACCGGGGAGGCGGAGCGGCTGGGCCTGTACGGCTACGGCGCCGCCGCGCATATCGTGACACAGGTGGCTCGCTACCAAGGCCGCCGGGTCTTCGCGTTCACCCGGCCGGGTGATACGGTCTCCCAGGAGTTCGCCCGGGAGATGGGCGCGGAGTGGGCAGGCGATACCGCCACCGCCCCGCCTGAGGAACTGGATGCCGCTATCATCTTTGCTCCCGCGGGAGAATTGGTGCCCGCGGCTCTCAAAGCGGTAGCAAAGGGCGGAGTGGTGGTCTGTGCCGGCATCCACATGAGCGACATCCCCTCGTTCCCGTACGATGAGTTGTGGGGCGAACGGGTGATCCGCTCGGTGGCGAACCTCACAAGGCGCGACGGTGAGGACTTCCTGGCGCTGGCGCCGCTGGTGCCGGTCCACACCGAAGTGGAGTTGTTCCCGCTCGAGCAGGCCAACGAAGCGCTCGAGCGTTTGCGAGGCGGCACCATACGAGGGGCCGCCGTCCTAATGATCGAAAGGGGGTAATCGCGTGCCTATCCGTCCGCTCGTCTCGTACTCGATCGATCGCCTGGAGGTGCTGAGGGAAGACGGCACCGTCGACGAAGCCTTGATGCCGCCGCTATCCGCCGCGGACATCAAGAGACTGTACGCGCACATGGTGCTCACCAGGCAGTTCGACGAGCGCATGTTCAATCTGCAGCGCCAGGGGCGCCTGGGGACCTTCGCCCGGGTGGCCGGCCAAGAGGGAGCCCAGGTCGGCGCCGCTTTCGCCCTGCGTCCGAGCGACTGGCTGGTGCCGGCCTTTCGGGAGACGGGGGCACTGCTGCTGCGCGGCCTGTCCATGGTGCAGCTTCTCCAGGTGTGGAGCGGTGACGAACGGGGCAATGCGTTCCCCCATGAGCTGAGGACGCTGCCTATCGCCATCCCGGTAGGGACGCACATGCTCCACGCCGTCGGCATCGGCTGGGCCATGAAGGCGGCGGGCGAAGATGCGGCCGTGCTGACCGTCTTTGGCGAAGGCGCGACGTCCGAAGGAGACTTCAGCGAGGCCATGAACATGGCCGGTGTCTTCCAGGTCCCGGTGGTCTTCTTCTGCCAGAACAATCAGTACGCCATCTCGGTGCCCTATACCAGGCAGACGGCCTCTCCCACCGTCGCCCAGAAGGCGCTTGCCTACGGGATTTTCGGCGTGCAGGTGGACGGCAACGACGTGTTCGCCGTTTATCGGGCGGTCTCGGAAGCCCTCGAACGGGCCCGGACGGGACACGAGCCGACGCTGATCGAGGCCCATACGTATCGGGTCACCGATCACACGACGTCCGACGACGCCCGGCGTTACCGCCAGGATGAGGAGGTGGCCGAGTGGCGGCAGCGGGATCCCGTCGAAAGGCTCGCGCGCTACCTGCGAGCGGCGGGTCTGATCGACGAAGCCGGGGAGGCCGAGGTCCTGGCCGATGCCGGCAGACAGGTGGCCGAGGCGGTCGAGGGTTTCGAGGCCCTTGCTCCTCTTGGGCCCGACGAGATATTCGCGCACGTCTTCGCCGAAAAGACCCCCCAGTTGCTCGAGCAAGAGGCGGAGCTCAAAGCCCGCCTGGCAAGGAGGGGCTGAGATGGCGCGGCTGAACATGGTCGATGCTATCGACCAGGCGCTTCTGCAGGCGATGGAGCGCGACCCCAAGATCGTGGTGATGGGCGAGGACGTGGGCCGGGATGGCGGGGTGTTCCGGGTGACCGACGGCCTCATCCAGCGATTCGGGGAGCAGAGGGTCATCGACACGCCGTTGGCCGAATCGGGGATCGTCGGCATGGCCATCGGCATGGCCATCGCCGGCTACCATCCGGTCGCCGAGATCCAATTCGCGGGCTTCTCCTACCCAGCGTACGACCAGATCGTGTCGCATGCCTCACGCATGCGCAACCGCAGCCGCGGCGAGTTCACCGTGCCCCTTGTCGTACGGATGCCCTACGGCGGCGGGATCCGGGCTCTGGAGCACCACTCGGAGAGCGTGGAGGCGATCTACGCGCACGTGCCGGGGCTGAAAGTGGTCATCCCCGCCGATCCCAACGAGGCCAAGGGCCTTCTCAACGCTGCGTTGGAGGATCCTGACCCAGTGGTGTTCCTCGAGCCGGCGCGGGTCTACCGGGCCGTCAAGACCGAAGTGCCGGAGGAGTATTACGTCCTGCCCCTCGGGAAAGCCCGGGTGGTGCGCGAAGGACGAGACGTGACTCTCATAGCCTGGGGCGCGCAGGTGAGGATCGTCAAGGAGGCCGCGGAGCGACTCCAGGCCGAGGGCGCCGCCGACGCGGAGGTGATCGATGTTCGCACCATTTCGCCCTTCGATTTCCAGACGGTGATATCCAGCGTGATAAAGACCGGCCGGGCCGTGATCGTCCACGAGGCGCCGAAGACGTGCGGCTTTGGAGCGGAGATCTCGGCCGAGATCATGGAGCGCGCTGTACTTCACCTCCAGGCGCCGGTCGTCAGGATCACGGGGTTCGACACGATCCCGCCTCTCGCGAAGCTGGAGGACTATTATCAGCCGGACGCGGCGATGGTCGTTGACGCAGTCAAGTCGTTGGTGCGGTTCTGAAAAGGAGTTGACGTGGAGTACGAGGAGTTCCTGGAGTTCGTCAAGGGCCGGCGCACATTGCGGGCCATCAAATCGGACCCCATCCCCGATGAGTTGGTCCAAAAGCTCCTGGAGGCCGCGCGCTGGGCGCCGACTGGATTCAACATGCAGCCTCTCGAGATGCTGGTCGTGAAGGATCTGGAGCTGAGGCTGGGCATCAAGAAGATCGTCGACGACTACAAGAACAGCGATTTCTTCGCGCTCGAAGCCACCCGCGAGGAGTGGCAGGGTTCGCCGTGGGCCATCGAGACGCACGGTCAGTGGGATTGCCCTCTGGCACCGGTCGCCATCCTCGTGATGGGTGACACCCGGCGCCGGGTCGGCCTCCCCATGGCGGCGCGGTACTCCAAGCAGAAGGGCGACTCCATCTTCGAGTCGTCGCTCTCAAACGCATTCATGTACATGTGGCTTGCCGCTCACAGTCTCGGCCTCGCGGCGCAGCCTGTCTCCGGGGTCAAGTATCCGAAGGTCCAGGGGCTCGTCAAGCATCTCCTCAACCTGCCGGACTACATCTACGTGTACGACATCTTCCTGGTCGGGTACAACGCCATGGAAGGCGGCCCCTCGGCCAAGCTGATGCGCCACCTCGACGAGATGGTGCACTACGACCGGGCGGGCGACGATGAGTTCATGAGCGAAGAAGCGCTGCACAAGGAGATCGTGAAGCTGCGGGCCGGCAACGTCGCCCGCCACGTCGAAGCGGGGTAGGGTGCAGTACGAAGAGCTGCTCGAGCTGGCCAGGAGCCGGCGCACTATCCGGGTGATCAAACCCGACCCGGTTCCCGATGAGTCGATCGAGAAGGCGCTCGAGGTGGCCCGCTGGGCCCCGAGCGGCTTCAACATGCAGCCGGCCGAATTCCTGGTCCTGAAAGATCCGGACTCGCGCAACGCCGTCAAGCAGATCGTCGACGACTGGATCGATAGCGATTTCTATGCGCTGGAGGCCACCCGCGAGGAGTGGCAGGGACCCGCGTGGACCCTGCAGAACCGGGGACGGGTCGACTGCCCTCTGGCCCCGGTCTACATCCTGGTCCTGGGTGACACCCGCCGGCGGGCAGGTCTGCCTATGAACGCGCGGTACTCCAAGCAGAAGGGGGATTCGATCTTCGAGTCCTCTCTTTCGAACGCGTTCATGTATCTCTGGCTTGCCGTTCATAGTCTGGGGCTGGCGGCGCAGCCTGTCTCGGCGGTCAAGAGCGAACGGGTGCAGGGACTGGTCAAGCACCTCCTCGGTCTGCCTGACTTCATCTACGTCTACGAGTTGCTCGCTGTCGGTTACAGCGGGCTGGAGGAGGGTCCGCCCGCCAAGCTCATGCGGCACCTCCATGAAGTGGTCCACGTGGGTCGCCCGGGCGACGAGGAATTCCTGAGCGACGAGGAGTTGAGGAAGCAGATCCGTAAATTGCGGATGGGCAACGTGGCCCGCCACCGGGAGGCGGACAGGGCCGAGGAGTGAACGTCGGGCGGTGAGCGGTCGACCGGCAAGCTACCCAAGGAGTTGCGGCCATGGCATATGAGTTCAGATTCCCGGATGTCGGCGAAGGCATCATCGAGGGCGAGCTGCTTTTCTGGAAGGTGAAGGAGGGGGACGAGGTCGCACAAGACCAGACCCTGGCCGAGATGGAAACCGACAAGGCGGTCATCGAGATGCCGTCGCCCCGGCCCGGACGCGTACTGAAGCTGCATGCGAACGAAGGGGACATCGTCAACGTCGGCGACGTTCTGGTGACCATAGAAGAGGCGGTGGCGCTTGGTGGGACCGCGGCAGCCGCCCAGCCGGCGCCTGCTCGGGCCGCCGCGCCCGCGCCCGCACCTGCACCTAGGCCTGCGCCCACGCCGGCCGCCGCGCCACCCACGGCGAAGGCTGTCGAACCGGAGCCCGTGCCCTATACGGGATCGGTCGTAGGTCAGCTCGAGGAGGCGCCCGAAGAGGAAGAAGAGGTCGACGGGCCGCGGCAGGAGGCGGTGCCGCAGCAAGCAGAGCCGGAGATCCTCGCCATGCCCTCGGTCCGGGCGCTCGCCCGGGAACTCGGCGTCGACCTGAGAGGTCTTCGCGGGACGGGGCCCGGAGGCAGGATCATCAAGCAAGACGTGGAGGACACGGCTCAGTCATTGGCCTATGGCGCCGCCGTTCCGGCGGCCGCCGGTCCTGCAAGGGCTGTCGCCTCCGTTCCTCATGCGGCCGCGCCGTCTGCTGCCCCGGCCGCCCCGAGGCGCGAGGAGGAGGCGGGGCTCGCGCCGGTTCTTGGGGGACTCATCGAGCACGACGGCCACGGACCGGTGGAACGCGTGCTCTTCAGGGGAGTGCGCCGGAGCATGGCCCGCCGCATGGCCGAGGCCGTGGCCAAGCAGGCGCAGGTGACCACCATGGATGAGGCCGATGTCACGATCATCAAGCGCATCCGCGAAAAGGAGAGGACCGTCGCCGCAGAGCGCGGCGTGCGCCTGACCTATCTCGCGTTTGTGGTGAAGGCGTGCACCGCGTCGCTCAAGCGGTTCCCGCGCTTGAACGCCGTCCTCGAAGAATCGGGGGAGGAGTTCCTGCTCAAGCGTTACTACAACATCGGCATCGCAATAGACACCAAGAGCGGGCTGATGGTGCCGAATATCAAGGATACGGACAGCAAGAGCATCTTCCGGATCGCCGAGGAGATCATCGACCTCGTCGACCGGGCGGAGGAGCGGAAGATAGACTTGGAGGGGTTCCGAGGAGGCACCTTCAGTATCACCAACTACGGTGCCATCGGTGGCCTTTTCGCCACCCCGGTCATCAACTATCCGGAAGTGGCGATCCTCGGGATGGGCCGGGTGAGAGAAGCTCCCGCCGTCCGCGCAGGGAAGATAGTCACCCGCCTCGTGCTGCCGCTGGCGCTGACGTTCGATCACCGCTTGGTAGACGGAGCCGAGGCGGCGAGATTCCTCAATCTCGTCATCGGCTATCTAGAGGATCCGGACCTGCTGCTCCTCGAAGGGGCTTGAGGAGAACAGCGGGGTGGACCGTCTCACGTGTGAAGAGCTGCGTGCGGCCACTCTCGGCTGCGAGGTGGTCCTACTAGTGGCTACCGACGCCGAGGCGGCTCTTCTGACGCGGGGTTTGCGAGACGTGTCCGCGCTCATCGTCACCACCAAGAGACTTATGGTAGGTCGCCTCGCATCGCTTGGCGACACCGACTCTGACGGCCGGCAGTCGCAGGATGGGGCGTCGACGGCGGAGGGGGTCGCGGCGACCGCGGGACGGCGGGTGGCGTTGGCGATCAGCGGCCTGGACAAGGTGAACGCCGCTCACCTGCTCACGTGTCTCATGCAGGCGATGGATCCCCCGCCGCGCTTGGTCCTGCAGGTCGGGATCGCCGGGGCTCTACCCGGGAAAGGCGACTGCGACCCGGTTTCGGTGGGTGACGTGGTGATCGCCACTCAGGAGGCCTATTCGGACACGGGGAGCTCGAGTCCGGCCGGCTGGCTGTCCGCTCGAGAGCTTGGCTGGCCTATCGGGCTTGTCGACGGCGTGGAATCGGGGGGTGTCTTCCCTATTGATGGCCGGCTCGCCGCCGCGGCCCTCGAGGCGGTGGCCCAGGCAGTGGTTGGGGCCGACCAGAGTCCGGCGGCCGCGGTCAGACCCGAAGAACATCCGCGCGTCGTGGCAGGGCCGTGCGTGACCGCCTCGCTGGTCACCGGCACGGCGCCGGAGGCCGAAGAACTGGCCGGCCGCTGGGGGGCGGTAGCCGAATCCATGGAAGGCGCCGCGGCGGCGCATATCTGCGCACTCTATGGGACGCCGTTCCTCGAGGTTCGCGGGATCAGCAACCTGGTGGGAGACAGAGACCGCGCGTCCTGGCAGGTGCGGAGAGCGGTGGCTGCCGCATCGTGGGCGGCTCGGGCGATAGTAGAACGGCTCGAAAGCCTACCTCTGGCAGAATCGGGAGCTGCGGCCGGGGGAGAGGCTTGACATGGAACCTCTCCGTCTGGCCTATTCGCCCTGTCCCAACGACACGTTCATCTTCCATGCCTGGGTGCAGGCACTTCTGCCCGACGCTCCGCCGGTGGAGGAGCGCCTTGAGGACATCGACACGTTGAACAGGCTCGCGGCGGGCGGCGAGGCGGACGTCATCAAGGTCTCGTTCTACGCCTTTGGCCACCTGCGCGATCGGTACGCGCTGCTGCATTCCGGAGGAGCGCTTGGGCGCGGCTGCGGTCCGCTGATCGTGACCCGCAAGGATTCCGGCCTGCGCCCGGCCGACTCCGCGGGGGGTATGGCGTCGCTCGCCGACGCCCTCAGCCGGGTGCGGGTGGCTATCCCCGGAGAGTTGACCACTGCCGCCTTGCTCTCCAGCCTCTTCACCGGCGCCGCAAGGCAGCGTGTCGTGATGCCGTTCGACCGCATCATGCCGGCGGTCGCCGCGGGCGAGGTGGAAGCCGGGGTCATCATCCACGAAGGGCGCTTCACCTTCGGCTCGTATGGTTTGCGACGGCTGGTGGATCTAGGGGAGTGGTGGGAATCTACGACAGGTCTTCCCGTCCCGCTGGGCGCCATAGCCGTTTCCCGGGCGCTCGACGTCGAGGTGCAGCGCCGGGTGGAGAGGGCGGTCTTCGAAAGCGTATCGTATGCTCAGGCCCATCCGCACGCCTCCCGCGACTACGTGGCGGCCCATTCCCAGGAGGTCGATCCGGTCGTATGCCAGGCCCACATCGACCTCTATGTGAACGATGCGACCCTCGACTATGGGGCCGAAGGGGAGGAAGCTATCGAGCGCCTTCTGGCCGCGGCGAGTGCAGCAGAGCTCGTCGACCCCTCGGAGAAGAGCCTGTTCTGGGACCAGCCGTAACCGGGGCGGCGCTGGCCCGATGGGCCTGCGCCCCCGGGCCGCGAAGACCTCGCGTCCCGGCTGGTATCCTACCCGTCTGATGCTTCACCTCACCGACATCTCCAAATCGTTCGGCACCCAGACAGTGCTCGACGAGGCCAGCCTGCATGTCAAGCCCGGCATGAGGATCGGCCTCATCGGAGCCAATGGAGCCGGCAAGACGACGCTTCTTCGCCTCATCGTGGGCGAGATGTCGCTTGACGGGGGCGAGATCAGCGCCCGAAAGGACCTCCGCATCGGCTTCCTTCCGCAGGAGATCGAAGAGATAGCCCATCACGCCGTCATCGAGGAGGTGCTCGCCTCTCACCTCGAGATCCTGGACGCGGAACGCCGCATGGCCGAACTTGGCGAGCAGATCGGCCAGATCTACGCGGGAAAGCATTCCGGGGGCGCCACGCCGGCGGGCTCTGTCGGGACCAGTGTCCCCGAGCCGGCCAACGACGCCGGCGACCTTCTCCACGAACTCGGGGCTCTTCAGACCGCGTTCGAGAACGCTCACGGCTACGAACTGGAGGCGCGGGCTCAGACCATCCTACGCGGCATGGGCTTCCGCGAGACCGACTTCCGGCGTCCGATAGCCGAGCTGTCGGGGGGCTGGCGGATGCGGGTCGCGCTGGCGCGGCTGCTACTCGAGCAGCCGGACCTACTGTTGATGGACGAGCCTACCAACCATCTGGATCTCGAAAGCCTCATCTGGCTTGAGGAGTTCCTTCTCAACTGGCCTGGCGCGCTGGTAGTCATCAGTCACGACCGCTACTTCCTCAATCGGATGGTCACCCATATCGCCGATCTGGATCGGGGGGTCATCGACCTCTACGCCGGCGACTACGACCACTACGAGAAGGAGAAGAGACAGCGCTACGAGGCGTTGGTCAACGCCGCCAAGAACCAGCAGCGGGAGATAGACTCCGCCGAGGCCTTCATCCGCCGGTTCCGAGCGAAGAACACCAAGGCGAAGCAGGTTCAGCAGAAGGTGCGCCAGCTGGAGCGGACCGAGCGCATCGACGCCCCGACCCTCGGGCGCAAGACCATCAAGTTCCGCTTTCCGCAACCGCCTCGCGCCGGCCGGGTGGTGGCCGACGTCAAGCACGTTCGCAAGGCCTACGGAGACAACGTTGTCTACAAGCGCTTGGATGTAGTGGTCGAGCGAGGCGAGAAGATCGCTCTGGTGGGGCCCAACGGCGCCGGGAAGTCGACCCTCCTCAAGCTATTGGCGGGGGTCATCGAGCCCGACGCGGGAGCGGTCAAGCTCGGCCACGCGGTGCGGCGCGAATACTTCGCCCAGCATCAGCTCGAGGTGCTCCACTCGGACCGCACGGTCTTGAAGACCATGGAGGAGGTAGCCGGACCGGTCGGGCGCCTTCCTGAGGTTCGGGGCTATCTGGGGACGTTTCTCTTCAGCGACGACGATGTGACCAAGAAGGTGGGCGTCCTTTC
Source organism: uncultured Actinomycetota bacterium (assembly GCA_963783835.1). Lineage (GTDB taxonomy): Bacteria > Actinomycetota > Thermoleophilia > RBG-16-64-13 > RBG-16-64-13 > CAIQPS01. The sequence goes on from CAWAOX010000015.1 coordinate 203,190, forward strand.
GGGAGGGGAGAAGGCGAGGCTCGCTCTGGCCCGGATGTTGATGGACCCCGCGGGGCTGCTCCTGCTCGACGAGCCGACGAACCACTTGGACATGGACTCGCGCGCCGTCCTGACGGAGGCGCTCCGCCAGTTCGAGGGCTCGGTGGTGTTCATCAGCCACGACCGCCACTTGATCAACGCCATCGGCACGAAAGTGATCGAAGTAAGGGACGGCCGGGTGGTGCACTACCCCGGAGACTGGGAGTACTACCTGTGGAAGAAGGCGCAGGACGCCGTCTCGGCCCCCGCAGCGCCCGCCACGGCGCCCGCCGCGCCGTCGGCGGCCGTCGCGGTTCGCGCGAAGGCGCCCGCCTTCGACCCGGACGGTGCGCCTCGGCTGGGCTACCAGGAGCGCAAAGACCTGCAGCGGCGCTATCGCAAAGCTGAGAAGACGGTTTTCGCCCTTGAGGAGCGCCAGAAAGAGCTGGCGGCTCTGCTCAGCGACCCCGTCCACATCTCCGACTACGAGCTCCTCTACACGACCAGCGAAGAGCTTACAACCGTCAAGGAGCGGCTGGTGGCCGCTAACGCCGCCTGGGAGGAACTGGCCGAAATGGTCGCCGGCCTCGAGGAGGAGCGCTCCTCGGCTACCGGTACTTGACCAGTATGGGATAGGGGTTGATCGCGGCCCCGCCGTTGGGTCGGATCTCGAAGTGGAGGTGTACCGCACCTCCACTCGCGTTCCCGGTGTTCCCGGCGTAGCCGATCACCTCGCCGGCGCTCACCCGCTCTCCCGCCCGGATGCCGCCTTTGATCGAGGACAGGTGGGCGTAGTAGTAGACGGTCCGGTTGCCGCCGCGCAGGTGGATGGTAACGCCTCCCAGCCCTGAGTTGGATGGGTTGGTGCTGGTGATGACCCCATCGACTACCGCCACGAGCGGGGTGTTACGGGCGGTCATGATGTCGCATCCCTGGTGCGCTCTTCCTCCTGAGCGAGGCGCCCCGAAGGTGTTGCTGAAACTGTTGGGGCCGTCCACCGGAAAGACGAAATCTGCCACGACCGGCGGTCTGGACTCGGTGGTGGGGGTCGTTCTGCGGGTGGTGGTGCCCGTTGTCTTCTTCTTGGCGGCGGCCGCGGCGGCCGCGGCGACCTTGCGGGCAGCCTCGTCTCGCTGCGCCTGCAATTCGCGTTGTCGTGCCTCTTCCTGCAGTGTCGCGACCCGCTTCTTGAGCCTGTTGTAGTCGTCCTTGGAGTCCTCCAGGCTGTTCAGGGTCTTGTCGCGAGCCGTCTCGTACTTCGCGGTCTTCTTCCTCTCGGCGGTCTTCTGGGTGGAGAGTTCCGCCTTGAGGCTTTTCAGCTCAAACACCCGGCCGACTACAGAGTTGACCAACTCGGTGTCGGCCTGCGCGATATGCGTGACCATGGTGAGACGCTCCACGATCGCCGTCAACGAGGCGTCGTCACCGGCAAAAAGCACGTTCAGAAAGGTGATGGCGGCGTCGGAGTCCCGATTCTTGTATATCTCGGTCAACCGGCCCGCCAACTGCGCCCGCAATCCGGCAAGGTCGTTCTCGGCCGCGTCTATCTTGACCTGGACCTCGTCGATGCGGATCTTCGTGGTCTCAAGGTCGTCTTCGGCGTCGGATTGCTGTTTGGCGAGCTTGTCGAGCTTCGCCTGCAGCGCCTTCAGGTCCTTCTTGGCCTGGGCCAAGTCGGCCTTCGCCTTGGAGAGACTGGAGGCCGCGAACGCAGGCGTGAGGCCGAAGCCGGAGGGGAGGGTCGACCCGATGAGGGTGAAGACCAGGGTAGCGACCACCGCCCACACGGCGATGTGCGTTATCCGTGACATCGGGACTCTCGACCGGCCGGTTTCTTGCGCACGCACCGAGAGGCCCTTCCGTTTGACGTCGGGCGACATGCGCGCAGTCTACCACCCAGTGAGTTCCATGATGATCTTGATGACGATGATGTGGGCGATGTAGATCACGAACGAGTGCCTGCCCACGAACGCAAGGGGTCTGTTTTTGGGGACCAGACGGGTCAGGAGGAAGTAGCAGGCTATCACCTGCAGTACGAACAGGAAGTCGAAGTAGTAGCCGAAGCCCAGAAGGACGAAGGGAACGGCCGAGATCAAGACCAGCGGCAGCGCGTACCAGGCTTTCTGGGTGATGGCCAGGCTATGCAGGTCCGCCCTCAGGGCGACGAAATAGCCCACCAACCCGTAGAGAAGAAAGGACAGGTTGTAGCTCTCGTACCCGGTGAGGCTCAGGGCCACGATGCAGGCGTACACCAGGGCGGCAAGAGGCCAGGCGACGCGTTTCGTGCGATCGAGCGGGACGCTGACCAGGATCAAGAGCCCCATAGGCAGCAGGACCTCGAAGGAGAAGAAATAGAGATCGCCCCGGACCAGGGTCAGCAACCGGAATTCTGGATCGAGGTATTTGGGGATGTTCAGCAGGAAGAACGCGGCCAGGACCTTCAGCGCCAGCCAGAGCTTCTTGCGGGTCCTGTTCTCCAAGAAGCGGGCGAGGATGACTCCCAGGAAAAGCACGAACCCCATGGGGATCCAGTAGGAGAAGCGGAGGTCGCGATGCAGGGGCGTGAGGTTGGCGATGACGTGATACAGGATCATCGCGGCCAGGAGCAGACCCCTGTAGATGTCGTACGACTGGACGCGCACGGTGGCTCCGGCCGGCTCGGTCGAGACGGTCGACGCCGGGCCATGCTCCTCGAGGGCCCTCCTGACCACCGGGCGTCTCTCCTTTGTAGTAGCTGATAGCTCGGGACCGTGGTCGTCTTGTCGGTCAGCTTATCAGGTGCGCTATGCTGGACCTGTGTCTCGCTCCCCTGAAGGAGGAAGAAGAATGCCGTCGTTCGACGTGGTCAGCCGGGTCGACATGCAGGAGATGGACAACGCCGTCAACCAGGTGAAGAAGGAGATCGCTACCCGCTTCGATTTTCGGGGATCCAAGACCCAGATCGATCTCGACCGCAAAGAGGGCGAGATCCACGTGCTGACCGAAGACGATATGAAGCTTCGGGCCATCAAGGACATGCTGATAGCCAAGGTGGTGAGGCGCTCCATAGAGGCCGACGCCCTGGTCTTCGGACCGACTGAGAAGGCCGCCTCGGACATGGTCCGGCAGACGGTGAAGATCACCAACGGCATCGACATCGAAACGGCGCGCAAGGTGGTCAAGGTCATCAAGGACGCCAAGCTGAAGGTCCAGACGGCCATCCAGGGCGACGAGGTCCGCATCACCGGCAAGCAGAGAGACGACCTGCAGGAAGCCATACAGATCCTGAAGGAGGCAGACCTGGGTATGCCCTTGCAGTTCGTCAACTACCGGGAATGACAGCTCTGCCGCACCATCCTCGCGGCCATGTCTACTTCTCTGGCGACGACCGGCTGGAAGGGATCCTGGAGTGGCCGGAGGGCGCAGGCGAGAATGCCTCGGCCGGGGGCGAGGCGGGGCCGCCGGCGTCGGGGGGAGTCGTCATCGCCCACCCTCACCCTTTGTACGGGGGCACCATGGCCCAGCCTGTCGTCCACCGGGTGGCGCGGGCCTGCCGGGAGCGGGGTCTGGCCTCGCTACGCTTCAACTTCCGGGGAGTGGGACAAAGCGAGGGGCGGTACAGCGGCAGCGAGGAATACCGGGACGTGGAGGCGGCCACCGCGTTCTTGCGTGGCCGGTTGGCGGCCGGCGGGCCGGCGTCGGCCAGTGGGGGGCGGCGGCCGCCTCTTGGCCTGGCCGGTTACTCGTTCGGGAGCGTGATGGCGGCTGTTGCCGCCGGCGCGGGGGAGGTCCCGGTGCAGGCACTGGCTCTGATAGCTCTGGTGGTCGGGTGGGAGGAATCGCCGCCGGGCTTACTCGACGGTCTCGCCAGGTTCCAGGGCCCGGTGCTTGCCGTCTGCGGCGAGTCGGACGATCTCGCCCCTCCCGACGTGGTGGAGCGTGCGCTGGCCGGGCTGAAGCTCGATTTCCGTCTTGTAGTCGTGCCCGGAGCCGGGCATCTCTTCGAGCACAAGCAGCAGGAGGTAGGCGAGCGGGTGGCCGCGTTCTTCGCGGATACGCTCGTGGGAAAACGGCCCCCAGAAAAGGCGAGTAATCCTCCTCGGCCACGGGTATCGTAACTGCAGTAGCGACGAACAAAAAGGAGCTCAGCCAATGGACATGAGAGGTTCTCTGACCGAGCAGAATCTGATGAAGGCATTCGCGGGGGAGTCGCAGGCCCGCAACCGTTATACCTACTATGCCGAGGTGGCAGCCGAGGAGGGCTACAGGCAGATAGCCAATCTCTTCCTCGAGACCGCCGATAACGAGCGCTCGCACGCGTCCCTGTTCTTCGGGCTTCTCCAGGGAGGCACGCCCGAGTTCACTGCCTCCTATCCTGCCGGACCGGTTCACTCCACGGCCGACAATCTGCGCGCGGCGGCCGAGGGCGAGTTGGCGGAGTGGGGGACCCTTTACCCCGATTTCGCCGCGACGGCCGAAGAGGAGGGGTTCAGAAAGGCCGCTGCGATCTTCGGGAAGATAGCGGGAGTGGAAAAGTACCACGAGCGCCGGTACCGGAAACTGCTCGCGAACGTCGAGGCCGGGCGGGTGTTCCGCAAGGACGGCCCTGCGCTGTGGAAATGCGAGGAATGCGGGCACGTCCACGAGGGTGACGAAGCGCCGCGGGTGTGCCCGGTGTGCGGCAAGTCTCAGAGCTACTTCGAGATCTACTGCGAGAACTTCTAGAACGAGAGTGCCGGACCGGCGCCGTGCGCAAGCGCCGCCGATCTGGCACTAGTGCCGCCAATCTAGTCCCGAGGTCGTAGGCCGGGGTGATGCCACGGGGGGTAGCCTCCGCGCATGCCTACGATCCCGAAAAAGCGGCTCCTCGTCTACGCAGCGGCCGGCCTTCTTGTCCTCGCGGTCGGCATGATCGGCCTTCTGGTCATGCGTGCGCCCGCCGGCGTGCAGACGGAGGGGATGGCTCTGGACGTCTCCGGGGCGCAGGCCGAGGCTGGAAGCTCGGCTTGGCCTGCAGGGCCGACCATACCCGCCCCGGCTGTCTCGACCACCGCGAGCAGCCCGGCGGTCACCGAGGCCGCGCTGATGTACGTCCAGGTGGCCGGTGCTGTGCGGCGGCCGGGTGTCTATCAGGTGCCACCCGACGCCCGCGCGTTCCAGGCCGTCATGCAGGCCGGCGGCTTCAGCGAGGAGGCCGACCAGGAAGCGGTACCCTTGGCCGCCCGGTTGAGCGACGGCTGCCGGCTCTACATCCCCCGGCAGGGGGAGACCGTGGTCGGTCCGGCGCTCACCACGGATCCCGCCGCGGGAGGGAGCGGGGGCACGGCGGCGACCGGGCCGGTCTCGCTCAATTCGGCGACCCTAAAGGAGCTGGATTCCCTTCCCGGGATAGGCCCGGCGCTCGCCCAACAGGTCGTGTCCTATCGTGAGGCGCACGGTCCTTTCACGTCGGTCGACCAGCTGAGCGAGGTGCCCGGCATCGGCCCCTCCAAGCTCGAGCAGTTGCGGCCGCTTGTCGGTCTCTGACGCTGGAATGCCCGCCGACGACAGGCGTGGCCGCGCCACTTCCTGGTTCGTGCGGCGCGCGGGGCTCGCCCGCTGCACCACCATCGCGGCGGTAGCGGGACTCTCCCTCGCCGCCTTCTTCCCCGGGCGCTACCCGGTCGCCATCGCCGGTCTTACTCTGGCGCTCGGAGGCATCCTTGCCGGTCAGAGCATCTCGCGATTCCGGCCGCGCTCGAGCGCGGGTCTGGGTGTCACTCTCGTCTGCGTGGTACTGGTGGGGCTTCTCGCCGGCCTTCTACTGGGCACGCTGCGAGTCACGTGGCTGCTCGACGGGGTGCTCTCCGCTCGGATCGGGCAGACGGTGGAGGCGGAGTTGGTCGTCACCGGCCCGGTCCGTTCAAACGCGGGTTGGCAAAGCGCGACCGCAGTCGTCGTAACCATCAGTGGTGAGAACGGCCGAGCCGTGAAATCGCTCGACGGGGCCGGGACGGGGGGCGCGGGCGCCGGAGAAAAGGTCCTGATCGAAGTAGCGCCCGTGGACGAAAGAGCCGCCTCGGCCGGCGAAGTATCCGCGCCGCGTCTCACTCAGGGTGCCCTGCTCACCGTCAAAGGCACTCTTCGCGCTCCTCAGGGCCCGTCGGCTTCCGGGTTCGACCAGGCGAGGCAACTGCTTCACCAGGGGATCCAAGTGGTGCTTCGGGTAGACCCCGCCGACCTGTCTTTCCGAGGACAGCGAAGAGGGGTGAGCGGCTGGTTCGATCACCTGCGGGAGTCCGCCAAAGATCACCTCAGCCTCGGGCCCGACAGGCGGGTGAACGAGGTCCTGCAGGGGGTGGTGATGGGAGACACGGCGGGGATCGACCAGGGGTGGATGGAGGCGTTCCGGCGATCCGGCACGGCGCACATGTTGTCGGTCAGCGGCCTGCACGTGGCCAGCCTGGCCGCCATCATGATCGCGCTGGCCGGATTTGCCCGGCTGTCCCGCAGGGCCGGTTTTGTCCTGGCGGCTTCCGCCGCGCTGCTCATGGTCCCCTTTGTGGGCTCCTCTCCACCCATCGTCCGGTCCGCGGTCATGATCGTGGTCGTCCTCGCCGGGCGCTGGGTCGGGAGAAGGCGGGACCAGTGGCAAGGACTGGCCTTCGCCGCGCTCGTTGTGCTGATCATCAACCCCTTCGCAATCTTCGACGTAGGGTTCCAGTTGTCGTTCTGTGCCTTTGCCGGGATGATCGCGCTCGTGGGGCCGATCGAACGGCTTCTGCATAACCTTCCCGATTCGGTGCGCGCGAACGTGGCCGTCTCTCTGGCCGCCACCCTCGGGACCGCTCCGGTGTCTCTTCTTGTTTTCGGGCGGACTTCGCTGATCTCGCCGCTTGCGAACCTGCTGGTCGTTCCCACGCTCGCCAGCGTGACGGGGCTGGGTATGGCGAGCGTGCTGCTCGGCTTTGTCTGGAATGGTTTCAGCGTGGCGCTCGATACGCTGGCCTCGCTGCCGATATCCTGGACCATTCTGGTCTCGACGCTTTGCGCGCGTGCGCCGGTCCTCAGCGCTCGCGATATCGGCCGGGTTCTGTTTGCGGCAGCGGCGGCCGCACTCGTGCTTCCCGCTGCGCTGGCCCTCTCCGGCCGGGCCGTGAGCCCGCCGTTCGGCATGCGGCTGCCGATGTTCCGGCGTTCGCTCTGCTGGCTTGGCGCGCATCGGCCGCGTGACCGGCGGCGGGCCGCCTTTCTCGGCCTGGTCTCCGTGCTGGCTGCGCTGGTGTTGGGCGCCGCGAGCTACCCTGCCGCGGCCGCCGGGTTCGGCGCGGTCGAGCTATTGGCGGGTGGACGAGGGTGGCCCGCACAGGTGGAGGTGAGGGTACTCGACGTGGGCCAGGGGACAGCGGTCCTCGTCCGCACGCCGCAGCACCACGCGGCGCTGTTCGACGCCGGTCCGCGAGGGTGTGATCTCGCTAAGCAGCTGCGTGCGCTCGGAGTGCGCCGCTTGGATCTGGTCGTCATTTCCCATCCCCATGCCGACCACTTCGCGGGTCTTCTCGAGGCTCTCGATTCACTGGAAGTAGCGACCTTCGTGGATCGGACCACTATAGTCGCCCCGGACAGCGCCGCCGTCGGGAGTACCCGGGCGGCGGGCGCAGGAAAGACGGGCGGCGAGGAAGCGGGACAGTACCTGCAGCTCCGCAAGCGGCTGGCAGCCGGCGGCTGTAGTCTGCTGCGGGCTTCGCCCGGGTCGTCTCTCGTGGTCGACGGCGTACGCATCGTGTTCTTCGCGCCGGCGAGTCCGCAGGTATTGCTCGATGGCGAATCCCCGTGGGGCGACGGATGTGCCCCGCCCTCCGGGGACGAGCTGAACGGAGGGTCTCTCGTGGCGGTGCTGGACGCGGGAGAGGCCGAGGTACTGCTCCCCGGTGATGCCGAAGCGGACGTTCTGGAGGACTACGATCTTCCGCCGCTCGATGCCATCGTCGTTCCCCATCACGGAAGCCGGGGCGCGGTCTCCCGGCCCCTGCTCACCGCATTGCAGGTCAAGGCGGCGCTCATCTCGGTCGGCAAGAACAACACGTTCGGGCATCCCGACCGAGGCACCGTCGCCATGCTGGCCGCCGCCGGAGACACTATCGTTCGCACGGACGAGTGCGGTTGGGTATCCTTGTGCCTGAAGGATGCGGAGATGACCATCTCTACCGAGAGGACCCGGGCGCGATGACCGACGCTCTCCGAGGAACTGCCCCCCGGGCTGACGCTCGCCGGCCGCTCAGACCCGCGTATCTCATTGTCGGCGACGACCTCCCCAAGATCGAGGAGGCGCTCAAGCGCCTCAAACACAGGATCGTGGAGGAGTCGGGGTCCGATCTCAACATCTCCGAGTTTGAGGCGCCGGTCGACTCCGGACCGCAGGTGGTCAACGCCGCAAACACGATGGCCTTCCTCGGTGGCACCAGGCTGGTCCTGGTCCACCACGCGGACGCCTGGCTGAAGGCGGACAAGGAGGCTGTAGCCGCGTACCTAGCCTCGCCCGCCCCAGACGCCTGCCTGGCGCTGGTCGCGGAGAAGGTGGGCGCGTCCGACCTGCTGCGGGCGGCCATGGAGAAGCACGGCGACGTGCTTGAGTACTTCGCTCCAAAGGAGAGCGAGCTCCCCGCCTGGCTGGTTCACGAAGCGGGCCGCGTGGGGATCGGGATCGGCCTTCAGCAAGCGCGCCATCTTGTGGAGCGGTGTGGGGACAACCAGACCATCCTACTGAAGGAAGTGGAGAAGCTCGACCTCTACGCCGCCGGCCGACGGATAACCGACGACGACATCCGCCTGCTGACTACCGCGACGGCGGAAGCCAGCATCTTCGCCCTGCTCGACTCGCTTGCTCTTGGAAGGGGCGCGGCCGCGTTCTCGGCCGCCGATGAGCTGCTCAGCGCGGGGGAGAGGCACGAGGTGCTCTTCAATCGGGTCTTGCGCCACTTCCAGTCCTTGAGCAGGGTGGCGGCGCTGCGTGACGCCGGTTTCAGCAGGGACGCCATGCAGGGGGAGATGAAACTCAAGGCGTTCCCGGCGCGGAAGCTGTGGGAGCAGGCGGGCAAGCTCGGGGCCGATGGCATAGCGCGAAGGCTGGCGGTGCTGGCCGACACGGACGCCCGGATGAAGGGCATGGGAACGCTACCCCCAGAGATGGAGCTACAGCTGTGCCTTGGCCGCCTGCTGGCCGCGTGAACGAGGCAAGTGCCCCGCGTCAGGCTGAGAAGGGCCTAGAGCTGGGAGAGAAGACGCGCCACCCTCGACTTCTTGCGGGCCGCGTTGTTGCCGTGGATGGCGTTCTTCGCGGCGGCCTTGTCGATGGTGGAGGTCAGCTTTTTGGCTGTCTGAGCAGCGGTGTCGGTGTCGCCGGCGGTGATGGAGTCCTTGAGGCGCCGGAAGTGCGTCTTGATAGACGACTTGTAGCGCAGGTTCTCAAGACGCTGCCGCTGGGCGATACGCACCCGTTTGCGCTGCTGTTTGGTGTTAGCCAACCTCTATCCTCCCGTCTTCCCTTCAGAGTCGAAGGAGTTTAGCATAGCCCTCGCACATGGGCAATAACACCAAGAAACGCTTGGCCAGCACGGCTACCTTCCTGGTCCTGGTGGCCTTCAGTTCCCGGATCCTCGGTCTGTTCCGAGAGATCGTCATGGTGACGTACCTCGGCCTTGGCCCGGACATGGGGGCCTTCACGGTCGCCAGCAAGGTCCCGAACCTGGTCCGCTCCCTCCTGGCCGACACCGCGCTCACGGCGGCGTTCATCCCGGTGTTCACGGGACTGCTGGAGAAGGAGCGGCGCCGCGAAGCCTGGCAGGTGGCCTACACGATTACCGTGACGGCCACCGTCGTCCTCAGCGTGGTGACCATCCTGGGGATGGTGTTCGCCCCTCAGGTGGTCAAGGTGGTCGCCCCCGGATTCAGCAGTGACCCCGAGATCGTGGATCTGACCGTGTACCTCATGCGGATCATGTTCCCCACAGTCATCATCATGGGTATCGCCGCCATCTTCATGGGGATCCTGAACTCGTACGACCATTTCACCCTCCCCGCGGTGGCCCCTATCGTCTGGAACCTGGTGATCATCGTGGCGGTGGTCACCTTCTGGGCCGGGTACGGAGTCAAAGCTCTGGCCTGGAGCTTCCTCGTCGGGTGTATGGTCGAACTGGCCATGCAGGTGCCGGGGGTGTGGAAGAGGCGCTGGAAGGGCGGCGGCCCATCCATCTACCGGCTTGATTATCGCAGTCCCGAGGTCCGAAGGGTCGGCGTCCTCATCGGACCGGTGATCCTCAGCCTGGGGGTCATCAACTTCAACTCGTTCATCGACACCGTCGTCGCCACCCTCATCAGCATCCCCGCACCGGCGATCATCGACAAGGCCTTCCGGCTCTTCCTGGTTCCCCAGGGGATCTTCGCCGTGGCGATCGGCACGGTCCTGTTCCCCGCGCTTTCCAGGCACGCCGCCGGGAAACGGATGAAGGAGTTCCGCGACTATCTTTCCATCGGTCTCCGCCAGATCTTCTTCATGACCCTGCCCTTCGCTGCTCTGTTCGCTGTGCTGGCGCTTCCTACCACCCGTCTCATCTACGAGCACGGCAAGGTCACCCCGGAGGACACCGCGCTTGTCGCGTCGGCCCTGACCTTCTTCAGCGTCGGCATGGCTTTCGTGAGCATCAACACGCTGCTGAACCGCGCCTTCTACAGCATCCAGAAGCCCTGGCTACCGCTGATAGTCGGGGTGTTCAACCTCGCGCTCAACGCGGGACTCGACCTGCTCCTCTACAAGCCGCTGGGCGTTGGTGGCATCACTCTTTCCACCTCGTTGGTCAGCCTGTTCAACTCCATCGCCCTCATGGCCCTGCTGAGCCCGCGTATCGGAGGCATAGGGGCGCGCAGAGTCGGGGGGAGTTTCCTCCGCTGCTTGGTCGCCCTCATCCCTCTGGGCGTGGTCTCGTACGCGGTGTGGTGGGGCCTCGACGCGCTCCTGCCCACGTCGATCGGGTCGGAGGTGCTGTCGGTGGGGCTGGCCTACCTGTTCGGCGGCGCGGCCTACTGCCTGGCGGCCTGGGTCATGCGGATGCCTGAATTGCACGACGTGATCAACCTGGCCCGGCGGCGCCGGGAGCCTCGCTCGACCGAAGAAGTGGTCGATCAGAACCGCGACCAGTAAGCGCTGCGGGGGGCGGCCGGTCACCGAGGTCAGGGGACGATAGGCGGTGCGCTAGAATACGTGGCCTATGGCGCGCTTCGAGCATATCCGGAATTTCTCCATAATCGCTCACATCGACCACGGCAAGTCGACGCTGGCCGACCGCATCCTCCAAATCACCAACACGGTCGCCGAGCGGGAGATGCGCGAGCAGGTGCTCGACCGGATGGACCTGGAGCGCGAGCGCGGCATTACCATCAAGGCCCAGGCGGTGCGGATCTACTACCAGGCGGAAGACGGCCAGGAGTACGAGTTCAACCTTATTGACACTCCGGGCCACGTGGACTTCACCTACGAGGTCTCGCGCAGCCTAGCCGCCTGCGAGGGCGCGATCCTGGTGGTCGACGCCACCCAGGGAGTGGAGGCTCAGACTCTCGCAAATACGCTGCTTGCCCTCGAGAACGACCTTGAGATCGTCCCCGTGCTCAACAAGATCGATCTGCCCGGAGCCGAGCCCGAGAAGCGGGCGGACGAGATCGTGAGCGTCATCGGCTGCGCCCGTTCCGACATCCTGCACGTCTCGGCCAAGACCGGAGAAGGGGTGCCGGCCGTGCTCGAGGCGGTGGTGAACCGCATCCCGCCGCCTCAGGGCGAGGCCGAGGGATCGCCCCGGGCGCTCATCTTCGACTCTGTCTACGACCAGTACCGGGGAGTGGTGGCTTTCGTACGCGTCCACGATGGGAGCTTTCGCAAGGACGACCCCTTGCTCGCAATGGCCACAGGGCGCCGCAGCGGTATCGAAGAAGTCGGCATCTTCAGTCCCGACATGCTCAAGGCCGACGTGCTTCGGGCGGGAGAGGTCGGTTACATCATCCCGGGTATCAAGGAGGTGGCCGACCTGCGCGTGGGGGATACCCTGACCAGCGCGGCCCGGCCGGCGACAGAGGCGTTGCCCGGCTACAGGGACATCACCCCGATGGTCTTTTGCGGGATCTTCCCCATCGACGGGGAGGACTATCCGAACCTGCGCGACGCGCTGGAGAAACTCAAGCTCAACGACGCCTCCCTGTTCTACGAGCCGGAGACCTCGCAGGCCCTGGGCTTCGGCTTCCGCTGCGGCTTTCTCGGCCTGCTCCACATGGAGATCATCCGGGAGCGGCTGGAGCGTGAGTTCGGCCTGGACCTGTTGGCCACGACTCCCAGCGTGCTCTACGAGGTCGAACTGCTGACCGGAGAGGTCCTCTCGATCAGCAACCCGGTGGAGTTCCCGGATGCCGGGTCGATCAAGGAAGTGCGCGAGCCGTACATCGACGCGAACATCCTCCTGCCCGCCGAATACGTTGGCCCCGTAATGGAGTTGTGTAACGACAAGCGGGGCCGGTTCGTGCACATGGAATACCTGACGACCGACCGGGTCAGGCTGGAATACGATCTGCCCCTGGCTGAGATCGTGCTGGACTTCTTCGACCTGCTCAAGACCCGCAGCCGCGGCTACGCCAGTCTTGACTACGAGTTGAAGGATTACGAACCTGGAGATCTGGTTCGGCTTGACATTCGGATCGCCGGCGACGTGGTCGACGCCCTCAGCCTCATCGTACATGCAGACCGTGCATACACAATCGGACGAGGCCTGGCGGAGAGGCTGCGCAAGAAGATACCCAGGCAGCTGTTCGAAGTGGCCATACAGGCGGCGGTCGGTAGCCGGATCATCGCGAGGGAGAGCGTCGCCCCGTTGCGCAAGGACGTGCTGGCCAAGTGCTACGGCGGGGACATCAGCCGCAAGCGCAAGCTGCTGGAAAAGCAGAAGGCCGGCAAGAAGCGGATGAAGATGGTGGGCACCGTGGAGATCCCGCAAGAGGCGTTCCTGGCCGTGCTCGATCTGGGTGATGGCAAGGATGGCAAGAAGTGACCGTCGAGTACATCGTCCTGGGGGTGATCCTCATCCTGATGGGCGCCGGCCAGACCTACCTCCGCCACTTCTCCGGAGGAGACGACGCCGAGGCGGCTGGTGGCGGCCAGGCGTCACGCCGGGGAGTGCGCAGCGGTCGCGTGTGGGAGGGCTGGACCGCGATCCTTGGATTCCTCGGAGTCGCGATGGGTATCGCCCTGGTGGTTCTGGGCCTGCTCGGCCGCTGATGGTCTTTCGCGCGCCCGTGCCGGGGCGCTGACGGCGATGCGCCATCTCTATGTCCACGTTCCGTTCTGCCGTTCCCGCTGCGCCTACTGTGATTTCGCCTCGGAGCAGGTCGGCGCCCACCTGCGGGCAGGCAGGGTGGAGGCCTACGTGGCCCGGCTCCGCGGAGAACTGGGGGAGCGGATGGGACCGGAGGGCGAACCAGTTGAGACCATCTACCTCGGCGGCGGTACCCCCACCGCTTTGCCGGAGGGCCTCCTGTTGACTCTTGTCGGGGATCTGGCGCGGCTTCAGGAGGGCGTCGCTGGTTCGGAGTTCACGATCGAGGCCAACCCGGGCACCATCGACGCGCGGTTGCTCCGGGAACTGGTCGAGGCTGGGGTCACCCGTGTCTCGTTGGGCGTCCAGTCATTTGCACCCCGGTCACGCGCCGCGCTGGGCCGCCGTAGCTCGCAGAGCGAGATCGAAGACGCGTTGCGTGACGTGCGCGCGGTCGCAGCCGGTCACCGGTTGCAGGAGTGGAACCTCGATCTGGTGTTCGGCATTCCCGGCCAATCGTGGGCCGAGGCGGCGGCCGATCTCGATGCAGCGGTCGCCGCCGGGCCAACGCACATTTCGCTCTACGACTTGACTTACACGCCCGCCTTTGCCGCCCGGGTCGCGAGGACGGCGGGCGCCGGCGCCCAAGGGGCGGCCGGCGCCTTCGCTGAGGAGTATCTGCCTACCGCCGCCGGTCGGCTCGAAGCCGCCGGGTACCGGCGCTACGAGGTCTCCAACTTCGCGCCGCCCGGGCATGAGTGTCGGCACAATCAGGCGTATTGGCGGGGCGAGGACTATCTCGGGGTGGGGGCGGCAGCGGTTTCGACGGTCGGGACCGAGCGGCGCACGAACCCGGCCTCTGTCGCCGGCTACCTTGCCGGCGAGCCGCCGCTCGTCGAGTTGGTCCCGCGGCGCACCCGTTTGTGGGAAAAGGCGATGCTGGGGTTGCGGACGGCGGAGGGCGTCGACGAATCGGAGGTCCTTCCGGTGATCGCCGAGGCCGCCCGCGACCGGCTTCTCTCCCAGGATTGCCTCCAGAGACGCTGTGGTAGACTTCGCTTGAATCCAGCCTTTTTGGATGTCAGTAACACGGTCATCTCGACTCTTCTGGCTCCGCCCGAAGAGTCATAATCCACCTGTTTGCGAATGATGGCACTCACAGAACGACAACGGATCATCCTGAACGCCGTCACCGAGCGCTATATCGGCACGGGCTTTCCCGTCTCGTCAAAGGAACTTGTGGACGCCGCGGGCCTGGTCGTCTCCTCGTCGACGGTGCGTAACGAATTCGCCCTGCTCGAGGAGAAGGGGTATCTCACGCACCCGCATACCTCGGCCGGCCGGACGCCGACAGACCTGGGCTACCGGGAGTTCGTGGATCATCTGATGAGTGGACCGCAATCGAGGTCTCTCCCCAGGCTGGGAGCGGCTCCTGGTGCTCCCAGCGCGGTTCAGCCCGAAGACCTGACCGGCGAGATCGACACCGCGCTCCGGCAGGCCACCGACGCTATGTCCCGGGCGACGAACCTGCTCGCCCTCGCTCTGGCGCCCAGGGTCAGCGGCGCCCGCCTCTGCCATGTGGAACTCCTGACATTGCATCCGACAGAGCTCATGTATGTGTTCATCGTGTCGACAGGCGGCGTGATGAAGGGGGTCGTCGACTGGCCCCGGCCCGTCGATCCCGGCCTCGTCGAGTGGGCCCGGACCTACCTCAACGAGACCCTGAACGAGCACACTCTGACCATCCGGCTCATCCGGCGGGCACTGGACAACCCGGAACTCAGTCCTCGAGAAGCCGGGTTCCTCAAGGCCCTGGCGCCCGCGTTCGAGCGGCTGGTGGACGAGCATTATCAGGAAGAACTGTTCGTCGGAGGCACGTCTCGTCTTCTCGTCGAGTCTCAGCTGAAGGATATCTCGTCACTCCGCGACCTGCTCTCGCTTCTCGAGGAACGTTTCCTGCTTCTCCGGGTCATGCGGGCCGTCCTGGGTACCGGAGCGGTCGTGGTCCGCATCGGCAGCGAGCACGAAGCGACGGCCCTTCAACCGTTCTCGGTCGTCGCCGCCAGTTACGGGCTGCCCCAGAGGCGTTTGGGCACGGTCAGCCTGGTCGGCCCCACCCGGATGGACTACGAGAAGGCCATCGCCACCGTGCGCGAGACCGCGCAGTCGCTGTCGGAGTTGGTAGGGGAGCGGTACGAATGATCCCCTGCGTATGAAGCGCGACTACTACGAGGTCCTCGGCGTCGACCGTGACGCCGATCTTCAACAGATCAAGAAGGCATATCGCAAGCTGGCCCGCCAGCACCATCCCGACGTGGCCGTGGACGATCCCGACGGCGAGGAGAAGTTCAAGGAGGCCACCGAAGCGTACGAGGTGCTCTGCGACCCCCAGAAACGCGCCGCATACGACACGTACGGGCACGATGGCCTGCGCCGCGGCGCCGCCGGCCCCGACTTCGACGGGTTCGCCGGCTTCGGCGATCTGTTCGAGAACCTCTTCGGCGGCGCCTTCGGTGGCAGTCCCTTCGCGGCGGCTCAGCAGCGGGGACCTGCTCGCGGAGACGACCTTGCCATCGAGGTGGAGCTGACGCTCGAGGAAGCCGCGTTCGGCGTGGAGAAAGAGATCGCGTTCACGGCGCAAGGGGTGTGCCCGGTCTGCGAAGGCGAAGGCACGACCGATGCTGCCTCCGTCAAGACCTGCCCCGACTGTGCCGGTCGCGGCCAGGTGCGCACCGTCCGCCGGACCATGCTCGGGCAGTTCATCCAGGCCGGGGTCTGCCCGCGTTGCTCCGGAGCCGGACAGGTCATCGAGAGGCCCTGCCCCGAGTGCCGGGGAGCCGGGCGCCGGCCGGCCGAGCGGAAGGTGACGGTGCAGATACCGGCGGGCATCGATAACGGGCAGCGCATCCGAGTCACGGGGAAGGGTGGAGCCGGAGAACGGGCCGCCCGCTCTGGCGACCTCTACGTGCGCATCCGGGTCGCACCCCACGAGTTGTTCGAGCGGCAAGGCGACGACATCTTGATCGGGGTCGATCTCACGATGGTGCAGGCGGCACTCGGCGCGACCATCACCGTGCCCACGCTGGATGGGGAGGAAGAGCTCGAATTCGGCCCGGGCACGCAACCGGGCGACGTCAAGGTGTTGCACAACAAGGGAGTCCAGCGGCTGAACGGCCATGGGCGGGGCGACCAGGCGATCACCGTGCGGGTGATCGTACCTCGGGCTCTGGATGACAAACACCGCCGGCTGCTCGAGGATTTTGACGACGCGGTCGGAGCCGAGCACTACGCCGAGCGTCCTGAGGGAGTGCTCCACAAACTGCGCAACTTCTTCGCCGGCTGATGGCCGGACACCCCCTCGGGGCTCCAGGCGAGGGCGGGGAGGATCGCTGCGTCCGTGTTTCCGTTCCGGAAGCGCTGGCCGAGGAGGCCGGGGCACTGCTGATGGATGTCCTCGGCTCTTTCGAAGAGGCGCCGGCGGAGCAGGGGGGCCCGGAGGGGAGAGTCACCCTCGTGTTCTATCCTCCCGCCGACGGTCCGTCCACGCGCGAAGACGTGCTTTCGCTTCTCCCGGCGGCGTTCGCCGAGTCCGGGACACTCGAGGTGGAGACGGGAAGCGTATCTCGCGACTGGGTGGAAGGCTGGCGCGAGCACTTCCGGCCGATACTCATCGGGGGGGTCCGAATCCGGCCGCCATGGGAGCCTCCTCTTGCGGCGCGCAGCCCGGCGCCGGAGACCGCGGCGTCCGAGCCCGGTCCGGCGTCGGCCGATCTTCCGCTCGTCGACGTGGTCATCAATCCCGGCCTCGGCTTCGGCACAGGTCTGCATCCCACCACCCGCGGCACTCTACTGCTGCTTCAGGAGGGGACGCGTGCGGCTGCCGGCTTCGCGGAAGGCTCTCGGGCGGGC
The DNA here is from genome assembly GCA_963783835.1 of uncultured Actinomycetota bacterium. Lineage (GTDB taxonomy): Bacteria > Actinomycetota > Thermoleophilia > RBG-16-64-13 > RBG-16-64-13 > CAIQPS01. Next base: position 220,424 of record CAWAOX010000015.1, read on the forward strand.
CGGGGCCGCCTCGTCGATGTGGGCACGGGCTCGGGTATCCTCGCCATAGCGGCTGCGAAACTGGGTTGGGTGCCGGTCGTGGCGCTCGACAACGATCCCGTGGCCCTGATCTCGGCTCGAGAGAACATCGCCGCGAACGGTGTGCAAAGCGAGGTCGAGATCCACGAGGCGGATGTAGGCGGCGCCCGCGAGGGCTGGTTCCACGATGCGACCGTGCTTGCCAACATGACCCTCGAGCCGGTCTCGCTTCTCGTGCGGCGCTTGGCCGGTGCGGCCGCCCGTCCCCGTCGCCTGGTTGTTTCGGGCATTCTTGCCGGAAGCCAGGAAGAGCAGGTCGTGCTTGCCGCGCGCGGCTCCGGGTTCACCCCCGGACTCCGGCTGTACGAGGACGAATGGGTGAGCCTCGAACTGCTGCCAGACAGCCCCGCGGGGTAGGAGGGCTCGTGGCCCGACACCGCAAAGGTCATGGCCGCTCCGACCGGCGCCGGGCGATCCTGGTCAGGGCCGGTCTGATCCCCCCGGGAGATCCCACCGGCCGATCCTCGGCCATCGCGGGGATCATCGTACGGCGAGGAAAGAGTCTGGAGGTCGAGCCGCTCTTCCAACCCGGTCCCCCTCTGCCCGTCGAGCGCGGCCCCGTCAAGCCGCAACCTGGGAATCTCGTGCTGTTCACGTTCTCGCACGGCTTCAAGGCCCAGATCGTCCGTCCCCTCGGCAAGAGCGGTGTGCTCAAAGACGTGATGGAGGCTCTGCTCGCGGACAGCGGTATCCGCCGAGGCTTCAGCCAGCCGGTCCTGGTGGAGGCGAACAGATCAGCTCCGCTTCACGAGGTATCCGACCCGGACCGGGTCGATCTGCGCGACCTCTACACCTTCACTGTGGACCCGGAGATGGCCCAGGACTTCGACGATGCGCTCTCCTTCGCGAAGCGGACCGACGACGTCACTACCGTCTATGTCCACATCGCCGACGTCTCTTATTTCGTCACCGAGGGCACTGCCCTCGACCGGGAAGCGCTCCGCCGAGGCAATTCGGTGTATGTCGCGACCGGGGTGGAGCCCATGCTGCCGGGACTGCTCTCCGCGGGTGTCTGCTCGCTCCGCCCCGGCGAGGAGCGGAAGACGGTGACCGTCGAGATGGATCTCGACGATGCGGGCCGGGTGCTCCAGACGCGCTTCTATCGCTCGCTCATCCGCAGCGACGCACGCCTCGACTATGAGCAGGCGGAGCGGATGTTCCGAGGCATCGAGCCGATGCCCCCCAGCCTGGCCGCCCCCCTCGCGCGGGGCAGGGAGCTCTCGCGGACCCTTCGCCGGGTCAGACAGGAACGAGGGAGCCTGCAGGTGGAGTCGACGGAGCCGGAGTTCGAATGGGACGAGGACGGAGAGGTAACGTCGGCCGACCCCGGGGAGGAATTGGAGAGCCACTGGTTCATCGAGACTTTCATGGTCCTCGCCAACGAGCAGGTCGCGTCGTTCCTCGAGAGAGAGCAAGTGCCCACCGTCTACCGGGTGCACGACCTTCCCGACCCCCTCCGCGTGGATCATCTGCTCGACGTACTCTCCAGCCTGGGACTCCCGACCCCGCTTTTCGATCCCATGCTGGCTACCTCGGCGGACGTGCGCCGGGTGATGCGGGAGACCGCCGAGTGGATCGACACCCATGCGGCGGCCGGCCTTGGGAGGGCGGCGCTCACGCAGCAGGTCCTCAGGGCGCAGGCCCGCGCCGTCTACGCGACGGTCAACATCGGGCACTTCGGACTGGCGTCGCCCACGTACTGCCACTTCACTTCGCCCATCCGCCGGTATCCAGACCTTCTGGTGCACCGCACCTTGCTCGGCCGCCTGGGGCTGGGGCCCGAGCCGAGCGGTGCCTTCCTGTCCGAATGGGCCGAGCAGTGTTCGAAGACCGAGCGCGAAGCGGCCAAGATCGAACTCAAAGCGGATGACATCGTCCTTGCCCATCTCCTCAAGCGGCGCCTTGCCGAAGAAGGCCCGAACAGCGTATTCGAGGGCCAGGTGGTGAGCCTCACGCGGCGCGGGATGTTCGTTCTCTTCGATCGCCTTTTCCAGGGCTACCTCTCGACGAACGAGCTACCTCGCGACGAGTACCGGCTCAACGAACTGGAGACCGCCCTCGAAGGCAGGCGATCGAGCCGGGCCTACAAGCTCGCCGACCCATTGTCCGTGCGCGTGCTTGCCGTGGATGAGGTGCGGGGAAGGGTCGACCTCACGCTCGCCGGCTCGTCGGACGAGGATGCCGTCCGGACCCGTGAGAACAGGGGACCCGTCGGCCTGCGCGCGGCGCCCGAGCGGCCGTCGGGCCGGGGTCGTCCGCGCACGTCGGGCCGGGGTCGGTCGCCGCGCCGCGGTCGCCGCTAGTCCTCCCGGCGTCGCCGGGAGGCGGTCACGGGGCGCGCGGGGGACGGCTTGGTATACTCCCCGCCCATGAAGCCCACCGGTGTCAAGCTCATCGCCCAGAACAAGAAGGCCTACCACGACTACCACGTCGAGGAGACTCTGGAGGCCGGCATCGTCCTGACCGGGACCGAGGTCAAGTCCCTCCGTGCCGGACGGGTGAACCTGCGCGATTCATACGCCGCCATCGAGAACGGCGAACTCTATCTCGTCGGCGTGCACATCAGCCCATACGAGCAGGGGAACATCTTCAACCACGATCCCCTTCGCAACCGTAAGCTGCTCGTGCACGCGAGCGAGATCCGCCGGCTCTACGGAAAGGTGAAAGTGGCCGGATACACCTTGGTGCCGACCAAGCTGTATTTCAAGGACGGCAGGGTCAAGGCGGAGATCGCTCTGGCGAAGGGGAAGACCACCTACGACAAGCGCGAGACCCTGGCCAAGAAAGAGGCCCAGCGGGATATGGAGAGGGCATTCCATTCGCGCGGCCGCGATCGGGAGTAAAGCACTCACGGGGGTAAGGGTGGGGTATACTATTAGGGCTCAGAAGGTGCGGCGTCAGGGTCGTGCCGACTGGGTCTCGTGGGGGCGATATGGTTTCGACGGGGCTCATGTCTGAGTTTGGGTAGCGAGCCGAGATCCCGGCCGTTCTCGTTAAACAGGCTGGAAAACAACAATTGCCAAACCTGAATTGGCTCTGGCCGCTTAGTCTGAACAAGACTTAAGCGCCTGTCGCGCCTCCCGTGCCTGCCGGGGAGGGGCGCGGCATAAACCAGGCGGGCTTACCTCCGGCGAGGGCCGCCGGCGTCGGGGGAACATCAAGGTGGTTGGCCGGACGCACCCAGCTCCTACGGGGGCGCGAGGCGAGAAACATAGTAGGGGCTACGCTCGTAGACACCTGGGCCAGACGGGTTTCGGACGGGGGTTCAATTCCCCCCGCCTCCACCTGACCCGCTGCCCGGACCGGCGGGATCTAGCGCCGACCTGAGGGGTGGGACATCAGCGACGAACGCATCAACTACTACAGGACGGAGCCGGACGGCGCCGAAGAGAAGGTCGGGCCCGCACAAGCTGGGGCCCGAATGCGACCCCGCTTCTGGATCCTTGTAGCCCTCGCCGTCGTTATTCTGGCCATGATAGTCGCTCTGATCGGCATCAGCGTGGCCGAGGAGCGAGGCGCCGATTCCTCTTCGACCGGAAGAATTCCGGTCGCCTCCCTGTATACCCTCCAGTACGCTTAGGGAGACCGCGTGGCTGGGCAGTCACGGCCCTGCCGGCGCTTCCGGTCCTGCGGTCATCGCGGAGCACGTCGATAGGAAGAGCGGTCCAGGCGTAGCGGGCAGCGGCGCTGGTCCTCGCTTATCGTTGCCAGAGTCCCGGTGAAGTAGGCTATACTGCTGCCGAACAGGCAACCCGGCCCTGGCCATAAGGATCAGGTACGCGGTGTAGCCGGGCTTCGATGACCGAGCAGCAGATGCGAAAGCTCTGCGGGACGCTGATAGTCCTGCGGAGCTTTTTCGTGTCTGGAGGCACCGATGGTCGAAATCATGGAGAGCGAGAAGAAGGCCGAGCCTAGTCCGGCGCCCCCGCCGGCAGTGCCGTCACCTGGGAGATCGGACACGAGTCGCCGGAAGACCGGGGTGGCCATCCTTTCGGTCTGCTCCAACACCCTCCTGATCCTGCTGAAGATAGCGGTGGGGCTCCTGATCGGGTCGGTGGCCGTCATATCGGAGGCCATCCACTCCGGCGTCGACTTGATCGCCGCGCTGATAGCACTGTTCGCCGTGCGAAAGTCAAGCGTAGCAGCGGACGCGCGCCATCCCTACGGCCACGGCAAGTTCGAGAATATCTCCGGCACCATAGAGGCCGTGCTGATCTTTTTCGCGGGGGCATGGATCATCTACTCCGCAGTGCGCAAGCTTATGGATCCTCAGGAGATCGAGATGCCCGGTTGGGGGGTCGCGGTCATGTTGGTCTCGGCCATCGTCAACACCCTGGTCTCCAGGCGGCTCTTCAAAGTGGGTCGGGAGACCGACTCGGTCGCCCTTCAAGCAGATGGATGGCATCTGCGGACGGATGTGTACACCTCGTTGGGAGTCATGTTCGGCCTCCTGGTGATCTGGGTGGGCGGGCTTGTCTGGCCGAGCGCGAACCTGTCCTGGATCGACCCGGTCGTCGCCATCATCGTCGCCCTGATGATCATGAAGGCCGCCTACGATCTGACCTTGAAAGCAGCTCGGGATCTGCTGGATGTCAGCCTTCCGGACGAGGACGTGGATTGGATACCGGGCTTTGTTAAGGAGCGCTGGCCGGTCGTGCGCAGCTTCCACCGCCTGCGGACGCGGAAGGCCGGTTCGACGCGGTTCATCGACTTCCATCTCGCTGTGGACGACCATATGTCGGTGGGCGAAGCTCACGAGCTGGGCGATGAGATCGTGGTAGCCATCAAGCAGCGATTGCCCGATACGCGCGTCTACATCCACGTCGAGCCGTGCGCGTACCGGTGCCCTGAGTCCTGTGAAAGCGGCTGCTCGGTGCCGATGGAAGAGCGGCTCGGGGGAGAGGGGGCCCAATGAGCGGAGTTGATAGCGACCCGCGCCGGGGGTGCCGGCTTATCGAGGCGGCGTTAGAGATCGGGGCCCCTGCCCTTGACGAGGCGGCGGGCAAGGAGTTGTTCGCGGCCTACGGTATCCCGGTCCCTCGCGGCTTCACGGCTCGCTCGGCGGACGAGGCAGTGCAGGCCGCGGCGGAACTGGGCTACCCGCTGGTGATGAAGGGCTCGGCCGCCGGGGTGCAGCACAAGACCGATGCCGGCCTGGTGCTCTTGGGCGTCTCCGACGAGAGCGAGGTCCGCGAGGGCTATCGTGCGCTGGAAGCGCGGGCGGCCGCGGCCGGCGCGTCGCTAGACGGCGTCCTCGTCGAGCATATGGTGCAGGGCAAGCGTGAATTCGTCGTCGGGCTGATACGCGATCGTCTCTTCGGTCCCGTCGTCATGTTCGGGCTTGGCGGCATCTTCACAGAGGCGCTGCACGACGTGGCGTTCGCGGTCGCCCCGCTCCTGGATGAGGACGTGGAAGAGTTGCTCGACTCCTTGGAGGCCCGGGTGCTCCTGGGGCCCTTCCGAGGAAGCCCCGCGGTCGACCGGCCGGCACTTGCCGCCATCATCAAGGCTGTCGCGCAGATGGCGGAGGACCATCCCGAGATCAGGGAGATCGACATCAACCCCGTTATGATAGACGGGGCCGTCCCGGTGGCCGTCGACGCGCTGATAGCCGTGGGCGACCCAGTCGTGGTCTCCACGCGCCCGCCGGCTGACCTCTCCCGTCTAGGCGCCCTGGTGGCTCCGCGCAGCGTCGCCGTGGTCGGCGCCTCCTCAGACACGAACAAATGGGGCGGCATGTTGGTGGCCAACCTCCAGTTGGGCGGTTTCCCCGGCCCCATCTACCTGGTCAATCCCAAGGGTGGGACCATCCTGGGGATCCCCGTCCACCAGAGCATCTCCGCGCTGCCCGAGGTGCCCGACCTGGCGATAGTGGCCGTCAACGCGGCGCTGGTCGATGCCGTGGTGGATGAATGCGGCCGGAAGGGCGTGCGGGCTGTGGTCGTCGTCTCGGCGGGCTTCTCGGAGACGGGCGAGAAGGGCCGAGCGCTCGAGGACCAAGTCGTCCGAACGGCCGAGACCTACGGCATGGCCCTGGTCGGTCCCAACTGCATGGGGGTCATCTCGTCGCACCACCGACTGTACGCCACCGGGTTCACTCTGCTGCGGCCCGACCCAGGAGGGGCCAGCATGGTGTCGCAGTCCGGCAATCTGGGGACCCAGCTGCTCGTGGCCGCCGAGCGGCGCAAGGGGGGCGTGGGCATGTTCGTCGGGGTAGGCAACGAGGCGATGATCGACGCGGTGGACTTCATCAACTACTTCCGCACGGACCCGCGCACGACCACTATCGTCGCCTACATGGAGGGCTTCGACGACGGTCGCCGACTGTTGGACGTCGTCCGCCAGACCTCGCCGGAGAAGCCGGTAGTGGTGCTGCGCGGCGGCATGACCGACTATGGGGCTAAGGCAGCCGCCTCGCATACGGGAGCCCTCACCTCGTCGAGCGCGGTTTTCAGCGCAGCCGCCCGCCAATCGGGAATGATCGTCACCACCGATCCCGACGAGTTCATGGACCTTACGTTCGCCCTGGCATACATGCCGCTCCCTCCGGGCAAACGGGTGGCGGTGGCCACCATGGGCGGAGGGTGGGGCGTCCTCGTCTCTGACGAGATCGCGCGTTGCGGGCTGGAACTTGCGACGCTTCCTCCGGACGTCATCACCGGGCTCGACCGCCTGCTGCCGCCCTACTGGAGCCACTCCAACCCCATCGATCTAGTAGCCACGATCACTCCCGGCGTGCCCGAGGCCGTCGTCGAGATGCTGGCGGCGAGTGACAGCGTGGACGCGGTGCTCGTCATGGGCGTCATCGGGTCGATGAGCGAGAGCCGCCGGGCGTTGAGGGAGATCGAGCGGTTGAAGCAGTGCGCTTCCGACGGCTCTTCACTGGAGAACGGTGGCGGGTGCGAGTCCGAGGAGGCGGAGCCTGAACTGAGCGAGCGGGAATTGGCGTTCATCAAGGAAATGGCGGCCTTGATGGACCGCTACTGCAAGCCGATCGCCAACATCTCCTTCAAGCCGATGACGCAGGCCGTATTCTCCACGGGAGGAAAGCACTCGACCTTCGTGCTCCCCTCGCCGCTACGAGCCGTGAGGGTGCTGGCGAAGATGGCGGACTACAGCCGGTTCCTGCAGAAGAAGGGGCGCGAGCTGCGCTGTTGACGGGTCAGGGAGTCGTATTCGCCGCCCCAAGCCAAGCCTGGTCGCCCGAGCGGGTGAGTTCCGCCCCGAAGGAAGCGCTCAGCTTGGTCAGGCGGTCGAGGATCACGTCCGCTGCCTTTCCCGTCACTGGGGCGGGGATTCCGTTGGCGTCGCTCAGGTAGACCGGAATGATCCGAGCGACCGGCGGCCCGGTGGGATGCAGAGTCACCCGCAGGACGAAAGCCTGCCCTGTCGGCCCGGGGCGGTGATCGAACAGGAAGTCGCCGAGGCTGTAGGCGATCAGCTTGTCGTGGTACACCTCCAGCCCCTGGATCACGTGGGGATGGTGGCCGAGGATAAGGTCCGCTCCCGCGTCGACCGCCTTGTGGGCGAGCGCCCGTTGGTAGGACGCGGCCTGCGGGGTGTACTCGGTGCCCCAGTGGAAGCTGACGATGACGTAATCGGCCTTCTTCTCGGCCGCCGCAATGGCCGCCAGGACCTTCTGGCCGTCCCCGATGGTAGCCACCCCGGGATGGTCGGTCCCGGCCGCGAAGCCACTCGCGTGCTTGTCCGTGAAGGCGAGCACCGCGACCTTTCCGGCGGGCGTATCGAGCATCGCAGCCTGCCGCGCGGCCGATATGTCCTCGCCCGCCCCGGCGTGCGCGATGCCGGCCTTGTCGAGCCGGGCGATCGTATCGAGCAGGGCCGCCTGCCCACAGTCCGCCGCGTGGTTATTGGCCATGCTCACCACGTCGATCCCGGCCGCGGCCAGGCCCGAGGCGAGGGCCGTGCGGCTGCGGAACGTGTACTCCTTCCACGCCAACTTGGTGCCCTTGTCGGACACCGGCCCCTCGAGATTGATGAAGGCGAGGTCGGCCGTCTGGAGATAAGGCCTCACTCCGGCCAAGGCTGCCGCGCCCCCGTGGGCGTCGATGTACTTGCCCACCTTGCGGTCGCCCTGCACGTCGCCACCCGCGGCGACCGTGAGCGACTGCAGGGCCTTCTCCGTGGTCGAAGTGGTGGAAGTCGTGGGCGGCGCAGTCGTCGGCGGCTCGGTGGCGGGCGGCGACGTAGTGGGAGGAGCGGTCGCGGGGGTCTCGCCGGTGGCCGGCGTGGAAGAAGCAGCGATGACCGTCGAGTCGGCCGTGGTGGTGACTGCCGCCGATGCGCCGGCCGTCGACCGCTCCGTCGCGTAGACAACCACCAGGGCAATGGCGCCTGCCCAGAGGAGGATGGCGGCGATCGCCAACCAGCGATCGACGATCCGCCTCCTCTTTGGTGTGCCCGCGCTCGCCATGTCAGTGAGTATAATAGCTGAGCTTCTCGAGCTGGAGGGGCGCTCATCATTTCCGGGGGACCGGCACGCTACGGAGCGGCGCAATACGTTCGGAGAGGCGCGGTCGATGCGTCCAGTTGGCAGAGGCAATAGAGGCAAACAGGTGGTCGACATACAGACCCGTCTTGCCGCCCTGGGTCACTTCCTGGGAGACGAAGGGGCGGATGGGTTCTTCGGACCCCACACCGAGAGCGCGATCCGCGCCTTTCAGCAGCATCGACTGCTCTTCGCCGACGGGATCGTGGAAGACAACACGTGGACGGAGTTGGTCGAGGCCGGTTACCAGCCTGGCGATCGGCTTCTCTACCTGCGCGTCCCTTACATGCGTGGAGACGATGTTCTCTATCTGCAACGCAGACTCGACGATCTGGGCTTCGATTGCGGGCCCGTCGATGGCATCTTCTCGCCCCTGCTCGAGGTGGCCGTCACCGAGTTCCAGAGGAACGCGGGCCTCAACGTGGACGGGATCGTGGGCGAGACCACCGTGGACAGGATCCGGCGGCTGCAGAAAGTGGGGGACGAAGGGCGGGCGGTCAACATCCCGGACCGCATGGACGGGTATGTGGGACTGCACTCTCTTCCCGGCCTGCGGGTGAGCGTCGATCCGGCCCACGGCGGCCTCGACCGGGGTTTTCAGGGGCCGAACGGGACGAACGAGAAGGACGTGAACCTGGCTCTTGGCACCCGGCTGGCCGCGCTGCTCGAGGATGCCGGCGCGGAGGTCCTCCTCCTCCGGGAGAGCGACTTGGACGTGCCCCTCTACGAACGGACGGAGGCAGCCACCGTGTGGGAGCCGCACATCCACATCTGTCTCCATCACGCCTACGCGTCCGATCCGAAGGCGAAGGGGACCGCCTCCTACTACTTCGCGAACTCGGTCTATTTTTCCAAGGCGGGCAAGCGGCTGGCGGGGTACCTGGTGGACGCTCTCAGCCGAGAATTGGGGCGGGCGGACCTCCAGAAGCACGGCCGCAACTACGCCTGTCTCAGAGAGGTGAAGCCGCTTGCCGTCATGGTGGAGCCGGGCTTCCTGAGCAACTCCGAGGAAGGGCGGCGGCTGGGCGAGCCCGAGACCATCGCCAGGGAGGCCGGGGCGATCCTGCACGGCATCGAGGCCTACCTGGCCCGGCTGTAGCGACGCCGCCGGTTCGGCCGGTTGGCGCTCCCGGCCAGGAGAATGATATAGTGGGGCCGAATTTCCAGAGGAGCAGCTTCTAGCTTTGCTCCGGCCCGGAAAACGTTCAGGGAGGCACCGACATTACCGGCAGCGCGAGCGGCATCGGGCGGCGTCTCATCCCATTCTTCCTAGCATGTGCGTTCATCGCGCTCGTCGCGGCCGGTGTCGCGTGGGCGGAGACTCCCGCGATAAACAAAGCCAAGAGTCAGGCCGACGCTCTGCGCGAACAAATCGACGAACTGGACGCCCAGGTGGAGGCGGCCGTCGAAGAGTACAACACGGCCAACGTCAAACTGGAGCAGACCCAGGCGGCCGCGCAGGAGAACGAGCAGAAGCTCGCCGTGGTCGAAGCGGACCTCGAAGAAGCCAGGGCCCGTCTCACCGACCGGGTGGTCGAGATCTACAAGGAAGGCCACCTTGGCATGTTGGACACCCTGGTCGGCTCCGCCTCCTTCTCGGATGTCATCAACCGGCTCAACCTGATGGAGCGGCTCAGCAAGCAGGACAGCCAACTGGTGGCACAGGTCACGGCATACCAGGAGGAAGTGACCACCCGCAAGGCCGAACTGGCCAGGCAGATGGAGGACCAGGAGCGCTACATAGCCGAGGCTTCGGCTGCCGAGCAGAAGGTCGAGAATCAGCTCGCCGCGAAGAAGAAAGCCCTCAAGGGCAAGGAAGCCCAGATAGCCCAACTCGAGAGAGAAGAGGCGGTGCGCCAGGCGGCACTCGCGGCCGCGGCGAAGAAGGCCGCCGCAGAGGCGCGGAAGGCGCGAGAGGCCGCCGCGGCCGCGGCCAGGGCGACCACCACGACCACTCGCCGCGCGACCACCACGACGCATTCAACTACGGGCGGCGACACGGACACGACCGAGCGCAGCACGACGACGACCAAGCGCACCACGACGACCAAGCACACGACCACCACGGACGACGCCACGACGACCACGACCGAGAAGCCTTCTTCGGGAGGGACCACCGGTGACGACGTGGTCGACTACGCCCTTAGGTTTCTCGGCACGACGTACGTTTGGGGCGGGTCCACTCCCTCCGGCTTTGACTGCTCGGGCTTCAGCGCGTACGTCTACAAGCACTTCGGCGTCTACCTGCCCCACTCGAGCAGCATGCAGTCGGGGTACGGCGTAGCCGTGGCGCGCGCCGATCTGCAACCCGGTGACCTGGTCTTCTTCTACAGCCCCGTCCACCACGTCGGCATCTACATAGGCGGGGGCAAGATGGTCAATGCGGCGGGTACCGGCAAGGGCGTCCGCATCGATTATCTCTGGAGTTCGTACAACTGCGGCCGTCGCATACTCCGTTAGTCGCCAGCGCCTGTGCCGCCGACCGCCGTCTTCTACCATCCGCTGTTCCTCGAGCACGAGACCGGCGAGCATCCGGAGAACAAGCGCAGACTGGTCGTTGCCAGACAGCGGCTCCTCGACAGTGGTCTCGATCTCGAGTGGGTGACGCCCGAGCCGGCGCCCGTTTCGGCGATCGCCCGCGTGCACGACGCCGGGTACATCGAGTCGGTCCGCGAGCTGGCGGCGGCGGGCGGGGGATGGCTTGATCTTGACACGGCGGTATCGCCGAGATCCTACGAGGCGGCGACGCTGGCCGCCGGCGCCGGGTTGATGGCGGTGGACCGGGCTCTCGAGAACGGGCAGAAGGCGTTCATGCTGGTCAGGCCGCCCGGCCACCACGCCTGTCGCAGCCGGGGGATGGGCTTCTGCCTCTTCAACAACATCGCGGTGGCCGCGGCTCACGCTCTCGAGCAGAGGGGGCTGAAGCGGGTGCTCATCGTCGATTGGGACGTCCACCACGGCAACGGTACCCAGTCCATGTTCTATGGCGAGCCCCGCGTTCTCTTTTTCAGCACTCACGAAGCCGGGCATTATCCGGGTACCGGGATGGCCCGGGAGGTCGGGTCGGGAGAGGCAGCGGGGTATACAGTCAACGTGCCCTTGCAGGCCGGCGAAGGCGACGGCGCGGTGCTGCAGGCGTTCGAATCCCTGCTGGCGCCGCTGGCGCGGGCGTTCAAACCGCAACTCCTGCTTGTATCGGCCGGATACGACCCGCAGTCGGGCGACCCGCTCGGCGACCTCCGCTTCTCGCAGACCTCGTTCCAGTGGATGGCCGCTCGGCTGGTGCAGCTGGCCGAGGAGACGGGGGCGGCGGGTCCGCTATGCTTTCTCGAGGGAGGATACGTCCCTGAGATGATGGCCGATTCGGTGGTCGCCACTCTCACCGGTCTGGGGGGAGAGGCTCCCGCGTTCGAGCCGGTCATCACCGCGGACGAGCGGGCCGACGTCCGCGAGACCCTGGAGGAGATCAAGCCCTATTGGAAAGGGGCCTTCTAGCCCACGACCGGCGTGGCGCCTGCGCCCGGCTTCCTCCGGATCGTCCCGAACTTCTCAAGTCCCGGGCCGTTTCCTCCGACACTCTATGAGGAGGATTACTGACGCCCTAAGCCGGTTTCGCTCGCGAACGCCCTCGGAGAGGTCTTGATGAAGAACATCGACGAGTTGTTGCTGCAGGTCAAGGAGGCTGGCGCCTCCGACCTTCATCTCAAGGTCGGCAGCCCTCCCATCATCCGCGTGGATGGCGAACTGAGCGAACTCAGCGAGCCCACATGCTCTCCCGAAGACACCAAGGACTATGCGGCCTCGCTCATGAGCGAGAAGCAGATCCGGCGTTTCAGCGAGGCCAACGAGATCGACTTCGCCTACAGCGCGCCCAACAGTGGGCGTTATCGCGTCAACGTCTACCGGCAGCGGGGCACGATCTCTATCGCCATGCGCCACGTCGTGACCCGGGTCCCCAACTTCCTCGAGCTGAACCTGCCTCCCGTGGTCCAGACCCTCGCTCTCGAACCGCGGGGGATGGTGCTTGTGACCGGCACGACCGGTTCCGGCAAGACGACGACCCTAGCCGCCATGATCGACCACATCAACCACGTCATGCGGCGCCACATCGTGACGATCGAGGATCCTATCGAGATCCTGCATCGGGACATCAAGTGCATCGTCAACCAGCGGGAGATCGGCCTCGACACCGAGAACTACGGCACCGCGCTCAAGTACGTGTTGCGCCAGGACCCGGACATCGTCCTCATCGGCGAGATGCGCGACCAGGAGACGGTGAGGACTGCGTTGACCGCCGCTCAGACGGGGCATTTCGTGATGAGCACTCTCCACACCATCGACGTCGCCGAGACGATCAACCGCATCATCGACTTCTTCCCGCTGTATCAGCAGAAGCAGGTACGGATCATGCTTGCCGGTTCGCTCCGCGGCATCATCTCGCAGCGACTCCTCGTGCGCGCCGACGGGAAGGGCCGGGTGCCGGCCGTCGAGGTCATGGTGATGACCGGGCGCATCCGCGACATGATCCTGGACGCGGGTCAGACTCACAACATCAAGACGGCTCTGCAAGAGGGCGATTTCTACGGCATGCAGACGTTCGACCAAAGCCTGCTGGATCTCTTCGAACGGGGTCTGGTCTCGCTCCCGGACGCCCAGCTCGTGGCGAGCAGTCCTCACGACTTCCGGCTGCTCGTGCAGGCGCATGGGCACGACATGCCCGTATTGAACTAGGCTAGCTGCGGGCCGGCTTTCGCCCGTTGGACGCGCTCGATCCGGCAGCGGGCTTCTCCCTGATGATCGGGCGGGGCCTCTCTTTGTGGTTGAAGCCCACCAGCCAGTTGATGATCCCCGCGAGAAGCGTTACAAACGCCGCGGCAAGCAAGACCCAGAGCAAACCCTGGGTGGTCACGTCGGCGCCCACCCACACGAAGATCTGCAGTATGAGCGCATTGACGAGCACCGTCACGACGACCGCCAGAGCGGCCCGTTGCGGCTTGCTTCGGGCGCGGTGCAGCGGGCGCACGAGGCTGTTGACGAAGCCGAGGAGCACCGCGGCGACGACTGCCGCCCAGGTGGCTTCCAGCCGGAAGCGGCCGTCAAGCAACGAGTCGACCAGGTAGAGCCCCAGGAATATGGCCATGCCGTTGGCCAACCAGCGAAGCCAGAACTTCACGATCCACCTCCCGGCTCCGGGACTGCGTCGCTCTCGTAGCGGGTAGCGAGTGCGGCCGCGAGCTCTCTGATCCTATCGCGGGCGGATTGGGGCCGTACGAGGACGGCTTCACCCAGAAAACGGAGGACCTCATAGGCCATCCAGCCCTCGTCCGCATAGGGGATGCGGGCCTCCAACGTCCCATCGGGGAGAGTGATGAAATCCACTCCGCGGTCTTCCAGATGTCGGAGCCACCGTGGTTCGAAGCGGACGGTCGACCACGTTGCTACATCCCCGGGAACGAACGCCTGTCCGCTGCGCCCCGACGTCAAGTCCACCTCGGGGCGCGGGGTGTATGAGTCGCCGGTCAGCCGGGCCGAACGTATCCGCTCGAGCTTGAACGTGCGTTGTCCGCCGGCGAGAAGACAGTAGGCCTCCAGATACCAGGCTTCCGAGCCGCGGAAGAGCAGGTAGGGCTCCACTCGCCGGCTCGCGACCTCCAGCCGTCCCTTGGTCAGGTATTCCAACTCCACGACCAGGCGGTCACGGATGCCACGCTTGAGCGCCTCGATCACTTGGTGGTCGGGAGGCGACACATCGTCGAGCATGACCGTCGTCCCGGGCGGCGTCGCGCCGACGAGCGCCCGGATCTTCTCCAGGACGGGGGTCAGCGATTCGAGGCCGGGGACGGCGAAGGCATCGCCAACCAGATCGAGCGCGAGCAGGAGGGCCCTGGCCATGAGGGGAGAAAGCCGCGCCGGCCGGGAGAACGTGTCCGCCATGACATCCGGCGTCACCCGGATGCCCGCCTTTTCGGCCTCTGCCATGAGCGCATAGGTCCCACCGCCGAAATTCACCAAATTGACAAGCGACAGGTCGGCCTCTACCTCGTCCCGGCTGAGTCCCAGGTCGTGCTCAACAGCCGTCCAGGGGATCAGCGCCGGCCGCTCCGGGTCGAGGAGATAGTGAAGGAGCGCGACAGCCCGGGCCAAGCGTTCGGTAGCTATCGGCTGCGGCTCGTCTCCCGCGGTTTTCTTGGCTGCCCCCGTCGGTGCGGCGTCGGTTCCCTCAGCGCGGCTCCGGCCCTCGCCGGTAGCAGGCCGGGGCTCTTCGGGTGGACCTTCATGTCTGTCGCGCGCGCGCTCGAGGTCCTCGAGCAGCCGCAGGCGAAGCTCGGCCGGATCGAGCAACTCGCCACACCCACCAAGGCCGATGACCCACGCGATCAGCACATCGGGGTCGGCGTAGGGAACGAGGAACCGGGCGCAGGCATCGTCGTCCACCGGGAGTGGCTGCACGTGAGGAGCCAGCCTCTCGACGAACCAGGCCAGGTCGTCGCCGACGCTTATGGTCGCGGAACCCTTGACAGGCCCCAGGAGCCAGGGAGGTCGCGCGCGGTAGGCCGCGGGGTCGTAGTCGGCGGGCACGTAGAAGTCCCGGTTCTTCTCGGTCACGAACCCCACGGGCCCGGCGATCCTAGTGACTCGGAAGGTGCGCACCGCCTCCCGGAGGTGATCTCGGCCGACGACGTACCAGTGCCCCTGGATGAAGAAGAGGCTATACGGGTCGACGGTCCGCTCGATGCACGGAGCCTCCGGGTCCGCGCCCGGGTAGGAGAAGCGAACGATCCGGCCCCGCGCCACCGCGTCCTCCAGCCGGGCGAGTTGCTTGCCGGCTTTGCGGGCATCCTCGTCGGGCGCAAGGGCGACCGGCAGCAGGTCGAACTGCCCGGCGAGTTCGTCTTGGCGGCCATGGCAGATGGCGGTGAGCGCTAGACGCAGGGGACGGGCGTACGCAAACCGGCCGTCCAGCGCGGCCAGAGCCATGGAGAGCGCGGTAAGTTCCGCCGGGGTGAGGTCGACCTTCGGAAGGCGAAAATCCTCCTCCTTCAGCAGAAACAGTTGCGCCTCGGCGGCATCGGCCGCATCGGAGCCGGTCAAGACCCGGATCTCGATGCCTATCTTTGCCAGGTCGGCCCGGTCGCCCATGAAGCGCCGCGTGAACGTGTCGTCGCTCATCTCCGCGTAGCCCTCGACCGATTCCTGGATCTCTCGCGCGGTAAAAGGCCTCTTCCGGCTGAGAAGGAAGGCGAGGAGAGACAGTTGCCGTATGAGTTTGTTGTCGTCCCGGCTCATGCGGTAAGACTAGCGCAGAACACCCGGCGGGTCACCCCAGGCTCGAGGCGTCGGTACCGGGGCGGCGCACCCGTCCTCCGCCGCCTCTACAATGGGTGGTGACATGAGCACCTCGTCTCCCCACGGTCTCACTCTCATCCTGGGGCCCGCCAACTCCGGGAAGTTGGGCCGCGTGCTCGAGTGGTGGGAGGCAAGGCTCGTCTCCCAGCCCCTGGTAGTCGTCCCGACCGGACCGGACGCCCGCGGTCTTTCCGCGGAGATGGCCCAGCGCGTGGGCGCGCTTGTCGGGCAGTCCCCGGCGGTGACGTTCGACGGTCTCGTGCGTCTGTTACTTGGACGGTCGTCCCGCTACGCCGGCGATTTCGAACGCTCGCTTCTGCTCTCCCAGCTCTTGGCCGACAGCCCACCCCGGGCTCCCGGGTTCTCCGTACGATTCCCTGGGGTGGCCGCGGTCGCGGGATCTCTGGTCGAGCAGCTTGGCGATAGCGGCCGATCTCCCGCGGAGATCGAGCAGGTGCTCGACCGGTGGGGGTCGGCAGACAAGGACTCCGCTCTTCTGGCCGCCGACATCCGCGGCCTGTTGACGGCCTACCGCGACCTCCGCGATGGGCTGGGATTGTCCGACCGCGGGGAAGCCCTCCGGGAAGCACTGCCGGCGGTGGGCGAATGGACCCGGCCCCTCGCTCTGTACGGCTTCACCTCCTTCACCCTCGCTCAGAGGCGACTGATAGCGGACCTCGCGCGCTCCACCGAAGTAGTGCTTGTCTTCGACTATGAACGTTCCCGGGCCAGGGGCCTGACGACCCAGGGCGAACTCGCATGGTGGGAAGCGCTCGCCGCACAGACGGTAGAGCTCACCCCTCGGACACTTGCCTACACCTCTCCTGCTATCGCTCACCTCGAGCGGCACTTCATGGACGACGGGCCTCGGCCGGAGCCCCCTCAGGCCTGGAACGAGTGTGAGGGGGTCCGCTTCCTGCTGGCCTCCGGTCAGCGGAACGAGGCCGAGCTGGCGGCAGCACAGGTGGCCGGTCTCATCCGCTCGGGCCTCCGTCCGGGAGAGATCGCGGTCGTGATCCGCCACGTGAACACCTGGGGGAGGCTGCTGGAGGATGTCTTCGTTTCCTGCGGCATCCCGTGCCAGGTGGACGAGCAGCTCACCCTCGCCGAGACCGGGCTGGGCCATGCTTTTGTTACCGGGCTGCACGGAGTCGCCGAGGACGATCCCGCCGCCGTTCTCAAGTACCTTCGCAGCCCTTTCAGTGGTTTGACCCTGGAGCAGGCCGGTGATCTGGAACTGGACTACTTGCGAGGAACGGAGCGTGGCGTGGCTGCGCTCGAGCGGTGCGCGGGTCCCGGCACGCAGCTACCCCTTGAAGATCTGGTCCAGGCGGTCGCGAAGCGTGCGGAGGGCGTCTTCGTGGACCTCGACGCGGCCCAGGCACTTGCCCGCCGGATGCTGGAGAACAGTTTTCGCGCCTCGGCCGCGGACCTGGGCGGAGTTGCCACCGATGCGCGGGCTCTTCGCGCCCTACGAGATGCTTTGTCCAACCTTTCTCTGTATCAGAAGGAGGACAAGCTTCCTGCCGGCACACTCCGGGTGGACGTCCTTCTGCCGCCTCTCGCCCGGATGGCGGTCCCCGGGGGCCCCCTGGGCTCGGACGATGCGGTACAGGTTCTGACTGTACACCGGGTGAGGGCCCGGCGGTTCCAGGCCGTGCTCATCCTTGGCCTCGTGGAGGGTGAGTTCCCGGGTCGTGCCGACCGTCCCACGCTGCTGACGGCGGCCCAGCGCGCCCACTTGGATGCCATCGGCGGAGGCCTCTTCTCGCCCGAGGCCGACCAGGAGGAGGCTCTCTTCGTGCGAGCGGTGTCCCGGGCCTGGAAGGTCTTGCTGCTGAGTGCGCGCGATGCCGACGACGGAGGTGGCCACGCCCGCCAGTCCTACTACTGGTCGCACTGCAAGGCGCTTCTCGAGGTCGGCGAGCACGAGCACGTCCACCGTACCCTGGCCGACCAGGTGTTCGACCTGGCCGGCGCTCCTTCGCCACGGCAGTATCTTCGTGCCTGCGCCGCTCACGGTCTCGAGGCTCATCCTGGTGCCGGCCTGCCGGCGCATTCGCTGCCGGACTGGGGGCGATCAGACGGCCCGGCGCGGCTCTCTTCCCCGCAGGTCCTCGAGGAACTTGCGGCGACCAGGTGTCTCAGTCCCTCCGCCCTCGAGAGCTATCTCCGCTGCCCCTTCGCCTGGTTTGTAGAGAAAGTGATCGGCATCGACGATATGGAGACGCTCGTCGACGGCCGTCTGGTAGGACAACTCCTGCACACCGTGCTGAGCGACACGTACCGCGAACTCAAGTCCTCCGGTGCCCTCCCACTTAGGGCCGCGCACCTCTCGTACGCCGAACGGACGGCGGGGGCGATCGTCGAGGCCCTCGTGCAGAGTGACGAATGCCCGGGCACTCAGTCTGAGCGCCGTCTTGTCGAGTGGCGCCTCAAACGGATGGCGACCAACCTGTTTGCGATGGAAGTGGCGGCCGGCAGTCCTCTGAGCCTGGCGGCCACGGAGTTGAGCGTCGGGCAACCGGGCGGGGTCGACATCGGGGGGCTGGTCATACGTGGCCGCATCGACAGGGTGGACTCCACGCCCGATGGGGCGCTGTTCATCATCGACTACAAGAGCGGCACCATCCCGGCCAAAGGCAAGATCGGGACGGCCGAGGGGTTGCAGGTGCCTCTCTACATGCTCGCTCTCGCGGAAGAGAGCCCGGACCGGCGGGTAGTGGGCGGCGCCTACCTCTCGCCAAGACAGAAGGAACGCTCGGGTGTCGTCGCGGCTGGGTGCGAGGACGTTCTAGGGGCGGATACCGGTGGCTGCCGCGTCGCCGAGGATGACGCGCTGCAGCAGATGCTCAAAGACGCTCTGGAGTTGGCGTGCGAAGGCGCCGAGGGGATGAGGAGCGGCCGGATCGCGCCTCTGCCCGATCGGGACTGCCCCTCATGGTGCCGGCTCAGTTCCGTTTGCAGGGCCCGCAGGGGAGGATTCAGGCGATGAGCTATCTCGACCACGTGCGGTTGTCCCCTGCGCAACTCAAGGTCTTGTCCGATGTTGCGCCTCGGCGCCTGGTTGCCGCCGGCGCGGGCAGCGGCAAGACCCGCCTGCTCGTTGCCTATTTCGTCCACGCGCTTCTTGACGAGAGCGTGCCGTTCGAGAACCTCGCCGCCGTCACCTTCACCCGCAAGGCAGGCTCCGAACTGGCCGAGCGCATCCGCCGCGAGCTTATCGAGTGCGGTCGCCCCGATCTTGCCCGCTCCGTCGACGGCGCTGCTATCGGCACCATCCACGGGCTGTGCAGGCGGCTACTCGCCGGGCAGGCACTCAAGGCTGGGGTCGATCCCTCGTTCACCATCCTCGAGCCCGACACCGGCATTCTGATCAAAGAGGAGATATCGAAGCAGGCCTGGAGCCGGGCGGTCGAAGAGGCCGGCGAGAGCGAACTCGAAGTCCTGGCTTCGCGGGGAGACGGCCTGCGAAAGCAGACGCTCTACCTGTACGAGCGGCTGCGGGGCATGGGGCAGGAGATGCCGCAGCTTCACATCGAGCCCGGTCCGGCCGAGAGTGGCCTCCGCGAAGCCCTCGCTTACGCATGCCGCGACGCGCTCACCGAGGCGCACCGCCTCCCCAAGCGGGGCGCCTCTCTCGAAAGCGATCTGGAGAAGATCGTCCGGTGTGTGGAGTGGCTCGAGCGGACGGCGGCCGGCAGCGACGAGCGCAGGTTGGCGGCGACGGCGACGTTCTTCCCCAGTCGCAAGACCGCTTCTGCCGAGCCGTGGCTGGCTCCGGTCAGGGCCGCTCTCGCTCGGTATCGCTGCGCCCTCGCCGAGGTGGAACTCCGCCCGCTCCTGACCGTCACCAATCGGCTGCTCGCGCTGTTCCACGAGGAGTACGGAGCGTACAAGGAGGCTCGGGGCGTTTTGGACTTTGCCGACCTGGAGTTGCGGACCAGGGCGATGCTCGCCATCACCCCCAAAGCGCCATCAGAGGGTCCGGCCTTTGTGTCGCACGTCCTGATCGACGAGTTCCAGGACACTAACGAGCTTCAATGCGCCATCCTCGAGGGTTTGAGCGCCGACCGGCTGCTCATGGTGGGTGACGAGCGGCAGAGCATCTATCGCTTCCGAGGAGCCGACGTCGACGTCTTCCGCCGGCGCAAAGGGGCGGACGATCTCAGTCAGCACCGCCTCGACACAAACTACCGCAGCCGTCCGGAGATCCTCAGCTTCATCAACCGGCTGTTCTCACAGACCGCCTTTTTCGGCCCCGAGCGGTTCGAACCCCTCATTGCCGGGCGCGAGCCGGTGCCGGACGCCCGAGACGTCAGCGGCGGCGGATCCTGTCGCGGCAACAGAGGCTCATGGGCTACCGAAGTGCTTGTGGTCGAGCGGGCGGCAGCGGCCGAGGGCGAAGGATCCGCGCCACCGTTGCAGCAGGCCGAAGCTCAGGCGGTTGCCGGGCGGGTCCGGCGGCTCCTCGACGAAGATGGCTTCGCGCAGAGCGACGTAGTCCTCCTGCTCCCAACGCTCAGCAACGTGGGCCTCTACCAGCAGGCGTTCCTAGCACGACGGGTGGGCGTGTACGTGGTGCGGGGCAAGGGCTACTACTCGCAGGACGAGGTGGCCGACGTCGCGGCTCTTCTCCAGCTTCTGATCAATCCTCACGACGACCTGTCTCTCCTGACAGTGCTCCGTTCGCCGCTGGTCGGCGTATCCGATGACTGCCTGTACCTTCTGGGTCGCGCGGCGCATGGCTCGCGCGCCCGCTCGCTGTGGGAGGTGGTGAGGCAACGGCGCGCCGTTCAGTTAGACCACCGGGACCGGGAGAAGCTGGAGGTGTTCAACCGGCGCCTGGAGGTGCTCCGCGGCCGGGTGGGACGACCGGGTCTATCACGGCTTATCGACGACGCTTTGACCGCCTGCGCCTACGACCTCTGTCTGCTTGCAGCGCCTGAAGGTAAGCGCAGGTTCGCCAACGTCCGCAAGCTGATGAGGATGGCGGCCGATTTCGAGCGCCTGGAGGGTCCCGACCTTGCCGGCT
Source organism: uncultured Actinomycetota bacterium (assembly GCA_963783835.1). Taxonomy (GTDB): domain Bacteria; phylum Actinomycetota; class Thermoleophilia; order RBG-16-64-13; family RBG-16-64-13; genus CAIQPS01. The sequence continues at coordinate 241,393 of CAWAOX010000015.1, forward strand.
TTGTCGCTCTCATAGGTTCCATGGGCGACCTGGGGGACGACGAGGGCAACGCCCCCAGCCTAGCGGAGGGCGAGGATGTGGTGCGCGTGATGACGGTCCACCAGGCCAAGGGACTCGAGTTCCCCGTGGTGCTGCTGGCCGGTCTCGGCTCCGACGCCTGGCAGGCGAACCCGGGCGAGTTCGTCATCGGAAGCGATGGGCGGGTTGCCGCCTTGGCCCAGGGAGCGAAGACCAACTACGAAACGAACGATCCTTGCTGGGGACCGGCCCCGGAGATCATCGCGGACGAGCAGAGCCGCGAAGACGAAGAGGACATCCGTCTGCTCTACGTGGCCATGACCCGGGCTGAAGACAAACTTGTCCTCGTTGGCGCGCGGCCGACGGGGAGCAAAGCCGAGGCTCGCCGCATCGGCAGGATCGTGACCGCTCTCGGACTTGATGCCCTGCCCGATCCTGGGAGCATCGTCACCCTCGACGATATCCACACGGCGGTCATAGGGGTGTCGTCGGCTCTCGCCGAAGGCGAGGGCTCACCCGCCCGGGACGAGGAGGGAACCGCCGTCTGCGGGCCGTCACCCGTGCCCGAACCCCCGTGCTTCCTCGATCTGCCGCTTCCCGGCCCGGTCTCCCGGCAAATCAGCTTCTCGGCGCTCTCCGCTTTCGGTCGCTGTCCGCGGCGGTTCTATCTCGAGCGCGTCCTCAGCCTGGGATTCTTACCGGCGTCGGGGGTAGTCGCCGGCGGCGAGGGCGGTACTCCGGGCCGCGAGGAGACCCTTCTGGACGACGCTGAGAGCTACTCGGGTCGCGATGTCGGCTTGGTGGTCCACGCCCTATTGCAGCGGATCGACCTGACGGCCAAGGGACCCAATCAGGGGAGTCTGCGCGAGTCGGCGGCGACCGTCGCAGCCGACGCTGGTCTTCGCCTGTCGAGCAGCGGGATCGAGCGGGTGGTGGAACTCGTCGCCGCGTTCTGGGATTCCCCGCTGGCGGGTGATCCGGAGATCGGCTCCGGGCTGCGGGAGGCGCCGTTCTTCTTCCTTCAGGGCGACACGACCGTGCACGGGGTCATGGACGTCCTGTATCGAGGAGAACAGGGTTGGCGTATCGCCGACTACAAATCGAACTCCCTTGGAGGCCGGACTCCGAAAGAGATCGCCGAGAGCTATCGCATGCAGGCAGCCGTCTATTGCCTCGCGGGCCTGAAGGCGGGCGCGCCGGCCGTCCGCCTGGAGTTCGTATTTCTCGAGCGGCCGCGCGAGCCGGTGATCTTCGAATATCGGCAAGTGGACCGTCAACACCTGGAGCGTCTGCTCGATGATGCTCTCGCGGGGATCAGGGAGAGCAGCTTCCCACCACACGCGGGGCCCGCTTGTGGCGACTGCGAAGTCGAGGGCTTTTGCCATGCGATGGCCCGTCTCTGACTGGTGGTAGAATAGGCGACCGGCGAGGGGAACCGAGCTAAAGAGGCGGGGTGTAGCGCAGCCTGGTAGCGCGCATCGTTCGGGACGATGAGGTCCCGGGTTCAAATCCCGGCACCCCGACCATCGAAGAACGGGGCACCTAGGTGCCCCGTTTGCCTATTCCGCTATCCAGATCACCACGACGACGTGAGTACCTGCCTCATCGGGCATGACGCTCGGCGTTCCCGTCTTCTCTCCCGATTCGGACGCCAGTGTGGACGTGGTGAAATCGTAGCCCCAGACGGCAGGCTGCAAAGCCCGTTGGGCAGCGAGCACTGGGAACGACTTCTTGTGCGCGAGCAGGCGTTCCGAAGAGCTGTTCTCCGTCCCCGGAGGACCTCCCTCTACTCTTACCACGAGGCCGAGGGAGGCGCCGATCGAGCGCACCAAGTCCACCAGTTCTTCCGCGTCCTCCCGGGGCAGGAACACCGCGTAGGTGGGTCCGCCAAGCCACAGAGACTCGTCGAGGGGCAGCAATCCGGTGAAGCCGGTGATCTGGTAGACGACGTTGGCGGCTTGCTCTGCAGATACAGTGGGCAGGGTCGGGGCGCCCGCGACGGTATCGGTGACCGTCTGAGTCGCGCCACCGGCGGTCGTCTCGGTCCCAGCGTCAGCCGTCGTATCCGTGCCGCCGGCCGCGATCGTGGTGGTGCTCTGATCGTCGCCGGTAGGCGCGGCTAGCGGGGCCCGGAACGAGACGTAGGCCGGTGTCTGAGCCTTCTCCAGGGCGCGGATCATGGTCTTGCGGTCTTGCGTGGCGGCGACCGTCACCGGAGCCGTTTCGGAGGCGGGAGGCCCGGCGGCGAGGGCGGTGGTGCTGGTTGCCCCTGCGCTGGTCACGGTAGCCGCCGCGCCTGCCATCGTCGCTTCGGGGGCGGCCGTGGTCGCGCTCGCTGCCATCGTAGTGATATCCCCGACCGCCCGGTCGGTGTTGGTGGCCATCTCGGGGCTCGAGCCGGAGCGAATGACGCCGTACACGCTGACCGCCACGAGAAGAGCCACTACCGCGACGCCGGCCGGTAGCCAGGCTCGAAGGGTGCCATACCACTTGGGCGTGCGAGAGGGTTTCGCTACCTGGGCCGGCCGCGCGAGCGGCTGTCCGCCCGGCGAGGGGAAGATCATCTCCCCGATGGCCCGGTACTGCAGGTCTTCCGGTGGATCGTCGAGAGGGGTCTCTTGGAGGAATCTGACGACGGATTGCTGCTTGCGCAGGCGGGCCGCACAATCGGGGCAGCCGGAGAGATGGTTCTCGACCATCGCCCTGGTCTCCTGGTCGAGTTGCCCATCGAGATAATCGACGGCTGCCTCGGCCCAATCGTCTACGTGCTGGTCGCCCCTGATCATCATCCTCTACGTTCCCCCGTTGTACCCGGCGATGTGACGCCGGTGTGCGGACCGGGGTTCCGTTCACCGGGCAGAGCGTACCCCGCCTCGGTCAACGCGGCCGCGAGCGCCTCTCTCGCACGGAATATCCGGGACTTGATGGTCCCCTCCTGGACCCCCAGTATCTCCGCCGCTTCGTCATATGGAAAGCCGAGCAAGTCGCACAGAACGACCGCGAAGCGGAACCCCTCGTTGAGACTCATAAGGGCGTCGCGCAGCGGATCGGACAGGCCGTCGATGGCGGGATCGATCCCATCCCGACCCGAACCCACCACAGAGCCGCCGCTGCCGGGTCCCGAATAGTTTTCCAGGATCTCCCCGTCCATGGGCTCCGGACGCTGCCTGCGCAGATGATCGTAGGCGGCGTTGACCACGATGCGGTGGAGCCAGGTGGTGAAGCGGGCCTCGCCTTTGAAGGAGTCGAGGTTCCTGAAAGCCTTGATGAATGCTTCTTGAGCAACATCGGCGGCATCCCACGGGTTGCCGACAGTACGAAGGGCCAGGTTGTAGACCCTCCGCTCGTGCCGCCTGTAGAGCTCCGTCAGGGCGTCGGTATCGCCGCTACGCGCTCGCTCGATGAGATAGGTGTCGGCATCGCGCACCTGCGGGCTCAGGCTCAAGCGTCGTCAGTGCTCCTTCAACTCCACGTCCTCCCACGTGCTTCACATTCTAACAGGGTCGCTTATGCTAAGGTCGATTTGACCTGCGTGCGACGCGAAGAGAGGTGAGCACCCATGCCGGAAGAGGACGTGAGCAGCCCCGAGGCCGAAGGGGTCGACGCAGACGAGCAGGAGGCGATGCGGCGGCTTCAGGAAGAGATCGGCCGCTTGTCGGTCGCCGACCATGTGCTGCTCATGATGCATTCGCTCTCGTCATTGGCGGTCGACAGGCTGGGGCTCGCTCCCGAGTCCGCCGCCCGCAAGGACATGGAGCAGGCTCGGCTCGCCGTTGACGCCTTCAGAGCACTCCTTGGGGTGCTGGAGGGCAAACGGCCGGCCGAAGAGATCACGGCTCACCGCGCGGTGCTTTCCCAGCTGCAAATGGCCTACGTGGGGGCGCTCGAGAGTGGGGATGCCGCCGGAGCCGCCGGAGGCTCGTGATACGCTGTCCACTCGGTGATGGCAAGGAATCGCGGGGTCGCACATCCCCAAAGGAGGAGTATGTCCGTCCAGATCGGCATCATCGGCGGGAGCGGGCTCTACGACATGGCAGATTTGACGGACCGTGAGGAAGTCCGGCTATCGACGCCGTTCGGCGAGCCCAGCGGTCCGTATGTGCTCGCGACGCTGCGTGGACGTCGCGTGGCGTTCCTGGCCCGGCACGGAGCCGGCCACCGGATCCCGCCCTCGGAGCTGAACTTCCGCGCCAACATCTTCGGATTCAAGCTTCTGGGCGTCGAACGGGTCTTCTCGGCCAGCGCGGTCGGCAGCCTCAGAGAGGAGTACCCGCCGCTCGATGTGGTGGTGCCCGACCAGTTCTTCGATAGGACGCGCGGGCGGATCAGCACGTTCTTCGCCGGGCAAGGCATGGCGGTGCACGTATCGTTCGCACACCCGGTCTGCCCCGAGCTGAGCGGCATCGCCTTCGAATCGGCGCAGGCGGCGGGCGCGCGGGCCCACATGGGCGGTACCTACGTCTGTATGGAGGGGCCTCAGTTCTCCACGGTGGCCGAGTCGCGGCTCTACCGGAGCTGGGGGATGGACGTGATCGGGATGACCAACCTTCAGGAAGCGAAATTAGCCCGGGAAGCCGAGATCTGCTACACGACCATCGCGCTCGTCACCGACTACGACTCCTGGCATCCCGAGCACGAGAACGTGACCGTGGACATGATCGTTGCGAACTTGACGAAGAACGCCGAGATGGCACAGCAGCTTATCGCGGAGGCGGTTGGGCGCGTGCCGGCCGAGCGTGGATGTGCGTGCGGCAGCGCCCTGGCCACGGCTATCATCACGAGCCCCGACGCCATCTCCGCCGAGACGAAGCGGGACCTTGCCCCGATAATCGGCAAGTACGTAAGGTGAGGCGGCCATGAACCCTATCCTCGCTGTCGGCTCGGTCGCGTTCGACACCATCAAGAACCCGTTCGGCGAGGCACCGCGGGTGGTCGGAGGCTCGGCCACGTATTTCTCCGTGGCCGCGTCGTTCTTCACCGACGTGAGGCTGGTGGCCGTGGTGGGGGAGGACTTCGCGGAGCAGGGCGATCGCACGTCTTCGGTGGCCGCTCGATCGATCTTGCCGGTCTGCAGACCGTGCCCGGCGAGACGTTCCGGTGGAAGGGCGAGTACGGGTTCGACCTGAACCAGCGCGAGACCATCTACACCAAGCTGAACGTCTTCGAGCAGTTCCAGCCGGTCATACCCGAGGCCTACCGCTCGTCCCCGTTCGTGTTCCTGGGCAATATCCATCCCCGACTGCAATTCGAGGTGCTCGACCAGGTAACGGCGCCTCGCCTGGTGGCGGCCGACACCATGAACTACTGGATAGAGGGCACGCCGGACGAGCTTCGCGAGGTCCTCAAGCGAGTCGACATACTGATCATCAACGATTCCGAGGCGAGGGAACTGTCGCATGAGGCGAACCTCGTCAAGGCCGCGCGCGTGCTTCGGTCCATGGGGCCCTGCACGGTCGTCATCAAGCGTGGCGAGCACGGCGTGCTGATGACCTGCTCGGGCGAAGGGGAGTTCTTCGCGGCGCCTGCCATGCCCCTGGAGGAGGTGTTCGACCCGACCGGCGCAGGCGACACGTTCGCCGGCGGCTTCATGGGTTATCTAGCAGCATGTGGGGAGACCACCGACGCGGCGATGGCCCGGGCCATCATCTACGGGAGCACGCTCGCATCGTTCGCGGTGGAGGACTTCAGCATCGATCGTCTTCTGCGCCTGACGAGGGACGAGATCGAGGAACGCTTCCGTCACTTCAGGCGATTGACGTATTTCGACGAGGGATAGCCGGCCCCGAGCGTCTCCCGGGGCGCGCGGCGCGGTCCGGCGGGCAAGGCCGGACGGGGGGGATCAGGCCTCCGGTCCCTCCGGCTCAGGAAGCTCCGCGGGCGCTTGCCGCGGCCGGCCCCCTTGGGGTGCCTGGGTGACCGCCGCATCGCGGGCCGGCGCTCGGGCGGCAGCCGCTTCAGCCGGGGCATCGGTCTGCGCCGTCGCGGCGGCCTCCGGGGCGGGCGCTTCGGCTGCCCGGAGTTCGTCGGCAGTCGGGTAGTCCACCACAACCTTGTCGCCGTCACGGCGGATAGTCGTGTTCTGGAGGTAGGCCAGGGTCGACGATTTGCGCGTGTCGTCGGTTTCGCCGGCGAGCGCGACGTCCATGTCGAGCACGCTCCCGTAAAGCTGCTCCACGAGACGGATGGACTCGTCTGCGGTCAGGTTCAGCGGCTTCAGCTGGGTGGACACTTTGTCGAGGATGGCCTTGAGGGCGGTGAGAGAATCGCTTTCCTGGAGGTCGCCTTCACCGCTCCGGCGCTGCTGGTCGTCTTCGGGCTGATAATCCCGGCGGTCGGCATCTCGCCGGTCCCTGTCCCGGCCATCCCTGTCCCGGCCGTCTCTCTTGCTCATGACTGCTTCCTCTCGATCTGATTCCGATAGAACTCCACGGCCTGCGCCACGCCCTCGACGAAGTCGACCTTCCAGCTCCATCCGAGCTCGCGTTCGGCTTTGGAGGCGTCCAGCGCTATGCGCTCGACCTCTCCCGGCCGCACCGGCTGCGAACCGGGGAGCCATCTCCGACCCCACCGCGGCGCGGACGGCCTGGAACACCTCGAGGTCGGTGACCTCGATGCCTCGCCCCAGATTGTAGACGCCGCTGACCGGGCTGTTAAGGGCGAGTACGTTCGCGGCGGCGATGTCGGCCACGTTACAGTAGTCGCGGGTCTTGGTGCCGTCGCCGAAGACGACGGGCTGCTGACCGGCGAGCATCTGCAGCGAGAAGATGGCGACCACCCCGGCTTCGCCGTGAGGGTCCTGCCGGGGCCCGTAGACGTTCGGATAGCGGAGGACGACGTAGTCGACGCCGTGGTTCGCCTTGTACGCGAATAGGTAGTGCTCCACCGTGTGCTTGCTGACGCCGTAGGGCGAGATGGGGTCGATCGGGTGGGCTTCGTCGACCGGCAGGTAACTGGGCTCCCCGAAGAGGGCCCCGCCCGTTCCGGCGTAGATGACCTTCCGCACGCCGTAGGCGCGGCAGCATTCCAGGAGGTTGAGGGAGCCGAGGATGTTGACAGACGCATCGTAGGCCGGCTCGCGTACCGAGCGGGTCACGTCGATGTGGGCCGCGTGGTGGACCACGACTTCCGGGATCTCCGACCTGAAGACCTCCTGGAGAGCCTGGTCGCGGATGTCGACCTCGTAGAACCGGGCGCCGGCCGGGAGATTCTCCCGCTTGCCGCTGGCCAGATTGTCCACGATGGCCACATCGTGGCCCAGGGCGAGCAGGCTGTCGCTCACATGCGAGGCTATGAAGCCGGCTCCTCCGGTCACCAGGATCTTCACGCACCCTCCATTCGAATCACCGACCTCTGTCCACGTTGCCAGTGTAGTGCAGAAACGGGCCGGAGGTCAGCGGCCAGGGGTCGGGCACGCGGCCGAATACGCTATACTCTCGCGGCCGAAGCCAAGGGAGTGCGGCTGTCGGGACGTGGCGCAGCCTGGTAGCGCACCTGCTTTGGGAGCAGGGGGTCGGAGGTTCAAATCCTCTCGTCCCGACCATGTTCCGGCTGGGGCGGCAGGGCACAAGCAGGCGGGTGTAGCTCAGTTGGCAGAGCGTCAGCCTTCCAAGCTGAATGTCGCGGGTTCGAACCCCGTCGCCCGCTCCTCCGCCGGCCGCTTGCCACAGCGGCGGTGGTGGGTCGTGCGCCTGTAGCTCAGCTGGATAGAGCAACGGACTTCTAATCCGTGGGTCGCAGGTTCGAATCCTGCCAGGCGCGTATCCATTTTGCAGGCATTGCTTCTTCCCACGGTGTCTGCTCTTCTCTCCATCTGTGCCATTTGCTACGCGCTTGAGGATCTCGGTCTGAAGTCGACCAGGATCCGGTGATCGTGGGCGATCGGTAGGCCCTTCTCGCCCGAACGGATGCTGGGCCTTTCATGAGGCGCCTGCCGGGGCATATTGCGCACCGGCAGGCTCTGAGGGCGTCCGGATCATGCGTGACGGGCTGCGGTGACAGACGGAGGGAATAGCGGGATCACCTAGAACAAGCAACAAGCAGGAACGTAACCTCAATAGACAGGGAGAAGAGCAGATGCTCTGGATGCTCTGGCTCTTGGTTATTCCGGTTCTCGGCGCTTGCTTGTTCCTCTTCGCCCTTGGCCGTTCCGCTGCGAGACCTTACCCTAAGCCATCACCGATGTCAGCTCCTGAACCGGAACGTGCAGAGGAGCCGTCAAAGGGGGCCCGGCGATTCGCCGCCGCTTTGAGGCTGGTCCACTGTACCGAGGTCTCTCGGCTCAGACCGGGTACGTCAGGTTCCTAGCCGAGACACGGAAACGCCGTCTCGCCGACATGGAGCAGGATAGGTAGCACGGGCATCGAGGAGCCCGACTCCAACGAACGCCCCGTAGTGCGGGCCGCTCAGCCATACCCACCATGATTGCGCGCCCCCCCGGATTGACTGCTAACAAACCTTGTCAGCCGGGGGGGCGGTGGTCTCCCTGGCGGCTAGCGGAGGCCCACGATCGCGGATACTTCGGAGCGAGGCCGCCTAGCCGTCGACGCGGTTGGAGGCCACGTCCTCGTCTGGTCTTTCGAGAATGCTGGCGATGCGAGCCAGATCGTCGCGTATCTCTTTGTGAAGCTCAAGCTGGTCGCCTGCCTCTCTACGGAATATGGCGACAGTCACCCCGTTGATGCAACAGATCACCAGCAGGATGATCAGCAGAAGAAGTTCGGCCTCTTCGCTTCGGTGGAGCAGAATGTAAGCGAGGGACGCTACAAGTGCACAGAAGCCAATCAGTGCATTGAGGAGCACTAACGCAAGTAGACTCCGTTTCACGAACGTCCTCCCGCCGAACCCTATGGTGCCGTTGTGTCTAATCGATACAGATTGTAGCCGCATTCGACGCTGGGCGAAACCTGCTACCAAGCCAACACCGTTCTCTGAATGCTGTGCACCTCGCCAGCAGCTGTTAGACCCATCCTTCACATAAAAGGCATACTCGACGTGAGTGTTTGACCTCTCGCCTCTTGGGCCCTAGTCTAGGGGGGCTGCAAAGCGAACATGATCATCACTCCCTTGCCCAAAGGAGGGGTCGTGGCAGGTATGCGCCGTGTGCCGTACGTCAAATGTTGCTGTGGCCGGGAGGTCCGAAAACTCGTTTTGATCGGGGTTTTCGTAGGTCTAGCGGCCGCGTTCTTCGCTCTCGCTCCCTCTGGAGCCGCGCTTGCGGCCGAGCCCGTCACTCCCAACCGCTACGAGCAGACCGACGGCCACATCGTCAAGACCGGCAGCTGGTCCGACTTCGCGAAGACCCTCGCTTCGGGCGGCAGCTACGGACGCTCCTTGACGAGCGACGCCTCGGTGACGATCTACTTCCGGGGTACCCAGCTCGACTGGATCGGCATGAAGGGCACCACCACCGGTACGGCCGATGTCTACCTCGACGGGGCCTTCCGGGAGACCGTCGATCTTTCTGCTCCCTCCGCTGTCTATAGCGTCGTCGTCTGGTCCACCGGCACCCTCCCCGAAGACAACCACAAGGTGAGGATCGTGCGAAGCTCTGCCAGCCCGAGCACAAAGTACGTGACGTTGGACGCGGTGGATGTCGTCGGGACCCTCACCTACCCGCAGCCCATCGTCACCGGTCTCAATCCCTCGTATGGCCCGCCGACCGGGGGCTATCAGGTTGCGATCACCGGGAAAGGGTTCTACGACGTGTCCGGCCCTGACGCAGTGACTTTCGGCGGCGTCAGTGCGACGAGCTACACGGTTGTCTCGCCCACGAAGATAACGGCTATCGCTCCCGCTCACGAGCTTGGCACCGTGGCCGTTCAGGTGTGGAACTCCGGGGGAGCGAGTGAGGACACCGTGGCCGACGACTACACGTACATGATTGTGCCCGCTGCCACGATCACGAGCGTCTCCCCCGATTCCAGCTCTACCGCCGGCGGGACTTCGGTGACCATCAGAGGCACCGACTTCATCGGGCTGTCCGGGGCGTCGGCCGTCACCTTCGGCGGTCTCCCGGCCACGAGCTACACCGTCGACTCTCCGACCCAGATCAGGGCTACGGCTCCGGCTCAGGCTGAAGGAAGGGTGGACATCCAGGTCACAGCGGCCGGAGGCAACTCCGAGAACACAGTGACCGACGACTTCGCGTTCCTGACCCGTTACGATCAGATCGACTCCCGCCTCTCGTTCGTCGGCAGCTGGGAGCCTCTGTCGAAGACCCTGGCGTGGAAAGGCATCTACAACAGGGCCGCCACGAAGGGGGCGTCGGCCACGTTCGCCTTCATTGGCGAGCGGCTCGACTGGATCGCCGCGAGAGGCACGGGCATGGGCAAGGCCGACGTGTACGTTGACGGCGTGTTTCGCGAGACCGTGAATCTTGCCGGCACGGCCGCGTATCGCCAGAACGTCTGGTCGACCGGCTTTCTGCCGAGCGGGGTGCACAAGGTCAGGATCGTCTATAGCCCCACCAACTACGCGGGTGCCTACATCAACGTGGACGCGGTCGACGTGTTCGGCGACCTCTTGGGGGCCGGACGGGTAGAGCAGAGCGACTCTCGTCTCGCGTACACCGGCACTTGGGCGACCCTCTCCACCTCGGGGGCCTCCGCGGGCAGCTACAAGCGGGCCGGGATCAGAGGAGCGTCAGTCACGGTGGACTTCTATGGAGTCTCCCTCACGTGGATAGCAGTGAAGGGCACAACGCTGGGCAAAGCGTGGGTCTCGCTCGACGGCGGTCCGGCGGAGAGTGTCGACCTATCCGCGCCTGCAGTCGCCTATCGGCAGAACGTGTGGGAGACCGGGGAACTCAGCCTTACAGACCACCAGGTCAAGATCTGGTGGGACGACGCGAACGCTGCCGGCAAGTACGTTAGCATCGACGCGTTTGAGGTGACGGGAACCGTCACGCATGCCTACAACTGGCGCCATTACGAGCAGAGCGATGCCCGCCTGCTCTACAGGGGCACCTGGGCGACGATCCCGGCGTCCGGCGCGTCGGGCGGCAGCTACAAGCGCGCCAACATGGCCTCTGCCGCGCTCGACTTCGCCTTTGCCGGGACATGGGTCGATCTGATCGCCACCCTCGGCCCGGGCATGGGCAAGGCCGACGTGTCCGTGGACGGCGGCCCGGCGGTGACGGTGGACTTTTCCAGTGATACCACGCTGTACCGGCAGAAGGTCTGGTCGACGGGCACGCTGGCGCCCGGCAGTCACCGCATCAAGATATCGGTGAGCCCAGACAACCCCGCGGGAGCGTACATCGATGTCGATGCCTTCGAGGTCCTCGGGATGCTGGCCGCGTCGAACACGGCGTCCGCCGGCAAGATCATGTGGACGGAGCAACGCCTGAAAGAGCTCTCCTACCTCCCGGGTGCCGTCGACGGGGTGTCTGACTACAAGACCCGGGGCGCGATCATCGCGTTCGAGAAATGGGAGGGTCTGACCCGGGACGGACTGATCGGGAATGCCGTCTGGTCGAGGCTACAGACGGCGACCCGGCCGAAGCCGTCCAAGATCGGCACGACCGACCCCTGGATCGAGGTCAACAAAGCCAAACAGGTGCTGCTCTTCTGCAAGGACGGACGGGTCGCGATCACGATCCCCGTTTCGACCGGCAGCGCGAGCGTCGGGATCGTCACTCCGTCAGGCACGTACTCTGTCTTCATCAAGACCCTGGAGGTATCTCCGCTCTATCACCCGATGGCCATCACCTGGGCTCTCGCCATTCACGGCTACCCGAAGGTCCCGACGTACCCGGCCAGCCACGGTTGCGTCCGCACCCAAAACTGGGACCAGGACGTCATCTACCCGCTTGTAGACCTGGGGACGAAGGTGTACGTGTACTAGAGCGGCGAGTGGTGGGTCGGCCACCATGCCAAGAGGCGGGAAGGCGTCTTTGCCGCCACTCTGCCGACATCGGGGCGGAGAACCCGGAGATCACGCTATCCTCCACGGCTCAGCGCCGTCTCACAGGTGAATCGGCTATACTGCTACACGCTTGCTAAGGACCCGGCCGTTACAGGGTGTTAGCGAGCGGCAGGTGCGGCTTTGAGGGGTTCGAAAACGGCCTGCAAAGTGCCCATTTACGGCACAAGCCGACACGGTCCGGCACGGCCTAGCCGTGACTCCTAATCCGTGGGCCGCAGGTTTGAATCCTGCCAGGTGCGCTTCCGGCCTGGTGTCCGGCACCGGGGCGGGTGGCGGTGTTTGTAGAGACATGGTGAACGTAGCTCAGTTGGCAGAGCACTGGGTTGTGGCCCCAGCGGTCGCGGGTTCAAATCCCGTCGTTCACCCCTAAGCCGCGAAGCGTCGGCGGGTGTGGCGGAATGGCAGACGCGCATGATTTAGGATCATGTGTCTTTGACGTGGAGGTTCGAGTCCTCTCACCCGCATTCGGGTACACCCCCGTAGGAGCAACGAAAGGAATGACGTGAAGACGACCCTCAGCGAGCGCGAAGGAAACACGGTCAAGCTTGCGGTCGAGGTTTCCAGCGAGGAGCTGCAGGAAGCTTTCGATTCCCGGTTGAAGCAGGTGGCCAAGGAAGTCCGTATTCCGGGTTTCCGGCAGGGAAAAGTGCCTCTGGTCATGGTCAGGCAGCGCCTGGGCGATGAAGCCATCCTGGTCGACGCGGTCGAAGACGCGATGGGTCGCTGGTTCGCGTCGGCGGCGATCGAGCTCAAGATCGACCCGGTGGATCGGCCTCAGATAGAGGTCGGCGACCAGGTACCCGAAATGGGCAAGCCGTTCAACTTCACTGCTTCTGTCACCGTGATGCCTGAAGTGGAACTCGGCCGGTACAAGGGCGTGGAAGTGCCCAAGGAAAATGATGAGGTGACCACCGAGGAAGTCGACGCGCAGATGGACCGGTTGCGCAACGAATTCGCGGAGCTTCGCCCGCTCGAGGGCCGGGCTGTCCAGAACGGCGATTTCGTCACCGCCGACTTCCGCGCGGAAGTCGAGGGCGAGCCTGTTGAGGGTCTGGAGGCGACCGACTTCGCGTTTGAGGTGGGTGCGGGCCGGATCTTCAGTGAAGTGGAAGAAGCCGTCGTCGGCATGAGCCAGGGAGAGACCAAGACCTTCCCGCTGCCTTTCCCAGAGGGCTTTCCCGACGAACTGGCGGGCAAGTCGGCCGACTTCACCATCGCGGTCAAGGAGGTCAAGGAGAAGGTCCTGCCTCCGCTCACCGACCTCTGGGCCTCTGAGGTCAGTGAGTTCCCGACTCTGCTGGAGCTTCGGCAGGAGATCCGGGCCAAGATGCAGACCGGTAAGACCTATTCCGCGGATCAGCGCTTCCGATCTCTGGCCGTGAAGGCTGCCGCCGACGATGCGAAGCTCGATCTGCCCGACGTCGTCGTGCGTGAGCAGGCCGAGGAGTTGCTCTCCGACTTCAAGCAGTCGCTCGAAGCCCAGGGCGGCGACTTCGACGCGTACCTGCAGGGCACGGGGACCTCTGTGGAGCAAATGATCGAGGATCTTAAGCCCGCGGCTGCGAACAACGTCAAGACCGGGTTGGTCCTCGACGCCGTGGCGCAGGCCGAGGGTCTCGAAGCCACAGATGAAGAGGTCCAAGCGGCGGTCGTCCAGATGGCGACGGCCGGCCGGGTCGATGCGAAGACCTTCGAAGAGCGCCTGCGGAAGACCGGCAGGATCCAGGCTGTGAAGTGGCAGATCGTGCGCGACAAGGCGGCGGACTTCATCGCCGCTAACGCCATCCCGCTGAGCGAGGGGGCCGCGGCGGTCGCCGAGGCCAAAGAGGCGTTGGCCGCGGCCGCACCTGAAGCGGGTGGGCAGGCCGAGCCTGCCACAGCCGAAGAAGCGGCGGAGGCCGATGCGCCGAAACCGGAAGTTCCCGCCGCCGAATGAGCGTCTGGTCCACTCGGAAAGGACGGTAGCCGTGAGTCCATTGGTACCTATGGTGGTCGAGCAGACCAGCCGAGGCGAACGCGCGTTCGACATCTACTCGCGCTTACTGAGCGAGCGCATCATCTTCCTGGGCAGCGCGATAAATGACGCGGTGGCCAACCTGGTAGTCGCTCAGCTTCTCCATCTGGAGTCTGAGGACCCCGACAAGGACATCTCCCTCTATATCAACAGCCCGGGCGGCCACGTGTATGCCGGGCTCGCCATCTACGACACGATACAGTTCGTCAAGCCCGACGTTTCGACGATATGCGTGGGAATCGCCATGTCAATGGGCGCTTTGCTGCTCGCGGGCGGGGCAAAAGGTAAACGCTTCGTTCTACCGAATTCGAAGATACTGATCCATCAGGTGTCGGGCGGGTTCGAAGGTCCTGCGACCGATATCGAGATCCACGCCCGGGAAGCGCTAAGCCTCAGGAAGCGGCTGGACGAGATACTTGCCAAGCACACGGGACAGGATCTGGAGAAGGTCGAGCACGACACCGATCGGGATTACTTCATGACGGCCGAAGAATCGCTCGCATACGGAATCGTCGACAAGATCATCGAGCACAGGTAGGGGGTCGACTCGTGCCGAAACCGCCGGGAGGGTCCGAACAGCTGCTTTGCAGTTTCTGCGGCAAGAGCCAGCGTCAGGTCAAGAAGCTGATCGCCGGCCCGGGCGTATACATCTGCGACGAGTGCATCGACCTCTGCAACGAGATCATCGACGAGGAGTTCTCCCCGCCTGCGACGCTCGATCTCGACAACCTGCCCAAGCCGAAGGAGATCTACTCGATCCTCTCCGACTACGTGATCGGGCAGGAGGAAGCAAAGCGTGCCCTCTCGGTCGCCGTCTACAACCATTACAAACGGGTGCGGATGGCGTCGGCCGACGACGATGTCGAGCTACAGAAATCCAACATCCTTCTGCTGGGGCCCACCGGCTGCGGCAAGACGCTGCTCGCGCAGACGCTGGCCCGCATCCTCAACGTGCCGTTCGCCATCGCCGACGCCACCGCTCTTACCGAGGCCGGGTATGTCGGCGAGGACGTGGAGAACATCCTGCTGAAGCTCATCCAGGCTGCGGACTTCGATATCAAGAAGGCCGAGACCGGGATCATCTACATCGATGAAGTGGACAAGATCGCGCGCAAAGCGGACAACCCATCCATCACGCGCGACGTATCGGGCGAAGGGGTCCAGCAGGCCCTGCTCAAGATACTGGAAGGCACCACTGCCAGCGTGCCGCCGCAAGGCGGGCGCAAGCATCCGCACCAGGAGTTCCTCAGTATCGACACCACCAACATCCTGTTCATCTGCGGGGGCGCCTTCGCGGGCCTCGAGAAACTCATCGAACGGCGGATCGGCAAGAAGGGCGTGGGCTTCAGCGCCGAGATCGAGAGCAAGAACCAGCGGGACGTCGGCGAGTTGTTCGCGCAGGTGCTTCCCGAGGACCTGCTTGCATTTGGGCTCATCCCCGAGTTCATAGGACGGCTCCCGGTCATCTGCAATGTCCATCAGCTCCGCCAGGAAGACCTGGTATGCATACTCACAGAACCGAAGAACGCTCTCACGAAGCAGTATCACAAATTCTTCGCCTACGACGGGGTGGATCTGATCTTCCAGAAAGAGGCCCTCGATGCGATAGCCGGGGCGGCCTTGAAGCTGGAGACCGGCGCCCGGGGCCTGCGGTCGATCATCGAGTCGGCGCTCATCAACGTCATGTTCGAGCTTCCCAGCCGGCGCGACGTGACGAAATGCGTCGTCACCCGGGAAGTGATAGAGAAACGCATCGACCCGACCCTGGTGACGAGCACCGCGCGCGAGGAGTTAGAGCTGGGTCAAGAATCAGCATAGGCGGGACGTAACATGGCTGAAAGCAGACGGGCTGTCCCGCTACTCGCTACGCGCGACCTCGTCCTCTTCCCGGGGATGCTGGCGCCGATATTCGTGGAGAGGGACAAGGGCGTCCGCGCCCTGGAGCAGACGCAACAGACAAGCGGGATGCTTGTGATGGCCGCGCAGCGCTCGGCGGCCACGGACGATCCCGAGCCGGAGGACATCTACCCGGTCGGCACGCTCGCCAAAGTCGTGCAGTTCTCACGCCTTTCGGACGGTACCCTGAAGGCCCTCATCGAGGGGCGGGAACGGGTGACCATCGATTCCTTCCAGGCGACGGTGCCTCTGTTCACGGTCCAGTACAGCCCATTGGAGAGTAAGACGCCGGTCAAATGGCCCCGCATGCGGGCCCTGATGGATTCGGTGGGGCGGGAGTTCGCCAACTATGTCGGCCAGACCCCGCAGTTGCCCGAGGAAGCGGAGACCGCGCTCGAGTCCGTGACCGACCCGGAGACAATGGTCAACGTCATCGCCGCGAACCTGATGATCGGTCCGGACCGCAAGCAGGAACTGCTGGAGGGCGACGAGCCCGAGGCCCGGTTGCTGTTGCTCCTCGAGACCCTCATCCAGGAGAACGAGTTCATCGCTTTGGAGAACGAGATCTCCGAGCGGGTCCACGACAGCTTCGAGCGGCAGCAGCGGCGCGTGTTCCTGCACGAGCGACTGAAAGTGCTCCAGGAGGAGCTGGGCGAAGAGGGCGAGGAGGACACCGAGCGCGGGGTCTACCTCAAGCAACTCGAAAGCAAGAAGCTTCCCGAGGCCGCCGCCGCCGCCCTCACCAAGGAGATCAAGAGACTCAGCGATCTGCCGCCGCTGTCCGCCGAAGTCGCGGTCGCGAAGACGTACCTCGACACCGCCCTCGGCCTGCCGTGGGGCACCCGCTCCGGTTCGGCCATCCCGGACGTGGCCATGGTAGCGCGTGTGCTCGACGAGACCCATTACGGCCTCAAGACCGTGAAGGACCGCATAATCGAGTATCTGGCCGTGGCCTCGTTGCGAGGGGGCACGCCTCCGAACGCCATCCTCTGCCTGGTCGGCCCTCCAGGTGTGGGCAAGACCTCCGTCGCCATGGCCACGGCCAAAGGCCTGGACCGTCCGCTGCAGCGCATCAGCCTGGGTGGGGTGCGCGATGAGGGCGAGATCAGGGGCCACAGGCGGACCTACGTTGGCGCCATGCCCGGCCGCATCATCGACGCGCTCAAGCGCGCCGGTGTGGACGACCCGGTCATCGTCCTTGACGAGATCGACAAGATGGAGGCCGACTGGCGAGGAGACCCGGCCGCCGCCCTCATGGAGGTCCTCGACCCGGTTCAGAACCGCACCTTCCGCGACAACTACCTCGAACTCGAGTACGACCTCTCTCACGTCTTCTTCATCGCTACCGCGAACTATGACGAGGACATTCCTGAGACGCTGCACGACCGTTTGGAGATCATCCGGCTTCCCGGTTACACCGACCGTGAGAAGCTCGAGATAGCAGCTCGCCATCTGATCCCGAAGATCGCCGAGGAGAGCGGGCTGAGCGACCTGGGCAACGTGCTCACCCCGGCAGCCGTACGCACCCTCATTCGCGAGTACACCCGGGAGGCCGGGGTGAGAGAGGTGGCCCGTCTCATCGGCAAGGTGTACCGACGGTTGGCGCGTATGAAGGTCGAGGGCAAGCAGGTGCCGCGCCGGGTGGGGCCCGGCCGGTTGGCGAATCTCGTGGGTCCGGCACCGTTCCTGTCCGCCCGGCTGGCCACCGAGCCCCACGTGGGCGTGAGTCTGGGACTGGCATATACGGGGGCCGGGGGGGACGTGCTGCGCATCGAGTGCGTGGTGACGCCGGGTAAGGGCGACTTCCACCTGACGGGGCAACTCGGCGAGATCATGCAGGAGAGCGTCACCGCGGCCTGGGGCTATCTGAAGACCTCGCTGGTAAGGGACCCGACTCTGAGCGCGCTCTGGGCTGACTCGCCCGGCCGCCTCTATCTGCTCGACAACTACCAGCAACCGGAGCCGCCGGAGGACTCGCCCGGCCCCGGTCAGGGCGGCGACGTGCGCAGGCCTGCCGGCCGGCTCATCGAGACGGGCGCTCCAGAGCCTGGCTTTCGCCCGGATGAGCGCGGCGGTGAGTCCGAGCCGCAACAACCGTCGGACCACGAACTCCTGTCGGGGCTGGAAGTGCGTATGCACTTCCCCGAGGGCGGCGTTCCCAAGGAAGGGCCGTCAGCCGGTATCGCGGTTGCCACCGCGCTTCTCTCGGCGTTGTTGCAGATACCTGTCCTGCCCCGGGTAGCCTTGTCGGGGGAGATAACTCTGACCGGCCAGGTGCTGCCGGTGGGCGGCCTCAAAGAGAAGATGCTGGCGGCCCTGCGGGAAGGCGTGCAGACCGTCGTCCTGCCGAGGACGGTAGCGCCCGAGATCCACGAGCTTCCCCTAGAGCTCAAGAAGGGGCTCGACATCGTCTATGTAGACACTTTCCTCGACGTCCTGCCGAACGTGCTGCAGGGACTGGAGGAGGCGACCGAACCGCAGGGGGGGACTGAGCCGGCATGACCGACGTGAGCATGGGGGCGCGCTACGCGCCTCACGAGGTGGAGGAGCGGTTGATGAAGGGCTGGCTGGCGCGCTCCGCCTTCCACGCCTCGGCTGACGACCCCCGTCCCTCCTACACCGTCTCGATACCACCCCCCAACGTCACCGGCTCGCTGCACATGGGGCATGCCCTGAACGACACCATTCAGGACATCCTCATCCGCTACAACCACCTGCGGGGCTACAACACCCTCTGGGTCGTGGGCACGGACCACGCGGGCATCGCCACCCAGAACAAGGTGGAGGGGCAACTGGCCGGTCAGGGACTGCGCAAAGAGGATATCGGCCGCGAGGAGTTCGAAAGGCGCGTCTGGGAATGGCGTAGGGAGTACGGGTCCACGATCATCCACCAACTCAAGCGCCTGGGGTGCGCCTGCGACTACGAGTCCGAACGGTTCACGATGGACGACGCTTACCGGGAGGCCGTGGCCAAGGTCTTTGTGGCGCTCTACGAGAAGGGCGACATCTACCGCGACGTCTACTTGGTCAACTGGTGTACCCGGTGTGGGTCTGCCATCTCGGATCTCGAAGTGGAACACGAGGACCAGGCCGCCAAGCTGTACTACGTGAAGTATCAACTCGCCGGATCGGGCGAATCGCTGACGGTTGCTACCACCCGCCCGGAGACGATCCTCGGCGACACTGCCGTCGCGGTCAATCCCAAAGACCCCCGATACGGGCGTTTTGTCGGCCAGATGGCGGTGGTGCCGCTCGCGGGGCGTGAGGTGCCGGTGATCGCCGACGAGCACGTGGACATCGGCTTCGGCACCGGCGCTCTCAAGATCACGCCGGGACACGACCCGGACGACTGGGAGATAGGCATGCGCCACGGACTCCCCAGTCTCTCGGTGATCGGGCTGGACGGGCTCATGACCGCGGAGGCGGGCGAGTTTGCCGGTATGACCGCCGCCGACGCCCGAACCGCCGTCCTGGAACGGTTGGCAGAAGCGGGTCTCTTTGTCAAAGCTGAGGACTACGACCACGCGGTGGGCACCTGCTATCGCTGTGGCACCACTATCGAGCCGCTGCTTTCACTGCAGTGGTTCATGGACATGAAACGGCTGGCCGCGCCTGCCATCACCGCTGTGGAGGAAGGCCGTGTCCGCTTCTTCCCCGCACGCTGGGGCGACGTCTATCTGGACTGGATGCGGGGCATCCGACCGTGGTGCATCAGCAGGCAGTTGTGGTGGGGGCACCGCATCCCGGCGTATTTCTGCGAGGACTGCGATCACCTGATGGTGGCGATCTCAGCTCCTGAGCGCTGCGAGGAGTGTGGGGGCCCGGTGCGACCCGAAGAAGACGTGCTCGACACCTGGTTCAGCTCGCAACTCTGGCCGTTCGCCACCCTGGGCTGGCCCGAGCAGACGGACCGGCTCAAGACCTTCTATCCCACCACTGTGCTTTCCACCGCCCGTGACATCATCTACCTGTGGGTGGCGCGGATGATCATGATGGGTTTCGAATTCATGGGCGACGCCCCCTTCGCCGACGTCATCATCCATCCCACCGTTCTGGCGGCCGACGGGCGGCGCATGAGCAAGAGCCTGGGCACCGGGGTCGACCCGCTGGAGCTCATAGCCGACTACGGGGCCGACGCCACCAGATTTGGCCTCGCCTACATGAGCTCGATCCAGGATGTGCGCTTCAGCCCCGAGCGGATCGAGATGGGGCGGAATTTCGCCAACAAGATCTGGAACGCTTCCCGCCTGATCCTCCAGGGCACCGACCCGGTGGCCGGCAGCACCCAGGGCGGGCCGCGCGTCGAGCTCGCCACCCTGGCCGATCGCTGGATCTTCAGCCGACTGGCAGCCGTAGGTGCCGAGGCGGCCGCGCTCTACGAAGCCTATGAGTTCGACGATGTGGCCCGGCTGCTCTACCGCTTCGTATGGAACGAAATATGCGACTGGTACTTGGAGATCGCCAAAACGCGCCTCTACGGCGAGAACGAGGCGGAGCGCAACGAGGTGAGCGGCAACCTGCTCGCGATGCTCGAGGCCGTGATGATCCTCGTTCATCCGGTGATGCCGTTCATCACCGAAGAGATCTACGGACACCTGCCGCAGGTGGTCTCCGGACAGCGTCCGGGCAGCCTGTTCGACGCGACCTATCCCGAGGCCCACGCGGAATGGGCCGACCCTGCGGCCGAGTCGGCCATGGAGGCGTTCACGGCCGTCGTCGCCGGCCTGCGCTCGGCCCGGGAAGAGTTGGGCCTGGCCCGGGACGTCGTGGGCAAAGTCACGCTCACCGAGTCAAGCCCGGGAGCGGCAGCGGCGCTGAAAGGCCTTCCCGGCTCGGTCCGGCAACTGTGCGGCTGCGAGATCGTGGCGGTGCTGGGCGAGGGGCCAGAGCTCCGGGGGCACTTTGTCTCCATCGTCGGACCCGGCGTGAAAGCGATGCTGGACCTCGAGGGCCTGGTGGACCTGGAGCGCGAAGCCGAGAGGCTGGTGGGGAAGGCGGGCAGAGCGCAGGCCGAGGCCTCCAAAGCGCGGGCCAAATTACAGAACCAGGGCTTTGTGGCCAAGGCGCCCGAGGCCGTGGTGGCCGAGGAGCGCGCGCGCCTGGCGGCCGCGGAAGCGGTCCTGTCGGAGGTGCGCCGGCACTACGAGGAGCGGGTAGGCGGGCGATTGGCGCTGCCCGGGGAGGAAGAGAAGTGAGCGCGTGTGACCCGCAGGAGATCTGGGAGTATGTGAACGGCCTCGAGCGGCTCGGCACCCGGCTTGGTCTCGAAAGAGTGGGGAAGCTGGTGGAGGCCCTCGGCTCTCCCCAGACGGCATACCGGACCATCCACGTCGTGGGCACGAACGGCAAGACGTCGACCACCCGGTTCATCTCCTCGCTGCTGCAGGCGCAGGGACACAAGGTGGGGGCGTATACCTCCCCGCATCTCATCAGCCTGGCCGAGCGCCAGATGGTCGATTCCATCCCCTCGAGCGACGAGGAGTTCTGCGACCTGATGACCCGTATCAGGCCGGTCGTGGACGAGGTGGAGAAGAGGTTCGAACCTGGAGAATCCCTTACGCAGTTCGAGGTCCTTACAGCCGCGGCATTCCTGTATTTCAAAGAACAGGGTTGCGACGTGGCCGTCATCGAGGCCGGGTTGGGGGGACGCCTCGACGCCACCTCTGTGATCTCCTCTGAAGTGCAGGTGCTCACCAGCATCGGGCTGGAGCATACGGAGCTTCTCGGGGATACGTCATCGGCCATCCTCAAGGAGAAGGCGGCGGTGATACCTCCGCATGGCCGGGTAGTCGCCGGAGTTCTCGACCCCGACCTCAGGGTCGAACTCAAGGAGTTCTGCGCGGCCCGGGAGGCGGAATGCCACTTTTTCGGCGATGATCTCGTCATCCTCGCCGATCCGCGTGGCGAATCCTTCGATATCTTCGGCCTCTATGGCTGCTACATGGATATCCGTCTGAAGGTTCTGGGCGGCTACCAGCGGGGCAACGCCGCGGTCGCCGTGGCCGCGGTCGAACTGTTCGACGGTGGTGAACTGGACCCCGAGGTGGTTCGGCTTGCGCTGGCTTCCGCCGCGGCGCCCGGCCGACTGGAAGTCATCAGTACGCAGCCGCTATGCATCTTCGACGGCTCACACAACCCTTCAGGCATGGAAGAGACGATGCGCTCCCTGGATCAGATCCTCGAACGCCGCCGTCTCATCGCCGTGGTGTCGATCCTCCGGGATAAGGAAGCCGTAGAGATGATCCGACACCTGGCTCCGCGCTGCGACATCATCTTTGCCACTCAGAGCTCGAGTCCCCGAGCCCTCTTGGCGGATGAACTGGCTGCCGTCATCAGCGGACTAGGAAAGGGACCCGAGGTGTTCATCGATCCCGATCCTCACTCGGCCATGGTCAGTTCGTACCGGCTCGCCAGCTCGAATCAGGTGGTGCTGGTGACCGGCTCGTTCACACTTATCTCCGACCTCAAGCGGGGGATGAACTAGACCGTGTCAGGGCGGCAAAAGCCGAGGAAAACGGGGCATCCCGCGCTCATAGCCCTGCTGCTTTTGGCGATAGTGGTCGTGGTATTCTTTACCCTTGGCTACGTGCTTGCACGGGTCCTTATCTAGGGGGCAGAAGGTGGACAACCTCTTCGAGACGGTCAACAAGATCATCAAGTCGCCCTATTGGATGCTCACCCTATACGTGATCCTCTTCTGCGCGGTGGTCCTGTGGCTCGTTCTCGTCTTTTGGACCTACAAGGACGCGCGCAAACGCGTCGACGACCCGGTCATCGTGGGCGTCGCGGTACTCACCTCGCTTGTCTTGCCCTTCATAGGGACCCTGATCTACGCCATCCTTCGTCCGGCCGAGTATCTGGCCGAGGCGCGCGAAAGGGAATTGGAGATGCGCGCGATGGAGCAGGAGCTCCACACTCTGCGCGCCTGCCCCTCGTGCGGGGAGGTCATCCGACCGGACTACCTGGCCTGTCCGAGCTGCCGCCGGCCTCTGCGCACCGCCTGCCCTTCGTGTGACCGGGTGCTTGAGCCTGGCTGGAAGCTGTGCCCTTATTGCGCTCACGATCTCAAAGCACGGCGGGTCCCCCCGCCCGTCGACGCGCCCCCCGGGCTCGTCGAAGTGCAGTAGATAGTCGCTTCTCGAACCGCGCGGGTATCGCGCTCTAGCGCCTGGAGGAACTGGTGGAACGTACGTTGGTGCTGGTCAAGCCTAATGGTGTGGCTCGTGGTCTGATCGGAGAGGTCGTAGGGCGCCTCGAGAGGCGGGGCTTCGAGATCAAAGGTGCTCGCATGTTGATGGTCGGTGAGGAGCTGGCGAGTCGCCACTACGCGGAACACGTGGGCAAAGCCTTCTACGTAGACCTGGTCGAGTTCATCACCTCCGGGCCCGTATTCGCCATGGCAGTGCAGGGGCCCTCTGCCATATCTGTCGTTCGCACCATGATGGGCGCCACCAATCCGTTGAACGCGGCTCCGGGCACGGTACGTGGTGATTTCGCCCTCGACATGGGCCAGAACGTGGTCCACAGTTCGGACGGGCCGGAAAGCGCCGAGCGCGAGATCGGCCTGTTCTTCGGACCCGAAGACCTGGTCGACTAGGCTCCGCCCGATCGGACGCCGGTGGATCTGCGGCCCTCTTTCCCCGCTGACTTTCGGCTGTTCCTGGCCTCGCAGTCGCCCCGGCGCCACTCTCTCCTCAGGGACATCGGAGTGCCCTACGAGGTCGTGGCGACGAGTGCGGAAGAAACGATCGGCGGGGACACAGCCGTCGCTCTGGCAGCCTCGAACGCCATGGCGAAGGTGCGCCACGCCGCCCTGCCGCACGGCCCCCTTGTGGGGGCTTTTGTGCTGGGTACCGACACCCTCGTGACTCTCGCCGGGCGGGTGATGGGAAAGCCTTCGTCTCGCGCCGAGGCCGGCGCCATGATCTCGGCTCTGTCGGGCGAGACGCACCAGGTCATCTCGGGGGTGGCGCTTCGCCGCATCGGCGGGGAGGGCGAGCCGGCGGGCTCGAAGCCGGCCGAACAGCTTCGCGTAGCTGCCGCGACGACCGACGTCACCTTTCTCCGCCTCGAGGAGGCCCAGATCGAGGCGTATGTCGCGTCCGGGGAATGGAGCGACAAGGCGGGGGCGTACGGCGTCCAAGGGCTGGCCGGGACGTTCGTCTCGGAGATCCGCGGAGAGCACAGCAACGTGGTCGGATTGCCGCTGTGCCTGCTTGCGCGCCTCTTCCGGGAGGCCGGTTTCGACCTTCTTCGGCGGCAGTGGATATAATACCCTGACGCCCCGGTAGCGCTCGCGGGGCTTTTGAGTGTCGCATGAGGGAGGTAGGGCCATCGCTTTCACCGAGTTCATCACCGGGTTCGCCGGTCGGGATATGGCCGTTGACCTCGGTACCGCGACTACGCTCGTCTACGTCCGGGGGCGTGGCATCGTCCTTTCGGAGCCGTCGGTGGTGGCCATCGACTCCCGTTCCGGAGACGTCCTTGCCGTCGGGGCCGACGCAAAACGCATGCTCGGACGCACGCCGGGAACCATTTCGGCCATCCGGCCGCTCAAAGATGGAGTCATCGCCGATTTCGACGTCACCGAGCAGATGCTCCGCCATTTTATTCAGCGGGTGCACCAGAACCGGTGGGCGCATCCCAGAGTCGTGGTGTGCGTCCCTTCGGGTGTCACCGGTGTCGAACGGCGGGCGGTCGAAGAGGCGACGATCAGCGCGGGTGCTCGGGCTGCCTACCTGATCGAAGAACCCATGGCTGCTGCTATCGGTGCGGGTCTCCCTGTCGGAGAGCCTACCGGCAGCATGATCGTGGATATCGGAGGCGGGACCAGCGAGGTGGCGGTCATCTCGCTAGCGGGGATCGTAGTGGCGCAATCGGTGAGGATCGGTGGGGACGAGCTCGATGAGGCGATCATTGCCTATATCAAGAAGGAATATAAGCTCATGATCGGCAGTCAGACGGCCGAAGAGCTGAAGCTTGAGATCGGCTCGGCATTCCCGCTCGAGCAAGAGGAGCACGCGGAGATCCGAGGGCGCGACCTCGTCACTGGTCTGCCCAAGACCCTGGTGGTCTCCTCGGAGGAGATCAGGGAGGCCATCGCCGAACCTGTGGCTGCGATCGTCGACGCTATCAAGTCCACCCTCGACAAGACCCCTCCCGAACTGGCTTCCGACGTCATGGACCGCGGGATCATGATGGCCGGCGGGGGGTCGCTGCTGCGAGGGATGTGCGAACGGGTCCGCGAGGAGACGCAGATGCCGGTGAATCTCGCCGAATCGCCCCTCACGTGTGTGGCTGTCGGCTCTGGCCGCTCGCTGGAGGAGTTCGACACGCTGTATCGGGGTTCGCAAAGAGTGAAGAGACGCCGCTACTAAGCTAGCGAGGTAGTTTATGCCACGCAACAAGGTGGCCTGGCGACGCTTCGTCTTCGTCGTGCTTATCATCGCGTCGCTCGCGGTGCTCACGGTGTCGTTTCGGGAGACCGAGTCCGGCCCGGTTCATGCCGTCCAACAGGCCACGGCCGGACTGCTTGCACCTCTGCAGTCCTGGGGTTCCCGCATCGCCCGACCCTTCCAGGACGGGTATGCGTGGCTGACCACACTTTCGTCGGCGCACAAAGACGCCGAACGCCTTGCGGAACAGGTGCAGGTGCTCCAGGGCGAGGTCGTCAGGCTCCAGGAGCAGGGTCAGGAGAACCAGCGCCTCAAGAGTCTTCTGGACTTCAAGGAGAAGGGCACCTTCCCGGCGGGCACCGACTTCATAGTCGCCAGGGTCATCGATAAGTCGCCCACTCGTTGGCAGGCCTGGATCAAGATCGACAAAGGCTCGGCCGACGGGCTGAGGGTCGACCAGGCCGTGGTGGGTGCGACTCCATTGGCAGGGGAGACTCTCGCCGGCAAGGGTCTCGTAGGAAAAGTGACAGAGGTGACCGAGCACTCGGCCAGAGTGCTGCTGATCACTGACTCCGATTCCAGTGTGGCCGCCAAGATCCAGGGATCGAGGGCAGAGGGAATAGTCGAGGGCTCTGTCTTGGGGCGGCTCACCATGGGCTACGTGGACCGCGACATCAGCGTCGACCCCAAGCTGGTCGTAGTCACCTCGGGCTTCGGGGGCGTCTACCCCGCGGACATCCCTGTTGGGATCGTGGCGAACGTGGGGGAGGCGGACGTCAACATCTACAAAGAGATCGAGGTCAAGCCCTTCATCGATTTCCGAGTCCTGGAAGAGGTGATGGTCCTCATCGTGCCCGAGAGCTCGGGTACCACGGGGACTGCGGGCACCACGCAGCACCACCGGGACCACGAGCACCACCGGGACCACGAGCACGACGGGTGCCTCTGGTACCTCAACCACCACGAGTACGACGGAGTAGTGGGACCATGGGCCGCAAAGAGCTGATCGTGGTGGGCAAGGTCGTCCTTCTACTGGCGTTCGCCGTCCTCTTGCAGACTGCCCTGCTGTCGCGTATCAGCATACTGGGGGTCACCGCGGACCTGTTCCTGATCCTCACCATCATCGTGGCCGTGAGTAGGGGATCGCTCGAAGGCGCCGTCTTCGGCTTTTTCGCCGGCCTGTTCGCCGACATCGCCTACTATCAGCCGCTCGGCGTGCGGGCGCTCATCTATGTACTCGCCGGCTATTTCGTGGGTATGTTCGTGGCTCGGTTCGGAACGGTGAGCCCCTGGAGCGTGGCCCTACTGGCCGGTGTCACCTCCTTCCTCGCCCAGTTCGTGTTCGGGCTGTTTCAGTTCATGATGGGCCCGCGTGCCGCTCTTCTGACCATGATCGGTGCGCAGATGCTGCCCGAAGCCATCCTCGACGGGTTGATCACCGCTCCGCTTTACGTGTTCCTGGTGCGCATCCGGCTGCTTCCCGCTGGGCATCTCGAGACCGCCCGGTTGCGGGGGGGTGAAGAGTGATCCTCGAACCGGTCAGGAAGAAGCGATCACCGGAAGACGACTCGTTCGTGGGAATCAGGGTCGGCGTCTTGCTGATCATCGTCCTCACCCTCTTCGGCGTGCTGGGCTTCCGCCTGTGGTTCTTGCAGATCCTGTCAGGGGACACCTACGTCGCCGTGGCGAAGGACAACCGGCTTCGGGAGGTCAAGGTGGAGGCCCCGCGCGGGGTGGTCTACGACCGCAACGGCAAGATATTGGTAGAGAACAGGGCGGGTCTCAGCGTGGGCATCCTCCCGATGGACATGTACGACCCGAAGAAAGACCCCGAGAAGTTCCAGCAGGAGATCTACAGCCTTGCCCGGATCCTCGACATCACCGAGACCGATCTGATGGCAGCCTACGAGAAGGCGAAGAAGGACCCGTACGTGACCTACGTCGTCAAGGAGGACGTCCCCGAGAACACGGTCGTTGCCCAGATAAAGGAGCATAGCCTCGACTATCGGGGCGTCCAGGTGGAAGCCTCCTACTTGCGCCAGTATCCCTTTGGGGCGCTCGCCACCCACGTGTTGGGCTACGTGGGCGAGGTCTCCCGGAACGATCTCGACAACGAGGAGTTCGCCACGCTCCGGGCCGGGGCCAGCCTCGGCAAGGACGGCGTCGAGAGGAAATACGACTCCTTCCTCAGAGGCACGGACGGGTGGAGGACTGTGGAGGTGGACGCAGCCGGGCGTCCCAAGCGGTTCCTGGAGAATCGCGCCCCGACTCCGGGGAGCAACCTGGTGCTGACCATCGACACCGAACTGCAGGAGGCTGCCGAGAACGCCCTCGTCGAGGGCATCCAGCGCGCGCACGAAGATAAATTCGTGAAGGCGGCCGGAGGAGCCGTAGTGGCGATGGACCCACGCACCGGAGAGATCCTCGCTCTGGCCTCGTACCCCGACTACGACCCGTCCCTCTGGGTGGGAGGGATGTCGCGCACCAAGTATGCCGAACTCAATGCCCCCCAGGCTCACTTTCCGCTCTTCGACCGGGTCATCGACGGTCTGTACCCGGCGGGCTCCACCTTCAAGCCGTTCGTCGCCGCCGCGGCTCTTGGCGCCGGCCTCATCACCGCGGACACGACGTTCGATTGCACCGGCAAGTACTCGACCAACCAGCAGACCTGGAAGGACTGGAAAATCGACGGACACGGGGAGGTCAGCCTGCTACAGGCCATCTCCGAGTCGTGCGACGTCTACTTCTACAATGTGGGCAATCTGCTGTATCAGCAGCCCAGTCCTGTCCTGCAGAACGGCGTGCGCCAATTCGGCTTCGGTGAGCCAACCGGGATAGACCTGCCGGGGGAGACCAAGAACAGCCGGGTGCCCGACAAGTACTGGAAGAGCGAGAACGGAAAGACCGAACTGGACAAGATCTGGAGGACCGGCGACGAGATCAACTTGGCGATCGGGCAGGGCGACCTACTGGCCACCCCCATGCAGATGGTCGTCGCGCTCTCGGCGATCGCGAACGACGGCACGCTGTGGGTCCCGCACCTCGGGCTGCGAATAACAGATGCCTCGAACAACATCATCCACCAGTTCGAGAACGAGAAACGGGCGGCGCTGGGTATGAGTCCCGACATCCTCAACCTCATCCGCACCGGAATGAGAATGGTCACTGAGCAGGGGGGGACCGCGTACGATGCTTTCAAAGGATTCCCGATAACCGTGGCGGGCAAGACCGGGACGGCCCAGAAGCTGCCCGATGATGACTACGCCCTCTTCATTGGATACGCGCCTGCCGATGTGAACGGGGTGCCCGAGATCGCCGTTGTCGCGATCATCGAGCAGGGAGGGCACGGTAGCTCGATCGCGGCTCCGGTCGTACGCCGGGTACTCGAGGCCTACTTCCACACTGAGTCCGGGGGCCCGAGGATCATCCCGGTGAGCGAGTAGGAAGGTAGATGACCTCCCCGCCCAAGGTCCTCCAGCATGCTCGCGAACGGCGCCAGCCGCTCGGCTTCTCCCTGGGCGGCTATTTGCGCGGCATGGACTGGATACTGCTCGCGGCCACCCTGGCCCTCGTCACTTTCGGTCTGTTCGTGCTCTATTCCGCGACCCACGCCGATACCAACATATCCACTCCGTTCTACTACATCAGGTCGCAGGGGGTGGGCGTCGTCATCGGGCTCTTCTTACTCCTGATGACCAGCATCGCGAACTATCGCTGGCTCGCCCGCTGGCGCACCTATGTCTACCTAGGCACGCTTGCGCTTCTGGTCTTCACCCTCTTCGCCGGGAGCGGTAGCGAGCAGGTGGGAGCGAACCGCTGGATCCAGTTGCCTTTCTTCCGCCTTCAGACGTCAGAACTCGCGAAACTGCTGCTGATCCTGTCGCTTGCCGGAGTGCTGGCCGAGGGAGTCGCTCTGCGGCACCGCCTGCGCTTTGTCGTCTTGTGCGTCATCTACACGCTGATCCCCACCGTGCTGGTGTTCCTACAACCCGACCTCGGCACCGCGCTCGTCTTCGGCGCCATCCTGGCGACGATGCTGGTGGTGTGGGGCATCCGGCTGCCCCACCTGGGCGTTCTGGCCGGTGCTACCGTCTTCGCCGGGGTGATGGTGCTGCGGGTGCTGCCGAGCGCGTTCGGCGTGCATCTGCTGAAGGACTATCAGTTGCGGCGGCTCACTCTCTTCCTCGATCCGCAGAATGACCCGGCCGGCCTGGGTTACCAGTTGTCCCAAAGCAAGATCGCCATCGGCAGCGGTATGTTCGCGGGGAAGGGCTATCTGGACGGCACGCAGACCCACCTGAACTTCCTCCCGGCGCACCATACCGATTTCATCTTCGCCGTCATCGGCGAGGAGTTGGGGTTCATGGGCGCCCTATTGCTGCTGGGGCTCTTTGCCGTCATCATCTGGCGGGCGCTTCGGATCGCACGGCTGTCGGAAGACATGTACGGGCGGCTGATCGCGACAGGCGTCGCCGGAGTACTCGTGTTCCAGGTGTTCGTGAACATCGGGATGACGATCGGCATCATGCCCGTGACCGGCATCCCCCTTCCGTTTGTGAGTTTCGGCAGCAGTTCGCTGGTAGTATTCTTGATGGCGATCGGCCTGTTGGAGAGCGTCCACGTTCACTCGGTGGCCGGGCAGGCTAAGTAGCGGCCCCCGGCGCCCAACTTGGGGAGGCTGGGAGTGGCCAAGCTGTCTTTGAACCTTACGAAGAGCCTGAAAGCGCTGAGAGAGTCTTCAGCAAGCGCGGCCGAGTCCGCGTCTATCGTGCTGGCCGGCGATCAAGCTCTCATCGAGCGGGCCAGGGAGCGGTTTGCCCAGAGCGGGGCGGCTCCCTCGAGCCATGCAGGGCCCTTGGGCGGGCCGGCAGGCGTAGCCCCGGCCCCGGGCGAGTTGCTGGTCGTCCTCACCACCTCCGACCAAGCGGCGGAGGTCGAGGCCTCGGTCGCGGATCTGGCCGCGCAGGGGCCGGTCATCGTGGCCGTCGACGGCGGGCCGGGGACGAGAATCAAGGCCAGCTATCTGGCCGGCGGTACCGTCCAGCTGTCATTCTCGGACAGCGACGCCGGTTGGGATCGCCTCTTCTCACTGTGCGCGGAAGCCGCGGGGGACAAGGGGATCGCGTTGGGCCGGCGGTACCCTGCCGTGCGGCGCGCAGCCGCCCACCGGCTGATAGCCCGCACTTCGGCCCAGAACGTCTTCATCGCCCTCGTCTTCTTCGTTCCCGGGTCTGACATGCCGGCGATGACGCTGAACCAGGCGAAGATGGTCCTCAACATCGCGGTCATGTACGGCGAGCGTATCGACAAGGAGCGGGCGGTCGAACTGGCAGGCCTCGTCGTCCTCGGCTTCGGGTTCCGGGGTCTCGGTAGACTCTTGGTTCGCTTCGTTCCGGGGCTCGCGATCGTCATGAGGATGGTGACGGCATACTCTGCTACCACCGCTATCGGCCTGGGCGCCATCGCCTATTTTGAGAAAGGGGCTCCTGCCTCGACCAGCAAAGTGATCGCGCTGGCGGGCTCGATGAGGCGTTGAGAGAACCGCGTTACGACAGCGCGTTCGAGGCCATCCTCGCCGGCATCAGGCAGCCGGCCCGGCTGATAGGCGAGGAAGCGGGCGCAGGAGCTGGATTCGTTGGAGATCCGGCGGAACTGCGGGTGGTTCTCGGCTTCCCAGACGCCTACGAGATCGCTATCTCCAACCAGGCCGTACAGATCCTGTACCACCTCGCGCGTCGCATGGAGGGAGTAGGGGTCGAGCGCGCCTACCTGCCCTGGGTCGACGCGATCGCCGAGATGCGCCGTCTGGGCGTCCCTCTCCTGACCCTGGAGACGTGGACGCCGGTGGCCGAAGCCCATCTTCTGGGGGTCACGCTTCAACAAGAGCTCCATTACACGAGCCTGCTGGAGATGCTCGATCTGGCAGGCCTGCCCCTTCATGCCGCCACGCGCACCGAGGAGCACCCGCTTGTGCTCGTAGGCGGCCCGGCCTGCGCCAACTTCGCACCGATCAGCCGCTTTGTCGACGCGATCGCCGTCGGCGATGGGGAAGAGTTGTTCCCGGAGGTCCTCGCGGAGATGGCAGCGGCAAGACGCCGGGGAGCGTCGCGGGCCGAGACCAAGCGCCGCCTCGGGCTCATCGATGGCGTCTTCGTTCCCGGGTCGAGCAGCCGGGTCAGGCGACGGGCGGTGGCTCGGCTGGAGGGTACCCCGTACCCGGCGTCATGCTTGGTGCCGCTGGTCGCCGGCGTGCACGATCGTGCCTGGGTGGAAGTCATGCGGGGATGTACCCGCGGCTGCCGCTTCTGCCAGGCTGGGATGTGGTACCGGCCGGTGCGGGAGCGCCCCCCGGCCGAGGTCCTCGCGCTCGCCGGCGACGAGCTGGCCGAGACCGGGCATCAAGAACTGGCGTTCGCTTCGCTCTCGACGACCGATTACTCCTGCCTGCACGACGTGTTGGCCGGCGTCGCCACCGCGCATCCCGAAGTGAGGCTCTCCCTGCCTTCCTTGCGCGTCGATACCGCGTCGGTACGACTCGCTTGGCTCGCCTCGCCGACCGGCGGCTCCCTCACGCTTGCACCGGAGGCGGGCAGTCAGCGGATGCGGGACATCATCAACAAGAACGTGACCGAGAACGATGTACTCACGGCGGCCGAGGAGGCTTTCCGGACGGGGCGGACGACCTTGAAGCTCTACTTCATGATCGGGCTTCCCTGGGAGACCGATGAAGATGTCCTCGCCATTGCCGATCTCTGTCTGAAGGTGCGGCAGGCAGGGCGGGATGTCCTGGCGGGGCGGGCAGGAAGGCTGCAGCTGAACGTCAGCGTCAACACCTTCATCCCCAAGGCGTTCACCCCCTTCCAGTGGGCCGCGATGGCCGATCGGGAGACCCTGCTGCGGCGACAGGGGTTGTTGCGGAGCCGTCTGCGCAAGCCGGGCATCCGTCTCGCCATGTCGGACCCGAGCAAGAGCTATCTGGAGGCCGCGCTGGCGCGAGGAGACGAGCAGATGGGCGCGGTGATCGAGGCCGCCTGGAAGAAAGGAGCCCTGTTCGATCCCTGGACGGAGCAGTTCCGGCCCGCTGCCTGGGCCGAGGCGTTTCAGGAGGCCGGGAAGTCGGCCGAAGCGCTGGCTACCGCGCCGTACGCCACGGACTCGGCGCTTCCCTGGGACGTGGTCGATGGGGTGCCCGACCGCGACTTCCTGCGGGCCGAGTGGGAGAAAGCTTCGCGTTGCGAACTGACCGGTGATTGCCGTTGGGATGGTTGCGTAGTCTGCGGGGCGTGCGAGGATCCCCCTGGGAACGAACTCTCCTCCGCCTGCGCTGTGGTCGCGGGGAGCCCACCACAGGCAGCAGCCGGCGAGCGGCGGTCGCCTCGCCGCTATGTCGCCCACTTCTCGGTCACGGGCAGAGGCCGCTTTCTGGGCCATCTCGATCGCATGGAGGCCTTCCGGCGAGCCGTTCGCCGTGCCGGGGGCAGCCTGGCTCTTTCGGCCGGCATGCGGCCCAAGCCGCTGCTAAGCCTGACCCTGCCCCTGGGCGTTGGGATAGAAGGGCTGGACGAGTTGTGTGAGTTCGAACTGGCGGCCGAGCCCGCAGAAGGCTTCGCCGACCGGCTGGCGACCGCCCTACCCGGGCACATGCGTCTCCTCGATCTTCGTCCCTACGAGGAGGCGCGGCGACTGGCTGCCCGGGTGACGGGAGCGTCGTATCAGGTGGTGTTCTCCGTGTCCGCGCAGGAAAGTGTGGGAGGCCATCCGGAGACGGCGCGCGCGGTCGATGCCGCCGCTCTGTCCGAAGGGGCGAGGCGTTTCGCCGAGGCGGGTGAATGGGTAGTGGAGGAGACCCGCGAAGACCGCGTTCGCGCGGTGGATGTGAGACGGTACGTGAATGAGGTCTGCGTGAGTCCAGGCGCGGAAGGCATGTGGGTCCTTGAGTTCACCGCCGCGGTCACGCCGGCGGGGACCGCGCGGCCGGAACTCGTTCTGAGGGCGTTGGGTCTGGCCTCCAGGTTGCGGCTCGTCCCTGTTTCTCTGCGACGCACGCGCATCCACATAGATTGAAGGCCAGGATCCCATGAAACAGCTCATCGTCTCTCGTGACCACCTGGAGACGCGCGTCGCGGTGCTCGAAGACGGAAGACCGGCAGAGATGTACGTGGAGCGTCCGCACCGGCAGTCGTTGGTAGGCAACGTCTACAAGGGCCGGGTGGAGAACGTGCTGCCCGGCATGGACGCCGCGTTCGTCGACATAGGGCTGGAGCGCAACGGGTTCTTGTCGGTCGCCGAGGTCGTGGCTCCGGAGGCGCGGACCGGCTGCTCGCGGAAGATAGGCGACCTCCTCAAAGCCGGTAAAGAACTGCTCGTGCAGGTCACGCGCGACCCGATGGGGGGGAAGGGCCCGCGCCTGACCATGGAGGTGGGGGTCCCTGGCCGCTACGTCGTCTACTTGCCCACGGGCAAGGGCTGCGGGGTCTCTCGGCGGCTGGAGAGCGGCGAGCGGGAGCGTTTGCGCGCGATAAGCCGTGAGGTCATGCCCGAGACCGGCGGAGTCATCGTGCGCACCGCAGCGGAAGGGGCGGGCCAAGAGGCGATCGAACGCGACCTCCGCTTCCTGCAGCGAGTGTGGGCCGGGGCGGAACGGCGTGCTCAGGCTGCATCGGCGCCTGCTCTGGTCTACGCAGAGGCGGAACTGGCGGTCAGGAGCGTCCGCGACCTGCTCGGTCCCGATTTCTCCGCGGTCATCGTGGACGACGAGAAGCTGCATCGGCGGCTCGTCAGCTACCTGCGCGCCGTCGCTCCCGAGTTCAAGGACCTGGTGGAGCGCCACAGCGGCGAGACGCGGCTCTTCGGGCGTTTCGGCCTCGAGGAGGAGATGGAGAAGGCGCTGGCGCGGCGCGTCGGCCTTCCGTCCGGCGGACATATCGTCATCGACCACACCGAGGCGATGACCGTCATCGACGTCAACACCGGCCGCTTTGTAGGCAGGCGGCAGTTGGAAGACACGACGCTCAAGACCAACCTCGAAGCGTGTCGGGAGATCGTCCGCCAACTCCGTCTGCGCGACGTCGGCGGAATCATCGTCATCGACTTCATCGACATGACCGCCAAGACCAATCGGGAAGTGGTGCTTGCGGCTCTCGAGGCCGAGTTCACTCTCGACCGCACCAAGACCTACGTAGTCGAGATCTCGCCGCTGGGGCTGGTGGAGATGACGCGCCAGAACGTCACCCAGGGGCTGCGAGAGATAGTGACGGCTCCATGCCCGGTCTGCAGGGGGCTGGGCCGGGTCATCTCCGAGGAGTCCGCGCTCATCGTCGTCGAGCGCCGCCTTGGCGACCTCCTGGGGTCCTCGACCCTTCCCGTCCTTCGAGTGGAGGTACACCCGAGGATCGCGGGTCGTCTCGCGTCCGGAGGCAGCGACATGCTGCAGCGCCTGCAGGCCGAGACAGGACGGCGCCCGCAGGTCCAGGAGGCAGGCGGAGAGGTCCCTCTGGCCCACGTGGCCATCGTACTCGACTGAAGGGCGTGGGCATCCGGGAAGGCCGCGGCCCCGGCGGGTGGCAGCCGGGGACCAACCTTGCTATACTGCCTTGCTCGCGGCCGCCTTCAGGTGGCCGCCGCTGTCGGATGAGAATATGCGAGGAGTCGGGATGTTCGCCATCGTCAAGGTCGGCGGTAAGCAATACAGGGTAGAAGAAGGCCGGGAGATCGTCGTCGATCGCCTTGATGCGGCTGAGGGTGCCACCGTAGAGTTGCCTTCCTTGCTCGTTGCCGACGGGAGCGATCTCCGTCTGGCCGCCGATGGCAAGGAGGCCACGGTCACGGCCGTGGTGGTCGAGCATCTGCGCGGACCGAAGATAACCATCTTGAGGTTCAAACCCAAGCGAGGCTTTCGCAAGAAGACCGGCTTTCGCTCGGGGCTCACGCGCCTCGAGGTGCAGAAGATCGCTTAGGAAGGGATAGGGAATGGCTCACAAGAAAGGCGGCGGCAGTTCCAGGAACGGCCGCGATTCGAATGCTCAGCGTCTGGGCGTCAAAGCCTTCGCCGGCGAGATCGTCACGGCCGGCTCGATCCTCGTCCGCCAGCGCGGCACCAGGTTCCGTCCTGGCGTCAACGTGGGCATCGGCTCTGACGACACCCTGTTCGCGACCGCCGACGGCAAGGTGGACTTCACCACCGGCAAGGCGGGGCGCGTCATCAGCATAGTCACCGAGTAGCGGCTCGCGTTTTACGCGGCCGGGCCAGCTCCTCTCGGCGCCGTCCATGTTTTTCGATCACGCAAAGATCCATGTGGCGGCCGGGAACGGCGGGAACGGCTGCGTTTCTTTTCGCAGGGAGATGCACGTCCCCCGCGGAGGGCCCGATGGCGGGGACGGGGGCCGCGGCGGCGATGTCATCTTCGTCGGCGATCCCCAGTTGCGCGATCTCCAGCCCTTCACCTTCAAGGTGCACTACAAAGCCGGTTCCGGCGAAGCTGGCTCCGGTGCCCGTAGGCATGGGGCCGACGGGGAGGACGTCATCATCCGGGTCCCGCTCGGCACCCAGTTGTGGCGGGTGTCCGGCGCCGCCGAGGACGAAGACGAGCTGATCGCCGACGTCACGCGTCCGGACCAGCGGGTGCTCGCGGCGAGGGGTGGCGCCGGGGGTCGGGGGAACGCCCGGTTCGTGAACTCTGTCCGCCAGGCTCCTCATTTCGCCGAGAGCGGGGAAGAGGCAGAGAGCGACTGGCTGCGCCTGTCTCTGCGGCTCATCGCCGACGCCGGTCTCGCCGGCCTACCCAACGCCGGCAAGTCCTCGCTGTTGAGGCGGCTCTCGAACGCGAAACCAAAGGTAGCGGCTTATCCCTTCACTACCCTCGAGCCCATGCTGGGCGTGGTCGACTGGACTGGTGAGGGCGAGGTCTTCACCCTTGCCGATGTGCCCGGATTGTTGGAGGGAGCCAGCGAGGGCGTGGGTCTCGGCCATGAGTTCCTCGCCCATCTCGAACGGTGCCAACTCCTGATGCACGTTGTGGACATCACCGGGTACTACGGGGTAGAGCCGCTCGAGGGATTCCGCACGATCCTCGCGGAGCTGGACGCCCATGCGGTCGACCTTGCCGGGAAGCCGCAGGTGATTGTACTGAACAAGATAGATGCGGTCTCTCCGGAGACCGTCAGAGAGTGGGAGGACGTCTTCGTCGCCGAAGTGGAGCGCCTGCGGTGCGCAGGTCATCCGGCCTTCACTTACGAAGTGGAAGGGGAGCTACCTCCGGCTGGTCGTCTCGTCCGGCCGGTGTCCGCCGCCAGCGGCGCGGGGGTAAGCGCGCTGCTCTCCTGGGTAGGACCGCTGTTGGCGCGGCTGACCGTGCCCGAGTCGCCGGTCGCCGAGCCGGTTGACGGGGCGCTGCGAGCGCCTGCGGGCGTGGAGGAGCGCACGGAGGGGCGCCATGTCACCTACCGGCCCGCGCCGACGGGTGCCCGGAGCTTCGTCGTGAGCCGCGATGAGTCAGGATTCACGGTCAAGGGCAAGGCTGTCCGGCGCCTGGTGAGCAGGTTTGATCTCGACAACGAAGAAGCTATTCAATACCTCGCGGAGCGGCTTGATCGTCTCGGGGTGTACGCTGCACTCAGAGCGCGGGGAGCGCAGCCCGGTGACGAAGTGGACCTCGAGGGCTACACGTTCGAGTACCAGTAGTGATGGGAGAGCAGTGACGAGTTCGAGGGCGGGCAAGACGATCGTCGTCAAGATCGGCTCCACTACGCTCACCAATGAGCGCGGGACGTTTCGCCTCGCCCCTGTCGCAGGCCTCGTCGCGGAAGTGTGCGAGCTCCACTCCGCCGGCCACCGCGTGCTGCTCGTCTCGTCCGGCGCGGTCTCTTCGGGCATGGGCGTACTCCGCCGCAAGCGCCGTCCTACCGCGGTAGTCGACCTGCAGGCGGCGGCCGCCGTCGGCCAGGGCCATCTTCTCCATATCTACACCGAACTCTTCGCCCATGAGCATGTAGTGACCGCCCAGGTACTCCTCACCGCGTTCGACGTGGCGGCTCGCACCCAGTACCTCAACGCGCGGAACACGCTCAAGCGGCTGCTCGATTGGAGGGTCGTGCCGATCATCAACGAGAACGACACCACCTCCACCGACGAGCTCTGCTTTGGCGACAACGATGCGCTGGCGGCGCAGGTCGCGCTGCTGGTGAAGGCCGATCTCCTCGTGCTCCTGACCGATACCGACGGTCTGTACACGGCCGACCCGCGCGAGGATGCCGATGCCCGGCTCATCACCACGGTCGAGGATCTGGGCGACCTCGAGTGCGTACAGATCGGGGCCATCAGTCCGCTGGGCCGGGGAGGCATGGGCAGTAAGGTCAACAGCGCCCGGATCGCCACGAGTGGGGGAGTCGAGACAGTCATCGCCCTGGGCACACGCCCGGGCGTTCTTACGGCTAGCCTAGCCGGCGAGGATGTCGGTACCCGCTTCCCGCCCCGTCCGCTCGGTCTGCCAGACTACAAGTTGTGGCTCCTCTATGGTAAGCCGGCGAGCGGCAGGGTGGTCGTCGACGCCGGTGCGGCCCGTGCTCTGCGCGGCAAGGGCAGCCTCCTGCCGGTAGGGGTGACAGGAGTAGAGGGTGACTTCGTCGCGGGGGACGCCGTGATGGTGGTCGACGCGAACGGGGTGGAGTTGGCCAAAGGGCTGGTCAGCTACTCCAGAGAGGAACTGGACAGGATCAAGGGGCTCCAGAGCACCCGAGTGGCCGAGATGCTTCCCGAAGCATCTCCCGAGGCCATTCACAGGGACTATCTGGTGCTGGTTTGCTAGCGGACCGGGAGGGTACGTGAACACGAAGGAACTGGCACTATCAGCGAAGAAAGCATCGCGGCGCCTGGCGCTCCTCACCGCGGGCGAGAAGAATCGGGCTCTTTTCGAGATGGCCGAAGCGCTCGAGCGCCGGTCGGCCGAAATACTGGTTGAGAATGCCGAGGACGTCGCCGAGGGGCGCAAGAAGGGGCTCTCGCCGGCGCTCATCGACCGCCTGCTGCTCGACGAGGAGCGCCTGCGCGGCATAGCCCGCAGTCTGCGAGATATCGCCGCCCTGCCCGACCCGGTAGGAGAGATCGTCGCCGGGTGGCGCACCGCTGAGGGTCTCGAGATCGAGCGGGTCCGGGTGCCCTTCGGGGTCATCGCGGTCGTGTACGAGGCGCGGCCAAACGTGACGGTCGACGCGGCGGCGCTCTGCCTCAAGACCGGGAACGCGGTGATCTTGCGGGGCGGCAGCGACGCCTATCGCTCCAACCGCATCCTGGCCGAAGTCATCACCGGAGCGGCCATGGAAGCGGGGCTCCCGGCTGAGTCGATCCAGTTCATGGCCGACAAGGAACGGGGTTCCCTCATCGATCTGCTACAGATGAGGGACCAGGTGGATCTCGTCATCCCCCGCGGCGGCGAAGCGCTCAAGGACTTCCTGCTCGAGCACTCCAAGGTGCCGGTCATCTACGCGGCGGGCGGCAACTGTCATGTGTACGTCGACGAGACGGCCGATCTCAAGCAGGCCCTGGATATAACCATCAATGCGAAGTGCCAGCGGCCGGGAGTATGCAATGCCGCGGAGACGCTCCTGGTGCATCAGGCAGTCGCCCCGGAGTTCATGGCTGTCGTGACAAAGGGTCTGCAGGAGCGCGATGTGAAGCTCTACGTCGACGCGCCCACCCGCTCGCTGGCCGGCGACACCCGGGCCCCGCTTATCAATGCCACTGAAGAGCATTATGCGACGGAGTTCCTCGACCTGCAGATGGCGATCAAAGTGGTGGCGAGCCTGGATGAGGCGGTCGAGCACATCGCCCGCTATGGCACCGGTCACTCAGAGGCTATCGTCACCCGGGATCTGGACGCCGCCCGCCGGTT
Organism: uncultured Actinomycetota bacterium; assembly: GCA_963783835.1. Taxonomy (GTDB): domain Bacteria; phylum Actinomycetota; class Thermoleophilia; order RBG-16-64-13; family RBG-16-64-13; genus CAIQPS01. The sequence goes on from CAWAOX010000015.1 coordinate 280,527, forward strand.
TGCTCGAGCCGTCGATGCGGCTGTCATCTACGTGAACGCTTCTACCCGGTTCACCGATGGGGCTGTCTTCGGTCTGGGGGCCGAGATCGGCATCTCCACTCAGAAGCTGCACGCGCGCGGTCCGCTGGCCCTCAAGGAGCTGACCTCGATCAAGTACGTGGTCACCGGCGAAGGCCACGTCCGCTGACGTCGGCCGGCGGGAGGTAGACGGGAGGAGACGAGTGGATCAGGCCGACCCTATCACCCGCCTTAGAACGCGGACCGGCGTGCGCCTGGGCATCATGGGAGGGGCCTTCGACCCCATACACATCGCCCATCTGGTCACCGCGCAGGAGGCCCTTTTCCAGTTCCGTCTGGACGAGGTGATGTTCATGCCTTCCGGTCGTCCTCCTCACAAGAAGCGCCGGCTGGCCCCGGCTGATTTCCGCTATCGCATGGTGGCGGCGGCTACGGCTTCACACCCGAAGTTCTCGGTCTCCCGTCTGGAGATAGACCGCCCGGGGGTCGGGTACACGGTCGACACGCTCGAGTACCTCGCAGCCGCGCTTGCGTCCGACGCCCGGCTGTTCTTCGTCACGGGGGCCGACGCCGTCCTGGATATCCTCACCTGGAAGGATCCGCCGGGTGTGCTCGAGCTATGCACGCTTATCGCGGCCACCCGTCCCGGTTTCGACCTTTCCCGGCTTTCCGCCGTACTCGCCTCGTTGGGCCCGGAAGTCGTCGGGCCGGGACCCGACGCTCGGGTGCAGGTCATGCAGGTTCCGGGCCTAGACATCTCTTCGAGCATGATCCGCGAAAGGCTGGCAGCGGGTCTTCCCGTGCGCTATCTGGTCCCCGATGCGGTCTGTCGTCTCATCGAAGAGACCGGTGAGTATTGCTCGCCGGACCGGACATGAGCGACGCCGGCGGTTCAAGCCCTCAGATGGAAGGCGGCGCGCCCGGCCCGAATTCCGGCGGCAGCTCGCGCTCCCAGCGGCGATCGGCCAGACGCTACGCTCAGCGTAGAAGGAGGACCGGCCGGCTCTTCTTGGCAGTGGCGCCGGCTGCGGCCGTCATCGCGATCATAGCCGTGCTGTTCCCTCTGCTTGCGAGCCCCGGACAGGGCGAGGAAGCGGGCGGAGTCACCACGGGTCCCGTCGCCGCCAGCGGCGCGACCGCCACCACGGTGACGGCGTCCACCAGTGGCGCGACGTCGCCGGGCAATGCACTCCTGGCGATCGAGCAAGATGGGGCGGCAGTAGCGCTGGTACTGGTTTCGGCCGGCCCGAACGGCGGCGTCGTGCTGGGATTACCCGGTGTCATACTGCTCAGATCCGGCGACCGCTTCGCTCAACTCGCGCAACTCTACGGCCAGGATCAGCAGCAGGCGGTCGTAGACGCCGTGGCCGATGCGCTCGCCGTTCCGGTGGGAGCTGTGGCCTCTGTGGATTGGGTAGACCTCCGAGGTGCATTGACGAACGAGGGCATCGAGCCGCCTCCCCCGCAGTTGGATGCGAAGGACGGGGACACCGCGACCATTGCCGAAGCCCTTGCCGCAGCTTTCAGTAAGCGCGGGGCGGGCGCCGGCGCGCCTTTCTGGAACGAGTTGCCTCTGGCCGGAGACGTCGATCGTTTCCGCGCCGCTGTCGGCGCCGCTCTCCTTGCCGCCGAGGGGACCGGATGGACGGGCCAGGCGGTCACCGGCACGCTAGTGGAGAACGATGACCTGATCTACCTCGAGCCGGATATCAAGACGGCCCGGAGCGTGCTTACCTCGACAGACATGGGGGGCTGATGGAACAGGAAGATCGTCTGTTTCGCTACAGCCGGCAAATGCTTGTGCCCTACATCGGACGGGCGGGCCAGGAACGCCTGCAGGGCGCGAGAGTCGGCCTGATAGGGTGCGGGGCGCTCGGGTCTGCCATCGCGAACAACCTGGTGAGGGCCGGTGTGGGGCTGCTTCGCATCGCCGACAAGGACTATCCGGAGATCCACAACCTGCACCGGCAGGTCTTGTTCACCGAACAGGACGTCGCCCTGCGGGTTCCCAAGGCCGAAGCCGCCGCTGCGCACCTAAGAGAGGTGAACAGCGAGGTGATGGTGGAACCGCTGGTAGGAACGATCGATACGGACACCATCGCCGCCTTTGCCGATGGCCTCCACGTTATGGTCGATGGCACCGATAACTTCGCGACGCGGTTCGTCATCAACGATCACGCGGTCAGGCACCAGATCCCCTGGGTCTACGGGGGGGTCATCGGATCGAGCGGCATGTCGATGACCGTCTTTCCGGGCGATGGGCCCTGCCTACGCTGCTTCGTGCGCGACCTTCCCAGCCGCGAGCACTCTCCTACCGCCGATGTGGCCGGAGTGCTCAACACGATCGTGGCCCTCATCGCCAGCGTCGAGGCGAACGAGGTCGTGAAGCTGGTGGTGGAACCGGGGATGCGCAGCCGCCATCTGCTGCTGGCGGATGTGTGGGACCTCTCCTTCGAGCGGCTGCTCGTGCCGCGCGATCCTTCCTGCCCCTGTTGCGGAGGATGAGCACCGTGGTCGGTCCGTCCGGAGTTCTCGCTGCCGCAGAGGCTCAACTCCGGACGGTCCTCCGGGAAGCGGCGCCGGTGCTGGTCGCCTTCTCGGGTGGGGTGGACTCCACGTTACTGCTGAAAGTGGCGCTCGACGAACTCGGTCGAGAACAGGTGCTTGCCGTCACGGTCCACGGCGACGTGCACACGCAGGAGGAGTCGGGCGCGGCCCGCGAAGCGGCCGCGCGGCTCGGGGCGCGCCACCTCGTTCTGCCTATGGACCAGCTTGGCCTTCCCGGCTTCGCGGCCAACCCGCCCGAGCGCTGCTACCTCTGCCGCCGCGCGATCTACGAGAAGCTGATAGTGGTGGCGAAGTCTGAAGGGATCAAGACCATCGTGGACGGAGCCAACCTGGACGATCGCGGGGACTACCGTCCCGGCATGCGGGCGGCGGCCGACATGGGGATCGTCAGCCCGCTGCTCGAGGCCGGCTTCAGGAAAGACGACGTGCGCCGCTTGGCCCATGCGTTGGGGCTGCCGAATTGGGATCTGCCCGCGTCGCCGTGTCTCGCTTCGCGCTTTCCCTACGGAGAGACGATCTCGGCCGAAGGTCTGCGCATGGTAGGCGCGGGGGAGAGGTATCTGAGAAGTCTCGGATTTCGCATGGTCCGGCTGCGCCACCACGGCGCGGTCGCCCGGATCGAACTGGGCGAGGAGGACCTACCCCGGGCCGCTGAGGCAGCTGTCAGGCGTGCTATCGTAGAGCACCTGCGCGGACTCGGGTATAGCTATGTCGCGCTGGATCTGCAGGGCTTCAGAAGCGGCAGTCTCAACGAGGTGCTGCCCGAGCCGGAGGCCGAGGAGGCCGAGTGAGAGACTTACGCGCCAATATCTTCGACGACGCCGGTGAGGTCTGCCGGTACGCCGCGCGTGGAGCCCTGGCCAACGCATCCCAGACCTACTCTCGCGCCTGTGAGGCGGGCAGGGAGTTGGCCGGGACCATGTCGCACGACATGCAGGCCATACGGCAGCGCGACCCGGCCGCGCGCAGCGATATCGAGATCCTCACCTGCTACCCGGGCCTTCACGCGTTGTGGTTCCACAGGGCGGCCAGCGCGCTCTGGCATCGCCAGGTGCCTCTGGCTCCCCGCCTTGTCTCTCAGGTCGCACGTTTGCTGACCGGCATCGAGATCCACCCGGGAGCCACTCTCGGCGAAGGATTGTTCATCGATCACGGAGCGGGGGTCGTCATAGGCGAGACGGCCGAGGTCGGCCAGAACGTCACCATCTATCAGGGCGTCACTCTCGGAGGCACGGGCAAAGAGACGGGCAAGCGGCATCCCACCGTGGGGGACAACGTGGTCATCGGGGCAGGCTCCTTGCTGCTTGGCTCCATCACCGTCGGCAACAACGTGAGGGTGGGGGCCGGCAGCGTGGTCGTCCAGAACGTGCCGTCGAACACCACCGTTGTCGGCAACCCAGGCCGGCCGGTCATCATGGACGGGACGAGAGTGGGTATCCCCGATATCGACTACACACATCTTCCCGACCCCGTCGCCGAGGCCATGAGGTGCCTCGTGCGCCGGGTGGTGCAACTCGAGAACGAACTGGAGGAGATTCGCGGAACCGCCGCGGCATCGGAGACGGGGTCCGCGGGCGAGCCTTCCGAGACCCATCGAGCTATCCCGCACCCTCCCCGGCCCCTGCCGGCTGCCGAGGTCGCGTGTGACCCCGTGAGACTCGATGGCGTACCCGACGTCTGAGCTCCGCGCGCGCCTCGCACAGGACCTCAACGAGCGCCAGCAAGAGGCCGTCTTCCACCCGCCGGGTCCGCTGCTGGTCCTCGCGGGCGCGGGCTCTGGAAAGACCCGAGTCCTTACCTATCGGCTCGCCTATCTGATCGAGAGCGGCCAGGTCAGGCCGCACCAGTCTCTGGCCATCACCTTCACGAACAAAGCCGCCGGGGAGATGAAAGAGCGGGTAGCGCGGCTTCTCGGGGCTTCGTCACGCTGGACCTGGGTCTCCACCTTTCACTCCGCGTGCGCGCGGATGCTGCGCCAAGACGCCGCCCTCCTCGGCTATCGGACCAACTTCAGCATCTATGACGAAGATGACTCTGTCCGCCTCGTGCGCCACTGCGTGGACGACCTGAAACTGGACAGCAAGAGATACCCACCCAAAGCCGTGCAAGGCATGATCTCCGACGCCAAGAACAGGCTGATCGACGTCGACGACTTCGCCCGCGGCGGCGTGACCGGCGGGAGTCGGCAGGAGCTCGAGGGAGACGACTACGGCGCGACCGGCTTCCACGACATCACAGCCGCCGTCTATCGGCGCTACCAGGCTCGTTTGCTCGAGACAAACGCCCTGGACTTTGACGATCTTCTGATGCGCATGGTCGACATACTGCAGCTCTTCCCCGACCGGCTGGCCTACTACCGGGACCTCTTCCGCAACGTTCTGGTGGATGAGTATCAGGACACAAACCGGGCGCAGTATATGCTGGTCAAGCTTCTCACCGAGGAACACCGGCAGGTGACCGTGGTCGGCGATGACGACCAATCGGTCTACTCGTGGCGGGGAGCCGACGTCCGGAACATCCTGAGCTTCGAGGACGACTTTCCCGAGGCCACGGTCGTCAAGTTGGAGCAGAACTATCGCTCTGTCACCACCATCCTGGAAGCGGCCAACGCTCTCGTCGCTCACAACCGAGGGCGGAAGCCGAAGAACCTCTGGACGGACAGGGGCGAAGGCGAGCGGCTTGTGGTGTTCGAGTGCTGCGACGAGCATGAAGAGGCTCGGCTCGTCTGCGACCAGATCGTCACCCTGCTCAAGACCCGGCCGGCCTCCGAACTGGCCGTCTTCTACCGGGTCAACGCGCAGTCTCGCGTCATCGAGGACATGCTTGTTCGCCAGGGCGTGGCGTATCGCGTGATAGGGGGCACCAAGTTCTACCAGCGCGCCGAGATCAAGGACCTTCTCGCCTACCTTCGTGTCGCCCTGAACCCCTCGGACGACATCTCTCTTCTCCGGATCGTCAATACTCCGCGGCGGGGTCTGGGAGACGTGGCTCTCGGCCGGCTTCAGAACTTCGCGGAACTGAACGGAGTCTCCCTGCGCGACTCTCTGCTTCGTGCGGATGACGTACTGGATCTGACCGGGGCGGCGCTGAGCGCCGCGCGCCGGCTGGGTGAAGACTTCGTCCGCTGGGAGGCCGCATCCGGCAAGGTGGCGGCAGTGGTCCGCCTGATCCTGGACGAAAGCGGCTTGGTGACGAATCTGAAGGCCGAGAGGACCCTGGAAGCCGAAGGCCGCCTGGAGAACCTGGAAGAATTCGTCGGGGTGGCGCAGGAGTTCGACCGCCAGAACCCCGAGGGGACCCTTTCCGACTTCCTGCAAGAGATAAGTCTCTACGCCGATGTCGACAGCCTGGGAGAAAGCGAACCCCTGGTCACTCTGATGACCCTTCACAACGCCAAGGGCCTCGAGTTCCCCGTGGTGTTCATCACCGGGATGGAAGAGGGGCTGTTCCCTCACTCGCGCTCCCTGGACGAGCAGCGCCTCGAAGAGGAGCGAAGGCTCTGCTACGTTGGCATCACCCGCGCCCGGGACAGCCTCTATCTCTCCTTCGCCCGCTCTCGCACGCTTCACGGCTCTGCGGGGTACAAGATGCCCAGCCGGTTTCTCAGCGAGATCCCCGAGCGGTTCAAGCGACCCGCTGAGGGCGATGGCCAGAGCGGTACCCGCGCCGGCTACGGGCGTCGTGAAACCCCGGCCGGAAACTGGAGCGGCGCCAGGACCGGGCAGAGCGATCGCACCTCGGGGCAGACAGCCCCTACCCGAAAGGAAGTGCCGGCGGGGGCCTTCTCGACCGGTGACAGGGTTCTCCACGCCAAGTTCGGAGAAGGTATGGTCCTCGGCCTCGAGCCCGGGGGGATCATCCGCGTGTTTTTTCCGGGAATCGGGGAGCAGAAACGACTGCTACTCGAGTACGCTCCGCTTCGGCGCCTTTAGCCGTCCCCGCTTTCCCGGCGTTTCATCATGCAATTGTTATTGCAAATAATACTTATTGGTTCAGTTCATGCATCAGCAGCTGCTGTCCGTGGCGATCGAGGCAGGATTGTGTAGAACCGAGTCGTAAAGGTGTTGCGTAGTGGGTTAAAGTGGCGTAAAGTGGTGACATGGATGACCTACTGCTATCCGGCACCTTCGATCACACCCTCGACGCCAAGGGCCGGGTGACGTTGCCCGCCCGCTATCGGGAGCACTTCCAACACGGCGCCGTCCTTGTGCGATTCCCGGATGGAGAGCGCTGCATCAGCGTCTATCACCCGGCTGAATGGGCGAAATTCGACACGAGATACATCGAACCTTTGAACGTGTTCGAAAGCAAGACGGACGCTTGGCGCGCGCGCGCCATCTACATGAACCAGGACGCGGTCGAACCGGACGGCCAGGGCCGCGTACTACTCTCGGCCCGGCAGATCAAGGAAGTAGGCCTGTCGGGGAAGGTCACCATCATCGGGAACCGCGATCATCTGGAGATATGGGACCCGGATACATTCGCGAGCCGGCAACAGGAAATGAGCCCCGATGCCTAGCGCGGCGGCTTCCTTCGTGACGGAGATGGCTATGGCGCATGTCCCGGTCTTGACCCAAGAACTGCTCCGCCTCCTCGACGTGCATGAAACCAGCCGGGTTGTCGATTGTACCTTCGGCGCAGGCGGGCATGCCGAGGCTGTCGCAGCCCGACTCGGCGCCGATGGCCTGCTCATCGCTTGCGACCGCGATCCTGTGGCCGAGGACTTCTACCTGGCTCTCACCGAGCGACTGCAGTGCCCCTCCCGCTTCTGCCCGGGCGATTTCGCGGAGAGCCTTGAAGCACTGGTCGAAGAGGGAGAGCGGGTGACCCATGTGTACATGGACCTGGGCGTCAGCAGCATGCAGATCGACACGCCGGAGCGGGGGTTCTCCTACAGCTTTGACGCGCCACTCGACATGCGCATGGATCCGTCTCTACAGTTCACCGCGGCCGACATCTTGAACGGCCGGTCCGAAGCGGCACTGGCGGAACTGTTCAGCCGATACGGGGAGGAGCGGTATTCGAGGAGGATCGCGCGGGCCGTCGCAAAACGCAGAACGAGCCGGTCTTACGCACGCACCTCGGAGCTCGTAGACACAATCAAGGCCGCCATTCCCACGCCCGCCCGGTTCGCGGCAGGCAATCCCGCACGCAGGGTGTTTCAGGCTCTTCGGATCGAAGTGAACGGGGAGCTGGAGAGTCTCGCTACAGCCCTTCCGGTCGCCTTCGACCTGCTCGAGAGCGGGGGTGTCCTGGCCGTGATCAGCTTCCACTCCCTCGAGGATCGCATCGTCAAGGACTTCTTCAACGGCAAGGCCAAACCATGCATCTGCCCCCCCGACTTCCCCGTGTGCGCGTGCGGGGGCAAGGCCACCGGGGCTGTCATGACCCCCAGACCCGTCGTCCCCGGCGTTCGGGAGCTGGAAACGAACCCGCGCGCCGGTTCTGCCAAGCTTCGAGCCCTTAGGAAGCTGTGACCGCCGTGGCAAAGCGCTCGACATGGATCGACGCCTGGGAGGGAGACCTCATCCCGTCCCCTGCCTCCAGGCGGAGTGCGGCCAGAGCAGGCGCCAGGACAAGCGCGACGCGGTACTACGGGCGAGAGGCTACCGCCCGTCTTCCCCAGCCCTCTCCCGAGATCGAGCGGGCTGAACCCCTGCCCAAGCCGAGGTTGGTGGTCCGTCGCCGGCCCCAATGGCCGACGATCGGTGTCGCCCTGCTGTTCGCCTTCGTTCTGCTCGGCGTGTCCATCGTGAGCCCGATGCTCCTGACCTCGGAGGCCACCCAGGTCGAATCCCAGGTGGGGCGGATGGAGAACGACCAAGCCCAGCTATCGGCTACGATAGCCGCCCTTTCTTCGCAGATATCCGCGCTCTCGGCTCCGGACAGGGTGGCGGAGCAGGCGACCCAGCTCGGGCTTCAGCCTGCCGAGCAGGTCCACTACATGCAGAGCGGCATGGCGGGAACGGAGGGTGACACCACGGTCGCGGGCCGATGAGCAGGAGCCGGGCGCACAAACGTCTAGGCCTGTTCATGGGTCTCGCCGTCGTCTTCTTGATCGCCCTTTTTGGGAGGACTTTCTACGTGCAGGTCGTGGCCGCCCCCGGACTTCAGGAGAGGGCCGACAACCAGCACGTGCGCACGATAGAGCTCGACGCCCCTCGCGGCACCATCTTCGACCGGAACGGCGAGGCGCTCGCGATATCGCGCGCCATGGCCAGCATCTACGCGGATCCACGCCACGTGAGCGACCCTGCGAAGACAGCGGCGCTGTTGGCCCCGGTGTTAGGGCTCCCGGAGCAGGAACTGCTCGACAAGTTGAAGGATGATTCGGGCTTCAGATATCTGGCCCGAAAGATAGATCCCGCGATAGGCGCGAGAGTGAAGGCGCTGAAACTCGCCGGCATAGGTGTCTTGTCGGAGCCTAAGAGAGTCTATCCCAAAGGGGCGCTGGCGCCCCAACTCCTGGGTTTTGTGGGCGGTAAGGACTATCTGGGTATGGAAGGGCTGGAGTACGAGTACGACACGCTTCTTTCCGGCAGGCCCGGGCAGAGGCAGGTGGTCCGTGACCTCTCCGGCAACCGTCTGTCGACGATGTCCGCTATCGACGCAGTTCCGGGCTCGTCCATCACTCTGACCATCGACTCCGAGATCCAGTTCGAGGCGGAGAGGGCGCTCGCCGACGCCGTTGACGAGTACGACGCGACGAGGGCATGCGCGCTGGTGATGGATCCCATGACCGGTGAGATCCTGGCCATGGCCAGCACCCCCGTCTTCAGTCCGGAGGACTACGCTTCCGCGGACCTGAAGAACGGCGAAGGGCGCAACTGGATGGTGACCGACCAGTGCGAACCAGGCTCGACCTTCAAGATGGTGACCGTCGCTGCCGCCCTGGAGAACGGGATCGTGACTCCCGAGACGCCCTTCACGCTGCCGAACGAGATCATTGTCTACGACAAGACCATCCACGAGGCGGACGAAAATGTCCCCCTGGTCCGCACGCTCACTGTGACCGAGATCCTGTCAAAGTCCTCCAACATCGGAGCGGTGACGCTGGGCAAGGAAGTGGGCAAGAAGCGTCTGGTCGATATGATCCAGAAGTTCGGCTTCACAGAGAAGCTCGGCATCGACTTCCCGGGGGAGACCGCGGGCCAGTTGCCGGAAAAGTGGAATGGAGTGACGATCTACCAAGTCCCGATGGGTCAGGGCGTGGCAGTCTCGCCTCTGCAATTAGCGGCGGCGTATGCAGCCATAGCCAACGATGGAGTGTTGCTGCAGCCGCACCTGGTCCGGGATACCGTGGGCCCTTGGAGCCGGCGAGTCGTTAGTTCGGCGGTCGCGACCCAGCTGCGGGGGATGCTCACCGTGACGGTGGAGCAAGGGACGGGCAAGAACGCGCGCCTCCAGGGCTACAACGTGGCTGGCAAGACGGGCACTGCCCAGAAGCCGAATCAGAAGAGCAGCGGCTACTCCGAAGAGGTGATCGCTTCTTTCGTCGGCATGGTGCCGGCCGACGCGCCCCGCCTCGTAGTCCTGGTCATGATCGACGAGCCGAAGAGCCAGCACTCCGGTGCGAAAGTGGCGGCTCCGGTGTTCGCGAGGATCGCGGACTTCGCTCTCAAGCGCCTCGGGATAGCGCCGGCGACCGAGATGGATACGGCGGGTCGAGCCGACCAGGAGTGACATCCCCACCGGCCCGCCTCCGGAGGCCGCCATGCCGATGGTAGAATCGCTGACTGTGAGACTACGTGACCTCTTCGCCGGAGTCGAGGGTTGGCGCCTTTCGGGCGCCGATGTCGACATCAGCGCACTCAGCTACCGCAGTGATCAGTCGGGTCCGGGCACGCTGTTCTTTTGTGTGCCGGGGTTCGTCCGGGACGGCCACGACTTCGCGCCCGATGTGGTATCCAGGGGAGCGGCGGCTCTGTGCGTGGAGCGTCCTCTCGACCTCGACATCTCTCAGGTGATGGTCCCCTCGGTGAGGTGGGCCATGGGCTCGGTCGCCTCCGCATTCTATGGCCATCCCAGCTCGCGACTGCTGACGGTCGGCATCACCGGCACCAACGGCAAGACTACGTCCGCCTTCATCACCGCCCACCTCCTCGACCACGCCGGTTTTCGGTCAGGGCTAATGGGAACGGTCGAGCGGCGGATCGGTGGTCGTACTTTGCCGGCTGGGCGAACGACGCCCGAAGCTCTCGACATCCAGCACGACTTCGCGCAGATGGTCGCGAGTGGGGACCGGGCGGCCGTGATGGAGGTGTCTTCGCATGCCCTCGACCTTGGGCGTGCCCGGGGCATCGACTTCCGGACAGTCGCCTTCACGAACCTTACGCAGGATCATCTGGACTACCACAAGACTCTTGAGGACTACTTCGCCGCCAAGTGCCGGCTTTTCCTGGATGACGAGTTCGCGTCCAGCCGGGCGGCAGCGGTCATCAATGTCGACGACTCTTTTGGCCGCCGGTTGGCGGAAGCATGCGATCGGGAGCGCGTGATCAGCCTCTCCACCTCCCCGGCGGTTTCCGGATGGGGGCCTGCGGACCTCGAGATGAGCGATTCGGCCATGACCCCGGCAGGCACCCGAGGAGTGCTCATCGTCAGGGGGAGAGTGCTCGGCCGCATGAGCGGTGCGTATGCGGCGGCCGGGACTGGGGAGATCCGCAGAGAGGTCCTCACGCGGCTGGTGGGGGCTTTCAACGTAGCGAACATTCTCACCGCCCTGGGTTGCGGTCTTGGGCTGGGGCTCGATCTGGACGGCATGCTGTCTGGTCTGAGCGACTTCGGGGGAGTCCCGGGGCGGATGGAACCGGTGGATGCCGGACAGGGCTTCTCTGTGTTGGTCGACTACGCGCACACGCCCGATTCGGTCCGCAACGTGTTGAAGACCGCACGGGAGTTCACTCGGGGAAGACTGATCGCCGTCATCGGATGCGGGGGCGACAGGGATAGGACCAAGCGGCCCCTGATGGGCCGTGAGGCGGAAGAACTGGCGGACGTGGTCGTCGTGACTTCCGATAATCCCCGCAGCGAGAACCCGAGCGCGATCATCGCCGAGATACTCGAGGGGCTGCGCAGGCCGGAGAGCGCCGAGGTCCAACCCGATCGGCGTCTTGCCATCCACTACGCGGTTGCTCAAGCGGTGAACGACGACGTCGTTTTGATCCTTGGTAAGGGCCACGAGTCGGGGCAGGAGTTCGCGACCCAGACCATCCCCTTCGACGACCGCCAGGTAGCTCGAGAGGCCCTGGTCGCCCGTGGGTCGAAGAGCTGATGCTCGTCCTCTCGGCTGAAGAAGCCGGCAGGTCGCTGGAGAGGGGCCCCTTGAAGACGGAGGTCTTCGGGGTCAGTACCGATACCCGGTCGCTCAAGCCGGGGGATCTGTTCGTCGCGCTCCGTGGCGAGCGTTTCGACGGACACGACTATGTGGAAGCCGCACTTGCGGCCGGCGCCTGCGGTGCGGTCGTCGAGCGCAATGCCTGGGCGGCAAGGAGCGTCCCTGGGGATAACATCTACCCGGTAGCCGACACCCTCGAAGCCCTGGGCGCGCTGGCGCGCGAGGTGCGTCGCAAGTCCGGGGCTCTCGTTCTCGCGGTCACCGGCAGCGCGGGGAAGACGAGCACCAAGGACATCCTGGGGGCCATGGTCGCCAGGACATGCCGCGTCGCGATGACGGCGGCCAACCAGAACAACGAGGTCGGGGTCCCTATGACCTTGCTTCAGATCGAGCCCGACACCCAGGCTGTGATCGTGGAGATGGGGATGCGCGGTCGCGGCCAGATAGCCGCGCTCGCGCGAGTGGCGGAACCGGACGTCGGGATCATCACGAACATCCATCCAGTCCACCTTGAGCTTCTGGGCAGCCTGGAGAATGTAGCTCAAGCTAAGGCTGAGCTCATAGACGGTCTGCGGCTGGGCGGGGTGGCGGTGGTGCCTCTCGTATGCGAGCCTCTCGAGCCTTGTCTCGCCGGCGCGGAGCGGCGCGTCGTGCGGTTTGTCGCCGCCGCCGGCTTGCCCTGCGCGAACGAGTGCGCAGACGTGTTGGGCCGCGTAGAACCTGAGGAGAGCGACCACGCCCAGACTCTGCTCGTGCGCTGGCCGACCGGGGAGGCGAGACTCGAGATCCCCGCGATACCGCGTCACACGCTCGAGAACCTCGTCGCGGCGGCGGCCGCATGCTACGCGGCCGGTCTGCCGGTGGAGCAGTGCCTTCCCGGTTTTTTGGACTCCGGTCCGGGCAAGGGCCGGGGAGAAGTGATCGAACTGCCCGGTCTCTGTTTGATCGACGACACCTACAACGCGAATCCGGCGGCGGTGCGGGCGGCTATCGACAATCTGGTGCGGGTGGCGGCGCGCAGGGGAGGCCGCCCGGTAGCGGTGCTCGGGGACATGAGAGAGCTCGGCCCCCAGGAGCGTCTCTATCACAGGCAGAGCGGGGAGTATGCGGCAGCAGCGGGGGTAGAGCTCGTGTGGGGGGTGGGGCCTCTCTCGGAATCCACCGCCGAGGGCTTTCGCGCCGCGCGCGACCCGAAGGGCGACGTTGCGGCCACGGCAGGACATGTCCCTTCTCCCGCAGAAACATCTCTTGTGGCGGCTTCGCTCCGCCCGGGTGACGTCGTACTTTTCAAGGCCTCGCGGGGCGTGAGGCTCGAAGTGATGGTAGACGCCGTGTCCGAGCAGGCCCGCACGGGCAGGTGGGCGAGCGAGACCGGCGAAGCTACTGCCGGTGCAAACACTAGAAGGTCGGGACCGACGGGATGATCGAGATTCTCGCAGCAACGCTGGTCGCCATGGTCATCGCCATGATAGCGGGACCCCGGTTCATCCGCTGGCTGCAGAAGCGCGGCATTGGGCAGAACATCCGGGAGGCCGGGCCGGAACGCCACAATGCGAAACAGGGAACGCCCACCATGGGCGGGGTACTCATCCTGGTCGCGGCCCTGATCCCGTACCTCATCTTCGCCCAGAAGTACTGGCAGAGCCTGGTCGTCATCATCCTCACGTATGGCTCCGGAGCCATCGGTCTTGCCGACGACCTGTTGAAGCAGCGGCGACAACGATCGCTCGGGCTGAGCGCGAGGGTGAAGCTTCTGCTACAGGTGCCCCTCGTGGCCGTTGCGTGTTTTCTCGCTCTCCGCTACGGGGGAGCGGACACCAAATTGATGGTGCCCCTGATAGAGCAGGGTCTGGAGCTAGGCTTCCTCTACTACATCTTCGCCTTCCTTCTCATAGCCGGTTTTTCCAACGCCGTGAATCTGACCGACGGGCTGGACGGGCTTGCAGCCGGCACCGTTGCGGTGGCCATGTTCGCCTACGCGGGGATAGCCTTCCTCCAGGGGGAGACAGACCTTGCCATCCTAGGCTCGTGCCTTACGGGAGCCTGCGTGGGGTTCATGTGGTACAACACCCACCCGGCTGCCGTCTTCATGGGGGATACAGGTTCCCTGGCCCTGGGAGCGGGGTTGGCAGCCATGGCCGTCGTCACGAAGATGGAACTGCTCCTTATCCTCATCGGCGGGATATTCGTGGTCGAGGCGGTCAGCGTCATCATCCAGGTCTTCAGTTTCCGTCTGTTCCACCGGCGGGTGTTTCTCATGACTCCGATCCATCACCACTTCGAGCTGCTCGGCTGGTCGGAGACGAAGATCATCGTGCGTTTCTGGATCGTCGCCGCGATCCTCGCAGGGGCCGGCTTCACGCTCTACTACCTGGGCAATATCGGGAAGTGATCGCGTGACGGATCGGTCGACAGACGCAGGGCCGGGCGGATCCGTGCGCCGCAGCGGCAAAGCGGCGCTTCCCCCCGGACTTCGTCGGGCTCTCGTTCTCGGGGCGAGCCGCTCCGGGATCGCGGCCGCCCTCGCTCTTTCCGACCTGGACGTTGAGGTGACGTTGAGTGATCGGCGCGGGCAGGAGTCTCTGCCCGGAATCGACGCTGCTTTACGGGCCGGTGTACGGTTCGTAAAGGAGGAGTCCCTGGCCGAGGACTGGCCTTGCCCTGATCTGCTCGTAAAGAGCCCGGGTGTTCCAGGCGAGGCGGCGGCGGTGGGCAGAGCCCGGCAGGACCGAGTGCCGGTATGGAGCGAACTCGAGTTGGCCTACGCGGTCTTGCCCAACCCGTTCGACGCCATCACCGGGACCAACGGCAAAACGACGACGACCGCCTTGCTCGGCCACCTGTTCAGAACGGCCGGCCGCCCCGTACGCGTCCTGGGCAATATCGGCGTCGCGGTGACCTCGGTCGCCGGGGAGATCGCGGCCGACGAAGAAGTGGTGGTCGAAGTGTCCAGCTTCCAATTGGAGGACACGCATCACTTCCGCCCGGCCGTCGCAGTGTTCCTCAACCTGACGCCCGACCATCTCGACCGTCACGGCACCATGGAACGGTACCTGGAGTGCAAGGCCAATCTGTTCGCCAATCAGCGGGTGGGGGACGTGGCCGTCCTCAACTTGGCCGACGCCGCGGTGGCAGGGCTGGGGGCGCAACTGGCCGCACGCGAGGACGGCCCGAGGGTGGCCTACTTTCTATCACACGGGGCAGCGGCCGGCGGCTTGGGATCCGCGACACCCGCGAGGCCCGATTCGTGGATCGAGGGCGGGCTCGTCATCGTCGACGGCGAACCGATCTTGCCCATACGCGACATCAGGCTGCCGGGTCTTCACAACCTGGAGAACTGCCTCGCCGCCGCCACTGCTGCGGCGGCTCGGGGAGTCGGCAAAGAGGCCCTCGCCGAGGGATTGCGGAGCTTTCAGGGAGTGACCCACCGGTTGGAGCAGGCAGGAATGGTCGCCGGGGTGACGTATGTCAACGACAGCAAAGCGACCAACGTGGAGGCGACTCTTACGGCCTTGAACGCCTACCCCGAAAGGACACATCTCATCTTGGGCGGGCGCGACAAGGCGTCGGACTACCGCCCGGTGGCGCGAGCGTGCGCGCGCGGCTGCAAGGCCGTCTATCTGATCGGGGAGGCCACTCCGCTCATCGCCGACGCTTTCGCCCAGGTGGCGGCCGGCGGCGAGGTGGACCGCTTACCCGACGTGAGCTCCTGGGGTGATCTGGAGCGGGCGGTGGAGGCCGCGGCCCGGATCGCAGTTCCGGGCGATTTCGTGTTGCTGGCCCCGGCCTGTGCGAGCTTCGACCAATACAAGAACTTCGAGGAGCGGGGCGACCACTTCAAGAGCCTCGTGCAGCGCCTACAGAGGGAGCGGTCGTGACGGCGACCACGGTGCGCAAGTCCACCGTTCCGGCGCAGCCCCCGGGCGAGGCCACCAGATCGGAGGAGCCCCGGGCCGCACGGCCGAAACGCTCCCGCCGGTTCAAGGAGGGGCTGCCACCCGCCTTCCATCTCGTCTGGGCCAGCACTGCCATCCTGCTGATAGCCGGGCTCTGCATGATGCTGTCCGTATCGACGGCCGTCACGAGCGGAGACAGGTTCGCCTACTTGAGGAATCAGGGCATCACCGCGGCAGCAGGGGTGTGCGCGCTGGTGCTGCTGTCTCGCGTCGATTACAGGCGGCTCCGGACTTGGTCCGTGGCCTTTCTGGCCTTTGTGGTGTTCTCGCTGCTGCTGGTCCATGTTCCAGGAGTGGCACAGAGCACGGGAGGATCGGCCAGTTGGATCCCGTTGGGACCGCTCACCTTTCAGCCTTCCGAATTCGCCAAGCTGGCGGTCGTCCTCCTCGGGGCTCACCTGCTCACCAGCCGGCGAGTAGCCGACGGGCGCTTCTGGTCGTACATGTGGCCGTTCGGTGTGGCCAGTCTGGCGATGTGCGTCCTGGTGTTCTTGGAGGGCGACCTGGGTACCGCCATTGTCATCGCGGGTCTCATGATGGGGATGCTGTGGATCGGCGGCATGAAGGGCCGCCACTGGGCTCTCATCTGCGCGGTAGGCTGCGCCGGAGCTCTTGGCATGACGCTCTTCCAACGCCGAACGGATGAGCCGGGTGCTCTCCTTCCTGGACCCCTCGAGCGACCCGGAAGGCGCCGGCTACCAATTGACGCAGTCGCTGGTCGCGCTCGGCCGGGGAGGGTGGTTCGGCGTGGGCCCGGGCGAGAGCGTGCAGAAGTTCCAGTATCTTCCCAAGGCGCGGACGGACATGATCTTCGCTATTCTGGGAGAGGAGTTCGGCCTACTTGGCGCCGGTCTTGTCATCCTCGTGTTCGGCGTGTTCGCCGTCGCCTGCTGGCGGCTGGCGCGCCGCTGCGGGGATCCGATGGGAAAACTCCTGATCGCCGGATGCGGGATGATGGTAATCCTGGAGGCCGTGGTCAACATCGGAGGAGTCATCGGGGCGCTGCCTTTGACCGGGGTGCCGCTTCCGTTTATCAGCTATGGTCGCAACAGCCTCCTGGTGATGCTGGTCGCGGTCGGCTTGATCCTGGCGGTCAGCAGACGGGCTTCGGTCGCGGCGGCCCAGTCCCAAGGGGAGAGGTACGAGAATGTCACGCATATTGATCGCCGGAGGTGGGACGGCCGGGCACGTGGTGCCCGCGCTGGCGCTCGCTGACGTTCTCGCCGGCCGGGGTCATCACATAGCCTTCTGCGGTACCGAGCGAGGGATGGAAAAGGACCTCGTCGATCGGGCAGGCTATCCTTTCTCCGTGGTGCGTATCCGCGGTTTCCAGCGCAGACTGGGACTCTCCACCGTCCGTACCCTTTGCTCGATCCCGTTGGCGGGTGTCGATGCCTGGAGGCTGCTACGCTCCTACAAGCCCGATTGCGTCATCGGGGTGGGCGCATATGGCTCGGGCCCGGTGGTGGCCGAGGCCGCCGTCGCCGGCGTCCCGACTGTGGCCGTCGAGATGGACGCGCACATGGGCTGGACCAACCGCATCCTCAGCAAGATGGTCGACAGAGTATGTCTTTCGTTCTCGCAGGCCGAACTCAAGCACGGCAAGTACGTGTACACCGGCAGGCCGTTGCGGCCCTCACTTCTGACCGCTACACGCGAGCAGGGTCTCGCTCGCTTCAACCTCGACGCCGGCCGGCCGGTCCTCCTGGTCTTCGGCGGCAGCCAGGGAGCGCGAACGCTCAATGAGGCGACGTTGGCGGCGTTCGCTCAGGGGTGGACGCCGTTCCAGATCCTGCACGTGACCGGCGAGCAGGAATATCCGCTCGTGGCCGAGGAACTGAAGAAAGTTGGAACTAACCCGGACTACCAGGCCTTTTCGTTCCTGGACGACTTCCCCCTGGCGCTGGCCGTCGCCGATGCCGTGGTGGCGCGGGCAGGCGGTTCGGTCGCGGAGATCCTGGCTCGGGGCGTGCCGTCCCTCCTGGTGCCTTACCCGTACGCCGCCGGAGACCATCAGGGCAAGAATGCCCACATGGTCGCGGCTGAAGGCGCCGCGCTGACCATAATGGACGCCGAACTTGACGCCGAGCGGCTGGCCGCGGCGGTCGCCACGCTCCTGGATCCTGAGGTCAATCAACGGATGCGGGCAGTGGCGTTGCGGCTCGCCCGGCCGGACGCGGCCGACCGCATCGCCGACGTCGTAGTAGAATTGGTCGCCGCGCGAGCGGAGAGGGGACATGACTGATTCAGTATCCAGCGAGACGATGAGCATCCCCGCGCCGGATTGGCTGCGGAGTTTCCATTTCGTGGGCATCGGCGGCGCCGGGATGAGCGGCATCGCCTTGGTGCTTCACAAGCGGGGCTACCAGGTCACAGGATCCGATCTCAAGCCCTCGCGGTACGTCACTCTTCTCGAGGAAGCGGGCATCCCTGTCAGCATCGGCCACCGGGCCGGCAACCTGGACGGCCCGGACGTGGTCGTCATCTCGTCCGCCATCCCTTCGCACAACGTGGAGCTCATGGAAGCGCGGCGTCGGGCGATGCTCGTGGTCAAGCGGGCCCAGGCGCTTGCCTGGCTCATGCAGTCCGGACGAGGGATCGCCGTCTGCGGCACCCACGGCAAGACCACCACGACGTCGATGATCAGCAGAGTGCTGGTCGACGGCGGCTACGACCCGACCTTCCTGGTCGGCGGCGAACTGAACGACTTGGGCTCGAACGCGCGGCATGGGGACGGAGAGTTCGTGGTGTGCGAGGCGGACGAGTCCGATGGCTCTCTGCTGCTGCTCAGCCCCGAAGTGGCCGTGCTGACCAACATGGAACTGGACCATCACAGCCACTATCTGCACGTCGAGGACGTGGAGAGGGTGTTCCGGCAGTTCACCACCCACCTGCCTGCCAAAGGGCTGTTTGTCTACTACGCTGGCGATTCCCGGGTAGCGGCGCTGGCCGGCGGTGTGGCCTGCCGGACCTGCTCCTACGGACTCGACGGTGCCGCGGCCTATCAAGCGCGAAATGTGGTGCCTGGGGCTCCTGGGAGCCATTTTGAGGTATGGCACGGAGAGCGGAAACTCGCCTCGGTGACGCTGCGGGTACCTGGCAGGCACAACGTTCTCGACGCCCTGGCGTGCTTTGCCACACTCTCCGAGCTCGGTGTGCAGCCCAAGCGCATCGTCCCCGCGCTCGAGAGCTTCACGGGCGCCGTGCGCCGTTTTCAGTGGAAGGGCGAGCGGAACGGGGTCACCGTGGTCGACGACTACGCCCATCATCCCACCGAACTGCGCGCCACTCTGGCCGCCGCCCGGGAAGGGAACTGGTCCCGGGTCTTCGCGGTGTTCCAGCCCCATCTCTATTCGCGGACCGAGTTTCTGCAGGCCGAGTTCGCCGAGGCGTTGCTCGAGGCCGATGTGGCGGTCGTCACGGATGTCTACGGGGCGCGTGAGGATCCGCTTCCCGGCGTCAGCGGCAAGCTCATCGTAGATGGCATCCTGCGACTGGAGAACAGCAAGCCGGTGGTCTACCTGCCCCGGCTGGGCTCGATCGTCGATTACCTCAACCGGGCGACGGTGCCGGGGGATCTCGTGCTGACGCTGGGAGCGGGAGACGTGCACCGCGTCGGCGAGCGTTTCCTGGCTCCGGCCTAGAGCCGTCCCGACATGGACCGCTGGCCCGCTCTCTCTGACGCGCTGCGCTCCGTCGACGGGGTGCGTCTGTGGACCAACGCTCCTCTCGCTCCCTTCACGACCATCGGGACCGGGGGTAAGGCCGGACTTCTGGTGACGGTGCGAGACGCGCCTGCGCTTGCCTGTGTCATGGCGGCCCTAGAGGCCTCTGAGGCCGATTGGTTCTGTCTGGGGGCCGGCTCCAACCTGCTCGTGGCCGACCGCGGCTACACGGGCGTAGTCGTCAAGCTGGACAAGAGCTTCCAGTACGTCGAGGGTCTGCCGGCGCCGGAAACGGCCGAGTGCGCGACGGTGGTCCTCACCGTGGGAGCGGCATCGTACCTGGCCCGCCTCGCCGCGGTCGTGGCGGAGGCCGGGCTGACGGGCATGGAGCACGCCTGCGGCATCCCGGGTTCTGTCGGCGGAGGCGTGGCCATGAACGCCGGGGCCTACGGGTGGTGCATGCGCGACGTCGTCCAGGAGGTCGAGATCGTGACGCCGTCCGGCGTCCACCAGGTCCCCGCCGCCGAGCTCGAGTGGGGCTATCGCTTCTGCCGGCTGCCGCAGCGGTCGATAGTCACGGCAGCCCGTATAGCTCTTGGCCGGAGCGACTGCCGCGTGATCCTTGACTGCCAGCGGTCGCTGCTGCGGCAGAGACGGGAGAAGCAGCCCCGCTCGGTCCACACGTTCGGCAGCGCCTTCAAGAACCCGCCGGGGCAGCACGCGGGCAGGCTGGTAGAAGCGGCCGGTCTCAAAGGAGTCCGGCGGGGAGGCGCCGAAATATCCACTGTCCACGCCAATTTCTTGGTCAACACGGGCGACGCGACGACCGCGGACGTGCTTGCTTTGATGGCCCTGATGAGACAGGGAGTCGAACGGATGAGCGGGATAGTTCTCGAACCCGAAGTCAAGCTGCTCGGGGCTCCTTTCCCCTGGGACTCCCAGGCGGACACCCTCCCGCAGCGGCCGGCGGTCGATGGATAGGAGAGTCCGGGAGCGGCGGCGTCTGGTCAGCCGGGAGCGCGGCAGCCGGCGGGCCGGCCTGATATTCCTGTGTGTCTTGGCGGTCGCGGCCGTGGCCCTCTTCTTGTGGCTGCGGTCCTCCGACGTCTTGGCCGTGCAGCAGATCTCGGCTCCTGCCACTCATCACGTCACCCAGGAACAGATCGCCGACGCCGTATCGGCCGCGCGCGGGGTGAGCCTTCTCAAGGTGTCCACCGGAGAGATCGAGAAGACGCTCGAGGTGCTGCCCTACGTTCGCAACATCCACGTCTACCGGCGGTTCCCGAACGGTCTGGAGATCCGGCTGGAGGAGTATGAGCCGGTCGCCCGGGTGCGAATGGTCGACGGGAAGGGGTGGCTTGTCGCAGGAGACGGCCGCGTGCTCGAAAAGATCGGGGCGCAGACAGCCTCGTCCCTGCCCCTCGTCGTGTTCGCCGGCCAGTCTGCCGTTCAGCCGGGGGGGGCGACTCCGCAGGTGGTCGTCGCGGCCTTGCCGGTCGCGGCGATGCTCCAGACGCGTGAGGTCGCCGCTACACTGCCGGGGGTCAAGGAGATAGCCGTGTCGATCGGCGGCGACGTAGTCCTGCATCTGGAGGGGGGCGCCGAATTGCGGCTGGGAGCCCCTACCGACCTGAACCAGAAGATGACGGTCGCGGCCAACATCATCCAGGAGTACTTGAGGGATGGAAAGACCCTGGAATACGTGGACCTGAGCGCCGCGGGCCGCGTGGCTGTAAAGGGGCAATGAAAGTGATATCGTGCCCCGTGGAAGGAAAGATCGATGATGGCGCGTACTGTCGAGTAGTGATAGAGGGCTTCGCCACAAAGACTCAAGTTGGAGTCCTGTGATTTGATGATCTTGGAGGTTCGAGGACTATGAGCGACACGGGATCCAGCTATCTCGCGGTGATCAAAGTGGTAGGAGTCGGCGGGGGCGGCACCAACGCCGTCAACCGGATGGTCGACGCCGGCCTCAAGGGAGTCGAGTTCATCGCGGTCAACACCGACGCTCAGGCGCTTCTCATGTGCGATGCAGACGTGAAGTTGCATATCGGCGGCAAGATCACGCGGGGGCTGGGGGCCGGAGCGAATCCTGAGGTCGGCCGCGCGGCGGCCGAGGAGAGCAGGGACGAGATCCGCGAGATCCTCAAGGGCGCCGACATGGTATTCGTCACCGCGGGTAAGGGGGGCGGCACCGGTACCGGGGGCGCCCCGGTCATCGCCGAGGTCGCCAAGGAACTCGGGGCGCTGACCGTCGGCGTGGTCACCAAGCCCTTCAGTTTCGAGGGCCGCAAGCGCGCCAGCCAGGCCGAGACCGGCATCGAAACGCTGGCGAAGAAGGTCGACACCCTCATCATCATCCCCAACGACCGTCTGCTCCAGGTCGTCGAAAAGCGCACCTCCATCATCGAGGCCTTCAAGGTCGCCGACGACGTGCTGCGGCAGGGCGTGCAGGGCATCACCGACCTCATCACCGTGCCCGGCCTCATCAACCTCGACTTCGCCGACGTCCGCACCATCATGAGAAGCGCCGGTTCGGCCCTCATGGGCATCGGCGTGGCAAGCGGTGAGAATAGGGGGGTCGAGGCGGCCCGCATGGCCATCTCCTCTCCGCTGCTCGAGTCGTCCATCGAAGGCGCGACGGGCATCCTGCTGAACATCAGCGGAGGCCCGGACATGGGCCTGTTCGAGGTGAACGAGGCCGCGGAGATCATCTCCAAGGCGGCCGACACCGAGGCCAACGTCATATTCGGGGCGGTCATCGACGAATCGCTGGGCGAGCAGATGCGAGTGACGGTCATCGCCACCGGCTTCGACCGGCAGCGCCACGCCGAGGCGGAAGCCGACAAGTCCATCGAGCGGCCGGTGGGGAAGATGCCCGACGCGCTCCCGCCTAAGACCAACTCGTTTGACATGGACGACGAGGTGCTCGAGATACCTCGTTTCCTCCGGGAGAAGGACTGACGGTCGCGCGGTGCAGGAGGAAGGCGCCGGTCGTTTGAGTACGGCGCTGGCGGAGAGGATAGACCCCGAAGCGCGCCGCCGTTTCGCGGTGCACATGCTTGGCGATACCCCCGTGATCGAGCCTCGCTTGCCTCAGCCCTTCCGGGCGTTCTTTACCACGCGTCTGGGCGGCAGCAGCAGCGCGCCGTTCGCGTCTTTCAACCTCGACCCGCGTTCTCCCGACAGTCCGTCTGCTGTCGCGCAGAACCGGGACCGTCTGGCGCTGGACACGGGGTGCAGACTCGTGAGCCCGCTGCAGGTACACGGGCTGCGGGTGGTGGGGACTTCCGAGTATGTCGGTGAGACCGAGGGGACTCCCTGCGATGGGCTGACCCTCAACCCTCTGCTCGACCGTGACCTCGCCGCCGTCCTCCTCTTCGCCGATTGCGTCCCGCTCGTTCTCTGCGGCGACGTCGACATGGCGGTGGCTCACGGCGGATGGCGGGGGATACTGGGGGGGATCGTGCAGCAGGCCGGCATGGCGATGACCGGGCCGCCCGGCGCCGCGGTAGTGGGCCCGAGTATCGGCCCCTGCTGCTTCACGGTGGGGCAGGAAGTGGCCGATGCGTTCTCCGAGCGTTTTGGGCCCGAGGTGGTCCTCGCTCCGAGGAAGGCCGGCGGCTCTCCCCGGGTGGACCTGTGGGAGGCGGCGACCAGGGCCCTGGGCGAGGTCGGGGTGCCGCGGGGCGGGGTGCTCAATCCGCGGCTCTGCACTGTCTGTAACAACGATCTCTTCTATTCATATCGCCTGGAAGGCCCGGTCACCGGCCGCCATGGCTGCGTGGCGTGGGCCGCTACAGCGTGAGCGTCGACGGCGAGCGGTTGCGGACCAATCTCGCCGGCGTCGAGCGGCGGATCGAGGCTGCCTGCTCGCGAGCGGGCCGCGATACCTCCCCGCGCCTGCTCTTCGCTTCCAAGTATCTCGACGTAGACGAGATGGGCGCGCTTGCCCAGGCAGGAATCCGCCTCGTCGGGGAGAACAGGGCAGAAGGGTTGGAGGAGAAGTGGACCCGATGGAAAGACTCGCTCGAGTTTCATTTCATCGGCCATCTGCAGACCCGCAAGGTGCGTCAGGTGCTTCCCTGCGTTTCCTTGATCCACTCTGTGGATTCCATCTCGCTTGTGGAGGAGTTGAATAAGAGAGCGAAGACAGAGGTACAGGTGCTCCTGGAGGTCAACGTGAGCGGGGAAGAGACCAAATATGGTATCCTCCCGGCGGCCGCGGAGACCTTTCTGGAGCGGGCGGCGGCCCATCGGCGGGTCAGGTTTTCAGGCCTGATGACGATGGCTCCGTTGGCACCGGACCCGGAGTCTACCCGCCTCTTCTTCAGAGAGTTGCGCGAGCTCCGCGACCGTTTGGCTGCCGCCTTTACCGGCCGGTATGAGCTCACCGAGCTTTCGATGGGGATGAGCAACGACTACGAAGTGGCTGTAGAGGAAGGCGCGACCATAGTGAGGATAGGCAGCGCTCTTCTCTCCGACGCGTAAGGAGGATGGGATGGCCAGCATGTGGCACAAGACGCTCGTCTATTTCGGGCTCTCCGATGAGGACGACGACTACTACGAAGACGAGCCGCCGCTGCAGCAGCCCGACCCGGAATCGACGTACCGGCAGCGGGCAAGCGTGCGGAGGATAGAGTCCACCTCCAAGCGGCGTTCATCGTCGGACTTCGACGATATCTATGCAGAAGACGACTATCGCTCCTCGCAGTCGCGGCCCAGTTCGGCGCCCCCGCGCACCCCGCCGGTTCGTGCCGTGCCCAACGCGCCCGATCAAGCTCCGGTCCGGGTGCACTTGGTGGTCCCCAAGAACTTCAACGACGCGCAGACCATCGCCGACAAGTTCAAGGGCGACATCCCGGTGATCCTGAACCTGCAGCAGAGCGAGACCGAGCTCGCCAAACGGCTCATCGACTTTGCCAGCGGGCTCACCTATGCCCTCGACGGGGGCATGCAGCGCGTGGCCGACAAAGTGTTCCTCTTGACGCCCAAGAACGTCGAAGTCTCGGCCGAGGAGCGCCAACGGCTGCTCGAGAAGGGCTTCTTTAATCAGTACTGACGCCGGGGCTCTCGTGGTGGGCGCGACGTTCGGCGTCGTGGAAAGTGCGGACCCGGGCCGTGTGTTGCCGGGCCTTCGGCCCGGCGCCTCCGGCGGCCTCTCGGACCTCATCCTGTCTCCACCGGCCTCCCTCGCGGAGGTGGGACGGAGTTGCTCGCTCATCCTGCTCGCGCTTCCCGAGAGCGAACTCCGTGCGGCGCTCTCCTCGCTTCGCGGCGGTACCGGCTCTGGAGCAGCACTGGTCTCTACGTGCCCGGTCGTGCCGCTGGATCTTATGCGCTCCCTGGTTGGCGTCGGACCGGCTCTCTTCCGGGCCATCATCCCTTCGGGGACCGACTTCGGTGAGGGAGTGGCCGCGCTGGCGCCCGAGCCCGGCACGGCTGCGGATGTGATCGAGCGGGTCAAGGGATCTCTGGGCTGGATCGGCGCAGTTGAGGTACTGAGCGAGGATGCTCTCGACGCGGCCGCCGCGATCGGTCTCGGCGGGGGCGCCTTCATGTGCGCCGCGCTGGAGGGTTTGGAGGAGGGAGCGGTGCGCGAGGGCCTTCCTCGAGAAACGGCCCGCTCGTTCACACATCAGACGGCGCTGGCCACCGCCCTGCTTCTGCGAGAACACGCCGGGTCTCCCGCCGACCTGAAGGATCAGGTGGCGTCCCCGGGCGGCACGACCATTGTGGCTCTCGCCACTCTCGAGGACGCCGGGGTGCGAGGCGCCTTCATCCGCGCGGTCCAGCAAACGGCCGTCGAAGTGCGTAGACGGCGAGACGCGGCACGCCCCGGCGTGATTGAATAGTATCCGTCGATTACGAGCAGCGGCCCGGGGGCGAAGTGCCCTCTGCGAAGGGAGAGCGAAGTGAACGTGACGCCTCTCGACATCAGGCGGAAGGAGTTCAAGCGCTCGGTGCGCGGGTACTCAGACGAGGAGGTCGACCTCTTCCTCGACGAAGTGGCCGACGAGTCCGAACGCCTCTCTCAACAGAACGTCGAATTGCAGGAACGCATCCGTCGGCTCGAGGAGCAGGTCGCGGTGCATGCTCAACTGAGAGACGCGCTCGAGAAGACGCTGGTGACCGCCCAGTTCCAGGCCGACGAGACGAGGGCTAACGCCCGCAAGGAGAGCGAACTGATCCTGCGGGACTCCGAACTCAAGGCGCGCGGCATCGTCAGCGACTCATACGCAGAGATCCAGCGGGTACAGCAGGCCCTCATCCAGCTCAAACATCTTGAGGAGGACTTCCGCTTCAAGTTCCGCTCGCTGCTTGAAGGCCACCTCAAACTGCTCGACGAAGCTCCCATCAACATGGCCGCGACCCGTCCCGTGGTCGTGGAGGCGCCTACGCCTGAGGTTGAGGAGACGCCGTTCGTGATTCCTGCCGCCGTCGATGAGGTCCCCGAGTACCCGCCGGCCGTCCAGGTCCCGCCGTCCAGCCCGAATCCCCGGTCGTTGCGAAGAGCGCCACGAGCATCCTGGCCGGCGCGGCCGCGGGCGTCACCGGCCCTGCGCCGGCTGCTGGGGCCGAGGAGCCGGTAGTGAGCGAGCCGCCGGCGCCTACGCGGGCCGTGGAGCCCGAAATGGCCGGCATTTGGGCTACAGAACCAGGGGCGCCGGGGAGTGGAGACACCGAGACTGTGGAGCAGGCCTCCATATTCCCGGAGTCCGGCAAGGCGGAGGCTGAGAGTGGGCTCGATGGGGACGAGACCCCGATAGAGTCAAGGGAGGAGGATCCTTTGACCGGCTTCTTCTTCGGCGGGAAGCCTGGGGGGGCGGACGACGTCTTTCTCGACGAGGACACTGGCGGAAAAAGCAAGCCGCGTGACTTCGAGTGGTGAGCAAGGGGACGTAGGAGCCGCGGCCCCGGCGATACATGCGCGGGGCGGGATCCTGCTGGTGGGGATCCGGGTGATGCCGTCGGCCGCCCGCACCGAGATGCGAGGGGTCTACGGCGACCGCCTGAAAGTGGCGGTGAGCGCGCCGCCCGAGGCAGGGAAGGCAAACGCCCGGCTGATTCAGGCGCTGGCCGGTTGGCTGGAGATACGTATCGACGACGTTCGGGTTGAATCAGGCCACGCTGGGCGCGACAAGGTGGTAGCCTTCTCCGGCATGAAAGAAGACGAGTTGCGGGATAAGCTGAACATATTGCTCCTTGGAGCACGTCCGATGAGAAGAACGTCCGATGGATAATGAAGCCCTGAAGGCAGCCCTCATCGCCGAGCGCGAGCGCCTTGGCCGGGAGATCGCCGACCTCGACGCCGATCTCTCCGAGTCCCTGGAGGATTCCTCCGAGGAAAGCCCCTACGACCAGCATATGGCCGAGACCGCGGCCGTGACCCTCGACCGGGAGATCGATCTCACCCTCGAGGAGAACGCTCGAGCCGCTATAGCCCAGATCGATCGGGCGCTCCAGAAGTTGGAGACGGGCAGCTACGGTTCGTGTGACAAGTGTGGCGGCCCAATAAGCGACGAGAGGCTGAAGGTGGCCCCGTTCGCGACGCTGTGCATCGAGTGTAAACGCCGGGAAGAACGGGGCCGATGAAGCCCGCGAAACCGGTGACTTCCGACAGGGCCTCGGCCTCTTCAGCAGCGAATAGGCAGCGCACCATTCTCAAATGGTCTCTGCTCGTGGTGGTGACTGCCATCTGCACCGCCCTGGCTCTGTGGACCACCTACCTGGTCGAGCAGCGCCTGGTTCTCGGCGAGGTACGGCAGATCCTGCCCTTCCTGTCGCTGCAGCGCAGCGCGAACAGCGGTGTGGCCTTCGGGCTGCTCGGCGGCCGGATGGCGGTGATCCTTCCGGCTAATGCCGTGGCCATCCTCGTGGTGCTGGTGTATGTCTACATGGAGCGTCGTCCGGTGCTGGCGGGGATAGCCGGCGGCCTGATCATCGGCGGCAGCTTGGGGAACATCATCCAACGGGTCACCGGCGACGGAGACGTCACCGATTTCCTCAAGTTCCCCTATTGGCCCAATTTCAACCTGCCGGACGTCTTCATCGTCGCCGGTATCGCCCTGGTCTTCCTGGGGTTGATCGTCGAGGCCATCCGTGTCCTCAGGGCCGAGCGTAGAGCTCCCGCCTCTCGCTAGTGGGTAGCGGGACGAGCAGCGCCGGCCCGACCCAGCTCCATCTAGTCGTCGGTGAAGAGGACTCTGGTGCGCGGCTGGATGTCGTCCTGGGCAGGCTTCCTCAGGTGGGTAGCAGGTCTCAGGCCGCGGCGCTCATAGCTTCGGGAGTAGTGAAGGTCGAGGGAGCGACTGCCGCCAAGAGCCGGCTGCTGGCGGCTGGAGAGACGGTGACAGTCCTAGTACCCGGCGAGTGCCGGCCGGATATCGGGAACCATGTGGCGGTGCCCGTGGTATTCGAGGATGAGTGGCTGCTGGTGGTGGACAAGCCGTCCGGGATGGTCGTCCATCCCTCTCGAGGGCACGCGTCGGGAACGCTGGTGCAGGCGTTGTCCGGCCATGGCCTGGCGGGTGGGGAGGACTTCCGCCCGGGAGTGGTCCACCGGCTCGATAGGGATACGAGTGGGTTGCTCGTGGTGGCCAAATCGACGGAGGCTCACCGGCGCTTGGTGGCGATGATGCGGCGGCGGGCGATCGATCGGCGCTACCTGGCCCTGGTGCACGGCGGTTTCGACGCAGACAGCGGGACGATAGAGGCGCCGGTCGGGCGGGATCCCGTACACCGCACCTCCATGACGGTCGGGGGATTGGCCGCGCGAGAAGCCACCACTCACTTCACGGTGCTCGAACGTCTGGGCGCTCTCACTCTCGTGGAAGCCCGGCTGGAGACAGGCAGGACCCACCAGATCCGCGTTCACTTCTCGGCAATAGGCCACCCCGTGGCCGGGGATCCGGTCTACACGCGCCGCAATCCTCTGGGTCTCGCGCGGCAGTTCCTGCACAGTCACCGGCTGGCGTTCCCCCATCCTTTCAGTGGGGAGGACCTCCTGTTCGACGCCCCACTTCCGGACGACCTCGAAGCGCTGCTACTTCGCCTGAGAGGGGAAGGCAGGCGGGGAGATGAGTGACGCTCGAGAAGACATGAGGCCGCCGGCGGTCGCTATCTTCGATCTGGACGGCACCCTTGTCATGGGCCAGACCCAGGTCCTGCTGGTGAGGTTCTTGCGCAAAGCCCGCGTCGTCAGCCGGTCTTTCGTGGCGGGGACGGCTCTCTGGTTCCTCGCCTACAAGGCCGGGTTGGTCAAGGTCACCGGGGCGTCGCGGGCCAGAGGCGCCGAGTTCTTGAAGGGGATGCCCCAGGAAGACGCGAGATCTCTCATGACCCGGTTCACCGACGAGGTCATGGTGCCCCGTCTGCATCCGGCTTCGACCGCCGCGTTGGCCGAGCATCAATCCGAAGGCGACGTGGTCGTAGTTGTGTCGGCCGCCCTCCATCCGCTGGTGGAGGCGTTGTGCCACCACCTGGGCGTCGCCGAATACGCGGGGGCGCGCTGCGAGATCGTGGACGGGTGCTACACCGGCCGGCTGTACGGGCCCATCCCCTATAGTGGCGAGAAGGCCCGCATCGCCGCGCGCTTCATCGCCGAGCATGCCGCCGATCCGGCCGACTGTTGGGCGTACGCCGATCACGACACCGACCTCGAACTGCTGCGGTCGGTGGGACACCCTGTGGCCGTCGACCCGCGTCCAGGCCTACGCTCCGAGGCGGAGCGGGAAGGCTGGCCCGTCCTCTTGAGCTCCGACCCCTATCCAGGAGGTGTTCGAAATGGCTGACGTGTTCCCCGGGAGCGCGGCCGAGAAGTGGGACGTCGACGAACTGGCCGTCGCCACTCTTCGCACTCTCGCTATCGATGCCGTTCAGAAGGCCAACTCCGGTCATCCTGGGATGCCGCTGGGGGCGGCGCCCATGGCCCACGCGCTCTGGACCCGGCATCTCAAGTTCGATGCCGCGCATCCGGGATGGCCTGACCGCGACCGGTTCGTGTTGAGCGCCGGTCACGGGTCGATGCTGCTCTACGCACTGCTTCATCTCGCCGGCTTCGGCCTTACCGTCGATGAACTCGAGGCTTTCCGGCAATGGGGCAGCCGCACGCCGGGCCACCCCGAACGCGGGCTCACCCCGGGGGTGGAGACGACCACGGGGCCTCTTGGCGCCGGCTTCTCCAACGGCGTCGGTATGGCGATCGCCGAAACGTTCCTTGCCGCCACCTTCAACAGGCCCGGTTTCGACCTGGTCGACCACCACACCTACGCCATTGTCAGCGACGGCGACCTCATGGAGGGCGTGGCCTCGGAGGCTGCCTCCCTGGCCGGCCATCTTGGCCTGGGCAAGCTGGTCTATCTCTACGACGACAACCGCATCTCCATCGAGGGATCCACGCAGTTGGCCTTCACCGAGGACGTCGGTGCACGCTTCGAGGCGTACGGCTGGCACGTCATCAAAGTGGACGACGGGAACGACCTCAACGCGATCGATGCCGCCATCTCGCTGGCCCGTGCCGAGAAGGTCAAGCCCTCCCTGGTGATGGTGCGCACCATCATCGGTTTCGGCAGCCCCCACAAGGAGGGTACCGCCGAAGCGCATGGCGCTCCCCTTGGCGTCGACGAGACCAGGCTCACCAAGGAAGCCCTGGGCTGGCCGGGCGACCTGTTCTTTGCCGTGCCTGACCGGGTCCGCGAGCAGTACGCGGCCGTCGCGGCCGGGGGAGGGGAACTCCGAGCCCAGTGGGACGAAACGTTGGCTCAGTACAAGCGGGAGTACCCCGATCTGGCCGAGCAGTGGGAGAACGCCATGGCGGGAAGGCTGCCGGAGGGATGGACGGACGCGCTGCCGGTATTCGCCGCGGGCGAGAGTCTCGCCACCCGGTCTGCGTCGGGCAAGGTTCTCAATGCCCTGGCGCCGCTGCTGCCCACTCTGATCGGCGGTTCGGCCGACCTTGCTCCGTCGAACAACACCTATCTCTCCGGGTTCGCCGACCTCCAACCCGGGTCGCCGGGCGGTCGCAATCTGCACTTCGGGGTGCGCGAGCACGCGATGGGAGGCGTCCTGAACGGTCTGGCCGCGCACGGCGGGTTGTTCGCGTACGGCGGGACCTTCCTGATCTTCTCCGACTACATGCGCCCGGCCATCCGGCTCGCGGCGCTCTGCCATTTCCCCGCTATCTACGTGTTCACCCACGACAGCATCGGGCTGGGGGAGGACGGTCCCACTCATCAGCCGATAGAGCAGCTTGCCTCGCTGCGGGCCATGCCGGGGTTGGTGGTCATCAGGCCCAGCGATGCGAACGAGACGGTGACGGCTTGGCGCGCGGCTCTGGAAAGACGGGACGGACCGACAGCGCTGGTGCTCACGCGCCAGAACCTCGCCGTGTTCGACCGGGGCCGGTCCTCGGAAGCCGACTCGCTCCTTCGCGGCGGATACATCCTCAAGGACGCCCCGGATGGCCGGCCGGATGTGATACTTCTGGCCACCGGATCCGAGGTCGAACTGGCGGTCGCCGCAGCGGACGCTCTCGCCGGCAGCGGGGTGGGGGCGAGGGTGGTAGCGCTGCCCAGCTGGGAGCTGTTTGACCGTCAGGACGCCGCGTACAAGGAGAGCGTGCTGCCGCCCAACGTCGCGGCTCGGGTATCGATAGAGGCCGCGTCCACCTTCGGGTGGGATCGGTACGTAGGCCCCGCGGGAGCGGCTATCGGGATCGATCACTTCGGAGCTTCGGCCCCGGCCAAGGTGCTGTATCGGGAGTTCGGCATCACGGCGGACAACATGGTGGCGACCGCGCTTCGCGTGCTGAGGAAGGACCAGGTTCGGTAGTCGGGCGCTTTCGGTCGCCGTGTGGGCGGAGCCGCGGTTCTTGACGTGGCCGCGGCCGGCGGGTAGCGTGCGAGAGGAGAGCCGGCGCGGTAGCTGCCGGTGACCAGGGAGCGATGGAGAGAAAGGCTGGGTGAGGGCCGTGGCGGAAAATGGCGCTGAGAGGGTTCGCAAGTCCAAGATCCTGCTCGACGCGGACCAGGTGAGCCGCACCCTTGCTCGGATGACGCACGAGATCGCCGAACAATCCCCCGACCTCGAGAGCCTGGCGCTGGTCGGCATCCAACGGCGAGGGGTCGAGTTGGCGGCAAGGCTGGCCGGCCTGCTCGAGTCGTTCTACAACGTGCGGCCGCCGACGGGTGCCATCGACATTACGTTCTACCGGGACGATATCGATGCCCGCGCCGGAAGTAACTATGAGCAACCCCGGGTCCAGCAGACCGACTTGCCCTTCGACATCAACGACAAGACGATCGTGCTCGTGGACGACGTGCTCTACACCGGCCGCACCATCAGGGCGGCCATCGAGGCTCTCTTCGACTACGGGCGTCCGGTGGCGGTCCGGCTGGCGGTCCTTGTCGACCGGGGACACCGCGACCTGCCCATACGCCCCGATTTCGTAGGCAAGAACGTCCCTACCAGCCGCAACGAGGATGTCGTCGTCCATCTGGTCGAGATGGATGGGGCGGACGAGGTGGCGATAGAGGAGTAGGGCGGGCGCGAGGGCGAGGTCTCCGGCCGTCTGCGCCGGGCCGACCGCTCCGGCCGCCCGCACGAGAGCAAGCGCAGCCGCCGCCGGCGCGGTAGAATCGGGAAGCAAACGAACCTTTTAAACGGGTCCAGCGAGGCCGAAAGGGTAACGAAATGCACCTCATCTCCATCGACGACCTCACCGCCGCCGAGATCGACAATCTTTTCAACCTGAGCGACGGGTTCCTCGAGATAGCCTCCCGTCCCATTAAGAAGGTCCCGACGCTGCGCGGCCGCACGATCATCAACGTGTTCCTCGAGCCCTCTACGCGGACCCAGTCCTCCTTTGAACTCGCCGGTAAGCGACTGTCGGCCGACGTGATCAACATCAAAGGCTCCTCTTCGAGCGTGTCGAAGGGGGAGAGCCTCAAGGACACCATCCTGACCCTCGAGAGCTATCGCCCCGACATCATCGTGATGCGGCATCCTCAGGTTGGGGCCTCTCGTATGGCGACCAGGTACACCAACGCCTCCGTGGTGAATGCCGGCGACGGAATGGGCGAGCATCCCACCCAGTGTCTGCTCGACCTCTATAGCCTGCGCCGCGTCTACGGCGACGTGAAGGGGCTCAAAGTCGCGATCGTGGGCGACATCCTACGCAGCCGGGTGGCTCGCTCCGACCTCTTTGGCTTCCGCAAGATGGGCATCGACGTGCGTCTGGTCGGGACCGCCCACTCTCATGCCTCCGGGGATAGAGTACTGGGACGTGCCGGTGCACAACGAGCTTGACGCCTTGCGGGACGTGGACGTCGTATACCTTCTTCGCATGCAGCTTGAGCGGGCCAAGGGCAAGGTGCCGCCCGTGCCTTCGCTGCGTGAGTACAGTCGGGTGTGGGGTCTCTCGCCGTACCGTCTCAAGCCAGAACAGCGGGTGATGCACCCGGGGCCGATCAACCGCGGGGTGGAACTCTCTGCCGATCTCGCCGACGACGACCGCTCGCTGATCCTCCACCAGGTCGAGTCGGGGCTGGCCGTGCGCATGGCCATCCTCTACCAGTGCCTGGCCGGAAGCTTGAGCGAGGAGGCTGCCGTCTAGGTCCCGTCCACCAACTGGTTGAAGACCATCTACACGATCATGAAAGAGAACGGCATGGCTATGGAGATCGCCGTTCACGTCAACAGTGAACTCGACCTGGCCCGTCGTATTTGCGTGGACTCCGGACTGCTCCAGAAGCCCATCATGTGGTGCATTCTCTACGGGCTGCCCATGAAGGGCCCCCGCTGGCATTTCGAGTACATCCCGAACGAGATCGCCATGTGCCAGGCGCTGCTCTACGCTGTCGAACGTATCCGCGAAATGGATCCGGGGGCCAAGATCCAGGTGTGCCAGGGTGCGCGTCCGTCCCGGTATCTGATCACTCTGGCCATGTTGCTGGGCCTGAACGTCCGTGTGGGTCACGAGGACACTGTCTTCAAATTCCCCCACAAGGACGAGCCGCTCATGAGCAACGCCGAAGAGGTCCAGTGGGCCGTCAACATGGCTCGGGGCCTGGGCCGTGAAGTCATGACGCCTGCTGAGTGGCGAGAATACATCGGGGTTGAGCCGAGGACCGGCAACGACCCGTACGCGTACCAAGGAGTCCCAGCGTAGGACGCTGAGGAGAGCGCATGGAACGATGTAGTTTTTGGCTTTGACGAGATCAGGCAGGAAGACGCCGACAAGGTAGGCAAGAAGTGCGCCAATCTTGGCGAGCTGATCTCTGCCGGCTTTCGCGTCCCTCCCGGATATGCGGTCTCGCTGAACGCGTACTCGCGGTTCATCAACGAGACAGGCGTCCGGGCGAGGATAGAGCAGTATCTCACCTCGTTCACGGCCGACCCGAACAAGACCGCCGACATGCCAAGGTACGAGGAGGCCTCCGCCGCCATCCGCTCGATGGTGGAGGAGACTCCACTGCCGTCCGACATCGAGACGGCGATAGGCGACGGCTACGCGGCCCTTTGCGCGGCTGCCGGGGTGTCGGAGATCTCGGTGGCGACGAGATCGGCGGGTCCGGCCAGCCACCCGGGGCAGTACGAATCGTATCTGCATATCAAGGGCGTCGGCGAGGTCGTGGCCGGAGTGCGGCGGGTGTGGTCGAGCACCTTCAACCAGCGCTCGCTCATAGCGAGGGCCCGTCAGGGGCTTGACGTGGCCTTCGATCCGATCGGGGTTGCCGTCCTCGAGATGGTGGAGGCCAAGGCGGCCGGTGTCATGTTCACCGCCAACCCGGCCGACGGAGATACTGACAAGATATATATCGAGTCGAACTGGGGCCTGGGGGAGAGCGTCGTCGGCGGCGAGGTCACTCCGGACTCCTTCCTGGTGGCAAAGGCGGGTCCGGAGATCCTCACCAGAAACATCAGCGAGAAGAAGATCTGGTTCGCACTCGACCCGGCCACCGGCAAGCCGGGCTACCAGCCAGTCCCTGAGGACATGAGGAAGGCTCCGACCCTCACGGACCAAGAGGTCGAAGAGATCGCCAGGGTGGGCGTCAAGATCGAGGAGCACTTCGGGGGGCCTCAGGACACCGAGTGGGCGGTCGACGCCAACGGTACCGTGCCCGACAGCATCATGTTCCTGCAGACGCGCCCGGCCAAGCATCTCGCCGAAAAGAAGAGCGCCGTCGACCGGGCGCTCGATTTCATGATGCGGGGGTTCTAGAAGCATCGCCGGCTAGTAACGCGAAAGCTGGCCAAGGGGAGAAGATGGCACCTGTATACGGAGTGACGCAGTTCGAATTCGACGAGGAGAACGACCTCAAGAACTACGACGTATGGTTCTGCGACGTGGCCCACGGCTCACCTGCGTGGAAGCCGATGTTCGTGCTCCATGACTGGCTCTGGCCCGGATACCGGGCGATCCAGCGGGCGTACGAATACCTATCGGTCCCAACGAGCACCGGATGGGACATCCGCTCAAGGACGGCTACGTCTACGTTAGCGTCATGCTGACTACCGACGAGCAGGCCAAAGAGAGGGCGGTCGTCTTCCGCGAGAAGATCAGA
Organism: uncultured Actinomycetota bacterium; assembly: GCA_963783835.1. Lineage (GTDB taxonomy): Bacteria > Actinomycetota > Thermoleophilia > RBG-16-64-13 > RBG-16-64-13 > CAIQPS01. Next base: position 315,637 of record CAWAOX010000015.1, read on the forward strand.
CCTTTCATCGAAGATGCGGCTGGGATGTGGGACAGGCGCAAGCTGGAACTGATGGCCGCCTACGACGAACTCAAAGAGCGGTACGGCCTGACCGGTTACGACTCCATCTCTCGGCTCAGCAACATCCAGATGCTGGAACTCTTCGACGACTTTCTGCAGGTCGTAAGCCTGCAGTGGAACGTCCACATGGACTACTTCATACCGGTGAACTACCTCTACGGCTCGTTCGAGAATATGTGCCAGGATCTGCGTGGGCATCGACCACGGTCAGCCCGTCTGTTCTCGCGGGTGATGAGCGGCTTCGACAGCAAGGCGTTCGAGACCAATCGGGAGATCTGGAAGCTGGGGGCTCGGGCCATCGATCTCGGGCTGGAGAAGATCTTCGGCGAGACCGACGACGCGGAAGCGCTGCTTGGCGCAGCTTGGCGAGAGCGAAGATGGCAAGACCTGGCTCGCCGAGTACCGCGCGTTCCTGGATGTCTACGGTTGGCGTTGCGAGCGGATGCTCGAATGGGCTACTCCCACCTGGCTGGAGAAGCCCGCTCTCGGCATCCCTTCGGTGAAGATGGCGGTGGCCACGAAAGGGCGTATCCGGCATCGACGACCGCCTGAAGAGCCGCCGAGCGAGGACAGAAAGGTGGCCGAAGAAGAGCTTCTTGGGCAGATCCCGGCGGATCAGAAGGAGTGGTTCGCGCACGCTGATGAAGGCTGCACAGGTGGCCCCCTACTTCAGCGAGGACCACAACTTCTACTGCGACTTGTACATAGGAGCCTTGGGTCGCTGGATCACCCGGGAGATCGGCCGGCGGTTCGCCGAGGCCGGCGCTATCGACGACCCCGAAGATGTCTACTTCCTCGATTGCCGGCAGATGTCCAGAAGACCATGATCCCGATGGGCAGGGTGCGGCTGCAGAAGCGGGTTGAAGCGCGGAAGAAGGAGTGGCAGGGTTACCTGGAGATCCAGCCGCAGATGCTGCTGGGCAACCCGGCGGCGATGGCGACGGTGGTGCGGAAAGATCCGGTCCTAAGCCCCGCTTTCGCCATACCGAAGGTGCGGGAGGAACTGAAAGCCGATCTCTACGGTGGCGGCTCTGCACCCGGCCTCGCCGAAGGCATCGCCAGGGTCATCATGACCGAGGCCCAACTAGGCGAACTCCAGCCGGGCGAGATCCTCGTGGCCCCAGGGACAAGTTCTCAGTGGACCCCGGCGTTCGAGATCGTCAAGGGTATCGTGACCGATGGCGGCGGCGCCCTGTCGCATGCCTGCATCATGGCGCGCGAGTACGGTATCCCGGCGGTTACCGGGTCGCAGGAAGCGACTCGGAAGATTAAGACCGGCGACCGGGTGAGGGTGGACGGCGACCTGGGCATCGTCTTCATCAACCGCTAGCCGGGCTGATGCGCCTGCTGACCATGTCGGAGTTGGAGCGGGAGACGGGTGTCTCCCGCAGTGCCGAGAAGATACATTTCTACGTCCGTGAGGGGCTTCTCCCCCCCCCGACGCGTACTGCGACCAATCGGACTCTGTATACCGAGGCTCACGTGGAGTTGATCCGTGAGATCCGCAGGCTACGAAGCGAGGGGTTACGCCTGAGCGCTGTGAAAGAGAGGCTCTTCTCTTCGATCGAGTCCGCGAGGGCGGAAGAAGTCGACCTTAGCGAGCAGTCGGCGCTGCTGCGCCGCTCCATAGTGGAGACGGCGGCGCGTGAGTTTGGCGGCAAGGGCTACACGAGGACCCGGGTAGCCGACATCATCCGCGATGTGGGGACTACTCCTCAGGTGTTTTACGGCTACTTCCCGACCAAGCTGGAGCTCTTCATCGAATGCCTCGACGTTCTGTCGGAGTGGTCCATCGACCTGACGGAGCGGCGTGTCACGATCGAATCGGACACGGCGAAGCACGCGGTGCTCAGGGCTTTCGGATACTTAGGCCTACGGGAGATCAGCCCCGACCTGCTGCGGCTCGCCCGGGCGGAGGCGATGCATGAGGGCGGCGAAAGCAAGAAGGTTCTCCACAAGAGCTACGACGATCTGGTCTTCACGGTGCTGCCCGATCTGGCCGGCCTGCGGGAGTCGGGCCGCGATGCCCCTTTCCCGTCGGACGAGCTTGTGGCCTACGCCTTCATGGGGATACTTGAAGCCACCGTCGGTCGCTGGTCGCGGGACCACACCTTCTCCAAGCGGGATGTGCTGCTGACCATCTTGTACCTCTGGCTGGCCATAGAAGCCGCCTATTCGGGCTCACTTCATCTCGATTCCCGGCGTAAAGAGTACGAGAGTTGGGTCGAACAACTCGCCGCGTCTCCGGTTCCGGTACCGGATGTGTTTGTGAAGACCGCGGCTGCCCCCTCGTGAACGGAAGGCACACGATTATCGGGGCTGGCCCGGATCGAGGGGTGGCGGCGGGCGAACTGTCCTCCGTGGCAGATCTGTTGACATCGCTTTTGCCGCGGTGCTATTTTGTTTCAATAATAGCACCATAGGGTTCATATAATGGAACGAAAAGGTTTCGCTGAGTAGACTCAGCCCGGGCTGTGGTTGCTGCGCAGGAGGGAGGCTTGCCGACAGGATGGCGTTCAAGTGGGACACGGTCTTTACCGGATAACTGGCGGGTCGCGTTGGTCACGAAGGCATCGAGAGCACTGACAAGTTATGGAGAGGGAGCGCGATGATAGACGACAAGCAGCAGCAGTCGGATGATATCGAGAGCAACGAGGGCCGTTTGAACGGCAAGTCCGTCAGCCGCCGTGACTTTCTCAAAGTCGCCGGCGTCGCGGGTGCCGCTGTGGGCATGGGTGCAGGTCTTGGCGGCCTCCTAGCCGCGTGCGGCGGCGAAGAAGCCACCACCACTACCGCGGGTGTGACCACTACCGCGGGTGTGACGACCACCGCCGGTGTTACCACCACCGCCGGCGCTACCACCACGGTGAGCGCCGCCGCAGAGTCCGGGCGCGAGATCAAGGTGGGGTGCATCTCGCCGGTGACCGGATATCTCGCCGTGTTCGCGGTGGCCGACGAGTGGGGTGTGAGTCTCGTCAAGGAGTACCTGGGCGACGAGATGGTCCTCGGGGACGGCAAAAAGCACAAGGTGAGTTGGCTCATCAGGGACACTCAGTCCGATGAGAATCGTACCTCCCAGATAACATCCGACCTGATCCTGAACGACAAGGCCGACATCTTGACCGTGGGGGGCGCCCCCACCACCGCTGTCCCGGCCGCCGACCAAGCCGAGACTCTGGGCGGGGCCCCACTGCTTAGTATGGTCTAGAAGCTTGACATTAGAATTTGGAGTCCGTATTCTAATTCGCAGCGCGGCTCTCATCCCGCTGATATTCCGCGATTTCGAGAGGGGATCGGCATGGCAGGCACTGTGACAGTCATAGACGGCACCGAGGCGATCGCCCACGTCGCGCACAAGGTCAACGAAGTGGTCGCCATCTACCCCATCACCCCCTCCTCGCCTATCGCCGAGCACGCCGACGCCTGGAGTGCCGCCGGCAAGAAGAACCTGTGGGGGAGCGTCCCCCTGGTGGTCGAGATGCAGTCCGAAGCGGGGGCGGCCGCGGCCGTGCACGGGGCGCTTCAGGCCGGCTCGCTCTCGAGCACCTTCACCGCTTCTCAGGGGCTTCTCCTCATGATCCCCACCATGTACAAGATCGCGGGGGAGCTCACCCCCACCTGCTGGCACGTGACCGCCCGCTCGCTCGCCGCGCAGGGTCTCTCGATCTTCGGCGACCACCAGGACGTCATGGCCGTCCGCCAGACCGGCTTCGCTCTCCTTGCCTCCGCGAGCGTGCAGGAAGCCCACGACCTGGCGCTCGTCGGCTCCGCCGCCACCTTAGCGTCCCGCATCCCCTTCATCCACTTCTGCGACGGATTCCGGACCTCCCACGAGGTGCAGAAGATCACCCTCATGCCCGAAGAGGTCCTGAGGCAGATGATCGACGAGGAATACGTCCTCGCCCACAAGGCCAGGGCCATGACCCCCGATAGGCCCACCCTTCGGGGGACGAGCCAGAACCCCGACGTCTATTTCCAGGCCCGGGAGAGCGTCAACCCCTACTACCTCGCCTGCCCGGACATAGTCCAGGGCTACATGGATCGCCTCGCCGCCCTCACCGGCCGCCCCTACCGTCTCTTCGACTACCATGGCGCCCCCGACGCCGAGAGGGTCATCGTGCTCATGGGCTCCGGATGTGAGACCGCCCATGAAGCTGTGGACGCGCTGGTGTCGCGGGGCGAGAAGGTGGGCGTCCTCAAGGTCCGCCTCTACCGCCCCTTCTCCGTGGAGCACTTCGCCGCCGCTCTTCCCCAGACCGTCCGGTCCCTGGCCGTGCTTGACCGCACCAAGGAGCCGGGCTCGGCGGGCGAGCCCCTCTACCTGGACGTGGTCGGCGCCCTCGCCGAAGCCGGACGCGCCGTGCGGGTCATCGGGGGCCGCTACGGCCTCTCCAGCCGGGAGTTCACCCCGGGGATGGTGAAGGCCGTCTTCGACGAGCTTCGCAAAGACTCACCCAAGAACCACTTCACCCTGGGGATCGAGGACGACCTCACTTTCACGAGCCTGGCCGCCGACGAAAAGTTCTCGAGCGAGCAGCCTCATGTCTTCCGGGCCCTCTTCTACGGCCTGGGCTCCGACGGCACCATCGGGGCCAACAAGAACTCCATCAAGATCATCGGGGAGGACACCGACAACCACGTCCAGGGCTACTTCGTCTACGACTCCAAGAAAGCCGGCGTCCTTACCGTCTCCCACCTGCGATTCGGCCCCGAGCCCATCCGCTCCGCCTACCTGGTGGACAAGGCCGACTTCGTCGCCTGCCACGTCTGGTCGTTCCTCGAGCGCTACAAGACCCTCCTTGCCGCCCGTCCCGGGGCCACCTATCTCCTCAACGCCCCCTACCCGGCCGAAGAGGTGTGGGACCGCCTGCCCTACGAGAGCCAGGCGCGCATCATCGAGCTGGGCCTCAAGGTCTACGCCATCAACGCCTACGAGGTGGCGAAGAACACGGGCATGGGCGGGCGCATCAACACCATCATGCAGACCTGCTTCTTCTATCTCTCCGGCATCATCCCCCCGGAGGAGGCCATCGCCGCCATCAAGGGGGCCATCAAGAAGACCTACGGCAAACGCGGTGACAAGATCATCGAGATGAACTACAACGCCGTGGATCAGGCCATCGCCAACCTGCACGAGATCCCGGTGCCCGCGACCGCGACGAGCTCGTTCCACAAGCCTCCACTGGTGCCCGAGGAGGCGCCGGAGTTCCTCAAGAAGGTGACCGCTCCCATCATGGCCGGCCTGGGGCACCTTCTGCCCGTGAGCGCGCTCCCCGACGACGGCATCTGGCCCACCGACACCACCCGCTGGGAGAAGCGCAACATCGCTCTGGAGATCCCGGTGTGGGAGCCCGATCTTTGCATCCAGTGCGGCAAGTGCTCTCTCCACTGCCCGCACGCCACCATCCGCACCAAGATCTACGACCCGGCGCTTCTTGCCGAGGCGCCACCCACCTTCAAGTCGGCTCCGGCCAAGGGCATGGAGAACGCCGGGCAGGCCTGGACGGTGCAGACGGCGCCGGAAGACTGCACCGGGTGTGGCGTGTGCGTGGAGATCTGCCCGGGCAAAGACAAGCAGGACCCCGCGAAGAAAGCCATCCACATGGCCTTCCAACCCCCGCTCAGGCAGACCGAGCGGGACAACTACGCCTTCTTCCTTTCCCTTCCGGACCCGGATCGCACCAGCGTGCGGGTGGGGACGGTCAAGGGCAGCCAGCTCCTTCGCCCCCTGTTCGAATACTCCGGGGCCTGCGCGGGCTGCGGGGAGACCCCCTATGTGAAGCTTCTCACCCAACTGGTGGGCGACCGTCTCCTCATCGGCAACGCCACCGGCTGCTCGAGCATCTACGGCGGGAATCTCCCCACCACGCCCTATGCCAAGAACGACGAGGGCCGCGGCCCCACCTGGAACAACTCCCTCTTCGAGGACGCGGCCGAGTTCAGCTACGGGCTTCGCCTTACCGTCGACAAGCAGACCGAGTTCGCGCGGGAGCTCGCCGTCTCTTTGAAGGACGCGATCGGGGCGGGACTGGTGGAGGCCCTCCTTGCCTCCAAGCAGCAGGATGAGACCGAGATCGCCGCCCAGCGGGCCCGGGTGGCCGAGCTGAAGGCCAGGGTGCAGGCGGCCATGGCCACCAACGGCAACGGATCGGACCACCGCTACGGGCAGCTTCTCGGCGGGGCCGACTATCTGGTCAAGAAGAGCGTCTGGGGCGTCGGCGGCGACGGCTGGGCTTTCGACATCGGCTATGGGGGCTTGGACCACGTCCTTGCCTCCCAACGCAACATCAATCTGCTCGTACTCAACACCCAGATGTATTCCAACACCGGAGGGCAGTGCTCCAAGGCCACTCCAATGGGCTCGGTCGCTCTGTTCGCGGCCGGGGGCAAGACCATAGGCAAGAAGGACCTGGGTTCCATCGCCATGACCTACGGCAACATCTACGTGGCTCAGGTGGCCATGGGGTATTCCGACGCCCAGACGGTGAGAGCCTTCGTGGAGGCCGAATCCTATGACGGCCCCTCCCTCATCATCGCCTACAGCCACTGCATCAGCATGGGCTTCGACCTGAAGAAGGGCTACGAGCATCAGAAGGCGGCGGTGCAGTCGGGCTCGTGGTTCACCTATCGGTTCGACCCGCGGCTCGCGGCCCAAGGGAAGAACCCGCTGCAGATCGATTCGCGGGATCTGACCCTTCCGGTTGGCGACTTCGTCCCGACCGAGAACCGCTACAACATGCTCAAGAAATTCGCCCCCGACGCGGCCGAGATGCTGTGGCACAAGGCCCAGCGGCATGTCGCCACCCGCTGGGGGATACTCAAGCAGCAGGCCGAGATGAAGTATGACGTTGAGAATCCATTCGACCTCGGCGTCATCGACCGCGAGGTCCACGCGGCTACAGGGGCGCGAGCCGTCACACCTGTCAGCACCGGGCCGAACCTGCCTGCCGGTGGAGATGTGGATGGCTCGGAGACGGTTCTTGATCTCTATGACGCGAACGTCTGAAGAGATGCCACGGTGGTTCCCGAGATAGTGCTGAATGCCGGGCTGCTGGGCTGAGCGCCTGTGGTGACCGGCATCCCCGAGGGCGAGACCGCCACGGGGCTGCCCGCGTTCACCGTGCGCATCAGCAGCCGGGCCCGCCACGCGCGGCTGGTCATGGACCATGGGGGAGAACTGACCGTCGTCGTACCCCGGCGCTTCGATCAGCGCGCGATACCTGGCATCCTCGAGGCCAAGCGGCCCTGGATCGAGCGAGCGCGGGCGAGGGCGGGGGCGCGGCCTGCTCCCGGGGCTGCGGCTCCGGCGCTGCCGGACCGTATCGCGCTCCCGGCGTTGGGTGAGGAGTGGGAGGTGGAATACCGCTCAAAGCCGGCCGGGCCGGGCTCGCCGAACCGGCGGGGGGCGGTCGCGCGACAGACACGGGACGGCAGGCTGGTGGTCAGCGGGCCCGCTGGCGATGAGGACGCGCGCCGCCGGGCTTTGATCGAGTGGCTGCGCAGACGGGCGCGAAGATCGCTCGTGGGCCGCCTGGAAGAAATGGCGCTTCTGCAGGGCCTGACCTTCGAATCGGCGACCGTACGGCACCAGCGCACCCGCTGGGCGAGCTGCTCAGCGCGCGGGGCGATATCGCTCAATCTGCGGCTGTTATTCCTGAAGCCCACCCTGGTCGACCACGTTCTGATCCACGAGCTCTGCCACACGAAGGAGTTGAACCACTCGAAGCGCTTCTGGGCCCTCATGCAGGCCCGCGACCCCGACTACATCCTCCACAGGCGCCAGGCCCGCGACGCCTGGAGGTCGCTTCCTCCGTGGATCCATGCGAGGAGAGACGGGCCGAGCCTCTGATGTCCGCCTCCCCCGGCGGAGCGCTGGACCCCGTCCTTCGTTCGCGATACCATAGGGCAGCCTTTAAACGAGCCCAGTGAGGCCGAAAGGAGTTATGGATGGACATCGGTCCAGGTCCCTCCGTGTCCAAGCTTGCCTGCCGCGCGTTTCCCTTCGAACGGTTCCTCCTTCCCGCCGTGCATCTCTTCGATCCCGGCGAGGGGGTCGACTTCCTGGGCGATCTGCTCATCGCGGAGGGGAAGATCACCGCTATGGCGGACCACCTGCCCAGAGATCCCGGACTTGAAGTCATCGACGATCTGTCGGGGTGCTGGGTCTTCCCGGGGTTAGTGGACCCGCACACGCATCTGCGCACTCCGGGCTACGAATACAAAGAGGACCTCGCCTCCGGTTCCCGGGCGGCCGCGGCAGGAGGGTACGTCGCGGTCATCGCGATGGCGAACACCGACCCGGTCGTGGACTCGGGTATGGTCGCTTCCTCCGTGCTGACTCAGGCGGCTCGGGACGCAGTGGTGCGGATCGGCCAGGTAGGATCGGTGAGCAAGGGCCTCAAGGGAGAGGAACTCTCCGAGATGCGCGAACTGGCCGACGCCGGCGTGGTGGCCTTCGCGGATGACGGCAAACCAGTTTCCGACGCCGACCTCTTGCTGCACGCCCTGCGCTACGCCAGGGGTACCGCGCGACCCCTGCTGCTCCACCTCGAGAACAAGAGCCTCTCGCTCGACGGAGTGATGCACGAAGGTAAGTGGAGCGCCCGATTGGGGTTGCGGGGGATACCGGCTGCAAGCGAATCGGGGCCTCTGGCTCGCGACCTCGAGATGATCCGCTACGCCGCGGCCGAGGAGGAGCGTCTCACGGCCTCTCGCGGCGCGGCGCGGCAGACGGCGCCGGGCGAACGGGTGCCCCTCGTGCACTTTCAGCACCTTTCGGCGGCCGACAGCGTGCGCCTGGTGGCCGGGGCGAAGCGGGAGGGCCTGCCGGTCACGGCCGAAGCCACACCTCTCCACCTGCTCTTCACCGACGAGCGGCTCGCCAGCTTCGACCAGAATCTCAAGGTGAACCCGCCCATCCGGTCGGCGGTCGACCGGGAGGCCCTCGTCGCGGCCCTCGCCGACGGCACCATCGACTGTGTCGGCACCGATCATGCTCCTCACGCTCCGCAGGAGAAGGAAGTGCCCATGGAGGAAGCGCTGAGCGGCAGCACGGGTCTGGAGACCGCGTTCGCCGCCCTCCACACCGGTCTGGTCCTGAGCGGCGAATTACCTCTCGGCCGGCTCATCGAAGCCATGTCGAGCGGTCCCTGCCGGGTATTCGGGCTGCCCGCGCCCCGGCTGGCGGTGGGCGCTGCCGCCGACTTCTGTGTCGTGGACCGGGATGAAGTCTGGACCGTGACTCCGGCGACGTTGCGGGGCAGGAGTCGCAACTGCGCGTTCCTGGGCGAGAGCCTCACCGGCCGGGTGCGGTTGACGGTGGTCGATGGGGCGCGCCGCTTCGCGCGCGCCCGGGGGGAGGCCTGATGTACCGGGGCGACATACCGGGGTATGTCGTGCTCGACGACGGCACGGTGTTCGGCGGCTGTGGCTTCGGATCCCTGGGTAGCGTGTTCGGCGAGATAGTATTCAACACCGGCATGACCGGCTATCAGGAGATAGCGACCGACCCGTCCTACCACGGGCAGATGGTCACCTACACCTACCCCATGATCGGCAACTACGGCGCCTCCGACCACTTGCTCGAGTCGGACGAGGCTCACTCCCGGGCGATCGTCGTGCGGGAAATCAAGAACACGGCCTGGAACGGCACCTGTTCCCAAGCGTGGGTGGATTGGCTCACCGAGCGAGGAATCGTGGGGGTCGCCGGCGTGGATACCCGAGCGCTGACCAGGCGCATACGCGACCGCGGGGCGATGACCGCGTGCGTCGCCGCCGGCCACGATCTCAAGGTCGACGACCTCCTCGACGCGGTCCGCTCTTTTCCCGGCATGGCGGGTCGGGATCTGGCCAGCGCCGTCACCTGCTCGGAACCGTACGAATGGGAAGGCGACCCCGTGGCGCCGGAGCCCCGGTTTCGGGTCGTGGCCTACGATTTCGGCCTCAAGCGCAGCATCCTCCGGAATCTCGCTGCCGTCGGCTGCCGGGTGACCGTCGTACCTGCACACTGGACGGCCGAACAGACCCTGGCGATGAGACCGGACGGGGTCTTCCTTTCGAACGGCCCCGGCGATCCGGCCGCGGTCGACTACGCGGTCGATACGATCAAGGGGCTTCTGGGCAAGATCCCGGTGTTCGGGATCTGCTTGGGCCATCAGTTGCTTGCGCAGGCCGTCGGCCTCTCGACCTACAAGCTCAAATTCGGCCACCGGGGTATCAATCACCCGGTCCGCAACTACCTGACCGGCCGCATCGAGATCACCAGCCAGAACCACGGCTTCGCGGTCGAACCCCCCGAGATGGTGCGCGCCGCCCTCGAGCGCGGCTCCGTGGTCGGAGAGGGGGGCATCTCCGGGTTGAGCGCGGCCGACATGATGCTGGACTCGGCATACGGGCCGGTCCAGATAACCCATCTCAACCTGAACGACGGTACGGTGGAGGGACTGCGCCTTCTCGATATTCCCGCCTACTGCGTCCAGTATCACCCGGAGGCCGGGCCCGGGCCTCACGATAGTCACTACTTGTTCCAGCAGTTCGCGGAGGCCATGACGGCGTCGCAATAGGCGTTCCGGCGGCGGTCCCGAAGAGAGGGGGAGACGATGCTCGCGGTAGGTGACAAAGCGCCGCTCTTCGTGGCGGCGGGCAGTGACGGAGAGGTCGACCTGGGCGGGCTGCTCAAAGAGAAGTCTGTCGTGCTCTACTTCTTCCCCCGCGCTCTGACCCCTGGCTGAACGATCGAAGCGGTTGAGTTCAACCAATCACTCCCTGAATTCGAGAAGCTGGGTGTGGCGGTCGTGGGCACTTCGGTCGATCCGGTCGCCAGACTGCAGAAGTTCCGCGATAAGTACGAGATCAAGTTCCCCTTCGCCAGCGATCACGATCGGGCTATCGGCACGGCCTATGGGACGCTGAAGGGCGGCCCCGAGAGCTCGCACGAGCGGGACACGGTCGTCATCGGCAGGGATGGGGTCATCTTGCTGGCTTACCGAGCGGTCGGCGCCCAGGGTCACGCCGCGGATGGTGCTCGCCGACGTGGAGCAACTCCGGGGCGAGAGCCTCGTCTGATCGCCCAGAATGGACTCGGATCCGATCATCGTTTGGTTCAGGCGCGACCTCCGCATTGCGGACAACCCCGCGCTACTGCATGCCGCCCGGCACGGGCGGCCGGTCATTCCCGTGTATGTGGCCGGTTGGGAGGATGGCGACCCCTGGGCCCCGGGAAAGGCCGGGCGATGGTGGCTCGAACAGTCCCTCCGCCAGCTTGCCGTGTCTCTCGCTTCACGAGGGGCGCCTCTCCGCACGCTGCGCGGTAGGGCCGAAGAGCAGCTGCCCCGGTTTGCGCGCGAGATGGGGGCAAGGGAGGTCGTATGGAACCGGCTTTACGAACCGTATGTACGGGAACTCGACCGCCGGGTGGCAGCGGGTCTTGAGCGGGACCGGTTGCGGTGGCGCGCGTTCGACGCCGCGCTACTGTTCGACCCCGAGAGTCATCTTTCCCGCTCGGGCAGACCCTTCACGCAATTCACCGCGTTCTGGCGCAGTTGCACGTCGCTGCCCGAGCCGGCGCCGCCCGAGCCTGAGGTCGGCGTGCTGCCGGGCATAGAAACAGCCCCGGACGAGCACGTGCCGGAGCCGGTCTCGCCCTGGGAACCACGTGCCGGCGAAACGCGAGGATGGGTGCCGGGCGAGGCCGGCGCGTACGCTCACCTCGAGCGCTTCCTGGAGGAGGGGTTGACCGATTACGATTCGTCGCGGGACTTTCCGGGCAGCGACGGCACGTCGCGACTGTCGCCCCATCTGCACTTCGGGGAGATAGGTCCGCGCCAGGTGTGGCACGCCGTGCGAGAGGCGGTCTGGGCTGGCACAGGCGCGGGTGCCGCCGCGGCCCCGGGCCCGGCGTCGTTCCTGCGCCAACTCGGCTGGCGCGAGTTTGCGCATTACCTGCTGGTGCACTTCCCGCATATACCAGAAGAGCCCTTCCGTCCCGAGTTCGCCGACTTTCCGTGGGAGGAGGACCCCCAGGGATTCGACGCTTGGAAGCGCGGAGAGACCGGCTATCCTCTCGTGGACGCGGCGATGCATCAACTCCTGACCGAGGGGTGGATCCACAACCGCGCGCGCATGGTGGCAGCCTCCTTTCTGACCAAGGACCTTCTGATTCCCTGGCAGCAAGGCGCGGCGTGGTTCTGGGAGCGTCTTGTCGACGCCGACCTGGCGAACAACACGCTCGGCTGGCAATGGACGGCGGGATCGGGACCCGATGCCGCTCCTTACTTCCGGATCTTCAATCCCTTGTTACAGGCGCGCCGGTTCGACCCTGAGGGGGCGTACGTGAGCGCGTGGCTCGACCAAGCCTCCGGCCGGGCAGAAGCGGGGCAGGCGCCCCCTAGCCCGATCGTCGACCACGGAGAGGCTCGAGCCCGGGCTCTGGCGGCGTTCAGAGGCATCCGGCGGGTGGGGCCCCCCGACACGCGGGCGTCACATGCTCAGACTCCCAGCGCCGGCGGTCATTCCCCCTTGCCAAGTGATATGCAAGTATGAGACGGTCTATTCACCGCTCGTAGCTCGCGCACAGGAAGGCGACTGTTGGACGAACAGAACATTCCCGAGCCGCAAATCCCCGTCGAGCGACAGCCATCTCCCGAGCAGCCGCCCGAGACCTACCGGGGCGACGTCTTGCCGCCCTCCTCTCCGGCTGCGCCTCCGTATCCGCCGTCCTCCTATCCGCCCCATAGAGGCAGGCATGCGGGGGGATGGTTGATAGGCGTCATCGTCATCGTCATCGGGGTCGTCTTTCTTGGCCAGAACCTCGGTTGGTGGTCCGGGTGGTCACTAAACAACTGGTGGGCGTTGTTCATTCTCATTCCCGCCTTCGGATCGCTGGCCGGTGCCTGGAGGCAGTACGTCGCGAACGGCCGCCGGTTCGGCGGAGACGTCGCGCGTCCTCTCTTGATCGGGGTTCTGCTCGTGTTTGTGACGCTGGCCTTCTTGCTCGAGTTGGATTGGTCCTACATATGGCCGATAGTGCTCATCCTCGTCGGCGTGGGGCTGCTGGTGGGGCGGTGGCGGCGCCGGGACGGCTGATGCAGATGCATGGTGCGACTCGGGTTCGGTAGACAATCGACTAAGGAGGGGTCATGGACGGCGAAGTAAGGTCATCGGCAGCGAAGGAGATAAGCGCAGAGCGGCGGATGCTCAAACGGTCGCTGACGCTGCTGCCTCTCTTCGGGATCATCTATTTCACCGTAAGCGGCGGCACGTTCGGCATCGAGTCCCTGTTCAGCTATTCGGGCGCAGGCATGGCGCTGCTGCTGATCGCGGTGATCCCCTTCGTCTATAGCATTCCGAACATCCTCATGGTGCGGGAACTGCAGTCGATGATGCCCGTCGAGGGCGGCTACTATCACTGGACGAAGCAGGCATTCGGCCCGTTCACAGGATTCATGACAGCCTGGATGAACCTGGTGATGTCGTGGGTCGACGTGGCCATCTATCCGGTGCTCGGAGCGGTCTATCTGGGCTTCTTCTTCCCGGCCATCAACGACGGCATCGGAGGCATCCCCGGCTGGGTCATGCAGTGGATCGTGGCCATCGTCATCATCGCGGTCATTTCGGTCCTGCAGATAAGGGGAGCCCGCGTTGCCGGGATGACCAGCGTCTGGATCGGCGCGATTCTCTTGATCCCCTTGCTGATCATGAGCGTGCTCGGTTTCTGGAACTGGGGAGTCCACGGCAGCAGCTTCCAGATGTCGTTTCTGCCGCAGGACACAGGGATGACGGGAGCGTTCTCCGTCGGGCTCTTCGTGGTCATGTGGAACTACATGGGCTGGGAGCTACCTACATCGGCCGGCGACGAGATCGTCAAGCCGAGGCGCACCTATCCGCTCGCGATGGCCCTGGTGCTTATCGCCGCCATAGCAACGTATGCCATTCCGACCGTCGCCGCCCTGTACGGAGGCGCCGGTGACAACAACAAGGTCCTGTTGTGGGGCATCGAGGAATCAGAGGAGGGGGCCGGCATCGGGGCCGACCTGGAAGCAGCGGGCATGACGCCGGAGCAGATGGAGGCCGCGGGCGTTGATGCGACGAGCTCCGAAGGCTGGTGGCTCCCTGATATCGCCAAGGCCGTGGGGGAGACTACCTCGGGTGCCGGCAGCGGCTTTGCCAGTTTCCTCGGCAACTTCATGATGGTGGCGGCCATCCTCTCCATGGTGGGACTCTTCATCGGGTGCAGTATCTCGGCCACACGTATCCCGTTCGCCTTGTCGGAGGACGGGATGATGCCCAAGCCCTTGGTGCGGGTCCACCACAAGTGGGGCACGCCCTGGATCGCCATCATCATAAGCGGCGTTGTCTTTGCCGTCTTCTCGGTGAATGCGTTTGCCTTCCTGGTCGTCCTTGACGTGCTTCTCAACTCGCTGACCCTTCTCCTGGAATTTGCCGCCCTGTGGTGGCTGCGCCGCAAGCTCCCCGAGATACCGAGGAGCCGTATTCCCGGTGGCTTGATAGGCCTGTTCATTGTGACCATCCTTCCCGCCTTGGTCATCATCCTGGCCATCTATAGCCAGGTCATCGAAGAGGGCTGGCAGTCCATATGGTTGGCCGGCATCGCAATAGCCATCGGGGCCATCCTCTACTTCGTGATGAAGCGGTTCGTGAAGCCGGGCATCCCGGATATCGATCCGTTCACACCTCAAGAGGAAGTCGCTCCGGTGGCGGAAACGGCCCCGGCACTCTTGAAGTGAGGGGCAGCCGCTCCAGAACTGTCAACGAGTCGAGGAGATGGACATGAAGGTTCTCCTGGTAGGCGTAGGTGGAGTGGGCGAAGCCATGGCGGTCCTATGCAAGGATAGACCCTGGGTCGAGAAGCTGGTCCTCGCCGACTACAACGTCGAGCGCGCGAAAGAGGTCCAGGCGAAAGTGGGCCGCGCCGGCCGCATGCCCGTCGAGTTCATCGATGCGGGCGACAAAGAACAGATCGAGGCGCTTGGCCCGGCGCCACGGGGTGGACCTGATCCACAACGCGGTGGACCCAGTGTTCAACGAGGCCATCTTCGACGCGGCGTACGAGGCCGGCTGCCACTACATGGACATGGCCATGACGCTTTCCACCGCTCATGCCACCAACCCGTACTCGACGTGCGGAGTCAAGCTGGGCGACTACCAGTTCGAGCGGGCCGGCGCGTGGGAGAAGAAAGGGTTGCTTGCTTTCGTCGGCATGGGGGTCGAGCCGGGGATGGCCGACGTATTCGCCAAGTACGCCGAGAAGCATTTGTTCGACGAGATCGAAGAGATCGGGGTCCGCGACGGGGCCAACCTGGAGGTCCGCGGCTACGAGTTCGCGCCGAACTTCTCTATCTGGACCACCATCGAGGAGTGCCTGAACCCGCCTGTGGTCTGGGAAGAGGGAAAGGGCTGGTGTACCACGGAGCCGTTCTCGGAGCCGGAGGTGTTCGACTTCCCCGAAGGCATCGGTCCGGTGGAATGCGTCAACGTGGAGCACGAGGAGGTCCTGCTCGTGCCCCGCTGGGTCAAGTGCAAGCGGGTCACTTTCAAGTACGGTCTGGGCGACCAGTTCATCGGCGTCCTCAAGACCATCAAGATGCTCGGTCTGGACAACCGCTTCCCTATCGACGTCAAGGGCGTGCAGGTGGCGCCGCGGGACGTGGTGGCGGCCACCCTTCCCGATCCGGCCCACTTGGGCGACCAGATGTTCGGCAAGACATGCGCGGGAACGTGGGTGAAGGGCAGCAAGGACGGCAAGCCGCGCCAAGTCTACCTGTATCAGGTGGCCGATAACGAGACCTGCATGAAGGAGTATGGAGTCCAAGCCGTGGTCTGGCAGACGGCGGTCAGCCCGGTCATCGCCTGGGAATTGCTCGAGACCGGGGTGTGGAAGGGCGCCGGAGTCCTCGGCCCCGAGGCCTTCGACCCCGACCCCTTCGTGGAGATGATGCCGAAATACGCGTTCCCCTGGGGGCTCAAGGAGATGACTGCCTGACGTGGGCTGGCTGTTCAACCGGGAACGGGTACTCTTTCGCACCCACCAGCCGCCTTTCCGGACGCCGGAGTGGGCCGCGGGGGCCCTCGTGGAACAGGAAGGCACGTTGTACCGGATCACGCGCTGGAGAGAGTTGCCGCCGGTGGCGCTGGAGCGCGGCGGGTCGGTGCACGAATGGGAAGTCATGGGCCGGAAAGCGTCGGGCAGGGAGGTCCGTGACGAGTTGGCCAAGGGAGCCCAGTCCCTGTTGGAGGGCGAGAGCGCCAAAGATCCGTGAGGCGAAAGACTGCCTGTAGCCTCTCCTGACGGCTATGATTGACACGCTGCGTGAGCGAATCCAGACGACCAAGACCCGGGGGTTAGAGAGATGTCATCGGGAACGATGAAGGTGGACCGGAAGCGCATCGCCGAGTTGGTGGAGCGGGAAGAGAAGCGTCTCGAGGATTCCACTCCCAAGTCCTACGAACTCTTCAAGAGGGCCTCCAAGTCGCTCGTCAACGGCGTGTCTTCCAGTTATCAGATGCGCGACCCCTATCCCGTGTACTTCACGCACGGAAAGGGCTCCAAGATCTACTCGGTGGACGGCCTTGAGCTCAGTGACTTCCACAACGGTTTCGGCTGTATGGTCCAGGGACACGCCCACCCGGCCATCATCGAGGCCATCAAGAAGCGCTGCGAGCTGGGGACCCAGTTCGCGCTGCCCACCGAGGACTCGATAGTGGTCGCCGAGTATCTGGCCGAGAACTTCCGGTTGCCCAAGTGGCGCTTCGTGAACTCGGGGTCCGAGGCGACGATGGACGCCATCCGTATCGCCCGGGCCTTCACTGGGCGCGAGCAGGTGATGAAGATATTCGGTTCGTACCACGGGCACCACGACTACGTGATGGTCAGCTTGGGCATCGCCGACTGGGGCGACATCGGCGAGCGCGACAACTACAAGTCGGTCTCGTACGGCGCAGGCATACCGAAGGTTGTCATCGAGATGACCTCGGCGGTGCCCTTCAACGACGCTCCCATGATGGAAGCGCGGATCCAGCACCTCATCGACGAGGGTCGCAAGCCCGCCTGCGTGATCATGGAAGCGGCCATGATGAACCTTGGCGTCGTTCTCCCCGAGCCCGGCTATCTGCAGGCGGTTCGCGATATAACCAAGAAACACGGCATCGTGCTCATCTTCGACGAGGTGAAGACCGGTATCTGCACGGCTGCCGGCGGCGCCGTCGAACGCTGGGGCGTCGTGCCCGATATGGTCACGCTGGCGAAGGCGTTGGCCGGCGGACTGCCCTCGGGGGCCATCGGCGGCTCGGCAGAGGTCATGAGCGTGGTAGAGACCGGCAAGGTCTACCAGGTCGGCACCTACAGCGGCAACCCGCTGTCGATGGCCGCTGCCCGGGCGAGCATGGAAGAAGTCATGACGCCGGATGCCTACAAGCATCTCAACTATCTGAACGACCGCCTTATCTCCGAGTGCGACGCCGTCTGCGCCACGTACGACTTCCCCGGCTACACGGTCGGCATCTCGTCCAAGGGCTGCGTCAACTTCGCCAGTGGCAAGATCACCGACTACGAGTCGTTCATCCGCTACCAGGACTTCGAGCTCTGCAACCTGGCCTGGCTCTACAACATCAACCGCGGTGTCATCATGGCGCCGGGGCGCGAAGAGGAATGGACGTTGTCGGTACAGCACACCGACGAGGACATCGACCGGTACGTCAACGCCTTCGAGGGTTTGGTGAAGGAAGTGCTCGCCTGACCCGGCAGAGGGTGAGCATCCTCCGTTTCCTGCTGGGCATGCGCCCCCGCCGGCGGGCGGCGAAGCCGATGGAAGTGGCCGGGGGACCGGAGGTGCAACGCTGAGCTTGGGGACTGCTCCTCCATAAGGCCGCTGCCCGGGGTATCCTTGGCCAAGACAGCAGGCTACGACCCGGCGGAGCACATGCGCCGACCGACGGAGGGTGGATGGAGACTATCCTGACGCGCCGCAGCATCCGTAAGTACACGGCACAGCCCGTTTCCGACGATCTCGTCACCGAGTTGCTCCGGGCTGCGATGGCTGCGCCTTCAGCCGGGAATCAGCAGCCCTGGCAGTTCGTCGTCGTGCGCGACCGGGCGACTCTCGAGGTGGTATCGACGGCCAACCCATACGGGGGCATGGCCCGTGACGCTCAGTTGGCTGTGATCGTCTGCGGTGATCTGGAGCGCGAAGAGCGTCCCGGCTTCTGGGTGCAAGATTGCGCGGCGGCGACCGAGAACCTCCTCATCGCGGCCCACGATGCCGGGCTGGGAGCCGTTTGGTGCGGCACATATCCCCGCGAGGAGCGCATGCAGCCTATCGCGGTGGCTCTTGGTCTGCCCGAGCAGGTGATCCCGTTCGCAGTGGTGCCGATAGGGTATCCTGCCGAGCACCCTGCTCCGGCCGATCGTTACGATCCAGGCCGTGTCCACTTCAACCGTTGGTAGGGAGGAATGATGAAGAAGTCACTCGGCCCCGGCACGTGGCTTTACCCGACGCCTGTGTTCGTCGTGGGCACCTACGACGCCGCCGGTAAGCCCAACGTCATGACTGTCGCGTGGGGTGGGATCTGCTGCAGCAAACCGCCGTGCGTCGCCATATCGGTCCGCAAGGCCACGTACACCTACGGGAATCTCATGCAGCGTCGGGCGTTCACCATCAGTCTGCCCACCCAGGATCAGGTGGTGCACGCCGACTACTTCGGCGTGGCGTCAGGGCGGGACACCGACAAGTTCGCTGCTGCCGGGCTCACGCCAGTCTCGTCCGACCTGGTCGAAGCGCCCTATGTGGGCGAGTTCCCATTCGTGCTCGAGTGCAAAGTGGTCCATGTGGCCGAACTCGGCCTCCATACGCTGTTCGTGGGCGAGATCCTCGACGTCAAGGTCGACGAAGGCTGTCTGGACGCCAAGGGCAAGCCGACCGCCGAACTCGTGCGGCCCATCTGGTGGGGGCCCAGCGAGAACCAGTACTACGGCCTGGGCGAGAATCTGGGACGGGGCTTCTCCATCGGCAGAGCTCTCGAGACCGGCTCCGATGGCCGGGCGTCGAAGTGATACAGAGCCGCGCTGTCTCGAGGAGAACGGTGTCTAGTTGGGTGAAAAGCAGGACGGTTGTTCTGGCTACCCCAGCCCTCTTCATTGGGGTGGTTGCCGTGGCGGTCTTTGCGCTCGCGTTCACGGGCGGCTGCTCGGGCGAAGGTCCCGGGGCTCCCACTGGGCCCGACAGCGTTGTGGTCCTCACGGTGGAGCAAGCTCTGGCCGCCGAGGAAGGCCGAGAGCTCAACGTCCAAGGAGCAGTGTTCGCGACCGGTGACCAGACGATGCTGGTCTCCGCGTTGGCCGAATCCTACCCTCCCCAAGCCGGTGGGGCGACCCTGCCGGTCAAGGGGCTCGATCTGGACGGCCTCGTGGGGCTGACTTCCACCGCGGGGCAGGTGGGCGTCGCCGAGGTCACGTGGTCGGACTATTGGCCGGTGCTCACGGGGGTCGTCAAAGAGGGCGTTCTCGAGGTCCAGGGGATCCCGCGGGTCGAAGAGGACATCAGCTTCGAAGGCATAAGGCTGCGGTTCAGCCCGGTGAGCGAGCCGGTCAGTTCGGGCGATCAGGTCTGGTGGGCCTTCGATGTGACCAACACCGGCCAGGCGCCAGTGCGACTTGTGTTCTCAGACGGCCAGCGCGGAGACCTGATCCTGAGCCAGGGAGACGTGGATGCATACACCTGGAGCGCCGGCAAGAGCTTCACCCAGGGCGTCGAGATCGTCACGCTGGAGCAGGGCAAGTCCCTCTCGGTGGTGTTGCACGACACCCTGGATGTCCCAGCGGGGGACTATGCCGTGACCGCTCGGGTGACCGCGATGGTGGGCCCGTCCGGCTCAGAGGCTCCTCTGCCCGAGATCACGTCGACTCTAACGGTCCATTGACGGTACCCGGCGATGGCCGCGTGAACTATCGTGTTGGGGCAGATGTTGGGGGGACCTTCACCGACCTGGTGGCCATGGATGAAGCAGGTAGAGTCATCGTGGCCAAGGCCCCCACCACTCCGGCCGACCAGTCCGACGGTGTGATGGACGCGGTCTTCAAAGCGGGGATCGACCTGGCCCAGGTCGACTTCTTCTCCCACGGCACTACGGTCGGGGTCAATGCCGTCATCGAGAACAAGGGCGCCAGGGTCGCGGTCATCACGACCGAGGGCTTCAGAGACTCGCTGGAGTTGCGCCGGGGACAGCGGGTCATCGATAACCCGGACGACATGTACAACCTGCAGATGGACCTGCCCCAGGACTATGTCGGAGGCTACGATCCTCTCGTGCGGCGACCGCTCCGCTTCGAGGTCCCCGAGCGTCTCGATTTCCGAGGCAACGTGCTGAAGCAGATGGACGAGCCAGTAGTCTGGCAGATCGCGGAAGAGCTCCGCAAACGGGACGTCGAAGCCGCCGTCATCTGCTATCTGTTCTCGTTCATGAACCCGGTGCACGAGCAGCGCACTGCCGAGATCCTGCGGGAGGCGCTTCCCGGTCTCAGCCTGTCGATCTCGAGCGAGATCCTCCCGGTCATCCGCGAGTACGAGCGTCTCAGCACAACCACCGTCAACGCATACGTGATGCCCATCATGCAGTCGTATCTGCAGAGGCTGCGCGACCGTTTGAGGGCGGGTGGGTTCCAGAAAGAGCTCTACCTCATGCAGTCGAGCGGCGGGATCATGTCGGCGGCCGTCGCGGCCACCCGGCCCGTCTACACCATCGACTCCGGACCCGCGGGAGGGGTGTCCGCAGCGGCGCAGCTTGGCGTCTCGCTCGGCTATCCCGACGTGATCTCCTTCGACATGGGAGGGACCACGGCCAAGATCTGCTGCGTCCGGGACGGCAGGCCCGAGGTGACCACGCGCTTCTGGCTGGGCGGCCGCTATTTCGTGGGTGTTCCCGTGATGGACATGGTGGAGATCGGCGCGGGCGGGGGCAGCATCGCCTCGGTAGATCGGGCCGGCGCCGTACATGTGGGCCCTCGGAGCGCGGGCTCGGTGCCCGGCCCCGCCTGCTACGGCAAGGGTGGCCACGAGCCGACCGTGACCGACGCCGACCTGGTACTCGGCTATATCAACGCCGATTACTACCTGGGCGGCGACATGACGGTCGACGCAGCGGCCGCGCGAGAAGCCATCAGGGAGAAAGTCGCCGTCCGGCTGAACATGGGGGTGGCCGAAGCCGCTCATGGCATCTACCGGCTGGTGAACGCGAACATGATCGGGGCGATGCGGGTCGTCACCGTCCAGCGTGGGCACGATCCTCGGGACTTCACCCTTGTGGTGTCGGGGGGGACGGCCGCTATCCACGCCGTGCGCATGGCCCAGGAGCTCCGCATCCCCCGGGTGATCATCCCTCTCAACGCAGGAGTGTTCTCGGCCGTTGGTCTGATCACCGCCGACGCTCGCTACGACGTCCATCGTTCTTACGTCGTCCGGCTCTCTCAGGCCGACCCCGGCCGCCTGGAAGCCATCTTCAAGGAGAGCGCGAGGGAAGCGGCCGCGCGGATCGAGGAACTGGGGTTCTCGCCGGACGAGGTAGTCACTCGCTACGAGATCGACATGCGCTACCTGGGTCAGGCCCACGAGGTGCCGGTGGAGGTGCCGCGAGAGCTGATCGAGGGAATGGATCAGCAGACCGTCGGCAAGCTCGGCGCACTCTTCCACGAGAAGCATCTCCACCTGTTCGGACACGACTCCCGGGATTCGGAGGTCGAGTTCATGACGCTCTCTGTGTCGGCCGTAGGCCCTCGAGAGAGGGGCGAGATGCCCGAGGTGGCCGCGGGCACTCCCGACCCCGGTCCCGCGCACAAAGGAACGAGGAAGGTCTATTTCGAAGAGGCCGGCGGCTACGTGGATTGCGACACCTACGAGCGGTCGCGGCTTGCGGCGGGAATGGTGATCGCGGGGCCGGCCATCGTCGAGCAGATGGACACCACGACGGTGCTGCCCCCGGGAGAGACGGCGATGGTCGATCGATTCGGCACCCTCATAGTGGAGTTGGCGCTGTGATCCCCGGCGACGATGCGCGCAGCGCGGCGGGCCGGCGCCCGGACGTGTTCACCCTTGGAGTCTTGCGAAGTCTGCTCGAGTCCGTACCCCTCGAGATGGCCGAGGTTCTCAAGCGCACCTCGTATCACCCCATCTTCAACGAGGTGCTCGACTTCTCCACGGCGCTCCTCGACGGCGAAGGCCGGCTGATCGCCTCCTCCATGGGGGTCACGGTACATCTCGGGGCGCTCGAACTGAGCGCGAGGGCGATCATCGACCGGTTCGGTAAGGGGAATCTCGAGCCGGGGGATGTCCTCATCCACAACAACCCCTTCCCGGGCGGCACCCATCTCCCGGACGTGGACGTGATCACCCCCGTCCACCACGAGGGGGAACTGGTCGCCTACGCCGTGTCCCGAGGGCACCACGGCGATATCGGGGGCATGCATCCGGGTAGCTTCGCCGGCGACACCGTGAGCATCTTCCAGGAGGGGGTGCGCATCCCGCCGATCAAGCTCTACGCCGCCGGCGTCCTCAACGAGGGAGTGCGCGACCTCTTCCTTGCCAACGTCCGGGTCCCGCAGTTCTCCTGGGGCGATCTGCAGGCCCAGGCAGCCGGCTGTCGTCTGGGGGCCAGGCGGATCGGGGAGCTCTTCGACAAGTACGGCGCCGCCGGAATGACCGCGGCCATGGAATGGGCCATGGACTACTCGGAGCAGCTCATGCGGGCCGAGATTGCCAAGATCCCCGACGGCACCTACGTCTTCGAGGACTTCCTCGACAATGACGGCATCGACAAAGACCGCCCCGTGAAGATCCACGCCCGGGTGACCGTCGACGGCAGCAGCGTCACCGTAGATTTCAGCGACTCCGACCCCCAGGTGAAGGGGCCGGCCAACTGTGTCCTCGGAGTCGCCTATTCGGCCACGTACTGCGCGCTCTTCAACCTGACGGACCCGACGATTCCCAAGAACCACGGCTGCTATCGTCCGGTCACGATCATCGCTCCCGAGGGACTGGTGGTGAACGCCCGGTTCCCGGCGCCGGTGGTGAGCGGTAATACCGAGACCTCCTTGCGCATTATTGACACGGTGAGTGCCGCCTTGGCCCGCGTCATCCCAGAGAAGGTCATCGGGGGCGACTCGGGGACGGCCACCGCGCACACCGCGGGCGGGTTCGATCCTCGCACCGGCGAGTACTACGCGTGGTATCTCGGTTCGGACCCTACCGCGTGGGGAGCCAGGGCGACCAAGGACGGGTTCGAACTCGCCGGCGGGCCCCGCATAGGCGGCAGCGTCTCCCAGGTCTCCATGGAGGTGTTCGAGACCCGCTACCCGTTCCTGGTGGAGTTGTACGCGTTCTACCCCGACTCGGGCGGCCCCGGTAGGTTCAGGGGCGGCATGTCGGGGGTGACGATCATGCGGCCGCTGGAGCACGAGTGCGAGGTGGGGGGTGCGAACGACCGCTGCGTCATCCCTCCGTACGGGATCTTTGGCGGCATGCCCGGGCTGCACGGCGAGAACAAGATCCTCCACGCGGACGGCAGCGAAACGCCGATCGACCGGGCGGGCGGTAAGATAGTCCTACCGGGGGACGTCCTCTATTTCCGGGCGCCGGGAGGGGGCGGCTACGGCGATCCTCTCGACCGGGACCTCGACTTCCTGCAACACGACCTGGACATCGGGCTCGTGTCGGCAGAAAGTGCAGGCCGGGACTACGGCGCGGTCCTCGACCGGTCTGGCACGGTGATAGACAGGCAGGCTACCGAGGAAAGACGGGCCCGGCTGAAAGAGAAATGGAAACGCGACCGCATCTTCATCGACCAGAAGACACTCCCGTTCGCCCGGATACCGTTCCGGACGGTAGGCATCGACGAGCAGATCACGTGACCAGGAGCCCCAAATGACCAAGAGCCGCACATGAAGAAGAAGACGTACCCTCTGTACTACGGTGGCCAGAAACAGAAGTTCGCCCGCTCCGTCGTGGTCGGCGACATCGTGTTCCTGTCGGGCATGAGCGGACGCACCATGGAGACGGGCGACGTCTCCTCGGACGATGTCAAGGAGCAGATGCTGGTCGCTCTCGACAAGGTCCGGGCCGCGCTGGACGAGGCGGGCAGTTCCATGGAGCACATCGTGAAGACGACGATCTACCTCAAAGACGTCAAGAACTACGA
Source organism: uncultured Actinomycetota bacterium (assembly GCA_963783835.1). GTDB lineage: Bacteria > Actinomycetota > Thermoleophilia > RBG-16-64-13 > RBG-16-64-13 > CAIQPS01. Next base: position 339,895 of record CAWAOX010000015.1, read on the forward strand.
CGTGATGCGGGCCACCGAGTACGAGTATTACCAGAAGTATGCCCCGGGTCTGATCGAAGAGCCGCCGGCAAGCACCTTTGTCATGCCGGCGTCGTTGGCCCGGCCGAGCATGCTGGTAGAGATCGACGTCGTCGCCTGTCTCAAGGACTGAGACGGGCCCCGATGCGCACGTTGACGCACACGCCGGAGCACAGCATGGAGGAGCGAGCATGAGTATGAAGTTGTACATCCTCGACTGCGGCCAGATGTGGACAGAGCACGGGTTCCTTTGGCACTTCGGCACCTGCGACGCCACCGGGGAGGAATACAGGGAAGGGCCCTTCGGCATCCGCAATATCCAATTCTTCATCGACCATCCGAAGGCGAAAGTCGTCTTCGACCTGGGCTTCACCCGGGAGTGGTTCGAGAAGCTGGTGGGGTTCCCTCACCGCAAGGGTCCGGAGGGCTTCCACATGAAGCAGGCTCCCGACCAGAACCCAATCGCCCAGCTGGCCAAGATCGGGGTCAAGCCCGAGGACGTCGACTACGTGGTCATCTCTCATCTCATGAGCGAGCACGCCGGCTACCTGCCCCAATTCGCCAACACTAAGGCCAAGATCGTGGTGCAGGAGGCCGAGCAGGAATATGCCACTCGCATAGGCACTCCGCCGCGTCCCGGCGACGAGCCCGCCGTGGAGCAGTTCCACACCTGGATGTATGTGCGCAAGTATTTCGAGGTGCCGGGGCTCGACTTCATGTCCATCAAGGGGGACTACGAGTTGCTCGGCAAGGACGTGGAGATCCTGTCGCTGCCCGGGCACACGCCGGGGTTCCAGAACGTGATGGTCCGGCTGCCAAAGACCGGTCCGGTTTTCCTCTCGGCCTGCGAGCACCGAGGCATGTACTACGACATTCCGGTCAACGGCTACGCTCCGGGCATACCGCATGCCTTCACGTGGTCGGCCGCCGGGGAGTTGTGGAGCTTCAAGCGCGTGCGCGATCTGGTGGAGAAGGAAGAAGGCCAGATTATCTTCGGCCACGACCAGGAGCAGTTCGATACGCTGAAGGCGTGCCCGGAGTACTACGAGTAGGGGGGAGCATGCATCGGGTCCTGTTACCCTTTGAGTTCTCCGAGCCGGTCACGGTCGCGGAGGCAGTGTCGCTGGTGGACGGCGTCCGAGCCAGGGTGCTGGCCGGCGGGGTCGATCTGGTGCTCAAGATGCGCTTGCGCCAAGTCGTCGTGGATAGAGTGGTGAGCCTGCAGAAGGTGCCGGGATTGGACTACATCCGGATCGACGCTCACGCTGGGGGACAGGCGGACGGCGCGCTTTGTATCGGCGCGCTCGCGACGCTGCGGCAGGTCGAGACGGCGCCCGCCGTGCGGCGGAGATGGCCGTTGCTGGCCGAGGCCATCAGCGCGATCGTCTCGGTGCAGACCAAAGCGATGGGCACGATGGTCGGCAACCTGTGCGTCGGCACGCCGGCCTCCGATGTTGCGCCGGCTTTGTACACGCTGGGGGCCCGCGTCAGGATCGGGGGGGTGAACGGGGAGCGTGTGATACCCATCGAGCAGTTCTTCCTGGACGCAGGCAAGACGGCGGTCGGCCCGCACGAGATCGTCACCGAGATAGTGGTGCCGGCGCCGGCCGCGGGCAGCGCCGGCTCGTTCCTCAAGTTGTCGACGACCTCCGAGGACATCGCCAAGGTGAACACAGCGGTGATGATCGAGCTTGCCGGAGACGTCTGCGTTCGCGCAGGAGTCTCCGTGGGCTCGGCCGCGCCGACGCCGGTACGTGCGGCGGCTGCGGAACAGGCCCTTATCGGCCGGGCCATGCGGGCCCACGCGATAGCCGACGCGGCCGACGCGGCGGCCGACGCCGTGTGCCCCATCTCCGATGTCCGCTCCACGGCGTGGTACCGCAAGGAGATGGTGCGGGTGCTGGTGAGGGACGCCCTCGAGAAGGCGGCCGCGCGAGCGGCAGCAGGGAAGGAGGCGTGATGGCCAAGGAGATCGCTACCTTCCTGGTGAACGGACAGGAGCACGAGGTCATCATCGAGCCGCACATGCTCCTCATCGACGTGCTGCGAGACAAGCTCGGACTGACCGGGGCGAAGTACGCGTGCGGGGCCGGCGACTGCGGCGCCTGCACCGTCCTGATCGACGGGAGACCGTCGTTCTCGTGTCTGACCCTGGCCGTGACGGCCAAAGGCAAGAGCATCCTGACGATCGAGGGGCTGGCGGAGGGGAACGAGTTGCACCCCATCCAGCAGGCTTTCGTCGATCAAGGCGCTGTGCAGTGCGGCTTCTGCACGCCCGGCATGATCCTGGCGACCAAGGCGTTGCTCGACGAGAACCCCGAGCCGACCAGGCACGAGATCAGGAAGGCTCTGGCCGGCAATCTCTGCAGGTGCACCGGCTACGTGAAGATCGTCGACGCGGTCGAGGTGGCGGCAGCCGCCATGAGGGACGGGGGTGGACGATGACTACCGATGCCTCCTCGGCCGGCGCCTTTTCCTCGGTCGGCAGGCGGCTGGGCCGGCCGGATGTTGCCGCCAAGGCCACCGGGACGGCCCTCTACGGGGCCGACATCACGATCCCCGGCATGCTCATCGGGCGCATCCTCATGAGCCCTCACGCCCATGCGAGGGTAGCGAAGATAGATGTCTCCAAGGCCTCGGCACTTCCGGGCGTGGCCGCGGTGATCACCTACGCCGACGTTCCCAAGCGGGGCTTCACCCGTTCGGTGATGGCCGAGGGCCTGCCGGCTTTCGCCTACGAAGGCGAGAACCAGGATCAGTTCATCCTGTCCGACAAGGCCCGCTACATCGGGGACTGGATCGCCGCGGTCGCGGCGGTGGACGTTTACACGGCCGAGCGTGCCCTCGATCTGATCGAGGTGGAGTACGAGGTGCTTCCGGCGGTGTTCGATCCCGAAGAGGCGCTCAAGGACGGGGCGCCGGTGGTCCATGACGGCTGGAAGGACAACGTTGCCGCCGTCGTCGACCACCCCTTCAATCGGGGAGATGTCGATGCGGCCCTGGCGGCCTCCGCTCACGTCGTGGAGTTCTCCGGGCGCAACTCCCGCCAGAAGCAGGCCCACATGGAGCCGGATGTGGCTATCGCCTCTTGGGATCCCCAGGGAAGGCTGACGGTGTGGTCGCCCTGCCAGAACGCCCATCTCGCGAAGAAGGCCATGGGCACGAGGGTGTTCGACATCGGCGAGGGCAAGGTCCGCTGGATCACGCCGGCGGTGGGCGGCGGCTTTGGGGCCCGTTTGAGCTTCGGCGTCGAGCCGGTAGCCGCGATGCTGGCGAAGGTCGCGGCCAGGCCCGTCAAGGTGGTGGTCACCCGGGAGGAAGATTTCAACGGGTGGAACAGCCGGACCGAGCAGCGCCAGACCATCAGGATCGGGGTCGACGGAGACGGGACGATCAAAGCCATAGAGCAGAGCGTGCTCTCCGATGCGGGCGCCTACTTCTCCCACAGCGGGACGATCAGCGCGGTGAACATGCAGTCGACCCTCGGCGTCCTGCGGTCGTCGGCAGTACGAGGCAAGGCGACCATGGTCTACACGAACAATCCCACCTCGAGCGGCATGCGGGGCTATGGCAATCCCGAAGGTTCGTTCATCCTGCAACAGGTCGTCGACATGGCGGCCGAGAAGTGCGGGATGGACCCGGTGGCGTTCCGCCTGAAGAACGCCAGGGGAGTGGGCGAGCCCAGCATGTGGGAGCCTCAGAACCTTACGACCTGTGCTCTCTCCACCTGCATAGAGCGGGGCGCGGAGGCCGTCGGCTGGAAGGACAGGTGGCAGGGCTGGGGGGTGGAGAAGCAAGGCCGCTATCGTCGCGGAGTGGGGATGTCGATCATGACCCACGCGAGCGGCGCAGGCGGGTTCCTGTTGGAGCATTCCACAGCCGTGATCAAGCTGAACGAGGACGGCTCCGCACAACTGTCGGTGAGCCCCTGCGAGATGGGCCAGGGCATCCTGGGGGTGCTCTCGCAGATCGCCGCGGAGGCGACCGGCCTGCGATACGAGGACATCCGGGTAGTGACGGGGGACACAGATGTCACCCTCTTTGATATCGGCACTCACGCCAGCCGCTCCACGTACGCCATCGGCAATGCGGTGATCGATGCGGCGAAGAAGGTCAGGGCGGCAATCCTTGCCCGAGCCGCGCGCCGTCTGGGCATGCGCGCCGACGAGCTGGACGTGCGCGACGGCCGGGTCTACGTGAAGGCCGATCCCGGCACGACGATCAGCGTGGCCGACATCTCCCGAGATGCGATCTACGACTACGGTACGGACGCCGAGCACATAATGGCGACCGGCAAGCATCAGTGCGTCATGCACTGTCCTAACTTCCAGGCGGGCTTCGCCGAGATCGAGGTGGACGTCGAGACGGGCGTCATCAAGGTCCTCCGGCTGGTGATAGCGCACGATATTGGCAGGGCGATCAACCCTCTCACCGTCGAAGGGTGCCTCGAAGGGGGCGCGGCGCAGGGCCTCGGCTACGCCCTCACGGAAGACCTGGTCATCGACAGGCAGACGGGCAAGGTGGTCAGCGATAGCTTCGCCACCTACAAGATGCTCTCCACGCTCGACATGCCCGAGGTCGAGGTCATCCTGGTCGAGGAGCCCGACCCGACGGGCCCCTTCGGTGCCAAGGGGGTCGGAGAGACCGGCATCACCAACGTCGCGCCCTCCATCGCCAATGCTCTCTACGACGCGGTCGCGATCAGAGTCCACTCGCTTCCGATGACTCCCGAGAAGGTGCTCGAAGGGGGGGCGGGAGGGGGGGCGCTCCGCGGAGCGGCTACTTGACGGGCCGGCGGCGCCGCGCGGCGATAGGAGAGACTCGGGTTGGGAAAGCGGTACCCTATGGGCAGGACTGCGGAGAAGGCCGATGCTGGAGGTGGACATGACTGACCAGGAGAGGGCCGTAGCTGGGGAGCCGAGGCCGGCGACCATCGCGGCGAGACCCGAGCCGATCCGGATCGATCTGGCGCGCACGGCGGTCGTCGTCGTCGACATGCAGAACGCCTTCGTCAGCCAGGGGGGCATGTTCGACGAGGCGGGCTACGACATATCGGGCGCGCCTGCCTGCATCGCGAACAACGCCCGGTTGCTGCCGGCACTGCGGGCGGCCGGGGTCAAAGTGGTCTACCTGAAGATGAGCTACAACGAAGACTACTCCGACTCCGGTGGGCCCGAGTCCCCGAACTGGCACAAGGAGCTAGGACTCGTCCTCATGAAGGCCCGGCCCGAGAACTGGGGCAAGTACGTCACGGAGGGCACCTGGGACGAGGAAGTGGTGGAGGAGATAGCCCCAAGTGCCGGGGACGCGGTGGTGCGTAAGCAGCGCTATTCGGGTTTCGTCGGCACGAACCTCGACATGATCCTGAAGACCCACGGGATCCGCTACTGCCTCTACACTGGGGTAGCGACCAACGTCTGCGTCGAGACCACGCTGCGGGACGGCTATTTGCTCGACTACTGGCCCCTCCTCGTGGCCGACGCCTGCAACAATTCGGGGCCGGAACACAACCGGCTGGCGACCGAATGGAACGTGGAGCACGCGTTCGGGTGGGTGACGACCACGGCGGATGTGCTGGCGGCGCTGAAGGCGGAATAGCCCTGGCCGCAGGGGCCGGGACGGAGTTCGGGCTGAACATAGAAAGCCGGAGGAAAGGAGAGGGGCGCCATGCCGTACGTACTGATCCAACACAATGTGGCGAACTACGACAGGTTCGAGGTGATCTACAACGACGATGAGGCCCGGAGACAGCGGAGCGGCTCGAAGGGCGGCAAGCTCTATCGGAACTCCGTCGACCCGAACAACATCATCGCGCTCTTCGAGTGGGATACGGTCGAGCACGCGCACGCTTTTGCGAATTCGTACGAGTTGAAAGAAGCCGTCGAGTGGGCGGGAGACGCGACACCGCCTCGAGCCATCGTCATGGAGGAGTTTCTGGTTACGAACGCCTAGAGCAGATACGAGAAGGGGAGGTCTACGAATGAGCGGCACGGGTCGCTTCACGCTCGACGAAGCCAGGATGGTCGGCGATAGTCTGGGCGTCGGCTGGGAGAGCTTCGACGTCGATCAGTTCCACAAGGGTATGGAGGTGGAGCTCGAGCACGGGGCCCGCGATCCGGAGACCAACGTGACCGGCGACGACATGCTCCTGACAGGCAAGATCGCCTACGCGCACCTCAAGGAGTTTCCAGACTACTACGACAGGCTGGAGCTCATGGAAGTAGAAGCCGAAGCCTACTGGGACGCCCAGAAGGCCTGACAGGAGCCGGGATGATCATAACGACCAAAGAGTTGTTCAAGATCGCGTACGGAAGGTTCGCGGTAGGTGCGTACAACATCAACAACATGGAGCAGACCCTCGGCCTGTTTCGGGGAAACATCGATTCCCGAGCTCCCTTCATCATCCAGATCTCCAAGGGCGCCCGTTCGTACGCCGACAAACGGATGCTCGAGGCCATGATCAAGGCCGCCGACGAGATCTTCCCCGAGGCGATCTTCGCGGTGCACCTGGACCACGGTGACCTGCCGACCGCGCTCGATTGCATCGAAAGCGGCTTCTACTCCTCGGTAATGATCGATGCCTCCGGTGAGCCGCTGGAAGAGAACATCCGCATCACCCGCCAGGTGGTGGAGGCCGCGCATGCCCGGGGGATCTCGGTGGAAGCAGAACTGGGCCGGCTCGGCGGGGTGGAGGAGCACGTGCAGGTGGACGAGAAGAACGCCCACCTCACCGACCCGGCTGAGGCGGAGATATTTGTGCGGGAATCGGGCTGCGACAGTCTTGCCGTCGCCATCGGGACGAGCCACGGCGCTTACAAGTTCGCGGGCCATCAAGGGCTGCATCTGGACGTCGCGGCCGAGATTCAGAAGCGCCTCCCCGGCTTTCCCCTGGTGATGCACGGATCGTCATCCGTTCCTCAGGAGGAAGTGGCGCGCATCAACGCGGCCGGAGGCGCCCTCAAGGGAGCCAAGGGGGTCGACGAGAACGAGTTCGCTCGGGCCGTGCCGCTTGGGGTGACCAAGGTGAATATCGACACCGACGGTCGGCTGGTGTGGACGCGCGTGCATCGGGAGTTCTTCCGGGATCAGCCGGAGAAGTTCGATCTGCGCGACCCGGGCAAGATTTTCATTGCCGAGTATGCCGCGTTCATCGCTCACAAGAACGAGAAGCTGCAGTCCGCCGGCACGCTGGACGTGGTGCGGGCGGCCGTGGCGGGGTAGGCTACGGCCCCTGAGGGACTGTGGTGTCGCCGACGGAGGCGCGATAAAGTGATACTGCTAGCTACGGAGATCCCCAAGCGGAAGGCGAGTTGCCCTTGAACTCACTGAGTGGCCACGGTTTCGCCGATAGCCTGCGGGCAGGAGCCTACGCCGTTGTCAAAGGTCAGGCGACCCTCGACAGGATCAACGTTTTCCCGGTGGCCGATGCCGACACCGGAGCGAATCTCGCGGCGACGCTGACCGCCGCGGCGGCCGGCTTGGGCCGGACGCCGCCCGCGGGAATCGGCATGGCCGCCCGCATGGCCGCCGACGCCGCCCTGATCGGCGCTCGGGGGAACTCGGGGGCGATCTTCGCCCAGTTCCTGCACGGCTTGGCGGAGGGGCTTCACTTGAAGCGCGCCGTCGTCGCCGGTGAGTTCGCCCAAGCCGCCGCCGGAGGCGTGGAATCGGCCTACCTCGCGGTGCAGCATCCACGCGAGGGTACGATCCTCTCGGTACTCAAGGCGTGGGCGACGCAACTGGCAGCCGACGCCGAGCGCGCGCCGGATTTTCGCGACCTCATGGCCCAAGCGCTCGAGGCGGCCCGGGTGGCTCTGGCGGCGACTCCTCTGCAGCTGCAGGTGCTTGCGCGCAACCGGGTGGTTGACGCCGGGGGGCAGGGGTTCGTCTACTTCCTGGAGGGCATGCTCGACCCCATCCGTGGCCACCGGGCGCAGGAAGCGGCTGTCCTGCAGTCGTTGACATTCCCCGCGGCTTACGAGGAATTGGCAGGGATCTCGGGCCCCCGCGGAGGCGGCTTCGTGGCGAGCGGGGCGGGGCGCATGACCGGCGCCCGCAGCGCCGAGGTCGACGAGCGGTTCCGCTACTGCGCTGAAGCGCTGCTGAGCGGCGAGAGGCTGGACCGGGACCGCATCGAACACGCGATCGGCCACCTTGGCGAGTCGTTGGTGTTGGCGGGAGGGGCCGCGCACATGCGCATCCATCTGCACACCAACGAACCGGCTGCGTTCCGCGGCGCTCTAGAGGCGGTGGCCACTGTAGAGAGCTTCAAGGTCGACGACATGGTGGCGCAGCAAGCCGCCGCGAAGGATGCCACGATCGCTCTGGTCACCGATTCCACGGTCGACCTCCCCGAGGCAGCCCAGATCCGGTCAGGGATCGTGATGGTGCCGCTGACTGTGACGATAGGGGGCAGGACCTATCTCGATCGGGTGGAGCTTAGTTCACCGGACTTCTACCGGCTGGTCAGAGACGCGGAGGAACTCCCGCGGACCTCCCAGCCCAACCGCGCCGATTTTCGCCGGGTCTACGAGGCCCTCCTCGAGAGCCACGAAAGCATCGTGTCGATCCATCTCTCCCCGCGGATGTCGGGGACCTATCAGTCGGCCGTCGGCGCAGCCGCCGACATAGACCCCTCGCGGATCAGAGTGGTCGACGCCCGACACCTCTCGGTAGGGCTCGGTCTGGTGATCGAGGCGGCGGGGGAGGCGATCCAGAGCGGGGCCTCGCTCGAGGAGGTGGTGGCGACCGCCGAATCGGCGGCCCGCAACACCCGGGTATACGGGGCGACGCCCTCGCTCGATTTCGCGGTCAAAGGCGGAAGGGTCAATTCCAAGGTCGCCTACATGGCGGGTTTGATCAAGCTCAAGCCCGTCATCCTATTCGACGAGAATGGGGCCGCTCATGCCGACGGTGGCCATCTGGGCTACAACCGGACGATCAGGGGGGTGGCCCGCCGGGCGGCCGACTTCGCGGCCGGGGAAGAGGTCCGGATCGCCGTCGCCCACGCCGACTCTCCGGCCGCGGTGTCCTATCTCCTCCAGCAACTGCGCAAGCGGTTCGGCCCCGATCAGGAGATCCCGATGATGGAATGCGGCGCCGTCCTCTCCACCCATACCGGGCTGGGGGCGATAGCGGTGGCGGTGCGACGGCTGGGGCCGGAGCGGCCCGAAGGAGGCACGCGCTGAGTGTACCCGGGGAGGTAACAGGCAGCGCGCGAGGATACATGGTATTTTTTCTCACTGGCAGACTGCGCGGGAGGTGGCGACGAACCATCGGTCGCACAGGGAGGCCGGTCGCGAGACTAGATCTGGTCCGCGCCGGCCTTATGTGTCTGAGGACTTGACGAGAACTCGCCACCGGTGGCGGCGAGGGAAGGAGAAGGCATGGCGGCTGCGCTTGACGCGCTCACCCAGCACGGGGAGTTACTTGCTTGGCTCAGGGATGTGGTAGAACTCTGCCAGCCGGAAAACGTATACACGTGCGACGGCTCCGAAGAGGAATACCGATACATGTGCGACCTCCTGGTCAAGCAGGGGACGTTCACGCCCCTGGACGAAACGCTCAGGCCCAACAGTTACCTGGCTCGTTCTCACCCGAGCGATGTGGCCCGGGTGGAGGACCGCACCTTCATCAGCACCACGGACATGGCCGAGGCCGGTCCGACGAACAACTGGGTGCCCGCTCGCGAAATGAAGCTCAAGATGGCGCGTATCTTCCAGGGGTGCATGGAAGGGCGGACCATGTACATCATCCCGTTCTCCATGGGGCCCGTCGGCTCGCCGTTCTCCAAGATCGGCATCGAGGTCACCGACTCCCCCTATGTGGTCGCCAACATGTCCATCATGACCCGGGTGGGCCTCCCGGTCCTCGAAGCGCTGGGCACCTGCGGCGAGTTCATCCCGTGCCTGCATTCGGTGGGGGCGCCGCTTGCCCCGTTCCAGGGAGACGTGCCCTGGCCCTGCGAACGGGACCCCAAGCACAAATACATCGTCCACTTCCCCGAAGACCCCTCAATCTGGTCCTACGGGTCGGGCTATGGGGGCAACGCTCTTCTGGGTAAGAAATGCCTGGCTCTGCGCATCGCCTCGTCGATGGCGCGCAAGGAGGGGTGGCTGGCCGAGCACATGCTGATCCTCGGGCTCACTTCGCCCGAGGGCAAGACCCACTACATCGCCGGGGCCTTCCCCAGCGCCTGCGGCAAGACCAATCTGGCCATGATGAAGCCGACCATTCCCGGCTGGACGGTCACCTGCGTCGGTGACGACATCGCCTGGATGCGGCTCGGCGAAGACGGCCGCCTGTATGCCATGAACCCCGAGACCGGATTCTTCGGCGTGGCTCCCGGGACGTCACACCAGTCAAACCCCAACGCGATGGACAGCGTCACCGAAAACAGCATCTTCACCAACACCGGTCTCACCGACGACGGCGACGTGTGGTGGGAAGACATGGGGGTCGACGCTCCGCCGCACCTCATCGACTGGGAGGGCAACGACTGGACGCCCGACTCGGGCCGCAAGGCCGCTCATGCCAACTCCCGCTTCACCGCCCCGGCGCGGCAGTGCCCGGTCATCGACCCCAAATGGCAAGACCCGGGCGGTGTCCCCATCTCGGCCTTCCTGTTCGGCGGCCGGCGGGCCGGCACCATCCCGCTCGTCAACCAGGCCTTCGACTGGGAGCACGGCGTGTTCATGGGATCGGCGGCCGGCTCGGAGACCACGGCCGCCAACCTCAGCAAGACCGGTGTGCTCCGGCACGACCCGTTCGCCATGCTGCCGTTCTGCGGCTACAACATGGGCGACTATTTCGCTCACTGGCTCTCGTTCGCCCAACGGACCGACCCGGCGAGACTGCCGAAAGTCTTCTTCGTCAACTGGTTCCGCAAGAATGACGAAGGGCGCTTCCTATGGCCCGGGTACGGCGAGAACAGCCGCGTCCTCAAGTGGATCTTCGAGAGGGTCGAAGGGGGCGGCGAAGCGGTGGAGACGCCCATCGGCTACCTTCCCACCGCGGAGGCGCTCGACCTCTCCGGCCTGGACATCCCGGCTGAGAGCATGGAGGCGCTGCTTGCCGTCGACCGGGAAGGCTGGAGGCGAGAAGCCGAGGGCCTGTCGAAGTACTACGATGAATTTGGAGGCAGGCTACCGGCCGAACTCCGCACGCAGCTGGCCGCCCTCAAAGAACGTCTTGGCTAAAGGTACGACATGAACCCCTTGGCGGCTGAACTCAATCGGACGATCGAGCAGGAAGCGCCGGCCGTCATGCGGATGCTCTCCGCGCTCGGCCGCGAGTTGTACTTCCCCAAGGGCATCCTCACGCAGACGGCGGAGGCGAACCAGAAGGCGCACCGCTACAACGCCACTATCGGTGAGGCCCGCGAGGCCAAGCGCTCTATGGGACTTGAGTCCATCATGCGCCATTTTTCCGACCTGGGAGCCGACGCGGTGCTTCCGTACGCTCCCTCGGCCGGCCGTGCCGATATCCGGAAGGCCTGGCGCGAGGAGATCAAGCAGAAGAACGCGTCGTTGGGCGACATCCCCATCAGCCTGCCTGTCGTCACCAGCGGCATCACCCACGGGCTGAGCACGGTCGCCGACATGTTTGTCGACGAAGGAGACCTTCTCCTTCTGCCGGACAAGCTGTGGGGCAACTATCTGCTGATCTTTGCCGTCAAGCGAGGAGCCGCGACGGGCCGCTATCCTCTGCTCGACCTGGCAAAAGGCTTCGACGTCGAAGGCTTCCGCCGGACTATCGCCGAAAACGCGGGCCGGAACAAGCTCGTCGTGCTCTTCAACTTCCCGAACAACCCGACCGGTTATTCCATCACCCCGGCCGAGGCCGACGCCATCCGGGGCATTCTGGTCGAGACGGCTGAAGGCGGATGCGACGTCGTCGCTATCTGCGACGACGCCTACTTCGGCCTCTTCTTCGACGACGAGGTCATGAAGGAGTCTCTCTTCACCCGGTTGGCCGACGCGCACCCGCGGCTGCTGGCCATCAAGCTCGACGGGGCCTCCAAAGAGGACTTCGCCTGGGGGTTGCGCCTGGCCTTCATGACCTACGGCATCGCGGGGGGGCAAGGCGCCTACGAGGCAATCGAGAAGAAGACCGGCGGCTGCATCCGCGGTACCATCTCCAACTCCCCGAACGTGTCTCAGGAGTTGTTGATGAGGGCTATGAACGACCCCGAGTACAACGCACAGAAGGCCGAGAAGTTCGCGGTGCTTCAGCAGCGGGCGGCCACCGCCAGGAAGGTGCTGGCCGATCCCAAGTTCGCCCAGGCCTGGACGCCGTACCCCTTCAACTCGGGCTATTTCATGTGTCTCAGGATGCACGACCTCGACGCCGAGGCATACCGGGTGCGGCTACTGAATGAACACGGGGTGGGAGTGATATCGACGAGCGATACCGATATCCGCGTAGCCCACTCCTGCGTCGACGAACCCGATATCGCCGACCTGTACGACGTTATGCTCGAATGCGCGCTGGAGATGCGGAAAGGCTGACGCCGGCTCCGTAAGAGTCAGAGTTCTCTTGGCTCCGTCTTCGGCTCGGCCTCGGTTTCGATCGAGGCGAAGTGCTCGGAGGCCGGGGCGGTGCCGAGCCCCCAGCGGGCAAAGAGGGGGACGCCGATGAGGGCGAGCACACCCATGGCGGCTATCCCCGTTGCCGTAGCGCCGGTCCCGCTGGCCGCGGCGGCAAGCGGAGACAGCAAGGCCCCTACGCCCTGTGAGAGCCTCTGGACGGCGCCGAAGAGGCCGAAGGCGAGTGCTTGGTAGTCCGAGCGGAAGGTCAACGCATAGGCGCCCCTTACCGTTGACGTCAGAGCCCCGGAGAAGAGCCCGTGCAGGCCGGCGCACAGTACTACCAAGGGCAGCGCGGTCATCAGACTGAACACCAGGGCGTTGAGGCCCAGCAGCGTGAGGCCCACCAGGATTATGCGGCGTGCCATCGCCCGGTCGGGCCGCATCTTGGCGACGACCAGGGCTCCCGCCGCCGACATCGGCACCACGACCGCGAAGACGCCCAACAACTCGAGGCCCTCGAAGCCGGTGACGTCCTTGATGTGGAGGGGCAGATACAGGGTCAGGCCCATGATGGCGGAGTTGAGGGCGAAGTACCCTGCGAGGAACCAACCTGCCCGGTACTCGCGCGACGATTCCCGCCACAGTTCGAGCATCCGCTGGTGAAGCCTACCTGGAGGCCTGCTCACCGGGTCTGTCTTCTTCTGCCACAGCGCGGGGGTATATATACCGGGCAGGCAACAGACCATGAAGAAGAGCGCCGCGGGCAGCAGCGCGTAACCCCTACCGGTTACCCCCGGGATGAGGCGGCCGGACACGACCGACTCCATGATCGCCACTCCGATGGCGCCGCCCAGGAAGCTGAGCGCCATGCCGCGCGAGGAGACGCTTACCACGTTGTCGTCGCCGGCCGCGCTGAGCATCGACGCGTTGTAGATGAGGCTGGTGAGTTGAAACGCGTAGTTGCCGAGCATGGCGACGACCAGGATCGTGAGAAGCGCGGGGAACCCGGTATGGGGGAGCAGGCTCAGGGAGCCAAGAAGGACGGTCGCTGCGATCATCGCGGCGGTGAACCAGAGACGGCGGGTGCGCTTCTCGTCGGCGCTCACGCCGATGTACGGACCGCTCAGTCCGATGGCCCAGGAGGACAGTGCGGTCGCCAGGCCGAATACCCAGGCCTGCACTCCCAGGTCGCTGACGACCCAAACGGTAAGGTAGAGCGGGATGGCGAACTCGATCGAGGTATTGCCGAAATCGTAGGAATACCAGGCCCAGCGCGTTCGACGGGGCGACATTTCCCGCTGCTCTGGGGCGGAATGTGGGTCGGCGGCAGGCATTGCCGGGCTAGTGTACTATGAGTGCTCCTCAAGGACGGGAAGGAGTCGGAGAATGCAGGAACAGGCAGCCATGGGGGCGGAGCAAGCGGACCCACCCCTGTTCCGGGAAGAGCAGCACTTCCGGATGTGGATGTTCTGGGTTCCTATCGCCATCGTCACCGTCGTCGTCTGGTGGCAGTTCATCGAGCAGATCATCCGGGACAACCCACAGGGGAGCCAACCGATTCCCGACTGGGCTGCCTGGGTGCTGGCCATCGTGTTCGGCCTCGGATTCCCCGCCTTCGCCCTTGTTGTGAGGCTCAGGACAGAGGTGTACTCGGGCGAACTCGCCGTACGCGTGTTCCCGTTCCCTGACAGCCGCATAACACTGGCCGACGTGCGGGAGGCGGAGGTCCGCGACTACTCCGCCCAAAGAGAATTCGGGGGCTGGGGGGTACGCACCGGGCAGAGCGGCAAGGCCTACAGTGCGTACGGCACTCGGGGTGTCCAGTTGTGGCTCAAGGGTGACAAGCGCATCCTGATAGGTTCGCAGCGGGCCGAAGAACTGGTGGCCGCGCTGAAGGCCGCGGGCGTCAACGTGCGCTGATCGAGCTCACGCGGGGGGTAGCATGAGGATCGTGGTCGCGCTCGGAGGCAACGCTCTTCTCAAGCGGGGAGAGCCTCTCACCGCGCACAACCAGCGAGAGAACGTCAAGGTGGCGGCGCGCGCACTGGCGCCGCTGGCCCGCGACCACAGCCTGATCATCACGCACGGCAACGGGCCGCAGGTAGGCCTGCTCGCTCTCGAGGCGGCCGCCGTGACCGGCGTCGAGCCCTACACGCTGGACGTTCTGAGCGCCGAATCGGAGGGCATGATCGGCTACATGATCGAGCAGGAGCTGGGCAATACCCTTCCCGAGGACGTCCCGTTCGCCACGATTCTCACCCAAGTGGAGGTCGACCCTTGCGACCCGGCTTTCCAGAACCCCAGCAAGCCTATCGGGCCTCAATACAGCCGGGAGGAAGCCGAGAAACTCGCCCGCGAACACGGTTGGACCGTCGGACCCGACAATGGCAAGTATCGCCGGGTGGTGCCGTCGCCCCGGCCCCTGCGCATCTTTGAGCTCAGAGTGGTGGAATGGCTGGTGGAGCGCGGCGTGGTGGTGATCTGCACCGGCGGAGGCGGCATCCCCACCATGCTGACCGCCGATGGAGTGCTCTTGGGGGTGGAGGCGGTCATCGACAAAGACCATGCCGGGGCCTTACTCGCCCGCTCGCTCAAAGCCGAGGTGTTCCTGATGCTCACCGACGCCGAGGCCGTATGGCAGGACTGGGGCACCGAAGACGCCCGCGCCATCAGGCAGGCGTCGCCCGACGCGCTCGAGAGCCTCCACTTCGCCGCAGGGTCAATGGGCCCCAAGGTCGAAGCGGCGTGCGACTATGCCCGGGCGGCCGGGGGACGAGCGGGAATAGGCTCTTTGGAGGACGCGGTGGCTATCATCGAGGGCCGCGCGGGCACGCTCATCTCCACCGAGTTCCGCGGGATCGAGCACTGGCCCTCGCTGTTCAACCAGTCGGGGTAGATGGTCAACGGGTACTTCATCGCTGCGCTCGTCGGGTTGCTCGTCGTCGAGACGATCAATTGGACCGCCCGGCTGCTCAACCTCAAGGCGCTCAGACCCGAGCTGCCACCGGAGTTTGCCGACGTGTACGACGCGGAGGCCTACCGCCGGTCGCAGGAGTACACCAGGGTCAATACTCGCTTCCACCTCGTCGAAAGCATGTTCGACCTGGCCGTGCTTCTTGTCTTCTGGTTCGTCGGCGGCTTCGGGTGGCTGGATGGAGTCGTGCGAAGTTGGGGTCTCAACCCGATCTGGACCGGGCTTCTCTTCTTCCTGATCCTGGCCGTCGCCCGGGGGATCCTGGGCCTGCCCTTCAACCTCTGGGCGGTCTTCGTCATCGAGGAGCGCTTCGGCTTCAACCGCACCACGGCCGGCACTTTCGTCCTCGACCTGTTGAAAGGGCTGGCGGTCGGGACGGTCATCGGCGTCCCTCTCATGGTCGGCTTCCTTGCTCTATTCGAGTACGGGGGACAGTTCGCCTGGATCTACGCCTGGGTGGCCGTGGTCGCCTTCTCGTTCCTCATGCAGATCCTGGCGCCGGCGCTGATCATGCCCCTGTTCAACAAGTTCACCCCGATTGAAGACGGCGAGCTGAAAGACGCCATTCTGGGCTATGCCAAGCGGGTGGATTTCCCTCTGGAGGGCGTATTCTCGATCGACGCCTCCCGCCGCTCGAGCAAAGGGAACGCCTTTTTCACAGGATTCGGGAAGAGAAAAAGGATCGCGCTCTTCGATACCTTGATCGAGCGCCACAGCACCGAAGAACTCGTCGCCGTTCTTGCGCACGAGGTGGGCCACTACAAGAAGCGGCATATCCTCATCGGGACCGTCATCTCCGCCCTCGAGGCGGGACTGTTCCTGGGCCTCTTCTCGCTCCTCGTGGACCAGACCGCTCTATTCACGGCGTTCGGGGTCGACTCTCCGTCGGTGTACGCGGGGGTGATCTTCGTGGCTATCCTGCTGCAGCCTTTGGAGCTTGTCCTCTCTGTCGGGGGGGCCGCGCTCTCGCGGCGCCACGAGAGGCAGGCGGACCGCTTCGCAGTGGAGACGACAGGGCGGGGTGACCTTCTCGCGTCGGGGCTCAAGCGGCTGTCTAAGGACAATCTGAGCAATCTCACGCCCCACCCGTTCTACGTATTCCTCAACTACTCTCATCCCCCGACGCTTGAGCGGGTGAGGGCGCTAGAGGCGGCCCCGGCCGCATGAGGTACTCCTCCGGGCTGCTCCGGATAGGCCTGGCCGGGGTCATCTGGGGCACGATCCCTCTGTTCATCCGCGTGGTCGACGTCTCGCCGTTCGTCATCGTGTTCTGGCGGGTAGTGTTCGGCGCGGCGGCGGCGCTGGTCTATCTGCTTGTCAGCCGAAAGATGGCGGCGCTTCGTCGGTTGGACCGGCGGGCGGTCTTGGCGCTGGTGGCCGTCGGTGCGCTTCTGGCCGTCAACTGGATCCTGTTCCTGGGGGCGCTTTCGATGACCCGGGTGGCAGTCGCCGAACTCCTCGGTTACACGGGCCCCGTGTTCGTCGTGGCGCTGGCGCCGGTGATCGGGCGCGAGGCGTTCGATCGCAGGATCCTGCTGCCGTTGGCGCTCGCCCTGGGAGGGACGGGAATAATCCTCGGGCTTGGCGGCCTGTCGCTCGAAGGCGGGCGCAGCGTGCTCGGAGCGATCCTGGCCTTCTGCTCGGCGCTCACCTATGCCGGCCTGATGCTGACAGGCAAACGGCTCATCCGCAGCATCGAGGCTCCGGTGCTGGTCTTCGGGGAGTATGTGGTCGCGTCCCTCCTGCTCCTTCCCGCCGCCCTCCTCCTTGCCGGCCCCTCGAGCCCTACGGAATGGGGAGCGCTCGTGACCCTGGGGGTGGTGCACACGACCGTGGCCACCCTGATCTTCTTCTCCGGTTTGCGCCACGTGCGTGCCGATCACGCCGCCGTGTTCATGTACGCGGAGCCGGTGACTGCGGTCATTTTCGCTGCTGTCTTCCTGTCCGAACCCCTCGGCTGGGCCACTGCGGTCGGCGGAGCAGCCGTTGTGGCTGCGGGAATACTCGTCGCCCGCATGGCTCCGCGGGTCTCTCCACCCACCAGCATGGAGGCGCCTGCGGCGGTCGAAACGCCGGCGGGGCCCGAGGACGGGACGCCGGGGGCCGGTGGCGGGTTAGAATCAAAGGGAAGCGAGAATGCGACGGGCCCGAGACGAGGTCCAGAGTAGGAGGGGAGCATGAGGATCGCGCTGATCGGGCAGGCCGCGTTCGGCGAAAAGGTGCTGAGGGCCCTCGTCGACGCCGGCGAGGAGGTGGCGGTCGTATATATGCCCCCGGACTCTCCCGGCGGCAAGGGCAACTCGTTCCGCGAAGCCACCGAGGCGCGAGGCGTCCCCGTGCGGCAGCCGGCGCGCATGCGCGACCCTGAGGTGTTCGAAGACTACAAGACCTTCGAGGCCGACCTCAACATCATGGCCTTTGTCACCGACATCGTGCCGCTGACGATGCTGAACCACGCGCCCCTGGGGACCATCCAGTATCACCCGTCGTTGCTGCCCCGGCACAGGGGGGCGAGCGCGATCAACTGGGCTGTCATCAACGGGGAGACGAAGACCGGGCTTTCGATCTTCTGGCCGGACGAAGGGCTCGACACCGGCCCTATCCTGCTTCAGAAAGAAGTGACCATCGAGCCTGACGACACCATCGGCACGGTCTACTTCAACAAGCTGTTCACCCTGGGGGTAGAGGCCCTGCTCGAGTCGGTCCAGTTGGTCAAGCAGGGCAAGGCTCCCAGGATCGTCCAGGATCTCACTCAGGGCGAGTACGAGCCCATCTGCAAGCGGATGGTGATCGACTGGATGTATCCGGTCGGCGTGGTCCACAATGTCATCCGGGGCTGCAACCCGTCGCCGGGGGCCGTGACCACCTTCAACGGCCAGGAACTCAAGGTGCTCGACTGCGAGAGGCGGGCAGTGAGCGGCGCGCAGGCTCCGGGGACCATCCTGGAGATCGCCGACGATGGTTTCCTGGTGCTCGGTTGCGGGGGCAGCATCTTCGTCAACCGGGTGCAGCCGGCCGGGTCGGGCAAGGTGGCCGCCGCCGAGTTTGCGGCGAGCGCCGGGCTCAAAGTGGGGGACAGGCTGGGGTGAGCAAAACGCCTGGGGTATCCGGACCTCCGTTGACACCGGCCGGCGTCGGGCTCCGGCATTTGGCCCTCACCTCAACGGCAGACGCCCTGGGCTTCTCGACTGACTCGGATTTCCTCCGGTTGTACGGCGTGCTGACGGACTGGCATGTGGGTGAAGACGTCGCCTCTGTCGTGGCCATGCGTGACGGGACGGCCAGTCTGTACACGACGTCGACCTTCGGCATCATCGGGGGCCAGGCCCACGAGATTGTGCGGCGAGCCGCCGTGGAGTGCGTGAGGACTGCGGATAACCACTTCGACTCGAGTGAATCGGTGAACGATTTTCCGCTGCCGGCCGGCAATCAGGTGCTCTACTACCTCCTGGGCTACGACGGGGTCAGACGGTGTGCGGGAGATGCTGTCGCGGTCTGGGAGTTCTCCGACGCGACAACCCCTCTTTTTGCGGCAGCGCAGGAGGTATTGACCGCCTTGAGGCTGTCCACCTCCCTGTAACGGAGCGAACGATCAGGATGGGAAACGAAGATGCGCTTCTTGTCGAGCCCGGGTCGCGCGCGGAGTGGCGAGCATGGCTGGCAGAGCATGAAGGGCGCGCCGGAGGCATTTGGCTGGTGCTCCAAAAGGGTGCCGGAGCCCCGCTTTCGTATCCCGAAGCAGTCGAGGAGGCTCTGGCGGCTGGCTGGATCGACAGCAAGGCGAACAAACTCGACGCCATGCGGTACAGGGTCTGGCTTGCTCCTCGCAAACGGGGGAGCGGGTGGTCCCCGACGAACAAAGAGCGCGTCGCGCGCCTGACGGAAAGCGGGCTCATGACGTCGCGCGGCCTAGCTGTGGTCGAGGCGGCCAAATCGGACGGGTCTTGGACGGCTCTGGATGCTGTCATGGCCCTTGAGATCCCCACTGATCTTAGAGAGGCACTCGACGCCGACCCGGCTGCTGCCGACCTCTTTGAGCGGTTCCCGGCATCGTCGAAGAGGATCATCCTCGAGTGGATCCGGCAGACCAAGAACCCCGAGACCCGAAAACAGCGGATCGCAGAGACGGTATCATCGGCCGCCAATAACATCCGGGCGCACCATTGGTCGCAGCCCAAGGGTCGTGGATAGTGTGTTCTGAGATCGTGCTTCGTCTTCCGCGTGAGGACGAGGAGCAGGAGTTCCTCCGCGCGCACCGATCGACATCGGCCGGTTACTCGAGCTTCCTTCATCACTACGAGGAAGGCATGCGTTTCACCCGCTATCTGGAGATACTTGTCGAGCAAGGGCGCGGGATCGGTGTTGCTCCTGACTACGTCCCCTCCACGTTCCTATTCGCCTTTGTCGGCCGGCGGATCGTGGGGAGAGTATCTATCCGCCACCATCTGAATCCCGGTCTTGAGCGCAGGGGAGGCCACATCGGCTACGTCGTGGTGCCGGAGTTCCGGGGCAGAGGATACGCGACGGTGATGCTGCAGAAGGCCCTCCAGATCGCTCGTGACGACTTCGGGCTTTCGCGAGTGCTCGTGACGTGTGACGACGACAACATCGCCTCGATGCGGACGATCGAGAAGTGCGGCGGCGTGCTGGAGGATATCGTCGATGGGCCGGACCTCCAGAAACCTCAGCGCCGGTACTGGATCGGCGGCAGCCGAAGTGTGCCGCCGGATCGCGGTGAGCGAGGGCGCCCGTTGTGAAGGCTCCCATTCATTGGCTGCTCGCCGGCGAACCCTTCATCGAATATCGGACCAGGATGGACCTGCTCGGTACTCCAGCGGAGGACCGGCTGGTGCGCTCGGCCCGGCGGGACATGCTCGCAGATCCCAGGGTGCAAGGGCTCATCGACGAGCTTGCTGCTTGGCCAGGGACGGTCATCGCCAGTCACAAGAGCTCGAGCCAGCCCTTCCACAAGCTGACCTTTCTTGCCGACCTTGGTCTCTGCGCGGATGACACCGGCGTAGAGCCGATCATCCAGGCGATACTCGGTCGCCAGTCGTCCGAGGGGCCCTTCCAACTCCCCATGAACATCTCGCAGTCACACGGCGGCTCGGGGGCCGAAGTCTGGGCGTGGGCTCTTTGTGACGCCCCCCTCACCGTCTACTCACTCGCAGGATTCGGTCTACGCGAAGCGCCGGCGGTCAGAACCGCGGCGGAATACTTGATCGGACTCGTCCGGCAGAACGGCTGGCCTTGCGCCGTCTCGAAGGAACTGGGGTCGTTCCGCGGCCCCGGTCGCAAGGACGACCCTTGCCCGTTCGCCAATCTGGCCGTTCTCAAAGCCCTTGCCGAGTTCGAAGACCTCCGCGATGGGCCCGCCTGCCGTGCGGGCGCGGAAACGCTTCTTACCCTGTGGGTCGGAGAGTAGATCGAGACACCCATACATGTTCTACATGGGCACGGACTTTCGAAAACTCAAGGCGCCGTTCGTGTGGTACGACCTGCTGCACGTACTCGATGTCCTCTCGAAGTTCTCGTGGCTTTCGGAGGACGCGAGGCTCCGCGAGATGCTCGCCGTGCTTGCTGACAAAGCCGATGAGGCCGGACGGTTCACCGCGGAGTCGGTGTGGACGCCTTGGAAGGACTGGGAGTTCGGGCAGAAGCGCGAGCCGTCGCGATGGTTGACATTCCTGGCCTGGCGGATTCTCAACAAGATCGGGAGCGCGTGAATGCTGCGGACACGGCCGCATCTTCCCACTCCCCGACCGATGCGATACGATTAGGCGACCTTTAATCGAGGCCTGTGAGCCCGAAAGGATGAGTGGTTGACGCATGCCCCGCCGCGCCGATATCCGGAAGATCCTCCTGCTTGGTTCTGGCCCTATCGTCATTGGGCAGGCGTGCGAATTCGACTATTCCGGCACCCAGGCCTGCAAGGTGCTGATGGAAGAGGGCTTCGAAGTCGTGCTGGTCAATTCGAACCCGGCTACCATCATGACCGACCCTTCGTTCTCCCACCGTACCTACATCGAGCCGCTCGTCCCCGAAGTAGTGGCCAAGATCATTGAGGTCGAGCGTCCGGATGCGCTTCTGCCCACCCTCGGCGGCCAGACAGCCCTCAATCTCGCAGTCGCCCTCTCTGAGGATGGGACTCTGGAGAAGTACGGCGTCGAACTGATCGGGGCCGACTATGCCGCGATACATCGGGCTGAGGCGCGTGACGAGTTCCGGGCGACCATGGCTTCCATCAACCTGCGCGTTCCCGAAAGCGCGGTGGTGAAGAGCGTGCGTGAGGCTCGAGCTGCACTTGAGAATGGGTTGCACCTGCCTCTCATCATCAGGCCCAGCTTCACCCTTGGCGGCCACGGGGGAGGGGTAGCGGCGACCGAACAGGAGTTCGACAGCGTCGTCAAGGCCGGCCTGGACGCGTCGCCCACGCATCAAGTCCTTCTCGAGGAGAGCGTCATCGGCTGGAAAGAGTTCGAGCTCGAGGTGATGCGCGACCTCAAGGACAACGTGGTCATTGTCTGCTCCATCGAAAACATCGACCCGATGGGCGTCCACACGGGCGACTCCATCACGGTCGCGCCCCAGCAGACTCTCACCGACGTCCAGTACCAGCGCCTCCGCGACGCTTCCCTTGCCATCATCCGGGCCATCGGGGTGGAGACGGGAGGGTCCAACATCCAGTTCGCCTTCTCTCCCGAGACCGACGAGTTGGTGGTCATCGAGATGAACCCCCGGGTCTCGCGCTCCTCGGCGCTGGCCTCAAAGGCCACAGGCTTCCCCATCGCCAAGATCGCCGCCAAGCTGGCCGTCGGCTACACGCTGGACGAGATCGCCAACGACATCACCCGCAAGACGCCCGCCTGCTTCGAGCCTACCATCGACTACGTGGTGGTCAAGACGCCGCGCTGGGCCTTCGAGAAGTTCCCCATGGCGGACGCACGTCTCACCACCCACATGAAGAGCGTGGGCGAGAATATGGCCATAGGCCGGACGTTCAAGGAAGCCTTCCAGAAGTCGATGCGCTCGCGCGAGCTGGACGTGAGGCCCGACATACCGGACGACAACGAGGCTCTGGTCGCCATGATCGCCATCCCATCAGCGGAGCGCTACGACCTCATCCTCGAAGCCTACCGCCGGGGCGTGACGCTCGAGGCTCTGTTCGAGGCCACCCTTATCGACGAGTGGTTCCTGGAGGAATTCCGGGAGATCGTGGAGGCCGAGAACCACCTCAAGTCGTTCGCCAAAAAGGGCGGTCTCCCTGACCTGCCGCGAGAGGAGTTGTGGCACGCGAAGCGGCTGGGCTTCAGCGACGAGTACATCGGGCGGTTCCTGGGGGCCACCGAGATGGAGGTGCGCCGGCAACGCATAGCCGAAGGGATCATCCCCACATACAAGGCTGTGGATACCTGCGCGGCTGAGTTCGAGGCCTATACCCCGTACTTCTACTCCACCTACGAGGAGGAGAACGAAGCTCTACCGGTGCCCAACAAAGAGTCCGTCATCATCCTTGGGAGTGGGCCCAACCGTATCGGCCAGGGCATCGAGTTCGACTACTGCTGTGTGCACGCGGTGCAGGAGATGCGCGAACTGGGCTATCAAGCCATCATGGTCAACTGCAACCCGGAGACGGTCTCTACCGACTATGACACCTCCGACCGCCTCTATTTCGAGCCGCTCACCTTTGAGGACGTCCTCAACATCATCGAGAACGAGAAGCCCAAGGGCGTCGTCGTGCAGTTCGGCGGGCAGACGCCGCTGAAGATAGCCGAACGTCTGCACGGAGCAGGGGTGCCGATCCTGGGCACGTCTCAGGACGCCATCGACCTCGCCGAGGACCGGGAGCGATTCGGTGAGGTGTTGCGCAGACTTAACCTCAAGGCTCCGCCGTTCGGCACCGTCCGCAACGAGCAGGAGGCGCTCGCCGTGGCCGCGCGCATCGGGTACCCGGTCCTGGTGCGCCCCTCCTATGTCCTGGGTGGCCGCGCCATGGAGATCGTCTACGACGAGGAGACCCTCCAGCGCTACTTGAGGACGGCGGTTAAGGCCTCCCCCCGCCACCCTGTGCTTATCGACCGCTTCCTCGAGCACTCCACCGAGATCGACGTGGACGCCATCTGCGACGGGGAGGATGTGTATATCGGCGCTGTAATGCAGCACGTAGAGGAGGCCGGTATACACTCCGGCGACTCTGCCTGCGTTATCCCGACCGTTTCGCTTGGCGATGCGGCGGTGCGGCGCATCGAGGAACAGACTGCGGCTCTCGCCCGAGAACTGGGCGTGGTAGGCCTGATGAACGTGCAGTACGCGGTGCAGCAGAGCGACCACGGGGGGGCCAGTATCTACGTGCTTGAGGTGAACCCCCGGGGCAGCCGTACGGTGCCCTTCGTGAGCAAGGCGACCGGCGTTTCGCTCGCCCGGGTTGCGACCCGCGTTATTGCGGGACAGAAGCTGCGTGACCTCGGCCTGCCCGGGTGGGACGAATCGGTCGCTGCGGGCCGGGTGCCGTGCCGCCGCGACCTGGAGCACGTGGCGGTCAAGGAGGCCGTTCTGCCCTTCCCCCGGTTCCCCGGCGTCGACACGACGCTCGGACCGGAGATGAAGTCCACCGGTGAGGTGATGGGGGTGGGCACCAGCTTCCCCGAGGCCTTCGCCAAGGCGTCGCTGGCTGCCGGAGATCGACTGCCGCGCAAGGGCTCCATCTTCATCTCGGTGGCCGATGCCGAGAAGGACACCGTCGTTCTCATGGCGCTTATGCTCAGTACCCTCGGCTTCCGCATCCTGGCCACCGAAGGTACGCACCGGGCTCTCGTGCTGAACGGCATCGACTCCGAGCCCGTGCTCAAGCACACCGTGGGTCTGGAGATGCGGGCGGATATGGAGGCGGCCCGGGCGGCGTCGGGGAGCACCGAGGCGCAGTCGCATATAACCACGATCGTCGACCTGATCGAGGCCGGCGAGATCGACATGGTGATCAACATCCCCCGGGGGCGTGGCGCCCGGTCGGACGGTTACGAGATCCGGCGCGCCGCGCTACGCCAGGGTGTGCCCGCCATGACAAACGCCGCGGCCGCCCACGCGGCAGTGCAGGCGATCGCCAACCACCACAAGCGGCGGGAGATAAGCGTGGTCTGCCTTCAGGATCTCCACGCTCGTCTCGCGGCGACGGCCAATGGGCCGAGCTCGAAGGCTGGGGGGGCGGTGTGACGGCGGCCTCCGTACCGACCTGGGAGCCGGCGGGCGGCTTGACCGCCACTCGCTCGCTCGCCCGGGTGGCCGCCAACCGGGCTCTTGGCAGCCTGGTCTGGCTCACGCTGGAGGTCACCGGGTGGCCGGGGGCGCGCCCGGGTCAGTTCGCCCTTCTTCAAGCACAGGACTCCCGGTGCTTTCTGGGCCGCGCGCTCTCGGTCTCTTGGGAAGAAAAGGGGTCTGTCTCCTTTCTTATCGCTCCGGTAGGAGGGGGGACGCGGGAACTGTGTGCGCTTCGCCCAGGGGAGCCGGTGTGGGTTCTCGGTCCCCTCGGCAACGGCTTCGACCTGGAGGCGCTGACCGCCGGGGCGGCTCGGGTAGTGATAGTGGCCGGGGGAGTCGGCGCCGCGCCCTTCCCCCTGCTGTTGCGGCGCCTCGGGGCCGTCGATGCCGGCGGCCGGTCTGCCGTCCGGGCCGCCGGCAGGCCCTTGGAGGTGCTCATCCTGCTCGGCTTCCGCGACGACGCTCAGGCTGAAGGCCGGTGGCCCCTCCTCGATGCGGCGGCGGATGCCGAAAAAGGACGGTCGGTGGCGTGTAGCGCGAAGATCGTTACTGAGGACGGGAGTCTCGGTGGCGCCGAAAAGGTGACCGACGCCCTCCGGCGCGAGCTCCGGCCGGGTGATCGCCTGGCGGTCTGCGGTCCCTGGGCCATGAGCGAGGCCGTGGCGCGGATCAGTAGCGCGGTCCCCGACGTGGAGGCTTGGTTCAGTCTCGAGGCAGGGATGGCCTGCGGGGTTGGATCGTGCCACGGCTGCGTCGTCCCGCTGGCCGACGGCACGACGGCCCGCGTGTGCCGGGAAGGACCGGTCTTCCCCTCCCATGCCCTTTTCCGCTTGGGCGCCGGCCCGGCTGGAGGAGCGTCGTGAGCATGAACGTCCTGCCCGACCTCTCGGTCCGCCTCGGCCCGCTCCGACTCGAATATCCCCTGATCAACGCCTCCGGTACGATGGAGATACTCGATCTCGCGGAGGTCTTCGGCGTAGGGTTCCTCGACCATCCGGCCGTAGCCGCCTACGTCCCCAAAACGATCACCGTGGACGCGCGCAGTGGCAACCGGCCGCCCCGCATACTCGAGACCCCGGCGGGGATGATCAACGCCATCGGATTGTCCGGAGAGGGGCTCGAAGCTTTCGTTCTTCACCGCCTTCCGCGCCTGCTCCAGCTCCCATGCCCGCTGATCCTGAGCGTCGGTGGGTTCTCCCTCGAAGAATACGTCACTCTCGCCACGGGCCTCCGAGATGCTCTGCTCGCGGCAATAGGCGATCGCTGGCCGGCAAAGGCCGGGCTTGAACTCAACATCTCTTGCCCCAACATTCACACCGGGTGCGTATCGATAGGCAGCGACCCGGGGGAGACCGAGCAGGTGGTCGGTGCCGTCAGAAGGGTGTGGCCCGGCCTCCTCGTGGCCAAGCTCACTCCGAACGTCACCGACATCGGCGCCATCGGACGGGCCGCCGAGGCGGGGGGCGCGGATGCCATCGCGGCGGTGAACACGTACAAGGGGCTTGTCATCGATCGCGCCACTCTCAGGCCCTACCTGGGGAACATCACCGGGGGGCTGTCGGGGCCGGCCATCAAGCCTCTGGCTCTTCGCGCCGTGTACGATTTGTTCGAAAGCGTGACCGTGCCTATCGTCGGGATGGGCGGGGTGGCGACGGCGCAAGACGTCCTGGAGTTCATCTCTTGCGGGGCGCAGGTAGTGGCGGTCGGCTCGGCCGCGTTCCGTGAACCCGACCTCGGCGCGAGGCTTGCGGGCGAGATGGGAGCAGCGCTTCAGGCGCGCGGCCTGACGCTCGAGGCTCTTCGCGGCCAGGCACATTCCCCCTGCTGAGGCGCGTCTTCACGAGCTCGCCGGCGCGCTGTCGGGCGATGCCAGAAAGCGTATTGCGTCCGCAAACCTCGTGTGTATAATGGCGCCTGTGAACCAGCCCACGAGCATAATGCCGCAAACTCCGGAGCGCAGTCAGCAGCAGCGCATGGACGCTCTTCGCAGAGCGAACGACATCCGCTCGGAGAGGGCGCGGCTCAAAGAAGCGCTGCGCAATGGCGATATCGCCATCGTCGATGTCCTGACCGATCCGCCCTCCTGCGTGGCCACGGCGAAGGTGCTCGATCTCGTGCTGGCCGTCCCGAAATACGGGCGCGTCAAGGCTAACAAGCTACTTGAGCGGTGCCGGGTCAGTTCATCCAAGACGGTCAACGGCCTGACGCCCCGCCAGCGCAAGGAACTGCTCGATATGCTGAGCAACTGACCGGCTCTTCTTTCTAGGAGCGGTCATCGCCAGACTCATCGTCATCTCCGGCCCTTCGGGCGCCGGCAAAGGCACCCTTATCCGTAACGTGCTCCCGCTCTTCCCCGACTTGGTCGTGTCAGTCTCGGCTACCACTCGGCGCCGCCGGCCGAAGGAGGTAGAAGGCCGGGACTACTTCTTCCTCACCGATGACGAGTTCGGGAAGAGCATCGAGCGAGGGGAGTTCCTCGAGTGGGCCCGCTTCGCGGGACACTTCTACGGGACCCCCGAGAAGGCGGTCGCCGAGAACCTGGCGGCCGGGCGCGACGTGATCCTCGAGATCGAACTGGAGGGCGCCCGCGAGGTGCTGGAGAAGCGTCCGGAAGCGCTCATGATCTTCATAACTCCCCCGACCTTCGAGGAGTTGAGGCGGCGGCTGGAGGCGCGAAAGACCGATGACCCGGCGTCGATCGAGCGCCGTCTGGCCAGAGGAAAGGAAGAGATGGCAGCCGTGCTGAGCGGGGCGTGGCAGGCGCCCAGGCAATTCGACTATGTTATAGTAAACGAAAGTATTGGGGAGGCGAGCGACCAACTCGCCCGAATCATCCGGATGATCAAGGACGGGAATGGATAAACCGACAGTCGACGAGGTCCTCACAGGTCTTGCCATCGCGCGAGAGGGCGACATCGAGGAGCCGAACCGCTACACCGCGGTGATGGTGACGGCCAAGCGGGCTCGCCAGATCAACTCCTACTATCACAGCCTTAACGAGGGGGGTGGCCTGGACGCATTCGCTCCGCCGCCGGTCCCCAGCTACTCGAAGAACTATCTGAGCATCGCCATGGCCGAAGCGGCCAGGGGCGAGATCGTCTACAAGCTGCGTACGAACCGGTAGTCTTCGCCTCAAGGAGCGCTTGATGGCCGACCAACCCGTCGTACTCCTTGGGGTAACGGGGGGTATCGCCGCTTACAAAGCCGCCGAGTTACTGCGCGGCCTGCAGAAGGCAGGCATGGACGTTCGCGTGGTGATGACCCGGGCGGCCACCCGCTTTGTCGGTCCCATGACCTTCGAGACGCTCTCCACCCATCCGGTTCGGTTGGACGAGATCAGCGAGCTCACATCCGAGTCGCGGATCACCCACATCGACGACAGCCAGCAGGCCGACATCATGGTGGTGGCTCCGGCGACGGCCAATACCCTGGCCAAGATGGCCAACGGCATCGCCGACAATTTGCTCAGCTCCATCTATCTGGCCTTCGCCAAGACCGTGGTGGCTGCGCCCGCGATGAACACCAACATGTGGGAGCATCCGGCCACGCAGCGCAATGTGCTGCTCCTTCGCGAGCGGGGAGTGTTCGTGGTGGAGCCCGGCGCCGGCGAGCTTGCCTGTGGCGCCTATGGCTCGGGGCGCATGGCCGATCCGGACAGCATCGTCGCCGAAGTGAAGCTGCGGCTCCAGGTGCAACGGAAGCGCGACCTGCGTGGCATGCGGGTGATGATCACGGCCGGCGGGACCCGCGAGCCGATCGACGCCGTGCGCTTCATCGGCAACCGCAGCTCGGGCAAGATGGGGTTCGCGCTGGCCCGCGCCGCGTTCGACCGGGGCGCTCACGTCGATCTCATCCAGGCCAACGTCGACATGCCGGCCGTGCCCGGCGTGCTTCAGGTAGAGGCTTCCACCGCGGGGGAGATGTATGCGGAGGTCATGAGACGACTCCCCGACACCGACATCCTGATCATGGCGGCAGCGGTAGCCGACTACAGGGTGGCCGACGGTCCCGCGGGAGGCAAGATAGGCAAAGGCCGCGACGAGTGGTGCATCGACCTGGCCGCCACCACCGACATCCTTTGTGAGGTGGCGGCGCACCACAAGGGCCAGTTCCTGGTCGGGTTCGCGGCGGAGTACGGGCTTGAAGGCCTCGGCCGAGCGCGCGGCAAGATGGAGCGCAAGAAGCTCGACATGATCGTCTTCAACGACATCTCTCGCAGCGACATCGGGTTCGATTCCGATTACAACGAGGTGCGTGTGCTTACGCGCGACTCCGAAGTCCCGATCGACAAGGCGCCCAAGGAGACCGTCGCGGAGCTCATCCTCGACAACGTCGCCCAAGCGGTGCGGGCCCGCAGAGGGGAGACCTCGCTACCCGCCTAGGGCTGCCGCGACTGCCCGGGGCTGCCGGCCGGAAACGAAGAAGCGCGCCCTTGGACGCGCCTCTCAGAATCCTTGTCGACGTGCCGCTCTGAGCGGCGCAGTGGCGGCGGTAGCTAGGCCGACTCCCTCATGGCCTGGATCTCTTCCGAGGCCTTGATCTGTTCCAAGGCCTTGGCTTCTATCTGCCGGATGCGCTCGCGGCTGACGTTGAAGCGGGAGCTGACCTCGGCCAGCGTGCGCGGATGTTCGCCCTTGAGGCCGAACCGGAGCTCCACCACTTTGCGCTCGCGCTCGTCCATGGCTTTGAGAACCCGGTCGAGGCTCTCCTTGGCGATGATGCCGGAGACCACGTCGGCCGGATCGGGCGTGCTCGAGTTCTCGATGAAGTCGCCCAGTTCCGCGTCTTCCTCGTCGCCGATGGGGGTCTCGAGCGACGTAGTGCGCTGAGCGATCTTGCGCATCTCCTGGACTTCCTGTGGATCGATGCCCAGTTCGAAGGCCAGTTCGTCGTCGTTCGGCTCCTTGCCCGTCTCCTGCAGCAGCTTCCGCTCGGTGCGCACCATCTTGTTGATCTTTTCGATCATGTGCACCGGGATGCGGATGTTGCGGTCCTGGTTGGCGATAGCCCGGGTGATGGCCTGCCGGATCCACCACGTAGCGTACGTGGAGAACTTGTACCCCTTGCGGTAGTCGAACTTCTCGACCGCGCGGATGAGGCCGGTGTTGCCCTCCTGGATGAGGTCGAGCAGGTCCATATCCTGGGTGTAGTAGTTCTTGGCTATGGAGATGACCAGGCGAAGGTTCGACTGGATCATCCGGTCTTTGGCCCGTTTGTCGCCGGCCTCGATGCGCTTGGCAAGCTCGATCTCCTCATCTTTGGTGAGCAGGGGGATCTCCCCGGCTTCCTTGAGGTAGAGGCGAAGCGGGTCATGGGTCACGGTCTGGATCGACAGATCCAGAGTAGGCTCGGTGGGCTCCAGAACGCCCTGGCTTACCGGACTCTGCTCGTAGATCTCGATGGACTGATCGAAGAGCTGTGAATACAGGTCCTCGATCTCCTCCATCGTCATGTCGTACTCTTCCACCAGCGCCATGATCTCCTCGCTGGTGACGTAGCCCCGGTCCTGGCCGGCCAGCAACAGATCCTGGACATCGACGATCGGACGAGCCTCGAAGGTTGTAGTGTCGCTATCTTTGTGCACGGTCCCCTGCTATCCTAGTGAAAGACTTACGCTTTCTCTTTGTATACCATCTTGCGGCGCAAACCGCAACAGAATACTCGTTAATCACTCCGGCGTCAACCCCTGTCTCGGCCTGTACGTTCTTCCCGGATCGTGCCCTTTGTGAGACATTCTCCACATCTGTTCCCCATGCCTCCGACCAAGGAGACCAGGTTGAACGCGGATCCAACTCTCGCAGTACAACAAGGCCCGGTCACACTGACGCTCGACGCCGAAGGAGGCGATAACGCTCCCGGAGAGATCGTTGCCGGCGCGCTGCTCGCCGCCTCCTCTGAATTACACGTGCTGCTCGTCGGACGGCCCGAGATCGTAGAGCCACTCCTGGGTTCTTCTGACCACCCCTACATCGAATTGGTTCCCAGCGCCAGCGTCATCACCTTCCATGACGAACCCGCGGGCGCGGTGAAGTCCATGCCCGACTCCTCGATCGTGGTGGGGGCCCGGACTGTTGCCGACGGCCGCTCTCAGGGGTTCATCTCCGCGGGTAACACCGGGGCTATGCTGGCGGCGGCGCTTCTCGTGGTCAAGCGGATGAGCGGCGTCAGACGGCCGGCCATCGTCACCACCTTGCCGGGGCTGGAGGGCCCGGTGGTACTGCTCGACTCAGGAGCGAACGCCGACTGCCGGCCGGAGCATCTCCTCGAATTCGGCTTGCTGGGGAGCGCCTATGCAAGGACGGTGCTGGGAATCCCGGAACCTCGCGTGGGACTGCTGAACATCGGGGAAGAGGAGAGCAAGGGGAACGAACTGGCCCGGGCCGCTCACGCGCTCCTGCAAGACTCCGGCCTGAACTTTGTCGGCAACGTCGAGGGCCGCGATCTGCTGCGCAACCTCGCCGAGGTGGTCGTCACCGACGGTTTCACCGGCAACGTGGCGCTGAAGGTGCTCGAGGGGTGCGCCTTCTCGTTCTTCACGCGCATCAAGAGCGCCGCTCACAGCGGGACTAGGGCCAAGCTCGGCGGGCTGCTGCTGCGCCCGGCACTGCAGGGCCTGCGCGCGGCGCTCGACCCGGAGGAGGTGGGCGGCGCGTGTCTGCTCGGGGTGAGGGGCCTGGTCGTCATTTGCCACGGGAACTCGAGCCGCCGGGCGATCGCGAACGCGCTCCTCTTTGGTGCGGAAGCGCTTCGCAAAGGGGTGCTACCCGCGGTGCGCGGCGAGTTGGAGCGCGGGGGCGACCCCGGCTCGCCCGCCGGCGACCCCGCCGACGGCTCTGCCGCTTCTTGAACCTCGTTGATACAATGGCGGCGTCGCGGAGTAGAGCGCGGCGATCGTCCCTTGATTTCCCGTAAGGAGCGACACATGAGCAAAGACGAGATCCTCGCCAAGCTGCGCGACATCCTGGTGGACCAGGTCGACGCGGATCCCGCCAAGGTGACGCTGGACGCCACGTTCCAGGACGACCTCCAGCTCGACAGCCTCGATCTGGTCGAACTCATCATGGAACTGGAAGACCAGTTCGGCATCAAGATCACAGATGAAGAGGCCCAGGCATTGACCACGGTCGGCGAGGCCGTGGACTTCATCGCCGCCCGTAGCTAGCATCCGTCCGAAGGAGAGGGCTGAGATGCGGGGACTGCCGGCGCTGCTGCGGGCAGTCCCCGCTCCTCTCCGTCGGCTTGCGGGCGGGTCCACCGAACAACCGGCGCTTCGGTCCGGTGGCGAGTCCCGCCCCGGCGAGACGCTGATGGACCTTGTGGGGTCGCTCTCCCCAGATCTTCTGCAGCGCGCGCTGACGCATTCGTCGTGGGTTGGGGAGCGTACCGGATCGTATGAGCGCCTCGAGTTCCTTGGGGACAGCGTGCTGGGCCTGGCTATCGCGTCGGTGCTTTACAGCCGCTTTCCCGAGCGGGAAGAAGGTGGTCTTGCCCGTTTGAAGGCCTTCGTGGTCAGCCGGGCGAGTTGCGTGCAGGTGGCGGAGAGGATGGACCTCGCCTCTCTCGTTCTCGCACACGCGCCGGCTTCCGAGCGCAAACGCCGTGAAACGGTGCGAAGCCCCAGTATGCTGGGAGACGTTCTGGAGGCTCTCATCGGCGCCGTCTATCTCGAATATGGCTTCGAACGCGCTCGGCCTGCCATCATCGGAGTATTCGAGGAGCAGATACGGTATGCAGCGACCGCTCATGTCGATCACAAGACGGCGCTGCAGGAACTGCTCGCGCCCCGTGGACTGCAACCCCTGTACCGGCTTGTCGAAGAGACCGGCCCCGCCCACGCGCGAGTCTTCACCTCGGAGGTCGTGATCGACGGCGCGTTGCGCGGCCGGGGAGCGGGTACGACCATAAAGATGAGCGAGCAGGCTGCAGCCCAGGAGGCTCTTGCCTCGCTCGGTAGCAGCGGGCGCTTTCGCGCCGCCGGCCCCGGCTCTGACCTCGACGGCGTCCCCCGTGGCTGAGATGCCCCGGCTTCTTTCGGTACGGCTGCGGGGGTTCAAGACGTTCGCGAAGCCGACGGAACTGTCTTTCGAGCCGGGTGTGACGGTCATCATCGGCCCCAACGGCAGCGGCAAGAGCAACATCGCTGATGCGGTGCTTTGGGTGCTGGGAGAACAGAGTCCGGCCAGTCTCCGCGGGCGCAGCATGCAGGACGTCATCTTCTCCGGCCCCGACGGGCGCCGTTCGAGCGCTGTGGCCGAGGTGAGCCTGGTCTTTGACAACGAGCAGGGCGCCATGCCGATCGATGCCGGGCAGGTGGAGTTGACGCGGCGCCTGGAACGGGAAAGCGGGTCCGAGTACCGGGTCAACGGCAGCGCTTGCCGTCTGCTCGACGTGCAGGATCTGGTGGGAGGACTGGGCATCGGTCGGGAGATGCACAGCGTCATCAGTCAGGGCAAGGTGGAGGCGCTCCTCAACTCGACCCCCGAAGTTCGCCGGGCGATGGTGGAAGAGGCGGCCGGGCTGGGCAGGTTCAAGAAGAGGAGGGAGCGGGCGCAGGTCAAGCTCGACAGAACACGGCAGAACCTGGTCCGCATGGCCGACATCGAGCGCGAGGTCAAGGGCGCCCTCCGGCCCCTGCGCCAGCAAGCAGCAGCAGCGGGCCGCTTCGCGGAGGCCAAGGAGGAGTGGGCTCTGGCCAGAAGCCGCTTCTTGCTGGCCCAGGCCGTCTCCGTACGCGAAGCGGCCGGCCGGACCGGGGCCGAATTGCAGGCGTTAGAGCAAGCGCGGGCCGGCATCGAGAGCGAGCTTGCCGGGCTGCGCCAGGCGAGGGCGACCGAGGAGGAAAGGTTTGCCTCTGCGCTCCAGGAGAGGGAGCGGGTGGGCGCCACGTACCACCGCTTGGCCGTCGAAGCCGAGCAGATACAGGGCAAAGCCACTTCGCTTCGCCAGCGGGTCGCCCGGATCGAGGCGGACCTGGACCGCGCCCGCAGGCGCCGGGAGACGGCGCGAGCCGATGTGGATGCACTGGGGCGGCGAGTGGCCGAGGTGACGGCCCACACTGCCGACGAGAGCCGGCTCGAGCGAGTGGGCCGCTGGGGACAAGCCCTGCGTGCCGCTCTGGAGGGCGCCGTCGCCGACTTCCGCGGCGCGGCGGGTGCCGAGGACGAGTTGAAGGATGCGGCGTTCGAGATGGAGTCGACCAGGGCGCGGGCTCTGCAAGACCGGGAGTTCCTGCGCCGGGAGATCCAGGCGCGGCAGAGGATAGACGGCGAACTGCACGCGCTCATCGAGGAGACCCAAGCCCGGATGGCTCTGCTGGAGGCCGAAGCGGTCGGGTACGAGGAGCAGGCGCGGGCAGGGGAACAAGCTGTGCGCACGGCTGAGACAGAGTTGCGGGCCGCCACGGCAGCTCGGGAGACCGCGCGCGCGAGCAGTTCTGAGACGGCCCGGCGGGAGGCGTCTCTTGTGGAGGCGCTGAGCGGCATCGAAGCCCGTCAGGCCGTTCTCGAAGATCTGGT
This sequence comes from uncultured Actinomycetota bacterium, assembly GCA_963783835.1. Taxonomy (GTDB): domain Bacteria; phylum Actinomycetota; class Thermoleophilia; order RBG-16-64-13; family RBG-16-64-13; genus CAIQPS01. The sequence goes on from CAWAOX010000015.1 coordinate 374,187, forward strand.
GACGCGCCGCGAGGGCACACCCGCCGGTGCCCGGGAATTGATGGCCCGCAGCGAAGGGTGTCGTCTCCTGGCGGAGGTGATGGAGGTCGAAGCGGGCTACGAGAGAGCAGTGGCGGCCGCGCTGGGCCCCCTGGCCCAGGCCGTCGTGCTGGGGAGGCCGGACGATCTCCGGCTAGTTCTCGAGGGAGACGACGTCCTGGAGGCCATCGTACCGGACGAGGATGGTCCTGTCCTCGGCGTCGGCGGGGCGGTCCCGGCCGGGACTAGGGATCTGTGGGAGCTGATCGGCGGCCCACCCCAGATCATCGGCACCTTACGTCGTCTGCTGCCTGCCACCGCGGTAGCGGTCGACGATGTCCGGCTGAGTCTCTCCGACGCGGCTGCGAGCCGCGGACCGTACCGGCTTGTGAATCGCAGAGGCGAGATGCTTCATGGCGGGGTGTACGTCGCCCGCCGGCGCGAGATGGGTGTAGAGACGCTCTTACGTGCGCGTAACGAACTGCTGGCGGTCGCGGCTGAACGGGTATCGCTCCTTCAGGGGCGCGAGGAGGCTCAGGCCGCCGCCCGGGAAGCGGCTACCGGCCTGGAGCGGGCGGAGGCGCTTGTCCGCGAGGCGCACGAACGGCTGAGCGAAGCCGAGCGCAGCCTCGTCGGGCACCGGAACGACCATGACCTGTGCAGGCGCCGGCTTGAAGAGGCCGGTCTCCAGGGGGCCGAACTCCGCGCACGTGAAGAGAGGGAGAGCGGCCTGGCCGAAGAGATGGCGGCCGACCTGGCGCGGGTGGAGGAGAAGATCGCCGGTCGCGAGGTCGAGCTGGAGGTGGCCCGGACCGAGTTGCGCGCGGTGCAGGGCCGGTTGGAGCGGCTGCGCGAGACGGTCACGCTGCTCGAGCAGAAGAAGGCCCAGGCGGGGCTGGTAGAGGTGCGGCTACGAGAGCGCTGCCGCGGCCGGGAGGGCGAGCGAGACCGCCTGTCCGGTCAGAGAAATACCGCGGTGGTGGCGGCCGAGCGCTGGGAACGGCGCACGGGTTTTCTCGAGCGGTACCTACCTCTGCTCGTCGAGTTGCTGGCCTCGTTGGACGGGCTGGCCGACCACAGCCGGCTGGTGAAGTCGGCCTTCGAGGCGAGGCTGGAGGAGGCGCGCGCGGCGGCAGAAGGCGCCGCGCGGCTCATGCACGACACGGCGGGTTCCGAGACCGGTCTTCAGCAGGAGTACGAGGCCATGGGCGCCCGGCTGGCGCAGTTGCAGGTGGATCGGGCCCGCCAGGAGGACCGGCGCGCACTACTGGAAGAAGAGATGGCCGAGTTGCGCCGGAAACATCTGACGCCGCGATCGCTCACCCCGGCCGAGGTCGCCGGGGAGAGTCTTGAGCTCCTGGAAGCGGCGGAGGAGAGGGCGGGCCGCCGTCTGGACCGGCTGGGTCCGGTCAACCCGCTGGCCGAACAGGAATGCGCGGAACTCGAGGAGCGGGCGGCCTTTCTGGCCGAGCAGAGGCGCGATCTGGAGGCTTCGCTCGCGCAACTCCAAGAGGTCGTCTCCGATCTCGATCAGCACATCGAGATTTCGTTCGCCGCTATCTTCGAGACGGTCAAGGAGAACTTCTCAGCCGTGATCGCGACTGTCTTCCCCGGAGCGAAGGGGAGCCTGAAGCTTGTGGAGGGGGCATCCGCGCGCCCGGAGGAAGGAACGGCGGGGGAGTTGGAAGAGGTTCTGGTAGACGAGATCAAGCCGCCGGTCCGGGGGATCGGACTGGAGGTCAAGTTCCCCAACAAGTCCCCGCGCAGCCTGACTCTGCTGTCGGGGGGCGAGAAAGCGATGGCCGCCATCGCCTTTCTGTTCTCGCTCTTCCTGGCCCGGCCCTGTCCCTTCTACATTCTGGACGAAGTGGAAGCCTCGCTCGACGACATCAATATCCGCCGCTTCCTCTCGCTCGTGAGGAGATATCGGGACAAGACTCAGTTCATCATCATCACTCACCAGCGACAGACGATGGAGGTGGCGGACACGCTATACGGCGTGACGCTCGAAAGCGACGGCACCTCCCGTATCCTTTCCAGGAGATTGACAGTAGCGAAGGGAGCCTAGAGAGTTGAGCCACAACTGGTCAGAGGTGTTCATAGGCGTGACCGGCAGCAAGGTGTCGGACCCGGTGGACGTGGCGCAGGAGAAGCGGGGCGGCTGGCTCTCGCAGCTGAAGGACGGACTGTCCAAGAGCCGCAAGGCGCTGCAGCAGCAGTTCGCCTCGGTCATGTTCGACCGCTTCGACGAGGATCTGTGGGAGAAGATCGAGGAGGCCCTGATCTATGCCGATGTGGGCGTCGAAACGACCGTGTCGATCGTGGAGAAGCTTGAGGCCGAGGCCAACGCAGGAGAGATCAAGGACTCGGCGGACCTGCTAAAAAGGCTGAGAGAAGTCACTGCCGAGCATTTCTGCCAGGCGGACCGGCGCATCGACGTGGCTCGTTCGCCGACCGTCATCCTCATGGTGGGCGTGAACGGCACCGGCAAGACCACCACCATCGGCAAGATCGCGTGGCACCTCAAGCAACTGGGCAAGGAGCCTCTGCTCGTGGCGGGAGACACATTCCGGGCCGCGGCCGTCGAGCAGCTCAGCGAGTGGGGCAAGCGGGTCGGCTGCGAGGTCGTCAAGCATGAGCGGGGTGGCGACCCGGGGGCCGTCGTCTACGATGGACTGGTCGCGGCGGAGGCCCGAAAAGCGGATGTGGTGATCATCGACACCGCTGGGCGGCTGCATACGCAGGTGAATCTCATGAAGGAGCTGGAGAAAGTGTCCCGGGTCATAAAGAAGCGCATGCCGGACGCTCCGCACGAGTGCCTGCTCACGATCGACGCGACCACCGGTCAGAACGGCCTCATCCAGGCCCGCATGTTCAAGGAGGCGGTCGAACTGACCGGAGTGGTGCTCACCAAGATGGACGGCACGGCGAAGGGGGGCATCGCCCTGGCCGTCTCGCATGAACTGGATCTCCCCATCAAGCTCATCGGGACGGGGGAGAAGCTGGAGAGCCTGCAGCCCTTCGACCCGTTCGAGTTCGCGTCGATGCTGTTCGACGATTCGCTGGCCCGCGGCTGAGTCGAAGTTCCCGGTGTTTGACGCGAAGTTGCCCGACGGGTAAACTCCCTCATTCGCGGCCGCGTGGTGGCCGCTGCGAAGCGGTGCCCTTCAAGCGCCGCGTGACGACAAGGTGACAGGTGTTCGAATCCCTTTCAGATAAGCTGCAAGGCGCTCTGGACGGCCTCAAGGGCCAGGGCAAGCTCACGGAGAAAGACGTCGAGCGGGCTGCACGCGAGATCCGTCTCGCGCTGCTCGAGGCGGACGTCAACTTCAAAGTGGTCAAGCAGTTCGTCGACAAGGTCAAGGAACGGGCGCTAGGCGCTGAGGTGCTCGAGAGTCTCACCCCGGTACAGCAGTTCATCAAGATCGTGAACGAAGAGCTGACCGCCATCATGGGGTCGGCCTCCACCAAGCTGACCTTCTCTCCGCGCCCGCCGACGGTCATCATGATGGTCGGCCTGCAGGGCTCCGGCAAGACCACTGCCTGCGGCAAGCTGGCCAAGTTCTTGCTGTCCGAGGGCAAGAGCCCCAGCCTGGTAGCCGCCGACGTGTACCGTCCGGCCGCCATCGACCAGCTCAAGACCCTCGGCGAACAACTGGGCGTGCCCGTGTACGACGAGGGCGACAAGGCCGACCCGGTGGACATCGCCAAACATGGGGTGGAGTGGGCGCGCACCAAGGGTCGCGACGTCCTCATCATCGACACCGCCGGCCGTTTGCACATCGACGAGAAGCTGATGGACGAGATCGCCCGCATCCGCAACACGGTCAAGCCACACAATATCCTCTTGGTCCTGGACGCCATGACCGGGCAGGACGCGGTCAACGTGGCCCTGCAGTTCCAGGAGCGGGTGCAGTTCGACGGCGTGATCCTCACCAAGATGGACGGGGACGCCCGTGGTGGCGCCGCCCTGTCGGTCCGCGCCGTAACCGGCAAGCCGATCAAGTTCGCGAGCAGCGGTGAGAAGCTCGACAACTTCGAGTATTTTCATCCCGACCGGGTGGCCTCGCGCATCCTGGGGATGGGCGACGTTCTCTCGCTTATCGAGAAAGCCGAGCGCACCATCGACGAGAAGAAGGCGCGCGAGCTGGAGCAGAAGCTGCGCAAGAGCACCTTCACCTTCGAGGACTTCCTCGACCAGATCGAGCAGGTGCGGCGCATGGGGTCGTTGTCCAGCCTTCTGGGCATGATCCCGGGCATCCCCTCGAACAAGCTCAAGGGCCTGCAGGTCGACGACAAGGCGTTCGACAAGATCCAGGCTGTCATCTTCTCCATGACGCCAGAAGAACGCCGCCATCCCGAGCTGATCAACGGGAGCCGCCGGAAGCGCATCGCCGCCGGGGCGGGCTCGGATATCCATTCGGTCAACCAGCTGCTCAATCAGTTCAAGCAGGTCCAGAAGATGATGAAGCAGTTGGGATCGGGCAGGATGCCCAAGAATCCCTTCCAGATGTTCGGAAACCCGAGTTGAAGGGGAGGAGGTGACTAATGGCGACAGCGATACGACTGGCACGCAGGGGCAGCAAGAAACATCCCACCTACCGCATTGTGGTGGCCGATTCCCGGCGGGCTCGTGACGGCCGCTTCATCGAGAGCATCGGCTTCTACAACCCGCAGACCGATCCGTCGGAGATCGTGGTGGACGAGGCCAGGGCCAAGGAATGGCTCAGGACCGGCGCTCAGCCCTCGGATACGGTGCGGAAACTTTTTAGCGTGAAAGGCATCGTCTAGTTGAAAGAACTGCTCGAATTTCTGGCCCGATCGCTCGTGGACCATCCGGAGCAAGTCCGGGTGGAGCAGATCGACACAGCGGACGGCGTGCTGTTGCGGCTGACCGTCGCCAGAGAGGACGTGGGGAAGGTCATCGGCAAGCAGGGCCGCATAGCGCGGGCCATCAGGACGGTGGTCAAAGCGAGCGCCGTGCGAGACGGCAGGCAGGCCACTGTCGAGATCGTGGACTAAGCGGTAGACGTGCCGCGGCCCGAATGGATCGAGGTGGGGCGCATATCTCGGCCCCACGGCCTACAGGGTGAGGTGCGGGTGTCGCTCAGTTCCGACAACCCCGAACGGTTCCTGCCGGGGGCAACGCTGTACGCGCGGTCCGGGCGCATGGGAGTGGCTCGTTCGCGCCTGCCCGAGCAGGTTCCTCTGACCGTCGAGAGCGTCAGGGGCGATGAGGTCTTCCCGATTGTCGCCTTCCATGAGATCGAGGGCCGCGACCGTGCGGAGGCTTTCAGCGGCTACGTGCTCGAGATCCGGTCCAGCGAGCTTCCGGTCCTGGAAGAGGACGAGTTCTACCCCTTCGACGTCGTAGGCCTCGAAGCGCGCGATCCCTCCGGGTCGGTAGTGGGCCGGGTCACCGATGCCCTTGAGTCTCCGGCCCACGCGATCTTGGTCGTCTCGCTGCAGGCGGGGGAGAGGCGCTGGTTCCGTTCGTGCTGGTTGCCGTCCCCGTCGTCGCGATCGAGGCGGGCTACCTCGTCGTCGACCCCGAGTTCGTCAGTTTCGCCGGCGCCCCCAGTGAAGAACGGCCGGCCGACGCGGAGGGCGGAGACGCCGGCGGCCCCTCGTGAAGCGGATCGATGTCTTCACCCTGGTCCCCGACGCTTTTGGCTGGTTCCTTCGGCAGCATCCCATCTCCACCGCCATCGATAGCGGGTCGGTGACGATAGCCATCCACAACATCCGGGAACACAGCCCCCTGCCACATCATGAAGTCGACGACTCACCTTATGGGGGCGGGCCGGGCATGGTCACGCGGGTGGACATAGTGGGGCTGGCGTTGGAGGCGGTGTTCGGCGCTCCCGCGGGGACCATCCGCGACACCCGGGACGTGTATGTCCTGGCGGCGGGAGGGAGGCCGTTCGATCACGATCTGGGACAGTCTCTCGCTTCCGGTGAGCGCGACTTGGTGTTGCTGTGCGGCCGCTTCGAAGGCTTCGATGCGCGGGTGGAGGAGTTGTTCGCTACCGGATCTCTCTCCATCGGTCCCTATGTGCTCGCCGGAGGGGAAGTGGCGGCGCTCGCGGTAATGGAGGCCGTCGTCCGCCATCTGCCCGGGTCTCTCGGCAACGAGGACAGCGTGCTCGAGGAGTCGTTCAGTGCGGGGCTGGCCGGTATGGTCGAGTATCCGCACTATACGCGGCCCCGGGAGTACGGGGGCGCAGAGGTGCCGGCGGTGCTTGTGAGCGGGGATCATGCGGCGATCGCCAGGTGGCGATCGCAGAACGCTCGTCCGTCGCCGTGGGCGCCCGGGGAGCATGCCCAATGAGCGCGGAATTGGACCGGCTGGTAGAAGAGGGACCGGAGACACCGGGCCGGGAGCCGTCCGGACCGGGAGAGATCCCAGGGGAGACGCGCAAGGAGAAGAAGTCGACCATCCTGGGGACGATCGTGGAGATAGTGGGGATCGTCGCCGCCGCCTTCGTCATCGCCCTACTGGTGCAGGCCTTTCTGGTCAAGCCCTTCACGATCCACCAGGTCTCAATGAGGGCGACGCTCGAAGAGGGGGACCGGATCCTGCTTAACCGGCTGTCCTACCACTTCCGGGATGAAGCCCGGGGCGACATAGTGGTATTCCACTCGCCCATCAACGAAGACGAGGACCTGGTCAAGAGGATCGTCGCCATAGCGAACGATCGGGTAGCCATCTCCGGGGGGAAGTTGTACGTGAACGGGGTGGCCCAGGACGAGCCGTACCTTCTCGAACAGGATTTCGAGGGGGAGATGCCCGAGACGGTCGTGCCCCCCGGGCAGGTGTTCGTCATGGGGGACAACCGCAACAACAGCGGCGACAGCAGGCTGTTCGGGCCCATCCCCACGGACACCATCATCGGCAGCGCTTTCCTTCTTTACTGGCCCATAGGGCACTGGAAGACGCTCTGAGACAGTGAGCGCGGGGAACCTTCCAGCGCACTGCGGGTTGCAAACGGATGCCCGATGCTTTAAAGTCTGTTGGCTTTTCAGCCAGATGGTGGACTTGGGTCGGCGCAGGACTAAGGATCAGGGTTAGGTAAAGATATGGGTGCGATAGAAGAATTCGAGCGGGCGCAACTTCGGGATCTCCCCGCCTTCAAATCCGGCGACACCGTCCGGGTGCATTTCAAGGTCGTCGAAGGGAGCCGGGAGCGCATCCAGGTCTTCCAGGGCTTCTGCATCAAGAAGCAAGGCGAAGGGTCGCGCGAGACTTTCACCGTGCGCAAGCAGTCGTTCGGGGTCGGCGTCGAGCGGACCTTCCCGGTCCATTCTCCCAAGATCGACAAGATCGAGGTCGTGGCCGTCGGCGACGTCGCCAGGGCCAAGCTGTACTACCTGCGGGGGAAACTGGGCAAGAAGGCCCGCGTCAAGGAGAAGCGCATCTGAGGGGAGTGACGGCCGGGTGAGTGAACCCGATTCCGGCTCTCTGACCGGACCCGGACCAACCAGCGGCGAAGAAGGCGCGTCCGGGGCGGCCCAGACCAAGGGTCGCACTCGCGCATTCCGTTGGGTGATCGAAGTCGTCGTCATCGTGGCGGCGGCTTTCGTTCTTGCGCTCCTGGTCCAGCAGTTCATCGTCAAGCCCTTCGCCATCCCCTCGCCCTCGATGGAGCCGACGCTGGTGGAGGGCGACCGCGTGCTGGTCAACCGGCTGGTCTACCACTTCCATCCTCCCCGGCGGGGTGACGTCATCGTGTTCCATCCACCTGAGCGCCCGGGTTCGGACCCGTTCATAAAAAGGGTGATTGCCGTGGCCGGTGACACGATCGCGGTGCACGATGGCGTCCTGTATCTCAACGGTGTGGCGCAGGATGAGCCGTATATCAAGGCGTATCCCATCGAGGGCGACTACCCCGAGACCGCCGTCAGGACCGGATACGTCTGGGCCATGGGGGACAATCGCAACAACAGCGGGGACAGCCGGGTGTTCGGACCGGTGACCCTGGATGCCATCATGGGTGAGGCCTTCGCGGTGTACTGGCCCCTGGGCCGCGTCGGCGGGCTCTAGTAGCTGCGGGATGGCCCCGGGCGGCGCCAAGAGGGGCAGACGGGCCTCCGATCCCTTTCGGTTCGACCAGCACCTTCTGGCGGAGGTCGCAGCCGCCAACGATGGGGCTTCTACGCTGCGGCTGGCTGGGACGGACGAGGCCGGACGAGGCTGCCTGGCCGGGCCGCTGGTGGCTGCGGCGGTGGTACTCGACTATGCCTCGGCGCCTTTCCGCGGCCTTGAGCGCCTCACCGACTCGAAACTCATGACCCCGGAGGCCCGGGAGAGTGCGTACTCGCTGATCCTGCGAAGGGCCGCGCGCATCTCGTGCGTCGCGTTCTCGCCCGCGTCCATCGACCGGATAGGCCTGCACCGCTGCAACATCTTGGCGCTGTGCAAAGCCCTCGACTCGCTCGCCGGCCAGTATTCGCTGGCCGTGGTGGACGCCTTCGATCTCAAGCGTCCGGAACTGAACGCCCGGGGGATCGTCGGGGCCGACTACAAGAGCGCGGCTGTCGCGGCGGCATCGGTGGTGGCGAAAGTGGTGCGAGACCGGCTGATGAAGTCGCTGGCCGTCGAGTACCCCGCGTATGGTTTTGAGGAACACGTGGGTTACGCCACGGGCCGGCACAGGGAGGCCCTGAGGGCCCATGGGCCATGCGCCATCCATCGCCTCAGTTTTCGGGGAGTGGCCTGCCCTCAGCTTGAGTTGTGGGACGAGCGGAGCGGACCGGCACTGGGGTCAGGCGATCCGATAGCCCTTGATCTCCTTTGTCAAGAACCCTTCCCCGGTTAGGTCCTCCAGCACCGACACCACTTCGTCCAGCTCGCGGCGGGGACCGGGCAGCATGATGCGAACGCCGGCGGCGTCGGCGGCAGAGGGGGCTATCGATAGCAGCGCCCGGAGAGCCTGCGCCCGCACCTCCCGGCGCGAACCCGCGAAGGGCGGCTGGATCGTGTGGTGTCTGCTCTGCCGGTTGGGGTTGCCGTAGACCTGCTTGATCCAGACGCCATAGTCCATCAAAGCGTAGAACCACTCCCGGGGGTCGTTCCGATCCATGGTCTTTTCGACGAGGGGGAGGATGTCGGCGTCGGGGACCGACGTCGATCCTTGAAAGAAGAAGTGGATGAAGGCCGATCTGATGTTCGTCTCGATGAACGCGTGGGGCCTGCCGAAGGCGAACACACATACCGCCGCGGCGGTGGCGGGGCCGATCCCCGGAAGCAGCCGGAGTGCCTCCGGGGACGTGGGGATGCGGCCCTCATATAGTTCGAGCACCATCGTCGCCGCTCGGTGCAGAGACAGCGCCCGCCGGTTGTAGCCCAGGCCCGACCAGGCGGCAAGCACATCGGCGATCGGAGCCGCGGAGAGCGAGGGCACGGTAGGGAACGATGCAAGAAACTGATCGTACTTGACCAGTACCCGGGCGACCTGGGTCTGCTGGAGCATGATCTCCGAGACCAAGATCTCGTAGGCGTCGCGAGTCCGGCGCCACGGCAGATCTCGGCGATTGCGCCGGGAGTAGTCCCACACCACTGCGGCGAAGGCAGCCGCCTCCGCCTGGGTGAGACTTAAGTCGGACTGCTGTCGCCTCACTCTTCGCTAGTCTCCGGTCTGGAACTGCCCGTGTGCCATGCCTGAGGAGGAGAGTTGATCGACGATGCCCGCCCCGGCCTCGACCGTGTGGTGAGAGGGCGTACCGGCGAGCAGGTCGCGGCCTCCTTCTTATCCGACAGAGGGTACCGCGTGCTCGCGAAGAATCAACGGACGCCTTTGGGCGAGCTCGATCTCGTCTGCCGCTCGTCCTCGCAGATCGTGATCGTCGAAGTCAAAGCCCGCTCCGGCGACGAGTACGGGACCGGGCTGGAAGCCATCGGTCCGCGCAAGGCCAGGCGGCTGCGGGCGGCTGCCGTGTGGTGGCTTTCCGAGCGGGAATTGCTGCCGTGCTCTCTGCGATTCGACGCGGTAGTCGTCGCCTTGGACGCCTTCGGCCTGCCGCGCAGCCTGGAGCATGTCAAGGACATCCTTGGAGAGGGCAACGGATGATCATCGGCGAGGGGAAAGGCTGATGTCGGTCGCCTCTGTCTGGGGCTTTGCCCTCATCGGCATCGACGCCGTGCCGGTTCGCGTCGAGGCTCACGCCCGAAACGGACTCCCAGGGGTGACGATCGTCGGCCTTCCGGGCGCTGCCGTGCGCGAAGCGAAAGAGCGCGTGCGCTCCGGCGCGGCCTCCTGTGGTCTTCCGCTGCCCACGCGCCGGATAACCATCAACCTGAGTCCGGGTGACGTGCCCAAGGAGGGGTCGGGTTTCGATCTGCCGGTGGCGCTCGCTACCCTGGCTGCCTGCGGGTACCTGCCTCCCGAAGCCGTTCGCGATATCGGAGCGGTGGGAGAGGTCTCCCTGAACGGCCTGGTGCGCCCCAGCCGGGGCATGGTGTCGGTGGCCGAAGCGGCCGGTGAGGTGGGGGTACGTCTTCTGATAACGCCCGTCGAAGGGCTACCGGCGGCGTCGGAAGTGGCGCGCATGCCGGTCGCGGGAGTGCGCTCGCTCGCGGAAGCAGTCCAAGTAGCGCGGGACGGCTGCTCGAGAGAGCGGGTGCTCGAACGAGGCAGGCGTTGGCTGCGGTCCCGTAGAGAAGAGGCGGCGTCCGCGGAGGCTGGAGAGATGCTCGATTTTGAGCAGGTGCTCGGCCAGCATCAGGCCAAGCGGGCCCTGGAGATAGTCGCGGCGGGTGGACATCACCTCCTGCTGGTGGGCTCCCCCGGGGCCGGAAAGACCATGCTGGCCCGCCGTCTGCCGGGCATCCTGCCCGGCCTCACCAGGGATGAGGCCGTAGACGTGACTCGGGTATGGAGCGCTGCGGGCCTGCAGGTCGCCAGAGCGGGCCTCATCAAGGAGCGTCCCTTCCGGGCACCTCACCACACGGCGTCGCGCGCCGCCTTGGTCGGCGGCGGGATTATCCTGCGCCCGGGCGAGGTGAGCCTGGCGCATCGTGGTGTGCTCTTTCTCGACGAGTTCCCCGAGTTCTCGAGGGACGCTCTCGAGGCGCTGCGACAACCTCTGGAGGAAGGTCGCGTGGCGATCTGCAGACGCTCCGGCACATGCCTCTTCCCGGCTGCGTGCACGCTCGTGGCCGCGATGAACCCCTGTCCCTGCGGCTATCTGGGGCATCCCGCAAAGCCTTGCCGCTGTCCGGCCGCAGCTATCGAACGGTACCGCGCCAGGGTGAGCGGGCCTCTCCTCGACCGCGTCGACGCGCTCATCGAAGTGCCTCCGCTGACGCTCACCGCGCTGGACGACCGGTCTTCCCTCGAGTCCTCCGTCGTGGTGCGCGCGCGGGTGACCGCCGCCCGCGAATTCCGCCGGGCGCGAGAAGAGCGGGCTACGCGGAACGGACAGCGCCCCGGCGAGACCCGCGACCGGTTCTCGCCTGAGGCCCGGTCCTTGCTGCGCCAGGCCCTGGTGCGAGACGCTCTCAGCGGGCGGGCCTACGTTCGGGTCGCCAGTCTTGCCCGAACTATCGCCGACCTCGACTGCCTCGAGGACGTGGGCGCCGACCACCTGGCCGAGGCCCTTTCGCTGCGGCTGGATCACCGCCGGCTGGCGTTCGCCTGATGTCGCTCACTGTGGTCGATGGCGAGAGATACCGGACAGCACTGGCTCTGGCCCACCTGTGCCACTCGGGCGGCAGTTCCATACTCAAGCTTCTCAAGACCATGAGTCCCGAAGAGATATGGACTGCGCCCGAGCCGCGGCTGATGGCCGAGGGCATGTCCCAGGCGGCCGCGCGGCGCTTCGCGAAGGCGCGATGCGCGCAGGTGCACCGGCAGGCGGAGAGCGACCTCAGGGCGGCCGGACTGCGGTTTGTGGCGTACGGAACGCCCGGCTATCCCCAAGAACTGACGAACCTGTCACATCCGCCCGCCGGGCTGTTCTGCAAAGGGGAGGAGGAGAGGATAGAAGAACTGCTGAGACTCCCGCGGGTCACCATCGTCGGCACCCGGCGGGCCACTGCCTATGGGACGCGGGCCGCGCGTGACTTCGCGGCGGCGTTCGCCGCGAGGGGCATCGCGGTGGTGAGCGGCATGGCTCTGGGCATCGACGGGAGGTCTCACGAGGCCGCGCTGGACGCCGGCGGTCTGACCGTCGCGGTGCTTGGGTGCGGCGCCGACGTGGTATACCCGCCGCGGCATCGAGGCCTCTATCAACTCTTGGTCCAAAGAGGGGTCGTAGCGAGCGAGTTGCCGCCCGGCGCTCCCCCCTCTAAGTGGACTTTTCCCAACCGCAACCGATTGCTGGCTGCGCTCGGCGACGCCGTGGTCGTCATCGAAGGATCGCCGACCAGCGGCGCGATGCAGACCGCCGACCAGGCCGCCATCCTGGGCCGGCCGGTGTTCGCGGTGCCGGGGTCCATCTACGTCGACAACCACCGGGGCTGCAATCTGCTGCTGGGAGACGGCGCTGCCCCGGCTCTCGACCCCGACACGAGTGTGGAGGAGTTCCTTCTCCAAACCAGAATCGAGAGGGGTGAGCGGCGACCTCTGGAACGGGATGGCGGGGGCGTCCGCCGGGGGATGGAGCAGGATCCCTTTCGCGAACTGGTGGCTGCGGGGAGGGAGGTCATCCTCGAAGCCATCGCGGAGGGGCCTCGGTCTATCGACGCTCTTGTGGCACGGACGGGGATGACCGTCCGGCACCTGACCGCCGCTCTGGCGGAACTGGAATTGGCCGGTCTGGCTGCGAGGGCCGGACCGGGACTCTACATCAGAGCGCCCTGAGTGAGAGGCGCGATGGAGGCCGATGCAGGAAGCGGACGCGTCAGCGCGATTGAAAGCGCCGGCGGAGGTGGAGCAAGCGATTGCCGCCTTCCTGCGGGGGCTGATCGCCGCTGACTACAGCATGCGCACCATCAAGGCCTCGGCGGCAGATCTCCGGCAGTTCGCATCCTTTCTCGGCGAGCGTGGTATCGAGCGTCCAAGCGCCATCACCCGCGCCGACATAAGCGATTTCGCGGCGGCTCTTGCCGACCCGGGAAGCGGCGGAGCGCGTCCCTTGCCGTCTTCGCATCCCGGGCAGCCATCCGAGCGCGGGGGGCAGGCACGGAGACCCTACGCGCGCAGCACCATCGCCCGCAAGCTCTCGGTCGCCAGGAGCTTCCTGGGGTTCTGCGAGGAAAACGGCCTGCTGGAGGCCAGCCCGGGGGCTGGAGTAGGCTCACCCCGCGTCCCTCGGCGCCTTCCTCAGGTGCTGACCCCGGTCCAGATGGCTGATCTGCTCGATGTGATGGGTACCGACAAACCCCTTGAAGTGCGGGATAGAGCGCTGTTCGAGTTGATATACTCGAGCGGGTTGCGGTGCCAGGAAGTGCTGGACCTGCGGCTGCGGGACATCAATCCGGGGTCGCGGGAGGTTCGAGTCAAGGGCAAGGGCCGGAAGGTTCGGGTGATACCGGTAGGGGAGATCGCGCTGGACGCGTTGGAACGCTATCTACGCGAGGGGCGCTCCCTTCTGGTCAAGGAGGCCGCCCAAGACGATCACGTCTTTTTGAGCCGTACGGGACGTCCACTCTCATCGTCCGACGTCCAACGGCGGCTGGCTCGCTATCTCGCCCGGGCAGGGGCCCCGATGGGGACCTCTCCGCACACCCTGCGCCATTCGTTTGCGACCCACCTGCTCGAGGGTGGCGCGGACCTTCGGGTCATTCAGGAGATGTTGGGCCATTCCTCACTGCGTACAACACAGGTATACACTCACGTCTCGGCGGCCCACCTTCGCCGGGCGTATCGCAAAGCGCATCCCCGCGCGTAGAGAGCGGTACTGATGATCGTCGATCCCACAAAACAGCACGACATCGCGGAGTACTGGCGCCTCTTCAAGGAGCAGGGCGATCAGCGGGCGCGGGACCAGCTGATCCTGGCCTACTCGCCTCTGGTCAAGTACGTGGCCGGCCGCATGAGCAGCGGGTTGCCGGCGCACATCGAAGAGGCAGACCTCGTCTCCTATGGGCTCCTGGGGCTCATCGGGGCTCTGGAGCGGTTCGACCTTTCCCGGGCCATCAAGTTCGAGACGTACGCCATCTCGAGGATCAAGGGCTCCATCATCGACGAGTTGCGCGCGCTCGACTGGGTGCCGCGATCGGTGCGGAGCTGGGCTCGCAAAGTGGAGGCGAGCATCACCAGGCTGGAGAACCAGTTGACCCGCGCCCCCACGGACGAGGAGATTGCCGCCGAGCTGGGAGTGGGCGTCGACGAGTTCCACGAGATTCTGAACCAGATCAGTTGCGCCTCAGTGGTCGCCCTGGACGAGTTCTGGGATGCGCCCGGTCAGGGGCAGGACAAGATCAACCTGATCGATACGATCGAGGATACGGACGCTCCCGACCCTTCCCGGGCTTATCGGAAGCAGGCGGTCAAGGAGATACTCGCGGCGGCTATCCAGCGCTTGCCCGAGCGGGAGAGGATCGTCATAGGGCTCTACTACTACGAGGGTCTCACTCTGAAGGAGATCGGCGAGGTGCTGGGCGTCACCGAATCCAGAATCTCCCAACTCCACACCAAGGCCATCCTCCGGCTCCGCGGGCGGATCAAAGAGGACCTGGATCTAGACGCCCTCGTGCAGTAAACGGCCAGCCGGCCGCCGGGCGTCCGGGGCCGTGCAGTTGGCCACCGCGGGTTTGTCTGGGCGGCTTTGCCTCACTTTCTTATGGTAAACTGCTGCCGCTCAATATCAGCGATCCTGAGGATGAAGCGCGCCGGTGGTGCCGGGATACCGGTTCCGGAGCGAGCCTCAGGGGGTACGTAACAGAACCAAGAGTGAGGTAAACATGCCCGCAGCATCTATGAAGCAACTCCTGGAATCAGGGGTCCACTTCGGCCACCAGACCCGCCGGTGGAACCCCAAGATGAAGCCCTACATCTTCACGGAACGGGGCGGCATCCACATTATCGACCTGCAGCAGACCACCATCCTGCTTGACCGCTCGTACGACTTCGTCCGCAACATCGCGGCCAGGGGCGGGACGGTCCTTTTCGTGGGCACGAAAAAGCAATGCCAGGACATCGTGCGCGACGAGGCGGGGCGTGTGGGTATGCCCTACGTCTCCCATCGCTGGCTCGGCGGCCTTCTGACCAACTTCAGCACCATCGAGAAGCGCATCCAGCGCATGCACGAACTGCGCAAGCTGAAAGAAGAGGGCCAACTCGGTCTTCTGCCCACCAAAGAGCGGATGGGCATGGAGCGCGAACTGGAGAAGCTCGAGATCAACCTGGGCGGCGTCAGCACGATGACCCGTCTTCCCGACGCGGTGTTCGTGGCGGACCCTAAACGCGAGGCCATCGCGACCAAAGAGGTCATCAAACTTGGCCTGCCGCTCATCGGTCTGGTCGACACCAACTGCGACCCTGACGAAGTCGACTACCTTATTCCTGGCAACGACGACGCCATCCGCTCCTGCAGCCTGATCGTGAAGACCCTCGTCCGCGCCGTCGAAGAAGGCCGGCAGAAATTCCAGATCTCCGACTTCCTCGCTGCCGAAGCGGCCAGAGAGGCGGCGCAGGCCCAGGCCGCACGGGCGGGCGAGCAAGGCCGAGACGGCGAAGGCGGTGGGGGTTCGCGCGACTCTCGGGGTCAGCGGCCGCAGTCCGGCGATCGGCGCGGTGCTCCCGGAGGTCAGGGCCGTCCGGGCGGAAGCCGTCCATACAGCAGCGGCCAGGGAGGCCCGGCAGGCGGGCGCGACGCCGCAGGCAGCCGTCCGGCGCCGGCGAGGCGCCCGAGCGCTCCGCGACCCGCGGCTGCTTCCAAGCCTCCCGCGGATACTCCGGACGCGGCCGAGAAGCCGGCCGAAGCAGCACCCGACGACATCCGCGAAGAGGTCTGACCGAGAGAGTCCCGGACCGATCGGCCGCCGGGATGCCGGCCTTGGACCGCGCGGCGGCCGGGCATGTGAACGAACATTATCGTCTCGATGGAGGCAAACGACATGAGCGTTGACGCTGCAATGGTGAAGAAACTCCGCGACGCGTGCGGCGCGGGCATGATGGACTGCAAGATGGCTCTGACCGAAGCTGAGGGCGACATGGACGAGGCCCTCAAGATCCTCCGCAAGAAGGGGATGGCTTCGGCCGACAAGAAGTCGTCGCGGGCGGTCAACGAGGGCATGATCGACTACTACATCCATCCTGGAGCCAAGGTCGGCGTGCTGGTCGAGGTCAACTGCGAGACCGACTTCGTCGCTCGCAACGACGACTTCAAGGGGTTCGTCCACGACGTCGCCATGCACATAGCCGCTGCCAGCCCGCTTTGGGTCTCCCGGGAGGATATTCCCGAGGATACCAAGGCCGGGGAGATGGAGATCTACGCCGCGCAGGCGAAGGCCTCCGGAAAACCCGAGGCGGTCATCGCCAAGATCGCTGAAGGCAAGCTGAACAAGTGGTATACCGAGGTAGTGCTTCTCGAACAGCCTTTCGTCAAGGATCCCGACAAGTCCATCGAGGACCTGCGGCGCGAGATCATCGGTAAGATAGGCGAGAACATCGAGATCAGGCGGTTCGCGCGCTTCCGTGTGGGCGACGGGGTGGCCTAAAGAAGGCCCGCCGCTGCACAGAGGGTCTCGGGGCGCCGCCCTGCGCGGACTAGGGCGGCCGACATGTCATTCTGAAATTCGCCCCTAGCCGAAGCGAGGAGATATGACCCAGCAACCGGTGTGCAAGAGGGTTCTGCTCAAGCTCAGCGGCGAAGCCCTCATGGGTGATCTGCAATACGGAATCGACCCTGGGCGCCTCCGCGCCGTAGCCCAAGAGATAAGCCACGTCGCTGCCGGCGGCACCGAAGTGGCGCTGGTCGTGGGGGCGGGCAACATCTTCCGCGGGGTATCCGGCGCCTCCCAGGGCATCGACCGGGCTACCGCCGACTACATGGGTATGCTGGCCACGGTCATGAACTCCATGGCTCTGCAGGACGCGCTGCGCAAGCTCTCCACCCACTCCCGGGTGCTTTCGGCCATCGCGATGCAGGAGGTTTGCGAGCCGTATATCCGGGGTCGGGCGATTCGCCACCTGGAGAAGGGCCGCGTGGTCATCTTCGCCGCGGGTACCGGCAACCCGTTCTTCAGCACCGACACCGCCGCCGCTCTCCGCGCCCTGGAGATCGGGGCCGAATGTCTCCTCATGGCCAAGAAGAAGTACGACGGGGTGTACAGCGCCGACCCCGAGACCGATCCAACGGCCACTATGATCGAGCAGATCACGCACAGGGAGGCGCTGGAGCGCGGCCTCCGCGTCATGGATTCCACGGCCTTCGCGCTCTGCATGGACAACGGCTTGCCCATCGTGGTCTTCAACATGAGCGTGCCCGAGAACATCCGCCGCGTTCTTCGAGGTGAGCGGGTGGGCACGCTGGTCACGAGCGAACCGAACGGAAGGGGGTAGCATGATCAAGGAGCTCATTGCCGACGGCAAGAGGCGCATGGAAAGCGCGCTGGAGGCGCTGCGCGGCGAGTTCAACACCGTCCGCACCGGGCGGGCCTCCACCGGCCTGCTCGACCGTCTTCACGTCGACTACTACGGAGTGAGGACTCCTCTGAAGCAGCTGGCCAACTTGGCCACGCCCGATCCTCGCACCATCTCCATAACCGTCTACGACAAGAGTGCCGTCAATGCGGTGGTTCGGGCCATCCAGGAATCCGACCTGGCGCTGACGCCCAACACCGATGGTACAGTCATCCGTCTCAACATCCCCGCCCTGACCGCCGAGCGGCGCAAGGAACTGGTCAAGCTCATCAAGAACATGGCGGAAGACGCGCGGATAGCGGTGCGTAACGTGCGCCGCGACGTCATCGCCGACCTGAAAGACCTGAAGAAGGAAGGCGAGATCTCGGAGGACGA
Organism: uncultured Actinomycetota bacterium; assembly: GCA_963783835.1. GTDB lineage: Bacteria > Actinomycetota > Thermoleophilia > RBG-16-64-13 > RBG-16-64-13 > CAIQPS01. Next base: position 392,111 of record CAWAOX010000015.1, read on the forward strand.
CGAGCACCGGGCCGAGGAAGAGGTCCAGAAGCTCACGGACGGGTTCGTGGAAAAGATCAGCGAGCTGGCGCATCACAAGGAACAAGAGATCCTCGAGATTTGAAGTGAAGGCGCCCTCTTGGCTCACTCGGGTCCTGCCCGGTAGGGGGGGAGAAGCCCCCAAGAACGACGCGGACGGCGTCGCGGGGGCCAAGCCCTACCACGTGGCCATCATCATGGACGGCAACGGTCGCTGGGCCCGCCGGCGCCACGTGCCGGTCAGTGCCGGTCACCGGGCCGGAGTGCAGGCGGTGCGCCGCGTCATCGAGGAGGCGCGCGATCTGGGCCTCGGGCAGCTCACCCTCTACTCTTTCTCGACGGAGAATTGGAACCGGCCCGCCGAGGAAGTGGAAGGGCTCATGCGGCTTCACATCGAAATGATCGACTCCGAGGTGCCGGCACTCCACAAGAACAACTGCCGGGTGGTCTTCATCGGCCGGCGGGACGCGCTGAGCCAGGACCTTCTGGGGCGGATGGAGTGGGCCGAGAACTTGACCGAGGCTAATACACGCATGGTCCTCTGCATCGCTTTCAACTACGGGGGCCGGCGGGAGATCGTGGACGCGGCACGGGAAGCAGTGGCCGGCGGGGTGGACCCGGCCTGCCTCACCGAGAGCGACATAGCCTCGCACCTCTACTCGCCGGTGATGCGCGATCCCGATCTTGTCATCCGCACCTCCGGCGAGAAACGCCTCTCGAACTTCCTCCTCTGGCAGACCGCGTACTCCGAACTGTATTTCTCGGAGAAGCTCTGGCCCGACTTCGGCAAGGAGGAGTTCCGCCGGGCGCTCGATGACTACGCGGCTCGGGACCGCCGTTTTGGCGGCCGAGACGGGGACGACGATGCTTAGGCACCGCCTGATGGTCGCCGCGGTCGGCATCCCCATCGGGGCGGCCGCCATCATCCTCGGCGGCTACTACTTCCTCGGTCTGGGTCTGGTGCTCGCGATCATCGGCCTGCACGAGTACTACACCCTGCTCCGACCCTATCGCCCCAATCTTCTCGTCGGATTCGTCGCGGGGATCGCCACGCTGCTCGGCGCCTACTACTGGGGTGTCCAGGGGCTGCTGGTGGGGCTCGCCGTGTTGATGATCCTCACCTTCTTCTGGTCCCTAGGGGGGGAATTGGGAGCCCACCTCGTAGGCCGTATGGCTCTCACCGGGTTCGGCGTCATCTGGGTGGCGATGGGTTTCGCCTACGTGCTGCTGATCCGGGAGCTCAACAACGGCATGACCCTCACCATTCTTCTTTTCGCCTGCACGATGGTGAACGATACCTTCGCGTATTTCGTCGGGCGGGCGTTCGGCCGCCACAAGATGGCGCCCCGGATATCGCCGAACAAGTCGATAGAAGGGGCCATAGGGGGCATCATCGGGTCCGTCGTGGCCGCCGTCATCGTCAAGATCTACTCCCCCTGGCTGGGGTGGGGCGAAGCCGTGCTGCTGGGCTTGGCGATCGGGTTCGTCGGTCAGTGGGGCGACTTGTTCGAGTCGGCGGTCAAGCGGGACTTCCGGGTCAAGGACTCCGGCAAGATACTACCCGGACACGGCGGTATCCTGGACCGCTTCGACGCGGTGCTCTTCGCCGGCTTCGTCACCTACTGGCTGGCCATCGTTCTGCTCGGCGACCTCGTGGTCGTCAAGTGAAGCGAATTATCGTCCTTGGAGCGACTGGGTCGATAGGAGTGCAGACCCTCGAGGTCGTGGCGGCCAGCAAGGATCTGACGGTCGTCGGTCTCTCGTGCGACAGGAACGTCAAGTTGCTGCTCGAGCAGGCCACGGCGCTGGGGGTGGACGACGTGGCCATCGCCGACGAGACGGCGGCTGCCACGGTCCCCGTCTCGCTCTATCCGGCGACAAGGATCAGGGCCGGGGCGGGGGCAGCCGCGCGTCTGGTGAAAGAGGTCGACGCCGACCTGGTGCTGAACGCCATCGTGGGGTTTGCCGGCCTCGAAGCGACGCTCGCGGCGTTGGAGGCCGGACGGCAACTGGCTCTGGCCAACAAGGAGAGTCTGGTCTGCGCGGGCGGCCTTGTCACCGGGTTGGCGGCCGACCGGGGCGTGACCATCCTGCCGGTCGATTCTGAGCATTCGGCCCTGTTTCAATTGGTCGCCGCCTCGGGGCACGACGCGCTTGACGCGGTGGTCATCACCGCATCCGGAGGTCCGTTCCGCGGCAAGACACGGGCTGAATTGGGGCGTGTCACCCGGGAGGAAGCCCTCGCGCATCCCACCTGGTCGATGGGGGAGAAGATCAGCATCGACTCGGCCACTCTGATGAACAAGGGGCTTGAGGTCATCGAGGCGCACCACCTGTTCGGACTGCCCTACGAGAGCATCGAAGTGGTCGTCCATCCCCAGTCCGTCGTACACGCCCTCGTCCGGCTTGTCGATGGCGCGCTCCTGTCCCACTTGGGCTCGCCCGACATGCGAGTCCCCATCGCGTTCGCGCTGCACTACCCCCAGCGGGTACCGGTGGCGGCGAGGAGATTGGACCTGGGGTCCGGCGTTTCCCTTGAGTTTGCCTCCCCGGACGAATCGACGTTCCCTGCCATCCGACTGGCTCGAGAGGCCGGCCTCAAAGGGGACAGATGCACCTGCGCTCTGAACGCCGCCAACGAGGTGGCGGTGAGGGCGTTCCTCGATGGCCGCATCGGTTTCCTGGGTATATCAGAGGTGGTGAAGGCCGTTATCGACGAGAGCGAGGCGGGTGCTTTCGGAACGTACGAAGAGGTTTCCGCCGTCGACTATTGGGCAAGACTCATGGCGAAAGGCATTTGTGCCGAAGTAGGCACGAGGTGAGATACGGTGACTAGCGTTATAGGCGTGATAGTGGCGATCGTGGGCTTGGGGTTCCTTATCCTGGCCCATGAGTTCGGCCATTTCATCGTGGCCAAACTAACCGGCATGCGCGTTGAGGAGTTCAGCATCGGCTTCGGCCGGTACCTCATCAGCAAGCGTGTGGGGGAGACGGTCTACGGTATCTCCATGCTGCCGCTCGGCGGCTACGTCCGGGTGACCGGCATGCACAAGGAGGAGTTCGAGGCCCGCATAGCCGAAGCCAGGGAGAAAGAGGCGGAGTGGCAGGCGGAACAGGACCAGCCGGGCAAAAAGCGCAGGCGCCCCCAGGACCCTGAGGACCGGCTGGCGGGACCACGGGCGCTGAGCGCCGACGAGATCGCGGCGACACCGCTCGATCGGCGGTACTACTCCCACCCCTTCTTCCACAAGGTCGCATTCATCATCGCCGGCGTCGTCATGAACATCGTCGTCGCGTTCCTGCTCCTCTTCATCGTGGCGCTCTACCAGGGCGAGAGCGATGTAAGCACGACGCTCGAGAAGGTCGAGCCCGGCACGCCGGCGGCGGCGGCCGGCATACTGGTTGGGGACCGGTTGGTCAGCATCGGCGGCAAAGAGGTGTCCAGCTGGGATGAGGTGCGGACCGAGATCCTCACTCATCCAGGTGACGCAGTCGCCATCGTGGTCGAGCGGAGCGGCCAGGAAGTGGAGTTGACTGCTGAATTGCAGAAGCAGTCCGACGGCACCGGCTATCTGGGAGTGCAGCCCGGAGTCACCCATAGCGATCTCGGTTTCTTTGGGGCCATGCGCTCCGCGGCGCAGACGACGGCAAGCATGGTCAAGCTCATCTTCGTCGGGCTCAAGATGATGTTCTCCGGCCAGGCCCCCGTCACGGGGTCGCAAGGTCTCGCGGGGCCCGTGGGGATAATCCAGCTATCGAGCGAAGCATTCCAGGGCGGGTATTACCTGACCCTGCTCGCCCTCATCAGCATCAACCTGGCCATCCTCAACATGCTGCCGGTGCTGCCCCTCGACGGGGGGCATGTGCTCTTCAGCGTTATCGAACGCATCCGGGGGCGGAGTGTCTCGCTCCGTGTCTTCGAGCAGGTCTCGATGATAGGGCTCATCATCTTCGTGGCGCTGTTCATTCTCGCTACGTCCAACGACATCGGCCGCCTCTTCAAGGGCTGACCCGTCGGATGGCGAGCCGGCTACAGGTGATGCTGGGCGGCTTGGCGGTAGGGGGCGGCGCTCCTATCGTCGTCCAGTCCATGACCAACACTCGGACCGACGACGTCGAGGCGACGCTCTGCCAGATACGGGCACTCGCTACCGCCGGGGCGGCGGTGGTCAGGGTGGCGGTCCCCGACGCCACCGCGGCGGAGGCTCTTCCGTCTCTCGTCTCCCAATCGCCCGTGCCCCTGATAGCCGATATCCACTTCGACCATCTTCTGGCGGTGGCGGCCGTCGAGGCCGGCGTGGCGGGCATCCGTATCAATCCCGGGAACATCGGGGGTAGGAACGCCGTTCGCGAGGTCGTGGAAGCCGCGAAAGAGCACGGAGCGGTGATACGGGTGGGCGTCAACAGCGGGTCTCTGCAGCGGGACCTGCGGGAGATGGAGGAGCGGGACCCTGCTGGAGCCCTGGTGGAATCGGCCGTCCGCTCGTGCGCCCTGCTCGAAGAGTCGGGCTTCACCCAGATCAAGGTCTCGGCCAAGTCGTCGTCGCCGTTGGTCACTGTCTCGGCCAACCGGCGGCTGGCCGAGAGGGTGCCGTATCCGTTGCACCTCGGCGTCACCGAGGCCGGCACCCGGTGGGCGGGCTCCATCCGCAGCGCGGTGGCCCTCGGGATCCTGCTGGCGGAAGGTGTCGGAGACACTGTCCGGGTCTCGCTCACCGGCGATCCCGTCGAGGAAGTGAGGGTCGCCCTGGAGATCCTGCGGACCTTGGGATTGGCTCCTCGAGGCCCGCGGGTCATATCGTGTCCCACCTGCGGAAGGACCGAGGTGGAATTGGAGGCGCTGGCTCTGGAGGTGGAACGCCGGCTTGAGGAGTCGGGTCTGGATCTGGAGGTGGCCGTGATGGGGTGCATCGTCAACGGGCCGGGCGAAGCCAGAAAGGCCGATTTTGGAATCGCGGGTGGAGCGGGCGAGGGGGTGGTCTTCGCGCAAGGGAGACCGGTACGGAAGGTGCCCCAGGACCAGCTTGTAGACGCTCTTTTCCTCGAGATCGCCCGCCGGTCGCCGGAACCGGCAGACTGCTAGACTGTCCTTCGGGCGCGGTCGCGCGCCGACCCGATCTCACTGTTTTCGTTCGAGGAGGACCCGATGCGGGCCACAGAGTTGTTCATGCCCACGCTCAAGGAAGACCCGGCCGACGCCGAAGCGATCAGCCACAAGCTGATGGTGCGCGGGGGGTTTGTCCGTCAATTTGCTTCGGGCATCTACATCATGCTTCCGCTCGGCTGGCGGGTGATGCAGCGCATCTGCGCCATCATCCGGGAGGAGATGGAGGCGATCGGGGCCAACGAACTCTCGATGCCCACCCTGCACCCGGCCGATGTGTGGCAGGCGACCGGCCGCTACGAGGCTATCGGCGATGAGATGTTCCGGCTGAAGGACCGCGGGGGGCGGAGCATGGTGCTTGCCATGACCCACGAGGAGGTCTTTGCCTGGCTCGCTTCACGGGAGTTGCGCTCCTATCGGGATCTGCCGCAGATCTGGTATCAGCTCCAGCTCAAGTTCCGCGATGAGCCCCGGCCGAAGGGCGGGGTGCTGCGGGTCCGCGAGTTCCTCATGAAGGACTCGTATTCGTTTGACATGGACGAGGCCGGCCTCGAGGCCAGCTACGCCAAGCATATCGGGGCCTACGATCGCATCTTCAGCCGTTGCGGCGTCGAGTTCCTCAGGGTGGAGAGCGATAGCGGCTTCATGGGAGGGGCTCAGGCCCACGAGTACATGGCCCCCTCGGCCGCCGGCGAAGACCGGGTCGCGGTGTGCGGCGCGTGCGGCTACGCCGCCAACGTCGAATTGGCGCGCTCGGTGGCCTCGCAACCGGTGTCGCAGCCGGCCGCCGGGGCCGGCGCGGAAGGCGCCGGCGACCGAGCGGCGGGGCCTCGCGAGGTCGCGACTCCCGATCAGCGCACCATAGCCGAGGTTTCCTCGTTCCTGGGGATCGAACCGTGGCAGCTCATCAAGTCGCTCGTGTATGTATCCGGGGACAAACCGGTGATTGCTCTGGTAAGGGGCGACCACGACCTGCACGAGAACAAACTGGCCCGGTATCTGAAGGCCGATGTCCGCCCGGCCCACCCCGAAGAGGTGGTCGAGTACACGGGTGTGGAGGTCGGATTCGTGGGGCCGCTGGGGCCGGTCGAACGCGGCCTGCGGTTGATCGCCGACGAGACGTTGCGCCCGGATGGGCTTGGCGGCCCGCGTGAGTACACGGCGGGCGCCAACAAGCCTCACACCCACGTACAGGGAGTGGTGCCAGGGCGCGACTTCCAGGCGGAGTACGCCGACCTGCGCGAGGCGGCGGCAGGCGACGCCTGTCCCGAGTGCGGGCGGCCTCTGACGATCGACCAAGTGATCGAGGTGGGGAACATCTTCAAGCTCGGGACGAAGTACTCGAAGCCCCTGGGCGCCACGGTCCTCGACGAGAGCGGCCAGGAGAGACCGATCATCATGGGTTCCTATGGCATCGGTCCGGCCCGTATCGCCGCCGCCGCTGTGGAGCAGAGCAGCGACGAGCGCGGTATCGTCTGGCCAAAGGCCATCGCGCCGTTCGACATCCACCTGGTCCACGTGCAGCCGAAGGACCCGGTGCAGACCGAGGTGGCGGAGCGCGTGTATCGGGATCTCATCGCCGAGGGCTGGGACGTACTTTGGGACGACCGCGAAGAGCGGCCCGGGGTCAAGTTCGCGGACGCCGAGCTTATCGGATGCCCGGTCAGGGTGACGGTGGGCAAGAAGGCGGCCTCAGGAGTCGTGGAGGTTGAGCCGAGGGCGGCGGGGTCGCGTGAGGACGTAGCCGCGGCGGATTGTGTCGCTCACGTCCGGCGGCTGTGGGAGGCCGCGCGCTAGCAAGAGCGCGGCGGGGCCCTTGGCAGGGGTGCGCCACGGCTCTGCGGTCCGGGACTACTTCCCCAGGGTATAGCTGCTTTCATTGCCGCGCCCAGAAGGGTCGTGTTATAATCGCCCGGCAAACAAAGCCAAGCTGGTACGCGAAAGTGGGTGCAGATGGGCCCACTTTTGTTTTTGAGTCGAGGCGGACGTCGTGGCACTGACGGAGGAGTGGTTCCAGCAGGTCATCGACCGTGAGGTCGAGGATGTCGAGTTGGTCTTGCTCGAAGAGGCAGGCAATCGGAGGAACAAGATCCTCCGCCTCTACATCGATCGTCCGGGCGGCGTGAACCACGACTTCTGCGCGAAGGTGTCGGCCGCGGTTGGCAGGGCCTTGGATGAGGTGGATGCTTTCGAGGGAGCCTACACGCTGGAGGTGAGCTCTCCCGGCATAGAGCGGCCGCTGCGCAAGCGCAGCCATTTTGAAGCGCAGATCGGCAAGAAGGTCTACCTCAAGACCAGTCAGCCGATCGACGGGAGCAAGGTCTGGCAGGGGATCCTGCTGGCAGTAGTGGATGATGCGTTAGTCGTTGAAGAAGCGGGGCGCGAAGCGCGGATCCCCTTGGACGAGATCGCGAGCGCTCATCTGGTGTATGAGTTTTAGATAGGGGGAAGGGAATGAACAAGGAGACGATCGAAGCTCTACGCCAGATCGAGAAAGAAAAGAGCATTCCCTTCGACACGCTTATAGAGGCCCTCGAGGACGCTCTCCATTCCGCGTACCAGAAGACGCCGCACGCCGTGCCGTTCTCCGAGGTCACGATCGACCGTGACAGTGGTCAGATCCACGTGTTCGAGCTCGTCTTCCCGCCTGGTCACGAGCCGGCCGTGCAGGATGAAGAGACCGAGATCATCGACACCTCCATGGCCGAACGCGTAGAGATAACCCCCGAGGACTTCGGTAGGATCGCGGCGCAGACAGCCAAGCAGGTCATCTACCAGCGCATCCGAGAGGCTGAGCAGGGCATCGTCTTCAAGGAGTACTCCCGGCGCATCGGCGAGATCGTCACGGGTATCGTGCAGCAGTCGGACAGCCGCTACACCCTGGTCGATCTCGGCCGGGTGGAGGCGCGTCTGCCCAAGAGCGAGCAGGTCCCCACCGAGCGCTACGAGCACGGCATGCGCTTGAAGGCCGTCATCAAAGAGGTGTCGCAGAATCCCAAGGAGCCGCCCATCATCCTTTCGAGGCGCAGCGAGGAGCTGGTCCGCCGGTTGTTCGAGCTCGAAGTGCCGGAGATCTCCGACGGGTTGGTCGAGATCGTCGGCGTCGCCCGCGAACCGGGCTACCGCTCCAAGATCTCGGTGGTGTCCCACAGCGATGGGGTTGACCCGGTCGGCGCCTGTGTGGGGCCGCGGGGATCCCGGGTGCGCATGGTCGTCTCTGAATTGCGGGGCGAGAAGATCGACATCATCCCCTTCGACGAGGAGCCCGCGCGGTTCGTGGCCAAGTCGTTGTCGCCGGCCCGGGTGAGGGAAGTCATACTCGACGACGACCGCTGCGAAGCGACGGTGGTCGTACCGGACGACCAGCGCTCTCTTGCCATCGGCAAGGACGGGCAGAACGCCCGGCTCGCCAACCGGCTCACCGGCTGGAAGATCGACATCAAGTCCGAGACTGAGATGAGTGAGGACGACACGGTGTATGCCACGACCGAGCCGGACCGAAAAGTAGCCGACGGGCGTTGCCATTCGCTTACGGTGGGAGGCAAGCGCTGTCCCAACGCGGCTTTGCCCGGCAGTTTATACTGCGGGATAGCGTCACATCAGGCCACTGGTGGCGGCGACTCCTGAGCGCCAGTGCATCGGGTGCGGCCGGCGCGGACCGCAGGGCGATTTCGTCCGGCTGTGTGTTGAACAGCGGAACGGTTCGGCCGGGATCGTGGTCGTGGGGCGAGGGCTGAGGGGCAGGGGGGCGTATCTTTGCACGAAGCAGGCGTGCCTGGACCGGGCTCTCCATAGGAGGGCTTTCCAAAGGGCCTTTCGGGCGACGGTGGCAGTGGACGAGGATCAAGTGAGAGAAGCGGTACGAACGGCCGAGGCCGGGGAGTGACCGAATAGGACGGGTGACTTGTGGCGAAACGACGGGTTTACGACATCGCAAAAGACAGGGGTATGACGAACCAGGAAGTGCTGGATCTGCTTCGCGCTGGCGGCCTGGATATTAAGAGCGTCTCCTCGACAGTCGAAGATGCCGACATCGCTCGCGCCTTCGCTCCGACGATCAATCCCGGCCGCAAGGCGCGGGCAGCGGCAGCCGCGCAGCCCCCGATAGCAGTTCCACCGCCTGCGGTGGAAGAGAAGCCTGCGGTGGAAGAGAAGCCGGCGGACGTGCCCAAGGAGGCTGCGCCCGTGAAGGCGGCGGCGCCTGTGGAGCCTTCGGCCGGCGAGAAACCGGCAGAGGCCGCGCCGGCCGCGGCAGTCGCCCCAGCTACGTCCAAGCCCAAGCCGACAGCCGGAGCGCCGGCGCCCGAGCCCCAGAAGCAGCCTCGCACGGTGGCGCCCCTCAAGCCGGCTGTCGCCGGACCGGCTCCTACGGCCGGCTCGCAGCCTGCAGACGCGCCGGATCAGGGCATCGCGACACATCCCGAAGGGCAGGGCCCCGAGGGGGCGCGCCCGGAAGGACCTCGTCCCGACGCAGCGAGACCGGCACCGCGGAAACCTCCGCTTCATCCCCGAGCAAGACCGCGCCTGGAGGATATGCCTACGGTTGTGGGCCCCGGCGTACCCCTTCGCAAGGGGGTCAAACCTTCGGGGAACGTCGTGACCAAAGAAGAACTGGTCCGCATACAGGCCGAGCAAGAAGCGCGCGCCGAGGCTGCACGCAAAGCCGCCGCGGCCGCACCACCGAAGCCCACCCAGCCTGAAGCGGTGCCCCCAAGAGGGCCGGTGGCTCGGCCTGCCGCGGCGCCACCGCAGGGGGCAACCCGTCCTCCGTTCCGTGCTCCCGGTCCGCCGCGTGACGCGGGCGACCGTCGCGACCGGCCGTTCCGCCCCGCCGCGGCCGCCGCGCCTGCTGCGTGGGTGGATCCTGCCGCACCGGTGGCTCCGGCCGCCTCGCCGCGCCCAGCCGGACCTTCGCGGGTCCGTCGAGGTGACGACAAGCCCGCGCGCCGGCGGGTCATCATCGACTCGCAGGCGGGCCGCAAGGGCGGCAAAGGCGGACCGCGCGACCACCGCAACGGCTCCATCGGCGACACGGACAAGCCGGCCCTCAAGAAGAAGGCGTTGCCGGGGACGGAGAGCCCCGTCAAGATCAAGAGCGGTGCAAGCGTGAAGGACTTGGGCGAAGCGCTCGAGATCAGCGCGGGCGAGCTCATCAAGACCCTGATCAAGCTGGGCGAGATGGTCACTATCACCCAGTCTCTGTCCGATGACGCCATCGTCATCCTGTCCGAGGAGTTCGAGCGCCAGGTCGAGATCGAACACGCCGTGGAGGAGAAGGAGGGCGCCGACCAGTTCGTCGACGATCCCGCCGATCTCACTTCGCGCGCGCCGGTGGTCACCATCATGGGCCACGTGGACCATGGCAAGACCTCGCTGCTGGATGCCATCCGCGAGACCGAGGTCGTGAAGTCCGAGGCCGGTGGCATCACCCAGCACATCGGGGCTTATCAGGTGACCCACAACGAGAGGAAAGTCACTTTTCTCGATACTCCGGGCCACGAGGCCTTCACGGCCATGCGGGCCCGCGGCGCCAAGTCGACCGACATCGCGGTCATCGTGGTGGCGGCGAACGACGGGGTCATGCCGCAGACGCTCGAGGCGATCAGCCACGCCAAGGCCGCTGAGGTCCCCATGGTGGTCGCCATCAACAAGATGGACCTCGCCGACGCCAACCCCGACATGGTCAAGCGGCAGCTTGCCGACCAGGGCCTCGTGCCCGAGGCGTGGGGCGGTGAGACCGTGATGGTGGAAGTCTCGGCCAAGCAGAAGACCAACCTCGACGACCTGATGGACATGATTCTTCTGGTGGCCGAGGTGCTGGAGCTCAAGGCCAACGCCAAGGCACCCGCGTCCGGCGTGGTGATCGAGGCCCAGCTCGACGTGGGTAGGGGTCCGATGGCGACCGTCCTCGTACAACGCGGCACCCTGCGAGTGGGTGACGCCATCGTGAGCGGCGAGGCCTACGGCAAGGTCAAGGCGATGTTCAACTTCACGGGCGTCGCTCTCAGTGCGGCCACTCCGTCCATGCCCGCGCAGGTCCTCGGTTTCAACAGTCTTCCCGTCGCAGGCGACTTCGTCATGGTGGCGGGCGACGAGCGGGAGGCCCGGCAGCGCTCCGAACAGCGCACCACCCGGCTGCGCCAGGAGCAGCTGGCCAAGAGCCGCAGTGGTGCGAGCAGCCTCGACGAGTTCTACCGCCGCCTCAAGGAGGGCCGGGTCAAGGAACTACCCTTGGTCATCAAGGGCGACGTGGGCGGCTCGGTGGAGGCCCTGGAAGAGGCTTTGCGCAACATCACGCATCCGGAGGTCAAGGTCGAGGTCGTCTTCGCCGGTGTCGGCGGCATCAACGAGTCCGACATCATGCTGGCATCGGCCTCGAAGGCCGTGGTCATCGGTTTCAACGTCCGTCCGTCCGTCGCCGCGAAAGCGCTTGCCGAGCAGGAGGGCGTCGACGTGCGGACATACCGGGTGATCTACAAGGCCATCGAGGACGTCGAGGCGGCTCTGGTCGGTCTTCTCGAGCCGGAGCGCGTGGAGGAGGAGCTGGGGTCCGCGGAGATCCGCCAGGTCATCCGGGCGTCACGCATCGGGACCATCGCCGGCTGCTACGTCTTGAGCGGGAAGATGATCCGCTCCGCCAGGATCCGGCTGGTGCGCAACGGGAGCATCATCCACGAGGGCAGCATCGGGTCGCTCAAGCGATTCAATGACGACGTTCGCGAAGTGCTGGCCGGCTACGAATGCGGGCTGCACGTGGACGGGTACGATGATATCCACGAAGGCGACATCGTAGAGGCGTACGAGATCAAGGAAGTTGCCCGTACCCAGTAGGAGCGAGAAGGGCTACGTCGGTATTCTCTCGGCCGAGCTGCATTTTCCCGAGAGCGGCTCCCTCAAGAGCAAACGCATGCATCTGAGGCGTGCGCGGGACCAAGTGACCAGGCGCTTCGGGGCGACGTTCGCGGAGGTGGGGCACCAGGATCTGTGGCAGAGGTCGCGAGTTGTCATCGCTGTGGCTGCATCCGACCTACAGGTGCTCGAGGGGACCATGGACAAGATCAAAACGTACCTGGACTCGCAGGAATGGGTACTGAGCTTCTGTAGCACCGAGGTGGTGGACGTGGATGCGTGATGTGGCGTCGTATCGCATGCGCCGGATCAATGAGGCGATCAAAGAGATCATCGGGACGGCGCTTACCCACGATCTCAAGGATCCGCGGATAGGGTTCGTCACCTTGACGGGTGTGGACACCGCGCAAGACCTGTCCCACGCGAAGGTCTTCTTCTCCGTCTACGGCAAGCAGGTGGAGAAGGACGCCACTATGCAGGGCCTGCGTGCCGCGCGGCCCTACCTCCAGCGTCTCATAAGTGACGAGTTGAAGATCCGGCGGACGCCCAACCTGGAGTTCGTATATGACGAAAGCGTCGACCAGGGGATGCGGATCCAGGCACTCTTGAGATCGAGCGGAGCAGCGGACCTGCCGGTCCTCGAGGATGCCTCCGAGGGCACCCCGGATGCCGGCGAGGATTTCGCGGACAGGGACGAGTGACTCGCCCGTGGCCGGACGGACGGTGACTGCAGCCGAGGTAGCGGATCGTCTCCGCCGCGAGAGCCACGTGTTGGTCGTCTCCCATGAATCCCCCGACGGCGACGCTCTTGGCTGCCTTTCGGCGTTCGTTCTCACGTGCGAGCGCCTCGGCGTCGCGTACGTCGCCTACGTGCCCGGAGAGGCTCCCTTCCCGGCCGAGTACCAGTTCTTGCCCCGGTTGCACGACGTGGTCCGAGGGGCGATTCCGATCGTCGGGCCGGAGACGACCGTCTACATGCTGGACTGCGCGTCGCTCGCGCGTGGAGGCTGCCAGCTGTTCGGCGAGGGCATCACCCTGGTCACCATCGACCACCATCAGGACAATCCGTGTGATGCAGATCTCAATCTACTGGATCCCCAAGCGGCGTCGACGACCGCCATCCTCTACGAGATCTTTCGGGCGGGGCGCTTCCCTATCGACGTGCAGATCGCCGCTTGCCTCTACGTAGGCTTGGTGACAGACACCGGACGCTTCCAGTATGCGAACACGAACGCTCACGCCCACAGGATGGCGGCGGAGCTCCAGGAAACCGGCCTCGATGTGGCCGCCATCTCCCAACAGGTCTACGAGAGTGTCCCGCCGCCCAAGCTCCGCTTACTGGGCATCGCGCTGGAGCGCATGGAGCTAAAACAGGGCGGCTTGCTGGTGACCTCGTGGCTGCGGGAAGAGGACTTCGCGGCCGCCGGAGCCGACGATAGCCATGCCGAGGGGATCATCGACACTATTCGCCAGGCAAGGGGGGCCGTCGCCGCCGTGCTGGCTCGGGAGAGGGTCCGGGGAGGAGAGGCGGAGACGAAGGTGAGTCTTCGGTCGATGGACGGCAGGGTGGACGTGGCCGCGATCGCTCAAGATCAAAGGGGGCGGTGGGCACAAGCAGGCCGCCGGCTTCACGACCGGCGGCGATGTCGGCGAGGTCCTGCAGTGGACAGAGCGGCAGCTTCAGACCCTCCTATGACCGTTGCCGGTCCCGCGACCGCTCCTGCCCGGGTCATCCTGCTCGACAAACCCGCCGGCCCTACCAGTTTCGACATGGTGCGGGCTGCCCGCCGGGGGATGCGCGGTCGCGTGGGCCACGCCGGCACGCTGGACCCGTTTGCGACCGGCCTGCTGTTGATCATGGTCGGCTCCGCGACGCGGGTATCCTCGTTGCTCATGGGATTGCCGAAGGAGTACGACCTGCTCGTGCAGTTCGGCGCCGTGTCGTCTACAGGCGACCGGACCGGAGTGATCGCCCCTTTCGCGCGTGACGGGAGGGTAGCGATGACGGTGACCGCCCACCAAGTCGAGGCGGTCCTCGACCGGTTCAGAGGCCGGATCACCCAGCGGGTCCCGCTCACCTCCGCTGTGAAGGTGGATGGCGAGGCTCTGTACAAGAAAGCCCACCGAGGGGAAACAGCGGACACCCCCGAGCGGGAGGTCATGGTTTACGACCTCACGTTGGTCGAGTTCGACGAGGCTGCGCAGACGGCCCGGCTGCTGGCGCTGACCGGCAGTGGGACCTACGCCCGGGTGCTTGCCATCGACATCGGCGAAGCCCTGGGCTGCGGCGGCTATGCCGCCGGCCTACGCCGGACCCGCGTGGGGATGTTCTCGGTGCTGGACGCGCTGTCGCCCGGAGAACTCCGCCCTCAACGATACGAGGAAGGGGGCCGCGGGGTGCTCAGCCTCGACCAGGCCCTGGCGTTCATACCCGCGCGCGAGTTGAGCGACACGGACGCCCGGCTTGCGGCGAACGGGAACGAACTGCGGGACGTGCCGGCCGGCCGCTTTCGAGCCTACGGGGCCGGTCGTCTGCTCGGAGTCTACGAGGGGATGGGGGAGCGCGCGCGGCCGCTGGTCGTCTTCCCCGGGGCCGCCTGACCATGCGGACCTATCACTCTCTCGCGGAGGTAGGAGACCCGCCGGCAGCCGGCCGAGTGGTCGCTATCGGTGTATTCGACGGCGTGCATCGCGGCCACCAAGAGATCCTGCGAAGGGCTGTGGATGCTGCGCGAGCGGCAGGAGCCTCGGCTGCTGCAGTGACCTTCTACCCGCACCCAGATGCCGTTCTACGCCGCCGGTCGGTCCCACCGATGCTCACGTCCCTCACCCGCAAAGAGGAGTTGCTCGAGGCGCTCGGGATTGATGAGCTCTTGGTCGTGCCTTTCGACAAGGATTTCGCTTTGCTCACGCCCGAATCGTTCTGCGGCGCGGTGTTGTCGGACCATCTGGGAGCTCGTGCTGTGTTCGTGGGCGACAATTTTCGGTTCGGACACGGCGGGGTAGGTACGCCGGGCGACCTTCGCGAATACGGTCGGTCCCATGGATTCGAGGTAGTCTCGGTCGTCCTTGCACGGGAGGAGGGGGAAGTGATCTCGAGCACGCGTATCCGCGAGTTACTGAAAGCGGGCAAAGTGGCCGAAGCTGCCCGCCTCCTGGGTCGCCCCCACCGCATCGAGGGGACCGTGATCCGCGGCTTTGGGCGCGGCAAAGGCCTGGAGGCTCCCACCGCGAACCTTGCTCCTAGCCCCGAGATGGCCCTTCCCCGCCTGGGGATCTACGTCACCAGATCGACCGTCGAGAGTGCGGACTCATACGTCTCGGTCACAAGCGTAGGCACCAACCCTACGTTCCAGCGCGACCGCAAGATCCGAATCGAGACCCTGCTCCTCGATTACTCCGGAGCCCTATACGATTCACGTCTGGCAGTTGACTTTCTCGAGCGCATCCGGGGACAGCGGACCTTCCCCGATCCCGACTCGCTGGCAGCGCAGATCAGGCGCGACGTGGAGGAGGCGCGCGCGTACTCTGCGAGCCGACCCGAAGCGGCCCGACGCTGAGGGAGGCCGCTCTGCCGGTCGGCGCTCTGACTGGTGAACCGCTCGACCGGCTGGCCGATCCGGCGAGCATGCTCAGGCCCACCGGCCAAGGCGCCGATACAGAAGCTGGAAGAGAACGCCCTCGTGCTATCGTGTGAACGAGGGCGCGCGGTCGTGGGCAGAGGGCCGTCGCTCTCTTCGGCATCTGGAGTATCGCTTCTGCGCGTCAGGATTCAGGAGGGGACTTGTGGCTGCTACAAGGGTAGGGCGATCGCTGCATTCTGGCCGGTCAACGCGGGGAACGAAGCGCTACCGCAGAGGGGTCCTGCTGGGGGCCATGGTCATGGTCCTTTTCTCCGTCCTGGTGCCTGCGGGTGTAGTCCTCGCGGCCGACTCCACCACCACCACCCTCACCGTCACTGCGCCCGCTCCCACCACGACAACCGAGCCGACCCCCACAACGACGGCCACGCCGACGACCTTCTCCTCCTCGACCTCCATCCCGTCCTCGTCGACCACCGAACCCACCGCGCCGGCTACGGTTTCAGTGGCCGCCGCGGGGCTCACCCGGTACGACGCCGACTCCAGGCTCTCATACTCGGGCACTTGGGCCAACTTCACCAAGACGGCGGCGTATGGCGGCAGCTACAAGCGGTCAAGCACTGCGGGGGCCTCGGTCACCATAGTCTTCGCCGGGGAGCAGCTCGACTGGATCGCCATGAAGGGCACCACCCCCGGGATCGCCGACGTCTATCTCGACGGCGCGAAGGTCGCCACGATCAACCTGGCCAACACCGTGGCGGTCTATCAGCAGAACGTTTGGTCCACCGGTTCTCTCCCGAGCGGAGTCCACACCGTCAGGATCGTGCGTAGCGCGAGCAGCGCCTCAGGCAAGTACCTCACCATCGACGCCGTCGACATCGCCGGCACGCTTATCCCGTCGGTGGAGCAGAGCGATTCGCGTCTCGCGTACAAGGGCTCCTGGTCGGCTGTTTCGTCCGCGCTTTACTCGGGCGGCGGAGGCCGGTACTCCGACGCGGCGGGCGTCTCCGTGACCATCAACTTCACCGGCACCTATCTCCGCTGGGTGGGCGTGAAGGCCCCGAACTACGGCATTGCCAAGGTCACCGTCGACGGAACCACGACGTTTGACGTGGACCTCTACGCTGCCTCGACGCTTTACCAGCAGAACCTCTGGGACGCCACGCTTCCCTCGGGTGCTCACACGGTCAAGATCGAGGTGAACGCCGGCAAGAACCCGGCTTCGACCGGCGCGTATGTTGGCGTCGACGCGTTCAACGTGCTGGGGACCGTGAACCAGGCGTACGTGTTGAACCGCTACGAGCAAGACAACCCGCGACTGGTCTTCTCGGGCGCATGGTCCACCACTTCCGCTCCGGAGGCATCGGGGGGAAGCGACAAGAGGGCCAATACCAGCGCCGCCATGGTCAGCGTGAACTTCACCGGTGTGCGTCTCGATTGGATAGCGACGAAGGGCCCAGGGATGGGGATCGCGGCCGTGTCGATCGACAATGGTGCCGCAGTCAGCGTCGATCTCTCTGGCTCGACGATGGCGTATCAGCAGAACGTCTGGTCCACGGGGCCGCTGAGCGCCGGCACGCACAAGGTCCAGATCTCGTGGGACGAGGGCAACGTCCCCTTGGCCTATATCACCCTCGACGCGTTCGAGGTGCTCGGTACCCTGCCGGCCTCGGGTACGTTCACGTCGGCCGAGGTCGAATGGGTCGAACAGAAGCTCGCGGACCTCTCCTACCTACCAGGGAAGATCGACGGGGTCACGGACTCCAAGACGCGTGGCGCGATCATCGCCTTCCAGAAGTGGGAAGGGCTGACGAGGGACGGTACCCTCAGCGCCGCAGTCTGGGACCGGCTGCAGACGGCCAGCCGGCCCACGCCGTCCAAGAGCGGTGCCAGCAACCCCTGGATCGAGGTCAACAAGACCAAGCAGGTGCTTCTCTATTGTAAGAACGGCGCAGTAGTCTTCACTCTGCACGTCTGCACCGGGAGTGCAAGTGTGGGAATCGTAACCCCTTCGGGCACCTTCAAGGTGCTGCGCAAGGCGCTGTCGACCAGCTCGCTCTATCTGCCGATGTATTTCCGGCCTTCGCCGAGCGTCATCGCCATCCACGGCTATCCGAGCGTGCCGACGGCCCCCGCGAGCCACGGGTGCGTCCGCACACAGTTTTGGGACCAGGACGTCCTCTATCCGCTCGTCGCCGTGGGGACGTACCTCTATATCTACTAGGAGCGAATCGCAGTCGAGGCGCGGGCGGCCCACGGGGCCCCCGCGCCTCGACTTAGCCTCCCTGTGGTACCCTACATCACCGCATAGGAGCGAAGTGAGCTCCCGCGAGGTGGGCGTGCGCCAGTAGCCGCGTCCGCCAGCATTGAAACCTGCATCTCGGCTTGGACCGCAGCGTCCGTGCTGGGAGCAAGGAGCCCAAGGAGGCCATGCATGCTGAGTAAAGATCGCAAGACCGAGATCATCGACCGGTTCAAGAAGCACGACGTGGATACCGGCTCGCCCGAGGTGCAGATAGGCATCCTCACCGAGCGCATCAACGTTCTGACCGAACACCTGAAGACCCACTCCAAAGACCACCATTCGCGCCGCGGCCTGCTCAAGATGGTCGGACACCGGCGCCGCCTGCTCACGTATCTGCAGAAGCAGGACGTCGAGAGGTACCGGACGGTGGTCAAGGATCTGGGTCTGCGCAGGTAGTCGGCCCGATAGTCGGAAAGAAGCGGCAGCGAAGAGAGAATCGGCGGGAGAGAGGGCCACGGAGGCCCTCGGACGGGAGTACAGAAAGTGGCTAGTGGAGTAAGCACGACTGAGGTAACGGTAGGCGACAAGCAGATCACCTTCGAGACAGGCAGGCTGGCGAAACAGGCGAGCGGCGCCGTGGTTGTCCGTTCCGGCGACACGATGGTGCTGGTCACGGCTGTCGTGGCCACCAACGAGCGTAACGTTGATTTCTTCCCCCTCACGGTGGACGTCGAGGCGGGTATGTATGCGGCCGGCAAGATCCCCGGCGGCTTCATCAAGCGGGAAGGACGCGCGAGCGATCAATCCATACTGAACGCGCGGCTGATCGACCGGCCGATCCGGCCCTTATGGCCCAAAGGCTTCAACCGCGAGACCCACATCGTGGCCACGGTGCTGTCGGTCGACCGTAAGAACCCGTACGACGTGCTGGCGATAGCCGGCGCCTCGGCCGCTCTGTGCATCTCCGAAGCCCCGTTCGCGGGCCCGGTGGGTGCCGTGCGGGTCGCCAAGATCGAGGGGAACTGGGTGGTCAACCCCACCTACGAGGAGATCGACCAGAGTCCCGTCAACCTGGTGGTGGCAGGTACGAGAAACGCCATCAGCATGGTCGAGGCCGGGTGCGACGAGGTCGACGAGGCCGATATCATCGCCGGACTCGAGGTCGCCCATGAGGCCATCAAGAAGCAGGTGGACGCGATATCGGCTTGGGCTGCTGAGGTGGGCGTGCCCAAGATGGAGTTTGCTCCGAAACTGCCCGACCGGGCCGTCATGGACAAGATCAAAGCGCGTGTAGGTTCGCAGATCCAAGAAGCATCGAACGTGCTGGACAAGCACGATCGGGCGGGCGAACTGGCCGCCCTCAAGCAGGAGTTGGTCACGAACTGGGCGCCCGACGGCGCGACCGATGAGCAGATCGCCGAAGCGGCGCAGGTCGCGAAGGCGTTCGACGCGGTGGAGAAAGAAGCCGTTCGGCATGCCATCGCCGTCGACAAGAAGCGGCCCGACGGCCGCGGGGTCGACGAGATCCGGACCATCACCTGTGAAGTCGGCGTCGCTCCGCGCACGCATGGCTCGGGTCTCTTCACCCGGGGTCAGACCCAGGTACTCACTCTGCTCACCTTGGGTGCCGCCCGCGACGAGCAGCGTATCGACGGCCTGGACATCGAAGAGTCCAAGCGCTTCATGCACCACTACAAGTTCCCGCCGTTCAGCGTGGGCGAGGCCGGCTTCATGCGCGGTCCCGGCCGGCGCGAGATCGGCCACGGCGCCCTCGCCGAGCGGGCCCTGCTCCGGGTAGTCCCGGATGAGGAGAAGTTCCCCTATACCATCCGCCTGGTCTCCGAGACTCTCGAGTCGAACGGCTCGAGCTCGATGGCCAGCGTTTGCGCGTCCACTCTGGCTCTTATGGACGCCGGGGTGCCGATCGCCCATCCGGTGGCCGGTATAGCGATGGGCCTCGTCAAAGAGGGCGACGACTACGTGGTGCTGACCGACATCGCCGGGGTGGAAGACCACCTGGGTGACATGGACTTCAAGGTGGCGGGCACCGACAAGGGCATCACTGCTCTGCAGATGGACATCAAGATCACGGGTGTCACGTTCGAGATCATGCGCGACGCCCTGGCCCGCGCCCGCAAAGCGCGGCTGTTCATTCTCGATCGCATGGCCGAAGTCCTCAGCGGTCCGCGGCCCGAGCTTTCCGATTTCGCGCCGCGCATAGCCACCATCCGCATCGACCCCGAGAAGATCGGCGCGGTCATCGGCAAGGGCGGCGAGACCATCCGCGGCATGGAAGCCGAGTTCGAGTGCACCATCGACGTCGCCGAAGACGGGCTCATCAAGGTCTTCGCCACCGATGGCAAGCTTGGCGACGGCTGCATCGAGCGCATCGGCCTTCTCACGAGGGAGACCCAGGTCGGCGACATCGTCGAGGGCCGGGTAGCGTCAACCACCTCGTTCGGCGCTTTCGTCACGCTCAAACCGGGCACCGACGGTCTGGTGCACATCTCCCGGCTGGCCGATCATCGCGTCAACGTCGTCGAAGATGTGGTCAACAGGGGCGACTTGGTGCGGGTGGAAGTGCTTGACGTGCAGATGCAGGGTGGCAAAGAGAAGATCAGCCTGCGCCTGCTCGAGAATCTGTCGGCGAAGGAAGGTTAGTGTCGGCTGACGAGTACCGCCTGGAGTATCTCCCGAACGGCCAGCGGCTAATCACCGAGAAGCTCGACCACATCAGATCGGTGTGTCTGGGCTTCTGGATCCCCGCCGGCTCTCGGGATGAGCCCGGTGCGCTCGAAGGCGCGTCCCATTTCCTCGAACACCTCCTCTTCAAGGGGTCGTCGAAGTACACGGCGGAAGAGATCGCCCAAGTCTTCGACACCCTTGGAGGGGAACTGAACGCCAGCACCTCCCGGGAGTATGTCGTCGTGTATGGCCGCTTCCTGGACGACCAGCTTGCCGTTGCCATGGACGTCATGGCCGACATGCTGATCACGCCGACGTTCGCCGACCTCGACCGTGAGCGCGAGGTCATCCTGGAAGAGATCGCGATGGTGGATGACTCTCCCCAGGACCTCATCCATGACGTCCTGGCGGAGGTCGTGCTTGACGGCCATCCGCTCGCGCATCCGATCCTCGGAACCCGGCAAAGCATCGCCGACGCCTCCGAGGAAGAGATCCGTGGATATCACCGTCAGCGCTTCCAGTTCAGCGACATGGTCGTAGCCGCCGCCGGAAACGTCTCTCACGACGTAGTCCGCGAGTTGCTGCTCGAGCGCCAACTCGCGTCCAACGGCCTCGAGCCCACGCGCACGCCGGCGCAGCCCGAGGTGAAGCCTCGCCGCCACTTCGTCGAGAAAGAGACCGAGCAGATGCACGTGTGTCTCGGCGGGGTGGGGCTGGCTCGCGATGACGAGCGCCGCTTCGTGCTTTCGGTGCTCGACAGCCTGTTCGGGGGGTCGCTCAGCTCGAGGCTCTTCCAGGAGATCCGCGAGAAGCGGGGCTTGGTGTACAGCGTGTACTCCTTTTCCAGCCTCTACCAGGAGACCGGGCTGACCGGGCTCTATTTCGGGTGTCGCCCCGAGCGTCTGGACGCGGTCATGGAGACGGTGAGCCGGGAACTGTCGCGCCTGGTCACGGAGCCGGTGCCGGAGGACGAACTCCAGCGGGCCAAGGAGCACCTGAAGGGGCGCATGATCCTCGGCTTGGAGAGCACCTCCAGCCGGATGACCCGCCTGGGCAAAGGCGTGTTGACCGGTACCGAGATACTGTCCCTCGACCAGTTGGCCGAGCGGATCGAGGCGGTCACTCCCGAACAGGTTCTCGAACTCGCTTCCGAGGTATACCGGCCGGCTCGGTTGTCGGTCGTGGGAATCGGATCCGACCAGTCACAGTTCGAAGGCGTGGTGCCCGAGGATTGTCTGGCCGGCTTGGCCTAGGAGCAGATGGACGAAGAGACGAAGATAAGGGTAGCCGTGTGCGGAGCTCTCGGCCGGATGGGGCGGACCACCTGCGAGGCGGTCGGCGCCGACGACGAGTTGCTGGTGGTGGCTGCCGTGGATACCGGCTTCGGTGGCGGGGCCGCGTCTCTGCTGGGCCCGGAGAAGGACTTTTCCGGCTTGGACGACGCGCTCCAGCAGATAGATGTCGACGTTGTGGTCGATTTCACCGTGCCCGCGTCCGTCCGGGCCAACGTCCTGATCTGTCTCGAGCACCGGGTACCGGTGGTGGTCGGCACCACGGGGCTCGGAGCGGTCGACCTGGCCGAGATCGAGAAGGCCACAGAACGGCAACTGACGCCGGTACTGGTCGCCCCCAACTTCGCCATGGGCGCTGTGCTCATGATGGAGTTCGCCAAGCAGGCGGCCCGGTATTTCCGGGCGTGCGAGATAGTCGAACTGCACCACGACAAGAAGCTGGACGCGCCTTCCGGCACCTCTCGACTCACCCGGCTGCGCATCGAGGAAACGTGGAGCGAGGCCGGTCTGGAGAAAGAGGTCCCGATCCACAGTGTCCGTCTGCCCGGCCTCGTCGCCCACCAGGAGGTCCTCTTCGGCGGGGTCGGCGAGACTCTCACTATCAGGCATGACTCTCTCTCCAGGGATTCGTTCATGCCGGGGGTGCTTCTGGCCGTCAAACGCGTGCGCTTCCTGCAAGGACTCGTCGTCGGTCTGGAGAACATTCTTTAGAACTGCAGTGGCGAAGCGCAGCATCAGTAGCATCGCTCCGCAGCTGATCCTGGAGACCATCGCGTGCGGAGGTATCGACCCGAACTCGTGACTAAGCAGACTCTGAAAGTCATCCCGCTGGGCGGACTGGGGGCCATCGGCAAGAACATGATGGTCCTCGAGTATGGCGACGCGTTGCTGGTCGTCGACGCGGGTCTCATGTTCCCCGACGACGAGATGCTGGGGATCGACCTTGTACTGCCCGATTTCTCGTACGTCGTCGAGAACAAGCACCGGCTTCTGGGGATCATCCTCACGCACGGGCACGAGGATCACGTCGGGGCCCTGCCTTACCTCCTGAAACAGGTCGACACTCAGGTCTACGGCACCAAACTGACGCTGGGTCTGGTGAACTCCAAACTCGGGGAGCACGGGCTGCAGGGCAAGGTGTCTCTCAACGAGATCTCGAGCGCCAAGCCGCTCAAGCTCGGGCCCTTCACGCTGGAATTCCTCGAGGTGAGCCACAGCATCCCCGATGGGGTGGGGCTGGGCATCCACACGCCGGTCGGGACGATCGTGCACACGGGTGACTTCAAGCTCGACCAGACCCCTATCGACTTCCGGCCGACGGCGATGCAGCGGTTCGCCGAACTCGGAAGCAAGGGAGTGCTGCTCCTGCTCTCCGACAGCACGAATGCCGACACCCCGGGCTTCACCACCCCGGAGAGGAACGTGGGGCGGGCTCTCGAGAGCATATTCGCTCTTGCTCCGGGCCGGTTGATAGTCGCCTCGTTCGCCAGCCATATCCACCGCATCCAGCAGGTGATGGATGTAGCTTCGCGTCACGGACGTTCGTTGGCCGTTATCGGCCGCAGCATGGTCAAGAACGTCAATATCGCTCAGAACCTCGGTTATCTCAACGTACCAGACGGACTGCTGATCAAGCCCCACGAGGTCGCTCTGCTTCCCCCGGATAGGGTGACGATCCTGTCGACGGGTAGCCAGGGGGAGCCCTTGTCGGCTCTGGCCAGGATCGCGTCTCGGGACCATCCGCTCATTGAGATCGTAAAGGGAGACACCGTAGTCATCTCCGCGCGGGCGGTGCCGGGTAACGAGACCAGCGTGTATCGAACCATCGACCGTCTCTTTGCCGCCGGCGCCCGGGTGATCTACGAAGCGTCGGCAGGCGTGCACGTTTCGGGTCACGCAGCCGCGGAAGAGCTGAAGGTCATGCTCAACCTGGTGCGTCCCAAGTACTTCATGCCCGTCCACGGAGAGCATCGGCACATGCATTTTCACGCCGAACTGGCCCGGGCGACCGGCATACCTGCCGAGAACGTCTTCCTGCTCGAGAACGGCGACATCCTGGAGTTGGGGGCCGGCGGGGCAGCCATTGTCGGCCAGGTGCAGGCCGGGATGATCCTGGTAGACGGTTTTGCCATGGGGGACTTAAGGGATCTGGTGCTGCGCGACAGGCAGCATCTGGCGAGCGACGGCCTGGTCATCGTCGTCGTCGCCCGCAAAGCCCAGGACGGGCGGATCGTCGGAGAGCCTGAGGTGCTCTTCCGCGGTTTCGCGCATGCCGGCGATCTTGACGAGCTCACCGAGAAGACGAAGAAGAGGGTGGTGGAGGCGCTGGGCGGCGAAGAGATGGCGCAGGCCTCAGACATCACCGTGGTCAAGACCAGAGTCCACGACGTGGTCCAGAAGTTCCTGCATAAGGAAGCCGGGCGGCGGCCGATGGTACTCCCTGTGGTCGTCGACGTCTAGGCCGGGGGAGAGCCGATGGCAGGGGCACGGACCAACAGTCAGCAGGCGG
The DNA here is from genome assembly GCA_963783835.1 of uncultured Actinomycetota bacterium. Classification (GTDB taxonomy): domain Bacteria; phylum Actinomycetota; class Thermoleophilia; order RBG-16-64-13; family RBG-16-64-13; genus CAIQPS01. The sequence goes on from CAWAOX010000015.1 coordinate 416,394, forward strand.
CTCAGACCGCGGTCAAGAGCAGTTCCCGGCCGCCGACGTCTGCGAAGCCGGCAGCGGCCACCCGCACGAACTCCGTAGCGCCGGCGCCCACGACCGCGCGGAAGCCCCAGGGCAAAGGCCCCGCGAAGGGCGGCCAGACCAAGACGGCGCCGGGCCACAGGAGGGAGATGGTCGCCCTCGTACTGCTGGCTGTCGCCGTGTTCTTGTTCGTTGTCCTGCTGTCCGGCGGCGCCGGGGGCGTGCTCGGGCGGGGCTCGGCATCCGGCTTGAGTTTCGCCTTCGGCAATGTGGCGCTCGTCGTGCCCATCGCCCTGCTTGTCATGGCCATCACCACCGTTTTCGATGTCACGCGTCGACGGTCCTACTGGTTCGTGGGCGCGCTGGTCTTCCTCTTTGGGCTGTTTCTGCTGGTTGCCGCAGGTGCGCCGCCTTTCGGCGGCCACGGTGCCGAGTATTTCGTCCGCGCGGAGTTCGAGGGCCGCGCGGGGGGCCTGGGTGAGGCCCTCTACGCCCTTCTTCATGGCCTCGCTGGGACCGCGGGGGTCGCCATCATCGGGTGGGTGGCGGTAGTCGCAGGGTTCAGTCTCGCCACGGGGATGACGGTGGGGCGGCTGGCCACCGGCACCAAACGGGCGGCGGGGACTGTCCGCGATACGGCGGAACGAAGCAGGACAGCCGTGAAGAGCCGGGGCGAGAGCGAGCCGGATCTGGCGAGCGCCGGGCTCTTTCCCGGGGTTACGGCGATGGGTTGGCACGGCTCCTCGGCGGCTCCTACGTCGACCGGCCCGCGGCTGGGTCCGGTCGATCTCGTGGGCGACGAGTTCGGGCTGTCGCAAGTGGGTTCCGGGCGGGAGACGGCGACCAACCCGTTTGGGCAGGAGTTCGAGGAGTGGTCGGACGGGCGGCCGGCCGCGCGCAGCCCGGTGGCTCCCGCGGCAGCCGGTGGCTCGGGCGGGATGATCCTCGATGGGGCGCAAGCGTTCGCCGACCTTTACGGTGCACCGGCGATGGATAGGGCGGCGGGCGCAGTGGCAGGCGGTGCGGTCAGTGCTGGGGGAGGGGCGGCCGCAGTTGCGCTCAGAGGTGCAGTCGCCGCGACGGCAGGCGTGGCGGGTGTCGTGGTTCCCGGAGCGGCGAGCACCGCTGCTACAGACGCGAACGACCTCGATGACGATTCCCTTGAAGCCCACCAGGAGACGCTCCCGGGGCTGGCCCGAGCACCGCGGCAGACTGCGTTGCCGGTCGAACAGCCGGCGTATCTGCTGCCCGATGCCGAACTGCTGAAGAAGAGCACGCCCCTAGCGCCCGGACGGGCCAACGAGCGAGATACCGCGGCGGTCGTCCTCGAGGCGCTCGGCCAGTTCGGGGTGGAAGCGCGAGTGGTGGGCATGGTCGTGGGGCCGCGGGTCACCCGCTACGAGCTGCAATTGGCCCCGGGGACCAAGGTGGCGAAGGTTTCGTCGCTAAAGGACGACCTCGCCTATGCGCTTGCTACCACGGAGATACGCATCCTCGCTCCTATCCCCGGCAAGTCGGCGGTGGGAGTGGAGGTCCCCAACCAGCGCCCCGACTTCGTCACCCTTGGGCGATATCTACCGCGAGTTCCCCAGGTCGGCCGGCCCACTCATGGTGTGGCTGGGCAAGGACATCTCGGGCAAGCCCGTGTATACCGACCTCTCCCGGCTGCCGCATCTGCTGATCGCCGGCACCACCGGCTCGGGCAAGAGCGGCTGCGTCAACTGCATCGTGTCATCGATCCTGCTCCGGAGCACTCCCGAACAGGTGCGTCTGATCATGATCGACCCGAAGAAAGTGGAGCTCTCTCACTACGACCGCATCCCTCATCTGCTCGTGCCTGTGGTGACGAACATGAAAGACGCTGCCGGGGTGCTGCACAACGTCGCGAAAGAGATGGAGGACCGCTACGAGCTCATGGAACTCGAGCACGCGCGCAGCCTGGGCGACATGAACAAAGCCAGAACCCGCCGGGGAGAGCGCCCGCTGCCCTACATCGTGATAGTCATCGACGAGTTGGCCGACCTCATGATGGTGTCTCCGCAGGAGGTCGAGGATTACGTGATCCGGCTGGCGCAGAAGTCCCGGGCCGTCGGCATCCACCTGGTGGTGGCGACGCAGCGCCCCTCGGCCGACGTCATCACGGGGATGATCAAGGCGAACATCCCCTCCCGGATCGCCTTCGCCGTGTCCAGCCAGACCGACTCGCGAGTCATCCTCGACGTCAACGGAGCGGAGACGCTCCTCGGAAGAGGCGACATGCTCTTCAAACCTCTCGGCTCCAGCCACATGGAGCGGGTCCAGGGCGCCTACATCACCGAGGAGGAGATCGCCCTCCTGGTCAACCACTGGCGGCGCCAGGCCGAGCCCGAGTTCCGCGAGGAACTCATGCGCCGGCCTCCGGATCCCAAGGACGTGAAAAAGAGCGAAGACGACATGTTCGATCCGGACTCCGACGACCTGCTCGCGGACGCCGCCCAGTTGGTCATCGAGACCGGCAGCGCCTCGGTATCGATGTTGCAGCGCCGCCTCCGTGTGGGCTACACGCGCGCGGGCCGTCTTATCGACATGCTGGAGCGGCGGGGGGTCGTGGGCCCGTGGGAAGGTAGCAAGCCGCGGCAGATCCTGATCGACGCCGACGAGGCCGAGCATGTGCTGGCCGCGTTGCGGGCCGGAGAGCGTGACGGAAGCATGGGAGACGAGATCGACGGTGACTGACCTGCAGGTGCCCTCCATAAGCGCGGCGCAGGCGATGGAGGGTGGGTTCCAGGTGGTGGACGTTCGTTCTCCGGCCGAGTTTGCCGATGGTCACATGCCCGGTGCCCTCAACTTCCCGCTACTCGGAGATGCCGAGCGGGCGACCGTGGGTGTCGCCTACAAGAAGGAGGGCGCGGCCCGGGCTCGCCTGGCGGCGATGGAGTTGGTCAGTCCGGGCCTGCCCGAATACTTGGGCGCCCTGGCGTGTCTGGCGCGTTCGCAGTCCAAAGACCGCCGGTTGGCGATCATGTGCTGGCGAGGCGGAGAGCGCAGCCGGAATGTAGCTCTTCTGCTCGCGCTCGTGGGCGTCCACGTCGTCACCGTCAGCGGAGGCTACCGGGCCTACCGCAGGGAAGTGCTGAGTGGATTGGCTGAGTGGCGGGCGCCCGTTCCGGTACTCACGCTCTACGGCCATACCGGGGCCGGCAAGAGTGCGTTGATCAGAGCGCTGGCCGAGCCGGCCTTGGCGGAGGAATCCTCCGGCGCGGGGGGGGTCAGGCCTTGGGTGGTCGATCTCGAGGAGCTCGCCCTCCATCGGGGATCGCTGCTCGGCGGCCTCAACCAACCGGGAGAGCGGCGTCAGAAGGACTTCGACGCCTTGCTGTGGGACCGGCTTCGCCGTCCGGAGGGCGACTATCTGCTGCTTGAGGGCGAGGGGGGCAGGATCGGCCGGGTCTACGTTCCCACGAGGGTCGCCGACGCCATCCGGACGGGTCTGCCGGTGTTGGTGACGGCTCCAGTGGAGGTTCGCGCGGAGCGGATCCTGCAGGAATACGCGCCCGAGAGCTGGGATGACGCCGACCGCGACCGCTTCCTGCGCAGCCTGCACCTCATCGCTGCCCGTCTGCCGCGCGAAACAGTGGTCTCCTTGGAAACAGCTTTCGCGGATGGTAGATTTACCGACGTCGTCGGGGAGCTGCTTACCGAATACTACGATCCGCTCTATCAACGGTCGTGTGTAGAGGGAAGGCGATTCGTCCTCGAGTTCGAGACGACCTTCGACCCGGCCAACGACGCGCGCCGTTTTGCAGCTGACATGGCGCGCCTGATGCGAGAGGCGTAACTGGACTTTCGTGCCTGACATCGGCAACACCCTGCGTGAGGCTCGCATTCGAAGGGGCCTCACCGTCACCGACGTCGAGAACATCACCAAGATCCGCAGGAAGTATGTCGAAGCGCTCGAGGAGAACGACTTCGAGGTACTTCCGGGTCCCACGGTGGTCAAGGGGTTCTTGCGCTCCTACGCGGTCTTTCTGAAGCTCGACCCCGAGCCGCTCATGGCTGAGTATCGGAGCCTCTACGAGTACCACAAGGAAGACATCGGGACGCTCCGCACCGACATGGCCCAGCAACCGCGCACTCGGACGAGCGCGGAGCGCAAGCAGAAGCGGACGAGGCGCACGCAGCGGGGCTACGTGGCGGCCGGCGTGATCGCGATCCTCGCGGTCATCCTGCTGGCGTGGCTGACTTCCGGCGGGACGGACGAGCCGGGCACTATCGAGGCGAGCAGTCTGGCCACGTCGACTTCCGCTGCTACCTCCACGACCATAGCGGTAGAGACTACCAGCACTTCCGCGACCATCCCCGAGGCCGCCTCAACCACTGCCGTGGTGCCGACCACTACGGGGGAGAACGTCACCATGATCCTCACCGTGACCGAGGGTAGTTGCTGGTTGGTGGTGCGCGCAGACAACGAGAGCGGCGCTGAGCTGTACGCGGGGACCCTTTCGGCGGGCGGTCAGCAGACCTTCAACACAGCCAAGCGCTACTGGGTCAGGGCCGGGATCCCCGACGCTCTCACGATCACGGTGAACGGCACGCCCTACGGTCTCAGCGGTGAGGCTGGTGCCTTCCTGGTCACCGAGACGGGTGTCGAACGCGTCGAGCTAGCCCAGTAGCATGGCTCCGCACCCCGCCGGTCGACCGCGGGTATACATTCACACTCTCGGGTGCCCGAAGAACGAGGCCGACAGCCGGTCCGTCCGGTGGTCGCTTGCCGAAGGAGGCGTCGCCCTCGTCGCGGACCCGAGCGAAGCCACCCACATCGTTCTCAACACCTGCGGCTTCATCCGCGAGGCCAAGGAAGAGTCCATTCAAGCCATCCTGGACACCTCTGCCTCGTACCCAGACCGGGAGATCCTGGTGATGGGCTGTCTGGTCGAGCGGTACCGGGACGAGTTGGCGCGGGGCATCCCAGAGGTGGCGGCATGGTTCGGGTTGGCAGGCGGCCCGGACCAGAAGGAACTCGTCTCTCTTCTGGGTGGCGAAAGCGCCGGGCGGGCCCCAAGGCAGCCAAGTGCGGCGCAGGCGACGATTCCCGACGTCGCGGTCTGCAGCCACGACTCCTACGCATACGTGAAGATATCCGACGGATGCGACGAACTCTGTACCTTCTGCGCCATTCCCGGCATCAAGGGACCCTATCGGGCGGCCACCCCGGACGAGATCTTGCGCGAAGCCGATCGCTGTCTGGGAGAGGGGGCGAAAGAGCTCGTCCTGGTCGGGCAGGACACCGCGCGCTGGGAGAGCGGGGACCTCGACCTCGTCGGTCTCATCGGCCTGCTTGCCGCCGACCCCCGGCTCCAGTGGCTGCGCGTCATGTATCTGCAGCCGGAACATGTCACCGAGGCCTTACTCCGATATATGGGTCGGGAGACAAAGCTGTGCCGCTATCTGGACCTGCCCCTTCAGCACTCTCACCCGGAGGTGCTCCGCCGTATGGGCAGGGCGGGTGACGGCGACTCCTATCTAGAACTGCTCGCAAAGGCGCGGCGGCTCATCCCGGACGTCGCGATACGCTCGACCTTCATCGTCGGCTTCCCTGGCGAGACCGAAGCGCACTTCGAGCATCTGCTGGACTTCGTCCGGGAGGCGGAGTTTGATTACGCGGGTGGCTTCATATACAGTCCTGAGGAGGGGACGGCTGCGGCCCGGCTCAAGCCTCTGGTACCACGTCGCGTCGCCCGAGAGCGTCTCAACCGCTTGAACCAGACGCTGGGAGAGGTGGCGGAGCGGATGCACGCGCGGCAGGTCGGCGCCAGCGTGGAGGTGATGGTCGACTCCGCCGTTGGAGACGATCCCTGCGATGGGTCTGAAGCCGTCGGACGAACGAGGGGGCAGGCCCCGGAAGTGGACGGAGTGGTGCATATCGAGGGGGGACCCCCGGACGCGACTACAGTGGGGAACGTGATCAGGGTGACGATCGACACGGCAGCGGGCTACGACTTCGTAGGAACCTACGATGAATCTTAACGTCCCGAACTCCATCACCTTCTTCCGGGTAGTGCTCGTGCCCGTCCTGATGGCGTTCCTGCTCGTGGACGTACCCTACGGCGACGTCTTTGCGCTGGCGGTATTCGTCATCGCGGCCGCCAGCGACTCGCTGGACGGCTATCTGGCCAGGCGCTTCCGCCAGACGACCGTGATCGGGGCGTTTCTCGACCCTCTCGCCGACAAGCTGATCGTGACCGCGGCCCTCGTCTCACTGGTGGAACTGGGCGAACTGTCCGCGTGGGTTGCTATGGTGGTCATAGGCCGCGAGCTATCGGTGACGGGATTGCGGATGGTGGCCGCTGTACAGCAGACGGTCATACCGGCGAGCAGATGGGGAAAAGCGAAGACCGCCAGTCAGATGCTTGCCATCGCCGCCCTGATCGTAGAGCCCCGGTGGCTCAAGCCTGAGTGGACTCTTTGGGGTCAGAGTGTCACCTGGTACCTCGTACTGGTGATGTTGGTGCTCACTGTGGTAAGCGGCATAGACTATTTCGTCCACGCGCGGCAAAGCTTTCAGGAGCATGCTGAGATGGAGGCCGGCGCCGACGATGCGGCGGCCGATGGCAAGCGGGAGGATAAAGGGTAGGCATATGGCGCAGAGCGCGGGGAACGAGAGGCAGAGGCTGTTTGTCGCTGTGCCTCTTCCCTGCGAACTACAGCCCCTTGTCCTGCGCGCGCAGGAGTCGCTTGCGCCGGTCCCCGGGCTGCGGCTGCTCAAACCGGAGCAACTGCACGTGACTCTTGCCTTCCTGGGCGAGGTCGACGCGGAGAGGGCGGCCATCGCGCGGTTCGTCGTGGAGGGTGTGCCTGGCGGCATGGGGGGCGAAGGGCTCATCGGCGGTCTGCTGTTGCTGCCGTCTCCGTCGAAAGCGAGGGTGGTGACGCTGGAGTTGGAGGACGAGCAAGGGGTGTTCGCGGCGTTGTTCGAGACGGTCATGGGGGGGCTGGAGGCCAGGGGGGTCATGAAGCGCGAGAAGCGGCCGTTCCGACCACACCTGACCATCGCACGCTTGCGTACTCCGTGCGCCGTACGACCAAGGTATGAGAGCGAGAGGGCGCGGTTTGCGGTACAGTCGGTCTGTCTCTACCAGAGTGAGTTGAGGCGCGAGGGAGCTGTATACACTGTCGTTTGCCGCCGGGTGTTCGAGCGCGGCGACGCTGAAGAAAGGGCATAGGAGGCACCGGTGGAAAAAGACAAGGCCTTGGAGATGGCGGTTCTACAGATCGAGCGTCAATACGGGAAGGGTTCCATCATGCGCTTGGGCGATGATTCGGCGGCGCTGAAGGTCCCCGCTATCTCCACCGGCTCGCTGGGGCTGGACCTCGCCCTTGGAGTGGGGGGAGTGCCGCGCGGGCGCGTCGTCGAGGTCTTCGGCCCCGAATCGAGCGGCAAGACCACACTGGCGCTGCACATGATTGCCGAGGCGCAGCGCGCGGGAGGCAAGGCCGCGTTCATCGACGCCGAGCACGCCATGGACTCCTCTTACTGCCGCCGCATCGGGGTCAACGTCGACGAGTTGCTGATCTCTCAGCCCGACAACGGCGAACAGGCCCTGGAGATAACCGAGTTGCTCATTCGGAGTGGCGCGCTCGACATTGTGGTCATCGACTCGGTGGCTGCCCTGACCCCGCGGGCCGAGCTCGAGGGCGAGATGGGCGATGCTCACGTCGGTCTCCAGGCCCGCCTCATGAGCCAGGCCTTGCGAAAGCTTGCCGGCACCATAAGCAAGACCCAGACGACGGCGGTCTTCATCAACCAGCTCCGCGAGAAGGTCGGGGTCATGTTCGGCAACCCGGAAGTCACCCCGGGGGGGCGGGCACTCAAGTTCTATGCTTCCGTCCGTCTGGACATCCGCCGGATCGAGACGCTCAAGGAGGGCACCGAGGCCGTCGGCAACCGCGTGCGGGTGCGGGTGGTCAAGAACAAGGTCGCTCCGCCCTTCAAGGAAGCGGAGTTCGACATCATGTATGGGCTCGGGATCTCGACCGAAGGCGACGTGCTCGATCTCGCGGTCAACAACAAGATCGTACAGAAGAGCGGAGCCTGGTTCTCCTACGGTGATCAGCGGCTCGGCCAAGGACGGGAGAACGTACGTCAGTTTCTGCGCGACAACCCCGAACTGGTGCAGCAACTGCGCCGTGAGGTCATCCAGGCAGTCAACCCCGAGTGGGCCCCGAACAGGCCCGACGCGGTGACGGGTGAGAGCGGGCCTACTGCCGGTGCGACGGCGCCGGCGGGCGCGGCCGAAGACGGCGTGGAGGCGATGGCCGACTAGGTCGGCGTGGCTATGCCGGCGCGTGGGCGAACAGACCCGGTCGTCTTGCATGACGGGCATATCACCGCCCTTGTGACCCGAAGAGGCCAAGCAGAACGCGTGGGGGTGTACCTCGAGGGGCGCCTCGCCTTTGACCTGTCCGCGGTGGTCGTCGACCGCGCCGGGCTCCGCGCCGGCGACCCGCTTAGCGCCGACCGGCAGCGAGAACTTCTCGAGCAGGACGCCCCATACCGGGCTCGCGAGCGCGCTGTCCGGTTTCTTGGGGTCCGCGATCGGTCGCAACGCGAAGTGGAGATGCGGCTTCGGCAGGCCGGATTCGATCCCGAGGTCACAGCGCAGACCGTGGTCTGGCTGCAGAGCCTCGACTATCTCGACGACCGCCGGTTCGCCGCGGCGTATGCCGCGGAGAAGCAGCGGACGGGGTGGGGCGCGCGAAGGATCCGGGCTGAACTTGCGAGCAAGGGTGTCGAACGGTCAGTGATCGACGAGGTGCTCGAGATCCAGGAGGACGCGGGATCGGCCGGGGCGGTGGAGGGCGCGAACGCGCTGGACGAGACGGTGCGGAAGCGCTTCGCCTCGCAGTTTGCCACCGATCCCCAGGCCGCCGAGCGGCGTTTGGCCGGCTTTCTCGCGCGCAGGGGATACGACTGGGACACCATCGGGCGCATGACGCGAACGCTTCGGGCCGAGGCGGCCGGCACTGCGGCGGGCAGTGCATCGGCGGAGCCCGGTACCTCCTGCGTTCCTTGACGTTTCACTCGCCCCAACGTAAACTCCACAGAGTGTGATGATTGGTCGATGGCGGCACTGCGCGACCTTGCCTTTTGGCTATAAATGGCTCTGTATGTCGGCGCATCTGGCTCGATAGCGCCTGAGCCTAGGACTTAGATAGCGGGGAAAAAACCGCGCGGGGACTGCCGGTGGGCGGTCGGCTCGCCGGTATGGGCTGCCCCTCCGTAGGGCAAGGTCATGGTATAGAAGTTCATCGGCCGGACGGTAGTTCGGCCTTTTTGATGCCCCTGCGGTCTTCACACGCATTTGCCTCTGCAAACCGCCATAGCGCGCGTGTGAAGTGGAATGGTGATGTCGAGATGATGACAGTCTTGTGGATCGTAGTAGTCCTTGTGGTGGCGATAATCGGAGTGATCGCCGGGTTCTTCGCACGCAAATACGTGGGAGAGGCCAAGATCCATTCGGCCGAGCAGGCCGCGGAGAACATTCTCCAGGATGCCCAGCGGCAGGCGGAGGCGACACAGCGGGAAACCCGCGTCGAGCTCAAGGATGAGATGCATCAGCTTCGTGCTCAGGTCGAAGCGGAGATAAAGGAGCGCCGCCATGAGGTGACGCAACTGGAGAACCGCCTGCTGAGTCGCGAAGAGGGTCTGGATGAGATGCAGAAGGACGTTGCCCGGCGGGAGCAGTCGGTGACCGACAGGGAGGCTCATTACCGCAAGGTGATCGAAGAGGCGGAGACTGCCCGTGCCGAGCAGCAGCGGCAACTCGAAACGATCTCGGGCATGACGAGAGACCAGGCGGCGGAGATCATCCTAAAGCGGACCGAAGATGAGGTCCGCCACGACATGGCCAAGATGGTCCGGTCCATCGAAGAAGAAGCGCGCCACGAAGGCGACCGTCAGGGCCCGGGACATCCTTTCCACCTGTATCCAGCGGACCGCCGCCAGCCATGTGGCCGATACCACCGTGTCGGTCGTCCAGCTTCCGTCGGACGACATGAAGGGCCGCATCATCGGGCGCGAGGGCCGCAACATCCGGACCCTCGAGAACCTCACCGGTGTGGACTTCATCATCGACGACACTCCCGAAGCCGTGGTGCTCTCCGGTTTCGATACCGTCCGGCGCGAGATCGCGCGTCTTACCCTGACCAAATTGGTCGCCGACGGGCGGATCCACCCCGCCAAGATCGAGGAGATGTACTCCAAGGCGCGGGACGAGGTCGACAAGCAGATCCAGGACGCCGGCGAACAGGCGGTCCTCGACGCGAACGTCCACGGGGTGGCTCCCGAACTGCTTCGCCTTCTGGGGCGGCTCAAGTTCCGCACCAGTTATGGCCAGAACGTTCTCGTGCACTCCCTCGAAGTGGCCCACCTCGCGGGCTTGATGGCCGGCGAACTTGGCGTCAATGCCAAGCTGGCGAAACGCGGGGGCCTGCTGCACGACCTGGGCAAGGCCGTGGACCACGAGGTGGAAGGCTCGCACGCGGCGATCGGGGCCAATCTGGCCCGGCGCTACGGGGAGTCCGAAGCCGTCGTCCACATCATCGAGTCTCACCACGCTGAGGTGGAGGCGTCCACCGTGGAAGCGGTGCTGGTGGCTGCCGGCGACGCCGTGAGTGGCGCGCGCCCCGGCGCCCGTCGCGAGACGCTCGAAACGTACATCAAGCGCCTCGAGTCCCTCGAGCGCATTGCCGAGAGCAAGCCGGGCGTCGAGAAGAGCTACGCTATCCAGGCCGGCCGGGAGATCAGGGTGCTGGTCAAGCCCGACGAGGTCGACGACCAGGCGGCCGGCCTGCTGTGCCGCGAGATCGCCAAGGAGATCGAGCAGGAACTCGACTACCCCGGTACCATCCGTGTCACCGTGATCCGGGAGAGCCGGGCCGTCGACTACGCCAAATAGCGGGACCGCTTCGGGCGGGCGATCCTCGAAGGGCGGCGGAGCGTTGAGTCAGGTGGGGCCGCAGACGTACTATCTGCGCTCGTTCGGCTGTCAGATGAACGAGCATGACTCGGAGCGGATCGCGGGCCTGCTCGAGGAGATGGGCCTCGCCGCGAGGCCGTCGCCCGAGGATGCCGATCTTCTGGTCTACAACACGTGTTCCATACGGGAGAAGGCCGATACCCGTTTGGCCGGGCATCTCGGGACCGCGGCCCGGCTCAAGAAAGCGCGTCGGTCGCGCCTCGTGGTGGTGGCCGGCTGTCTGGCGCAGAGCCGACGCGAGGAGTTCCTGGCGGACTTTCCCTTTGTTGATGTGCTGGTGGGACCGCAGAGCCTTCACGAGCTTCCTGATCTGCTCGAGCGGCGGCTGGCGGGCGGCGAGCCCGTAGGAGTCTTCGCGGATGCCACCACGCGCTGGAGCGCGGATCTGCCTCGGACCAGAGTGAACGGCCCCTCCGCCTGGGTCCAGATCGTGGCCGGCTGCAGCAACTACTGCACGTACTGCATCGTGCCCTCGGTGCGCGGACCGGAGGCCTCGCGGCCTGCCGCCGACATTCTCGCCGAAGTCGGCCGCCTTGCCGCTTCGGGGGTCCGGGAGATCACTCTGCTGGGCCAGAACGTCAACGCCTACGGCAACGAGCCCGGCTTCAGGGGCAAAGAGACGTTCGCGGACCTGCTGCAGCTTGCCTCCGGCGTCCCCGGCATCGAGCGGGTCCGCTTCATGACGTCCCACCCCAAGGACATGTCGGACGCTGTGATAGAGGTCATCGCCGGGGCCGATCGGGTTTGCGAGCACGTCCACCTCCCGGTGCAGTCGGGCAGCGACCGCATATTGGCTGCGATGAACCGCCGTTACGACCGCCGGGGCTACCTCGACCTGGTCGCACGGCTGCGTCGCGCGGTACCGGACCTCACACTCACCACCGACCTTATCGTCGGCTTTCCCGGCGAGACCGAGGAAGACTTCCTGGAGACCCTTTCGCTTGTGGAGGAGTGCCGTTTCGACGGGGCCTTCACCTTCGTCTACTCGCCGCGGCGGGATACCAAGGCCGCGGCGTTGCCCGGCCGCTTGGCGGCCGCCGTCACCGAGGCGCGGATGACCAGGCTGGTAGAAGTGGTACAGCGCCTCGGTCGTGAGCGCAACCAGGCGCTGATCGGCGAGACGGTCGATGTGATGGTCGAGCGGCCCAGCCGGCATGCGCCCGGTGAGGTGATGGGGCGGACGCGGGGCCACAAGCCCGTGAACTTCCCGTCGAACGCGGCGGCAGGCGACCTCGTGCAAGTGGTGTTGCTCGAAGCCACGTCGACGAGCTTCCGCGCACGGCAGGTAGAGTGAGCGCGGGCGGCGCCGAGCAGGGCGAGGCCGGCGCGCCTGTCGGCGGCCCGGCCGGCCGCGGCGCTGCTCGCACGGGCAGCGTCATCGGCCTTCTGGGGCCCACCGCGGTAGGCAAGACGGCCGTGGCGGCTGCCCTCGCCCGGTCGTTGGGGGTCCGTGTGATCTCGTGCGATTCCATGCAGGTCTATCGGGGCTTCGCTGTGCTGACGAATCAGCCGTCGCCCGAAGAGATGCGCGGCGTGGATCACGCGCTGATCGGCTTCGTCGACCCGATCACCAGCTTCTCCGCGGCCGAGTACGCCGCCTGCGCTCGGCCGCTCCTTGCTGCGGATGCGGACGAGAAGGGGGTGGCCGTCATCGCGGGCGGCACGGGACTGTACCTGCGCGCGGCTGTAGCGCCGTTGGCGGTGGCGCCGGGCGATCCGGAGGTGCGCGCTCGGCTGGAGGCGCGCGCGGCGGTGGAAGGCGCCGCCGGGCTTCACGCCGAGCTGGCCGGGCTGGATCCGGAGGCCGCCGAGGCCGTGGACCCGCGGAACGCCCGCCGGGTGGTCCGGGCATTGGAGGCGGTCCTCGCGGGTGGGAAGGAATGGTCGGGCCGGGACGACCTGTGGAACCCTCGCTACGACCGCCCGACGCTGGTGGTGGGCCTCACGCTTGAGCGCGCCGAGTTGTACGCGCGCATCGGGTCCCGAGCGGTCAGGATGCTCGACGAGGGAGCCGTGGACGAGGTGCTCCGGTTCCGGGAGGAACACGGGGCGAAAGCGACAGCCCCGGGGGGGGCGGGCATCCGCAGCGCCATCGGGTATCGCGAGATCTGCCGGCATCTCGACGGTGAGCTCACCCGGGAGGAGGCTGCGGAGCAGATCGCAGGAGCCACGCGGCGCTACGTTCGGCGGCAGTTCACCTGGCTGCGCAAGCTGGGGGACGCTGTTATCATTGACGTCCAAGACCGGGACCCGGAAGAGATTGCCCGCGAGATCCTGGACCAAGCGCTGGCGAAGCGGACCGCCGAGGAGTCTCGTCATCATGAAGCTGGCTAAGTGGCATGGGTTGGGCAACGACTACTTGGTCGTCGAGGAGTCGGACCTCCCGGCTCCCCTCACCGCCGACGCGATCGTGCTCCTGTGTGACCGGCATCGCGGGGTCGGCTCCGACGGCATCCTGCTCCGTTGCGCTCCCACGGGCGCGGTTCCCGGCGCGGTCACCCGGATGCGGGTGTTCAACCCCGACGGCAGCGAGTCGGAGATGTGCGGCAACGGCATCCGTATCTTCGCGCGCTACCTGGCGGCGATCGGCGCCGTGGCGGGGCCGGAGTTCACGGTAGAGACGCTTGCCGGTCCGATAACCCCTCGCCTGCTTGAGGGGGAGGACGTCCGGGTGGATATGGGGCGGGCCCGCTTCCAGAGCGGGAATATCGACACCAGCTTGGTGGCGGCGACGGCGCCCGACGGCGTGATCGACGCCGTCCTGGAGGCGCTGGGGACGACCTTTCGCTTCACCTTCGTCGACGTAGGAAACCCTCACTGCGTCATCCGGGTCGACGACCCGGCGCAGATCGACCTGCCGACCGTGGGGGGAGCGATCGAGAAGCACGCCGTGTTCCCCAATCGCGTGAACGTCGAGTTCATCCATGCCGAGGCCGACGGCTCCGTCCGCATGCGGGTATGGGAGCGAGGCGTGGGGGAGACTCAGGCGTGCGGCACCGGGGCCACCGCCGTGGGGGCGGCCGCAGTCCGGCTGGGGCTGACCTGCAGCCCGGTGACGGTGCATCTGCTCGGCGGCGACCTGGTGATCGAGGTGGAAGCGTCGAGTGTTGGCGCCACCGGCTCCGGAGAAGCGCCAGGCGGCCTGAGGGTCTTCATGACCGGGCCGGCCGAAGAGGTCTTCACCTGCGAACTGAGCGAAGACTTGCTGCGCCGGCTGGACTGGCCGGCGCCCGCGAACGACTGATAACGAGGAGGCGGACGTGCGATTCTCCCGGCGGATGGACAACCTCGCTCCCTATCTCTTTGCCGAGATGGAGCGGAAGATCTCGGAGAAGCGGAAGAGCGGCGTCGACGTCATCAGCCTGGGCATCGGCGACCCCGATCTGCCCACTCCCGCATACATCGTCGAGGAGATGCGGCGTCAGGTAGCCGATCCGGCCAACGACCGCTACCCGAGCAACTGGGGCCATCCGGAATATGCCAACGCCGCTGCCTCCTTCTACAAGCGCCGCTTCGGCGTCGACATCGACCCCACGCAGGAGTTCATGGCCCTCCTGGGCGCCAAAGAAGGACTCGCCCATATCTGCCTCTCCATGCTCGACGTTGGCGACCTCGCGCTGGTCCCCGATCCGGGTTACCCCGTCTACGCGGGCGGCTCCATCCTGGCCGGCGCCGAAGTCCGCTATCTGCGGCTGAGGCCGGAAAAGGGCTTCCTGCCCGATCTGGACGAGATCAGCGAAGAGGACGCGCAGCGGGCCAAGGTCCTGTTCATCGGCTATCCCAACAACCCCACGGCCGCCGTCATCGAGGGCGACTTCTTCGAACGCGTGGTGGCTTTCGCCAAGCGCTACGACATCGCGGTAGTCCATGACAACGCCTATTCGGAACTCACGTACGACGGTTACGTGGCGCCAAGCTTCCTGGCCGTGCCGGGTGCCAAGGACATCGGGGTGGAGTTCTTCAGCTTCTCCAAGCCGTTCAACATGACCGGTTGGC
The DNA here is from genome assembly GCA_963783835.1 of uncultured Actinomycetota bacterium. Lineage (GTDB taxonomy): Bacteria > Actinomycetota > Thermoleophilia > RBG-16-64-13 > RBG-16-64-13 > CAIQPS01. The sequence goes on from CAWAOX010000015.1 coordinate 431,426, forward strand.
GCACGGGCTTCGCCGTCGGCAATCACGACATCCTCGAGCACCTGTGGCGCCTCAAGACCAACATGGACTCGGGCATGTTCGACGCCCTGCAGCGCACGTCGGCCTTCATCCTCAACGGCCCCTGGGACTTCGTCGGCGAGATGTGCGAGGTCTACCGGCGCCGGCGCGACCTCCTGGCCGAGGCTCTGATCTCGGTCGGGATGCAGGTGCCCAAGATCAAGGGGACCATCTACATGTGGATCCCTGTCCCCGCCGGCTACACTTCGGCGGGATTCAGCGAGCACGTTCTCGAGCAGGCCGGAGTCGTGGTCACGCCCGGGTCGGGCTACGGCCCCGCCGGGGAGGGGTTCGTGCGGCTGTCGCTGACTACGCCGGACGACCGGATAGCCGAAGCGGTGGAGCGCATCGAACGGTCGCTGCGGCTCTGATGGCGGCGTGAACTAGCGTGGAACTCCAGGTCCGACTCCTGCACCCCGCGGCGCAACTGCCCCGCCGGGCCCATCCCGGTGACGCCGGGGCCGATCTGTTCGCGGTAGAAGAGGTAGTCATCCCGGCGGGGGATAGGAGAGACGTCGGAACCGGCATTGCGCTGGCCATCCCGAGTGGCTACGCGGGTTTCGTCCAGCCCCGGTCGGGCCTGGCCTTCAAGCACGGCATCATGGTGGTGAACTCACCCGGATTGATCGACGCCGGCTACCGCGGTGAGGTGCGGGTGTCGCTGTACAACTCCGGCCGCGAGCCATTCACCGTCGCGATAGGGGAGCGGATCGCTCAGCTGGTCGTCCAGAAGGTCGAGGAGCCGGAGTTCCTCGCGACCGTTGAGCTACCCGACACCAGCAGGGGCCAGGGAGGGTTCGGCAGCAGCGGGCGGTGACAGTCCGGTCTCAGCAGTCTCAGCCCTTCGGGCTGCGAGGCACCCGTAGGCCGACGGGGTCACCGCGAAAAGACTTGCCGGAGCCTCAGTTCGCCGCAACGGGCAAGGTGTACTCTTCCCAAGTGTTTGGGACGATGTTCACGCTGATGACGAACTGCCGGTTGATGTTGGCGATGCACTTCTGGTTGTACGCGATTTCGCCACTGGCACCGTTACCATCATTCTTGAGCGTCCCCGAGCAATACAGGGCCCCGTGCACGGCGGCTGTGCCTCGGAGAGTGCTGTTGCCGATGGTGACGACGATTCCCCAGAAGTCCCCGGTGCCACGGACGTCAAAGACGTTGGCGGTCCCATCGGGGGTGTCGAAGAGAACGAGTATCGGGTGGTCTTCGGAGCCGATCTGGCCGTTGCCTTCGAGGACGATACCGGTGTCGCTCTCTATGTAGATTATGGACCCAGGCGCCTTGGGAGAGTTCAGGAAGGCCGTGGCGTCGTCAGAGGCCGTGGGTCCCGTGAAATATGTGCCGTTGTTCCTTGCGGCCTTCTCCAGATCGAGGGCCTGCTGGCTACTGCACACGCTGTCGAAGGGCTTGGGGTCGGCGGCCTGGACTTCTTCTGGCGGCTGAGGATCCACTCCCTTGTGCAGAGAATCGTGCACGTCGTAAAGGATGGGCGCAGTGCCGTCCTCGATGTAGATCTCCAGACCTTGCCCGTTGCTATCGACCGCGCCGGCCCACAGAGCTATTGGAGCCGGGAAGTTGAACTCCCATGTCTGCTTCGCGGCAAGCACCAGGATCCGGTGCCGGTCGTCGCCGACGTTGGCGGTCGAGTCGACGAACATCCTGCCATCACCGTTGGAATCCCACGCGGGGGCAGAGGAGTCTGCGACTGTCGTCGTCTGCCCTGTGTCGGGGTCGACGTTATCGTACAGGCTCACCTGCAGAAACTCGCTGGGAGTCTCCACGCCGTTCTCGGTCGGAAAGTAGAGACCGGCGTTGATGGAACGGAGAGCGCTCACCAGGAGATCCTCCTGGACCGCCGCTACTGAGGTCGACAGGCGAGGCCAGTCGAGCCTAAGGCTCAGCATGCCCGCGTCGACGCCTGCCTCCGCCACGTTGAAAGACTTGACGTCCATGCGCTCGGTCTCGGTCGCCCGGGTCTGCGAGGCTACAAGGAAGTAGAGGGCGACGCCGATGATCATGAAGACCATCACAAACATGATGGCGATGACCATGAGTGCGCCCCGTTCCTCTTTCAGATACGCGATCGGCGCGCCCTGGGGCCCTCCATGTGGACAAGCGGTGTTCATCGACTACGTCTCCTTGCCCGCCACTCAGTACTGGCGGAGATTGCGGGGCTGGACCACAGAACGCAGCTCGTGCGCGATCGGCCGGTTGTTCTCATACACGTCGATGTGCAGGTCGATGTGGACCTCGCGGATGAGCGTCATGTCGACAACGGGCGTCGCCATCGTGAGGCCGTCGGCCCCGACGTAGCTGAAAAGGGGCAAAGAGCTGGTGTTGGAGACCCAGTTGCTGATGAGCCGGACGGCCTGCGCGTCGGCGAAGGTCGGATCGTTTGTGTGGTTTACGTCGGTGTCTCGGTACAGCGTCCGAGTCGTCGGATCCACCCGGAATCTCACGAGTTCCAACGTGTGGTTCGCATCTCGGTCGGTGTCGGTCCAGCAGATCAGGGAGTTGTCGTCGGCATGGTAGATGACGACATTGAGGGCTTCGGTGGGGGCTGGGTCCGGTAGGCGGGCGGTGCGGATCAGCTCCACCATCTCAGCCATCGCGGCCTGCGCCTGGTTCTGGGCCTTCATGTCGTCCTCGGTGAAACTGTAGGTCCGCTGCAGTCCGAACCAGACGCCGTAGATGGCGCCCATCACCACAAACATCAGCACCATGGCGGTCAACAACTCGACCAGGGTGAACCCGTCCTCCTGCTTGAGGTGCCGGCGGCGGCGAGGCCGGGGGGGTATTGTGGGCGGGAGAGTCATCGTCAGCCCCTAGGGGATAGTGAGTACTATTTGGCCTGCCTGTTGAGGCACGGTGAACGACTCGGTGACGGGCGGCTTGCCGTCGGTCGTCGCGGTGATCTGATAGCTTCCCGCCGACAGTCCGGTGACCGTGATCGTCTTGTTCTGCTTGAGCACTTCCGAATAGACGGTTACGCCCGAGTTGTCTTTGACATCGACGCTATACCTCAAGCTCGAGAGGTTCTTGATGTACACCTCTGACGGCACCGGGACCGTGGTAGAAGTGGTCGACGGCAAGGTGGTGGTAGTCTCCAAGGTGGTGGTCGTCGTCAGGGGGGGCAAGACGACGGAGGCCACAGCCGAGACGCCGGTGAGGCCCGGGCTGCTCTTGTCCACCGCGTATAGCGAATACTCGTAGTAGTGCTGCGTCGAAGCGTCGCCCCAGGGGTCACGCGCGTCGGCGACGCTCCCCACGTCGGTGTACGTGGCCGCCGACGGATTCAGATCGGCCGCCACGGTGACCCAGGGTAGCCAGTTCGCACCGTCCCACAGCCTTCTCTCGATGACATAGCGCTCCCGGTCGCGCTCGGCGCCTCCCGCCCAGGTGAGGATGACGGTCTGGTTGTCGTCCTGCCCCGTCGCGGCGAAGCTGGTCGGGGCGGCGGGTGCGTCCTTTTCGACCCGGACCATGAACCGCCAGACATTGCCCGGCTCGTCGTACATGTTGTATGCGACTGCCCTCATCTCCCAGTAGCCGTCTGGGATGGTGCCGGCGCTGAAGGAGGCCTCGAACCACACGGCATCGACCCGTCCGTCAGTGTCGTACGAGCATCGGAGGCGATCCTTATGGATCTTGTAGTCATTAGCGGGATCGCCCAGCGTGATCGACTGGCCGTTGCTGTCGAAGAGCGCCAGACGCATATACACTTCCTTGGCCACCGGTGTGGTGTCCAGGTTGTCGTAAACCAGGTTCCAGTCGGCTTGGGCGATGTAGTAGTGGACCGTCGTGGGCGTGTTCTTGCTCAAGAGGGGGAAGGGGGTCCCTAGGGGGTCGGCGGCGGCCGGGTCGACCGTGAGACGGGCTCCGCGCGGACCGAGGAATTGCTGATGTACGAGAGTAGTGATCTTTGCGGCCGAGACCTGCGGCGGGCCGTCCCAGCTGACGTCGACCGTGACTTCCTTCAGGTAGCCTTCTTCGTACGGGGTTACGTTTACCACGTAGGAGACGTCGAACGCCGCGTTCCGCTCGACGGTCGAGGTCCCAAAGAGCGACTCGAGGGTCCTCGTGCCGAGGGTCAAGTCTGTGGCCCGGTTGCTCTCCGTATAGATCTCGCGGTAGTCGAGCTGCCGGATCTCCTCCATCTTCTCCCGGGCGATGTTGCTGGCCACCGACTTGAAGCGGAGCGAAGAGGCCTGGCTGAGCCCGGTCAGGAAGAAGGGCACGATGCCGGCCATGGCGATCAGCAGGATGAGCCCGGCCACCATGATCTCGATCAAGGTCATGCCCTGGCCGCTCCGTGCGGCACCCGATATGTAGCCCCATGATGGCGTCTGCCGTCTGCGCATCTGCCCTCCCTTAGTGTTCTTGCCTTGAATATCGGCATGCTGAGGCGCCATCTTTAGGAGACGAGGGCGGAAACCGGCCCCAGAGCTGACTATATGGAACGGAGGCTTTGGAACGGTCGCCTGAAGCGGTCCCGGGGGGCGCCGCCCGCACCTGGATACCGAGACGGTTTCGCATGGGCTTCCCGGCTGCCGCGCCAATCTTCTTCGAAGGTCTTAGTACCCGGCCTAAAGTCCTGCCGCAGACTGCCGATAGCAGGAGCGACACGCTAAATCCGGCGTGCTGGGCCGCGAATGTTCGCGGTCCCGATAAAAAAGGGTCCGCGAACCAGAGGAGGAACACAAGCAATGTTCAGAAAGATCCACAAAAGGATGAAGGGCGAAAAAGGCTTCACCCTCATCGAACTCCTGGTGGTGATCATCATCATCGCCATCCTGGCGGCGATCGCCATCCCGACCTTCCTTGGTCAGCGCCAGAAGGCTCAGGACGCAGCTGCTAAATCCCTCGTCCGTAACGCGATGATGGCCGTTGAATCCGCCTACACCGACACACGTGACTTCATGGCTATTGACGAGACCATGTTGACCGACATCGAACCGTCGATCGTGTTCTCCATCGACGCGGCCGTGGACGCAGCCACGGCTCCGGCCGCTCCTGCCGCGGACAACACTGTGAACGTGACCAACGACGTTGACCAAGGCGCCTACGCGGTTGGCACTCTCTCGGAGTCCGGTAAGACGTTCGGCGTCGCAGTCAACAAGACCTCAGGCGCAATCGTCGGCGTCGGTCCTTCCGGCAACACCTTCTACATCGACGGCGCTGTAGCTACCTGGTAATCGCGAGCACCACTAGTCCGGATATCCCGCACGTCTGATCGGGATTCGGGACAAGACCGAGATGAAGCGGCGGGAAGCAGGCGTCTCCGAGGAGACCGCGCTTCCCGCCGCCACTTTGAGGGCGAAGAACGCGCCCGGATACTGTCGAAAGGACGGGGTCTTGGCTCACCGACCGGAGCAGAACGCGCCCATCAACAGGGCATCCAATATTCTTTCGCGGGGCCGCTTCTGCGCTCTGCTGTTGGTGCCGGTCGTGCTTCTGGTCGTCGCCGGTCTCGTGTCCGCGGGCTGCGGCTCAGACCTCGGCCGGCTCACCGAAGAGGCGGTCGCTCTCGCGGGCTCCGGGCAATTTGACGAAGCCCTTCCCATACAGGAGCGCGTCGCCGCACTAGACACAAGCGATGCTCAGATCAGGGTGGAGCTCGGCTTCAACTACCTCAACCATCAGAACAACCCAACAGGAGCTGTGGCGGCGTTCAAGGAAGCGATCGCCTTGGAGCCAAGCTCGAAGTGCATGACCTTCTTGGCCCAGGCCTACATCGCGGCGGGCGACCCGACAGCGGCGGAAACCACACTGCGGCAGGCGATCGGGGCAGACAAGAGCTACGGTCACTCCTATGCGGTGCTTGTCTCTCTTCTCGAGAAACAGGGCCGGACGGCAGAGGCTACGGAGCTTCGCGAAGCGGCCGAGAGCGCCGGCGTTACCCTAGCCCTGGACGAAGGTCAGTAGAAGGAATGCTCAAGACCTCGTGGCGCTGCGAAAGGAGATGTGTTGCGACATGAAAGGCTCAACCAGTAGAAACCAGAACAAGGTGATCAGGATCACCACCCGACTCCGTAATGGCTCTCGGGGCCAGGGAGGGTTCACGCTGATCGAGTTGCTGGTGGTGATCATCATCATCGCCGTTCTGGCTACCATCGCCGTCCCGACCTTCATGGGCCAGCGCCAGAAGGCTCAGGATGCGGCTGCCTATACACTCGTACGCAACGCGCTTACGGCGCTGCAGGGTGCCTTCGTCGATACCGGGGACTACGAGCAGATCACTTTGGCCGACCTCGAGGCCATAGAGCCGTCGATACACTGGGTGATGAGCGATGCCGACCTCGTCTCCATTGACTCGGCCGCTGATTCGGCGTGGATCTCTGACACGGTCGGTGCCGCCGCAGTGGCGAACCAGGTGGCGTTCTTCGGGCAGGACCACTCGGTCGCCGATCTGGCCAGCGTCAGCGCCAGCGGCAACACCTTCGGCATCCAAGTGAATACCGTGAGCCTCAACGAGACCGGCTACGCCAAAGTCAAAGTGATCGACGGCGAGCCCGGTATCGGCTGGTAGTGCGCCTGTTCTGCTAACGCCTCTGTCGCGGGCAGTACCGACCGAGCTCCGCTTTGCTGCGCTATGGCGGGAGCGCTGTTTGGGAATCCGGCCGCGGCCTCTTCCTAGATGAGTCGACTCGTCGCGCGTGACTGCGCAGGACCTTCACGCTCCAGTCTAGTGCCAAGGTCTTACGTTCCACCAGCCCGCCTTCTCTTAGCCTTGGCCTATGCTAAGGCGAACCCCCCTAGATCCCGAACCCCGACGTTCAACCGGCGGGCCGCCGCGTCTGACCGGCCAAAGCGGTCACTCACTGGTCGAGATGTTGCTCGTTCTCGCTCTTCTTGGTCTGTGCTTCGCCGCCGGAGGTGTGGCCCTCACCCGTGGTGTCGCGGCTGTGGAGGCGAGGGGGGCGGCTCAGGCCTGGCAGGCCGCGGGGGCTTGGGCGCAGGTGGGCGCCGTGTGGCAGGGGACGGCCACTGAGGTTGGCTTTGATTCCGGCCGCCTGGCCGTGAGAGCCGAGACAGGGACGGGTGGCAGCGATCTTGGTGCTTCCGCTCCCGCGGTGCCGGCCATCGCCAACGTGGTCAGGTGGCGACAAGGGGAGGGAGTCGTGGTCCGCTTCCTCGCGGGATCCGCCTATCCGAACTCGGCCGGCTCCCTCTATTTCCGGGCGCCGGGCTCCGACTACCGGGTCACCGTCCGCTTGGAGAGCGGGCTGACGGTAAGGACTCGAGTGGAGGGCGCACCGTGAGGCGCGGGTGGCAGCGGCTCATCTCAGGCGGCGCTGCAGGCTCCATCCTGCTCGAGGTGATGATGGCGACTCTGCTTGTCTCACTTCTCGTCGTTCCCTTGGCCACCTCTTTCGCTGGGATGGTCGGCGAAGCGCGCACCGTAAGGCAACGGGCCGAGGGCGACCCCGCCGGGCCCGCCGCTTCACAGTCCGCAGAAGCGTGGGAATGGGGTCCGCGGGTGATCGCCGGATGGTGGCGGCCGGGACCCGTGCTTCATCTCAGGGTTTCAGGCGCAGCGGGGGCGAACTCGGCCGACGCTGAGGTGGGCCTCTGGGCGGAGGGGTGGTTGGTGGGGCAGGAGGCGATCATCTGGAGCGCCGAGACCGGTGCCGCCGCGAACAACGACCTGCAACTGGGGCCAGAACTATGGACCGGCCTGGCGGAGCGGGAGCTCGTGATCCGAGCCCGCACAGCTGGAGGAGTATGGGGGCCGCCGTGGCGTCTCGCTGTTCCTGAACCTGGCGCGAGCACTCCGGTTCTCGGAGCCGCCCTTTCGGCCTCGCCGCAAGACCCGACCGTCGTCGTTCACCGGCCGGGCACCGGGACTTCTTCGTTGACTGCCACGTGGAGTCCCGCCGACCTCACTTCTCCTCCCTTCGGGCTCCTCTTTTCTCTGACCCCTGCCGTCGAGGGATGGGGCGGCGCGACCCTCGACGGGCGAACTCAGTGGTGGCCGATGGAGGAGGGGCGTAGTGTCGATCTCTACTTCTGACCCAGTGCCCGCCCGACGGATCCCTCTCCATGGAATGGACGAGGCCGCGCTTCTCTCTGATCGAGTTGCTTCTAGGATTGACTCTCGCCTTGTGTCTTGCGCTCGGAGTTGCTCCCCTATGGGTCTCATCCCAGTCGCTTGGAGTGCGAGAAGCAGACGAGACCATCTGGGCACTCCAGGCGCAGGTAGCCGGGGCGCGGTTCGAGAGGGATCTGCGCCTGACGGGGTTTGAGGATTGTCCGTTCGCCGCCGGCGCCACCGTGCTTCAAGCGACCCCCTTACAGGTGGTCCTGCTTGTCAAAACATCCGGCTCGACCGGTCCGCTGTTGGTGGAGTGGGAGCTCGTCAACGGCTCGCTCATGCGACGCTGGGGCGCGTGTCCCGCGGGTCGTCCCTCGACGTTCAGCCATTCTCTCTATGCCGACAACAAGACTATGCTCGAGAATGTCGACACGTCCCGGTCGAGATTCTCGTATCTGGTCGCCAACTGTGCCGCCGCCCCTCCCTTGTCAACGGCCGACTTGCTTTTTGTCGACGCCATCACCGTCGAACTCACTGCCCAGCCGGGAAGAGCGGCTGCGGCGGCTCACGTGAGGGCGTCAGGACGGGTGGGCCGATGAGCTCAGCCCAAAAGGGGTGCCGCGGAAGCAACGCAGCCCAACGCAGCGCTGGCGAACGGGGATCCATCGTCCTGTTCGTACTCTTCGTCTGCCTGGGGGTAGCGGTGCTGGTCCAGACCCTCTCGGTGGTCATCCTGTGCGCCGATCGCGGGCTCGCCGCTGAGGAGGACGGCCGGGCGCTCATGGAGGAGAAAGACCAGGCTCTCGCGAGTTTGCGTCAGCGCGTGCTCTCGGACTGGGGGGCGGCGCCCTGGTCGGTGATCCAGGAGACACCGCCGGTTGAGGGAGTGGTGGCCGAACTGCCCGACAGTGGCGGCTGGGCTCTGGCGGCCTCCGCGCGGCACTCGCCCGGCGTTTCCCCGATCGTCGTATCCGCGTGGCTCGAGCGGGGGCGGGACGGGCTGGATCTCCCGCATGCCGGGGTTGTGGCGGCGACTGCTACCTGGACGTCCGGTCGCGCCTCTATGTGGCTGGAAGCTGACGGGGGAGAGGTGACCGGTACCGAAGACGCCCAAGCGACGGTGGACCCGGCCGCGCCGACCGCCCGTTTCCGAACCGTGCCGGCCGGCCCGCTGATCGGCGCCGGCGTCATCGTTCAAAGCATGCCAAGAGCCTGGACGCTCGACGATGGCTGGCGGGGTTTCTTCGCGAGCCTGGCAGCAGAGGGAGGTGAGCCGGGAACGGCGCAGACCGAGGTGGTCGCGGCGCAGGGGGTAGCCCCGGGAGCATGGGTCGTCACCATGCGCGGTGAGCCCGGAACGACACTGGAGCTTCCCCAGGGATGGAGCGGTTCCGCCGACGATCCCGGGCTGCTGGTGGTGACGGGCGGCGCGTTGCTCGATGCCCGCGATCGGGGAGACCTGTACGGGGTGATAGTCGTGGATGGCGGGGCCGTCCTGCTCGACGGCACCAGGATCCACGGCGCGCTGTTCGCGACCGGTGACGTCGATTTCGGCACAACCGGTGCAGTCGCATTCTCCCGCCCCATCCTTCGGTGGGCCACGGACCGTTCGCTAAACCGAGCCCGGCTGGTCCCGGGTACAAGAGGGGAGAGTATCGGGTGACTCAGGGACCACGGGGGGCCCTACCCTGGGCGGCATGGGCGGCCGGTGCCGGGTATACTCACCGCCATGGACAAACGTCCCCGCATCACAGGCAGATTTGCCACTTGGAGGCGCCGTCTCCAACGCACCCGCTTGGAGTGCCGGGAGTGCGAGGTGATCTGTCAGCGTGTCGTTTCTCCCCAGCACTGCCTGGATTCCGGCTGCTCCTCTGTCTACGTGTACGAGGACGACGACGCCAAGATGTTCGGGTGCCTGCACAAAGTGTTCGCCCCCGAACTGGATCTAGCTGCTTTCACTCCGAAAGGCGGCCGAGGGCGGGTTTCCGACGGCTATGGAGCCCTACGGCTCAACCGCAGTCCTCGCCGGCAGTGCAGAGTCACGGTGGAGCAGGCCTACCCGGCCGCGCTCGCGACTGGCTGCTGCGGCAACCCGACCTTCTTCCACCAGCCCTCAGGCACGCCTGAGGAGAGGATGAGGCTTACGACGAACGCTCCACCCGAGCCTCAGACTCAAGACTGATAAGGGGTCATCTTGGATCTTCATCTCGTATTCCTCGGTACCTCAGGAGCCACTCCCACTGTCGGACAGAGGCTCGCCCGCGACCCTCATCGCCCGCGGGGGAGAGCGGATCCTCGTGGACTGCGGGGAGGGGACCCAGCGTCAGTTGATGCGCTCGGTGGGGCTGGCCCACATCGCCACGATCCTGCTGACGCACCTCCACGGGGACCACTATCTCGGACTCCCGGGTCTGCTGAAGACGCTGAGTCTGGGGGGGAGAGAGGAGCCCCTGCAACTCTTCGGTCCCGACGGGCTCTACGAGCTCCTGCGGGAGGTGGAGAGGATCGTCGGGCGCCCGCGGTTTCCCTTCCTGGTCGAGGAGGCCCGCCCCGGTGCGGTCTTGGAGACGCCCGAGTATCGTACTGAAGACCGCCCGGACCGAGCACGGCCTGCCCGGTCTCGCATGGTGCCTCGAGGAGAGATCGCGTCTGGGGCTGTTCCATCCCGACCGGGCGGTGGAGCTGGGCGTCACGCCGGGCCCCGATTTCGGCAGGCTGCAACGGGGGGAGACCATAGTCACGAGCGGCGGGGCTGACCGTGTGCCCCGGTGACGTGATGGACGAGGCGCGCCCCGGCAGGAAGGTAGTCATAACGGGCGACACGCGCCCGACCGAAGCCGTTATCCAGCTGGCATCCGGCGCGTCGGTGCTGGTCCACGATTCCACGTTCGCCGAGTCGGAGAGAGAGCGGGCGCTCGAGACCGGGCACTCCACTGCCAGAGAGGCCGCGGAAGTGGCTCGGGCCGCCACGTGGACACGTCTGGTACTCACGCACTTCAGCTCGCGTCACAGTTGGCGCGAGCTACGCGACGAAGCCAGACAGGTGTTTCCCAGCGCACTGCTTCCTCGCGATCTCGACGTACTCGTCGTACCGTATCCGGATAGGGGCACGGCGCGGCTCGAACGGGTATAATGGCGCGTCGCCGGCCGTGGTACGCCCTCAGCCCGCAGTCGGCCGGCTACCCATCGCGCCCACGTAGCTCAGGGGATAGAGCACTGGCCTCCGGAGCCAGGTGTCGCAGGTTCGAATCCTGCCGTGGGCATACCCCCGCCGATCAGGCCTCGAGTTGCAGTTCAGTCTCCACCTGATCGAAAGAGATACACCGAACGGGGAGTAGGTCCCAGCCAAATACCTGTGTTACGGCGCGTATATACGCATCTTTGACCTGTGCCATTCCCACTGTCGCGCCGGTAAGTCGCTCGATGCTTGTCTGGTGGAGTTGAGGCTCGCCGCAGGAGACGATCGAGTCGAATAGCGACAAGTCGATGCTCACATTGAGCGAGGTGCCGTGGCTGCTGACCCAGCGTTGGCAACGAAGCCCGACCGACGAGACTTTGTCTCCGGCCGCGTAGACGCCAGGCCGCCCCTGGCGCCGTTCCCCGTGGATCCCGAACGCCTCGAGCACCACGACGATCGCTTCCTCGAGATGTCTCACGTACTCGCTGAGATCTCGGCCGGGGATGGGCACGACGGGATAGCTGATGAGCTGTCCCGGGGCGTGGAGGGTCGCCTGTCCGCCTCTTTCGGAGGTCACGATCGGGATGGCATCTGGCGTTGGCGCGGCGCAATCACGCAGATCGTGCAGACCCGCCCGGCTCCCAAGCGTGATGACGGGCTCATGCTCGAGCAAGAGCAGGACGCCCGGCAGCCGGCCCTCGGCTACGGCCGCCCGCAAGCGGCCTTGGAGCGTTTGCAGGGGAAGGTAGGGGGCCAGCCCCAGGTCGAACACCGCGAATTGGGGCTGAGGTGGCTTGAGAGGGCGCCCCGCTATGTGAGAGACTCCTTGCATAGCGGGCAAGATACCGCACGAGCGCCAAGATGACCGGCAGACAACGAGATCTGGAGGACCGGTGGCGAAGAAGAGATTCGATCCGCTGTGGGAGATAGTCGACGAGAAGATCGCGCTTCAGGACCAGGAGCCGGACGTCGATCTGCCCTGCCCACATTGTCATGTCTTGCTGCACCTCGGTCCGGCCGCCTTGGTAGGGCAGCGAGTCGCGTGTGGATTGTGTGGAGGTAGTTCCGAGGTGGTCGCGGGACCCGAGGATCCCCGCCTCGAAGCGGCTGGCTAGTACCGGAGCAGGGGCCGGCCCAGATCGTCTTTCGCCTCTCCCAGTCCCTCGGCGAGGTCGCGAGGGGCCGAGACGGTGGTGGGGTCGCCGTCCGAGATATACCGCAACTCGGGATGCGCCTTCAGGTTCGCTATCGCGTCGCGCAGACTGCTGCCTGTCACCGTTATGCGGGGGATATGCATGGCATTGAACAGAGTGGAGAACGGAGAGAGCGAGACCGTGTCGCCCAGCGTGACGGCCGACGTGTACTTATAGGGTTTGCCGTTGTAGACGCCGCCGGCCAGCAGGCTTTCGTCCTCCGGATACTCTCCCGCGGGGACCGACAGACTCGTGACTCGGTAGTCGCCTCCGATCAGTCCCTCCAGGGTCGATTGCGACTCCGCCAACTCCTTCTTCACGTCCAGCGGGTCGGCTTTCTGCAGGTTCAGATTGCTGTACGTGTGGCTACCGATCTCGTATCCCCAATCCGTCAAGTTGCGTAGCTTCTCCTGCTGGCGGTCGGGCTGGCCGAAAAGCTCCTTGTCCTTGGAGGTGACGTCGATCAGGCAGTAGAACGTGGCCTTGGATGCCCAGTCGCCCGCTTCCTTGGCCGCTTGGAGCACCCCCACCGCCGATTCGGGATCGAGCGAGCCGTCATCGAGTATGCGGTACTGACCGGACGTGGAATCGTCGAATGTGAGAACTACCGGCGACATACCCGCGGGGATATCGATGTTGCCAGAGGCGAGATCTCGCAGGCTCACCGGGTGGAAGCCCTCCGACTTGAGGAACTCGATGTCCTTGGCGAGATCCTGAGGGGTCCGGGCGTCTTTGCCTTCGTCGGCGATGTCGTGGTAGAGAAGGACCGGTACCTGTCCCAGTTCGTTCGCACCTATCGCGGCCGCTTTGTCGGCCGTCATCGGTCCTGAGAACGTGGAGGAAGTCCCACCGGAGGCGTCCACAGAACTGCCGCTGCTGCGGCTGTCGGCGGGCGCCGTGAGCTTGGGCGTGCCGGTGTCCGGACCGGATCCGCCGAACGCCAGCCCGGAGACAAGCCCTAGGAAGGCTCCTACCACAAAGGCGATTCCTAGAAAGCGAAGCACTTTGTCTCGGCGCATAGTCGGACAAGTCTAGCAGAGCCCTCTGTTACAATACCGGCACGATGGGCCAGGCGACACAAAACGGGCGCTCTTCATATCCCACTCCGTCCCGGCGCCGCAAAGGGGCGAGGGGCAAGTTCGCATTCATCGCTCTCGCGAGCGTTATCGTCTTTGCCGGCGGCTTCATTCTCCTTTGGTCTCTCGGAAGCGTGATAGTAGGCGGCAAGGGATTCCCGTGGACCTCCACGGCGAGCGCTGCCATCTCGCCGGTGGCCCTGCAGGCTCAGGTGGATCACCCTCTGGAACCGCTCGTGGACCTCCGCGCCTTCCGCGATCTTTCGTACGTCCCCATCAAGGGCATCTACGTGACCAGCTTCGCAGCCGGGAAGTCCGGATCCCTGGCGAAGGTGCTGGCGATAGCCGATCAGACCGAGATAAACGCGTTCGTCATCGATATCAAGGACGATTACGGGAGACTGGTGTACGAGACAGATGCCCCGATGGCTAAGAGCCTCGGGCTGGTCTCTCCGCACATACCCGACATCGACGGATTGATCGCCACTCTGCGTCAGCACAACATCACCCCTATCGCGCGCCTCAGCGCCTTTCAGGACAGCGCCCTGGCCGAGGCCAGACCCGAGCTGGCGATCCAGAGCACCAAAGGAGGGCTCTGGAGAGACTTCAAGGGCCTGGCGTACACGAATCCCTACAATCACGAGGTGTGGGAGTATCAGGTCCAGGTAGCTGAGGACGCCGCCCGTCACGGGTTCCGCGAGATACAGTTCGACTACGTCCGCTTCCCCAGCGATGGCGTGCTCGCGGAGGCCCTCTATCCGGGGGCGTATACGACCAAAGCCGACGCCATCGCCGGATTCCTCGGCTATGCACGGGAGCGGCTGGAGAAGATGGGGGTCTGGGTGTCTGCGGACGTGTTCGGCCTTAGCACCACCGTGAAGAAGGATTCCGGCATCGGCCAGCAGTTCGAGAAGATCTCCCAGAATGTGGACATCATCTGTCCCATGGTCTACCCCTCCCATTACGACCCCGGATCGTATGGCATCGACTCGCCCAACGCCTCTCCCTACGAACTCGTGACGCGTGCCATGAAGGACGCTAGACCGAGGTTGGCCGGGACGGGCGCCATGGCCCGGCCCTGGCTCCAGGACTTCTCCATGCGGGGCGTCACCTATGGGGTGGACCAAGTCAAGGCTCAGATCAAAGCGGCCGAAGAACTCGGCTTCAATGAGTGGCTCCTCTGGGATCCATCCCTCAACTACACCGAGGGAGCTCTGCGCAGCCAGGGGAACTAGGGCGAGCCTCGCTGGCGCAGAAGTAGACGGCGGGCGATCCGCCGGACGCGCCGCTAGTCCACCACCACCGGTACCAGCGCCTGCGCCTCCACGTCTAGCAGGCCGTCCAGCGTGAGTCGCAGCCGGGGGATAACACTCAAGGTGATGAAGCTGAGCACCATGAACGGCTCCTCGAAGTCGACCCCCAGTCCGCCGGCCGCCCGCTCGAGCGAGCGTAACTGGGCCGCGACCACGTCCACGGGCAGATCGGCCATCAGACCGGCCAGCGGGAGCGGCAGGATCTGCACCGAGTCTCCCCTGACCACGGCCAGCCCGCCCCCCGCCGCGGCGACTGCGCGCGCCGCGGCAAGCATGTCGGCCGGTTCGGTTCCCACCACAAGGAGATGATGAGCGTCGTGGGCGATAGTGGTCGCGATCGCGCCGCTCCGCAGGCCGAGCCCGCTTACCAGGCCGCATCCCACGCGGTTCCGGCCGTCGGGCGACCCTGAGCCTGGACGGCGCTCGACGAGAGCAGCCAGGCAAATATCGTTCTCGGAATCCGCCAACAGATGGCCGCCGGCAGCCGCGACCTCGACGAACCGCTCGGCACTGACGATGGCCCGAGGCGTGAGATGGATGGCCCGGGCCCGATGCAGGCCGTCCGCTGCCGCGGGAGCAAGCGTGCGCGCATCGGACAGGTCGAGCCGAAACGGAGGCGAGGACAGGGCGGGGGTCCCCGGTAGAGAAACGGCGAGCTTGCCGTCGTGTGCGACCACGGTCCCGGCCTGTATGACGTCGCGCGGGTGGGGAAAAGCGGGGTCCTCCACGACGAGAAGGTCGGCGCGATATCCGGGCGTCAGACTGCCCCGGTCGTGCAGCCGGTAGAGGGTGGCCGGGTTGAGCGTGGCGGCGCGAAGGGAGTCCGCCACCGACACCCCGGCGCGGCAGAGGGCGGCCACCACTCCGTCAAGGTGGTGGTGCTCGGCGAGCGCCGCCGCGTTGCGGTCGTCGGTGCACAGCGCCGTTCTTTCCGTACCGTGGCTGACGAGAAAGGGCAGGGCCCTGACCAGATCGCGGGCGGCTGAACCTTCGCGAATGAGCGTCCACATCCCCAGCCGCCGACGCTCGAGCAACAACGCGGGGTCGGACGTCTCGTGATCGGTGATGGGCCCGGCGACCATGTACGCCGCCAACTGCCGTCCTGTGACGTCCGGGGCGTGGCCGTCGACCACCCGGTGCCCCGACAGGTCGAAGAGGCGGCCCGAAGCCTCTCCGGAGATGAGGCCCATGTAGTCCATCGCTTCGCCCATGCCGGTAACGCCATCACGTGTGAGGAGGTCGGCGACGTCGGCGGCGTCGAGCCGGCCGGCGGCGCGCTCGAAGGGGGACGCCGGCACCGTGGTGGGGATCATGATGCGCAGATCGAGCGGCAGACCGGGACGGGCCTCGAGATAGAAGTCGATTCCGCCCCGGCCCATCACGTTCGTTATCTCGTGAGGCTCGGACAGCGTGGTGGTGATGCCGTGCACCACAAGCGCCTCGGCGAAACGGGGAGGGGAGAGCAGCGACGTCTCGGGGTGCACGTGAGCGTCGATGAACCCCGGCAGCACGTAGGCGCCCCGAGCGTCGATGACCCTGTCGGCCTCGCCCGGGTACTCACCTATCCCGGCGATCAAGGAACCACAGACGGCTACGTCGGCCTCGAACATCTCTCCGGTGAAGGGCGAGAAGACGCGGCCTCCCTTGAGGAGGAGGGTCGGCGGGTCGAGGCCCAGAGCCACCCGGCGGCATTGTTCACGTTCGCGCATATACACTAGAATAACCTGCGTTCCGGCCTGGCGGACCGGGCATGAAGGTCAGCGCGTGGTTGGGGGTATTTGTGAGCGTTCCGCAACTCTCGGTGTTCGTCGAGAACAAGCCGGGCCATCTCGCCGACGCGCTCGGCACTCTGGCCGCGGCCGGCGTCAACGTGCAGTCATTCACCATAGCGGACACGATCGACTACGGGATTCTCCGTCTGCTCGTCGACAAGGTGGAGAGCGCGAAGCTGGCGCTGGAGCAGTCGGGATACATGGTGGCCGAGCATCCGGTGGTCTGCGCGGTGCTCCCCGACCGGCCGGGCACGCTCGCGGCGCTCGTACGGCTGGTGTCCGAGTCGGGGCTGGACATCGAATACGTGTACCAGGGGAATCGCGATCGCCTTCTCCTGAAGACGGAGGAGTTGGAGCGCATGGAAGAACTCCTCGTCCAAGGCGGTTTCCGGGTCCTGGGCCCCGGCGACCTGGCCTGACGGACGCGCGGGACTGCGCCAGTCGTGACCTTCGACCAGTTTCTCCAGTACATCTTCAGCGGTATCACGAGCGGGAGCATCTACGCACTGACCGCCATCGGGTTCACCCTGGTGTTCAGCGCTACCCATATCATCAACTTCGCGCAGGGACAGATGGTCATGCTCGGAGGCATGCTGGGGGTGACTCTCTACAACGCCGGCCTGCCGATGTGGGCGTGCTTCCTGGGCGCCGTGGTGATGGTCGCGCTGATCAGCGTGGGGATGGAAGAAGTGGCCATTCGGCCTCTCATGAAGAAGGGCGTGCTCGCGCAGATCATCGCAACGGTCGGCGCCTCCTTCGTGCTGGAGACCGCCGCGATGCTCATCTGGGGTCGGGACGCCGTGACCATGCCCGCCTTCTCGGGCGAAGAGCCCATCAGCATCGGCAATGCGACCATCGTCCCCCAGACCCTGTGGGTGGTGGGCCTGACCGTCGTCGTGGTCGTGGCGCTCACCCTGTTCTATCGCAAGACCCTCTTCGGCATCGCGATACGGGCCTGCGCCGTCAACCCGGGCGCCGCCCGCCTGCAGGGCGTCTCGTACCGGCGCGTCGTTCTTTTCACCTTTGCCCTTACGGGAGGGATAGCCGCGGCCGCCGGGGTCATGATCACCCCGATCAGCTTCGTCAGCTATTCATCGGGCACGTTGTTGGGATTGAAGGGCTTTGCCGCGGCGACTCTCGGCGGGCTGGGGAACCCCCTGGGGGCTGTGGTGGGCGGGTTCGCTCTCGGGATCATCGAGGCGCTCGCCGTCGGCGTCGTCTCGGCCGGCTATAAGGATGCGATCGCCTTTGTCATCTTGTTGCTGGTCCTCTTCCTGCGGCCCGCCGGCCTTCTTGGCGCCCGGGTGGTGAGCCGCCAATGACGGGGCCGCGATCGCAGATGGGCGCGGTAAGCCCCGCGGAGGGCGGCGCGGCCGCGTTCCTGCGCAGGCATGCTGCCTATCTGGCTCTTCGCGGCGGTCGTCATGACGATTCCCGCCTATCTCTCCAACGACTACTACCTCTCTGTCCTTGCCTTCGCTGCCACGCGGTTCATGATGGCATTGGGGATAAGCCTGCTTCTGGGGCAGGCGGGACAGATCTCCCTTGGCCAGGCGGCCTTTGTGGGCATCGGGGCCTACGGTTCGGCCATCTTGACTACCCGGCTGGGTTTGAATCCCTGGGTAGCGATGCTCGTCGCTGCCGTTCTGGCGGCCGCCATCGCCGGGCTGGTGGGTATCCCGACTCTCAAGCTCAAAGGCTACTACCTGGCAATGGCGACGCTGGGCATCAACGAGATCATCTACATCCTGCTCGTGCAACTGAAGCCCCTCACCAACGGGACTGACGGCATCACGGGCATACCCTCGCTCGCCATAGGCGGCCTCGACCTCGGGGCTCCGCGGGCCTATCACGTGATCGTATGGGGTGTGGCTCTGCTCATGTTCCGCTTCGCCCTCAACCTGACCCAATCGCGCGTGGGGCGCTCGTTGCGGGCCTTGCGCCTCTCCGAACCGGCCGCGGAGTCGCTGGGGGTGGATTCGTCGTACCGCAAGGTCCAGGTGTTCGTCGTGGCCGCGGTGTTCGCAAGCATCGCCGGGAGCTTCGACGCCCACTACGTTCGTTACATCAGCCCCGAGAGCTACTCCATCACGTTCTCCATCATCCTGGTCACGGGGGTCATCATCGGGGGACTGCGGACGCTCTGGGGCGCGCTGTGGGGGACGCTTGTCATCGTGATCCTGCCCGAACTCCTGAAGCGGGTCAACGAGGACCTGACGAACCTGGTGTTCGGAGTGCTGCTGATCGCGATCATGGTGCTGTCGGGTGGCGGGACCACGAGCATCTGGCGGCGTCTGAGGGGCTCCCGGCCCTTGCAGGGCACCGAGGAAGCGTATCGGCCGGAGTCGGAGGAGTAGGGGACGATGCCACTTCTCAGCGTCCAGAGTGTCTCCAAGCGCTTCGGTGGTCTCGACGCCCTGAAGGAAGTGACGTTCACGGTGTACCGGGATCAGATCAAGGCGCTGATCGGGCCGAACGGGGCCGGCAAGACCACCTTGTTCAACATCGTCTCCGGCTCGTACCGGCCCACTGAGGGCCAGGTCCAGTTCGCCGGCGTCGACGTAGTCGGAAAGGCCCCTCACCGCATATGCCGCATGGGGATCGGCCGTACCTTCCAGCACAGCCTGGTGTTCGACGACATGACCGTCCTCGAGAACGTCACCGTCGGGCGGTATTCCCGCACGCGGGCCGGTCTCTTCTCGGCGGCCCTCACCCTTCCGCGCCATCGGAGGGAGGAGGCTGAGACGTTCAAGGCGGCGCACGAGGCCCTGAGGCGGGTAGGCCTGGACCACCTGGCCGGCGAGGCGGCCGAAAACCTTCCCATGGGCGAGCGCCACCTGCTCGAGATCGCTCGAGCCCTGGCGTCCGGGCCCCAATTGTTGCTGCTCGACGAGCCTGCCGCGGGGCTCAACGATGACGAAACCCGGCGTTTGGCGGATACTGTGAGGAAAATTCGGGACGAAGGCATCACCGTGCTGCTGGTCGAGCACGACATGACCTTCGTCATGGAGATATCCGACGAGGTGGTGGTCCTCGACTACGGCAGGAAGATAGCCGAAGGGCCGCCGTTGATGATCCAGAACAACGAAGAAGTGATCAAGGCGTATCTAGGGGAGGAACTGGAATGAGCAGGTCGATCAAGAGGAACAATGGGGCGCGCACGATTCCCGGTATCAGTCTTGTGGTGCTGGTGGCGGCGGTTCTACTGGTGGCCCTGCTGGCCGCGGGCTGCGGCGGCGAGACGACCACGACAACGGCAGGGGATACGGCCACTACCGCTGGTGCGACCCCGACCACCGCGGCGGCCGCGGCCCCCACCGGCGATCCTATCGTGATCGGGGCCATCGTCTCGGCCACCGGGCCGGGAGCCGCGTTGGGCGAGCAGGAGCGCAACACCCTGAAGATGCAGCAGGACCTCATCAATGCGGCCGGCGGCGTGCTGGGACGGCCGTTGGAGATCGTCATCGAAGACGACAAGAGCGATCCCAAAGAGGCGGTCACCGCGGCCAACAAGCTGCTGCAGCAGGATAAGGCAGTGGCGCTCATCGCCTCCACCATCTCGTCATCCACCTTGGCGGTCAAGGAGATAGCGGCGCAGAAGGGCGTGCCGCAAATGGCCATGGCGGCTGCGAACGACATCACCGACAAACCGCCGTTCGAGTGGATCTGGCGGACGCCCCAGAAGGACGCGCTCGCCGTCGAGAGGGCCCTCGGCTACATCGCCAACACCTTGAAGCTCAAGAAGATCGCGGTGCTCCACGACGAGAACGCGTTCGGTTCTTCGGGCAACGCCGAGATCGCCAAGCAGGCGCCGAGCTTCGGCCTCGAGGTCGTGGCCACGGAGTCGTACAAGACGAACGACACCGATATGACCGCGCAGCTGACCAAGATCAAGGGCAGCGACCCCGAAGTCCTCATCGTGTGGGGGACCAATCCGGGGCCGGCTCTCGTCGCCAAGAACATGAAGCAACTCGGCATGACCATCCCGTACGTCGGTAGCCACGGCATAGCCAACCAGACGTTCATCAAGCTGGCCGGTGACGCGGCGGAGGGCGTGGTCTTCCCGGCCGGGCGCCTCTTGGTGCCGAGTTCCATAACCGATCCGAGCCAGAAAGCGGTCACCGACAAGTTCATCAGTGATTACCAGGCCGCCTACGGCTCCCCGCCCAACCCGTTCGCGGGTTACGCGTTCGAGGCCATCACCATCTTGGCCGACGCGATCAAGAGGGCGGGCAGCACGGACGCCGCTGCCATCCAGGCCGCTCTCGATTCCACCACCGGGTTCCCCGGTCCCGACGGGCTCTACAACTACTCGAAGACCAACCACGACGGACTGGTGGCCTCCGACATGATCATGGTCAAGATCCAGGGAGGCACCTGGGTGCTGGCCGAATAGCGAAGCATATCGGGCAGACGGGTGACGTAGGTGCTTGAACTTCAAGGCATCCGTGCCGGCTACGGGCGGATCGAGGTCCTCCATGGCCTCGATCTGTCCGTAGCCGAAGGCGAGATCATCACCGTCATCGGTGCGAACGGTGCCGGTAAGAGCACCCTGCTCAAGGCCATCTCCGGAGTGGTCCGCCTCTCCGACGGCCGCATCACCCTCGACGGCGAGCGCCTGGACACCCTGGGTGTGGAGCAGATCGTCTCCCGTCGCCTGGTGCAGATCCCGGAAGGCAGGCAGCTCTTCGGACCACTGACGGTGGCGGAGAACCTTGCCCTCGGGTCTTACTCGCGGCGGCGGCGCGGCCTCCCGGTGCCCGAGCGGCTGAAGAAGGTCTTCGCCCTCTTCCCCCGGTTGGAAGAGCGTCAGGCGCAACAGGCGGGCACTCTTTCGGGCGGCGAGCAGCAGATGCTCGCCATCGGCCGCGCGTTGATGGCCGAGCCGCGCCTGCTGCTTCTGGACGAGCCGTCGATGGGGCTGGCGCCGATAGTCGTCCGCGACATCTTCGCCACGCTGCGCACGCTGAACGAGGAAGGCCTGACGCTGGTCCTCGTGGAGCAGGATGCCCGCATCGCTCTCAGCCTCGCCCACCGGGGGCTGGTGATGGAACGGGGGAGGATCGTGCTCGCCGATTCCGCCCAGGCATTGCTGGTCAACCCGGAGGTACAGGCCATCTACTTTGGCCAGCGCAGTGGGGGCGGGCGACAGAGCCGGTCCGCCGTGAAGACGTCCAGGGAGAAGTGATGAACGAGATCTGGAACCCTGAGTACGAGACGATGAGCAGAGACGAGCTGCGCGAACTGCAGTTCAAGCGGCTGCAGATGACGCTGCGCTGGACCTACGAGAACGTTCCCTTCCATCACGACCGCTGGTCGGCCATGAAGCTCAAGCCGGGTGACATCCGGTCCTTGGAAGATCTGCGAAAGCTTCCCTTCACGGTCAAGAGCGACTTCAAGGCGGCGTATCCGTACGGGCTGTTCGCCCTGCCCTTGGAGAAGATCATCCGCATCCATTCGACGTCGGGGACCATCTCGAACCCCACCGTGGTCGGCTACAGCCGGGGCGATCTCAATACCTGGTCGGAGTTGTGCGCCCGGGTGGCAGTGGCCGGCGGGGCCCGGTCCCACGACGTGGCCCAGATCAGCTTCGAATACGGGCTGACCACCGGGGCGTTCGGGATGCACGCGGGATTGGAGAGGGTGGGCGTCACCGTGGTGCCGGCCTCGACCGGGAACACGCAGCGCCAGTTGCAGATCATGCGGGACTTCAAGACCACGGTCCTCGTCGGCACGCCATCGTACGTGATGCACATGACCGAGGTGGCGCCTCAGCTCGGATACGACCTCAAGGCTCTCGATCTGCGGGTCGCGCTCCTCGGCTCCGAGCCGTGGACCAATCAGGTGCGCGACGAGTTGGAGAAACGCACGGGTATGTCGGCCAGCGATATCTACGGGCTCTCGGAGGTCATCGGACCCGGGGTCTCCTACGAATGCTGGAACAAGGACGGCCTGCATGTCAACGAGGACCACTTCTTGGTGGAGGTGGTCGACCCGGCCACGGGAGAGCCGGTACCCGACGGCAAAGAAGGCGAACTGGTGTTCACCTCGCTGACCAAAGAGGCGCTCCCGGTTATCCGCTACCGCAGCGGCGATCTGGCCAGCGTCAGCGCCCGGCCCTGCGCGTGCGGAAGGGTGTTCGCCCGCCACAGCAAGGTGTACGCGCGTACCGACGACATGCTCATCATCCGCGGCGTCAACGTCTATCCCGCCTCCATCGAGGCCGTGCTTCAGGACATCGAAGGCGTCGAGCCCCGGTACCGGATCATCGTGTTCCGCGAAGGCGCCCTCGACCAGATCGAGATCCAGATCGAGGTGGAGTCGTCCTTCATGGCCGACACGGTCCGCAAGCTGCAGAGCTTCCAGCACAACGTCGAAGAACGGATGCGGCAAGAGCTGGGCATACGGCCCCGGGTGCGGCTTGTAGAGCCGAAAACCATCCCCGACACGCCCGGCCGGCGGAGCCCGGTGATCGACGATCGCGACAGGGTCGGGTAGAGCGTATCTGGTACACTGCCCGGACGGCACTAGAAGGGCGGCCATGACCGCCTTGGCAGCGATAGTCCTGGAGGTCAAAAGCGGTGGAGAATCATGAATTCCTGTTCACGTCGGAGTCGGTGAGCGAAGGGCATCCCGACAAGATAGCCGACCAGATCTCGGACGCCGTGCTCGACGCGGTCCTGCGGGACGACCCGAATGGTCACGTGGCCTGCGAGACGCTGATAACCACAGGTTTGGTGGTCGTCTCCGGCGAGATCAGCACGACTACCTATGTGGATGTGCCCTCCCTGGTCCGCAAGACTATCGAGCGCATAGGCTACACTCGCGCCAAATACGGCTTCGACGCCTCGACCTGCGGCATCATCACCACTCTCCACGAGCAGTCTCCGGACATCGCCCAGGGAGTGCGCGCGGCGCTCGAATGCCGGGTCGATCCCAGCGACCAGGATGCCATGGACTGCCAGGGCGCCGGCGATCAGGGGATGATGTTCGGTTACGCTTGTCGGGATACCGCCGAGCTCATGCCCATGCCCATCTCGCTCGCGCACCGCTTGGTGCACCGCCTGAGCGAAGTGCGCAAGGGCTGCGTGGTCCCCTATCTGCGGCCCGACAGCAAGAGCCAGGTGACGGTCAAGTACTCTCACGGCAAGCCGGAGTTCATAACCGCCGTGGTCCTCTCCACACAGCATGCGGACGGCATCGACATAGACACCTTGATGAGGCCCGACCTGATCGAGCACGTCATCCGGCCGGTCCTGCCCGAAGGTCTCTACGACCCGGAGTTCAAAAAGACCAAGCTGTACGTCAACCCTACCGGCAAGTTCGTGATCGGCGGCCCGATGGGCGATACCGGTCTTACCGGGCGCAAGATCATCGTGGATACGTACGGAGGGTTCGGGCGGCACGGCGGCGGGGCCTTCTCGGGAAAAGACCCGTCCAAAGTCGACCGATCCGCGGCCTACGCCGCGCGGTATGTCGCGAAGAACGTAGTCGCGGCAGGACTGGCCGATCGGTGCGAGGTGGAGATCGCGTACGCCATCGGCGTGGCTCATCCGGTGAGCGTGATGGTCGAGTGCTTCGGGACCGAGAACGTGAGCCAGAACACCATTCAGGAACTGGTGCTCAGCCACTTCGACCTGCGCCCGGCCGCCATCATCCGCGACCTCAGACTGCTCCGGCCTATCTACGAGAAGACCGCCGCTTACGGCCACTTCGGCCGCGAGGACGCCGATTTCACATGGGAGAGCACGGACAAGGCCGAGGCCCTTCGCAGCGACGCGGGTCTGAACTAGGCGGTCTTCCGCGCAATAGAGCGGCGGGGCCGGCGTATCCACCGCGGGTCGCTGGAGGAAAAGGTGGCGCCTAGCAGGGTCGAGGATAGCGGGCGGATAGCCCGGGTCGTCGTCCTTTTGCGGCTGCATCACCTGGGGGACCGGCAGTTCGACTACGTCATCCCCGAGCACTTGGCCGACGCGCTCTCGGTCGGATCTGTCGTGACCGTGCCGTTCGGCAAGCGGACCGCCCGGGCGGTCGTTATCGCCATCGCCGCGCGAGCCGAGGTGCCCGAAGGGGGGCTCCGCGCTATCGAGGCGGTCGGCCCGGATCGGATCCCCGAAGAGCTCCTTGACCTCGCCCAGGCTATGGCCAAACGATACCTCTGTTCGCTCGAGTCCTGCCTTCGTCTGGTCGCTCCCGTCGGCAGCGCGAGCGGGCGAGGCGCGAAGGTGTCGACCCGCAGGGACCTGGTGGCGCGGCTTCCCTACCCGGACCCGGCGGTCGCTGCCAAGCTCACCGCGAAGCAGGAGAAGGTGCTGCAAGCCATCCCGGCGGAGGGCGTCTCCAAGAAGGTGCTTTGCGAACTGGCCGGCGTGGGTAGGGGGGTGCTCGACACGCTCGAGAAGAAGGGTCTCGTCGAGTTCCGAGAGGTGGGGGCGGAGGGCGAAGACACCGAGGCCACACAGGCGATCGGGGCCACCTTGGCTGCCGACGCGCCGGGCGATGGCGGTGAGGCGGGCTCTCCTCATACTCTGTGGCCGGATCAGGCGCGGTCGGTCGATGATCTTAGTGCCGCACTTGACGAACCTGGGTTCTCGCCCCGCCTACTCTGGGGGGTGACCGGGAGCGGCAAGACCGAAGTCTATCTGCGCCTGATAGAGCACGCTCTCAAGACCGGGAGAGGAGCCATCCTGCTCGTGCCCGAGATCGCCCTCACGCCGCAGACTATCCAACGGGTCAAGACCCGCTTCGGCAGCCGGGTCGGGGTGTTCCACAGCGGGCTTCCGCTCGGGGAGCGCGTGCGGGAATACCGGCGGGTAGCCTCGGGGAAGGCGCCGATCGTGGTCGGCGCGCGCTCGGGTGTGTTCGCCCCGGTCAAAGACCTGGGTCTGATCATTATCGACGAAGCGCACGACAACTCCTACAAGCAGGAGGAAGAGCCGAGGTACCGGGTGAAGACCGTGGCGGAGCTGCGCTTGGCGGAGAGGGGAGGGCTGCTGCTGGAGGGGAGCGCGACGCCGGCGGTAGAGAGCATGGTGAGCGTGGAGCACCGGGTGCGCCTGACGCGCCGCGCTGCCGGGACGCATCCGGAGATAGAGGTGGTCGACATGAGGCGCCAGGGTGCGGGTCTCCTGCTGGCCCCTCGTTCGCGTGAGGCGCTTGCCGAAGTGCTGCGCCGCGGCGAACAATCGATCATCCTGCTCAATCGCCGCGGCTACGCGGGCTATGTGTACTGTGACGCCTGCGGCCACGTGCAGATGTGCACGGATTGCGAGCTGTCCCTGACCTATCACCGGCGTTCTCGCCAGTTGCTGTGCCATCACTGCGGCCGGGCTTACTCGCAGCCGGCCGCCTGTCCGAAATGCGGCGAAGCGCCGCTCACGCGGGCTTCGCCGGGCACCGAACGGCTCGACCGGGAGTTGCGCGCCCTCGTTCCGGGGGAGCAGGTGTTCCGCATGGACTCCGACGTGACGGGCACCGGCGCCCGGGTGCAGACCGCACTGGACGGCTTCGCCGCGGCCCGGCCCGCGGTCCTGGTCGGCACCCAGATGGTGGCCAAGGGCCACGACTTTCCCGATGTGACTCTGGTGATCGTGGCCGATGCCGACGTGGGGCTTTACGTCCCGGACTTCCGCGCGGGCGAGAAGACGTTCCAGCTATTGACGCAGGTGGCCGGCCGGGCCGGGCGCGCGGAGCGCCCCGGCCGAGTGCTGGTGCAGACCTCGAATCCGGACGTGCCGTGCATCCGCATGGCGCTGGCAGGGGACGAGGAGGCCTTCTACCGGGAAGAGCTGGGCATCAGGGAGCGCCTTGGCTATCCGCCGTACGCGGAACTGATACGGCTGGTCACTTCCTCGGCGCACCCGGAGAGGGCCCAGGCGGCCGGCCGGCATCTGGTGGAACGGCTCGAGCCCTACTTCCCGGCCGTTGAACTGCACGGTCCGGCGCCGCTGCTTCGTTTGCGGGGGCGGCACCGGTGGCAGGTGATGGTGGCGGCCCGCCAGGGAGAGCGGGCGCGGACTATAATAGGGCAGGCGCTCGCACAGCTGCAGGAGCCGTACCGGCGCCGTGGCGTCGTCCTTCTGGTCGATGTCGATCCCCTGTCTTTCAGCTAGCCTGACTCAGGAGCGGTGAGGCCGGAATGGCACGCAAAGATAAGTCACGTCGAGGAGGCAGCGTGGAAGCGCCGCTCGAGCGTCTGCGTACGCTGGGCGATCCGGCCCTCCGGCAGCGCACCAACGTCGTCACCGTCTTCGATGCCCGGCTGCAGAAGCTTGCTTCAGTGATGCTCGAGGTGATGCACCGGGAAGAGGGGGTAGGTCTGGCCGCCCCCCAGATCGGGGTGCTGAGCCGGATCATGGTCTGGAGAGACCCCGAGCACGAGGACGAAGAGTACGTCTTCGTGAACCCCGAGATCGTCTTCCGTTCGGAGGAATGCACCAGCGCGTCTGAGGGCTGCCTGTCGGTGCCCGGATGCATGGTCGAAGTCTCGAGGTGCGACCAGGTCACGGTGCACGCGCAGGACCTTTACGGCACCGCGCTCGAGTTGGAGGCGGAGGGGATGGTGGCCCGGATCATGCAGCACGAGATCGACCACCTCGACGGCCGGCTCATACTCGACCGTGCCGCCCCCGAGGAACGGCGCCGGGTCCTCAAGGAGCTCCGCGAGCGTTCCCTGGAAATGGACGCGTGAACTTCGCATTCGCAGGCGCCCCGGATTTCGCCGCCTGGACCCTCGAACACCTGGCGAGCCTCGACCGTCGTCCCAGCCTGGTCATCTCGCAGCCCGACCGGCCGGTAGGCCGGGGACGGCGCAGGGCCGCGCCTGCGGCAGCTATCGTTGCTCAGCGTCTGGGCTTGGACCTCATCCAGCCCGACGATATCAATGCTCCTGAGGTCGTCGATCGCCTGCGGTCCGCCGGCGCCGAGGTCCTGGTGGTCGCCGCATTCGGCCAGATACTAAGGAAGGGGCTTCTCGATTCCCTTCTGTGCGTGAACGTCCACGCGTCGCTGCTGCCTGCCTGGCGCGGGGCGGCTCCGATCGAACGGGCGCTGGCGGCCGGCGAGGCGTGCACGGGGGTCACCATCATGCGGATAACCGAGGCCCTCGATTCCGGGCCCTGGGCGTCGCAGACCTCGTTCTCCATGGGCTTGCGCGACGACGCCGGCTCGGTCACCCGGGCACTCGCCTTCCTGGGTGCGCTAAGTCTGGATGCAGGTGCTCACAGGCCTGGACGACGGGACGGTGGTGTGGACCGAACAGCAGGGGGAGCACGCCTACGCAGAGAAACTGAGCTGGAAGGACTGCCTGCTCGACACCGAGAGATCTGCACGATGCGTGCACGACCGGGTCCGCTCTCTCAGCCCCAGGGTGGGAGCACGCTTCAAGAGCGGTGACCTTCAATTCAAAGTTTGGCGGACTTGGCCGTATGGCATGCCGGGGCTCGAGGCGTCGCCGGCCGAAGCGGCACATATCGCCGGCCGGCCGGGCGAGATCGCGATAGCAGGCGAGCGGCTTTTTGTAGGGTGCGGCGAAGGCGTGCTCCAGGTGCTGAGCGTGCAGCCCGATGGGCGGAACGCGATGAGCGCGGCGGCTTTTCTCAGGGGCTATGGGGCCCGGCTGGGCCGGCGGATCGAAGCGGCGAGCGGGGGCTGCGAGCCCGCTGCCGATGGCGGCTAGAGACCAAAGGGAGGCAGCGGTGCCCATACCGTCGGCCACATACCGCGAACTGCACCTTCTCCCGTCCATCCTCTCGGCTGATTTCGCCCGCCTGGGGGAGGAAGTCGCTCGGGTCATGGATGCCGGTGCCCGGATCATCCACTGCGACGTCATGGACGGGCATTTCGTCCCGAACCTGACCATCGGGCCGGCCGTCGTCGGCGCCGTTGCTTCCCACGTCCACAAACGGGGAGGACTGCTTTCCGTCCATTTGATGATCGAGCGGCCGGAGGATTTCATTGACGACTTCGCGGAGGCGGGGGCAGACGCGCTGAGCGTCCACGTGGAGGCATGCACAAGTCTCTACCACGCCATCGGGGCCATCAAGGCAGCGGGAGCGGGAGCCGGCGTCGCCATCAATCCGGGTACCGATGTGTCCCGCATCCGCGACGTGGCCGAACTGGTCGATCTTGTGCTGGTCATGACGGTGAACCCCGGTTTCGGCGGCCAGAGACTCATTCCCTCGGCCCTTCTCAAGGTGCCCGTGATCAGAGAGATGATCCGGCCCGGCGCCGCCATCGAGTTGGACGGCGGGGTCCACCGGGACAACATCCGCCACGTGGTGGAGATGGGGGCGAACTGGATAGTCGCCGGCTCGGCGGTGTTCGCCGCCGCCGACCCGGCTGCAGAGGCCCGGGCGCTCCAATCGCTCATGAGAGGCGAGTTACCGGCCTGATGGCAGGCGGGCCTGCGGTGTGGTAGATTCTCCCCCGCACGTACGGGTGCAACACGATATTTGGTCTTCGGGGTCGGGTGAGATTCCCTACCGGCGGTAACAGCCCGCGAGCCCTACGGGGCAGATCAGGTGCGATACCTGGGCCGACAGTGACAGTCTGGAAGAGAGAAGACCGGAGCGCTCTGCCGCTCTGCCGACCCCTGGGCCACGAGGCTGAGGGGTTTTTTGTTGGCGGTAGAGGCACACGACGTCCTTATGCTCGAGCGGACCTTCTCCCTTGCGGAGAAAGGTAGGGGTTGTACCAGCCCTAACCCCGTGGTCGGCGCAGTCATCGCGAGAGACGGAAAGGTCCTCGGCGAGGGCTACCACGTGGGACCGGGCCACGACCACGCCGAGATCGCCGCCATCAGAGACGCCCTCCACCGGGTCGAAGAAGGCCGGGGCGCCGCCGAAGGGCCTCTGGACTTCGACGCGGCCCGCGGCGTGTGCGCGGGATCGACCATCTACGTCACCCTCGAGCCCTGTTGCACGTATGGACGGACGCCGCCGTGCACATCGGCGCTTATCGCGGTGGGGTTCCGGCGGGTGGTCGTCGGGGCCATCGATCCCACTCCGGCGGTCAATGGGCGGGGTATCGAGATATTGCGCGAGGCCGGCCTAGCCGTGGATTTGGCGGACGGGGCGCTCGGCAATAGTATGAAGCGGCAGAACGACGGGCTGCGCAAGATCATGGCCGCGGGGTTGCCGTTCGTCACGTACAAGTACGCGATGACGGTCGACGGCCGTCTCGCCACCGATACCGGGGACTCGCGGTGGATCTCGGGCTCGGAGAGCCGCTCCCTGGTCCATCAGTGGCGGGCGTGGTCGGACGCGGTGGTTGTGGGCGCGGGAACGGCGCATACCGATGATCCCCTGCTGACGGCGAGGGAAGTCGAATGTCACAGGCAGCCTCTCAGGGTGATCGTCGGCGGGGCCGGCGCCCTGACCCGGCAAAGCGCCCTCGTAGGGAGCGTTGCGGCCGGACCGGTACTCGTGCTCGCGGGGAGCGATCTGGGGGAGAACCGCGGGGCGGAATTGCGCTCGTGGGGGCTGGAGGTAGCGACGGCCGGCCGCGCTGAAGATGGCTGTCTTGAGCCCCGAGCGGTGGCGGCGATCCTCGCGGAGCGTGGTGTGCAGACGGTGCTGCTCGAGGGCGGGCGGCGTCTGGCGGGCTCGTGGTGGGCCGCGGGCATGATCGACAAGGTCGCGGCGTTCATCTGTCCCAAGCTGGCGCCGGGGATCGAACATCGCGGGGCGCTGCGTGCCGCGGGGCCCGCGCTCATGTCCCAGGCGGCCGCTCTACAGGAGGTCGAGGTGCGACAGGTGGGCCTCGATGTGCTGATGACAGGCTATACGGGGGACGTGTACTGATGTTCACAGGTTTGATCGAAGAGGTCGGCGTGGTCCGACGGCTGGAGCGAGGGCCGGGGGGCGGCCGCCTCAGCGTCCGCGCTCACACCGTGCTCGAAGGGACGAAGGTGGGCGACTCCATCGCGGTGAGCGGCGCCTGCCTCACGGTGATCGCGCTGGACGGTGAAGGCTTCGTCGTCGAGTGCATGCCCGAGACTCTGACCCGGACGACTCTGGGCAGGACGGGTCCCGGTTCTCCGGTCAACCTGGAGCGTTCGCTGCTGTGGGGAGACCGGCTGGGCGGTCATCTGGTGCTGGGGCACGTCGACGACGTGGGCGAGATCCTGCGGGTCCGCCAGGAAGGCATCGCCTGGGAGGTGAGGGTGTCGTTGCCCGCGACCCTCCGGGGAGCCGTCGCCGCAAAAGGGTCTATTGCCATCGACGGCATATCGCTCACGGTGATGCGCGTGGACGGCGAGGGTTTCGAAGTGGGCGTGATCCCTCACACACTCAAGGAAACGACCCTGCGCGCGGCAACCGCGGGGATGCGCGTCAACCTCGAGGCGGATGTGCTGGCCCGGTACGTGCTGAATTCCCTACAGGCACTCGCGGGCGGCGGCGGTGGCGCTGAGCCTGTCCCGAGAGGTCTTACCGAAGAGTTTCTACGCGAACGAGGGTTCGCTTGAAAGGACGAGATGATATGAGCGAGAGCACAGGATTCGCAACGATCGAGGAGGCGCTCGAGGAGGTCAAGAGCGGCAGGATGGTCGTTGTCGTAGACGATGAAGACCGCGAGAACGAGGGCGACCTCACTATGGCGGCTCAGTTCGTCACTCCTGAGGCCGTCAACTTCATGGCGGCGCACGGGCGGGGTCTCATCTGTCTGTCCGTCACGGCCGAAAGGGCCGAAGAACTGCGCCTGCATCCGATGGTGCGCAGCAACACTTCGCGGTTCGGCACCGCCTTCACGGTATCGATCGAGGCGCGGGAAGGGGTCACGACCGGCATCTCGGCGGCCGACCGGGCCCATACGATGCGGGTAGCCATCGACCCACGGTCGCGCCCTGAGGATCTGGTCCAACCCGGCCACGTCTTCCCGCTTATCGCCCGAGCCGGCGGGGTGCTCGCTCGGGCCGGCCAGACCGAGGCGGCGGTAGATCTGGCTCGGCTGGCGGGACTGATCCCCGCGGGCGTCATCTGCGAAGTCATGAACGATGACGGGACGATGGCGCGGGTGCCCGACCTCATCGAGTATTGCCGCCGCCACGGCCTTAAGATGGTCACCGTGGCCGACCTGATCCGCTACCGGCGGCGTACGGAGAAGCTGGTGCGGCCCGTCGCGGTGGTCCAGATGCCCACGCGGTTCGGTGACTTCGTCGCCCACGGTTACGAAAGCCTGCTGGATGGGGAACAGCACCTGGCGCTTGTCAAAGGGGACGTCGCGGGCAAGGAGAACGTGCTCGTGCGCGTTCATTCGGAGTGCCTGACCGGGGACGTGTTCCACTCGATGCGTTGCGACTGCGGCGAGCAGCTTCAGGCGGCACTCGAACGCATCGACACGGAAGGACTTGGCGTGCTGCTCTACATGGCGCAGGAAGGCCGGGGGATCGGTCTTCTCAACAAGATGCGGGCCTACGAACTCCAGGAGCAGGGGCTCGACACCGTAGAGGCAAACGTGGAACTCGGCTTCGCCCCGGACCTGCGCGACTACGGCATCGGCGCTCAGATCCTTGTCGATCTGGGGCTGACCTCCATCCGTATCATGACCAACAACCCTCGCAAGCTGGTCGGCCTGGAGGGCTATGGGCTCACGATCGCCGAGCGGGTGCCGCTCGAGATCAAGCCCACAGGGGCCAACGTCAACTACTTGCGGGTCAAGAAGGAGAAGATGGGCCACATCCTGCATCACCAGGGACTTCAATACCCCGAACCCGAGGGAAAGGAAAAGAGCGATGGATAACAAGGGACAGGTTTACGAAGGCGTCCTCTCCGGAGAGGGCCTCCGCTTCGCCTTGGTCGTGAGCCGCTTCAACGAGTTCATAAGCAGCAAATTGCTGTCGGGCGCGTGGGACTGCCTGACCCGGCATGGAGCAGATGCCGCAGACGTCGACGTTGCCTGGGTGCCGGGAGCGATGGAGATCCCGCTCATCGCCCAGCGGCTCGCAGCCACCAAGAGGTACGACGCGATCATCTGTCTGGGCGCCGTCATCCGCGGCTCGACGCCGCATTTCGACTATGTCTCTGCCGAAGTGGCGAAGGGCGTGGCAAAGGTGCAGCTGGATGCGGGGCTTCCGGTGATCTTCGGCGTTCTCACCACCGACACCATCGAGCAGGCAGTGGAACGGGCCGGCACGAAGGCCGGCAACAAAGGCTGGGACGCGGCCGTTTCGGCTCTGGAGATGGCGAACCTCGTCCGCAGGTTGGAGCAGCCAGAAGCCTGAAAGGAACCGCCGGGGTCAGGGGACGCTCAGGCGACCTTCTGTACTTTGTTTGCCTTGAGGCACTTGGCGCACACGTAGGCCCGGGTCGGTTTGCCGTCGAGCTCGATGCGAATCTTCTGCACGTTGGGATCCCAGCGCCGCGGGGTCGCGCGCATGGAGTGGCTGCGATTGTTGCCGAAGCTGGGCTTTTTGCCGCATATGGCGCACACTTTGGACATGTGAAACTCGCTCTTGGTCTGGGGTTAGAACGGGAGTCCCATAGTATGCCGCACTGGATGGGGTCTTACAAGCCGGGGACGCCGGCCAATGGCGACGAAAGCCCTTCCCGCGGTAGGGTATAGTACTTGAGCATGGTCAAGTGCGCGATCGGGAGGAGATGGCCATCTTTACCAAGGACATGTCGATGATGGAGGCCCTTCAGGCCGATCCCAGGGCCAAAGACGTCTTCGCCGCCTACGGTATGGGGTGCATCGGCTGCATGGGCGTCAGCATGGAGTCCGTCGAGGACGGCGCCAAGATGCACGGTATCGACCCCAGTGCGGTCGTGGCGGAACTGAACAAGCTCGTCTCGGTCGAGGAATCCTCGGGGACATGAGCGAACAAGCGGGCGCACGCGTAGGGAGTGCTCCCGGGGCTCGCGACGGAGCCGTCGGCGGTCACCTCAACATCAGCGACCGGGCGATCGCGGATATCGTCGGCTGGACGGTACTCGAATGCTACGGGGTCGTGGGGATGGCTGCGCCGAACCTGCGTCAAGGTGTGGCCGCGCTGTTGTCCCGCGACCGGCTGCACCAGGGCATCAAGGTCGAGCAGACGGCCGAGCACCTGCGTATCAAGCTCTACATCATCATCGAATACGGTCTGAACGTCGCCGAGGTCGCAGGTAACGTCCGTTCCCAGGTGGCCTACAACGTCGAGAGGATGACCGGCAGAGCCGTCACCGGGCTTCACATCTATGTTCAAGGGGTCAGGCTTGGGGAGTAACCCGGAAGCCTTGCTTACCGTGGCCCGGGCCCGGGAGTTGCTCGCAGCCGGCTTCGCAGCCCTGGAGCAGCGTAAACAGGAGATCAACGATCTCAACGTCTACCCGGTGCCCGACGGCGACACGGGGACCAACCTGGCGCTTACCGTCAGAGGCATGGTCGATTCCGTCTCGCTGCTTCCGGAGGATACTTCAGAGCGGGAAGTATGCTCGGTCATCTCGCAGGCGGCGCTTATGGGTGCTCGGGGCAACAGCGGGGTGATCCTGTCCCAGATCGTTCGGGGGGCCATGGAAGTCCTGGGCCAGGACGGCCCGGTGACCCAGGATGTGTTGACCCGGGCCCTCAGACACGCCACCGAAACGGCCTACCGGGCCGTTCGCAGGCCTGTGGAGGGCACCATGCTGACGGTGCTGCGGGAGATGGCCGAAGCGGCCGCCCAGGCGCCAGACGCACAGAGACTCGAAGCGTACCTCGCGGAGGTCATCGCTGCGGGCTGGAAGAGCGTGGAGAGCACGCCTTCGCTGCTGCTGGTGTTGGCCGAGGCCGGCGTGGTCGACGCGGGTGGGTTCGGCCTCGTGGTGCTCGTGGAAGGAGCCGCCAACGGGCGGGGCGGCGTCAAGACAGAAATCGGCGCGCGTTTCGCCCAGACCGCGGTCCGTCCAGGCGCCGATCAACAGGCGCTGGAGGAAGAGAGCGACTTCACCTACTGCACCAGTTTTCTGTTGAGCGGTAGCCGGCTCGATCAGGCGTCGCTGGACGACACGCTGGGTCGGCTTGGGGACAGCTTACTGATCGTCGGCGACGGCCGGCAGCTGAAGGTGCACATCCACACGGACGAACCCGGTACGGTGCTTAGCATCGCGGGCGGTCTTGGCGTGCTCACCGAGATCGAGATCGACAACATGAAAGAGCAGAGGGCCGCCCGCGATCGCCGCTTGGCTGACGCCGCGGCCCGTCCTCCTGCCGATGCTGGGCTTACACAGGTGGTGGCGGTAGTAGCGGGGGAGGGCAACAAGGCGCTCTTCCGCAACCTCGGGGTCGATCTCATCGTCGAGGGCGGGCAATCCATGAACCCGTCCACGGAGGACCTCATGCGCGCCGTCGAGAGGGCGACCGCCCCGTCCGTTCTTATCCTGCCCAACAACAGCAACGTCATCATGACCGCGGAGCAGACGCTGGGCCTCACGGAGAGAGAGATCATCGTGGTGCCCACCCGCTCCATACAAGCCGGCCTCAGTGCCGCTGTGGCTTTCGATAAGCGCAAGCCGGGAGCGATAAACGCTAACGAGATGAGCGCCGCCATCGACGGCGTTGTCACCGCGGAGATCACCCGCGCCGTGCGGGACTCGCTGGTCGACGGCGTACAGATCAAAGCGGCCGACTTCATCGGGCTCATCGACGAACGCGTCGTGGTGGCCGCCGGCCAACTTGAACCCGTCGTCGCCGACGTCGTCTGCCGGATCCTTAACGGGAACCGCGGTCTCCTCACCGCTCTTCTCGGTGAAGAGGAGGACGCGGAGCGCGCGGCAGCGGCGCTCGAGAAGCTTCGCGAGACGTATCCGTCGGTCGAGATGGACCTTCACCAGGGCGGGCAGCCCTTCTATCCCGTCTTGTTGTCGGCCGAGTAGGAGCGGGACCCGCCCACCCCAGCACGAAAGGAGCGAGGACGAGATGATCGTCGACCGGACGAGCACCGCTATCGTTGTCGATTCCACCGCCGACCTGCCCGACTATCTCGCGAATGACCCGAACATCAGTATGGTCCCCTTGACCGTCTACTTCGGGGAAGAGGCCTATCTCGACTGGGTGGAGCTCAAGCCCGATGTTTTTTACGAGAAGCTCAAGACCAGTCCCGTGCTCCCGCGTACGTCGCAGCCTTCGGCCGGGGCCTTCCTCGACTGTTACAAGGGCCTTCGGGAGCGCTACGACCGCGTCTACTCGGTGCACCTCAGCAGCAAGTTCAGCGGTACGTGCGCCAGTGCCGAGGTGGCCCAGAGCCAGATAGACGGGGTTCGGGTCGTCGACTCCGAGTTGGCCACGGGAGGTATCGCGCTGCTCATCGACCGGCTTGTGGAGCGACTCGACAGGGGCACCCCTGAAGAGGAGTTCGAGGCGTACATCGCGAGCTTCGTGGCCGAGAGGACCTTCTATTTCCTGCCCACCACGCTCGAATACCTCTTCAAGGGGGGGCGCATCGGCAGGGCTTCCCACCTGGTCGGCAGCCTTCTCAACATCAGGCCCATCCTCAGCATCGACGAGGGAGTCGTCGATGTCTTCAAGAAGGTCCGCGGCGTGACTCAGGCGCTGGAGGTCATGCGGGACGGTTTCGTGGAGCGTACGCGGCCCGGCCGTACCACGCACGTGAGTCTGTCTCACGCCTTCAACGAACCCATGCTCGCCCAGTTGCGTGAGTTGATCGAAGCGGTAGAGGATCGGGATATACACGTGATCCCCACCAGCATAGTGGGCCCCGTTATAGGCACCTACGTCGGTCCGGGCGCCGTCGCCCTTTGCTTCATCCAGGAATGAGCACGGCGACAAGCGGCTGTCTTCACTACCCGTTCGGGTCGCAGCCCCCGCTTGCCGTCGAAGACCTGCATCTATGCCCGACCTCCAAGCGACGGTTAGACCCGGCGGTCCTGGACAGGCTGTCGGTGACCACCCTGCGCGGGGTAGGCAGGGCGACCGAGCGGAGGCTCCGGGGGTTGGGCATCAACACTGTGGGCGATCTGCTGCTTCATCTTCCTTTCCGCCACGAGCCGCCGTCACGCCTCGTCGAGGTGGCGGGCCTCTGTTTCGGTGCCGAGATGACCCTGCGCGGCCGAGTCCTGTCCTGCGCCGCCCGGCAGACGGCTCA
The DNA here is from genome assembly GCA_963783835.1 of uncultured Actinomycetota bacterium. GTDB lineage: Bacteria > Actinomycetota > Thermoleophilia > RBG-16-64-13 > RBG-16-64-13 > CAIQPS01. The sequence continues at coordinate 468,112 of CAWAOX010000015.1, forward strand.
CCGCCGCGTCAACGTGCTGGAAGCGCTCGTGAGCGACGACAGCGGCAGCGTCGTGGCGCTCTGGTACAACCAGTCCTATCTGGAGCCGGCGTTCCGGGAAAGGCCCGAGGTGCTTCTGAAAGGGGTGCTTGTGCGTCAGCGCGGCGCCCCGGTCTTCCTGGTCAAGCGCCACGAGATCCTGGGGGAGTCCGACGAGAGCCGGCACATCCTCGGCTTGGTGCCGGTCTACCCGAGTACGGCCGACCTGAGCGTCCGCACCATCCGCACGCTGCTGCACGAAGCGGCGCCGCTCGCGGCCAACCTGCTCGACCCTTTGCCCGCCGAGATGCTCGCTCGGCGGAGGTACGCGGGCCGGGGCGAGGCGGTCCTGGCAAGCCACTTCCCGGTCGACCTTGCCGAGGCGAACAGGGCTCGGGAGCGCTTGGCGTTCGAGGAACTGCTCCTCCTTCAACTGGCCGTGCTGCAGCAGCGCCGCGCGCAGGATGCCCAGGAGCGGGCACGAGGGCTCGAACCGCCGGCGACTTTGTCGGCGGCGTTCCTCGCCGGTCTGCCATACACTCCCACGGGTGCGCAGTCCCGCGTCATCGCGGAGATAGAGAGGGATCTCCGAAGGACGGTCCCGATGCGCAGATTGCTGCACGGCGACGTCGGGTCGGGAAAGACCATGGTGGCCGCCTACGCTCTCTTGCGGGCGGTCGAGCAGGGTGCCCAGGGAGCGCTCATGGCGCCCACCGAGGTGCTCGCCGATCAGCACTACCTCGGTTTGTCGGCTCAACTCGCGCCGCACGGCGTGCGGGTACGGCTTCTCAAGGGCAGCCAGACAGCGGCCGAGCGGCGTGCGGTGCGAAAAGGTCTCGAGACCGGGGAGGTCGATGTCGCCATCGGCACGCACGCTCTCATCCAGGAGGGGGTGCGGTTCCACGATCTCCGCCTGGCGGTGGTCGACGAACAGCATCGCTTCGGCGTGAGCCAGCGGGATGCGATAGTCGCCGCGGAGGGGCAGGACGGGAACAGACAGAACCTACGGCCTCATACGCTTCACATGTCTGCCACGCCCATCCCGCGCACCCTCAGCCTGACCCTCTACGGCGACCTTGACGTAAGCGTCCTCGACGAGATGCCGCCGGGAAGGCGGCCGGTGCAGACGAGGCTTGTGGCGCCCCAGGCGATCGAAGATATGTGGGGGTTCGTCCGGGGCCGACTCAGGGCCGGGAGCCAGGCATACGTCGTCTGCCCCTTGATCGAGGAGAGCGAGGTCCTGGAGGCAGCTTCCGCCCGCCAGACGTTCGCGGAACTGGCGGCGGGGGAGCTTTCGGGCTTCAGGCTGAGGCTCCTTCATGGCCAGTTGCCCGCGGCGGAGAAAGCAGCCGCTATGGCAGAGTATGTAGCGGGAGATGCAGACGTCCTGGTCAGCACCTCGGTGATCGAGGTGGGCGTGGACGTGGCCAACGCGACCGTCATGGTGATCCTTGGCGCCCGCCGGTTCGGCCTTTCGCAGTTGCATCAGTTGCGGGGCAGGGTGGGCCGCGGAGCAGAGGAATCCTATTGCTTCTTACCGGTCGCCGATGAAGACGAAGGAGTGCTCGAGCGGCTGCGCGTCTTCGCTGCGACCAATGATGGCTTCGCCCTGGCCGAGGCCGATCTGCTTGCCAGGGGGACCGGCCAGCTGTTCGGTGAAAGACAGTCCGGACTGGGCGATCTGCACGTCGCCTCCCTGTTGCGCGACCGGGGGCTGCTCGAGGAGGCTCGGACCGAGGCGCAGCAGGTACTGGAAGCCTGGCGCGCGTCCGCGACCATGGGTAGCGTCACCGCACTGCTGGAAGCCGCTGAAGACCGGTTTGGGAGGAAGATCAGGTGGCTGGAACGGGTATGAAGCGCTCGCCGCGTGCGCCGGGCACAGTGCGGATCGTGGCGGGCGCCAGGCGCAGCAGGCGCCTGCGCGTCCCCGCGAGTGTCACCGTCCGTCCTACCAGTGAGATCGTGCGGGAAGCCATTTTCGACTCCCTGGGTCCGGTCGGTGGGCTCTCCGTCCTCGACCTGTTCGCGGGGACAGGAGCGATGGGGCTCGAAGCGCTCTCGCGAGGAGCCGCCCGCTGTGTCTTCGTGGAGCACGACAAGACGGTCTCCGAGGTGCTCCGAACGAACATCCGGGACCTGGATTACCTGTCGGCGAGCCGGGTGATCGCCGCGGACTACCATGCAGCTTTGCAGGACATCATGGGCGCGGGGGAGAGGTTCGATTTGCTCTTTGTGGACCCTCCCTATAGAATGCTGACCGAAGCGGAAGTAACACTCGAGCCCCTCGCGCCTTTGCTTCTCCACGACGGCGGCGTGGTGGTTCTCGAGAGTGAACGAGCCTCGCATCCTACGCTCGGGGCTTGTCCGGTGTTCGATCGGGTCTATGGCGACACCCGGGTCACCATGGTAACCATAAGGAGGACTATCCGGTGAAGACGGTTCTCTGTCCCGGCACGTACGACCCCGTGACCATCGGTCATCTCGACATCATCTCGCGCTGCAGCGCTATGTTCGACGAGGTCGTCGTTGCTGTCGTAGACGACTCCTATCGGAAGTCAGTACTGTTCACTGCCGGCGAACGGGCGGAGTTCTTGCAGGAGTCCACCAAGCACCTGCCGAATGTGAGAGTCGCGATCATGCGGGGACTGGTGGTCAAGTTCGCGCGTGAGGTGGGAGCTGGGGTGCTGGTAAAAGGGCTGCGAGCTTTGACGGATTTTGAGTACGAGTTTCAGATGGCGCAACTCAACCGTAAGTTGGACCCCGAACTCGAGACGATGTACCTTATGGCATCACCCGAGTACTCCTTTCTCAGTTCGAGCGGGGTCAGAGAGATCGCAAAGTACGGCGGGTGTGTGGGCGACCTGGTACCCGAAGTGGTCGAGCGTCGTTTCGCCGAAATGTATGGACGCGTGGAGGACTAAAGCATGGACGTTCTTGTTCTGATCGACAAGCTGGACGATCTGGTCCACGGTGCAAGTACGTTCCCGATGACCGACAAGGTCATGATCGATCGGGACGAGATCTATGACCTGCTCGATCAGATGCGGGCGACCATCCCAGAAGAGATCAAGCAGGCTCGCTGGATCGTGAAAGAGCGGCAGGAGATGCTCCAGGAGGCCAAAGAGGAATCGGAGCGCATCCTTCGCGAGGCTCGGGAGGAAGCCCAGCGGCTGGCAAGCGAGCAGGAGGTCGTCCGGCGCGCCCAGCGTCAATCTGAGGACATCATCCGCGACGCCGAGGCGCGCGAGCGCGAGATCCGGCTGGGCGCCGAGGACTACGCCGATGAGATCCTCAAGACGCTCGAGACCAATCTGGACAAGTTCCTGGCCGCTGTTCAGCGCGGGCGCGAACGTTTGCAGACCGGCGGTCCGCGGGAGGGCTGAGCGCGAGCAGCTCCGGCTTCGAACGTTCAAGACAGATGTTGCTGAACCTCGCCGATCTTGCTCTCCGCGGCGGAGAGCGTCACGAGCGATCCTATCCTCTCGACCTTGCACCGATCGTGCTGGGAGGGACCGACTATCGCGCTCTCGTGCCCGGCGGCGTGAGGGTCACCGTGGACCGGATCACCGGGGGATATCTCATCAACGTCGCTCTCGACGCCAAGCTCTATGGCCCCTGCACGCGCTGTCTGGGCGAGGCTGTCCTCGAAGTCCACGCCGAACAGCAAGAATTCGCTCCCACCGCAAAAGACGGGTGGGAGGAGACCGACATCAGTGAGTTCGTCAAGGACCTCACGGTCGATGTCGACGGGCTCGGGCGGGAGGCGCTCGTTCTTTCGCTCCCCACTCCGGCTGTCTGTTCCGAAGCGTGCAAGGGGCTTTGCTCTCACTGCGGCAAGGATCTCAACAGGGGGCCCTGTGGCTGCGGCGCGGAGCAGATCGACGAGCGTTGGAGCCGGCTTAGGGGCCTTGACCTGGGTGAACTGGTCGCGGCGGCGGGCGAGAACGAGGGGACTACGAACGACAAGGCTTGAAATATCGGGGCCGATGGGGTACAAACTCTCGGTTTCCCCATCGGTGAATAGTGAGGCGATTCAATGGCAGTCCCCAAGAGAAAGACTTCCCGGGCTCGCAGAGACGCGCGCCGCTCGAGCAATGTGCCTTTGGCTCCCAGCGTGAGCGAATGCCCGCAGTGCCACAGCCCTAAACTGTCCCATCGAGTGTGCCCCAACTGCGGCATGTACAACGGCCGGCAGGTTGTGAAGGTCGAGGAATAGGCTCCCCGGCGACATGCAAGTAGTGGTTCAAGAGGGCGAGGCGTCCGTGAGTCTGACCACGACGATACAGGCTCCCGACGACAGCCTGCGCACCACCTCCCTGAACATCCTGACCGGAGCGGTCAAGGTGTACTACCGCGATTTCGAGATGATCAGGGTAGAGGCTCGCGACGGCGCTTTGGAGATCCTGCCGCCGGCTGTAGCCTCTATTACCTGGCTTCGAAAAGATCGCCGGTACCAGTTGAAGCTCGGCGACTAGTGCCCGTTGCGGCCGGCCGCTCGATTCCCTTCGACCCAGCCAGACGCGAGGAGGATTCATGACGCTCGTAGACCCTGCCAAGATCAGGAACGTCGCTGTGGTGGGCCACCGCGGGGCGGGCAAGACGTCGCTGGTCGAAGCTCTGCTGTTTACGACCGGCGCCAAGAACCGCCTGGGCGCCGTCACGGACGGGACCACGGCCATGGACCACGACGAGGACGAGATCAAGCGGCAGATGACCATCTCGGCCGGGCTCGCCCATGCCGATTGGGCCGGTCACCGGATCAACCTCATCGACACCCCCGGCGAAGCTTCGTTCATCAACGAGGCGATGGGCGCTTTGCCAGTGGTAGAGGGCGTCCTGATGCTCGTGAACGGCGTGACCAAGGTTGAGGTGCAGACCGAGCGCCTATGGAAGCGGGCGCGGGATATGGGCGTTGCGAGGGTCGCCGCGGTCAACATGATGGACCGCGAGCGGGCGGAGTTCTCGGAAGCAGTGGCCGCTCTCAAGGCCCGTTTCGGTGACGAGGTAGTGGCTGTGGCGCTCCCGATAGGCCACGAAGCGGGCTTCAAGGGAGTAGTCGACCTGGTCACGATGAAAGCCTATACCTACGCGGGAACGAGCGGCAAGGGCGCCGAAGGCCCCATCCCGGACGATCTCGTCGACGCGGCTGCCAAGGCTCGCGAGGCCCTTGTCGATCGTGTGGCCGAAGCTGACGACGCCCTTCTCGAGAAATACCTGGAGGGCGGGGAGCTCACCCAGCAAGAAGTGAGCGACGCACTGAAGACAGCCGTAGCCGCCGGCTCCGTTTGTCCGGCGATCCCTGTGGCGGCGACCAAGAACATCGGTTCCGACCGCCTACTCGAAACTCTGCTCTCCATCCCCTCGCCGGCTACACGCGGGGACCGCATGGCGTCCCGTGTCGCCGGCGGCGAAGAGGTGGCTCTTCCCTGCGACTACTCGGCCCCTCCCGCTCTCTTCGTGTTCAAGACCATTTACGACCAGTTCTCTGGGCGCGTGAGCCTCGCCCGCATCTTCTCGGGCAAGATCGCGACCGACACACAGGTGTTGAACGAGCGCACGGGCGAGAAAGAGCGCACGGGCAACATCCTGCTCATGCAGGGCAAGGAGACGAAGTCCATAGAGCAGGCAGGAGCGGGGGATATCGTCGCCCTGGCCAAGTTGAAGGAGACGGCCACGGGTGACACCCTTTGCGATCCGGCCCGGCCGGTCCGCTTCCCGCGGTACGAATTCCCGCCGGCCGCCATTTCCTTCGCCATCTCTCCAAAGACCCGCGGCGACGAGGAGAAGGTCTCCAACGGGCTGCGGCGCCTGGGCGAGGAAGACCCGGCCATGGAGCTCCGTTTCGACCCACAGACCAAGGAGATGCTCATCTCCGGCACCAGCCAGGTACATGTAGAGGTAGTCCTCGACAAGCTCAAGCGGCGCTTCGGCGTGGAGGTGGAGCTGCATCCTCCGCAGGTGCCGTACCGGGAGACCATCCGGAAGAAGGCGACCGCCCAGGGCCGGCATAAGAAGCAGACCGGCGGACGCGGCCAGTTCGGGGACTGCTGGATCGAGATCGAGCCGCTTCCGCGCAGCGGGGGCTACCAGTTCGAGGACGCCATTTTCGGCGGCTCGATTCCGCGGAACTTCGTTCCGGCCGTGGAAAAGGGCATCGTGGAGGCCATGGAGCATGGCGTCATCGCCGGGTACCCCGTCGTGGACGTGAAGGTCAAGGTCTTCGACGGCTCCTACCACGCGGTGGACTCGTCGGAATTGGCTTTCAAACTGGCGGGCACCTTGGCCTGGAACAAAGCGATGACCGAGTCGTCGCCGGTGCTGCTGGAGCCCGTGATGAACGTCGAGGTGATCGCGCCCGAGGAGAACATGGGCGACATCATGGGCGACCTCTCCAGCCGACGCGGGCACCCGCAGGGCAGCGAGAACATGGGCGAGATGCACGCCATCAGGGCCAAGGTCCCCCTGGCCGAGATGCTCACCTACGCTCCGCAACTGCGTTCCATGACGGCGGGACGCGGTTCCTTCACCGTCGAGTTCGATCACTACGAGGAGGTGCCCTCGCACCTGGTCGACAAGATCGTGGCAGAGGTGAAGGCCCGCAAGGCGGCCGAATAGTCCCAGCTAGACGTGCCGGCCGCGGACGAAGCGAAAGTCGCCGCGGACATTTCGCTGGACGTACATAGCATCCGATGATCAGAACGGCGGCCCCTCGGGGCCGCCGCCGCTTTTGCCGGCCTGCCGCTCCCGTTGCAGGGCTCGGCCCTAACCGGCACAGGGCGAGCGCCGCTAAAGGAATCCTCAGCACTGCCCGATGACAGGGCAGGATGATTGCAATTTCTGTTGTACAATTTAGGAGATGCAACTCTCTGGCGTTTTTGGAGTGGAGTTGGACGACGGCAAGCCACGGCGAGTAAGCGATCTGCTGAGCGAAGGTTTTGACGGTTTTTCGCGCTCTCAGAAGGCTGTCGCCCGCTACATCATCGACCACCTCGAAGAGGTCGGGTATCTGAGCGCCGAGGAACTCGGGCGCAAGGGTTCCACCTCGAGCTCGACGGTGGTACGGTTCGCGCAGTCGCTCGGGTTCGCGGGCTATCCCGAGCTACAGAAGGCGGCCAGGGACGAATACAGGCTTGGCGCTTCGGCGAGACCGGTGTTTCACGACGACCAGCTTGGCTTCTCGATCGAGGAAGATATCCTCACTCGCTCGCTCAAGACCGATGCCCTGAGTCTTGAGGAGACGATCAGCAAGAACACCCTCGAGCGTTTCAACCGCGCCGCCCATCTTCTTGCCGATGCAAGGCAGGTGCTCGTCGTGGGTCTCCATGAGGCCGCGGTGGTCGCCCAGCACGCATCGTACGTCTTCGAGTTGCTGGGGATCCCTTGTCTCGCGGTCACCGACAGCACCGAATCGAACGTGGCGCGGCTCAGCCGGCTGGGCCCCGGGGACCTTCTCCTCGCGATCGGCTTTCGCAGAGCTCATTCCGTCACCATCTCTTTCGCCGAGAAAGCGTCCCAGCAAGAAGCGACGGTTGTGGTGATCACCGACAACTCGCTGTCCGAGTTGGCGGGCAAGGGCGACCTGACCCTGTATGCCGATATCGACTCGACCTTCTTTGCCCACTCGCTCGTGGGTCCCATCAGTCTGGTCAGTGCTCTGGCGGCCGCCATCTACAGCATGGATCGCGACCTGTACGACTCCCGGGTGCGGGCGGTGCGCGACCGGGCGGCCGAATCGGGCTGGTTGCGGTAGGAGGCAACTGAACGACGAAGCCCCTGGGGTTCGTTGAAGGCGTCCGAGGCCTCGGCTAAACTCAGCAGCGTGCGAAAGTAGCGACGACGAGCGCGGGCTCGAGCGGAGGTCCATAACATGTCGGGACATTCTAAGTGGGCGGGGATCAAGCACAAGAAGGCGCTTGTCGACGCCAAACGAGGCAACCTCTTCGGCAAGCTGGCCCGCGCCATCACGGTCGCCGCTCGCGAAGGTGGAGGTGATCCCGATCACAACGCGGCGCTGGCGCAGGCCATCGTGAAGGCAAAAGACGCCAACATGCCCCACGACAACATCGACCGGGCTATCAAGAAGGGCAGTGGGGCCGGGGCTGACGGCGAGACCTATCTGCACCTCACGTACGAGGGCTACGGACCCGCCGGTGTGGCGGTCTACGTCACCGCCCTCACCGACAACAAGAACCGCACCGCTGCCGACGTCCGCTATATCTTCGACCGCAGCGGGGGCAAGCTGGGCACCGACGGCTCGGTCAGTTGGATGTTCGAGCGCAAAGGGGTCATCTTCGTCGACGCCGCGGGCAAGGACGAGGACGAGTTGATGATGGCGGCCATAGAGGCGGGTGCGGAAGACGTCATCCCCGCGGGGGATGTCTACGAGATCCGTTGCGACGTCGCCGACTTCATGAACGTACGCCAGGGGCTCGAGCAGGCGGGGATCAAGTACAGCTCGGCCGAGCTCACGATGATCCCCAAGAACACGGTGGCGCTGGACGAGAGCGACGCTCGCAAGACCCTTCGCCTCCTCGACGCCCTGGAAGACAACGACGACGTCCAAGAGGTCTACGCCAACTTCGATGTTTCCGACGACGTCATGGAAGCCCTGGCCGGGTGAGGGTGGCGCTGCCCCTATGAGGGAGCAGGCTAGCCGGGTCATTCTTGGCCTCGACCCGGGCACCGCTTCCACAGGGTTCGGAGTAGTCTCAGTCGTCGGCAACCGGCTTCAAGCCCTGGACTTCGGGGTCGTGGAGACGCCCGCCGACCTGCCTCTCGAGAGGCGCCTGGAACAGATCTTCGCCGAGACGAGCGAGCTGCTCGCGAAGCACCGGCCGTCGGCCACGGCGGTCGAATCCCTGTTCTTCAACGCCAACGTTCGCACTGCGCTCGCTGTAGGCCAGGCCCGCGGGGTGACGTTGCTGGCCTGCTCTCAGGCAGGGTGCGAGGTGTTCGAGTACACGCCCCAGCAGATCAAGCAGGCAGTGGTCGGCTACGGCAAGGCCACCAAGGAGCAGGTCATGGAGATGGTGAGGGTCCTGCTCGGATTGTCGACCGCCCTGCGTTCGGACCATGCCGCCGACGCGCTGGGGGTCGCTATCTGCCATGCCAACACCTGCGGTATCCGGGAAGGCATCCGCAAGAGCGCGGACGCTGAGGCTGCGCGGCGGAGCCAGAGGTGATCGAGCGTCTAACAGGAGTCCTGGCCGCGATCGCGGGTGAAGCGGTCGTCGTGGACGTAGGAGGCGTAGGCTTTCTTGTGGAAGTCTCGGCCGTGACCTTCCGAGACCTGCCGGCCGTCGGCGCCCCGGTCGTGCTCCTGACACATCTTCAGGTCCGCGAAGATGCGCTCCAGCTCTACGGCTTCTCCGCCGAAGAGGAGCGCGAGCTCTTCCGGCTGTTCCTGGGCGTGAGCAAGATAGGGCCCAGGCTGGCACTGGCCGCGCTGTCGTCGCGCCGGCCGGTCGACCTCAAGCGGGCCCTCTTCGCGGGCGACGTGGCGGTCTTCTCGGCCGTCCCTGGTATCGGGCGAAAGACGGCCGAACGCCTCATCCTGGAGCTTAAGGACAAGGTCGGCGACCCCGGGTTACCGGTCGGCACGACCGTGTCTGGGGTTGTCGAAAGCGATGACGGCCCGGTGTCGCTGGCTCGAGCGGCCCTCATTGAGTTGGGCTTCGGGGCAGCGGAGGCCGATAAGCTACTGGCTCGGGTGGAGCCCGACCAGCCGGTCGAGGCCATCATCCGGCAGGCGCTGGGCGGCAAGGCATGACGGCCGAACACGAGAGACTGGCAGACCCCGAGGAGGCTCCGCTCGAACAGGAGTTGGAGCGCTCGTTGCGCCCCCGTTCGCTCGGCGCTTTCGTGGGCCAGCCGATGCTTCGCGAGCAACTGGGCATATTCATTGCGGCCGCGAAGTCTCGGGGCGAGCCGCTCGACCACGTTCTGCTTGCCGGACCTCCGGGACTGGGTAAGACCACCCTCGCCAACATCATCGCCTTGGAGATGGGGGTGAACATCACCACCACCTCAGGCCCGGCGCTCGAGCGCAAGGCCGACATGGCGGCCATCCTCACTCACCTGCAGGAAGGGGATGTGCTCTTCATCGACGAGATCCACCGGCTGAACCGCTCCATCGAGGAGATCCTGTACCCGGCGATGGAGGACTTCGAGATAGACATCGTCATAGGGCAGGGGCCGAGTGCCCGGACGATAAGGCTGGAAGTCCCGTGCTTCACTCTCATCGGCGCCACCACCCGGTCGGGACTCATCACCACGCCCCTCCGCGACCGCTTCGGGTTCTCACACCGGCTGGACTACTACTCCGTGGACGATCTCGGTGTTATCGTCCGGCGCTCCGCCGACATCCTCGGGGTGGCCATCGACAGCGAGGGGGAACGAGAGCTTGCGATGCGCTCCCGAGGCACGCCGCGAATCGCCAACCGCTTGCTCCGGCGGGTACGCGACTTCGCGCAGGTGCGGCACGCGGGCAACATCACCGGCCAGATCGCCCTCGAGGCGCTGCATCTGTTCGAAGTGGACGACGAAGGCCTCGACCGTGTGGACCGCGAGATCCTCAACCTCATCCTCCACAAGTTCGACGGCGGGCCGGTGGGGCTTTCCACCCTGGCCGTCGCCATCGGCGAGGAGTCCGACACCATCGAAGACGTATACGAGCCCTTCTTGCTGCAGCGGGGGTTTCTGATGCGCACACCCCGGGGGAGGGTGCTCACCCGGCTCGGCTACGAGCACTGCGGCGTCACGCCTCCGGCGGCCGTCCCGCAGCCGCGGCCCGGTACCCTCTTCGGGTGAAAGCGGCCGGGGCCGTGTCACGTCTATGAAGTTGTTGCTCCATACCTGTTGCGGTCCCTGCGCGAGTGCCACCATCCCAGTCTGGAAAGGCCGCGGGGTGGAAGTCACCGGCTTCTACTTCAACCCGAACATACATCCTCTCCTCGAGTGGCGGCGCAGGGCCACGGGGGCGCGAGATGTGGCTCTCGTGACAGGCGTGGAGATGCGGGAAGACCCCGCGTACGATCCGGAGGCCTGGTTCGCCTCGGTAATTCCGGGTGAGGGGCCGCGTTGCCGGCGCTGTATCGGCCAACGGATGATGCGGGCTGCCGAAGAAGCTGCCGCCCTGGACTGCTCAGCCTTCTCCACCACCCTATCGATCAGCCCCTATCAAGACCACGAAGCCATCCGGGCGGGAGGAGAGGAGGCATCGCGACGCTACGATGTCGAGTTCCTCTACGAGGATCTGAGGCCCCTGTACGGGGAATCCCGCCGTCTAAGCCGGGAGTGGGGGATATATCGTCAGAAGTACTGCGGCTGCCTCGTCTCGGAGTGGGAGCGGTTCCGTGGGTCTTGAGAGTGTGGGCAGGATTCTTCTGTGGGTGGGCCTCGGCGTCATCGTGGTCGGCTGTTTGCTCATCCTCTTCGGCAAGCTGGGTTGGACACATCTCCCCGGCACCTTCGTCTACCGTGGCAAGAGCGCGACCTTGATCGTTCCGGTCGGGCTGATGATCCTGATAAGCGTGATCGTCTCGCTCGTCCTACACTTCGTGAACCGCCGATGAGTACTACCGTGACTCTCGGGGTCCGGTGATCGGGATGCGCCTCGAGGAACTCGACTTCGACGTCCCCGAAGAGCTCATCGCTCAGGAGCCTCTTGTCCCGCGGGACTCCTGCCGCCTCCTGCATCTTGGTGCGGATGGCGGCTGCCAGCACCGGCTGTTCTCGTCGTTGCCCGACATCCTTCGGCCCGGAGACACCCTGGTGTTCAACGACTCGCGGGTTCTTCCAGCGCGGATCGAGGGGCGGAGGACGACGGGGGGCAAGGTCGAACTGCTGTTCCTGAGGCCGACGGGCGAACCCCAAACAACGGGTGAGCGATGGGAAGCCCTGGCCCGCCCCTCACACCGTCTGCGCGCCGGGGAGGAGATCTCGTTGCCCGACGGGCAGACGCTTCGGCTGGACACGCGGGCGGGAGAAGGGCGCTGGGTCGTTCAGGGACCACCCTCGCGGTCGTTGGTGGCTCTGATGGAAGAGCACGGGCGGTTGCCACTTCCGCCCTACATCAAGAGCTATCCCGCGGAACCGGGCAGCTACCAGACCATCTACGCGGCCACGCCCGGCTCGGCAGCCGCCCCGACGGCCGGCCTGCACTTCACCCCCGAACTGCTGACGCGCTTGGAGGATGCAGGGGTAGGCTCGGCGTACGTCACCTTGCACGTGGGGCTCGACACCTTTCAGCCTATCCGCGAGCAGATGGTGGAGCATCACAAGATCCACCGGGAGACGTTCTCAGTCTCCGCGGATGCCCTGAGGACTATCCGGGCGGCTCGCGCCTCGGGGCGGAGACTGGTGGCCGTGGGGACTACCGCGACCCGGGTGTTGGAGACCCTGGCCGGTCTCGGTGCGCTCGACCCCTCGTCGGGGGTGGAGTCGCTGAATGGCTCGACCGACATCTACATCACTCCGGGCTACCGTTTCCGAGCCGTGGACGTGCTTCTCACGAACTTTCATCTCCCGCGCAGCACGGTGCTGGCGTTGACGATGGCCTTCGTGGGCGTCGAGCAGGTGCGCCGGGCGTACGCCGAGGCCGTCGCCCTCGGCTATCGGTTCTTCAGCTTCGGGGACGCGATGCTGGCGGAGGCGGGCGATGCGGACGCTTGACGGCTTGCCGGACTTCCCGTTCGCGATTGAGGCTCGTGACGGAGAGGCCCGGGCGGGAGTGCTGGACACGCCCCGGGGTGCCGTGCGTACCCCCTGCTTCATGCCGGTAGGGACGAAGGGAACCGTCAAGGCGATGACGCCCGACGGGCTGAAGGCTGTCGGCGCTCAGATAGTCCTGGCCAATACCTATCACCTGGCGCTCCGGCCGGGCAGCGAGGCCGTCCGCCGTCTGGGGGGCCTGCACGCCTTCATGCAGTGGGACGGCCCTCTGCTCACCGACAGCGGGGGATACCAGGTGTTCAGCCTCCGGGACACGGCAAAGGTCGACGATAGCGGAGTGGCCTTCAGGTCCATCTACGACGGCTCCAAGCACGTGTTTACCCCGGAACGCGCGATGGCGGAGCAGCAGGCCCTCGGCGCCGATTTCGTCATGTGCTTCGACCAGTGCCCTCCGGGGACGGCGACGGAGTCCGAGGTGGCCGAGGCGGTCAGGCGCACCTCGGCGTGGGCGGAAAGGTGCAAGCAGGCTCATCACGGGAACGGCGGCCTCGGGACCGACGGGCCCCAGATGCTCCTGGGCATCATGCAGGGAGGGGTCATACCGGAACTGCGGAGGGCAAGCGCCGAACGGTTGCAGGAGATCGGTTTTCCCGGTTACGCCATAGGGGGCCTGACCGTGGGGGAAGACCGCAACGCCATGCTGGACATCACCTCACTGGCCACGTCGCTTCTGCCCGAAGACCGGCTTCGCTACTTCATGGGCATCGGAGACCCTGAGGGGCTCATCGAAGTCATCGCGCGCGGGGTGGACATCTTCGACTGCGTTCTCCCCACCCGCATCGCCAGGATGGGCACGGCCTTCACCCGTACCGGCCGCATCAACATGCGCAACGCCGAGCATGCCTTCTCCACGGAACCACTGGTCCCAGGCTGCCCCTGTTCGGCCTGCGGGAGGTTCTCCAGGGGAACGATCAGGCACTTCGTCATGCAGAAGGAGATTCTCGGGATCATCCTGCTAACGGAGCATAATCTGACCTTCCTGACCACGCTGGTGGGGGAGGCAAGACAGGCCATCGTCGAGGGACGTTTTGCCGCGTTCCGAAGCGGTCTGGCGGCGGGGTATCTGGTAAGATAGCGTCTCGTGTGTTGGGGTAGGTTCCCGCTCGACGCCCTTCGAGCGGTCCACTAGAAGGAGGACAAAGTGCCCGGTGGTTCCTCAGGTATGCTGATCATCTATGTTGTTGCCTTCATCGCCATCTTCTATTTCATGGCGATCAGGCCTCAGCAGCGGCAGCGCAAGGCGCATGCGGCGTTGCTGTCTTCGCTCAAGAAGGGCGACCGTATCATCACCGCGGCCGGCTTCTACGGCACCGTGAAGCGGGTCGAGGAGAACATTGTCGTGGTCGAGATTGCGAAGGGCGTCACCGTGAAGATCGCCCGGCGCGCCGTTGCCGAGATCATTCGCGACCAGGCGGAAGCCCGGGCTGCGGCCCCCGAGGGTCCCGCCCGTGGCAAGAACGCTCCCGCCGAGATCGAAGCGGCCGACGAGACCGCCGACGAGACCGCCGACGAGACTGCCAGTTCCGACGAAACCGGCGACGGAAGCGACTCGTCGCAAAAGTGACGGACTGTCTCGGGCTGGGGCCCAAGGGCCTCATCCGCGCGTACGCGCACGTGGTCGACGCATAATCGGCACATAATCGAATAGTTCGCAGGAAGGTGCGCTGTTGTCTAGAGCGAAGCGTGACGCAGGGATACTGATATTGGTGGCGATACTGCTTGGTGTCGCCGCCTGGCTTGCGTTCCCGATACAGAAGACCAATCTCGGCTTGGACCTGCAGGGGGGCCTGTCGGTCATCCTCGAGGGTCAGAGCACAGCCACCAACCCTGTTACCGACGAGAAGATGGATCAGGCGGTCAAGGTCATCCAGGATCGGGTCAACCGTCTCGGCGTGGCGGAACCGGAGATCCAGCGCCAGGGAACCGACAAGATCAGTGTGCAACTGCCCGGTATCGAGAACCCGGAGGAAGCGCTTAAGCTAATAGGCAAGACCGCGGTGCTCGAGTTCTTCGACGTCGCGCAGTTCGGCACGCCCTACGCCACCCAGGAGGAAGCCCTCCAAGCGGCCGGCGTGACTTCCGCCGACCAACTTCCGGCCGGCACCCAGATCGTCCACTGGCCGGTCAAGGGCGACAACACCTCCGACCAGTGGTTCGTCGTCACCACGCCGCCGGTAGTCAACGGCTCCATGCTCACGAAGGCGGGCGTGGGGTACGACCAGAACAACCAGCCGAAGATCGACATGGAGTTCGACTCCGAAGGCGCTCGGGCGTTCGGGGATATCACGGGCAAGATGGCGGAGACCAATCAGATCACCGGCGAGACTCAGCGCCTGGCCATCGTTCTCGATGGTGAGGTCGCTTCGGCGCCCCGGGTCAGCGAGCAGATCCCCGACGGAAGAGCGGAGATAACCGGCAAGTTCACCTTGGACGACGCGAGGAACCTGGCGTTGGTCTTGAACACCGGCCGTCTGCCCGTGCAACTGGCACCGGTCAGCCAGAGCAGCATCGGAGCCGTCCTTGGCCAGTCGGCGCTCAACCAGGCGCTCATCGCAGGCGCTGTCGGCCTGCTGCTCGTCATGATTTTCATGATCGCGTACTACCGGCTGCTCGGCGTCGTCGCGAGTGTGGCTCTCATCATCTACGGGGTGCTCTTCATCGGCATCCTGAACGCGATAGGGGTGACGATGACCCTGCCCGGCATTGCCGGCATGATCCTCACCCTGGGCATGGCTGTCGACGCCAACGTGCTCATCTTCGCCCGTATGCGGGACGAAGTGGCAGCCGGCAAGACCATCCAGGCCGCGACAAGCGCCGGCTTCAAGAAGGCCTTCCGGGCCGTGTTCGACTGCAACATGACCACCATCATCACCGCCGTCATCCTGTTCTGGGCGGCTTCGGGCAGCATCAAAGGTTTCGCGCTGACGCTCGGCATCGGGGTCGCGCTGTCGATGTTCACCGCCGTCCTGGTCACGCGGTCAATGCTCAACCTGCTCATGGGATGGAAGTGGTTCCGCAATCCCAAGCTGCTGGGCCTGCACGTGCGCGCTGGAGGCGTCAAGGTCTATCACTTCATGCGCTACAAGTGGTGGTATCTGATCACGCTTGGCGCCGTGACGGTATTCGCGGTCATCACGATCTTCGCGGTCGGCCTTGACTTCGGCATCGACTTCAAGGGCGGCACCCGTATGGAGGTGGGGCTCGAGCAGCCGGCCACCGTCGACCAGGTCCGGACGCTCGTGAGCGACCTCGGCATCAAGGATCCTGTGGTCCAGGAGGTCACCGGAGCCAGCGGAACCCACTCCTTCATGATCACTGCGCAGGATATGAGCGACGACCAATCCAAGCAGGTCCTCGCCGAACTCGACAGCCGGTTTGGAACCAATGGCGAGGCCACGGGGACGGAATCCGTAGGGGCGAGTTTCGGTAAGGAGACGACCAATCGCGCATTCATCGCGTGCGCCATCGCGATCATCGCGATCATCGGCTATCTCACGTTCCGCTTCGAGTTCAAGTTCGCCATCCCTGCCATCGTGGCCCTTCTGCATGACGTGGGGTTGACGCTGGGTATCTACGCCGCCAGCAACCGGTTGGTGACCACAGCGACGGTCGCCGCCATCTTGACCATCCTCGGGTACTCGGTCCACGACACCATCATCGTGTTCGACCGCGTCCGGGAGAACACGCCTCTCATGAAAAAAGAGACCTACGCCGACATGGTCGACCTCTCCATTTCGCAAACCCTGATCAGGTCGATCAATACCACCATCGCGCTTCTCCTGCCGTTGGTCGCCATCCTTATCTTCGGCGGGCCAACGCTCAAGGACTTCGCGTTCGCTCTCACCATCGGGGTGCTCACAGGGACCTACTCCTCCTTCTTCGTGGCGTCACCCCTCGTGGTGCTGTGGAAAGAGCGGGAGCCCCGTTATCGCAAGCGCCTCGCGGTCGCGGGTGCCGGCGCTGGCGTGCTTACGGAGGACGGCGTTGTTCAAGTCGACCTCGACGCGCCACTCGTCGCGACCACGGCCAGCTCCGCGACCCCGGCTGCCGGCGCCGGCAGCAGCCCGAGCGGCGCCAAGCCCAAACCCAAGTCTGCGAGTGTTTCTCAGAAGTCGAAGAAGGGGAAGACCTCCAAGCGGCCACCCGGGAAGTGATCTGCGCATACGTCTCGTCCAGAGGAGGATGCTGTGGTTGACAATGGTCAGAGTATCCGAGACTTGATAGAACGGACGTTCTTGATAGGGGTGGGGGCCGCGGCTTTCACCAAAGATCGCGTCCAAGAGCTCGTGGAAGAGTTTGTCAAGCGGGGCGAGCTGAGCAGCGACGAAGGCCGCGACATGGTCGACAGGATCGTCGCCCGCAGCAGGGACGAAGCCAAATCGGCCGTCAAGCGGGCCGACTCCTCTCTTCAAGGGGCTTTGCGCGACTTTGGCATCACCACGAGGCGCGACATGGAGAACCTGGAGCTCCGGGTCCGTCAAATCGAGCGGCGCATCTCCCTTCTCGAACGGATGCCGGCCGACGGCTCGCCGGATCCGGCGGGAGAAGACTCCGGGACGGCCGGTTAGCGCCGGAACCACAGCGTAGCCCCGAACGGCCGGCGCAGGCGCATAGTGCGGACAGCTCCGCCCAGACATCCCGGTCTTTTCACCCGTATCCGCAATCTCGAGCGCATACGCGAAGTATCCGAAGTCGCCTTCCGTCACGGCTTCGGATACTTCTTCGAGCGCCACCGTCTCTTTCCGTCCTTGCGGCACTGGCGCCGGCCGAGCCCACCGCCGCCCGCCCAGCGCGGCCGCCACATCCGGGAGATGTTCGACGAACTGGGACCGACGTTCGTGAAGTTCGGCCAGTTGCTCAGCACCCGTCCGGATATCCTGCCGGCCGACATCGTGCAGGAACTGGTCAAGCTGCAGGATCAGGTGACTCCGCTTGAGTTCTCCGCGGTCGGTGAGGTGATACAGCAGGAACTCGGTCTCACCATCGAGCAGGCATTCGAAAGCTTCGAGTCCGAGCCTCTCGCCGCCGCTTCGATAGGACAGGTCCACGGTGCTGTGCTGCCGGGCGGAGATCGGGTGGTGGTCAAGATCCAGCGGCCGGGCGCTCCTCGCCAGATCAGGAAGGATGTGGACGTCCTTTCACAGTTGGCCGAAGCGCTGGATGGGCGTTTGGACATCGGATTCTCTTTGAACGCGGTGGTAAACGAGTTTGCGCGTTCGATTGCTCGCGAACTCGACTATATCCTGGAAGCTCGGAACGCCGAGCGGTTCGCGAAGAGCTTCCCCGTCGGGGGCCCGGTGCGCATCCCGCGTGTGTTCTGGCGCCATAGCACCAGCCGGGTATTGACCATGGAGCGGATCGACGGGCCGACCCTCAACAGCCCGCTGATCGCCGCCCTGCCTGCCGAGGAGCGCCGCGACCTGGCGGCGGCCGTGGCCGACTGCTGGTTCAAGCAGATACTGCACGACGGCTTCTTCCACGGGGACCCGCATCCTGCCAACATCGCGTACCTCGGGGATGGGCGGATCGCGCTCTTTGACTTCGGAACGGCGGGCTTTCTCAGGAGCGAGGACCTCGAGGAGGGAGTCCGCCTCTTCCTGCACGTGATGGACTCGGACATTCCCGGCATCAAACGCTCGTTGCACAGGTTGGGGGTGCAGTGGAGCCTGTCCTCCGACGAGGCGGTCAACCAGGCCATCGAGGAAGGATTCAGCCGCTACTTCGGCATGTCGTCGGCGAACGTGGATATGGCCTCTCTCCTTCATCAGGTGTTCGACATCGTCTACTCGTTGCGTCTGCGCCTTCCCAGCCGTTTCTTGCTGCTCGACAAGGCTCTGCTCACCATGGAGGGAGTGGTCAAGCACATCTATCCCGACCTTGACATCTTCGAGATGGGTCGCGGATACGCGGGCGAGCTGAAGCGGCGACGTCTGGACCCCCGAACGCTGGCCGGCAGGGCTGAGCGTTCCGCCGCCGAGTATGCTCAGGTCTTCCAGGACTACCCGCTTCAGGTCCACGAGCTGCTCGATGAGATGCGGGCCGGCGAGCTTGAGATCAAGTTTCACCACACCGGACTCGAGAACGTGACCCATCGCCTCGACGTCATCACCAACCGCCTGGTGATGGCTCTTCTGACCATCGCCATCGGCGTCACAAGCACGGCGATAGCCATACTGGTCTCAGGCGGCCCGCATGTCGGCGGGCTCTCGATCTGGGGGGTTCCCGGCTTCGCGCTCTCGCTCTTCTTCGGAGTGTGGCTGATCTACGCCATCATCCGTTCGGGGAGGCTTTGACCAGAGGGTGGGGCGGCGCGCCGCGGCGCCGCACCAGGGGCGCCCCTCCCAACCTGTCTCCGCCGGCAGCTATAGTGTCTGTGACATGAATCTGCCCGTTTTCTCGGAACATATCACCTGGAAGGTCAATCCCTACCCCTGGGCGGCCGCGAGAGAACTCGCCGAGGCTCTGGGCCTGCCGCTCGTCGCGGCGATGGTCCTCACGGGGCGGGGCCTGGTCGACCCGCTGGAGGCGCGGAGGTTCATCGACTGCGACGCCGATATCCCCGACCCGTTCTTGTTCGCGCACATGGAAGGAGCCGTTGCCGCCATCTCCTCCGCCATAGACCGGGGCGGCCGGGTCGTCGTCCATGGCGACTACGACGCAGACGGCATCACGGCAACGGCGCTCATGGTCCTTGGGCTTCGCGACCTTGGCTTGGAGGCCGATTGGTACCTGCCCAGCAGGTTCAAGGAGGGATACGGTCTTTCGCGGGTGGCGGTAGAGGCCGTCTCTTCGAGCGGGCCGGGTCTGCTCATCACCGTCGACTGCGGGGTGAACTATCCGGAGGAAGTGGCTTTCGCCAAAGAACGTGGCCTGGAAGTGGTTGTCATCGACCACCACCAGCCCGGCCCCGTCCTTCCTGATTGCCATCTCATCCACGAAGTGGTAGGTGAGTACCCGCACGGCACGCTCTGCGGCGTCGGCCTGGCGCTCAAGGTATTGCACGGCGTTCACGTCAGACGGCGGGGGGCTGCAACCGACCGGCTGCCGAAGGAGCTCGAAGGCATGCTCGACCTGGTCGCTGTCGGCACCATCGCCGATCTGGCCGCGCTGAAGGGTGAGAACCGCTACTACGTTCGCGAAGGCCTCAAGCTCATCGCCATCGGGCAGCGCGTCGGTCTTCGCGCTCTCGCCGGGATATCAGGTTGTACCGGCTCCACGGATTCCGCCACCGTGGCCTACCGGCTGGCTCCACGTTTGAACGCTGCCGGCCGGCTGGCCGATCCATGCCCGCCTCTGCGCCTGCTACTCACCGACGACGAGAAGGAGGCGGCCTCGATCGCACAGGAACTCCACGAGTTGAACGGGGCGCGCCAGGACGTGGAGAGACACATTCTCGAACAAGCGGTGACGTGCGTCGAGAGCGGCGATCAGCTGCCGCCGGTCATAGTCCTGGCGGGCAACGACTGGCACGAGGGGGTGGTGGGCATCGTCGCTGCGCGGCTTGTCGAACGCTACCATAGGCCCGCGATCCTCCTGGGGGTGCGCGAGGGGGTGGCCAAGGGATCGGGCCGCAGTATCGCCAGGTACGACATCATGCAGGGACTCAACGCCTGCTCCGGCCACCTGACGATCTACGGAGGCCATCCGCAGGCGGTCGGCCTTACCCTCGAGGCGGACCGCGTCGACGAGTTCCGCTCGGCTATGGAGCGGCATGCTGGAGCGTTGCTCGGGCCCGACGATCTGGCTCCCACCTTTCGATGCGACGCCGTGCTGCGGGGCGACGACCTCAATGCCGATACCGCCCAGGCTTTGACCGCGCTGGGCCCCTTCGGCAGCGGGAATCCTCGGCCGCGTCTCTTGCTGGTGGGCGCCGATCTGCAGCAGGCCGAAACCACCCGCGACGGCTCCCATCTGCGCTGCATGGTGAAGGTGGACGGGGTCAAGGCGCGCGGCATCGGCTTTGGGCTGGGCAAGACCGTCGCGGGGCTACAGAAAGATGGTTGCGGCAAACTGGCGGGCGTCCAGTTCCGCGTGGACTCCTGGCAAGGGGCGCTGCGGCCGGAGTTTCTTATCGAGCAGGTCGGTTCCCCGCCCTCCGGTGGCGGAGCCATCCTGCAATGCGGACCGGGGTGTCCCTCGTGGGCAGCAGAAATGGATGATGACGCTGACTCCGCTCCCGGGCCGTCGCGGGCCTCCGGTTCGGCAAGTCTGCGGTTGCCGGTCGCTCGCGACTTGCGGGACCGTGCGGGCCGCACGAGCGGGCTGGCGCAGGTGCTGGCCACCGGAGAGCGGATACTGCTGGTCGGCTGTTGCCTCCCACACATGCTGCCCGAGGCTCGAGAGCGCATCCCGCTCGCCGACCTCTGCAATGGCGGGCTCGCGTGCGTCTCCCGAGCCTGCGTGGCCGGCTGCGCGGCCGCGGGATCGAAGTCCGAGGATGGGGCCGAGCAGGCTGGGGTGGTGGTGACGGAGTGGGACGTCTTGGCGCGCGCGCCGGCGCTCACAGCCGCGCGCGCCCATCTTGTCGCCGTCGATCCTCCCTACCGGAACGAACATGTGACGTTGGTCAACCGCCTTGCTGAGGCGGGGATGTGCGTGCATCTCCACTACGGGCACGACGAGCGGCAGACAACAGCCCGGCTCCTCAGGTACCTGGTGCACCCGCGCTTCGCGATGGTCTGTGCATACCGGGCTCTGGAAGAGATGAGGGCGAGGGGCGGACAGGTTCAGGAGGCGGAGGTACTGGCGCGGGCTGCGGAGCTTGCCTGGCACGAGGCCCAGGTCGTCCTGGGACGTAGCGAGCTTTCGCGCGCCCTGGGCATCCTCGGGCAGCTCAATTTGGACCAGTCACCCGCAGGAGAGGCTAAACTAGAAGCGCACAACATCGCGGCCTACGCCGAAGCGGAAGCCGACTATGAGGAGTGCTCCAGACTGTGCCTGAACCTGTAGATACCAGCCGGCCTCCAGCCCAAAGTAGGAAGAACCTCTCGGTCGCGCGTGCGGCCGAGACTCCCTCCCCGAGGAACTGCTCGGGCGGCTTCTGGCAAAGATCGAGAAATACAACCCGGCTTTCGATCGCGATCTGATCGTCCGCGCCTTCAACGTGGCGGCTTCCCAGCACCAGCACCAACTGCGGGCGAGCGGCGAGCCGTACATCAACCATCCGGTCGGGACCGCCGACATCTGCGCAGATCTTCGCCTGGACAGCGCCACCCTCGCCGCGGCCCTTCTGCACGATGTGGTCGAGGACACCGAGTTGTCCATCGAGGAGGTGCGCGAGCAGTTTGGTGACGAAGTCGCCCTCCTGGTCGACGGAGTGACCAAGCTCTCGAAGATGTCCTTCCGCACGGTAGAGGAGGAGCAGGCCGAGAACATCCGCAAGATGATCATAGCGATGGCCCGCGATGTACGCGTGATCCTCATCAAGCTGGCCGACCGGCTGCACAACATGCGCACTCTCCGCTACCTGGGCAAGGAGAAACAGCTCGACAAAGCCAAGGAGACCCTGGAGGTCTACGCCCCTTTGGCTCATCGGCTGGGCATCGAATCGGTGCGCTGGGAGTTGGAGGACGTCGCGTTCGCCACCCTGCACCCTCGCAAGTACGCGGAGATCCAGCACATGGTGGCGCAGCGCCGCGCCGACCGCGAGCGGGACATGGAGGAGGCGCGAAGCATCCTCACGCAGGAACTCACCGCGGTCAACATCGAGGCCGAGATCTCCGGCCGCGCGAAGCACTTCTACTCCATCTACGACAAGATGGTCCGCAAGGGCAAGGAGTTCAACGAGATCTTCGACCTCACCGCGCTACGGGTGCTGGTCGATTCGGTCAAGGACTGCTACGCGGCCCTCGGCATCATCCACTCGCTCTGGAAGCCCCTGCCGGGTCGCTTCAAGGACTACATCGCCATGCCCAAGTTCAACATGTACCAGTCGCTGCACACGACCGTCATCGGGCCCCAGGGCAAGCCACTCGAGATCCAGATCCGCACCCACGATATGCACGAGACCGCCCAGTTCGGCATCGCTGCCCACTGGATGTACAAGGACAAGGGCCGGGCCGCTCAGCGTGCGGACGCGCAGTCGGAGAAACTGCAGTGGCTGCGCCAGATCATGGACTGGCAGTCGGAGACAAAAGACGCCGGCGAGTTCATGGAGTCGCTCCGCATCGACCTGTTCCACGACGAGGTCTACGTTTTCACGCCGAAAGGAGAGGTCAAGAGCCTACCCGCCGGTTCGACTCCGGTCGACTTCGCCTACGCCATCCACACCGACGTTGGCCATCGCTGCATAGGGGCCAAGGTGGACGGCCGCATCGTTCCGCTGACGTACCGCCTGCAATCGGGCGACATCGTAGAGATCCTCACCTCCAAGGCCGCTCAGGGGCCCTCTCGCGATTGGCTGCAGTTCGTCGCCAGTTCGGGGGCTCGCAACAAGATCCGGCAGTGGTTCAAGAAGGAGCGGCGGGAGGACGCCGAACACCTGGGCCGCGAGGCCCTGCTCGACGCGTTCCGCAAACAAGGCCTGCCCGCCCAACGACTCATCGGGTCCGATCTGCTCACCGACGTGATGAAGGAGACGAACCACACCAAGAAGGAAGACTTCTTCACGGCGGTGGGTTCCGGCAAGATCAGTCCGCAGCACGTCGTGACTCGCGTCGTCCAGATGATGAATCGCGGGGGAGAGGGCGCGAACGCGCTTTCCGTGCCCGTCGCTCTACCCAAGGAGGCTCGCGAGGCCCCATCGGGAAATCGAGTGGGCATCCATGTCGACGGCATAGACGACGTGGCGATACGCCTGCCGCAGTGCTGCCGGCCGGTGCCGGGCGACGAGGTGGTCGGCTACATCTCTCTTGGGCGCGGCATCACCGTCCATCGCCGGGACTGTCCGAACGTGAAGGCGCTGGAGAAGAACCCGGAGCGGTTCGCCCCGGTGCACTGGGATTCGATAGGCAAGACCCCACTTCGGGTCGAGATCCAGATAGAGGCCTACGATCGCAACCATCTGTTGGAGGATATCTCCCGGACCCTAAGCGAGAGTGGAGTCAACATCGTCGCGGCCGAGTGCCGCGTTGCTCGGAACAACATGGTGAAAGACCGGTTCGTTTTCGAGGTACCGGAGATCGACTACTTGGAGACCGTGCTCCAGCGCATCCGGCGCATCGACACGGTCTACGATGCGTACCGTGTGACTCCCCACTGACGGGCGGAGTGCAGCGCCTCTGGTAGAATTGCTGGCCGTAGGCCGGGCATCATCGGGTTGTCCCCGGCACACGACAGGAGAGGTTCTGATCATGGAGATACTCTGCGTCCCGGTCGGGCCGCTGCAGGCTAACTGCTATCTGGTCTGGGACGAAGCGAACGCGGCCTGCGCCGTAGATCCCGGGGGAGAGCCCGAGCGCCTCGCACGCCTGGTGGAGCAGAAGGGACTGCGGGTCGAGGCCGTGCTCGTTACCCACGGTCACTTCGACCACGTCGAGGGAGTCAAGGGCTTTGCCGAGGCGACCGGAGCGCGGGTCTATTGCTCACGGCAGGTGCAACCCGTGCTGTCCGGCAGCCAGGGGTGCTCGGCAACCGGGTATCCCGTGCCTTCCGTCGGCGAGCCGGTGATCGAGGTCGTCGAAGATGGGACCAAGCTCCTGGTAGGGAGCATGACAGTCACTGTCATCGCCACTCCTGGGCACACCCCGGGTGACGTCACCTTTGAGCTCGGAGGCGCCCTCTATTGCGGAGATCTGCTGTTCCGCCGCTCGGTGGGCAGGACCGATTTCCCCGGCGGCAACTTTGCTCAACTCCTCGGCTCCGTGGCTCGCCTGGTGAAGCTCTATCCCGGCGAGACCCCCGTATACCCCGGCCACATGGACTCCACCACGCTCGGCGAGGAGCTTGCTCACAATCCCTTCCTGGCCAGCCTCAAGGTCCATGGCTGACCCCTTCCTCGCGCCGAAGGGGACGTACGACGTCCTTCCCGAGCAGCAACCGGTCCGCCGCTGGGTGATCAGAACGGCTGAGGCCGTCTTTGCCAGGTACGGCTATCGCCGCATCGACACTCCGGCCTTCGAAGACACGCGTCTCTTCACCCGAGGAGTGGGCGACTCGACGGACATCGTCCGCAAAGAGATGTACACCTTCGACGATCTCGGCGGCCGAAGCATGACGCTCCGCCCAGAGGGCACGGCCCCCGTGGCGCGAGCCTATGTGGAGCACGGCATGCACACGCTGCCCCAGCCGGTGAAGCTCTACTACCATAGCCCCATGTTCCGCTACGAGAGCCCGCAATCGGGCCGCTACCGGCAGCACTACCAGCTTGGCATCGAGGCGTTCGGCTCGCAGGCGCCCGAACTCGACGCCGAGGTGATCGGCGTCCTCGCCGCGCTCTACGGGGAGCTCGGGCTGACCGGCATCCAACTGCGTCTCAACTCGATGGGCTGCAAAGCGTGCCGGCCCGGCTATTCGGCGGCCCTCCGCGAGTATCTCCAGGCGGCCTCGGACTCCTTGTGCGGGGAATGCCGCGAGAGAGCCCAGATCAACCCGCTGCGGACGTTCGACTGCAAGGTGCCTGCCTGCCGGGTGGCGCTCGAGGGGGCTCCGCGGCTGCCCGACTATCTCTGCCCCGCGTGCGCCGAACACCACGCCCGGGTCAAAGCCTGCCTGCTGGTGCAGGGCATCACCTTCGCGGAGGACCACACGCTGGTTCGCGGTATGGACTACTACACCCGCACCACGTTCGAGTTTCAGTCATCCCTGCTAGGGGCACAGTCGGGGATTGGCGGCGGAGGCCGCTACGACGAACTCGTCGCTGCCATCGGCGGCCCCGAGACGCCCGGCGTCGGCTTCGGCACCGGGGTGGAACGCATCCTGCTGGCGGTCTCTCGCTCAGAGGCGGTCGCTGTGCGCGCAGAGGCGCCTGTGGCGTATCTGGTAAGCGTCGGCGATGACACGCGGGGCGAGGTGTTCGTTCTGGCCCACGAGATGCGGGCGCGAGGCATAGCCGTCGACCTGGACTACATGGGCCGAAGCGCAAAGGGGCAGATGAAGCAGGCAGGGCGGCAAGGAGCGCGGTACGCGATCATCATTGGCGAAGCCGAGATGACCTCCGGGACGGTCACCCTGCGTGACCTGGCCACCGGTGAGGAAAGCAAGGTGCCTCGCGGCGATGCGGTGGCGCTTGCCGAGTTTGCTTCCGGCGGTAGTGGAGCAACGGGCGGCTGAAACACATCCAGGAAGAGGACTGACGGTGGCATACAGGGACGAATGGTGTGGCAATGTGAATGAGGCCCTCATCGGCCGGCGGGTCAAGGTGGCCGGCTGGGTCCACCGCCGCCGCGACCATGGTGGTCTTGTCTTCGTCGACCTGCGCGACCGGACCGGGCTGGTGCAACTGGTGGTGGAGGCCGAGAAGGAGCCGGCCTTGCACACCAGGGCGCAGGAACTACGTGGCGAGTTCGTGATGTGGGCGACCGGTACCGTTGTGGCCCGGGCCCCGGAACGGGTGAATCCGAACATCGCCACCGGCGCCGTGGAGGTCACCCTTGACGACCTGCAGATCCTGGCCGCGGCGCAGACGCCTCCGTTCTTCCCCGAGGACGATGTCGAGGTGGAGGAGACCCTGAGGCTTCGGTACCGCTACATAGATCTGCGCCGGCCCCGCGTCTTCCATAACCTTCTGCTGCGTCACCAAGTGGTGCAGGCGGTCCGACGGTACCTGGGAGATCAGGGCTTCATCGATGTCGAGACCCCGATCTTGACGAAGAGCACCCCCGAAGGAGCCCGCGACTTCCTCGTGCCCAGCCGGTTGCGTCCGGGCGAGTTCTACGCGCTTCCGCAATCGCCACAGCTGTTCAAGCAACTCCTCATGATCGCGGGCTTCGAGCGCTACTACCAGATCGCGCGGGCCTTTCGAGATGAGGATCTACGCGCCGACCGGCAGCCTGAGCACACCCAGATCGACATCGAGATGAGCTTCGTCGACGAAGCCGACGTCCAGGACCTGGTGGAGGGCATGTTCGTCGCCGCCTTCAAAGAGACCCTTCACGTCGATCTGCCGACGCCGTTCCCGCGGCTGACCTACGCCGACGCCATGGCGCGCTACGGAAGCGACAAGCCCGACCTGAGGTTCGGGATGGAGATCGTCGACGTCAGCGATTTGGCCGGATCGACTGAGTTCCGGGTTTTTAGCGAGGCGGTGGCGAGCGGCGGTGTGGTGAGGGGCGTCCGCGCCGAGGGTGGGGCGGGGTTCTCCCGCAAGGATGTTGACGATCTGGCGGTCGAGGCGGCCGTGTTTGGAGCGCAAGGCCTGTTGCCGGTGTGGGTGGAGAATGACGGCATCCTGCGTTCTCCTCTCCTCAAGTTCCTTGGCGAAGAGCGGACAAAGGCCTTCGTCGAACGGCTTTCTGGCAAGCCCGGGGACCTGCTTCTCTTCGTCGCCGACCGCAAAGAGGTGGTGGAGCCCAGCCTGGGCGCCTTGCGCCTTGCTCTGGCATCACGGCTGGACATCGAGCGCAGCGGCTGGGCTTTCTCCTGGGTGGTCGACTTCCCCATGTTCGAGTACGACGCCAAGGAGAAGCGCCTCAAGGCGCAGCATCACCCCTTTACCAAGCCGCGGCTCGAACGTCTGGAGGACCTGAAGGAACGGCCGCTGGAGCTGGGCACCTACGCCTATGACCTCGTGCTTAACGGCGTCGAGCTCGGAAGCGGTTCGCTGCGGATATCCACCCCGCAGATGCAAGAGGCGGTCTTCGAAGCGCTCGGGCTCGACGACGAGCAGATCAAGGTGAAGTTCGGCTTCTTGGTGGAGGCCATGGACTATGGCATTCCTCCTCACGGGGGGATCGGTCTGGGACTCGACCGTACGGTCATGCTGATGGCCGGCGAGTCCTCCATCCGGGAAGTAATCGCCTTCCCGAAGACGGCAAGCGGGTCCTGCCCCCTCACCGATGCCCCGTCCCGAGTGTCCGCCGACCAGTTGCGGGAGCTCCGCATACGCACCGTCTAGCACGGGCGTATCCGCCCCTTCACACTACTCGTCGATAGCTCTCAAGTTCCGCCCGCAAAAAGCCGAATATCTGGGTGAGAGCCGTGTGTGCGGCTGGGGCGGGCGGATAGGCGCGTTGCCTGCCACAGGGTCGTGTGGTACCCTCCGGGTGCTCGACCTTGTGCGTGATCTGGCCCAAACTTGAGCCAACACATTGTGCACGGGAGGCATGTTTTCCTGAACGGCGAGTCGCCAATCAGGGACTGTCACCCACCTGCTTCGGCAGGTTCAAGTGCATGTCAGACACGGCAAGGTGGAGCATTTTATTTTGGGAAGGGTTGAGATGTCGGGACGAAGCAGACAATGGGCCGTTCTTCTCTTGGTCATAATCGGTCTGGCTGTCTTTCTCTGGGGCTGCGGGGGCGGTGACGAAGGCTCCACAACTGCTTCGAGCGTCCTGAAGACCAGTCGCACCACTGCCCCGCCTTCCGTGGGAAGCGCCGTCGAGGATCTGCTGTTTACGAAGCTCGCAGTGACCGAGGACACTCCCGAGGAGTACGTGGCGGCCCTCGGCCAGGCCCGTCCGGTGGTCCTGCTCTTCTACATTCCTGGCAATGTGGACGACGCCAAGGTGCTGGAGGCCTTCAAGACCCTCGCGCCGGAATTCCCCGAATACACTTTCCTGATCTACGACTACGAGAATCCCAGCGCCTACGGTGACCTTTCCATGCTCCTGCAGGTAAACTACCCGCCTGAGATCGTGCTCATCGACCGGGGCGGTACTGTTCAGAAGATCTGGAACGGTTACGTCGACGAGGGCACGTTGAGGCAGTGTTTGATCAACCTCGGGCAAGGATGAGGCGACCCTGACCTAGATCTGTAGGCGAGGGCCGGGTCATCCCGGCCCTCGCGCTATTGAGAGGGTCCTGTGCTTTCGACCGGTGACGATAGAGAGGGCAGAGTGGCGGGTCTCGCCTACGGGGTCCGAGTGGCCGAGCGCCTTCGCTCGTGTACCCTCTCCGGACCTCTCGTCGGGGCACATTCGGCGGGCGAGGCAGGAAGCAAGGACTGCGGAAGCCTGGTGCGCATCGAAATCAGGATGCACGCCGGTTCCATCGAGGAAGCCCGTTACCAGGCTCACGGATGTCCAGCGACGCTGGCGAGCGCGAGTCAGGTGTGCGCCCGCATCACCGGCCGTTCCTTTCTCGAGGCCGCTTCCGTCAGCCACGCCGATATCTGCGGGGATCTGGGCCTCGTCCCCTCCAAGGAGTACACAGCCGGCGTAGCCCTCGACGCCCTTCACGCGGCTCTCACGGCGGCCCTGAGTTCGCCTGATTGTGAGGTGGGCTTCGTGCAGACCTACCCGGGAGAGATGCCCGCGCATGAGGCGCTCGAGGGTCGTGAGGGAGTGCTCGTAGGGATGAGTGGCGGAGTCGACAGCGCCGTTGCCGCGCTTCTGATGAAGGAGCAGGGCTTTCGGGTGGTCGGACTCACCCTGACCATGTGGAGCGCCCCCGGGGTAGCGGACGAGCGGAGTTGCTGTTCGCCCGAAAACGTGCGCCGGGCGCGGAGAGTGGCGCACAGTCTCGGCATTCCACATCTTGCGCTCGACGCCGCCCGGCCCTTCTACCACGACGTCGTGGAGTACTTCATCTCGGAGTACGCGGCCGGGCGCACCCCCAATCCCTGCGCAAAATGCAACTCCCGCGTGCGCCTGGGAGTGCTGTTGGACACGGCCCGTCGCCTCGGGCTGTCTCGCGCGGCAACAGGTCACTACGCTCGCTTGACCGGGACGCCGCTCCGGCTGACCCGAGGCGCCGATCCGGTGAAGGACCAGTCCTACGTGTTAGCCGAAGTGTCCCCGGCGATCCTCGAGCACGTCGTGTTCCCCCTGGGGGAGATGCGTAAGCCGGAGGTCCGTCAGATGGCGGCGCGTGCCGGTCTGGAGGGTCATTCCGCACCCGAGAGCCAGGAGATCTGCTTCGTACCCGACGATGATCATCGGCGCTTTCTACGCGAGCGCCTGGGTGATCTCTCCGGCGACATCGTTGATGCCCAGGGTTGCGTTTTGGGGCGCCACGAAGGCACGTACAACTTCACCATAGGTCAACGCAAAGGATTGCGGGTGGCCGCGGGCGAGCCTCGCTACGTGGTGGCGATAGAGGCCGCGGCGCGACGAGTCGTCGCAGGCACCGTGCTGGAAGCGGAGACGGGTGCCATCAGCGCGGCGGGACTCGTGTGGCACCGCCATCCGAGCGGGAGGCCGCTCACTGTCCAGGTGCGTTCCGCGGGTGCAGGCCTCCCCGTCGGCGAGTTGATGCTCGCCGGCGACGAGATGGCGGTCTCTCTGGTAGGGCCCGCGGGCGGGGTGGCTCCGGGTCAGACCGCGGTCGTGTACGAGGCCGACGAGGTGGTCGTTGCGGGCACCATCACCTCCACCACGGGATGGACACGCACCGACCAGCGAACCTCAGAAAAGAGCGTGGATTCGCCTGTGGTATAGTCGGAGTCGTTTTCCATGCGAAGAGAAAAGGGGGCCGGGTATGGAGTGGGACGCCAACGCCATCATGGATATCTGTATCGGTATCTTCTTCCTGCTCTTCGGGGTCGGGCTTCTCTACATGCTGCTCCGGCTCGCCGGAGTCTTCACCCGTACCACTGCTATCCTCACCGACGTCAATACCGAAGTGCTTCCGCTCCTGACCCGGGTCGAGACTACTCTCGATCGCGTCAATTCTGAGCTGGACCAGGTCGAGGAGATCACCGCGTCAGTCGCTCAGATCGTCAAGGTGGCCGAGACGACGACGACGGCAGTGCACGGCGCTATCGCGACGCCCATCAAGAAGGTGGCCGGTCTTTCTTCGGCGGTCACCGAAGGGATCGCCTCGTTCGTTTCGGGAAAAAGGAAGGAGAGCTAGGTGGGCTGTTTTCGATCGTTCCTCATTCTGGTTACCGGGGTAGCCATAGGGGGGGCTCTCATCCTCGCGCATCGAGTCGCGCAGGAGACAGGTAAGAGCCTTCCCGAAGCTTTCGCTGAGGTGCCCGCAGAGGCCCAGCGCGTATTCGAGGACCTGAAGGTGCGGGCCGAAGAGGCGGTCGATCAGGCTCGGCAGGCGTACGGGCGGAAGCAGGCCGAGATGGATACGTACCTGGGTGGCGGCGGTACGTCAGAATAGGGGTGGTGGCTCTGTCTGAGCCGAGCGATAGGTCATCGGATATCGTCAGCCTTCGTGCTCCTCGAAGAAGGGGCACTCTGTCCCTCATGAGGGTGGTCATAGGAGGCGTGGCGTCGCGGCACGCGCTGTCGGTCGACAGCCTCGACGATCTCGAGTTGGCGCTCGAGACTCTGTTTGAGGAGGAGTCCCCTGAGGGCGAGGATCTCATTCTGACCGTCTGCGTCGTGGGCGACACGTTCAAGGTCGCGCTGGGGGGGCTTAGCAGTCAACTGGTACAACGGACACTATCCGGGGCTGACGATATCGAGCCGAGAAGGGATGGACGGTCGGACGTCCTTAGGATGCTGATGGGTTCGTTGGTCGATGGGTGCAGGACGGAAGATGGGGCCACGGTCGGTTCCTTCTCCGTCGAGATGGAGAAACGGATCTCCTAGGTGCCACCACCCGACACTGCAACGGGACGGCCGGGAGCGGCGAACGTGACGACGGCCTACGCTCGCGGACTGAAGACGATGTCCGAAAGGGACCTGCTGGTCTTGGTCCGGGTTCACAAAGACAGTTCGGCCAGGGAAGAACTGATCACTCGCTATCTGCCTCTTGTTCGGAGTCTGGCGCGGCGGTTCGCGTCGCGCGGACAACCGGTGGAGGACCTCATCCAGGTCGGCTGCATCGGTCTCATCAAGGCCATCGACCGTTTCGATCTGGATAGGGGTGTAGAGCTTTCCACGTATGCGACCCCGACCATACTCGGCGAGATCAAGCGGTACTTTCGCGACAAAGGCTGGGCCGTCAAAGTCCCCAGGGCCCTTCAGGACCTGAATGCCCGGCTGAACCGGGTTATGGAGTCATTGACTGTCGAGCTATGCAGGTCTCCGACGATCAGCGAGTTGGCCTCGGCAACGGGGGCGTCGGAGGAAGCAGTGGTCGAGGCCCTGGAAAGTGGGCGGGCTTACAGTTCGGTGTCCATCTTTTCGGGAGGGAGTGCCGACGAAGAGGAATCGGTGGGCCTGCTCGACTACCTGGGCAGCGAAGAAGAAGCGTACGAGGTGTTCGAGCAACGCCGGGTACTCGCTCCGGCCATGGAGCGGCTCGAGCCTCGTGAGCGGTTGATCCTCCATCTGCGTTTCTTCGAAGGGATGACGCAGACACAGGTGGCAGCGCGGATCGGCATCTCACAGATGCACGTTTCGCGGCTCATCAGAAAGTCGATAGAGAATCTCCGTCAGTACATGACGGAAGGATCCCCGACTGGCGACGCGGGGGAGAGAGGCGAGGTTTGGTAGGTGAAGACGGCCGAACTGCGAAAGATGTATCTGGACTATTTTGTCGAGCGAGGCCACTTGCTCGTCCCTAGTTCCTCTCTCGTCCCCTACAAGGACACCTCCGTATTGCTCACTACCGCCGGCATGCAGCAGTTCAAGCCCTACTTCATGGGCCTGGCCGAGCCCCCGAGCGGCAGGCTCACGAGCGTGCAGAAGTGCTTTCGCACGTCCGACATCGACAAAGTGGGGCTGACCGCGCGGCACTGTACCTTCTTTGAGATGCTGGGCAATTTCTCTGTGGGCGACTACTTCAAGGAAGGGGCCGTACGGTATGCCTGGGAGTTCTCCCTGGACTACCTGAGGCTCGATCCCGACCTTATCTGGATCTCGTACTTCGAAGGCGATGACCAGATCGCCGCCGACGAAGAAGCTGTCGCTCTCTGGGACTCCGTCGGGGTTCCACGTGCGCGGATGGTGGGGCTTCCCCGTAGCGCCAACTTCTGGGGACCGGTCGGGCCCTCGGGCCCATGCGGCCCCTGCTCCGAGTTGTACTTCGACCGCGGACCGGAATACGGCTGCTCCGACCCGGATTGCCGGCCGGGCTGCGACTGCGACCGGTTTGTCGAGTACTGGAACCTGGTCTTCACCGGCTACAACATGGCCGAGGACGGCCAACTCACCAACCTGCCTAAGCAGAACATCGACACCGGCATGGGCCTCGAGCGGGTGGCGGCACTCAAGCAGGGAGCGTCCGCCGTCTTCCTGACCGACCTGTTCAAGCCGCTCGTGGAACTGGGGGAGGAGATCTCCGGCAAGCGCTACGGTGAAGACCGCCAGGTGGACGTCGCCCTCCGCGTGCTCGCCGACCACGCGCGGGCCATGTCGTTCCTGGTGGCCGACGGCGTTCTGCCCAGCAACGAGGGCCGGGGATACGTCCTGCGCCGTATCATCCGGCGAGCTGCACGCTTCAGCCGTTCGGTCGGGATGGAACCGCCTTTTCTCGAGCGTTTCGCGCAAAGGACCATCGACCTCATGGGGGGGGCGTACCCCGAACTGGCCGAACGACGCGAGGCCATCCTCCGCACGGTCGGGTCGGAAGAGGAGCGGTTCAATAGGACTCTCGATCAGGGCCTGGTGCTCGTGGAAGAAGCGATCGCGCGGGCCCAGGACGAGGGCAGCAACGTCTTTCCTGGTGCGGTGGCCTTCCAGTTGCACGACACGTACGGCTTCCCCGTGGAAGTCACTCGGGAGATCGTCGAGGAGCGAGGACTTGCGCTGGACCTGACCGGGTTCGAATCCTCGATGGAGGACCAGCGCAAGCGTGGCCGCCGCGCCCAGAAGGGCGGGGACGCGCTTCAGGACGCCATCGTGCGGTTCGCGCGCGAGACCGATCATGCGACCGAGTTCAAAGGCTATGAGCGGGAAGATCTCTACACCGTGGTGGAGAACACGGAGACGCTGGAGGACGGGCGAGTGCTGCTCGCGCTGCGAGAAAGCCCGTTCTACGCGGAGATGGGTGGCCAGACCGCCGACACCGGCCTTGTGGAAGCCGACTGCGGTAAGGTGCAGGTGGAGGACGTGCAGCAACAGGGCGAGGTGCAGGTGCTTGTCACCCGACCGCTCGAGGGGGAGATCGAGGCGGGACTGCGGGTCAAGGCCAGCCTCTCGTCCAGCTACCGCCACGACGTCGCCGCCAATCACACCGCCACCCATCTGCTGCACTACGCGCTCCGCTCGCGTCTCGGCAAGGACGTGACGCAGGCGGGCTCGTCCGTCCGCGCCGACAAGTTCCGCTTCGATTTCGCCTATCACGAGCCCATAGGGCGCGAGCATCTCAAGGAGATCGAGGAGCTGGTCAACCGGCGGATCGTTGAGAATCACCCCGTGCGCACCTTCACGACCAGCTTGGAGCACGCCCGCGATCTCGGGGCGACCGCCCTGTTCGGCGAGAAGTACGGCGACTTCGTGCGGGTGGTGGAGATCGACGATTTCAGCCGGGAACTGTGTGGGGGCACTCACGTGGCCTGCTCGAGCGAGGTGGGAGCCTTCAAGATCCTGTCGGAGAGCAGCGTGGGGGCCAACGTGCGCCGCATCGAGGCGGTTTCGGGAAGGGCGGCGGTGTCGTACTATCGGGACCGCGACCTGTTGGTGGGAGCCACGGCGTCCTCCCTCGGTGTCACCGAGGATCAGGTGATGCCGGCGCTTGCCAAGCTGCAGAACAGGGTGAGCGTTCTCGAGGCCGAACTGTCGAGCTTCGTGTCGCGGGCGGCCAAAGACGTGGTCACGTCGCTCGCCTCGGAGGCCGAGCGTCGCGACGGGGTGGCCGTGGTCGCAGCGGCCGTGGAAGCGCGCGACATGGACCACCTCCTGTCCCTCGTGGACCAAGTCCGCGAACGCACCGAGCCGAGCGTGGTGGCCCTGGGCGCCGATCTGCAGGGCAAGGCCGCACTCGTTGTCAGCGTGAGCTCCCAAATAGCGGGGGTGGACGCGGGCCAGGTAGTGAGGACCGCCTCCCGGGTCTTCGGTGGGGGTGGGGGAGGTACAGCTCATCTCGGCCGGGGTGGCGGCGGCGACCCCGGCAAGCTTGAGGACGCCATCGCCTGCGCGCGTGACACGGTTCTGGCGGGCCTGAGTGATTAGGTGCGAGTCTTGGGTATAGACGTGGGGTCGAGCCGGACAGGGGTAGCTGTTTCGGATCCCTTGGGAGTCACCTGCACTCCGTTGCCGGTCATCCGGGAACGCGATCGGGAGCAGGCGCTTCTAAGGGTGGTGGCTGTCGCCGCCGAGTACGGCGCGGGTGAGATCGTGGTGGGACTCCCACGCCCGCTTGGAGGAGGAACGAACGAGCAGATGGACTCGGTGGTCGCCTTCAAGGAGCGGCTCGCCACCCTCACTGCGACGCCGGTCCTGGCGTGGGACGAGCGGTTCACCTCGAAACTGGCGGATAGTGGCGCGAAGAGAAGCGGCGAGCAGGATTCGGTGGCTGCGTGCTATATGTTGCAGGACTATCTTGACTGGCGTTCCCGGGCCTAGCTGGAGAGAACGATGAGCGATTGGTATTCGGAACTACCGCGGGCGGGCGAGAGCTATCCCGTGAAGAAGAAGAAACGGCGTTCGGGGAGAGCATGGATCACCCGCATAGTCGTGGTCATCGGTTTCTTCGCCTTCATGTACGGCGTCTACACGGTCGTCAACAGAGGGCATGAGTGGCTGCAGGCCCAGGCGGCGGAAACAACCTCGACGACTCTTGCGGCCAGCGTGAAGGTCATAATCAGCCCCGGGATGACGGCCACGCAGATCGGCCAGTTGCTGGAGGACAAAGGGGTCATCGCCTCAGCTCCGGCGTTCGTGGACCTGGTCGATTCGCGAGGAAGTGAGAACAAGCTCCAGCCGGGCACGTACCAATTGCCGACCAACTCGCAGCTCGTCGCTGTCGTCGCCAAGCTGGAGAAGGCCCAGGGTCCCGACACCTTCAAAGTCACCATCCCCGAAGGCCTTACCGCCAGCCAGATAGCCGCTCAACTGGTCAAGGCTGGTAACGTCAGGAATGCCGCAACGTATCTGGACCTAAGCAAGCAGCCGGCGAAGTTCGTGGTGCCCAAGATAGGGGGGACCGAGAAGGAGGTCGTTACTCTTGAGGGTCTGCTCTTTCCCGACACCTACGATCTGATGACGGGGGATGGGCCCACCGAACTGATGGGTGCCCAACTTGCGGCCTTTGGCAAGAAGACGGCGTCGCTGCCATGGGCCAATGCAGAGGCGCTGGGGCTATCTCCCTATCAGATAGTGATCGTCGCATCGATACTTGAGAAGGAGGCGATGACCGCCGACGATAGGGCCGCCGTGGCGGCCGTCATCTACAACCGTCTGAAGAAGAAGATGACGCTCGGTCTCGACGTCACAGTCCAATACGCCGTCGACAAATGGACGGAACCGCTGACCGCTGAGGACCTTAAGGTCGACTCCCCTTACAACACCCGGGTGGTGAAGGGACTTCCACCTGCGCCGATCTCCAACCCGGGAGTGGCCTCGCTGAAAGCAGCCCTCCAACCAGCCGATGTCGACTACCTGTACTTCCTCGCGGACAGCGACGGCAAGATGCATTTCACCGCCTCGTACGACGAGTTCCTCAAGCTTAAGAAGAACCTCGTGCCGTAGCAGGCCGGGCCTCCGGGCGGGTCAGGGCGCGCCAGGGTCCGACCTTGGTATGAGACGCAACCGCCTCTGGGGCGGTAGTCTGCACAGTAGCAGCAGGCAACCGCAGCGGAGGTGGCTGGATGGGAGCGAGCAAGAGCATCGGTAGCCGGACGGGCGTGGTCGGCGTGCTAGGCCACCCCATCGGCCATTCACTCTCTCCGCGCATGCACAATGCCGCGTTCCAGGCCCAGGGCATCGACATGGTGTACCTTGCCTTCGACGTGCCTCCGGAACACCTTCACCAGGCGATGCTGGGCCTGCGGGCTCTCAGCTTTCGCGGGGCCAACGTGACGATCCCCCACAAGGAAGCCGTCATGGCACACCTCGATGAGGTGGAAGCTACGGCCGCCCGTATCGGGTCGGTCAACACGGTGGTCAACGATGACGGCC
Source organism: uncultured Actinomycetota bacterium (assembly GCA_963783835.1). Classification (GTDB taxonomy): domain Bacteria; phylum Actinomycetota; class Thermoleophilia; order RBG-16-64-13; family RBG-16-64-13; genus CAIQPS01. The sequence continues at coordinate 504,858 of CAWAOX010000015.1, forward strand.
GCCTCATCGGCCACAACACGGACAAGAGCGGCTTCGCGGCGGCGCTGCGCGGTCTCCGGCCCGAGGGAGCTCGGGGGCTCACCTGCTTCGTCGCCGGAGCAGGAGGAGCGGCGCGCGCGGTCGTCGCCGCTCTGATCGACGACGGGGCCCGAGAGATACAGGTGTACAACCGCACCCCCGAACGCGCCGTCTTGCTCTGCTCGCAGGCCGCCTCGTGGGGGAGTAGGGGCTGTATCGCTGTTTCCGAACACGAATTGTTCGCCGCTGCGCGCGAAGCGGACATCATCGTGAACGCTACCTCGGTGGGACTGATCCCATCCGTCAAGGAGTCCGCCATTCCTGTCGATATTCTCCACAGTCGCCACATCGTGATGGACTTGGTCTACGGTCCGGGTCCCACGGCGCTGGTGAGAGAGGCGAACGCCCGAGGTGCTACCGCGATAGACGGCAAGGAGATGCTCGTGATGCAGGCAGCCAGCTCGTACGAGCTTTGGGCCGGCCTGCGGGCGCCTGTCGACGTCATGCGGAGAAGCATCGACGGGGAGAGGTGAGATTCCGTCCATGCAGACGACCAAAGAGGAGAGTGCGCAGCGGAGGCTGGTAGGCCGGCCGACGGGCGAAGTGCTCATTGAAATGGGTCTGCTGACCCAGGAGCAGGTCGACCAGGCGGCGGCAGAGCAACAGGTCTCCCATCTGCGCATCGGAGAGATAGCTCTGTCGAAGGGCTGGGTGACCAAGGGCAACCTCATGCAGGCGCTTGCCCGCCGCCTCGGCTGCCAATACCTGGATCTCGCCGTCACCCGTGTCGACCCGGTCGCCCTCGAACTGATCTCTGAGCGCGACGCTCGCCGCTACTCCGCGATCCCCGTTAGTTTGGTGGACGACCACACCGTGCTCGTGGCGATGGCCGACCCCTCGAACATCGTCGCCATCGACGACCTGCGCATCTTGACCGGCTTCGATATCGAGCCAGGCCTGGCCGCCAACGAAGAGATCGTCGAGATGCTCAGCAAGCTGCGCTCTGTTGGAGGCCAGCTCTCGGACGGCATGGATAGCAAGGTGGCGCCTTCTGAGGAGGAAGCGGTCGTCGACGACATGCGCGATATCCGCGAGCAAGTCGAGGCCGCACCGGTAGTGAAGCTGGTCAACGGCGTGCTGGCGCGGGCCGCGGACGAAGGCGCCTCGGACATCCATTTCGAGCCGCAGGCCAGGGATCTGCTGATTCGCTTCAGGCACGACGGCGTACTCCACGAGATCATGACCATCCCGAAGAGATTGCAGGCCGGCGTCATCTCTCGTCTGAAGATCATGGCCGACCTCGATATCGCTGAGCGGCGGGTGCCTCAGGACGGGCGCATCGGCCTCACCGTAGGGGGCCGGCCTATCGACATGCGCGTCGCCTCTCTTCCGACCGTCTATGGCGAGAAAGTCGTCATCCGCCTTCTGGACCGCTCCAACGTGATGCTGCGCCTCGAGGACCTCGGGTTCTCCGAGCAGGCTCTCAACCGCTATCGCCGTTCTTTCCAGAAGCCATACGGGGCCATCCTGGTCACCGGTCCGACCGGATCCGGCAAGTCCACCACGCTTGTACGCCACTCTCAATATCCTCAACACGCGGGACAAGAACATCATCACGGTGGAGGACCCGGTGGAATACCGGCTGGCAGGCATCAACCAGGTACAGATCAACCCTAAGGCGGGACTCACATTCGCGTCCGGCCTGAGATCGATCCTGCGTTGCGACCCCGACATTGTGATGGTCGGTGAGGTGCGGGACAAGGACACGGCCCAGATAGCGATCGAATCGGCCCTCACCGGCCACCTTGTCCTGTCCACCCTGCACACGAACGACGCTCCCGGGGCCCTCACCCGGCTCACCGAGATGGGAGTGGAACCGTTCCTTACAGCATCCGCCGTGGACTGCGTGATCGCCCAGAGGCTGGTCCGCAAGCTTTGCGAGTACTGCAAAGAGCCGCATAGCCCAGCGCGCGACAGCCTTCGTCAGGTGGGCTTCACCAGCGAGGCGATCGACAGCCGGGAAGAGATCACTCTCTTCCGAGCCGCAGGTTGCCCCCGCTGTAACGGCACCGGCTATAAGGGCCGCATGGCGCTCTACGAGATCATGTTGGTGACCGAGGCGGTAGAGAGGCTCATCGTCGAGCGCAAGAGTGCCGATGAGATAGGGCGAGTGGCACGAGCGGAGGGCATGTTGGCGCTTCGCCAAGATGGCCTTCAGCGCGTGCTGCAAGGGGTGACCAGCATCGAAGAGATCGCCCGGGTCATCGTGTGAACAAGAATCGACAAGAGCGGCAGGGGAGAGCGGACGGTGGATGTAGGCGAGATCCTCACTGAAGTGGTCCAGGCCCAAGCGTCGGACCTCCATCTGGCGGTAGGCCTGCCTCCGGTCGTGCGCGTTGACGGCCATCTCCGGAACCTCGAAGGTTATGCGGAGCTGACGGCCAACGAATCGCGCGAGCTCATCTACAGCATCCTCAACCAGGACCAGCGCCAGAAGCTCGAGACTGACTGGGAGGTCGACCTCTCCTACTCTCTGTACGGCCAAGCGCGCTTTCGGGTCAACGCGTTCTTCCATAAGGGGACGCTCGCCGCGGCCTTCCGGCTCATCCCAGTCGGCATCAAGACCATCGACGAACTGCAACTCCCCAAGGTGCTGCACAGCTTCTGCCACAAGCCGCGGGGGTTCGTGCTGGTCACCGGGCCGACCGGCTCGGGCAAGACGACGACGCTTGCGGCCATCATCGACGAGATCAACGAGACCCGGTCGGACCATATCGTCACCATCGAGGATCCCATCGAATTCCTGCACACGCACAAGCGCTGCGTGGTGAACCAGCGCGAGGTGGGGAGCGACACGAAGGGCTTCCCCATAGCTCTGCGGTCGGCTCTGCGGCAGGACCCCGACATCATCCTCATCGGGGAGATGCGGGACCTCGAGACCATCCAGATCGCTCTCACAGCGGCCGAAACCGGCCACCTGGTCTTCGCCACCTTGCACACGCAAGACTGCCCGCAGACCATCGACCGGATCATCGACGTCTTTCCGCCTCACCAGCAGGAGCAGATCAGGGTGCAGATAGCGGCCACCCTGGAGGGGATCGTGACCCAGCAGCTCTTGCCAAAGTCTTCTGGGGCAGGAAGGGTAGCTGCCTGCGAAGTACTGGTATCAACGCCGGCAGCCAAGAACCTCATCCGCGAGGGCAAGACCCACCAGCTCTACACCGTCATGCAGACGGGTGGCCAACACGGCATGCAGACGATGAACTCCTGTCTCGCGGACCTTGTCAAGCGGAGCCATATCAGCCGCGAGCTGGCGCTCAAACGCTCCTCGGTGCCCGATGAGCTGGAACGCCTGCTGCTGTCCGGGGCCGCCTGACCCGGACCGCGGTAGCGGGGGAGAGGGGTCCGGACGGGCATCTGGTCGGGACTCGCTATAGCCCCAGCCGTCGGCGACCGATAAAGAATCAGAAGGCATATCTCGGCCCGAGAGCAAACGAGGAGACGAAGCGGAGTGGGGACTTTCAGCTATACGGCCAAGAAGGAGCGCGGGGCCCTCTTTGTGGGTGAAGCCATAGGTGACTCCAAGGCAGCGGTCGTCGCCGAACTACGCCGAAAGGGCCTGACGGTCGTCAGTCTCGAGGAAAAGCGAGGTATGCCCGACCTCAAGACCTTGTTCGAGAACAGCAAGCGGATCAGTGTTCGCGATAAGGCGGTGTTTGCCCGGCAGTTCGCTACCATGATCAACTCAGGGCTTGCTGTGCTTCGTGGACTCTACATCCTCGAGGAGCAGACTCAGAACCCCCGGCTCAAGAAGATCATCAAGGCGGTCCGGGACGACGTCGAAGCGGGCAGTCCCGTTTCCGACGCCATGGCCAAACATCCAGCCGCCTTCGACCGGCTCTATATCGCCATGGTGAAAGCCGGCGAGGCGAGCGGCGCGCTCGATGCGACGCTTCTCCGTCTGGCCACACAACTCGAGAAGCAGGACAGCCTGCGCCGATCCATCAAATCGGCCATGACCTATCCGATTCTGATCGCGGTTTTCGCGATCATGGTCATGATTGGCATGCTGCTGTTCATCATCCCGATATTCGCCAATATGTATAAGGACCTGGGCGGGGAACTGCCCGGTCTGACTAGGATGATGATGGGCGTCAGCAACATGCTGAAGGGCTACTGGTTCATCATCTTCCCGGTGATCATCCTCATGGTGTGGGCGCTGATACGGCTCAAGAACACCGAACAGGGCCGCAAATCCTGGGACCGCTTCAAGCTCAAGTTGCCGATGAAGCTCGGGCCCATCATCCAGAAGATCGCGGTGGCCCGTTTCAGCCGGACCTTCGCTACCCTGATCGGCTCCGGTGTGCCCATCCTGCAGGCCATCGATATTACCGGCAAAACCTCCGGCAATACCGTCATCGAGGAAGCAATGGTGGATGTTAAGGAAAGCGTCCGGTGCGGGGAGCCCATCGCCAAGCCCCTGATGCGCGTGTCGGTGTTTCCGCCGATGGTCACGCACATGATCTCCATCGGGGAGGAGACCGGAGCGCTCGACGGAATGCTGAACAAGATCGCCGACTTCTATGAAGACGAAGTCGACGCCGCCGTGAAATCTCTGACCTCGATCATCGAGCCCATCATGATGATGTTCGTCGGCGGTCTGGTCGGACTCATCGTCATCTCCATGTACCTGCCGATGTTCAACATGATGAACCTCGTCAAGTAGCTACTCGCTCGTCGGGGGCGGCCGGCATCGTGGCCGCCCGTCATCGCAGTGGACCAACGGCTGGTAGAACTACGCTTCCCCCGCGTTAGTCGCAATGCACGATAATGTGCATTATGTAAACTAGCATGGATGACGTTGCCCTCAGGGTGCTTCCGTTCCCCTCCCCGGGGCCGGCTAGACCGGGTAGGTAAGCAGGCTGAAGACGTCGTACCCCTGGAGGCGCTCGCGGCCGTGGAGGTCGGTGAGTTCGATGATGAAGGCGAGTCCGGCGACGACACCGCCCGCTTCCTCAACAAGCTGGATTTTCGCTTTGGCTGTGCCGCCGGTCGCGAGCAGATCGTCGTGGATCAACACTCTCTGCCCGGGTTTGATGGCGTCGGCGTGCATCTCGAGCACATCCGTACCGTATTCCAGCGCGTATTCGCAGCGGTTGACCTTCCAAGGCAGTTTGCCGGGCTTGCGCGCGGCTGCGAAACCTACACCCGTGGCGTAAGCCAGAGCCGCGCCCAGGATGAAACCTCTCGCCTCGGCTCCCAGCACCAGGTCCACCCGTCTGCCCTTCGCGTACTCCGCCAGCGAATCCACGGCGTATCTGAGCGCCTGCGGCTCTTGCAGGAGCGGCATGATGTCGTGGAAGAGGATCCCTTCCTTAGGAAACCCCGGGATATGGCGCATGTACTTATCGAGATCCATGGTGCTCCTTGATCGGAGAGACGACGCTGACAAACGTCACGAAGCGTTAGAGCAGCCTGTGCAGTTCCTTGTACAGGAGCAACTGCATCAACTGGGACAGCAGAGACCCCAGGTCCTCCACCATCTTCTCGCCGTATTCGCGCTTGTCTGCATGAGAGGAACGCAGAGACGGCGTGGCGATCTGCTCCACCAGCGCCGCTTCCCGCTCAACCGACGACCCCAGCAGGCGAAGATTGCGAGGCTCCACCCCGAAGCGGACCAGCAACTGGCAGATGCGGGCTATCTCCAGGTCGCTCTCGGTGAACACCGCTCCCTGCTGCCCGCGACGGTCGATAAGGCGATACTCCACGAGCAGACGCAGAAAAGCCGAGTCAATGCCGGCATTTTCGCAGATTTCCGCCTGTGTATACACCGCGTCTTCACGCTTGAGACTGGGGCTTGCCCCCGGGTGGGCGGAGGTCATAAGTGGCTGGCCCGGACGTCCCGCGGACGTTCTGTCGACGCGCTCGCGGATGACCTCGAGCGGCAGATACTGGTCTCGCTGGAGGGTGAGGATTGCGCGGAGACGCCGGATGTCGGCCCCGCTGTACTTACGGTACCGCCCGGCGGTCCTGCGAGGAGCGAGGAGGCCGCGGTCCTCAAGGTAGCGGACTTTGGTGATGCTCAGGTCGGGAAAGTCCGACTTCAATTGATTGACGACCTGGCCGATCGTCAGCAGGGCATCATCATCCTTCATACGTCTGGCATTCTGTCAGGGTTCTCCACGAACGCCAGCTTGAACTTGCCTATCTGCAACTCGTCGCGATCGAAGAGCCTCTGCTGCTCGATGCGCTTACGGTTCACGTACGTCCCGTTGAGACTATTGAGGTCCTCGACCCAGAAGCCTGCCTCATCCCGGAGGACCCGGGCGTGATGGCGAGAGACGGTGACGTCGTCCAGAAAGAGGTCACTGTGCGGGCTGCGACCGATGGTTATCACGTCGACGTCGAGAGCAATCGTCTCCCCCTCGCGCCCACCGCCCGAGCCGATGAGCAGTACCGTGCCCTGCCCTCCCGCGTGCTCGAGGCCGTCGAGACCACTGTTCTCGCGGTCGGCGACAGAGTACGTGATCGTCGTCTCATTGGGGTCGAGGATGACCAGCCGGCTGCCACAGCGTCGGCAGTAGTTCGAGTCTTCGGTGTTGTGGAAGCTACAGGCAGGGCAGTTCTGCATCGCTCGTCCGCCCGGCTTTGTTCTCGTCTCCCCCACCCGGTTCGTCTTCCTCGACGGAGTGGCTGTATCCCGCAAACTGGCGTCGTATCTGCTCCTCGATACCTTTGATCACCCCAGGGTGCTCGATGATGCGGTCGCGAGCCAGCTGGTCGAGATGTGCGACAACGTAAGGGTCATTGACGATGTCCTTCACATGCCGTCCGCTCTGGGCCTGATGAACTATGTAGCGGACCAGCCTCTCCTGCCGGACGTCCACCGATAGATCGCGGAACCTGCTCTCTATGCCCCGGGCCGGGGGCTCGTTCTTATCGCTCATGGCCACCGGTCACTTGTTGGGCTCTGCCCCGTCGTCCCGCTGCTTGCCGCTGAGGATGTCGCTGAGCGCCGCCACATCGCCGCCCCGCACCAGTCCCCCGGCGCCGTGTTTCTCGCGGAGGCGTCTGACGATCTCGGCCCGTAGGATGTCGATCTCGCCGTGAAGAAGTCGTCTGCGTTTAGAGAGCTCGCGCTCCTCGGCCGAAAGACGGTCGGCCAACTCGCGCAACTCGTCGTCGCTGTACGACTGTACGTTGATGAGTCGTTCGAAAGGAGTATCGTCCATGGTGCTCACACCCTTACTATAGAGCTTCCCCCCAGAACCTTCAACCTGAGGTGGAGATACGTCACACCCGAGGATGACTCAGGTGCGGACCGGTCATTCTTCTTCGCTGATGAGTTCCTCGTATTCCTCGGGATTCATGAGGTCGTCGATCTCGGAAGGATCCGCGATACGGATCTTGATCAGCCAGCCGTCCTCGAAGGGGCTCTCGTTGATCAACTCGGGGGCATCGACCACTTCCTCGTTCACTTCGACGACCGAGCCGCTCAGCGGGGCGTAGACATCGGAGACGGCTTTCACCGACTCGACCTCGGCGTAGGGCGTCCCCGCCGTGACGTCTGCGCCTACCTCGGGGAGCTCGATGTACACGATGTCACCGAGTGTCTCCTGGGCGTAGCTGGTGAGACCAAAGACTGCGGTATCTCCCTCTACCCGGGCCCAATCGTGCTCCCTGTGGTATTTGAGGTTTTTGGGGTTCACATGCGCTCCTTTCTCGCCACCATCGGCTGGCCGTCATGATAGCACAGCAGTTTTTGTCCCCGTACGGGCGACGACACAAGCAGGAGGGACTTGTATACTCAAGGGCGTGGTCCGAGCACAAGGAGGATGAGCGATGCCAAGCCGCAGAGGACTGGTCATCAGCGACGAGCACATGAGGCTGATCGACGCCGTACTGGAGAAGCTGCGGATGGTGTCCGGCTCCCAGTTCGCCGCAGTCATTTCCACGAGCGGCCAGCCTATTGCCATCTCCCCGCAGGATTCACACGCGGACACGCTCTCGCTGGCGGCTCTCGCAGCCAGTTCCTTCGCGGCTACCCGCCAACTGGCCCAGATACTGAGCGAGCGCGAGTTCACGCTGCTCTTCCACGAGGGCAAGGAAGCGAATCTCCACGTGGTGCAGGTCACCGACCACATCCTCCTCTTGATTACTTTCGGCCGCGATACCCAGGTGGGACGCGTCCGTCTCTACACGAGCCGGGCGCTCGAGGTCCTCAAGCCGGCCCTGGACACTGCCGAGAATACGAGTGGAGATGACAGAACGGTCAATCGCGAATACTCACGCGACATTGGCGCCGCGATAGACGGTCTGTTCTCGGGACAGGGTGACTCATAGCGCTGGAGAACGACCTGTGGCATTGATCAACCTCGCCGCGCGAGAGATAAATTACAAGATCGTCTACTACGGTTGTGGGCTCTGTGGCAAGACCACGAACATCCAGTATATCCACCGTAGGATCAATCCCACCGCCCGCGGACGCTTGGTGAGCCTCGCCACCGAAGAGGAACGGACCCTCTACTTCGATTTTCTGCCGCTGTCGGTGGGCACCGTCAAGGGGTTGCGCACCCGCTTCCACCTGTATACCGTACCCGGCCAGTCCTTCTACAACGCCTCGAGGAAACTGGTGCTGCAAGGCACAGACGGGGTCGTGTTCGTGGCCGACAGCCAGGTATCGCGGCTGGACGAGAACGTGGACAGCTACCTCAACCTGTGGGACAACCTGCGGGAGCAGGGCGATGATCTGAGCAGACTGGGCATCGTGCTGCAGATGAACAAGCGAGACCTGACCGACGTGTTCTCGGTGGGCGATCTGACCGAACTGCTCAACCACACTGGCTCGCCGGTCACGGAGGCCTGCGCGATCAGCGGCGTCGGCGTGTTCGAGACCCTCAAGACCGTATGCAAGCAGGTGATCGCGAAGAGCACTGAGGCCTAGCCTCAGCGGCCCGGTGGCGTCTCCGGCGCCGCTAGTCTCGCCCCTTGGCGACGACTTCCAGCAGTATCTCCCGGTACGTGTCGGCCAGCAAGGCTGCCCGGGTGTCGTCCCCCGCCTCCGCGAACACATGGAACGCTGGCTCCTCAGCGTCAGGAAGCACCAGGGCCCACTCCCCGCGGTCGAGGAAGACCTTGATGCCGTCTACGAGCGAGACTCGCCCATCGTGCAGCTTTTCCGTCATGCGGCGCATCACGGTACCTTTGAGATCCCAAGGGCACTCGACCTGCAGACGCGCAACATGGGCCACAGGCACGCGGGCGATGAGTTGCGAGAGGGGCGCGTCGGACGTGGAGATGAGCTCCAGCACCTTCCCCAGGGCGTACAGGGCATCAGGGGAGGGCAGGACGGCCGGGTATATGTAGCCTCCGTCCGTGGTAGCGGCGAAGATGGTGTTCGGACGGGTCGCCTCGGTCATCACAGCCGCTTTGGAGTACCTCGTGCGGCGGATGCTGACGCCGGTGGAAGCGACCATCTGCTCCGCGATTTTGGTCGCGTGCAAAGGCAGGGCGGCCACTCCCCCCGTTGCGTCGCGGGCCGCGTGCTGGAGCAAAAGGAGCATGAGAGCAGAATCGGGGATAAGACGGCCTTTCTCGTCGACCACATAGAGGTATTCGGCCCCCGGGTCGAGGATCGCGCCCACATCGCCCTCCATGGCTCGTACCATCTCCCCCACTCGCGCGGCGGCGGCAGGCACGCTCTCACCGAGCGTAAACCGCGAGCGGCTACGAGAGAAGGTGTTCAGCGCGATGGTCTCTACCCCGAGCTTGTCCAGCGTCGAAGGGAAGAAGAAGGCCGGCGCCGATAGCGAATAGTCGAGCACGAGCCGGGGCTGTCTACCCCGTATGGCCACGGTGTTCCAGTTCTCCAGCAGCGAGTTGGTGTAGGTCTCGATCACCCGGGGCGGGTACACGACCTGGCCCATCTCCTCGAAGGCGGCCCGCCGAAAGTCCTCGCGGAAATAGTGGTTCTCGATGGCCCGCTCGCGCTTGCCGTCCAGAGGCACCCCCGGCGCCTCCGAAAAGAGGATCTCGATGAGTTCGGGGTTCTCGAGGCTCATCTGCACGTGGATGCCCCCGATGGCGTTGGCGCTCTTGATGTCGAAGCGGTTGACGGCGAGCGGCGCCGTGGTAAGGTCGCGCACGTTGACGCCCGTGGAGTTGAGCCCGCTGATGACCGCCCGCTTGAAGACCCGGCACGCATGGTGTGTGTCGCGGCTGGTGGTGATGTATGACCCCTTGCCGATGAGCGTCCCGTACGACATCGCCAGCCGCATAGCCATCTCGGGAGTGACGTCCACATTGGCCAGGCCGCGGACGCCGTTACGCCCAAAAAGGGTGCTGGAACCACGCGTCTCCCAGACGATGGAAGAGCGGACCGCGGAGCCCGGCTCGATGTTCTTGAGCGGATAGATCTTCACGTTGTTGGCCACCACCGCGTTGCGCCCGATGATCGAGCGGTCCCCGACCACCGCGCCTTCCGCGATGTGCGCGTTCTCGTGAACCTCCACCCCGTCCATCAGCACCGCGCCGCTGACGACGGTCCCTGAGGCGACGTAGACGTTCTGGCCAAGGATGGACCCCCCGATCTGCGCACCGGTCCGCACCACGGTGTTGTCGCCCAGAACGGTATGCGAGAGTATGCGGGCTCCGGGATCGAGCCGGACATTCTCCCCGATGACCGCTGGGCCATCGACGTCGTCCAGGCTCTCGACGACGGCACCCTTGCCCACCCAGATGTTGCCGCGCAGGCGGACGCCCGGCGGGGTCAGACGGATCTTGCCGTCGAGCGCATCCCGGTTTGCCTGCAGATACTGCTCGAGGCTTCCCACATCCTGCCAGTAGCCCTCGCAGACCATTCCGTACAGCGGCTTGCGCATGTCGAACAGCTTGGGGAACAGGTCGTGGCTGAAGTCGTAGGGCTGCCCCTCGGGGATGTGGTCGAAGATCTCCGGCTCGAGCACGTAGATGCCTGTATTCACCGTGTCGGAGAAGACCTGGCCCCAGCCCGGTTTCTCTAGAAACCGCTGGATACGCCCCTCCTCGTCTACGATCACCACCCCGAACTCGAGAGGGTTCTGCACACTCGTAAGCGCGATGGTGACCAGCGCTTCGCGTTCCCGGTGGAAATCGACCACCTTGGTCAGGTCAAAATCGGTGAGGGCGTCACCGCTGATGACCAGGAACGTGTCGTCAAGGAGGTCTTTCGCGAGCCGGATGGATCCGGCTGTGCCGGCAGGAGTCTCCTCCACCGTGTAGTCGATGTGCATTCCCAGACTGCTCCCATCCCCGAAATAGTTGCGAATGAGCCGGGGCAGGAACGCCAGAGTCATCACCACCTCGTTGATGCCGTGCCGCTGGACCAACTCCAGGATGTGCTGGATGCACGGCTTGTTGACGATCGGCACCATCGGCTTGGGCTGGTTGGAGGTCAGCGGGCGGAGTCTCGTGCCCTGACCACCCGCCATGACGACTGCCTTCACGAGAGCCTCCTGGTCGCGTATAGGATGCCGCACGGGGTACTACCCAAAGAGTAACAGGGAATGCGGCAGGCCGGAACGGTCCAGTCGCGAAGGTGAAAGAAGTCGGGACGGCCGGATTTGAACCGGCGACCTTCCGGCCCCCAGCCGGATGCGCTACCAAGCTACGCCACGTCCCGACGCGGGACCCAGTATAGCGCGCCCTCGCTCTACGGACTACCGGCCAAACGGGCCACGGGTGGCCTCGACACTACGTGGCGGCCGCCTGCTTGTTCCAGGGGAACTTGACTCGAGGCTCCTGACGGTTCCACAATCGGCGGAAGTTGCCTCGATGAGCCCAGAGGACGAAGACCGCCATGACACAGGCGCCGACGATGTAGGCGAGCGGCTGATGGAAGACCACCGCCATCACCGGGAACATGATGGTGCACACGATCGAAGCGATGGAGACTATGCGAGTGGTCACCAGCAGAAGGAGGAACACGACTACCACGATGACCATAGGGATGGGCATCATGGCAAGCGCGGCCCCGGCTCCTGTAGCCACCCCTTTGCCTCCCTTGCCTCTCAGGAAGACCGAGTAGTTGTGGCCGACGACGCAGGCGAACGCCACGAGGACGGTCACCAGCGGGGTGCTCAGATACTTCGCGAGGAGCACGGGGAGCACCCCCTTCAGCACGTCCCCGACGAGGACGGCCACCCCGAGCTTCACCCCCAGCACCCGAAAAGCGTTCGTGGTACCGGCGTTCCCGCTGCCCTGGTTCCGGACATCCACCCCTTTGAAGAGCTTGCCCAGGAACACGCTGGGAGAAATGGAGCCGACAAGGTACCCGAGGGCCACCAACCCCACTGCGGTCAACCACGCATTCGTGCTCACGAATACCTTTCCTCTTTGCCTTCGAAGTCGATGACGAGAGGGATGCCCCAGAGACCGTATTCCTCACGCAGTTGGTTCTCGAGGTAGTAAGCGAACGATCTGGTGACCAGGCTGCGCGCGTTGACCATGACTTTGAACCGGGGCGGCGATGTCTCGTACTGCACGATGTAGAAAGCCTTGAGGGTCTTCGTCCCCCTCCCCGCGGGCGGTCTCTTAGTTCGAAACGTCTCGAGCCAACGGTTGAGGTCGGATGTGGAGATCCGCCCACTGTATTGCTGGTACAACTCCCGGGCCAGGGGCAAGATGTGATCGATGCCCCGGCCCGTCAGGGCCGAGACCGTCACCCATCGAGGCTTCATCTGGACTTTGGCTTTGACACGAGCGACCGTCATGTCCAGATCGATCTCGTTGATGTCCCATTTGTTGAACAGGACAGCGGTCGCGCACTTAGCCCGCTGGGCCTCGTAGGCGATCTGAAGATCGAGATCGACGAGCCCCTCGTTCGCATCGATGACGACCAGCGCGACATGGCTCCGCTCGAGGGCCTGCAAAGCACGGAGGGAGCTGTAGTACTCCACGTCGGTGGTCGTCCGCTTCCCTGGGCGCCGTAGACCGGCGGTGTCGATCAGCGTGATGGGGGTCCCGTCGAACTCCAGGTCGGTATCGATCGCGTCTCTTGTCGTCCCCGGACGGGGAGAGACTATCGTCCGCTGATCCCCGAGCAGGGCGTTGAGCAACGAGCTCTTGCCGACGTTCGGCCTGCCGACGATGGCCACTCGCAGCGGCTCGATGGACGGGGAGAAGTCCTCCTCTGCAGGAAGGTTCTTCACCACTTCATCCAGGAGGTCCCCGATGCCCAGACCATGCTCTGCCGATACACCGATCGGCTCGCCGATCCCCAGCTGCCAGTACTCGTTGACGTTGTCCTGTGCGGCTTTGGAGTCGTACTTGTTGACGGCCAGCAACACCGGCACGGGGCTCCGCCGCAAGAGCGCGGCGATCTCGTGGTCCTGCGGCGCCAATCCGGCCTTGCCATCCACGAGGAAGATGGCCACAGCCGCTTCATAGAGAGCTAGTTGCGCCTGCCGCCGTACCTCCTCTCCGAGCGGCTCGTCACTCTGTAGATCGATGCCGCCCGTATCGACCACGACGAATTCATGGCCGGTCCACTCTGCCTCCCCCTCTTTGCGGTCGCGCGTCACCCCGGACTCGGGCGCGACGACCGCGTCCCTACTGCCGGTGATGCGGTTGAAAAGGGTCGACTTCCCTACATTGGGGAAGCCGATGATCGCTACGCGGGGCTTTGCTTTGCTCATGCTTCGAATCCTGCCAATCTGTCGGCCACAGCCTTGATCTGCTCGGGGGGCGTCGAAGCGCCCGCCGTGATGCCCACTACCTTCAGCCCTCGGAACCAGGCGGGGTCGAGTTCCTCCGACGACTCCACGTGGAACGTCTTCGGCTGGCGCGCGGCGCACAACTCCGCGAGCCGCCTGGTGTTGCCCGAGTTCCTTCCCCCCACCACCACGACCGCGTCCACTCGATCGGCCATCGCCATGGCTGCCATCTGCCGCTGCTCGGTCGCGCTGCAGATGGTGTTGTGCACGAGAAGCTCGCGTGTACGGGTCGCCAGGCTCTCCACCAATTCCGCGAGGTGCTCCTGCGATTGCGTGGTCTGCACCACCACACCGACCCGCTGACTCGGAAGCTCATCGGGCAGGCCGGCCGCCGATTCGACCACGAGCGACTCTGCGCCGGCGTACGATCGAAGCGCGAGGACCTCTGGATGGTCCGTCTCCCCCAGGATGATGACAAAGTAGCCTTGACGGTGCAGCTTCGCCGCCTTCTCCTGAGCTGACTTGACGAAGCGGCAGGTCGCGTCCACCACCAGTGTATCGGTGGCGGCAAGTTGGTCTTTGACCTCACGCGGCACTCCGTGCGACCTGAGGATGACAGTTCCCTCGGCGGCCTCTTCGGGCTCAGAGACGACATGCACTCCGCGCTTCTCCAAGTCTGCGATGACCCCGGGATTGTGGATCAGCGGGCCGAGGGAGCGCACCGGGCCCGGCGCCTCTTCAGCAGCTTTCAGGGCCAGTTCGAGGGCGCGCTCGACGCCCCAGCAAAAACCGGCGCTCTCGGAGATCTTCACCTGCAGCGTGGTCATCAGGATGCCGCCGGGGGGTCGAGTAGCTTCCCAAACGCCTCTATCAGGCCTTCCGTCACGACCCGGGCTCGTTCCGAACGTGGAAGATCGGCGGACGGGAGCTTCAGCGGAGGTCCGAACGTGACCGTGACCCGCGGAAAACGCGGCAGACCCTTCCGCACCACTCGTTCGGTACCATCGAGGACCATCGGCACCGTCACCACGCCCTCCCGAAGCGAGAACAGCGACACGCCGGCCTGTATGTCACCCACGGACCCGCCGCGCTGGCGACGACCTTCCGGGAACATGCCCACCACTGCACCGCCTCCAAGCATCTCCAGCGCTCGTTTGACCGCGGTCCGGTCCGCTTCTCCCCGCTTCACAGGAAAGGAACCTAGCGCTTCGATCACACGGCCCAGCACTCTGACCTTCCAAAGTTCGGCCTTGGCCATGAAATGCACTTGGCGCGGGAAGGAGACGCCGACGAAGAACGGGTCGAGGTTCGAGCGGTGATTGGAGGCCAGAAGTACGGGCCCCGTCAGCGGGATGTTCTCCGAGCCTCTCACGTCCATTCGAAAGGCGAACCGCCAGAGGGGCGTCAGGAACGAATACGCAAACCGGTAGAGGCCGGTGTCAAGGGGGCTCTTGACCATGCGGCACACCGGCCACTTCTCGCCGACCGTCAGAACAGCCGGCGTCGAGGGGTGCGCCGATGCCGGCGTGGATGGCGGAGGCGCGGCCGAGGCGGACCACCCCGGCCCTCCTTTGGCAGCCACCAGACCGCATACCATCTTGATGACCTCGGGGATGCTCATCCCCGTGGTGTCTATCTGTACAGCGTCATCAGCCTTGCGCAACGGCGCGAGCGCCCGGCCTGAGTCGTAGGCGTCACGGGTGGCGATGTCGGCCACCAGCTGGTCGAGGGGCTGGTCGACTCCCTGGGCAAGCAGTTGCTCCCGGCGCCGCCTGGCCCGTTCCTCGATGGAGGCGACGAGGAACACCTTGACCTCGGCGTTGGGGAAGACCACCGTTCCGGTGTCCCGACCTTCCAGGACGACGTCGCCCCGAGCGGCCTCCTGCCGTTGTCTGGCCGTCAGCAGGGCTCGGACGGCGGCGTCGGCCGAGACCGCGGAGACGTTCTGCGAAACCACTCGACCGCGGATATCATCGGTGACCTCGCGCTCCCCGATGAAGGCCCGAGTGAGGTCGTCCTGCCTGTCCACGAAGCGCAGGTCCGATCTGGCCGCAAGCTCCGCCGCTTCTGGGATGCGATCGGGTACCAACCCTGCTTCGAGCGCAAGCAGAGTGACGGCGCGGTACATCGCCCCGGTGTCGAGATAGTGCATGCCGAGGCGCGTGGCCACTTCCCGGGCGATTGTGCTCTTACCGGACCCCGCAGGCCCGTCAATGGCGACGATCATCCCTTCTCCAATGCCTCGAGATCGCGCACGAAGCCAGGATAGGAGACAGCGATGCAATCTGTCTCGTCGATGAGCGTCCCGTCCTTCGAAGCCGCTCCCGCGATCGCTCCGGCCATCGCCACCCGATGATCCCCCTCGGTCGCAATGCTTCCTCCCCCCCAGCCGTTCGGGTCGCCGACGACATCCATCCCGTCCGGATGCTCCACGACCTCGACACCCAGGGCCCGAAGCAGCCGCGACATGGCCCGCAAGCGGTCGCTCTCCTTGGCTCGGAGTTCCGCCGCCCCTCGCAGTCGTGAAACGCCTTCGGCCTTGGCCGCCGCGAGCAGGAAGAGGGGTAGTTCGTCGATGACATTGGCGACCTCATCGGCCTTCACCTCTGTGGCGGCGAGGCGAGAGGTGCGGGCAGTGATCCGCCCGAGCGGCTCGGGGCCCGGCGCCTCGTCGTGCTCGACGTCGATCGCGGCGCCCATCCGCTTCAAGACAGCCAGTAGACCCGTGCGAGTGGGGTTGAGACCCGCGTTCTCTATCGTCACGAGAGAGTCCTCGATGAGTAGCGCGGCGACAACGAAGAAAGCTGCCGAGCTGAAGTCGCCGGGCACGGCGAGCGAGTGCATCCTGAGCTTCTCGACCGGCCAGAGGCGCACCGTTCCGGGGCCGCCGGTGGGTCCTTCCCGCTCCACCCGGCCACCGGCGTAGCGGATCATCCGTTCGGTGTGGTCCCGCGATGCCGCCGGTTCCAGCACCTGGGTCTCCCCACGGGCGCGCAAACCCGCCAGCAAGATGCACGACTTCACCTGGGCCGAAGCTACCGCCAGTTCGTGCCGCATGCCCCGCAGAGCCCCACCGCGTATAGCCACCGGGGGAAGTGAGTCACGTTCCCGGCCTGCCACCGTGGCCCCCATGTCCCGGAGCGGACCAAGTACCCGGGCCATGGGACGGCGCCGGATGCTCGTGTCGCCGGTGAGGACGCACAAGAACGGTGATGAGGCGACCAGCCCCGGCAGGAGGCGCATGAGCGTGCCTGCATTGCGAACATCGATCACGTCGGAAGGCTCTCTGAGGCCCTCCCAGCCCTCGCCTCGGATGATCAGTTCGGAGCCCGCTTCCTCGACGGTCACCCCAAGTGCTCGCACCGCCGCGAGCGTCGCCATCGTGTCTGCCGAGCGGAGGAAACCCGTCACTCTCACCGGTCCGTCGTTCACGGCCCCTAGCAGAAGCGCTCGATGCGACACCGACTTGTCGCCCGGGACGTGGATCGTGCCGCGCAGACCCCTCGCGGCGGGCAAGAAGCGCCGCCGATCAGGCGAAACGGGGCTGTTCTGCCCCTCAGTCACCGGCGTCACCCGAGAACGACACCGACACGCCGTATCCAAGCCCCTGGACAAGTGTGGCCGCGGTTTCCGCGACGTCCTCTCCCATTATGAACAGCACGAGGTCGCCACCGACGCTGCGGCTGAAGTGGTGAAGGGTGAGGTCCTCGATGTTGATGTCGGCCTGCCCCAGCGCGGTCATGACCTTGGATACCACGCCGGGCTGGTCGGGCACCCGCACCGTCACCTTGTAGAGTGTGGCGGGAGTGATGTCCTCGTACTCGAGAAGTTCCTCGCGATACGCGGCCGCTGAGGCGATTGAATCCAGGACGGCGGTCTCGTCGCTTTGTTCGAGCAGGAGCGAGAACTCCTGCAGTTCGGCCGATATGGAGCGCAGTGCCTGGGACAGGGCGACACGGTTCTCAAGAAATATGTCTCCCCACATCGCCGGGTTGGCGCCCGCCACCCGGGTGAGGTCCTTGAAGCTCGGGCCCACGCAGTGCAGGGCCCTCTTGCCGCGCACCCGCAAAGTGCCTGTGTGGTCCATCAGCACGTTGGCGAGAACGTGCGGGAGATGGCTGACCACCGCCGTGATGCGGTCGTGAGCCACAGCGTCGATGTGAGTGGGGCGGGCTCCGAGCTCCAGTATGAACTCTTGTAGCATCTCGTACAGTTTCGGGAATGCCGCTCCCGTCGTGCAGAGGAAATACGTGGCATTCTCAAAGAGATCCGCCCTGGCGTATCGCACCCCGGTATCGGCCGAGCCGCACATCGGATGGCCGCCGATGAAGAGAGACCGGGCCAGCGGAGAGAGGCTGCCCATGATGGCCGATTTTGTGCTGCCCATATCGGTGATGAGTCGCGGAACGGGCTGCGCCGTCGCGCACTCTTCGACCAGCGCGGGGATGCTCCGGACGGGAGTGCAAACGACGACCAGATCGGCGTAGGCCGCGGCCTCGGCAGCCGACAGCGCCGTCTCGGTGATGACGCCCTTGCGCAGGGCGAGATCAAGAGCTGCGGGATCGGCGTCGTAGCCGACGACGGCGTCCACCTGGGCACGTTCCTGCGCGGCAAGCGCGAGGCTCCCGCCCATCATCCCCACACCGACGATTGCCAGGCGATGGATGCCACTATGCTGGCGGGGATCCGACACGGGATCTACCCCAGGGTCTTGCCGGCCCAGCCGACGATCTCCCGGATGCGTGCCGCCACGCGTTCGAACTGGGCCGGGTCGAGCGACTGCGCTCCATCGGAGAGGGCCGTCTCGGGAGTCGGGTGCATCTCGATCATGATGCCGTCGGCTCCCGCTGCTATGGCGGCCAGCGACAACGGCTCGACCAGCTCCACTTTGCCCGCCGCATGGCTGGGATCTACTACCACGGGCAGATGACTGCGCTGCTTGAGTATGGGCACGGCGGAGATATCGAGCGTGTTGCGGGTGGCGGTCTCGAAGGTGCGGATGCCGCGCTCGCACAGGATGACCTTGTCGTTGCCTTCTTTGACGATGTACTCCGCCGCCATCAGCAGCTCATCGATGGTGGCCGCGAGCCCGCGCTTGAGCAGAACCGGGCGGTCGACCTGCCCGACGGCTGAAAGTAGCTGGAAGTTCTGCATGTTGCGGGCGCCTATCTGAATGACGTCCGAGTATGCGACCACGTCCTCAAGATGGCGCGGGTCCATGAGCTCGGTCACGACGGGCAGACCGGTGGCCTCCCGGGCTTCGGCAAGTATTTCAAGCCCCTCGATGCCCAGTCCCTGAAAGGCGTACGGCGAACTGCGCGGTTTGTAGGCGCCTCCGCGGAGCATGGTCGCGCCCGAGGCCTTGGCGGCGCGGGCGGCCTCCAGCAGCTGTTCCCGCGTCTCCACCGAGCAGGGTCCGGCGATGAGCGCCACGTGCCCTCCGCCCAGGCTCGTCCCCCCCACGGTGATGACCGTATCGGAGCGGCGGAACTCCCGGCTGACCAGCTTGTAGGGGCGGAGGATCGGCAGCACCTTGTCCACCCCGGGGTACGCCTCCAGAGGCAGGCCGGCGATGACCTCCCGCTCCCCCATCACCGCGATAACGGTCACGATGTCGCTGGTCGACACGTGCCCGCTGGCCCCCGCGCTTTCCAGCCTTTCCAGGATGCGCTCGACCTCCTCAAGCGTCGACCCCTCCTGCATCACGATCATCATCTCGGTGCTTCCGCCGTCCATCTCAACTCTCCGGGCTCAGAGCCTCAGCGCTCAAGTCGTCCACAGCGTGCGGGGGTGGCACCGCGTGCCAGCCCCGCAATTCGGCCAGCGCCTCGAGGAACATGTCGTTCTCCGCCCCTTCACCTATGGTAACCCGAATCCAACCCGGGCATTCCATCGCATAGCCCGAACGGGTGAGAACCCCTTTTTCCAGCAAGGCCTGAGCCACTTCGGCGCCCGGTATCCCCAAGCGGGTGACGTCGAACAGGATGAAGTTGGCCTCGCTTGGGTGGTAAGCCACTCCCAGTTCAGCGAGCCGCTTCTCGATGCGTCCCCTTTCGGCGGCGACCATCCTCCTGCGCTCCTCCACGCGGGCCGGCAGACGAAGCGACGTGGCCGCGGCCACCTGCGCCAAGGAATCCACGTTGAAGGGCTGCCTGATCTTGTCGAGCGCCTGGACCAGTTCCGGATCGGCGATGCCGTAGCCGACTCGCAGCCCGGCGAGGCCGAAGATCTTCGAGAAGGTCCGCAGCACTACGAGGTTCGGGAATTCGTCGAGCCAGGCGACCGAATCGACCTGCTTGGCCGGGCTGACGAACTCCCCATAGGCCTCGTCAAGAACCACAGCCACGTGGGCCGGGACGCGCTCGAGGAACGTCCGAAGCTCGTCGCCTTGAACATGGCTGCCGGTCGGGTTGTTGGGGTTGCAGATCACAAGAAGGGTCGTATCTTCCTGTATCGCGGCCAGCATGGCTTCGAGGTCGTAGTCCAGGTCAGGCAGGTCCACCGCCGTGAAAGAGGCTCCTCGCGCGACAGCGATAGCGCGGTACATGACGAACGAGGGATGTGGCAGCACCACGTGCCGCCCGGGACCGAGAAAGGCCTCCCCCAGCAGCATGAGTAGCTCGCAGGAACCGTTCCCGAACGTGAGCCGGGTTTCGGCGACGTTCAACTGCTCGGCCAGCAGGCTCCGCAACTCGCTGCACGCCCCGTCGGGATACCGGTTGAGGCCGTCCAAGGCTCCCTTCATCGCTTCGACGACTTCGGGGAACGGGCCCAAGGGGCTCTCGTTGGCCGACAGCCTGGACACGCGCTCCAGATGATATCGCCGGCGTATATCTTCCAGCGGAGGACCGGCGCGATAGGGCGTCAGCTTCTCCAGGACTGGGTTCAGTCTCATCAGTACTCCGTCACCTCGAGGCGGCGTGGCAAAGCGAGAGTCCAGTATAGCCGCGAGAAGCGCTTGACGGCGGCTATGAGCCCGCTTGCTTGCGGAGTTGCGCCAGTTCGGCCACCGATAGCCTGCGCGCCTGGCCGGGTAGAAGCCCGCCATCGGTGAGGCCGTCGAAGCGCGTCCGGTGCAGAGCGACCACCCTGTGCCCCACCGTCTCGAGCATCCGGCGGACCTGGCGCTTCCGGCCCTCGTAGAGGACGATGCTGAGCGACGTCTCTGGGCCGCTCCGAGGCGGCCGCACGATCTCCAGCACGCGCACGACGGCCGGTGCCGTCTGCCCATCTTCCAGCATCACCCCACGGCGAAGCGCTTCCAGCGCCGCCTTACTCACTACCCCCCGCACCCGCACCTCGTACTCCTTCTCCACATGGAAGCGGGGATGAAGCAGGCGTCCGGCGAGGTCACCGTCGTTAGTGAGCAGAAGGAGGCCGGTGCTTTCCAGGTCAAGCCTGCCGACCGGGAATACCCGCGCCCGGGTAGGTACGCACTCGACCACCGTTCGCCGGCCCCGGGCGTCGGTCGCGGCGCTGAGCACTCCCGCCGGCTTGTTGAGAAGCCAGTATTCCTTGGGTTCCGCCGCAATCGGCAGCCCGTCGACGGCTACGACTTGCGTCTCGAGGTCCACCGACGCACCCAGTTGCGCGGTCGTTCCGTCGACAGTGACTCTGCCGGCCTTGATCAGCTCCTCGCTGGCGCGTCGGGAGGCGAAGCCCGCTTCGGCCAGCGCTTTCTGAAGCCGCACTTTCACCACTCACCTCTACTCGGGTACGGTCAGCAATCCCAGGCGGCGGCGCAGTTCGTCCTTCTGGTCCTCCGTCAACGCGAACCCCTCCAGCGGAGGCAGTTCATCCAGACCCGCCAGGCCGAACATCGCTTCGAAACGGCGCGTAGTCCCATAGAGCAACGCGCCTCCCGCCGCGGACGACCTGCCCACCTCCGTCACCAGCTCGCGCTCAAGAAGCGTGTGAACGGTCGAATCGGAATTAACCCCCCTGATCTCGGCGATCTGGGGGCGCGACACAGGCTGGAGATAGGCGATCACGGCCAGGCATTCGAGCGCTGCGGGCGAAAGCTTCCCCGCGTCCTCTGGCAACTCGAAGAGGCGTGACACGACCGCGTGGCAGCGCGCGTCGGTGCGGAGAGCCCAGCCGCCTGCCAGACGGACCAGCTCGAAACCGTGGCGCCCATCACCGCAGTACTCGCGGGCGATCCGGGCAAGCGCCGCCTCGACCTCAACCCGCCCGTCATCGCCTGCCAGGCACAACGCGCCTATGATCGCCTCCACTCCGAGTGGCGCGCCGGAAGCAAAGAGAAGCGCTTCTAGATCGCGGTCGAGTTCGTTCGGCGTAGGCTCGTCCCGCTCGCGTTCGGCCAGATGTTCGTCGGTCACTGTGGCTCCCTAGACGGCCTTCGGCATGTCCCGCAGGCGGACCTTGATGTCGGCGAAGTTCTCGGTCTGCGAGACCCGCACTTCACTTCGGGCGAGCATGTCCAGCAGCGCGAACAGCGACAAAGCCTGCACGAGGGGTTGCTCGCCGCCGAAGATGCCGTTGAAGGAGAACTTGCCGTGCCGGGCCAGGATCCCTCTGATGATGCGGATCTGACGCTGCAGCTCGACTTTGGTCTGGATGATGTGCGCGGTGTCCGGTTCGCGCCGGTTCTCGAGAACACGCAACATCCCTTCGCGCAGCCGCATGGCATCTTCGGTGCCCGCTATGGAGTCGAGTGGAGGCAGCCGGCGGCTCTGCTCACGCTCGGGCGGGCGGAGAAGACAGACCCTGCTCTGCTCGCCGATCTCCCGCAGCCGGCCGGCGGCCGCTTTGAACTTGCTGTATTCGAACAGGCGGGCCAGAAGCTGGTCGCGCGCCTGCTCCGGTGTCAACTCAGCCTCGAAGCCCGAGTCCGCGCCGGGAAGCAGCAGACGGGACTTGATCTCCACCAGAAGGCTCATAAGCAGTAAGAACTCGCTCATCTCGTCCCAATCGGCCGTCGCCCCCTTGGCTTCCAACTCGTCCAGGTAGGCGGAGATGACCTCGAAGAGGGGCACCTCGAGAAGGTCTATCTCCTCCTTGAACACGAGCGACAGCAGGAGGTCGAAAGGCCCCTGATAGACATCCAGGTCGAGTTCGAGAGCTCTCATCGCTGCTTCAGTGTGTGGCTGCCGGGTGGCTGCATCACTACTGGTACGCGGGCAGAAGCGCGCGGAAGAGGGCCATCTCGCCCCGGGCGAGCTGATCTCCGAAACTGGAATAGCTGATAACGACGAGCAGCCCGATGATGATGAACATCCCGTAGCGATCGAGCGCCGCCCACTTCTCGTAGGCGCTCCGCGGAAGAAACCCGCCCACGATCCTAGAGCCGTCCAGCGGCGGGAGAGGGATGAGGTTGAACACCCCCAACACCACATTCACCTGCAAGGCCAAGAAAAGCAGGGTGAAGAGCCAATCACGTACCGGCCCCGGCTGGTTGAGAGTGGGCTCGAGGAGATTCAGCACCACCGCGAACAAGATAGCGAGCACAAAGTTGGTGAGAGGCCCGGCCATGCCCACCCACATCATCCCCTTCTGCCGACTCTTGAAATAGTACGGAGAGACCGGGACCGGCTTGGCCCAACCAAAAATGAACCCGTTCGGGATGATGGCGGTGATGAAGAACATCAAAGTACCGAAAGGATCCAAGTGTCTGATCGGGTTGAAACTCAGACGTCCGCTGTTCTTGGCGGTGGGGTCGCCGAGACGGTAGGCCACGAAACCGTGCGCCAATTCGTGGAGAGTCATGGAGAAGACCAGCACCGGGATAAGGGTCAGTACGAGGACCCAGTCTATGTTCATCGCGCCTTCTCCACCATCTGCCTCGCTGCCTCGAGCTCGGCAGCCCTGCCTTCAACAAGACCTTCCACTCGCAACTCCTTAAGCCGTTCCAGGATCCGGCCCACGGCCGGTCCTTTCTTCATTCCCATCGCCAGCAGGTCGTCACCTGTTACGCTCAGCGTCCTATGCCTGATATCCGCCAGGTAGCGCCTCAGACGGCTCTCGACCACACCCGGTTCGATGCCCGCCAGCCCGAAGACCACCGCCTCGAGCGGGATGCGCCGCAACGCCCGGTAGATGTCCCAATCCCGCATCTCGGGCTTCGCCAGACGCGAAGCGAGCAGCGGCCCAACTACGACTGCCGCCGTTATCGCCTGGCTGTCGGCCCCTTTCAGCCTGAGCCTCTCCAACCACACATAGAGCTCGTCGTGGGTCATGTTACGTGTCACTGCCGCGAACCGTAGCCGCCAGGGTATCACTTCGTCCCGCAGTCCCATCTCGGCGACCAACGAATCGAGCTTTTTGACGAGCGCCACCGTCTTCGTCCCGGTCGCCAGTTTGGGATGGACCTCGCGGGCCACCCCCAACTCGAAGAGCCGTCCCAGCGTCCACTCGATGTCTCCCTCGCCAATGAGGGCGATGAGTTCGTCGCGCAGGCGGACGCTGGAGAGGTCTCCGACCAGGTGCATATCGACGCAGCTCTTGGCGAAGCCCTCCGTCTGCTCGTCCATGCGAAAGCCATAGCGATTCTCGTAGCGCACGGCGCGGAAGATCCGAGTGGGGTCCTCGATGAAGCTCAGGTTGTGCAGCACCCGGATGATGCCGTCTCGCAGGTCGCGGAACCCGCCGAAGAAGTCGATCACCATGCCGAAGTCCTCGCCGCTCAGCGAGATGGCCATCGCGTTGATGGTGAAGTCGCGTCGGAACAGGTCCTGGCGGATGGAGGCGTGCTCCACCCGCGGCAGCGCTGCCGGATGGTCGTAGAACTCGGTACGGGTGGTAGCGACATCCACGTGGAAAGGCTCGCCGGAGGCGCGCACCCAGGCAGGCGCCTGTCCAAGCACGTCGGCCGGGAGAAGCACGACCGCGGTCTTGAACTTGCGGTGCGCGCGAACCCTTCCCCCCAGTTCGGCGGCAAGCCGGGTGGCGAATTCGATCCCGTCTCCCTCGACGGCGATGTCGACGTCGGCATTGGGCTGGTCGAGGAGAAGATCCCGGACGGACCCTCCCACGAGGTAGACCCCGGGAACGTCCTCAGACAGCGCGGAACAGGCCCTGAACAACCTACCGAAGAACGGATGCTCGGCGAGAGCCTGCATGGTGTAGAACTGGGGCGTGGCCAACTCGGCCTCTTCCTGCTCCCACCTGCCCTGGTAGGCCCCCAGGACGTCGGTGCGGGTGACTATGCCGACGAGATCGCCCACCTTCACGGAGTTCTCCCGTACCGCCCTGTCGTACGCCTCCTCGGTGACGACAGGGACACGCCCCGCGTTACCCGCCACCATGATGCGCCGCAGCTCGTCAACGGTCGTAGACGCCTTGGCAAAGGCGATGTTGCGCGTCATGACCCCCTTCACGGGGGCGTGCCCCAGACCGTGGCGCAAGGCCTTGTCGAGATCCCGGCGGGCGACGATGCCCACCACGCGGCCGTCTTCGCGCACGCATATGCCGGAGTGCCCGTAGCGCTGGGCCGTGATGAGGGCATCGGTGACGGGGGTGTCGGCGTCGATCAGGCGGACGGGCCGGCTCATGATCTCGCCGGCCGTGGGGGCGCCAAGGTTGCTCTGCGACAGTTGGGTGAGAAGTCCCTCGATGGTGGCCTGCGCTGTCTGCCCTCTGACGACGGCCGAAGCCGCCTGGGCGTGGCCTCCTCCGTCGATGGAGTGGAGCAGCGCGCCCACGTCGACGGAACCGGCCCGCGAGCGGGCCGTCACGAACACCCGGTCCTCCATGCCGACCGCCTGCAGCAGCACCTCGGCGTTGATCAACTCCATGAGCTTGTGTGCGATGACGCTGAGACCATCGACATATCCAGGTACTTCCAGAGCGATCGTGTGCACGTCCAGACCTCGGACTCGCTCGACCCGCACCAGATCGACCATCTCCATGAGCACCACGCGCTGCTCGGCTGTCAATGCGCTGTGAAGGTAGCGCTCTATGAGAGGCTGTGAAGCCCCCAGGCGCATGGAAGCGGCCAGCATCTCGGCATCCCGGATGGTGGTTCGCGGGTACGTGAGCGAACCGGTGTCTTCGTGGATACCCAGCGCGAAGATCGTGGCCGCCAACCGCGGCACCTCGACGGCTCGCTCCCGCAGGAGGTAGAGCATCGAAGTAGCCTGGGCCCCGTCGCGCGAGAGCACCCAGTTCTCTCCCTTCACGAAGGCGGGCCGCTCGGGATTCTCCGACTCGTGGTGGTCGAAGATGACCACTTCCACTCGCGGCTGGCCACACAGACGCGCCAGGTCTCCGATCCTCTCGGTGTCGGCGGTGTCGACGATGACGAGTTGGCGGATCTTCGTCTGATCGAGCAGACGCAGGTTGACGATAGGGAGACTCTCTCCGTGCAGGGAGACGAACTCCCGTACGTTGGGGTTCAGCGAACCGGAAAAGACGATGTGTCCCTCAGGGTAGAGCAGAGAGGCTCCCACGACGGCTGCCAGAGCGTCGAAATCCGCGTTCTGGTGGGTCGTGATGACCGTAGGGGCTTCAAGCAGTGAAGGCGATGAGCTCATGCTCGCTAGTATATAGCGGCTCAGTACCCCCAGCACCGCAATACGGCGGTTACGGCCGCACTGAAGGTCGAGGCTGCTTGGCCGGCGCCCACGAGGACGCCACCGTGTGAAGTATGCCCCGCGTTCACTACCAGGCTGAGCACCGCGGCCTCCAGGCCGGTTCGGTGCAGAGCTCGCAGTTCCGGCGCTGCCGACATGCTGACGGTGGTCGCACCCAAGGCGCGCAGGAGACCCAGTTCGGCGTCGGTCTCGTACTGAGGACCGGGCAACGAGGCATGGACCCCGGTGGAAAGCCACGAGGGCGCCCCAGCCGCTGCGAGCACCTGCTCCGCCAATGCCTCAGGCGTCGCCGTGAGTCGCACCGGCCGCCCCGCATCGGCGGCCCCGCACAGTCCCGCCGTCTGGCAATCGAGGGCCTCCAGCGCGATCACCACATCTCCCGCGGTGCGATCGGCCGCGACAGCCCCGCACGAAGTGGTCAGTAGGACTTTCCGGACTCCCCAGCGGGCCAGAGTCTCGATGGCCAGCTGTAGTTCGCTCAGATCGTACCCTTCGTAGCCGTGGATCCTGCCTTCCAGCAATGCCACCGCCCGGGGACCCCTATCCACGAGTGCCAGCCTATATGGATGCCCCGGGACTTCCCCCTCCGCCCAGAAGGGGATGTCGCGGTAGTCGACGTCGGCCTTTCTAGGCCACTCCAGCGCGGCAGCCAGGCCGGAGCCGAGCACGACCGCTGCCTCCGGAGCCGGGCCCAGGCGCGCCCGCAGGTACGAGGCCGCTTCCTCGGCCTCCAGCGGCCCGACACGGCCGGGAAGCAAGGCGGCGTCACCGACCGGACAGGGCCGAGCCGGCGTGTGGGGCCGCCAGCCCCTACTCGGCCGACAGGCGGTGAGAACGTCACCTCCCAGCGAAGGAGCCTCACCGGTGAGCGACGAATACACCGTCGCCCCCGAATCCGCCAGAGTGCCCTCGTAAACGGCAGCCGGGCAGTCCGCGGGCCTGGGATACAGCAGCAGCGGCACGTACTCGCGACTGTGGTCGGTGCTGGGGGTGGTGGGATCCACTCCATGGTCGGCGGTGATGATCACCATGTCGCCCGGTTCGAGCGAAGCGATGATGCCCGGCAGGGCTGCGTCGAACGCCGCCAGCCCTCTTGCGAAGCCGTCGACGTCGTTCCGGTGGCCCCAGATCATGTCGAAATCCACAAGGTTGGTGAAGAGGAGGCCTTCCTCAAAGCGGCCGCGGTCGGAGCGGTGCTGCAGCAGATCCCGCACCAGGGAGAGATTGTCATCGTTGTCGGCCACCTTGATGGTTGCGGTCACTCCCCGGCCGACGAACACCTCGCTGATCTTCCCGACCGCCGTCACCGGCACACCGGCCTCCTGCAGAAGATCGAGGTATGTGGGAGACGGAGGCGCCAGGGAGAAGTCGCGTCGGTCTTTGGTCCGCGCGAAGGCCCCCGGAGGCCCGGTGAACGGCCGCGCGATGACCCGAGCGACGCCGTGTGGACCCTGCAGGATGCCGCGGGCTATCTCACACCATTCGTACAGTTGCTCCAGCGGGACCACTTCGATATGAGCGGCTATCTGAAAGACGCTGTCCGCCGATGTGTATACGATCGGCTCTCGGCCGGCAAGGTGGGCCTCGCCCAACTCGTCGATGATTGCGGTGCCCGAGGCGGTCTTGTTGCCCAGTACGCCCCGGCCGATCCGCTCTTTGAACGGGGCAAGGACTTCCTCCGGGAACCCCTGGGGATAGGTGGGGAAGGGTCGGGCGGTGACCAACCCCATGTGCTCCCAATGGCCGACAGTCGTGTCCTTACCGGCCGACAGCGTCGCAAGCCGGCCCGTCAAGGCCAGGGGCTGCGGCACCGGGGGCACTCCGAGGATCGGGATGACCGTACCGAGCCCGAGCTTCTGCAGAAAAGGCAGGCGGAGGTCGACGACCCGGCTGAGATTGCCCAGTGTGTCGGATCCTGAGTCGCCGTAGTCTGCCGCATCGGGAAGGGCGCCCACGCCCACGCCGTCGAGCACGAGGAACACGAACCGGCTCATGCCTCTCCGGCCCGGGCCCGGGGATGGGCTTCGCGATAGATCCTCTGCAGATGGGCAGTGGTCACGTGGGTGTAGATCTGGGTGGTGGACAGATCCGCGTGCCCCAGCATCTCCTGAACGGCCCGGAGGTCCGCGCCCCCCTCGAGCAGATGGGTCGCGAAGGAGTGACGAAGGGTGTGAGCAGAGACGTCATCCGGCAGCCCCGCCTCTCGAGCGTAGCGCTTGATGATGGCGTGAAGTCCTTGCCGCGACAACCGCCGTCCGCGGTTGTTGAGAAACAACTCCGGCGCCTTCAGAGTCCCCGCCCCCCCCAGGAAGGGCCGGCCCCGCTCGTTGTAGGCGCGTATCGCTTCCATGGCCATCCGCCCGAGAGGAACGATGCGCTCCTTGTCGCCCTTGCCGACGGTCCGGACGAACCCTACCTCCAGATCGACGTCCTGAAGCCGCAGCCCGAGCGCCTCCGAGGCCCTCAGTCCCGCCCCATAGAGCGTCTCGAGCATCGCTCGGTCGCGCAGACCCCCCGGGGTCGGCTTGGGCTTGGTCAGCAGCAACTCGATCTCCGCGACACTCAGTACGCGTGGCAAGGTGGACTCCAGCCGCGGACTCGCCAGCGCCCGGGTGGGATCGGAAACAGCAAGCCCCAGCACGACCCGGCGCCGATAGAACGAACGGATGGCCGCGGCCTTGCGGGCCCGGGTGGAAGGCCTCCAGTCTCCCTGCGCCAGGTACGTCCTCACGTCTTCAGAGGTGGCATCCGGCAGTGGGCGCTCCCGTTCGGCAAGGAAGGCCGAGAACTGCGTCAGATCGCGGGCATAGGACTCCACGGTACGCTCGGACAATCCGTCTTCGAGCCGGAGGGCGCGCAGGTGCGCGGAGAGAGCCGGGTCCTGGGCAGGCGGACGGTTCACCGCGGCGGTCCTGCCTGGCTACATGTATTCGATGGGCAGGACGTACTCGAGCGGGAAATACGGATTGCCGGTAGCCTCGGCGACCTCTTTGATCGTCACCTTACCCTCCATGACGTTCACCCCGCGAGCCAGGGCATGGTCGCCCCGCGCCGCTGCCACCACTCCCGAGTCGGCCACCGCGGTGATGTAGGGGAGCGTGGCGTTGGTGAGAGCGATCGTCGAGGTTATCGGGACCACTCCGGCCATGTTGTCCACACAGTAGTGGATCACACCGTGCTTCACGAACGTCGGGGCCCGGTGCGAGGTCGCACGAGAGGTGGCCACCGTCCCCCCCTGGTCGATGCTCAGGTCGACGATGACCGAGCCCGGCTGCATCGAGCGGACAGCGTCCTCGGAAACGAGCACCGGCGTGCGCGCCCCCGATACGAGAACCGCGCCGATGACTACATCGGCCGCTGCTACCTCGGCCTCGATGGTCCACTGGTCGCTGTGAAGAGTCTCCACCGCAGGGACCACCCGGCGGACGCTGCCCAGCGCCTCCAGGTCGATGTCGAAGACCTTGGTCCGCGCTCCCATGCCGGTGGCGATGATGGCCGCGTTGGAACCGGCTATGCCCGCCCCGAGGATCACCACGTTCGCGGGCTTGACCCCCGTTGCGCCTCCCAGCAGCTTGCCTTTGCCGCCGCTCATCCGTTCGAGGAAGTAGGCGCCTATCTGCGGGGCCAACCGCCCCGCTATCTCACTCATGGGGCCGAGCAACGGACGACGGCCGTCCGCGGTCTCCACGGTCTCGTACGCCAGGCAGGTCGCGCCACTTGCGACTAGACCGCTGGTCAGCTCGCGATCCGGGGCCAGATGCAGGTAGGTGAAGAGGATGTGCCTGGGCTCGAGACGGGAGATCTCCTCCGGCAACGGTTCCTTGACCTTGACGATCAACTCGGCCTGGACGAACACCGCTTCCGCATCGGGGACGATGCGGGCTCCGGCGGCGACGTACGCGTCGTCGCCGATGAGGGACCCCTCCCCCGCGCCTCGCTGTACGAGGACCTCGTGGCCCCTCGTGGTGAGCTCCTTGGTGCCTGCGGGGGTCAGAGCTACCCGGTACTCTTCCTCACGGATCTCGGTTGGCACTCCGACTCGCATCCTTGGGCCTCGTCCTTCCGTCCGTTCAGTGTTCAGCTTTGGCGACCCCACTCAGAAGGAGCAGTGCAGCCAGACTCTTGGCGTCTTCGATACGTTCGGGGTGCTCATACAGTTCGTCCAGACTGTACCGTACCACGACTATGTCCTCATCTTCGTCGGGCTCGGCGTAGGCCGGCCGCAGGTCCTCGGCCAGGAACACGTGGAGGATCTCGTTGGCAAATCCGGGCGAGGAGAAGAAGTAGCCCAGCGGCGTCCACTTCGCGGCCTCCACGCCGACCTCCTCGCGTAGTTCCCGCTGTGCCGTGGCCAAAGGCGCCTCGCCAGGCTCCAGCCCCCCGGCCGGGAGCTCCAAGAGGTACCGTTTGACCGCGTGCCTGTACTGGCGGACCAGCGCTACCTCCCCCTTTTCGTCGAGGGCGATGACCACGACGGCCCCGGGATGCTCCACCACTGCCCGAGTCGCCTTCCGCCCTTGGGGAAGAGCGATCTCGTCCACACGCAGGCTGACCACTTGACCCTCGTATACCGAACGGGAGCCGAGCACCTCGGGGATTGGCTCGATGGCGGCGTTCGGCTGCGGTGCGTCGCCGGCCGCGAAAGGCGGGACAGCAGGGTCACGCTGCGCGGGCGAATCAGTCATCTGCGCTGGTGGCCGCTTCGCGCGCTCGGGGCGCGTAGTCGGGAGCCATCAGTATCATCCTGAGCGCCAGGTCGCACAGGCGCTCGAGATCGTCGAGACTCACGTGCTCTTCGGGGCTGTGCACCTGGGTCATTCCCGCGCTGAGATTGACGGTGGGAAGACCCCGGGCATTGAGGATGTTGGCATCCGACCCTCCGCCGCTCGCCTGCATATGGGGCTCAAGACCGAGATCGGCAACCGCGGCCTTGCTCAGACGGACGACGGGCGAGCGACTCGAAAGCGCGAAAGCCCGATACTCGTGGACGAGAGCGATATCGACGTCGGCGCCGGCTTGCGCAGCGCCCGCCTGCATGGCATCGACCATCTCGGCCGCTACTCGAGCAAGCTTCTCTTCATCATGACTGCGGCATTCACCCTCTATCTCACAGAGATCGGGCACGATGTTCGTCCCCACTCCCCCGTGGATGACCCCGATGTTGGCGCTGGTTTCGTCGTCCAGCCGGCCGAGTTGCATGGCCGCGATGGCTTTGGCCGCCGCCTGGATGGCGCTGCGTCCCCTTTCGGGCTCGACGCCGGCATGCGCCGCCCGGCCCCGGAATGTCGCCTTGAACGTCTCGTGGCTGGGAGCCTTGACCGTGATTCCGCCCACCGGTCCCGCCGAATCGAACACCGCCGCGAAGGGACTATTCAGCACCTTTTCGTCGAGATGCTTGGAACCCACCAGCCCTATCTCCTCGGATACCGTGAAAAGGAGCTCGTACGAGGGAAAGGATCGGTCGGAGCCCTTCAGGAGCTCTGTAGCGTGCACCAGCGCCGCCACCGCGGCCTTATCGTCGGCCCCCAGGATCGTGTGCTGGCTGTTGCGAAAGATGCCATTGTCGTCCAGGAAAGGCTCGATGCGATCGGTCGGCATGACGGTGTCCAGATGGGCGCCAAGGGCGATATGGGGCTCCCCCTTGCCGATGACCGTACACCACAGGTTTCCTGTGTCACCACCCGTCCTCGCGCCGGTTTCATCCTCGTGGACCGTTACTCCCAGCGCCTCCAGCCGCTTGATGACCGCGTCCGCCATGCGGCGCTCGTGCTTGAACGGGCTCGCTATGCGGGTGAACTCGAGAAACAGCTCCGTCAGCCGGTCGCGAGACGGGAGAGGCGCATCCGTCATTTGCGTTGCGAGGTGATCGCCGCTCCCACGAAGTCGCGGAACAGCGGGTGCGGATTCGTCGGGCGGCTCTTGAACTCGGGATGGAACTGGCAGGCTACGAACCACGGGTGATCGGTCAACTCGACGAGCTCGACCAGCCGCCCATCGGGCGTCGTCCCGCTGATCACCAGGCCTGCGTCGACCAGTTGGCCGCGGAACGTGTTGTTGACCTCATAACGGTGACGGTGCCGCTCGGAGATGAGCTCTTCGCCGTAGGCCTCGAAGGCCTTTGTACCGGCGAGCACTTTCGTCGGGGAGGCGCCAAGGCGCATGGTCCCGCCCATGTCGGCGATGTCTTTCTGCTCGGGCAGCAGGTCGATGACCGGATAGCTGGTGGACGGGTCGAACTCCGAGGAGTTGGCCCCCACCATGCCACCAACATGCCGCGCGAACTCGGCGACGGCCACTTGAAGGCCCAGGCAGAGGCCCAGATAGGGCACGTTGTTCTCGCGGGCGTAACACGCCGACATGATCTTGCCCTCGATGCCTCGGATACCGAAGCCTCCAGGGACCAGGACGCCATCGGCATGCTCGAGCCGGGAGGTGATCTCTTCCTGTTTGAGCGTTTCGGCGTCCACCCAGATGATCTCCAGATTACGTCCATGATGGATAGCGGCGTGCTTCAACGCCTCGACCACGCTCAAGTACGCGTCCTGCAGTTGAACGTACTTGCCGACCAGGGCGATCCGGACGGTCCCGGTCGCGCACTTGACCTTCTCGACCAAAGTGATCCACTCGTCCAACTGCGGAGGCTCGGTCTCCAACCCCAACTTCTCCACGACGAGGCGATCCAGCCCTTCGTCCCGGAGATTGATGGGCACGAAATAGATATTTGGCGCATCGACGCAGCTGATGACAGCGCGGGGCTCCACATCGGTGAACAGAGCGATCTTCTCTTTGAGATCCTGCCTGATGGTGCGGTCGGAGCGGCAGACGATGATGTCGGGCTGAATACCGATGCTCCTGAGTTCCGCCACGCTATGCTGAGTCGGCTTGGTCTTGAGCTCGCCGCTCGCGGCGATGTACGGTATGAGGGTCACGTGGATGTAGATGACATTCCGGCGCCCGATATCGTTTCGGAACTGCCTGATGGCCTCGAGGAAGGGAAGGCTCTCGATGTCGCCGACGGTCCCCCCGATCTCGGTTATGACCACGTCGACCTGGGGATTGCGCGCCACCCGGGCGATACGCTCCTTGATCTCGTTGGTGACGTGCGGGATGACCTGTACGGTCCCGCCCAGATAGTCGCCCTTGCGCTCCTTGCGGATGACGTTGTAGTAGACGGAGCCGGAGGTGATGTTGGAGTCACGGGTGAGACTCTCGTCGACGAACCGCTCGTAGTGCCCCAGGTCGAGATCGGTCTCGGCGCCGTCGTCGGTGACGAACACCTCGCCGTGCTGGAACGGGCTCATGGTGCCTGGGTCTACGTTCAGATAGGGATCGAACTTCTGGATCGTCACCCTGAGCCCCCGGCTCTTGAGGAGGCGACCCAGGGAGGCGGCAGTGATGCCCTTCCCGAGCGAGGACACAACTCCGCCGGTGATGAAAATGTGCTTAGCCATGCCAACCCCTACCGCGCGATGGTGGAACCGGGCGGCGCATGGCCTATCAGCCCCGCGCCTTATCTAGTCTATCAGCCCGCCCAACGCCCTGTCTCGCAAGTCCCGCGCGTGGGCCATAGCTTCCGCGTCATCGGGTCGCCCGCCCATCATCCGGCACAACTCCTCCACCAGCGCCTCACCCTCGAGCCGGGAGAGGCGCGTGACCGCGCCTGTGGCGTCGCTCGTCTTCTCGATCGCGTAGTGACGGCCGGCGAGCGCCGCCACATGAGCAAGATGGGTGACGACCACTACCTGCGACCGGCCCGAGAGCTCGTGGAGCTTCTGGGCCACGGCGACCGCCGTCCTGCCTCCTATGCCCGCGTCTATCTCATCGAACACAAGAGTCTCGTCATCGCCCGCCCCCGCCAGCGCGCACTTGAGTCCCAACAACACCCGGGACAGCTCCCCGCCTGAAGCCGTGTGAGCCAGGCTACGCGGAGACTGGCCGGGGTTGGCCGCCAGCAAGAACTCCACCGACTCCGCACCGGTCTCGCGCAGACCCTCCCAGCCGGATCGCGTCTCCAGCGCGACGGTCATGACCGCCGATGTCATGCCCAGACCGGAGAGCTGGGCGGCTACTGCCTTCTCCAGCAGCGGCACGGCTGCCCGCCGGGCCGTGGTGAGCGAGCCCGCCAGCTCGAGCGCTAGGGCCCTGCCCCCAGCGGCCTCTTCTTCCAGCCTGGAGAGGTCTTCTTCCCCCTGTTCGAGCAGCGCGAGGCGGACGGTGGAGGCCTCGAGATACGCGACCGCCGCCGCGGTCGAACCACCGTACTTGCGGGTCAGGTCGGTATACAGGCGCAGGCGCTGATCGACCGCCTGCAGCCGGGCGGGGTCGACGTTGACCTGTTCCACGAAGTGGCGGAGCTCCCGTGATAGTTCCGTGACTCCGTAGTGAGCTTCGCGCAGCGCTTCCGCCAAGGTCTCCACCTCGGGCCCCACGGCCGAAAGACCGGCCACAAGCGCGCCCGCCCGCCCCACGAGCTCCGCTGCGTCGGTGGCCGACTCGTCGTTATTCAGCAGTTGGGCAGCGAGGTTCAGATCGCGTTGGATGTCCTCAGCGCGGGCCAGAAGGCGTTGTTCGGCCTGAAGCGCCCCTTCGTCATCGGACGAGAGCCCGGCCTCGGCCAGCTCGGCGACCTGAAAGCGCAGCAACTCGATGTCGCGAAGCCGCTGGTTGCGTGCCCGCAGGCTCTCCTCCAGAAGACGGCCACTTTCCCGCCCCTTTTCGTACGCCGTCCGGCAGGCAGCCGCCAACTCGAGCGCTTCGGGCCCCGCCCACTGATCGAGGACGGCGAGTTGGTAGCCCGGATCGAGTAACCTTCGGTATTCGTGCTGCCCAGCGAACGAGAGCAGAGCGCCCGCGGCGGCAGCCATCGAGGTCAGAGTGACCGAGCTGTCGTTGAGGTAGCAGCGGTTCCTTCCAGCCTTGCCCAGGCGCCGCGTGAGGATCAGCTCGCCGGGCCCCTCCAGACCCGCCAACTCGCGAAGCTCCTCGGGCAACTGGGCCACCTGACCGGCATCCAGGTCGAATAGAGCCTGGATCAAGGCCTCCTGGCCGGTAGCGCCCACCATGCCCTCCTCGGCCCGCTCACCCATCAGCAGCCCGAGGGCTTTGGTGAGAAGCGTCTTGCCCGCCCCGGTCTCACCGGTCAAGGCGGTCAGGCCGTCGCCGAATTCCAGGGTCGCGTCTTCGATGAGCACGAAGTTACGGATAGAGAGCGACGCGAGCACTGCTCTCTCTTTTACAGCAGACGGTCGCGGAAATGATGGTAGAGGCTGTCCCCCTCGAGAAGGGCGAGAGAGGCGACCCCCGGCTCGGTCCTTATCTGCATCACGCCCCCGGGAGAGATGACACCCGACCTCTGACCGTCAATATCCACAGCGCAGTCTTCGTAGGTGGAGGTATTGGTGATCTCCAGCACGTCACGGGGGGCGGCGACGACGGGACGCACGCCCACCGCATGCGGAGCTACCAGACTGATCACGTAGGCTTCGACGGATATCCCGAGCAGTGGCCCTCCTGCTGCCAGACTGTAAGCCGAGGAACCGGCGGGAGTCGCCACCACCACCCCGTCGCACAGGACTTCAAAGAGAGTCACGCCGTTGATCCGGAGGGCCAGAGCCGATGCGTCCGAACGATCTCCCCGGCCCACGACAACATCGTTGGTGGCCCGGAAGACCGATGAGCCCAGCGTGGCCCGCAGCCCGAGGAGAGGATGCTCGGTGAACTCGCCGGCGAGAAGCGCCGCGAGACCCTCCTCCAGCCTGTCGCTCAGCACGGTGGTCAGGAAGCCCACCCTTCCCAGGTTCACCCCAGCAACGGGGATATGCCTGTCCCGGGTAAGACGGAACCCTCGGAGCATGGTGCCATCACCGCCGAGCACCAAGCAGAGGTCCACCTCGTGAAGATCGTTCTCTTCGATCACGCGCGCCACGTCACCTGAGCCGGACAGGATCCCGGTATGCTTGTCCCATTCGGCCGGAGGCATCGCCACCGCCACGCCGTGCCCCTGCAGGAACGCCACGCTCTGCCGGAGCGCTCCTGCCGCCACCGCGGGATCGCCGTGCGTCAGGATGACCACTCGCTCGATCTTACGCTTCAACCCGGCCTCCTCCGCGGCTTTGCCCTTGTTCTGCCACTGTGTCCTCGACCGCAGCCTCAAGCGTATCAAGAGCGAGCCCCTTTGCTCCACCAGACGATAGATGGAGAAAGTATTCGACGTTACCCCCGGTGCCGGGCACTGCCGACCGGCACAGAGCGATGAGGTCCGCGTCCACATGCGCGACAACGAAGCTCGCGGTCTCCATCAGGACGCGGCGATGGACCGAGAGGTCGCGCACGATGCCGCCCTTGCCCACATCTTTCGGGCCTGCTTCGAACTGGGGCTTGATCAGGATGACGCCCGTGTAGCGCGGGGCCATGCACGGAACGACCGCGGGAAGCACCTTCGTCACCGAGATGAAAGCGACGTCCATGGTCAGCATGTCCGGCCGCCAGGGCAGCGACTCGGGCGCCAGGTACCTGGCGTTGACCCCCTCGATCACGTGGACTCTTGGATCGGCTCGTAGGCGCGCGTCCAGTTGCCCCCTGCCCACATCGAGAGCGATGACCTGGTTCGCACCCCGCTGGAGAAGACAATCGACGAAGCCCCCGGTAGAGGCTCCCACGTCGAAAGCTGAACAGCCGGCGACGTCGACGCCGAACGTGACGAGGGCCGCATCGAGCTTTTCTCCCCCTCGGGAGACGAACCTTGGCCTCTCTTTGACAGTGACAGGCACGGCGGGGTCGACCAGAGTGCCCGCCTTGTCACTCACTTCCCCTTTGACCCGAACCAGGCCGGCCATGATAATGGCTCGGGCGGCGGTGCGGCTGGGGGCTAGACCGCGAGAGAAGACCAACTCGTCGAGCCGGATGCGGGCCGCTCGAGACACGGTGGCCGCCTACGAGACGGACGTGTCAGAAGCTGCCGCCGCGTCGCGGACGAGCCGCTCGACCGTCTCGGCGATGGCCTCGGCGGTCAGACCTACATCCCGGCGCAGCAGATCCAAAGAGCCCTGGCACACGAAGGCATCGGGCAATCCAATACGCGCCGTCGGCCGGGACAACCCCTCGCCAGACATAAACTCGAGGATGGCCGACCCGAACCCGCCGGCCAAAGCGTTGTCCTCCACGGTGACGACAACCGGATGCTCCGCGACCAGCGGGCGGATGGCCTCAGCGTCGAGCGGGTGCAGCCTCCTCACCCCGGCGACCGTCGCCTCGATGCCTCTGGCCGAAAGCAACCCAGCGGCAGTCTCGGCCCACAGGGTGGCCGGTCCGGCCGTCAAGAGAAGGACGTCCGTTCCCCGCCGCACCACGTCGACCCACGGCCCTGCGAGCGGCCTTATGGGTCGCTCGAGGCGCATCCCTACACCGGCCGAGCGCGGATACCGTATGACGGAGGGACCATCGAGAGACAGCGCGGTGGCGAGCATTCTCTGCAGTTCGGCCTCGTCCTTGGGCATGTAGACGGTGAGCCCGGGGATTATTCTCAAGAAGGAGAGGTCGAAGGCCCCATGATGAGTCGGCCCGTCCTCGCCCACGAGACCGGCCCGATCGACGGCGAACACCACCGGCAGTCCTTGTAGGCAGACGTCGTGAATCACCTGGTCCAAGGCGCGCTGCAGAAAAGTCGAGTAGATGGCGACTATCGGCCGTTTGCCTGTGGCCGCCAGTCCGGCGGCGAACGCTACGGCGTGGGCCTCGGCAATCCCGACGTCGAAGAAACGGTCGGGTAAGGCCTCACGGAGCAGATTAAGGCCCGTCCCCGTCGCCATGGCCGCCGTGATCCCGACAACGCGATCGTCCGAGCGAGCCAACTCGACCACCGCCTCCCCGAAGGCCCGGGTGAAGGTGGTAGGCCCTTCGGGGTCGAGGTTCTTGCCGGTCTCGACCGAGAACCTCGGCGTGCCGTGATAGCGGCCGGGCTGCTGCTCCGCGGGCGGGTAGCCCTTGCCTTTGACCGTACGGCAATGTAGCAGTACGGGGGCTTCCACTGCGAGCGAGCGTCTGATACTGGCCCTGAGATCCTCGATGTCATGTCCGTCGATCACACCGACATAGGTGAACCCGAGATCTTCGAACAGCATCCCCGGGACCAGTGCCGCCTTGATGCTGTCCTTCAGCTGCTCGCCGACGGCGGCGACCCGATCTCCCACCCCAGGAAGCCGCTGCAGCCGCCGCTCCATGTCCCGCCGAAAGCGGTAGAGCGTCGGCTCGGTGCGCAGACGGGACAGGTAAGCGCTCATGGCCCCGACGTTCTTTTCGATCGACATCGTGTTGTCGTTCAGGATGATGAGCACGGGTATACCCAGATGCCCCGCGTGGTTGAGGGCCTCATAGGCGATACCGCCGGTGAGCGCTCCGTCCCCGATGACCGCCACTACCCTCCCCGGGTGCTTGCCGGCCACCATGCCGACGGCCGCGCTCACCGAACTGCTGCTGTGGCCGGTGCCGTAGACGTCGTAGGGGCTTTCGCCCCGGCACGGAAACCCCGAGAGCCCGCCATACGTGCGAATCGACCCGAAGGAATCGAGCCGCCCGGTGAGCAATTTGTGCGCGTACGACTGGTGCCCCACATCCCAGATGATGGCGTCCTGGGGTGTGTTCAGCTCCGCGTGCAGCGCGATGGTCAACTCCACGACGCCGAGGCTTGCTCCCAGGTGCCCACCGTTCTCGGAGATGGTCTTGATTATCTCTTCTCGGATCTCCGCGGCGAGCCGGCGAAGCGAGTCCGGGTCCAGCGTCCGCAGGTCCTCAGGCAACTGAAGTTGATCGAGCAGCCGCGCGGCCGTGTCGGTCATGCCTCGGCCTCCTGGACTCGCATTGACCCGGCCAGACCCCCAAGCACCCCGTTGACCAGGGATCCGGCTTCGTCGGAGCAGAAGCGCCTGGCGGACCCGACCGCCTCGTCGATGACAACGGCGGGGGGGGTTTCGGGTTCCCACAAGAGCTCGTAGGCCGCAAGGCGGAGTATGGCTCTCTCGAGCACGCCTAGCCGCTGGAGGCTCCAACCCTCGACATGCTTCCCCAGCAGGTCATCGATCTCCGTGCGGTGCTCGCCCACGCCGCGCACGAGTCGAGCGGCGTACTCGTCGACCTCCCCATTCCCCGGCCGCGCAAGCGCGTCCTCGGGCGTCAGCGCAAGAAGATCTTGCTGATACAGGAGAAAAACGGCCTGGCGCCGCGCGCTTCTGCGACCCTTGGGCATGCGAGACGGGCTAGGCGCCGACGGGAAATACGCCGCTGAAGGAGATGTCGACGGCCGCCACCTTCAGTCCGGTCATCGACCCGAGGGCCTCGGCGATGGCCTGGCGGACGCTCGATGCCAGCGCAGGAAGACTCTCTCCCATGCGGGCGTCGAGCTGCACCGATACCCGGCATTGCCCCTCTTCAACGGCCACCTCGACCGGATGGGTACGGACGAGATGCAAGGGCGCGTGCAGACGCAGGCGCTCGTCGTTCTCCAGGGAACCGCGGACTATGGTCTCGAGGACCGTGGTTGCGATCAGATAGTGAGTCATCGTGCCTGCCCTCCTTACGCCCTCGTGACGTATTCCCGGGTGCGCGTGTCCACCCGGATAACGTCGCCGGGCTCGATGAAGAGCGGCACTTGGATCGTCGCTCCGCTCTCGAGCGCGGCAGCCTTGGAGCCCCCCGACACCGTGTCACCACGCACTCCGGCGGCAGTATCGGTGACCTTCAGATCGACGAAAGTGGGGAGCTCGACGTCGAAGGGCTCCTCGTCGATGTAGACGACCTCCACCTGCATGTTCAAGGTCATCAGGTCGAGACGGCCCTCGAGGATGCTCTTGGGAAGGGCGAGTTGCTCGTAGGACGAGGCATCCATGAAGACGACCTGATCGGGCTCTTCGTACAGATAGGTCATCGGCCGGCTCTCGGTACGCAACTGCTCGAACTTCTGCTCGGGACGGAATGTACGTTCGACAAGGGAGCCCGTAGACACGTTGCGCAGCTTGGTCCGGACGAAAGCGCCGCCCTTGCCGGGCTTGACGTGTTGGTATTCGGCGATGCGGTAGATATCTCCCTCGAACCTGATGGTCATACCTGTCTTGAACTGGTTGGTCGAGATCACTCTACCGGCCTCCGACGATCTGTAGTGTGTTTGCTGCCAACAGGACCTGCCCCTGAGGGAGGAATGCGCCTGTCGGGATGCGACCCTGAATTGTACACTACCCGCCGCTCATCTCCACCAATCGACGGACTGCCTCCAGGTATCCTTCGGGGCCCTTCCCACTGACGGTGAACGTGGCGACCGGCGTCACGACGGAATGGCGGCGCCACTCTTCGCGTGTCGCGATATCCGAAAGATGCACTTCGGCGATCGGACAGCCGACCAGTTCGACAGCATCCCGAATCGCATAGCTGTAGTGAGTCCATGCCCCCGGATTCACGATCATGGCGTCCGCGCGCCTGTGTTCGTGTAGATACTCGATGAAGCGGCCCTCGTGGTTTGTCTGCAGACACAGGCATTCCCAGCCGAGACGTTTCGCCTCACCTGCCACCATCCGCTCCAGTTCTATGAGCGTGATGGTGCCGTAGTGCACAGCAGGGCGTTCGCCCAGAAGGTCGAGGTTCGCGCCGTGCAGGACGACGAGGCGGCTCATGCGCGTATCACCTCCAGGGCTTGGTCGAAGAGATCGCTGGGAAGATCAAGGCCCCACACAGGTTCCCCCAGCGAGCGCAGTCCCACGAACCCGCTGGAAGCAGCGGTAGCCTTCTTGTCTCGAGCCGCGGCAGCCCGGATGGTGTCGGCCGATGGAAGATCAAGGCGAGTAGGCAAGCCGAACGCATCGAGCAATGCCCCGGTTCTCTGCCTCACCGAGGTGTCCAAACCCAGGAGCCTCTCACTGACGGCCAAAGCCACCAGAACTCCCAGCGCGACGGCTTCTCCGTGCCCGAGACGGCCGAAACCGAGGCTGAGTTCAAGGGCGTGCGCCGTGGTGTGGCCCAGGTTGAGGACAGCCCGCTTGCCGGCGTCCAACTCATCCTCCTCGACCACTCCCGCTTTGTAGCGGACGCACGTCTTGACCACCTCGCTCATGACGCTTGTATCCCGTTCCAGCAGAAGCCCTCGCTGCCGCTCGAGCGCTCCAAAGAGAGTCTCGCCGGACAGGAGGCCATACTTCGCGACCTCCCCCAGACCGTTCGTGAAGTCGGTCCCCGGCAGGGTTCCCAGCGTCTCCGGATCGATCACGACGAGTTCGGGTTGATAGAAGGCGCCGACAAGGTTCTTGCCCGCCTCCAGATTGACCGCGGTCTTCCCCCCCACGCTCGAGTCGACCTGAGCCAGTAGGCTGGTGGGGATCTGCCAGAAACCCACCCCTCGCTGGTAGGTCGCGGCCGCGAAGCCGGCTAGGTCCCCGACTACTCCGCCTCCGAGCGCCACGACGATGTCATCTCTGCGAGCGCCCTGGGATGCCAGCCAGTCCCAGCAGCCTCCCAGGCCATCGACCGTCTTGCTTTGTTCCCCGGCGGCGACCGCCAGCGTCCGTCTCTCTTCGGCCGACTGCCCAAGGAGGTCGCGGATCGCGGCGCCCCACGCCTGCTCCACGTTCTGGTCGGTCACCACGAACAACCGCGCTCCCTTCGCCGCTGTCTCCGCCGCAAGCGTTCGAAGAGAAGCCAGACATCCAGGCCCGCCCATGATAGACGAGCATCGCTCAGTGGAGACCAGCTTGACCCCCCAGGTCTTGGACCAGGTTGGGCCCGCGGCTCGTACCATCCTCGTGATCTCGCCGGCGATGTCTTCCGCGCTACGATCGCCTACCGGAACGATCCAGTCGGCGACGCTCTCATAGGTGGGATGCCGTGCCGCCAAGAGAGCCGTGAAAGAACCGTGGTCCTGGGCAAGCGGTCTGGAGCCTCCACGCGCTCGCTCCCACGCCCGGTCTGCATCGACATCGAGAAAGACAACACCGCCCCGCTCTTCGAGCATGCCTGCCGCTTCCGGGTTCTGCAGAGTGCCGCCGCCGAGAGCAAGGACGAGGCCCCCACTTCTTCCCCCATCCTGCTCCGATCGGGACAGGACCTCCCTCAACGCTTCGATCTCTCGCAGGCGAAAATCCCGCTCGCCATGGCGCTGGAAGAACTCGGCTATGGTCATATCCGCGCTTCTCGCTATCTCGTCGTCGAGATCGAGGAAACGCCAGCCGAGAAGGCCGGCACACAGCGCGCCGACCGAACTCTTGCCGCTACCCATGAACCCGGCGAGAGCTACGAGCGGCGCCATAGCCCCCTCTCCTGGAGTTTCTTCTCATAGGCGGCCAGGGAGTCCACGACGTCGGCCATACAGTCGCCGCCGAACTTGTCGAGGTAGGCTCCAGCAACTACATACGCGACAACCGCTTCCGCCACCACCCTGGCCGCGGGCACCGCGGTCACGTCGCTGCGCTCGACGTGCGCCTCCACCGGCTCCATGGTGGCAAGATCCACCGAAGGAAGCGGAGAGGTGAGCGTGGGGATGGGCTTCATGGCCGCGCGTAGGACTAACGGCATGCCCGTGGTCATGCCACCCTCGAGACCGCCCGCGTTGTTCCCGTCACGGCTGACCCATCGGACCCCACCATCGCGGAGCAAGACGAACGGATCGTGCACTTTCGACCCCACGCTGGCGGCATCGGCGAACCCATAGCCGATCTCCACCCCTTTGATGGCGGGGATTGCTCCGAGAGCGCCTAGAAGCCTCCCGTCCAGCCTGTCCTCGACGCGGGCATACCCGCCGAGACCCGGGCAGAGACCCCAGCACCATATCTCGAAGACGCCACCCAGCGATTCCCCGGCGCCCCGGGCCCGGTCGATGGCCTCACGCATCCGCTGCGTCAGATCAGCGTCGGCACAGCCCACGGCCGACGCCTCCACGGCTTCCCAGTCGATGGATTCGGGATGGGCAAAGTCGGCTCGGGCCTCCGTCGACACCGGGCCTATGCTCGTGACCCGGCCCCTCACCGTGACTCCCATCTCCGCCACGAGCCTCTTGCACACCGCTCCCCCGGCGACCCGGGCCACGGTCTCACGAGCACTCGCCCGCTCGAGCACGTTGCGCATGTCGTCGTGGCCGTACTTCGCCATCCCCGCGAAGTCGGCGTGCCCGGGGCGGGGTATGGTCAGTGGCGCGGGCCGCGCACGGCCTTCGGGTAAAGGCTCGTACGACATCGACTCGATCCAATTCGCGTGGTCCCGGTTCTCGACAACGATGGCTATCGGGGTTCCGAGCGTCGACCCATGCCTGACGCCGGCGAGGAACCGGCACCGGTCGGTCTCGATCGCCATCCGCCCCCCCCGCCCGTAACCGCCTTGGCGGCGAGCAAGTTCGTCATCGATGGCCTCTGTGGTGATGTGCAGCCCGGCCGGCACCCCGCTGAGCACGCAGACCTCAGCCGGACCGTGGGACTCACCGGCGGTCGTCATCCGAAGCGTGCTCATGCGCGGCTCCCTTGGCCCCCGTACAAACGGGGCCTGGTCGATCCCGGATAGTAGGCGCCTCCGCGAAGGCGCTACTCGAAGAGGATCTGGTGCTCCGCCATGGTCAAGGTTTGTCCGGCGTGAAGGAGGGCCACAATCTTACTATCAACCATTATGTCGACCACCGTCACGTCGCCCCAACTCGTGGAGACCGAATCCCCGATCCGCTGATCCTCGTAGACGTTGTTGTCAACCTGGAAGGTTACCGCAGGAGCGTCGCCAACAACACCCACCGCCAGCACCTGAAGCATATGGGTGAAGAACGAGGTGG
Organism: uncultured Actinomycetota bacterium; assembly: GCA_963783835.1. Lineage (GTDB taxonomy): Bacteria > Actinomycetota > Thermoleophilia > RBG-16-64-13 > RBG-16-64-13 > CAIQPS01. Next base: position 548,903 of record CAWAOX010000015.1, read on the forward strand.
TGGACGTCGTGGAGCTGCTCGTGCTGGTAGTCGAGGTCGAGCTGGTCGTCGTGGTCCCTCCGCCGGAGGTCGTGGTGGTCGTCGAGGACGGAGGCGGGCTGACAGAAGTCGAGCTCGTGTGCTGGGTCGTCTCCGTGATTACCTGCTGCTGGACGAACGGGTCCTTACTCTGAAAGCTGGAGTAGGAATCGGCCGGGGCTACCACGAAGGGTTCCTGGCTTGCGTCGGCCACTGACTGCGCGGTGGTCGCTACCCGGGCCTGCCGCAGGCTGCTAGTCGTGGAGCTGGCTCCTCCGCCGCCCATGCAGCCCGCGAGGAGTACCGCGGACCCGGCGACAAGAAGTACTCCCGCCAGAAGATGTCGATGTCGCTGCAACTTCATCTTCTTCCTCCGCTATTTCTCGGTCGTGGTAGTGGTGTCGGCGGCGCCGGCAGAATCGGCGGTCGCTGACGTGGCCGAAGATGCCTGGGCCGCTGCCGCCTGGTCCATGCAGAACGCGTAGAGGGTCATGGAGACGTTGAGATCAGGGCTGTCCTTGACCGGCTCGCCCTCAGCTGCCTCAGTGGCACCGCCCAGCTGAAGCTGGATGGACTTCACGGTGAGAAGCCTCCCGGGGCCGGCCACCAACTGTTCCGCCCGGTACGCGAAGTCACTGAGATCGAAGTAGCTGCCCGCGAACTGGAGCGTCAGCGGGATGATCTGGAAGCCATCGGACTCCTTGGGGTCGCCCGGGCTGACGGAGATGAACTTGATCCCCGACTGATCCGCGAGGTCCTGGATCTGCACCAGTAGACTGGGTACCTGGCTTGAGTCGGGGACCATCTTGGCAAGCTCCATGAGCTGCGCCTGGTTCTTCTTGCCCTCTGCGCGGGTGACCTCGGCTTGGGCCAACTTGGCCTGCGCGGCTGCGATCTTGGTGGACTCCGCGGCGATGGCGGCATCGGTCTGCTCGATCTCCGCGCGCAAGGGAGAGATCAGGAAGAACCACGCCATCGCGACGACAACGAGCAGCGCTACGCCCGAAAGGGCCATGCGGATCTTACGGCTCATTGCGGCACCTCCACTTCAGTAACTGGGAGAGCGCTGGCCGGCTCCGTGTTGAGGACGTAGGCGCCGATGGAGAAGCCTTTGAGCTCCAACTGGGATCCGTCTGCCTCGCGAGACTGGTCAGCCGACGTCAGCTCCACACCGGTGAGCGACGGGATGAGTTGCAGGCGCACGATAAGCCGGGACACGTCCTCGAAGCTGTACGTCTCTCCCTCTATGCTTATGTTGCCGTCCTGGACCGCCGACGCATCCGCTTCATCAGGAACGATCCCCGGGTCGGAAGCTGTGAGGTTGAGGCTCTGGAACCACGCGTTCTCGGGGACGACCAGGCTTACCGCGTCAAGTACTTCCGAGAGCAGTGTCCGGGTCGAGTAGATACTCTGAACCACAGCCTGCACGTCCTCCTTCTGGCCGGCCAACTGTTCGTACTGGCGCAAGGCCTCGACTTGCTGCTCGAGGGCGGCCGTCTGCATCTGAAGATCGGCCAGTTCCTGCTGGTGATCGTCGAGCACGTTGCTGAAGATGTAGTAGCCGAACCCAAGACCGAATATCACGATGATGAACAATCCGACCATTGCCAGCAGGCCCCAGTCGGTCCGAGTGCGAGGCCGTTCAGAGCGCGGGATGAGGTTTACGCGGCGGGCCATGTCAGTCTTCCTCCGGAAGGCCAAGGCCAATCGCTACGGCGAGCGACGGGCCGATGATGGCAAGCGTTTCGTCGGACAGACTGGAGCTATTGTCCGACACGCGGCTGAGCGGGTTCCCGATGACGACGGGGAGTCCGAGCGCCTCGGACAGATGCGCGTCGAGATTTCGGACCAGCGTGCCTCTTCCGCTCAGGAAAAGCTCTTTGACCGGGGTGGCGCCCTCCTGCCCCTGGTAGTAGTCGAAGGAACGCCGGATCTCGTCCACCAGTTCGGCGGCCGCCTTGCCGGCCTGGCGCTGGGTCTCCGCCACCACCTCAGGCGAATACACGTCTCCCTCGGGGGCAAGTGGGCCCGGCAAGCCCACGGTCTGCGCCAAACTAGAGGCATCTTCGAAGGGGACGCCTCGCTGCTCCGATATCACCCGCGCGAAGCGATCGCTCGAGAAGTTGATCACCCGGGTGAACTTGAGCACGTCGTCGACCGCGACGACCAGGGTGGAGACAGACGAGGAGACGTCCACCAGCCCCCGGCAGACACCGGCCTGCGAGGGATCAGCGAGAAAGGATGCATCGGGGACCAGGGCTCGTATGAGGGCCAGGCTCGACACGTCCACACCCGAGACCTTCAGTCCGGCCATTTTGAGCGAAGTGAGCAAGGTTTCCACCATGACGCGCTGCGCGGCGACCAGAAGCACTTCCTGCCGGGGCTGACCTTCCAGATCGGTCCTGCGCCCGAGAACCTGAAAGTCGAGTACAGCATCCTCGACCGGGATCGGAATGTAGTCCTGCGCCTGATACTCGATAGCGCCGAGCAACTCGGCCTCGGTCATCTCGGGCATGTCGATATTGCGCACGATAACCTTCTGATTGCTGACACTGACGCGAGTCATGCGCCCGCGCAGGCCGTTCTTATGAACGAAGCCCTTGAGTTCCCGGCCGAAGAGGTCGGCGTCGACGATCTCCCCGTCGACAACGAGACCGTCAGGCAACGGGGACTCATAGAAACGGCGCAGCTTGATCCGGTTCCCACTTCCCGCCAGCTGGATCGCCGTAACGGTGGACGCACCGATATCGAGCGCCAGGGGTTCGCCCTGAAATAGTCCTAGAGCCACCTCATCACCTCGGCGTCGACGTTGTCACAAGTTTCGAGTTCAACTTCCACGTGTTCCTTCACATCCTGTCGGTTCTACATGCTCGCGTAGAGATGGAACGCGAGTTGGCCGAAGCACAGAGTCATCACTGCACCCGCCGCCAGGTACGGTACAAAGACCGTCCTAGCTCTTAATCGGTATTTCTCGCCAAAAAGTAGAGACATTCCTGCAACGATCCCCAGAAGCATGGCCGCAGGGAGCGCTACGAGCGCGTACGGGCCGAGGACGGCGCCCAGGAGAAGCGCCATTTTGACTTCGCTGAAGCGTGTGACGCCAGGCCGCGCCAACGACAGCAGCAGGACGAAGAGCCCCGCGCCCACGCAGCCGGCGATGTACTGCCACCAGTGCTGCCGGTCGAGCGCCATCGAGGCCGCCAGCCCGCAGGCCAGGGCTGGAAAGACGATTCGGTTGGGAATGACCATGTGGTCGTGATTGATGAAGGCCAGCGTCACGACGACGGCGATGAACGCCCATGCGACCAGAACTGTCGCAGAGGGCCCGAAGCGCCAGAATGCCGCGAGGAAGGCCAGGCCGGTGATCCCCTCCACAAGGGGGTAGCGAAGTGCTATCGGCGTATGGCACGACCTGCAGCGGCCGCGCAGAAGCACCCAACTGGCCACTGGTATGTTGTCATGCCAGTGGATCGCCGCGCCACATCCGGGACAGTGAGAGCCCGGTCGGACGAGAGACTCCCGACGCGGCACTCGGTAGATGACGACGTTGAGAAAGCTGCCGATGACCAGCCCGAGTAGTAGCGCCCATATGGCCAAGTAGTACTGCACGTCGGCTCTTTCCCTGTTGCTGCCCGCTACGTCGATATATCGGCCTGGTTCGCCCGACCTTGAATCCGGTCAAGCGGAACAGGCCACCGTCGTCACGGTAGCCCGGGAAGAAACGAAATGACCTGCTACCTTCGACCTAGAATGGTCGATTGGGAAGGCCGACTTCGCGTCGCCGTGGCTCCCTAGCTCAGCCACCCTCCCCCGACCAAAGCCCTCCGCAGAGTCTCCTGCCCGGCCGGGCTGAGACGTTCGAGCGGTGGGCGCAGCGGCCCGGCAGGCAGCCCCAGCCACTCTACGGCCTGCTTGACCGGCGTGGGGTTCGGCTCCACGAACAAGGCGTCAACCACATCCATGATGCGATAGTGGATATCCCTGGCTTCCTCGATCCGTTCGGACCACACGGCATCGCACATCTGCTTGACCTCGGGTCCGACTACGTGAGCGACGGCCGCGATCGCCCCCGCCGCGCCATGGGCCAACAGGCTGAGGGTCATGATGTCCTCGCCGGAGTAGATCTTGAAGGTCTCGGGGTCGGTACCGCGATAGATCTCCATCGTCTGATGGATGTCGCAGGAGCAGTCCTTCAACCCGACGATGCTCGGGATCTCGTCCCACAAGCGGATGATGGTCTTCGGCTCGATGTTGCGGCCTGTCCTGCCCGGGATGTTGTAAACGATCAGCGGAAGACCCGACGCCTCGGCGATAGACGCGAAATGATTGAAGAGACCTGCCTGAGTGGGCTTGTTGTAGTAGGGGCACACCTGAAGAGTAGCGTCAGCGCCGAGTTCAGCGGCTAGACGAGTGAGCTCGACCGCCTCTCTGGTGGAGTTCGACCCCGCGGAAGCGA
>CAWAOX010000016.1:0-107448 GCA_963783835.1 uncultured Actinomycetota bacterium
AACGTCAGGGAGGTCGCCTGAGCGAAGGAGCGGGCCATGAGCGTCTTGGCCAGTCCGGGGAGATCCTCGATGAGTACGTGCCCGTCGGCGAGCAGCCCGAGCAGGACCAATTCGAGCACGTCGCGCTTGCCCACGACCGCTCGTTCGACTTCGCGCAGAACGGCCGCTCCCAGCGAGGCGACCTGCTCGAAAGTGAAAGTGTCCAGTCTGAGTCGCTCCAGTTCCTCGACGAGTTGCTCCAGTTCGCGCTGCGACCATCCGGGCGCGTAGCGATCGGCTGGCGTTGCGGAGTCCAGACGCACGAGTTCCCACGCCAGGCCCTCCCCCAGAAGTGATGCGGCTCGCTCCGGTTCTCGCTCCAAATCGACGCCGTACCGGCGCGCGAGACGAGCCGCGACGATCTCGCGCACGAGAGGCCGGAGCCGCAACAGATCCGACCGGCTGGAACCGGCGAGAACGACCGACCGTTTCACCGTCTCGAATTGCTCCACCCGCGTCTCGGAGCGGTCTGGTCTGCGCAGCATGCGCTGAAGTCCGGAGCCAGGGGTAGCACGGTCGTGAGCCGGCCGATAAGCCAGGCGAACAGCAGAGCGGCGACGAACAGAACGTAGGCGAGGGAGTCAGACCGTTCCCCACGCCGGCGAGCACGAGGCCGATGACGAGAGCTACCGCCCCGGCCAGTGCGAGAAGAATAAGCTTCCAGAGCCTCATGCCGGTTGCTCCTCGAGATCGCGGCGAAGAGCGTCGAGCGCTGCCCTGGCTTCCTGCCTCATCTCCTCGTCGATCAGGTGGACGCTGAACCGGGCGCGCTCGTACAGCGCGGCGAGAGCTTCGGCCGCCGCCCGCCCCACATGGAGCACGCCGGCCCACCGGGCCAGGTACTCGGAGGAGTCTCGGAGGGTCGCCGAGGCAGCCCCCGCTCGGACAGCACCCGCTCCATGCTCGCGTAGGCGTTGATGACCGCCCGTCGCGGGTCGGGATCGTCCTCGAGCTCCTTGAGAGAGACGTCCACAGCCACCAGGAGCTCCTCGCGGTCGGACTTCAGCGGTCCCACTTCCTCGCGACGGCGCCGTCGCCGTACGAGCACTACGCACAGCAATACGGCCGCCCCAAGCATGGCCACCCCGCCGAGGATCCACCAGTGGACCACCAGCGACGCCCCCGTTCCAGGCGTCCCGCCGATGGGCAGCAGAGTGCCCGGCGGCAACAAGCTGATCGGAGTGGTCTGGCTATCGTTCTCCCTTCGGGCCATCAGGGCGATGAGCACCGCTATCAACACGAACGGCAGAAGACTCGCCATGATCCGCTGCCAAAAAGCGCCTGGCGTCCCTCAGCGCCGGGGTCGTCCGGGGATCGTTTCTTGAAGTACGAGAGTAGGACGTAGACGAGTAGGCCGAACTCCACGACGAGCACGGCCACCAGGAGGACGAGAAGATCGCCGACGGCCGGGCGAACATCGAGAAGGCGGCGGGCGGGAGAGATCCGCGCGAACGATCTCCCACTGCCGAGCGCGATCAGGAAGACCAGGCCCGCGGTGAGCACCACCAGCCACGCCTGGGGCGGGCGGAAGAGTAGGCGACCGTGACCCAGCCATCCGTGGTGTCTCCAGCATCGCATCCAGATGCTCCAGGCCGGGCTTGGTAAGGGTGACGTCCTGGCCTCCCATGGTCAGCCTATCCTCTTCATAACCTGCCCGCCGACGACCCCGTAGCTAGACCAGCGGGATGTCTCCTAGGTTGATGTCGCATTCGGTGGCGTCCAGACCGGTGAAGGCCTTGACCTTGCCCCCGTGCTTCAGCTCAAGAGCGTACACGCCGTCATCGATGCCCTCGAACCAGAAATCTCCGTAACTGTCTGTCTCGGTGTTGTATGTCCGGCCGTCGGCGCCCTTCAAAGCGGCCGACGCGCCGATGACCACCTCTTGCTCCGCGGGCTCGTACAGTGTGCCTGCGATGAACTTCTTGGGTAGGTTGAGATAGTCGGCCCGGGGCTTGACTCATCCTTCAGTTCCGGCTTCCACCCTGTCCCTGGGCGACGAGTTTCTGGGCGTTAATTTCGTCCATCAGCCTGATGGCGAGCGTGGGGCAGGCGTCGGCGCAGCGGGGCTCCGCCCAGCCGTCGTCCAGCGGGTGAGGACCCGGTGCATTTCTGCGCCAGATTGAGATTCTCGTTGAAGAAGATGGTGTCGTAGGGGCAGACGTCCACGCAGTTCTTGCAGCCGGTGCACTTGACGGAGTCGATGATGACCATGCCGTCATCCCGCTGATAGAGGGCCCCGGGGATGGGACAGCTCTCGATGCAGGGAGCCTGGTCGCAGTGCATGCAGAGATGGGGACGGTAAGCCACCTTCACCTTGGGCACCGTGCCCCGCACCTTCTCGGTCAGTTCGATCCAGAACTGGCCGGTGTCCGGTTGCGGCTTGGCGATGGGGCTCCAGTCGTTAGCGACGTGCTCGTCCTTGCACACGATCTGGCAATTGTGGCAGCCATTGCACTTGGCGACGTCGATGACGAAGACCTTCTTTGCCATGGCTACCTACCTTCCACGACCCACGCGTTGAAGCGCAGACCGGAAGCCGAGTCATACTGTCTTTGGAAGGCCTCGGGATAGTCCCTCATCCACTCCTCCATCTGAGCCATGGTGACCCTCTCGACCTCGGCCAGATACCCGCTGGTGGCTTGGCCGCCGGCGTGTTTGGAGGTCAACCCCTCGGGCGCGATGGCGTTGATGGCGCCGCCCCGGTCCAGCTTGCAGGGGATGATGAAGTCGGCTCTCGCCCCGTGATCGATCGAGAGCACCCCTGGCATGATCCTCTCCCACACCAGCGCTCCGCAGAGGACGCCGCCCCGTTCGTTGTATACCTTGACGATGTCGCCGTTCTTGATGCCCCTCTTCTCCGCGTCTTGGGGGTTTATCCAGCAGGGCTCGTACATGTAGCCGTCGAAGCCCTTGATCTTGCCCGTGACCGTCTCCTTGGTCCAGGGGATATCGTCGCACTGAGCGTGGACTCTCCACCTGCCGTGGTTGGACATGACCAGCAGCGGATAGGCCTTCGCCCTCGAGCTGGAGATCCGCTCGTCATGGGTGATCCCCTTCTCCACCCATACGGGGATCGGGGGACGCTCGGAGTCGTTGGGGAAGCAGTTCGCCAGGCTCTCCGAGTAGAACTCGAGCTTGCCGGTGGGAGTCGGGATCGGGTTGGCTTCCGGGTCTTTGTAGAAGTCGTACCAGCCGGCCGTATGCTTCTGCCAGTCCTTTTCGTATGGAACGACGAAGTAGTCCTTCTCCTGGAACTCTTCCCAGCTGACTATCTTGTCGAAGCCCATCCCGTCAAAGACGGCTTTGATCAGCTCGGCCTCGGTGAAGCCGTCGGTGACCTCGTCGAGCATGCCGACCTTCTTGGCCACCTCGCACACCGCTTCGTAGTCACTCTTTGATTCGCCGATCGGCTCGATCGCCTGCCTCATGAGGAGCACGCTCTGGAAGCTGTCTCCATCCCGCAGGCACGGCATGATGTCGTTCACCTCGAGAGTGGTATTGGTCGGCAGGATGATGTCGGAGTACAGGCAGTCGTTCTCCAGCCAGGGATGCTGGGCCACGATGCACTCGATCTTCGGGCTCCGCATGGCTTCGACGACGTCGTTGCCGCAATTCCAGCACGTGACGCGGCAGGGCGTGTCGGTCCACATCATGTGGAACTCGGTCCCTCCCTCCTCTTTCGGGATGGGATAGGTGTACTTCTTGTATTGGTCCGCGGTAGGCTCCTCGTGGCCTCCGGTGCCCCAGAAGTCCACGGGCGGCCGGTGGATGGCCTCCTCGATGAGGGTCTTGGGAATGAGCTGCTTGCCCCAGGCCTGAGGCGTGCCCCTGTGCGGTTTGAGGATCCGGTCCCCGGCCGGAGATGCCGCCAGATTGCTGAACATGTCCATGTACTGTCTGCCGGCGCCGAGGATGTTGCGCGGCATCCCCAGGTAGGCGATCTGCGACTGGTGAACGCCCGGTTTCCCGAGGCCCTGCATGCCCAGGAGGACCACTTCGAGCCGGGCCGGCTCGTGGGAGAATGGGCCCCTGGCCATCCCGCCGCCGAAGTAGTGACCGATGGTGACCGCCTTCTTGGCCCAGTCACGCGCGAGGGCCTTGATGGTCCAGACGGGCACGCCGCACTTGGGCGAGGCCCACTGCGGGGTCTTCGGGACGCCGTCATCCTCGCCCATCACGTACGCCTTGATCCTGTCGAAGCCCACGGTGTGGGTCCTGACGTATTCCTTGTCGTAGGTGCCCTCGGTGATCCACATATGGATGATCGCCAACTGCAGCGCCGCGTCGGTGTTGGGAAGGATGGGGATCCACTTGTCGGCATGGATGGCTGCCGCGTAGTTGACTTCGGGACAGATGTAGACCTGTTTGAGTCCGATGTCATTCCAGAAGAAGAGGAGCCGGCTCGCGAGCTGGCCCCTGAACCCCCAGGGCGTCGTCTCGGGATCGCCCCCCCAGACGACGATCATGTCGCTGTTCTGGGTGATGTCGTTGACGATGTTGTCGGCCGGGTTCATCATCCCGACGAGTCCCTTGCCCCAGACGTGCCGCGAGCCCCAGTACCATCCCTCCCAGCTGTCGGGGTTGCGTACCTGCTGGGTGAAGCCCCCCATCTTGTCCAGAAGAAGTGTGGAGCAGCCGTGCGGCGCGTGGATGAACTTGCATTCTCCGTGCCCGTCCCCCTGCACGAGGATGGCCAGCGGCCCGTATTCCTCGTGGATCCGCCTGATCTCGGCCGCGATGAGGTCCGTGGCTTCGTCCCAAGAGACCCGGACGAACTTGCTCTTGCCGCGGTTCTGGGTGTTCCTCTCGCCGTTCGGATCCCAGTCCACCCTTTTCAAGGGGTACTTGATGCGGTTGGGGGAATAGGTCCTCTTCTTGTAGGCGAGGCTCCAGGGCGCGGGGGCTGCCTTCATCAGCGGTTCGAAGGTCTTGCCGTTCTTCGTGATCTTCCAGGCATTGAACTGCGCGGAGTCGTATTTCGAGTCCCAATGCAACGGCCTGATCCGCACGACCTTGCCGTCCTTCACATCTACGGCGCAGGGAACGGCGCCGTAGATACCCCCGCTGAGACCAAGGGATTTGATAACCGTCTTCTCCGTGGAACCCCTATCTTCTGCCATCTCGCTCCCCGTTCTCGAGTAGATGGTACGAGCATCCTAACCGACCGCGCTCAAGGCTCCGCCGCCCTCTCAGTACGTGACCACCCTCGGAAGGCCTTTGGCAGATTCGATCCAGCCGGTCACTTGAGCTTCGGTGGGAACCCTGCGGACAAGCTGCTTCTGATCGTTGACTTCCGCCATCTTCTTGGTCAGGTTGTCCGCCCGCCTTTGGGCCAACTCGGGGACCGTGTCCACCCCCGCGGCCTCCAGCAGATCCGAGTACTGCTCTCCCACTCCCTTGATGCGGAACAGATCGGCCATGTTCACCCAGCGCAGGATCAACTTGCCGCTGATCCCGCTGGCGAACGCCAGGTCTTCCCGGCCCTTCGGGTTCGCGCCCACTCTGAGCAGGTCGTCCGTAGTCTTCAGACCGAGGTCTCGCAGCTTCGCCGCATAGGTGGGGCCGATGCCCTCGATCTCGGCAAGGTCGTAGGTCCGCCCAACGACCGGCTCCTCGGTCGCCTCCTCGGTCGTCTCTGCCGGCGGGACGACCGGTGCGACGACCGGTGCCGCGGAGGCAGCCGGGTCCGGCGCAACAGCCACAGACGCAACGATGGGCGCTGCGGCAATCACCGTTTCCGGCGCAACAGCCGCGGGCTCGGCAATCAATGGTGCTGCCGTCACGACCGGCGCCTCCTCGGTGGCCGACGCTGCCGCCACAACTGGAGCCGCAACAGCCGCAACCGCTACTGACGGGACCGCCAGAACCGGAGCCGCCTTCACTTCCGGGGCCGGGGGTACGTCTGAAGCGGGATGCACGTACGACCGCGTCGCCGGTTCCGGCACAACGGTCGGCTGGGCTTCGCTCCCATACGGACTGGGTCCCCTCCAGGCCACGAAGGCACACAAGACGATGACGTACAAGACGAGCATGATGATCGACCAGATGGGAGAGTAAGGAATCATGAAGAACTCGGAGATCGCCGCGAGACCCGCGGCAACGCCGCCGACCACTCGTCCCAATTTGCTCCCCTGCAGGGCGGCGAGACCGCCCAAGAAGAGGACCGCGCCGATGGCTATCCACCAGATGGCCAGCCCGGTGATGTCCACCAACATGTACCCGTTGTAGCCCTGTATGAGCCACTGGTCCTTGAAGAGGCCGATGATGCCCGAGACGAACTTGAACGCCCCCACGATCATCATCAGAACCGACCCAAAGGTGACCCAGCTACGCCACTTCTCGCCCATCCCTACCCCTTTCAGGACACGATTGCCTCTTCGACCCGTTCCGAGTATTTCCAATCTGAGTGTAGTGGGACGACCTGGGGCGCACAAGCACCAAAGAGGGCCATCGATGAGAGGAAGCCGACGCGGGGAATCGAACCCCGGACCTGCTCATTACGAGTGAGCCGCTCTGCCATCTGAGCTACGTCGGCGCGAAAGGGGCCGGGCGACCTGCCGCCGCCGGCGCTCACGCGGGCGCCTTAGTTTAGAAGCTGGCGCCGAAGCTGACAAGTTCCACCACTCAGGGTACTCTGTGACACATCACTTCATCCCGTCCCCGGAACGTCGGCGACCGAGGGGGTTTCCAGGCTCGTGAGCGATAGCGAAACGGCAGTCAGAATGACCGAAAGTCTTGAGCGTTGCCTGCGGACACACGACCGGGAGGGAGCCGTCAAAGCCATCCTGGCCGGCGTCGAAGACGGGCTGGCGATCGAGGATCTGTATTCTGGCGTCCTTTCGCCGTTTCTCGCGTCCGTTGGACGCGGGTGGCAGGAAGGCCGGACGGCCGTCTGGGAGGAGCATCTTATCGTTGGCGCGGTCCGGGCCGCCATCGAAGCGCTCTACCCGAAGGTCTTGGAGCGCAAGGCACTGATCGACCCGGTGCCGATCACGGTCGCCTTCTTCTGCCCGCCCGAGGAGACGCACGACGTCGGGCTGCGCATGCTGGCCGACCGCTTCGATCTCCGCGGTTTTCGAACCATCTATATCGGCGCCGGCACGCCCGTCGACGAGATGGTGAAGTGCGTGCGGGCTGAGGACGTGACGTCATATGTGTCTCGGCCTCCACGCACTTCCAGCGGAGCGCCCTTCACAGGGTCATCGCCAGCCTGCGGGAACTCTTACCCGGCGTGCGGATAGTCGCAGGGGGCCCCGCTTTCGCGCATGAAATAGCTGGATGGGAAGAGTACGCGGTCGCTTCGGTCGATGGCCTCCTGGACGAACTTGCGGCCCAGGCTCGCGCGCCCATGCTTGAGATCAAGATCTCCTGGCGCTTCCTCTGGCGGAGCAGGGGGCAGTCCATCCTCATCATCCTCGGCATCGCGGTAGGTATCGCGGTGCAGATCTTTGTCGGCTCGCTGATCACGAGCCTGCAGGCAGACCTCCTCGATAGTACGGTGGGGTCCAGTTCGCACGTCACCCTCGAGCCGGCGGCAGCCGACGCCGCATTCACCTTCACCGCCGCCGACAGAACGAACCTCGCGTCGGATTCGCGCATCACGGCGATCGCCCCGGTCCAGGTGATCTCCGCCCTCGTCCCGGTGGGCGGCTCGAGCGCGCCGGTGGTGGTCAAAGGCGGCAGCTCGCCGGACATCGAATCCATCTATAGGCTCTCTGACAAGCTGGTGGCCGGCGAGGTCACCCTTCAGGGCGACCGCATCCTCGTCGGCAAGCAGTTCGCCGAGCAATACGGGCTCAAGCCCGGTGACATGGTCAAGCTGGTGCTGGCCGACGCGAAGATCGTCGAGGCGACTCTCGAGGGCGTGTTCGACCTTGGATCTCAGGCCGCCAACCAGCAGTCGGTGTTCGCGGGCCTCGAAGCGGCCAGCGCCGCCGCGGGCCGCTCGACCGACGAGGTCAGCTCGGTCGAGACGCAGATAGCCGATGTGTTCACGTCGCCCCAGGTGGCCGCCGATGTGGCAGCCAAGTTCCCGCAGCAGACCGTCACCGAGTGGCAGGCAAAGAACGCGGAACTGCTCACCGCCCTGCAGAGCCAGAGCACCTCCTCCTACATGATCCAGGTCTTCGTGATCATCGCCGTGATGCTCGGCATCGCGTCGACCCTGGCCATCTCCGCCGTGCAAAAGACCAGGCAGATCGGGATCCTCAAGGCCCTGGGCATGGCCGACAGGCGCACCGGGCTGGTCTTCCTCTGGCAGGCGGGCATCTTGGGAGTCATCGGCACGGCTCTCGGTGTCGCCATCAGCCTGGCTCTGATCGCGGCCTTCAGCGCCATCGCGAGCAGCGGCGACTCGAGTCTGTTCCCCATACAGGCGCAACTCAGCTTCGTGCTCTTCTCGGCGGGCATCGGGATCGCCATAGCCCTCATCTCGGCCATCATCCCCTACCGCAAGACCGCGCGCCTTGACCCGATCGAGGTGATCCAGGGTGCCTGACATCATCACCCTCGACGGCGTGACAAAGGAGTACGGCACCGCCGTCAAGACCCTGGCGCTACGGGGAGTATCGTTCCGGGTCGCGCAGAAGGAGTTCCTCTCGATAATCGGGCAGTCCGGCAGCGGAAAGTCGACTCTGCTCAACATGCTCGGCTTGCTCGACCGGCCCACGCAGGGAACCGTGAGCCTGCTGGGCACCGACGTCGGCACGTTGGGCAAGAAGGACCGAGCGGCGTTCCGTAACGCGCACCTGGGCTTCGTCTTCCAGTTCCACCACCTGCTGCCCGAGTTCTCGGTCCGAGAGAACCTGCTCCTCCCCACTTGGATCGGGCGGAGTTCGGTGGGCGGCAAACAGAGCGCGAAGGCGGGCCGGCACGCCGAGGAGATCCTCGATTTCCTGGGGTTGGGAGGCTTGGCCGACAAGAGCGCGGACCAACTCTCCGGGGGCCAGAAACAGAGAGTGGCGATCGGGAGAGCGCTGATGAACTCCCCCGACATCCTGCTGGCCGACGAGCCCACCGGCAACCTGGACACCACCAACTCGGCGATGGTCTACGAGCTCTTCCGTCGCATCCACAACGAGCTGGGAACGACGTTCGTCATCGTCACCCACGACCGGTCCATCGCCCAACAGACGGACCGTATCATCGAAGTCAGCGACGGGCTGGTGTCGCAGGACGTCCGCAACGATTACACGGGGAGCCCCGGCGTTCAGCAGTAGCGGGCCGCCGTTCTCGCGGCTGGCCACGTGGTCGGCCTGACCGGCGCGGCCAAGGTCCTACTCGCCCCCGTCGCCCCCTGAGCCGCCGCCGGACTGACTCGGCGAACCGCCGCTGGGCTGACCGGCTGAGCCGTCTGCCGCCTGGCCGCCGCTGCTCTCCATCACCGATCCATCGACGTTGTAGCGACGTGTTTTTCGCCGGCGCCGCGGGCGGGGGTTGGGGCCTGCGCCCGAGGTCGCGGTCGAGCCATCGGCGCTCGCATTCTGAGATCCGCCGCTCGCGGCTTGGCTTCTTTGGCCGCCCCCGGTGCCTCCGCGGTGACGCTCGGGATGTCGAGGGGGATGCTGACCGTGTTGCCGCGCATTTCCGCCGGTGGCTCCGGTTCCGCCGGCGGCGCCCGCTTCGGCGGCCGTCCCTGACGCTCCGCCTTCTCCGGCGGCATCGTGTGGACGGTTCCTGCCGCCTCGCCGGCCGCGGCCGCGCCTGGAGCGCGAGCGACGCGACGTCTCGGCGACTATGACCCCGACCGGCTCGCCATTCTCTCCCAGGACTACCTCGGCCTCGACGACGGCGAGTTCCTCATCAGCCGCGGTCTCGGCCACGGCAAGCGTCTCGATAGCGGCCAGACTCTCGGGGTACCCGAACGGATCCGCCGGCTCTCCCACTTCGGGAACAACCAGCAGGCAACCGTCGGGCTGGCACTGGCACGAGCAGATCTTGATATCCGTGGAATGGCCATCCTCCAGCCGGACCGTGATCGCGTCCTTGAGGACGTTGTAGCCAACGACCACTCCCTCGCCGCCCGGAGTCGACACCGGAGTGCCCTTGGAAGGCGCTTCTTTGCGGAAACGCACGTACTGTTCCTGCTCGTACTTGAGGCAACACATCAGCCGCCCGCACAGGCCCGAGATCTTCGCCGGGTTGAGGGGCAGGTTCTGCTCCTTGGCCATGCGGATCGACACCGGTTCGTCACTAGGCGGGAACAGCGTGCAGCACAGACCTCGGCCGCACGGGCCCAGTCCGCCGACCATCCGGGCCTCTTCACGCGCCCCCACCTGCCGGAGCTCGATGCGGGTCTTGAGGGCCTTGGCCAGATCGGCTACCAGCGTGCGGAAATCCACCCGCTCCTCGGCGTAGAAGCTGAAGGTTATCTTCTCTCCTCCGAAGGAGATATCGGCCCCCACCAGCTTCATGTCGAGTCGGTGATCGGCGATCATCTCCCGACACGTCGCCATGGCCTGCTTGCGCAGGTTCTGCGAAGCGGCATGCGCCTCGAGGTCCTTGCCGTTCGCCAGCCTGGTCACCTTTTTCAAGGGGGCCGGCAGTTCGGAATCGTCTATGGTGCGGTTGGCCTCGACCACCTGTCCGATCTCCGGACCGTTGGCGGTCTGGACGACCACCCGGTCGCCTCGGGAAAGCTCGAGGCCGGCGGGATCGAAATAGTACGTCTTGGTTCCGTTGGGGAAGATGACCCCCGCGATATCGGCCACTTAGGTCAGGGTCTCCTTGATAGAGCGAAACATGTCCCCGATCGCACATCGGGCATCGACATTATACCGGAGCCGCTCCTCTGCCTTCTGCACGGCCCCGATCGCCCGGGTGTAGGCAGCCAAACGTCCGGACACAGCCCCAGCGCGCAGCTCGCCAAGACGGTCCTGATTGAGTACCGCGTCCTCCGCGCCGACCGAGACCAGGGCGAGATCCCTGTACCAGCCGGCGAACACCCTGGTGAGGGTCTGGAGTCCCTGCGTGCGCAGACGGCGCTGCTGCCGCTTGATCTTGTCCTCGCTCCGCTTCTCCAGCCATTTGCGGGTTCGCGCGTCCCCGGCCCACTCGAGCGCGCGCTTGAGTTCGGCCCTGATCTCGGGGACCACCTCTCCTTCTCTGGACTCCACGCTCACCATCGCTTCGTCGAGGGCGATCTCGGTGTCGAGCAACCCGGCTCCGGGAAGATCCCGAGCCAGGTCAAGGAGCACATCCCGCTGCCGTCGGGCGCTGTCCGAGACCGCCAGCTCGCGCGCGTAGGTCAGATTCCCGCCCGCCACTCGAGCAAGCAGCGACGCCTCTTGCGGACGCAGCCCGAACCGGCCGGAGAGATCCGCTGCGACCACCGACGCGGCCACCGAGGAGAAGGCCACGAGTTGGCAACGGGATGAGATGGTGGGCAGCACGCGCTCGAGTCGGTCGGTCACCAGGATGAAGTGAACGTGACCGGGAGGCTCCTCCAGCGTCTTGAGGAACGCGTTGGCAGCCTCGGTGTTGAAGTTGTCCGCCTCGAGAAAGACGTAGACCTTGGCCCGAGCCTCGTATGGGCGGTAGGCGGCGTGCAGGTTGATCTCGGTTATCTCTTCCTTGCGGATGAAGTTCCCCTCAGGAGAGACGATCTCGATATCCGGATGGAGCCCCTCCTGCACCCGCCGGCAGGTAGCGCAGGCGCCGCAGCCCCCCTCGGGACAGGCGAGGCCGGCGGCGAACGCCAGGGCCGCCTCCGTCTTGCCCACTCCGGGGGGACCCGAGAAGAGATAGGCATGCGAGGCTCCCTGCTCCAAGGCCCGGGTGAGGAGAGAAACGGCCATCTCCTGGCCGATGATGTCGGCGAAAAGTCCCCGCACGCGGCTCACCTTTAGGCTCGATTCAACATGAAGCTGCGGCCGCCGAGTCCGCACTTGACGGCGCGATGCGTCGTCCTCGGTCGCGCCCGTAGCGCTGCTACGAGCGCTCCCTGCGTCCTTGCCTCGCACTCGTCCAGTGCACCCTGTCGGCGTATCTTCATGTTAAATCGAGCTAATGACTGAACAGCTCTAGTTCCTGTTCGATGATAGCCCGGACCCGCTCCTGCACGTCCGACTCGCTTCCGGTCGCATCCACCCGGCGGATGCGATGGCGGTGGATCAACAGCAACTCCCGGTATCCCTGCGCCACCCGCTTGTGGAATTCATCGTCCTCGGCTTCGAGCCGATCGGGAACGGCCGCCATACGGGTGGAGCGGACCGAATCATCGAGGTCGAGGAACAGGGTGAGGTCGGGATAGAGTCCCTCGGTGCCCCAGTCGTTCACCAGCGTGATGTAGTCGGCACCCAGCCCGCGGCCGTAGCCCTGATAGGCCAGAGACGAGTCTATGTAGCGGTCGCACAGGACGACCTGCCCGTCCTCCAGAGCCGGCCGGATGACCTGCTCGACCAGGTGGGCGCGGGCGGCTGCGTAGAGCAAGGCCTCCGCTCGCGCGGACATGCCCCGGTGATCTGGGTCCAGCAGCATCTCCCTGATGGCCTCGCCCAGCGAAGTCCCGCCCGGCTCACGGGTCACGGCGACCGCGTAGCCGCGGTCCGCGAGAGCTTGGCCCAGCAACTCCATCTGTGTGGATTTGCCGCAGCCGTCCAATCCCTCGAACGTGATGAACAACCCCTTGAGGCCGCAGCCCAGGCCGGCAAGCACCGAGTCGTCAAGCGCGGCGTCCTCGGGCGGCAGCGTCAGGTCACGCCCGCCGGCCTCGACGCCATCCGCCTCGTCGATCAAAGCGGTTCCTCGTCGGCCGTCACGGTCGCCGGCACCGCTACCTTTGCTGTCTTCGTCACGGCCGGTTTCTTGGCGACAGCCTTTTTGGCGGCCGGCCTTTTAGCGACAGCCTTTTTGACAGCCGGCTTCGCCGTCGCGGCCTTCTTCGCGGCCGAGGACTTCTTGACTGTCGTCGCCTTCGCGCTCGTGGCCGCCGCGCCGTCACCCGCGGCCTCGGCCTTACTCGCCCGGGCCGCCCTTTTCGCCTGGTACTCCGCCTTCGTCGGGCAATGCGGGTCCAGACACAATATCCATGGCCGTCGGCCGCCGAGGATCTTTATCTTCGGGCTCCCGCACTGCGGGCAGATCTCCCCGGTCCCGATGATGTCGCCCCGTTGCGGCAACGGGTAGGTCTGATCACAATCGGGATATCCCTCGCAACCCACGAAACGCTTCTTGGTCGCTTTGGAGCGGATGATCCTGATCCTATTGGTGCCGCACTTCGGGCAATCGCCCAGGATCCGGTCGTCGGTGATGCCTTCGTAGATCTTCGTAGCCACCTGCTGGCGGTTCTGCTCAAGAAAACCGTACGCCTCCCGAAGCAGATCACGGGAGATGGTGACCACCTGCTCCTTGGTGAGGTCCCGCTCGGAGATCAGGTCCATGTCCTTCTCCAGTTCGGCGGTCATCTCCGGAGAAGCGATGCGCGGAGCGTATTCCTGGAGCGCCTCCGCCAGCTTGATGCCCATCTCGGTCGGCTCGACCGGGTTCCCATGAACGTAGCCCCGGTCGTAGAGGTTCTGGATGATGGCGTGGCGGGTGGCTTTGGTGCCGAGGTTGTGCTTCTCCATCAGCTCGATCAGCGGCCCCTGCCCGTACCTCGGCGGCGGTTGGGTCTCGCGAGCGTCGATCTGCTTGTCCGCGAGTTGCACCAGGTCGCCTTCGCTCAGCAAGGGCAACTCGAGGTCTTTCTGCCTGCTGTAAGGGTAGAACTCGAACCAACCGGCCGAGACCACCCGATTGCCCCGGGCTACGAACGGCTCTCCGCTCAGGCTCACATCCACCCGGTTCGATTCCATGACGGCGTCGTCTGCCAGAGTGGCCATGAAGCGCCGGGCGACCAGTTCGTACAGCCGCCACTCGCGATCTCCCAGCTCTCCCTTGCGAGGGCTGCCCGTGGGATAGATCGGCGGGTGGTCGGTCGTCCGCTTCTCGCCCCGGCTGGGGTGCAGCGTCGGACGGGCCAGGAGGACGGCGGCCTCCCTCGCGAACTCCCCTTGAGCGAGGATCTCCAGTGCCTCCCGCAGGTCGAGGGAGGAGGGATAGACCGTGTTGTCGGTCCGGGGGTAGCTGATGTGCCCCGACATGTAGAGGTCTTCGGCGATGCGCATCGCCGCCGCGGCGCCGTAGCCGAGCGAGGTCGCGGCCATCGTGAAGCTCGTCGTGTTGAAGGGCGCCGGTCGCTGCACTTTGCGCGACGTCTGTTTGACGGCGGTGACTTTGCCGGGGCTGGCCAGCTTCTCGAACACCGCGTTCGCCCGGACTTCGTCGGTGAACCGCTCCTCCTTGTGCAACGCGCTGAAGCGCTGTCCGTCGAAATCGAGATCGACCTTCACCACCCAGAACGGCTCGGAGACGAACGCGCGCCGTTCCTTCTCCCGCTCCGCTACCAGCACGAGGGTCGGCGTCTGGACCCGGCCCACACTGAGGAACTGGCTGCCCAGCCGCCCCGTGGCCAGTGACACGAAGCGGGTGAGCGTGGCGCCCCAGATCAGGTCGATGTCCTGTCGCGCTTCACCCGCTCGGGCAAGGGGCTCCGAAAGGTGATCGAGGTGGGAGAAAGCCCGTTGTATCTCCCCGGGCGTCAGCGCCGAAAAACGAGCGCGCCTTACCGTCCGCACCAGTTTGATGTTCTCTTCGGCCGCCAGATTGAGGGCCTCGAGACCGATGAGTTCGCCTTCGCGGTCGTAGTCGGTGGCGATGATGAGGGCGGACGCATCGGCCGCCAGTTTCTTGACCGTTCGCACCACCGATTTGGCGGTCTCGGTCTTCACCAAGGGGGCGTCGATCAGCGCTCGGGGCTCCACCTTCCGCCACTCCGAGAACTCGGGGGGGAAGTCGACCTGGACGACGTGGCCCTTCAACCCCACCGTCACGGACTGCTCCCCTTCGCCGTCGGTGAAGATGTAGTACGGGACTTTCAAGTACGACTCGGCCTGGACCCCGTTAGCGGACAGGATCGCGGCGATCTTCTTGGCGGCGTCGTTCTTCTCAGTGATTATCAGTCGCAAGAAAGAGGCTCCTCATCGCAGGGCGTTCGCGAAGCCGAAAGATAGCACGCCTGACGGGGTTCCCGTCGAGAGCCCACGCTAGACGACGACCAACGGTTCGTTGTTCAGCAGCCTTCCAGAGCGTCGGCGACCTGGGGGAATATCGAAAAGAGGCTGTCGAACCCGGTGATGCGAAAGATCTTGAGAAGGTAAGGGTCGTCCATCACGAGGCAGAACTCCCCATCGTGGGCCCGGCTCTGCTGGAGTGTGGAGACGAGTACCCCGAGAGCGGTCGAATCGATGAAATGGACCGCGGACAGATCCAGGACGATGGTCTTGCCGGCCAGGCCCATGTTGTCGAGGGCTTCCTTCAACTGCGGAGCGGTGTACACGTCGAGATCGCCGCTGACATGCATGACGAAAGGATCTTCTCGCGCCTCGGTCGTGATGGAGAGATTCACACGCTAACCTTCCTGCCGGGGACGGCAGAGCCTAGGGCTTCGTCGTAGTGGTCGTCGCGGCGGTGCTGATGGTCGAGCCGATTGTCGTGCTGGTAGACCCGGCGGTCGTGGTCGTGGTGGTCGCCAGCTTGCTCAGCCTGTCCACCTGCTCCCTGATGAGCGAGGCCTGGTCGCCGTTCGGGGCTAGAGCCAGGTATCTCTGCCAGGCGAGCAGAGCCGCCCCGGTGTTCCCCAGGTTGTTCTGGGCGATGCCGAGCTTCAGGAACAGGGCCGGGTTCTGCGGGTCCACCGAGATGGCCTTGTTGAGGATAGCCGCCGCCGCCGTGTAGTCGGATACATCCGCGTTCATGTAGAGGTTGGCCAGCCGGAGATAGAGGTCCTTCTGGCTGGGGTCGGCCGCGATCGCCTGCTCCAAGAAAGTGGCCGCCGCGCCAGGCGCATTGTTCTCCTGGTAGATCGTCGCCAGCGCAAGCAGAGTCGCCACGTCCTTCGGGTTCGTCACCAGCTTGGCATTGAGCGCCGCGATCCTCTGATCCGGGCTCAGCGTGGTGGCGGAGGGGTCGTTCTTGCCGAACAGGTCGAAGATGTTGAAGCCCGCGCCGCCCCCATAGCCCACTCCCAGGAACAGGAAGCTCAGCACGAAGACCACCGCCAGCAAAAGGGCGATCCATTTTGCCCACCATCTGATGCGCTTACGATCGAGAAGCAACTAAGATCACCTCGTCTTGCCCGGCGCGGATCCCGGCCCAGGAGGACCGGCCCACAGCTCGGAACGGCATGTCGCCCGACAGATTATGCCTTAATCAGCCATCCAATCCCAGCTTGTCGCGCGCCGCCCGATAGCCGGACGCGACTGCGCCCGCGGGTTGCCCGCCGTCGAAGAGCACGTTCCCAGCGGCCATGGTCATGCACACGTCGGCCGCGATCGCCGAGCGGACGATCGAACCGGTCAGACCGCCGGGATCGGACGGTGGCGCAGCCCCGCGGCCCGGCAGGCGCACGGCGATCAGATCGGCACTCTTGCCCGGCTCGAGACTCCCCGTTCGGTCACCCCATCCCAGGGCGCGCGCCCCCTCGAGCGTGGCCATCCGCAATACCTGCGCGGACGCGAGCAGGGGCGAACCGGCCGCGCTCGCCCGCTGTTCGGCCGTCGAGAGGGCCGCGCGCATCTCGGCGAACATGTCCAGAGAGTCGTTGGACGCCAGGCTGTCGGTACCGAGCGCGACGGGGACGCCCGCGGCCAGCAGGTCGGCTACCGGTGCCACGCCGCAGCGCAGGCGAGCGTTCGAGCGGGGGCAGTGAGCGACCGCCGCCCCGCTGGAGGCGAGCAGTGCGACGTCCTCCCCGTCCACCTGGACCGCGTGGATGACAAGGGTCTCCGGGGTGAGGGCGCCTGCGGCGCCGACATAGGGTATGGGGCGAAGCTGCGGAGGCCTCCAACGGCCGCCGTTCCACACCTGCGCAGCCCGGTAGGCGCGGGCTATCGCGCCTGTACCGCGCGCGAGCAACTCCACCTCGGCCGGCGATTCGGCCACATGAGTGGCGAGACGGAGGCCGGCGTGGCGCGCGAAGCGCGCCGCCTCCCGATAGAGACGGGGCGAGACCGTATAGGGCGCATGCGGCGAGACTCCGGCTTCGACAAGTGACGCCGCCCCGGCCGCTTCCTCTTGCAGGCGGTGGACGGCCGACTCCAGACGCTCCATGGTAACGGGGAGCGACGCATCGTCGAGTCCGAAGACTTCCTGGTAGACGCGGGCGCGCAGCCCGGCTCTGCCGGCTGCGCGCGCCACTGCCACGCCGTCATAGGCAGTGTCGGCCAGAGAGGTGATGCCGCAGCGAAGGCATTCATGGGCCCCCCAGAGCGCCGAGGCCTCGAAGTCGGCCGCGTCGAGCTTGCGGCGGGCGAGAAGGAGGCGAAGCATCCAGCGGCCAAAACCCGAAGGCCGGGCGAAACCCTGGAAGGCCGACAGCTCGAGATGGGTATGGCTGTTGACGAAGCCGGGCAGGAGAGCACATCCGGGGAACTCCCTGATCTCCTCGCCCCCGCGCCGGGCCCGCAGCTCCGCGGCGGGCCCCACTTCCAGGATCCTCCCCTCCGCCACGCGCACACCGGCGTCGGCCAGAGGCGCTGAGCTAACGGGGACCACCCAGTCGGCGAGAAGAAGCACGTCACCTCCTACCCGGTAGGCGCCCGAGGCGACTCGGCGCCGAGGGTCAGCTGAACAGCGCTGCGAAGGCGCTCGCCACGGCGTCCCACAGGCGGGACGGCACGATGCCGATGGCGAGTGTCGCCGCCGCGGTGATGGTGAGAGCGGCGGCCATGCTTCCCGAGATCGGGTCCCGCAGCGGCAGTTCCTCTTCCGGCTCCCGGAAGAACATGTAGATGATCACCCGCAGATAGTAGTAGGCGGAGACCGCGCTGAGCACGACCCCGATAACGGCGAGCCAGATGAGGTCGGCCTGGACCATCCCGCCGAACACGTAGAACTTGCCGATGAACCCCGCGGTGCCCGGGATCCCGGTGAGCGAGAGCAGGAACAGCGACAGCAGCGCGGCGGCCCAGGGTGAACGTCGGCCGAGCCCCGCGAACTGCTTGAGCGAGTAGTCGAACTTGTCCGGGTTCTGGGCCTTGAGATAGGCCAGCACGGCGAACGCGCCCAGGTTCATGAACGTGTAGGCCGTGAGGTAGATCAGCACCCCCATCCCCGGGTAGGTGTTGGCACTCCAGCCCATCGCTCCGAGCCCGCCGAGAATGTAGCCGGCGTGGGCGATGGAAGAGTAGGCGAGCATCCGCTTGATGTTGGTCTGCACGAGTGCGAAGACGTTACCGACCACCATGGTTATCACCGAGAGGACGATGAAGAAGACGCCCCATTCATGTGCGGCCCCGGGGAACGCCAGGACGAAGGCCGCGATGAAGACCGCGAAGGCCGCCGTCTTGGGCCCCGCGGCGAAGAAGGCGGTGACCGGGGTGGGCGAGCCCTGATAGACGTCCGGGGTCCACATGTGGAAGGGCGCCGCCGACACCTTGAAGGCCAGGCCTATCCCGATCAGAAGAACGGCGAACAGCACCCCCGCGGTGCCTCCCTGGATCCCCAACGCCTGCCCGATGGCGCTGTAGTTGGTCGACCCGGCCTCGCCGTAGGCAAGCGAGATGCCGTACAGCATGATGGCCGAGGCGAAGGCACCGGTCAGGAAGTACTTGAGCGCGGATTCGTTGGAGCGGGCCCGGTGGCGGAAGTAGGCGGCCAGCAGGTAGCTGCTGATGGACATGAGCTCGAACGCGACGTAGAGCAGGATGAAGTCGCGGGCCCCGGCCATCAGGTCCAGGCCTATCACGGCGAAGAGGATCAGCGCGTAGTACTCACCCAGGTGACGCCGGTGCGCCTCCAGATAGCCGGACGACATCAGTACCGTGACCAGACCGGTCATCCCGAAGAGCACTATGAAGAAGATCCCCCAGTGGTCGAGGGTCAGCATTCCGGCGAAGGCAGTGCGCGTCTGCCCCGAGAGGATCAGCGATACCGCTATCGACGCGGCCAGCCCGGTCAAGGCGATAGCGATGATCGGCGTTCTATCGGGCGAGGAGTGAACGGTCGCCGCCGTCTCGCCGCCGGTATCGCCGTTCGCGGTGGCGGCGACCGCGGGCCCCGGCTTGAGCAGGGACTCCACCAGCAGGATGGCGAGCGCCGCCGCCAGAAGGATCAGTTCCGGGAGGATGGCGATGATGTCGGAAGCCTGCATCTAGTTCCCCCCGAACAGGGCGGACGTCAGTTTGAGCAGCCCGCCACCGTGCTCGGCCAGGTAGGGCTGGACCTGGGAGATGATGTTCTGCGCCGGAGCGTCGATCATGTTCAGGAAGGTGTGCGGGTAGAGGCCGATCCAGACCGCCATGCCCACGAGGGGCACGAGCGTGACGATCTCGCGCAGCCCCAGGTCCTTCAGCGAGAGCCACTTCTCGTTGGATTGCTGGAACATGGTCCGCTGATACATCCAGAGCAGGTAGGCCGCGCCGAGGATGATCGCGATCGAGGCCAGCACGGCGAACACCTTCATGTACTGGAAGGTCCCCACCAGAACCAGGAACTCGCCCACGAACCCGCTCAAGCCGGGCAGGCCGAGGCTGCCGACCACGAAGAGGCTGAAGAACGCGGCCGCCACCGGCATCGGCCTGGCCAGACCGCCGTAGTCCTTGATGAGCCGGGTATGGGTGCGGTCGTAGAAGAAGCCGACCATCATGAACAGCGCCCCGGTGAGGATGCCGTGGCTGACCATCTGGATGATGGCGCCCTGGACGCCCTGCATGTTGAAGGTGAACAGCCCTAGCGTGACGAACCCCATGTGGCTCACCGACGAGTACGCGACCAGCCGTTTCATGTCGGGCTGCACCAGCGACATGGCCGCCCCATAGACGATGGCGATCACGGACAGTATCGCCACGGGCAGCATCGCCTGCACCGCGACCTCCGGGAAGAAGCCCACGCAGAAGCGGATCATCCCGTAGACCCCCATCTTGAGGAGCACGCCGGCCAGGATGACGGAGCCGGCGGTGGGAGCCTCGGTGTGAGCGTCGGGCAACCAGGTGTGCACCGGGAACATGGGCACCTTGATGGCGAACGCGATGAAGAAGGCCGCGAATGACCAGACCGCGATCGATCCGGAGAATCCCGCCTGCTGCAGGGTCAGGATGTCGAACGTGAGCTTCCCGCCGTTATCGGAGTACCACCAGACGATGGCCAGGATGGCCACCAGCATCAGCACCGAGCCCGCGAAGGTGAACAGGAAGAACTTGATGGCCGCGTAGATCCGGCGCGCGCCGCCCCACAGACCGATGATGAAGTACATGGGGATGAGTTGGATCTCCCAGAACACGTAGAACAGGAAGAGATCCATGGACACGAACACGCCCAGCATGCCGGTCTCGAGCACCAGCAGGCTGATGAAGAAGGCCAGCCCCCGGTCCTTGATGGAGTTCCAGGTGCCGAGCATGGCCACGGCGGACAGCAGCGTGGTCAGCAGGATCAGGAGGAGCGAGATGCCGTCGATGCCCAGGTGATACGAGATCCCCAGGCTCGAGATCCACGATACGTTCTCCTGGAACTGGAAGTCGGCCGTGCCGGTCTGGAACTGGGTGGCCAGGTAGATGGCAAGAGCCAGGGTGACGATGGTGGTGACCAGAGCCGTGAGCTTGTAGGCGCTCGGCCTGCCGCGCATGAAGATGAGCATGAGCAGCGCGCCGGCCACGGGCAGGAAGGTGAGGATGGTGAGCATCATCTGAGCACCACCACCAGGGTCACCGCGACGAACAACCCGATGAAGATGGCGAGCAGGTAGTTCTGCACCCGGCCGGTCTGGATGGGCCGGGCGAGCGCTCCCGCGCGCTGCCACAGCCAGCCGACGCCGTTGACCGTACCGTCGATGACCCTCTCATCGAAGTGGCGCCACACCCAGCGCGAGCCGTCGACGGCCAGCCACACGAAGGTGGCCTGGTAGAACTCGTCGATGTAGAACTTGTTGTAGACGATCCGGTAGGCAGCACCGAACCGGGCGCCCAGAGTGGCGGGAAGGTCGGCAGCCCGGCGGACGTAGATGTACCAGGCGAGTCCCACCCCAAGCAGGGCGACCACCAACGACACCAGCATCAGATAGATGTCGAGCGGCTCTACCGCCATCTCCTCGATCCCCAGGATAGCGTTGGCCTGGACGAAGACCGGCTCCAGGAACTTCTGGATAGATCCCCAGGCCCCGGGCAGGCCGAGGAAGCCGCCCAGCGTCGAGGCTACGCCCAGCAGGATGAGCGGCACGGTCATCGAGCGCGGGCTCTCGTGGATGTGGTCGCAGGTGGCGGCGTCGGATCGGGTCTCCTTGCCCCAGAAGGTCACGAAGATCATCCGGAAGGTGTAGAAGGCCGTGATGCCCGCGGCAATGATCCCGACGGCCCAGATGACGTAGACGCCGGCCTGGAAGTTCTTACCCAGGATCTCGTCCTTCGACCAAAAGCCTGCGAAGGGGAATACCCCGGCCAGGGCCAGGCCGCCGGCCATGAAGGTGATCCAGGTGATCGGGATGCGCCGGGCGAGGCCGCCCATGCGGCCCATGTCTTGCTCGCCGCTCATCGAGTGGATGACCGACCCGGCCCCCAGGAACAGGAGGGCCTTGAAGAACGCGTGGGCGACGAGGTGGAAGATGGCCGCCGACCAGGCCCCGACGCCCAGGGCCATGAACATGTAGCCCAGTTGCGAGACGGTGGAGTAGGCAAGCACCTTCTTGATGTCCTTCTGGGCGATGCCGATGACCGCCGCGAATATGGCGGTGAAAGCGCCGACCGCCCCGACGAACAGCAGCACCCCCGGCGCGCTCGCGAAGATGACCGAGCTCCGAGCGACCATGTAGACCCCGGCGGTCACCATGGTGGCGGCGTGGATGAGCGCCGAGACCGGGGTGGGGCCCTCCATGGCGTCGGGCAGCCAGACGTGCAGCGGGAACTGGGCCGACTTGCCCATGGCTCCCATGAACAGCAGCAGGGCGATGCCGATCAGCGCCGTCTCGCTGCCCACCCCCGCGCCGATCTGCTCGAACACGCCCGTGTAGTTCAGCGTGCCGAAGACGACGAAGATGAGCATCACGCCAAGGCCGAAGCCGAAGTCGCCCACCCGGTTGACGATGAAGGCCTTCTTGCCGGCGGCCGCGGCTTCGGGCTTGTGATAGAAGTAGCCGATCAGGTAGTAGGAGCACAGGCCCACCGCTTCCCAGCCGAGGTAGAGCAGCAGGTAGTTGTTCGCCAGCACCAGGATCAGCATGCTGAAGGCGAACAGGCTCATATAGGCGAAGAACCGGTAATAGCCGGGGTCGTCGTGCATGTAGCCCTTGGAGTAGACGAAGATCAGAAGGCCCACGCCGGTGACCACGAGAAGCATGACCGCCGAGAGCTGGTCCACCTGGAACCCGAAGGGCACCTGGAAGCTCCCCACCGAGAACCACTTCCAGAGGTCCACGACGACCGGCTCCTCGGCCCCCCGGATCTGGACGAACGCGGCGACGGACAGCCCGAACGACCCGGCCATGGCCAGGATGGCGAGCCAATGCGACTGCTCCTTGATCCACCACTTGCCGAGCACCAGCGTGATGACAAAGGCCGCGAACGGCAGGACCGGTATGAGCCAGATATAGCTCTCCACGTGCCTCCCCTAACCCTTCATGGTGTCGAAGAGGTCGACCATCAGGGTCTGCCGGTTGCGGAAGAGGTTGGTGGCGATCGCCAATCCCACCGCCGCCTCGGCCGCGGCCACGGCCATCGTAAAGAGCACGAAGTTCTGTCCGGTCATGTTCTGGTGAAAGCCGCTGAAGCCCACCAGATTGATGTTGACCGCGTTCATCATCAACTCGAGAGAGAACAGGACGATGAAGAGATTACGGCGGGTGAGCACGCCGACGGCGCCGATGATGAAGAGGGCTGCGGACAGGTAGAGATACCAGTCGACCGGTATGGGGATGCCTCCTGGAACGGTACTATCCACGCCTACACCTCCTCCTCGACCACGTCGTCGCCTGCCTCGGCCCCCGGCTCCCACGCGCGGGTGGCCAACTGGGCGGCCTTCTCTTTCTTGACCAGGATGATCGCCCCGACCATCGCTACGAGCAGGATCACCGAAGCGACCTCGAAAGGCAGCAGCATGTTGTTGAACAGAGCCTCGCCGAAAGCCTTGCTATTGCCTCCGGCCGCCGCCACTTCGTCGGGGGAGAAGCCGCCCTTTGCGGAGGTGAAGGTGATGCCGGCCAGCACGACCACGAACTCCACAAGCACGAGCACGGCGAGGACCAGAGCGATCCAGCGCTGCCTCCGGTGCGTCTGCTCCTCCTCCTGGAACGTGCGCAGGTTGAGGAACATGATCACGAACACGAACAGCACCATGATCGCCCCGGCGTAGACCAGGATCTGGATCATGGCCACGAAGTAGGCCTGGGTGAGGAAGAAGATGGCGGCCACGTTGAGAAAGGTGAAGACCAGCAGCATCAGCGCGTGAATGACGTTCTTCCGGGTGATGGTGCCCAGAGCGCCGACCACCGCGAAAGCCCCGAACACGATGAAGAGGATCTTATCGGCCATGCTGCTCACCGCTCCCCTCGCTGCTCGCCGCCGGGCCTGCGGGCGGCGCGTCGGCCGCGGCGACCTCTCCACGTGGTGGCGGCGCAGCCGGCTCGCCGGCCGGCCGCACGTACACTTCCTTGTGCGCGTAGCCCTGGTTCGCCATCAGCGTCTCTTTGGTCAGCAGGAAGTCGCGCTTGTCGAACGTGCTGCCCTCGTAGAAACGGGTAAGGACGATCGCGGCGACCGGGCACACCTCTTCGCACATGCCGCAGAAGATGCAGCGGCTCAGATCCAGGTCGAAGCGGCGCGCGTGGCTGCGGCCGTCCGGCGTCTCCTCGCCCTCCACGTGTATGCATTGCGACGGGCAGATGGTGGGGCAGAGCATGCAGGCGACGCACTTGGCGTCGCCGGTGGCCGGATCGGCGAGAAGGGCGTGGATGCCGCGGAAGCGCGGGTAGGTCTGCAGCTTCTCCTTGGGATACTCGACGGTCACCTTGTCCACCACAAAGTAGGTGCCGGTGACCGACATCCCCCGGAGGATGTCGACGAAGGCCGCCTTCTTGACGATGTCTTTCAGACCCATCTCAGCCCACTATCACTATGACGACGGCCGTGACGGCCAGATTGACGATGGACAGAGGCAGGAGCACTTTCCACCCTATGGACATGAGCTGGTTGTACCGGTAGCGGAAGATGGTCCAGCGCACCCACATGTAGATGAAGACGAGCACGCATATCTTCAGCAAGAGCCAGATGGGCCCGGGAATGAAGGCGAGCACTTCGAAGGGCGATCGCCAGCCGCCCAAGTAGAGCGTGGCGACGATCCCGGAGATCACCACCAGGTTCACGTACTCGGCGAACATGAAGACACCCCAGCGCATGCCCGAATACTCGGTAAGGTAGCCGGCGACCAGCTCCTGCTCGGCCTCGGCGAGGTCGAAAGGCGTGCGGTTCAGTTCGGCCAGGGTGGCGATGAAGAAGATCACCCCGCCCACGATCTGAGGGGCCCAATACCAGTCCCAGAAGTTGCCCGCCTGCCCGTCGACGATCTTGGTGAGGTTCATCGAGTTCGCCATCAACATGACCCCGACCACCGAGAAGCCCATGGCGAGCTCGTAGGAGATCATCTGGGCACCCGCGCGCAGGCCGCCGAGCAGCGAGAAGTTGCTGTTTGACGACCAGCCCGCCAGTACCACCCCGTACACGGCGATGCCGCCCATGGCGAGGAACAGCACGAGTCCGGCGTCGAAGTTCGCGATGACGTAGTCGAAGCGGTAGCCGAAGAGGTTCGGCTCACCCCCCACCGGCCCAAACGGCAGCACGGCCATCACCAGGAAGGCCGGTACGAAGATGATGTACGGGGCCAGCCGGAAGACGGGCTTGTCGGCGCCCGCCGGGACGAGATCCTCCTTGGATAGCAGCTTGAGAATGTCCCCAAAGGACTGGAAGGAGCCCCCGGGACCCAGGTACGTCGGACCGACCCGCCCCTGGAAGAAGCCGGCGAACTTGCGCTCGAAGAAGATGATGAAGGCGACCATCGTCACGACGATCACCGACATCAAGATCGCCTTGACGAGAAGAAAAACCAGCTGGGCGACGGGTTCGCTCACCGGTCACAGTCCCCCAGCACCACGTCGATACTCGCGAAGATCGCCACCATGTCGGCGATCGTCTCTCCTTCCACCAGCGGCGGCACGGCCTGGCCGTGGTAGAAGCTGGGCGTGCTGAAGCGGACGCGCGCGGGCCGCGGCCCGCCCTCGGAGCGGATGTACACGCCCATCTCGCCCTTGGGCACCTCGATGGCCCGGTAGACCTCGCCTTTGGGGACCTGCGGCCCCCGGAACACCTGGTTGAAGTCCTGGATCATCGCGGCCGATTCGCGGAGGACGTCTCTCTTGAGCGGGAGGGCGTGCGCTGAGTCACGGGCGATGAAGTCACCGTCCGGCATCTGATCGAGGCACTGCCGGATGATCTTGCACGATTCCCGGATCTCTTTCATGCGCACCAGGAAACGATCGTACACATCGGCGTTGTATTCCACCGCCACTTCGAAGTCGACCTCGGCGTACGCCGCGTAGGGCTCGTCTTTGCGCAGGTCGCGCGCCACGCCCGCGGAGCGCAGCGGCGGGCCTGTCACCCGCCAGGCGTAGCAGTCTTCGGCGGTGAAGATGCCGACGCCCTTGGCCCGCTTGTAGTAGATGCGGTTGTGCTTGATGATCCGCTCGTACTCCGCCACCCGTTTGGGCAGGAAGTCGATCACCTTCCGGCAGCGGTGTTCGAAGCCGTCGGGCAGGTCCTTCGCTACGCCGCCGATACGGGCGAACGAGTGGGTGAGCCGGGCGCCGGTGAGCATCTCAAAGAGGTCGAGCACATACTCCCGGTCCCGAAAGCAGATGACGAAGAAGGTCTGCGTGCCCAGGTCCATGATGTGGACGCCCAGCCACAGGATGTGATTGGAAATCCGGCACAGTTCGCTCGCGATCGTCCTTATGTATTGCGCGCGGGGAGGCACCTCCACCTGCATGAGCTTCTCGGCCGCTTCGCAGAACCCGTGGTTCATGGCGAACGCGCTGATGTAGTCGAGGCGGTCGGTGAGCGGGATTATCTGGTGATACGTCCGCTCCTCGCAGAGCTTCTCCAGCCCCCGGTGGAGGTTGCCGATCTCCGGCCGCACCGCCACGATGACTTCCCCGTCGAGGTCCAACTCAGCGCGGTAGACCCCGTGCATGGACGGATGCTGGGGACCCATGCTGATGGTCATGATGTCGCCGGTGCGCTCCGGTTGCTGGCGGGTCCGGGCCTTGCGCTCCGCCAGCGCCTCCGGGGTGGGGCGAGTGGTCACGGGAGGGGGAGCGTCCGCTGCGCCGTGGTCGCTCATCAGATCTTGCCCGTCAGGTCGGTGCGGACGCGGCCGCCGACGGTGCCTTTGAGCGGGAAGTCCTTCCGCAATGGGAAGCCTTCGAAGTCGTCGGTGGTGAGGAGCCGGCGCAGGTCGGGATGACCCGTGAAGACGATGCCGAACATCTCCCAGGTCTCCCGTTCGTCGAAGCCCGCCGACGGCCAAAGGCCCGTGACCGACGGCAGCGTCTGCCCCTCGGCCAGAGCAGTCTTCACCCGCAGGCGGTGGCCGTGGCTGTGGGAGAGCAGATGGGCCACGACGGCGAGCGGCACGTCGGGACGTCCGGGCAGATGGTCGCCAAGGAGGCTGTCCAATTGGTCGAATGCCGCCGACGGATCGTCCCGGCAGAAGGTGAGCAGGTCCAGCCAAGCGGCGGGATCGACACTTAGGGTCAGCTCGCCCCGGAACTCGATCCGTTCGCGGATCCGCTCCCCGAAAGCCGCGGTCAGCGCGTCCGCAGCGGCGAGCAGCGATGCCGGCAGGCTCGGGAGTCTGCCCTCGCCCGGCGTCATGCTTTCTCCTCGACTTCCGCCGGCACGAGCGGTGTCCACGCGGAGGAGGCGCCCGGCCCGTCCGGCGCGCAGGGCTCTTCGCCCGTACTCGCGGCCAGCAGATCGCGGGCGGGGATGCGGCGCAGGCCGTCATAGGCATGCCGGCTCTGTTTGATGCGGTCCCGGATCATCTCCAGCCCCTGCCAGAGCGCCTCGGGGCGAGGCGGGCAGCCGGGTACGTAGACGTCGACCGGGATGAGGCTGTCTATACCCTGCACGATGTTGTAGGTATCCCAGATGTTCCCCGAGATGGCGCACGACCCCATGGCCAGCACCCACTTGGGATCGGGTATCTGCTCGTAGAGGCGTACCACCCGGGGGGCCATCTTGACGCTGCACCAGCCGGCGACGATCATGCCGTCGGCCTGGCGCGGCGAGGCACGCATGGCCTCCATGCCGAAACGGGACATATCGAACCGCGAGCCACCCATGGCCATCATCTCGATGGCACAGCACGCAAGCCCGAACAGCAGAGGCCAGAAGGAGAAGCTGCGGCCGAAGCCGAGCACGCGCTCGATCTGCACCGGCATCGCGATGCCGCCGGGGAACTGCACCGGGCCACCCATCAGCTCGCCCTCGGGCGCCTCTTCGCCGGGGAGACAGAGCCGGCCGCGCGGCCGCGCGATCTCCTCCGGCGCCATCTGCAGGCGGCCGTCCCGGACTGTGAGGAAGGGACGATCTTCGCTCGGGAAGGGGCGGTCTTCGCTCATTCCCATTCGAACACGCCCTTCTTCCACGCGTAGAAGTAACCGACCAGAAGGATGGCGATGAACACGAACATCTCGACCAGGGCGCCGGTGCCGAGCGACCTCAGCGACACCGCCCACGGGTAGATGAAGACCGCCTCGAGGTCGAACAGCACGAAGAGCACGGCCACGAGATAGTAGTGGACGTTGAAGGGCGACCGAGCGTCGGCTTTGGGGACCACGCCGCACTCGTAGGCCTGGTCTTTATTGGGATTTCTGCTCTTGGGCGAAAGCAGGTGAGAGATGAAGACGAACAGAATCGCCATCGCCGCGCCGATGGCGAACATGAGTGCAAACTGGATGACGAGGTCGATAGTGGGACTGACCAAGCAAGCTCCTTAACCGGCTTTGGCTAGCTCCGAGCCGGTCCCCCCACGGCTGCGCGTGCTATGCGC
The DNA here is from genome assembly GCA_963783835.1 of uncultured Actinomycetota bacterium. GTDB lineage: Bacteria > Actinomycetota > Thermoleophilia > RBG-16-64-13 > RBG-16-64-13 > CAIQPS01. The sequence goes on from CAWAOX010000016.1 coordinate 28,165, forward strand.
GAACATAACAAATTGCCGCTCTACCTGCAAACTCCGCGCGCACCGGGATGGTGTCGACGGGTGCCGACGCGGGGTCTGGGCTATACTCTTCCCCTACCCGATCCTGGAGGATCAGAGTTCTTGAGTAGTGCGGTTTCGTAAGCTGAGGATCCCGTGAGCAAAGATTCGACCAGGACGATGCCCCTGATGGGGCATCTCGGTGAGCTGCGCAAGCGGTTCACGTACAGTGCGATCGTAATCGTGGTATTCGTGATCGCGGCCTTCATCGAGAAGGACTACGTGCTTGACATCCTCGTGCGGCCTTTGCGCCAAGCCGGTTTCACCGAGGATTTGGCCACTTTCGGCGTGACCGAGGCCTTCATGCAGATACTCAAGGTCTCGATCTACGCCGGCCTCCTCATCGCCCTGCCCTTCCTCCTCTATCAGTTCTGGGCTTTCATCATGCCCGCTCTGTACGAGAACGAGAAGCGCAGCGTCGTCCCCTATGTCCTCTTCACGACCGCCCTATTCTTGGCCGGGGTCGCGTTCGCCTACTTTGTCGTGCTGCCAGTCGGCCTCCGGTTCCTGGTCGGCTACGGCGACCAGTTCTTCAACCAACTCTTCCAGGCCGAGCGCTACTTCAGCTTCATATCTATGTTCCTACTGGCCTTCGGCGTGGTCTTCGAGCTCCCACTGATCATGATGCTCCTCGCCTGGGCCGGCATTATCGACTACATCAGGATGCGCAAGTGGCGGAAGTACGCCATCCTGATCATGGCGGTCGTCGCCATGGTCCTTACCCCCAGCCAGGACCCGGTCAGCATGGCCCTCATGCTCATCCCCTTGATCATCCTCTACGAGTTCGGCATCTTGCTTTCCAAGTTCGCGTCCAAGCGGAAGCTCCAGCGGCAGGAGGCGGCGGCGTTGGCGGAGGCTGAGGAGGCCACGCCCGTTGAAGCAGGGACCACCGGAGGCTGAGCCAATACGGTTTGCGTCGGCGAGGCTGATGGTGTTACCATCGCACCATGACGCAAGACGTTCCACCTGACGGACCGAACGGCGACCACCAGCGGGGGTCGCAGCTGAAGCCGGTGGTCCCGAGGACCATCACCGATCAGATCGCCGAGCAACTCCGCCAGCTCATCAACTCAGGCGAATACAAGGCGGGCGACCGCATACCATCCGAGCGCGACCTCGCCACCCGGCTTGGCGTCGGCCGTCCGGCGGTGAGAGAAGCGCTGCGGGAGCTCAAGGCGCAAGGACTTCTGGTCGTGGGACGGGGGGCTCAGGGCACCACAGTCGCCAACCTGCCCTCGCCGAGCTTCACCGCTCCACTCTCTGCCCTTCTGGGAGCCGGCGCCGAACGCATGGCGGAGCTCATGGAGATACGGAGCGCCGTGGAGATCGAGGCGGCGGGACTGGCTGCCCGTAGAGCGACCATCGAGGACCTGCACCGCCTCTCGATCCTCGCCGCGGGCCCGGGCAAGCTGCTGTCTTCCGAAGACGACGTCGCGTTCCATGCGGCGATCGCGCAGGCGACGCACAACCCGTTGTTCGAGCGGGTCATTGGCGAGCCGGTGGCTCTCCTCCACGATCATATGGAGGCCATCCTGAGCGCCTACTACGCCGAGCCGGGCGGCGGGATCGCTCTCCATCAGCAGCACGAGGCGGTCCGGAGGGCCATCCGGGCCGGAGACGAGCAGAAGGCACGGGCGGCGATGCGCCAGCATCTGGATTATGTGGCCCGCGGACTCGCCCAACTGGCCGGGACCGGGCACATGATGCGCCTGGTGTTCATCGACCTCAACGGCACGCTGGTTTCGGGGCCGAGACATATCTCCGAACGGGTCAAGCGGACGATCGGCAACGTCCGCGAAGGTGGAGTGGAGGTGGTTCTCGTCTCGTCTCGACCGCCCCGAGCCATGCGTCCCTTCTACCAGCAACTCGGCCTCATGACACCGGTGATCGCCTGCGACGGCGCCCTTCTTTGGAACGTGCAGGCGGGAGCGGGCTCCGCACGCGTCTCGATCCCGCATGCGCTGGCCGCCGAGATCGTGACTGCCGGCCGCGACCTGGGAGCCGTCGCCAACATCGAGAGCGACGATGAGTGGTTCACCGACCGGGCGGTAGACCTGGTTCGGGACGGGATCCTCAACTACGAGGTTTCCGAGCCGAACGAGGTAGGCCGTATCGACGAAGTGATCAAGGCGGGAGAGCCGATCGACAAGGTCTTCATCGACCTTCGCGACCTGGGCGACGAGGGCGGGGCGGCCGGCCAGTCGATGCTTCAGCGCACCTTCCTGGGCAGGGTGAACATCTACGAGAACGTGCCCGGGATCCTCGACTTCACGTCGATAGACGCCTCGAAAGCCGCCATGGCCCAGCAGTTGGCCCGCCAGATGCAGATCCCCGCCGAACAGGTGATGGCGATCGGGGACCACGACAGCGACACAGCCCTACTGCAGTGGGCCGGAGTCGGCGTGGCCATGGGCAACGCGACGCCCGGCGCCAAAGCCGCGGCCAACGTGATCACGTCGTCCAACCTGCGCGACGGAGTCGCCGAGGCCCTGGAGCAGTGGGTACTCGGGCGCCGCGGCGCACAGGCGAGCGTGCCCAACCCGGGACCCTTGGGAGACTGACCGGCCCTTCCGGCGCGCGCCCGCGCCGGCGCCGCGACTAGTAGCGGGGCTGGCCGGCTCAGAAGGGCGCTATAAGACCGCCCAGAGCGTCACGCCCAGGAAGACGGCGTAGAGCACGCCCCCGAACAGCAGCGACCCCACCCCAAACCCTCTCTTGGTGAAACGCAGCTGTCCGTAGAGGATGGCTCCCGACAGCAAGGCAAGACCGACGGCCAGCATTACGTACAGCTGCTGAGCGCCGTAGAGACGCCAATCCGTGAAGGCAAGCCCGATCGCGACGGGGAACGTGCTCTGGAACACCATGGCGCCCGTGATGTTCCCCAGGGCCAGCGTGTCCTTCTTCTGCCGCATCCACATGACACTGTTGAACTTCTCCGGGAGTTCTGTGGCCACAGGAGTGATGAGCAGGGAGATCACAAGGATAGGCACCCCGGCTGAGACCGAGACGGCAGTCAGTTCGCGCACGAAAAGATGTGCGCCGAAGATGATAGCCGCGAGTGCCACGATGATCTGGAGGACCACCCTGGGCAAGTCCGGCGACTCCGCCGTACGATGGAAGTAGAGCGAGCGGCACTCGCCCTGCAGGTCGCCCTCGCTCTTCATCGTACGCTGCACGTAAATCCCATAGCAGATGATCAGCAGGACGGCCACCGCCCAGCGGAAGCGGCCGATGTCGAAGATGCCGACGGCCACGGCGGTCGCATAGGCCACGAGAAAGAAGCCCAGGTCCCGGCGCATGATCTCCCGGTTGAAGCGGATCTCGATCGTCCGTCTCTTCCTCCAGGTGAAGATGACCACCGAGATGCCGCACACGAACATGGCCAGGGTGGAAAGCATGAAGGGCGCGCCGAGGATGGCGCCGATCCCGATCGCGTCCCCGCCCTCACCACCGGTGATCAGGATCGCGATGAGCGGGATGATCGTCTCGGGAAGCGCCGTCCCCACGGCGGCAAGGACACTTCCCACGGCTCCTTCGCCCAGATTCAGTTTGCGCCCGAACCATTCGATGCCGTTCACGAACAACTCGCAACCGGCGAGGATCACGGCGAAGGCGACTATCAGGAGGAAGATCGACATCCCGGCGATTCTAGCCGAACCACGGGCAGCGCATCAAACCCCGTGGACGGCGTCCGACCTCTGCGCTCAGCCGGCTCCTAGGCCAGGGCCAAACCCAGGTACGCGCTGAAGGCAAGGATGGCCATGACCGCAAAGCTCACCCCCGCGAAGAGCCACTGACGCCGCCCGGCGAACACGACGAGGAGGGCGACCACCCGGGCGAAGGGCGTCGCGAGTAGGACCAGCAACCCCAGATCGATGAAGCCGGTCGCGTCGAGCGAAGCGAGAAGGTGCGGTAGCCGGGTGATGGAACTCAAGCCCTCCACAGACCCGGCGCCGCGGACGGCAGCGAGTATGGCTCCGACGAGCATGAGTGCTATCGCAACGACCAGACCCGTCAACAGCAAACGGGACACCGCACGGGCCACCCGGGGATCGGCCGGCACCCCGGCCCTCGTCTCTTGCGGTGCAGTTCTCATCGCAGAGTGATCCCCACCGCCGCCAGGATCATCTGGACCGAGAGCACGAACAGCACTATCGAGAGGACGATGGCGAGCGCGGACGATCTGACCCTGAGCGCCAGGCGCGACCCCAGAAGAGCACCCGCCGTCACTCCAAGGACCACCGGTATCGCCACGGTGGGATCTATCATGCCACGGGCGAAGTAGACGATCGCCCCGGCGCATGCAGTCACTCCGAGCATGAGGCTGCTGGTCGCAACGGCCGCCCGCATGGGGACTCCCATGACCAGCCGCATCGCCGGCACGGTAAGGAAGCCACCCCCTACGCCCAGAAGCCCGGACACGTTGCCCGCAACGAGACCGGTAGCCAGACCGATGGGCAACCGGTGGACCCGGTATCTGACCGGGCAGCCGGCCCGGCTATCGTAGTAGCCCGCGCCGAGACGACCCAGGTCCGCCCCCTCCTCGGGGGTGGCGGGCACTGCCTTACGGCTCGTCGCCATGTAGATCGAGACTACGATCATGACCCCGCCGAAGACCGCGCTCAGCACCTCCTTGTTGAGCAGCACACCCACGAAGCCCCCGGTGAGCGCCCCCAACGTCAGAGCAGTCTCCATGCTCACGGCCAGCCGGAAGTTGGTCAGTTCCTGCCGTACGTAGGCCACGGAGCCCGCGGTGGAAGTGGCGACCACGGCGACGAGGCTGGCCGAGATGGCGGCATGTATGGGCACGTCAAGAAAGAGCGTCAGCGCCGGGATGATGAAGACACCCCCACCCAGGCCGACCATCGACCCGAACGCGCCCCCGACGAAGCCGACGACGGCCAGAAGGATGATGTACGTCATGAGGAGAGGCTATCACAGCACCCCGGATCCTCGCGGGCCAGGCCCCCCGCTTCCTTCTCTGGGCGTATTGGCGGTACGCTGTAACGGTCCCACACGGGCCGGAGGGCATTCCGGCCGAGAACCGCCAGGGGGTGGTCGGATGTACTGCTCGAACTGTGGTGGCCAGTTGCCGGATGATGCCCGCTTCTGTAAGGAATGCGGCGCTTCGACCCCGGGTAGGGAACCTGTCGCTCCTCCGCCGCCCGCCGGCGGGAGATCGGGCGGTCGCGGCATCTGGATAGCGATCGCCGCCATCGGGATCGTAGTCATCGCCCTGGCCATCGCCTTGCCGTTGATCTTCCTCTTGGGAAGCGACGCCACCACAGGCGAGACGGTATCCGCCTCCAGCACCACTCTCACCACCACGCCACCCACCAGCGAGCAGACGACGACCTCCACCGAGCCGACCACCGAGACGACCGCGGCACCCTCGTCCACCACGAGCAGCGAAGCCGCGGCCGCCATACCCGGTGACTCCGCGGGCAACTGGACCGAGACGAACGTCTCCGGGCTGGACCAGGCGGTCAACGAAGTAGCGGTGTCCGACGAGGCCCTCCTCTTTCAGACGTCCGACTCTGGCGGAAACCGGCTATTCGCCTACACCTTTGGTTCCGGCCAGACCGTCCAACTGCCGACGGACGCCCAGACCGCCGGCTCGGTCGACATCGACGGCCTTCTGGCCGTGTGGAGAGAAGCCAGCTACGACGCCGACAACAACGTGACCGAGGCGCACATCTATGCCTTCCTGCTCCCCCAGGGTCCCAGGGTCGAGGTGGCGTCGGGCACCCGAGTCGCGTATCCCCAGGTGTCGGGGTCGACCATCACCTGGACGGAGGGAGGGCCCTGGTCCACCAGCCCGGACGAGTACTGGGATATCGCCATCAAGGGCGCAAGCGTGGACGAGCACGGCCAGCCGACCGGCGCCTCGGGGACCCTGGTCGAGTCGGCGATAGCGTCGGTCATCGGCGACTCGACTTGGACGTACAGCCTTTCAGGTTCGTACCTGGCCTGGGAGCAGCACACCGCGGCGGGTGGTCTGGACGCGGGGAGTTACATGATGGACCTGGGCGAGATGCAACCCTGGCTCATCGACAGCGAGGCCTGGCAGCCTTCGCTCGACAACAACAGGGTGACGTTCACGAGAAACGGGATCGAGGTCGCGGAGTTCGCCACCGGAGATTCGCGGCAGGTCGACGCTGCCGGGAATTTCCCGACCGCCGCCCCGACCTATGTCGCGTACTTCCGGCCGACCCCCGCGGGCGACGGCACCACCTGGGCGGTGGCGGCCCGCGGCCTCACCGGCGCTTACGAGCAGGTGCTTCTGGAGGACACCGGCGCGCCTCCCTGGTTCCTGGCGCCCGTCGCGACGTCCGCAAACCGGATCGCCTTCGTCATCGACGGCGTGCTTCGCCTGTTCCAGTGGCAGATCAGCTGACGGGACGAGACCTGGCAGCGTCCCCAGAGCCGCGCGCGGTCTATCTCACTCGGGGACGACCGCGATCACGCTCATCTCGAACTTGAGCCGGGGATCAGTCGCCAAGCGGACCACCTCCACCGTGCAACTCGACGGGCGATGCGTTCCGAAATACTCACCCTGTACCCGGTTGATAGCGTCCTGGTTCGCCGCGATATCTTTGATATAGCGGGTCAGGAACACCACGTCGTCCAAGGTCCCCCCAGCTGCGGCCAGGATCTCCTTGAGCTGCTCCATCGTCATCCGGGCCTGCTCGGCCGTGTCTTCCGGCAGATGATCGAACTCCTCCGGCCGGTGGGGGTGGTGATGGTAGGTCGGCGCTGCCATGGCGGCCGTGAAGAGCAGACGGCCGCCGTTGACCACGATCGCCGGCGCGTACGGCAGGTTGTAGCTCGGGTCGTTCTTCGCGGTATGGATGACTTCGATGCGTGGTCTGTCCTCGCTGCTCATGCTCCCCCTCCGCTGTAGTATCCCCACTTCCATTCCTTGATCAGGGGCATGTCGTCCCCGGTCTCCCGGATGTACTGGGCGTGGTCCACGTGCGCGTCCCTCAGCATCTGCCTCACGTGGGCCGCCCGTTCTTTGAGGCCCGGCACTCTGTCGATGACGTCCCGGGCCAGGCTGAAGCGGTCCAGTTCGTTCCGCACGGTCATGTCGAACGGGGTGGTGGTGCTCCCCTCCTCCTTGTAGCCGCGGACGTGCAGGTTGTCGTGGCCGGTCCGGCGGTAGGTCAGGCGGTGGATGAGCCAGGGGTAGCCGTGGTAGGCGAAGATGATGGGCTTGTCGGCGGTGAAGAGCGAGTCGAACTCCATGTTGGAGAGCCCGTTGGGGTGCTCCTCTCGCGGCTGCAGGGTCATGAGGTCGACGACGTTGACCACCCTGATCTTGAGCCCGGGGATGTACTTGCGGAGGAGATCGACCGCTGCCAGGGTCTCCATGGTCGGCACGTCGCCGGCGCAGGCCATGACAACGTCGGGCTCGCAGCCCTGATCGTTGCTGGCCCACTCCCAGATGCCTATGCCGGTCGCGCAGTGCCGGACGGCAGAGGGCATGTCGAGCCATTGGAGCTCAGGCTGTTTGCCGGCAACGATCACGTTGACGAGACCCCGGCTGCGAAGGCAGGTGTCGGTGACGCACAGCAGGGTATTGGCGTCGGGGGGCAGATAGACGCGGGTGACCTCCGCCTTCTTGGTCAGGACGTGGTCGATGAAACCCGGGTCCTGGTGGGAGAAACCGTTGTGGTCCTGCCGCCATACGTGGGAGGTGAGCAGATAGTTGAGGGAAGCTATCGGGCGCCGCCAAGGTATCTCCTCGCAGACGTCCAGCCACTTCGCGTGCTGGTTGAACATGGACGAGATGATGTGGATGAACGCTTCGTAGCACGAGAAGAAGCCATGGCGCCCTGTCAACAGGTATCCCTCGATCCAGCCTTCGATGGTGTGCTCGCTGAGGATCTCCATGACTCGCCCGGAGGGCGACAGCCGGTCATCGTACGGCATGATGGTCGCCTCCCAGGTGCGGGGGGTGACGTCGATCACGGCATCCAACCTGTTGGAGGCGGTCTCGTCCGGACCGAAGACCCGGAAGTTCTTCGCTCCGAGGTTCCGGCGCATCGTCTCGGCGAGGAACTGCCCCATGACCCTGGTCGACTCGGCGGTCGTGATGCCCGGTCCGTCGATCTGAACGGCGAAGTCCTTGTAGTCCGGCAGTTCGAGGTCGTGCAACAGCAGACCGCCGTTGGCGTGCGGGTTGTCGCCCATCCGGCGCCTGCCCTCCGGCGCCAACGCGGCGAGTTCCGGGCGCAGAGCGCCCGCTTCGTCGAACAGCTCCTCGGCCTTGTAGCTGCGCATCCATTCGTCGAGCAATCGTATGTGCTCGTCGGTCATGTCGGAGAACGGCACCTGATGAGAGCGGAACGTGCCCTCCGCCTGTTTGCCGTCGACCACCTTGGGCCCGGTCCAACCCTTCGGCGTGGCGAGGACGATAACCGGCCAGCGCGGCCGCTCGACGATCCCCTCCTCCCGCGCCCGGCGCTGGTATTCCCGGATCTCATCGAAGACCGCGTCGAAGGTCGCCGCCATCAGTTGGTGCACGGCGGCCGGGTCGTCTCCCTCGACGAAGTACGGCGTGTAGCCGCAGCCTCTCAGATAGTCGGCCAGTTCTTCCCTGTCGATGCGCGCGAGGATCGTCGGGTTGGCGATCTTTGCCCCGTTCAGGTGGAGGATGGGCAGTACGGCCCCATCGGCCGCCGGGTTCAGGAACTTGTTCGACTGCCAGCCCGCGGCCAGCGGTCCGCTCTCGGCCTCACCATCGCCTACGACACAGACAACGACCAGGTCGGGGTTGTCAAAGGCGGCCCCGTACGCGTGGGCCAGCGAATAGCCGAGCTCACCCCCCTCGTGGATCGATCCGGGGGTTTCCGGGGCCACATGGCTGGGGATGCCTCCGGGGAAAGAGAACTGTTTGAAGAGACGTTGCATACCCAGTTCGTTCTGCATGATGTGGTTGTAGTACTCGCTGTAGGTGCCTTCGAGGTAGACGTTGGCGACCATGGCCGGTCCCCCGTGCCCCGGGCCGCACACATAGATGATGTCCAGATCGCGGGCTTTGATGACGCGATTGAGATGGACGTAGACGAGGTTCAATCCCGGGCACGTCCCCCAATGGCCGAGTAGCCGCGCCTTGATGTCTTCTTTGCCGAGGGGGCGGCGCAGGAGCGGGTTGTCCTTGAGATAAATCTGGCCGACCGACAGGTAGTTGGCCGCGCGCCAGTACGCGTTCATGCGTTCGAGCTCCAGAGGCGCGAGCGGGGCTTGCTCCTCGAGCGGGGCGGGGATACTCATGAACTTCCTCCTTGGACCGTGTGGCCGGGTCTCAATTCTCCATACCGAAAGCAGTCCACCGCGTGATCATTCACCATGCCGGTCGCCTGCATATGCGCGTAACAGATCGTGGGACCAACGAATCGGAACCCTCGCTTCTTGAGATCGGCGCTCAGACGCTCGGCTTCCGTGGTCTTCGCGGGGATCTCGGCCATTGTGCGCCACTCGTTATGGATAGTCTCGCCGCCAACGAATCCCCAAACGTAGGCGTCGAAACTGCCGAACTCCTCCTGCACGCGCAGGAAGGCCTGGGCGTTGGAGACGGCCGCTCCGATCTTGAGACGGTTGCGGACTATGCCGGGATCGGCGAGCAGACGGTCGATATCCTCGGAGCCGAAAGTGGCCACGGCGGCCGGGTCGAAGCCCGCGAACGCGCGGCGGTAGCCTTCACGCTTGCGGAGGATGGTGAGCCAACTGAGCCCCGCCTGGGCGCCTTCGAGCACGAGGAACTCGAAGAGCAGCCGGTCGTCGTGCACCGGCACCCCCCACTCCTCGTCGTGATACGCCACGTAGAGAGGGTCGGCGCCTACCCAGGCGCAGCGTCTTCTATCGTCAGGAGGCAGTCTCGCGTTCCTTTCTCAGCGCAACCGCCATTCCGAATGGCTGGAAGTAGCTGCGCCAACTCGCGTCCGACGAGCCGAACTCGTTCTCACCGACAAAGTAGTCCAGAAGGACTTCCCGGAGCCGAGTAAGCTCCTTGAGACGCCCAGCCCGACCACGATGCTTAGGATCTGCGATGGTCAGGTCAAGCAGCTCCAGGGCGCGGTCGAGCGCATTCCGGGCGTAATCGGGCCTGCCCTTGGCCGACCAGCTGAGCGCCCGTTCTACCTCGCTGCCGGTGTTGGCAAGTTGCTCGACGAGCGGAAGGACCTGCCAGCGACCAGCGGCCAGTTCAGCGTGCAGCGGGCTCATCGACAACGAGGGACTCCACGATCGAGACTACTCGGTCGCGGATCGCTGGATCCTCTACTCCTCGGGAACGGTTCCCTTGCAAGGGCCGGATGTTGATCATCGAGTCAAACTCGATCCATTCGGAATGCGGCTGATCAGGTTGAAGAGATCCCCGAATCCGGCCTCGGCCATCTCGGCAAGTTCTCCCTGGGTGATCCGCGTCTCAACGAGCTTCATCGGCCGAATGTAGCACAGCCGCGCCCCGCCGCTATGGGCCACCTCGAAGATGGGTGTGCCGCGCTTGCCCAAGGCCGCTTCGGGGAGGAGCCGGGTCAAGGAGAAGGTCAACTGCCATTGACCGACGCTCTCAGGGGATGTTGACCACGGTCTCGGCGACGAAAGCACGACCGGCGGAGGTATCCGTTAGCTCACTCTCCAGCTGCCGAATCGCGGCGAGGGAGGGCTCCTCACCGCCGAGCAGGCACAATTGGTCCAGACCGGTCAGGAACAGCTCGTCAATAACGTCGAAGTACCTGGGATCGTCGCCAAGCGGATGGTCGGCCTCGCTCACCGTGTGGTTCTGAACGTATGCGGTCACCCCGGCCGGTAGCCGGTAGCCGCTATCGAACACCGCGCGCATGCCATCGAGCCAGAGACGTTGGAACTCCGTCCGGGACAGTCCCGGACGGCGGCGCCGGAAATAGAAGACCCTGTTCAGGGTGCGGTCTCCGCGAAGCACCGGGATCTCCCGCGTGTAGTGCATCACCGCGCGCTCGCCGTCCGCGAACCGATGCTCATCCGGCCGCACGATCTCCAAATAGCGCGGCCAGTTCATGTTCTGCTTCTGGGCCTCGACGCTATCGAACCAGGCCTCGGTGACGATGTCGAGATGGCTGGCCAGCGGATGCCCGAAGGCGGTATCGATCGCCCCGGGGATGGGGAAGTTGTAATGATAATGGTGGATGTCGGCTGCCACCTCGGTGATGCTCTTCACCAGGGGCCCGTGCACTTCGGTGACATATCGACGGAACTCCGGGTGGGTCATGCCGGCGCGCCTCGGCGCCAGGATCATCATCTTGATCATCGCCCCTCTCCTCCACCCGGGCCGGCCCTCAGAAGGTCCGGCTCTGGCCCTCCTCGTTGACGATCACGGCAAAGTCGGAACTTGCCACCTCGATGTGGCCGGGCATGTTCCTGAGCCTCTCCCAGTTACCGCTTGGCGGGTGATCCAAGGGCACGCCCTGCTCGACGAGTGCCTGACGGACGCGTACCCCGTCCAGGTCTCGGGGCGCAATACCTTCCTTGGCGCACATCGCCGCCGCCGTCCCCGCCGCCTGGCCCATCACCATTGCGCAGGCGATCACGCGGATGGTGCCCAGCGCGTGGAACTCCGCCGATACGTTCCGGCCGGCCGCTAGGAGGTTCGTCACCTTGCTGGCGACCAGACTCCGATACGGTACCTCGGCCCAATCCCTGGGATTGGTACGTATCTCATAGCCCCCCGGGGTGACGAAGGGATGCATCCTGAAGTTCGTGTCGTCCTGAGAGGGACGGGAGACGGCGCCATCCACCGGCTGCCGCAGGTGGATGTGACGCACGGCCACGTAGTCCCCGCAGGTGGGATGGTGGGCATCGAAGAACTCCGGGTTCCTGGCGATCGCGTCGTCGAACTTGGTTCCGCCGCCCATATCGGCGTCGGTGAAGATGTACTCCCCCACGATACGCCGCGAGTCGCGCACGCCGTTCATGCTGGCGACGGCCGAGATGGCCGAGTTTTCAAAGCCGGGTACGTACTTCTTGAGGAAGGCGGCGAACCACTGCACCTGGCGGTGCTGGTCGACGATCTGCCGGGTGAGGTCCTCGACGTCGTCGTTGCGGCAGTAGTAGGTCTGAGTGGCGTCCAGGGTCACGTCGCAGCACTCGGGGTTGCCGTTCGGCACCGGATAGACCAGGAGGCCCGGCACGATGAGCCAGGGCAGGTCGCCGTTGGCGATGGCTTCGTGCTCCTTGGCCACCACCAGCTGCATGCGGGTCTCGAGAGAGCCGGTCTTCTGGAAGACCGCGTCGGCCTCTTCGTACTTCTTAACGTTGACGTAGGAGAGGCGCATGCCCATGGTGACCGACTGGTTGAGACCGCAGTACTCGGCGCTGCCCACTTCGCAGGGCACTCCGGCCGCAAAGGCCAGGTCCGCATCCCCGGTGCAGTCGATGAAGACCTTCGCGGAGATCTCCATGCGGCCGCTCTTGGAGTAGGCGACGACCGAGGTGATCTTCCCGTCCTCCACGATGCAGTCGGCCACGTGCACGCCGTAGAGGATGCGGCAGCCCGCCTGCAACAGCATCTGCTCCAGCTCCATCTTGCCCATCTCGGGCTCGATGACCGGGAGGTGCGGCCGCTTGAGCGCCGCGCCCTTGGCGGCCAGCCGGTCCACCCACTCCTCGCACAGCCCTTCCACGACGCCGGCGATACCGCTGATATAGCCGTTGGTGCAGAGCCCACCCAGGGACTCGCGGCCCTCCACGAGCAGGGTGCGGGCCCCGAGCCGCGCGGCGGCCACGCCGGCCGCCGCGCCGGCGACGCCGCCGCCGCAGACCAGGACGTCCACATCGAACTTCTTGGCGACGTTCATCCCTTGCGCTCCTTCCTCGACCGCACCGTAGCGGCCTCGTCAAGCTCGAGCGTGTCCGCCGGCCGCCCTTCGGGCCCCAGCACCACGCCGTACACGTCACGCGCCCGTTCGGGCGTGATCAATCCATCGACCACGTCCTCCCAGACCTTCCGCGAGTCGCGGTCGAGCGGGTCGCCCCACCCGCCGCCGCCCGGGGCCTTGGCCAACACTACCTCATCGGCGAAGACCGGCTCGTTCGACATGGTGCGAAGGACGTGGCTGCTCCCATCCGGGCTCTCCACCCACATCTCCAGCTTGGCCACCGGCACCCCGGTCGAGCCCATCGCGGGCACCACCGCCCCGTCGCAGTTCCCGGTCATGAGAAACGACGGATGCCCGGGCTTCACGTCCGACACCATCTCCACGAAGATGCCCGGGCCACCCCGGTACTCCCCGGCGCCCTCCGCATCGGTCATGAATTCGTAGCGCATCACCCGGAAGGGCACCTCGGACTCGAAGTGCTCGATGTCCGGTCGCACGAAGCTGCCAAGGAACGATCCGGGGCCCACCCCCGGCCAGCCGTCGAAGCCCTTCATGGCCCCGCCGCTGCCGTCGGACGCGAACGTCTCGGCCATGTACTGCTTCACCGACCCGGTGCGCGGGTCGATCTCGTCCAGGTCCATCCCCACGTTTATGGGGCACGCGTGACGCGAGAAGCCGCCGGTCGCCCGCTCCGGCAACGCCTGGGCCAGCGCGATCTTGCAGGCCTCCATGATCGGCTCGCCCACACTGATCTGCCCGGCGCCGACCGTCGCCGGGTACTTGGGGTTCACGACCGTCCCCAGGGGCGCGATCACGTGCACCGGAGCGAAGCTGCCCTGGTTCTTCGGCGCCATCGGGTCGATGAACGCGTAGAAGGACTCCATGCAGATGGAGATGGTGTTGCCCAGGGGACTGTTGACGAAGGTCACCTGCGGGTCACTGCCGTGGAAGTCGAAGGTGAGCTCGTCGCCCTTGACCGTCATGTCCACACGCACCCAGACCGGCTTGTCGGTCATACCGTCCCAGTCGCCGGCCGATTCGCCGTGGTAGGTGCCGTCCGGCATCGCCGCGATCTCGGAGCGGGCTGCCCGCTCGCCGGAGGCCAGGATCTCGCGCATGCACGCTTTCACCGTCTCCGGCCCGTACTTGTCGACGAGCTTGACTACCTGCCGCTCGGCCTGCGCGAGGGCCCCGTTGATGAGCATGGTGTCCATGTCCACCTGTTTGGAGTTGCGCACGTTGCGGCAGACCAGAGCCCACAGGTCCTTGTCGACCACGCCGCCCTTGATCACCTTGAGCGGCGGGATGTTGAGGCCTTCCGCGATGATGTCGTAGGCCTTGGGACCGTAGCCGCCCGGCAGGAAGCCGCCTGTGTCGGCCATATGGCCGCGGAATTGGAAAAAGCCAAACAGTTCGCCCCGGTAAAAAGCCGGGCGCAGAAAGGCCCAGTCGGAGAGGTGGCCGCTCTGCACCAGGTACGGGTCGTTGCCAACGATCAGATCGCCCGGCGCGAAGTCGCCGTTGAAAGGCTCGATCATCCTGCCGGCCGCGTGGCCCGCCGCGAAGATGTGCCGCGCGATGTAGGCGGCCGCTACCACGATCTCGCCCTTTGGATCCAGCCAGCAGAGCCCGAAGTCGCGCACCAGCGCGAGCACGTAGGACTGCGTCGCGTGGAGCACCTTCTCTCCCGACTCGTCCAGCAGGCTTTCCAGCCGGTTCCACACTACGGAGAGAGTCGTGGGGTCGAGTCCCGCTTCGCGGGGACCGGCGCCGGCCGCTGCAGGCGCCGTGCCGGCGCCGGTCATCGTCGTGTCTGCCATGTCACTCTCCCCTTCCTGGGAGGCCGCTGATGGTCGTATAGCTGCCGTCGGAGTCAACGGTCACGGTCTCGGCCGGGGGAAGGACCAGGGTGGTCATCCTCTCCTCGATGATGCACGGCCCGGTGATTGCGTCCCCCGCGCCCAACTTATCGCCGTCGTACACCGGCACTTCGGTGAAGCCGCCGGTTTCCGCGAAGTAGACGGGGCGGCGCTCCTTCAGCGCCGCCGCCAAGTCGCCGGTCCCCTGCGGGATCTCCCGTGGCGGAGGCGGCACGATCTTGGCGACGCCGGTCAGGTGCAGTCGTACGATCATCGTGGGATAGCCTGGCTCCGAGTAGCCGATGACGCGGCGGTGCTTGTCGTGGAACCGGTCGACCGTCACGGCCAGGGTCTCGGCGGTCACCGGGCCGTCCGGCACGACGGCGTTCTGCTCTCTCACCTGCCCGTAGTAGTGGATGTCCATGGAGCGCTCGATCGTGATGTCCACCAGTGCCGCGCCTTCACGCTCGAGCGTGCGGCGGGCCTCGGCTTCCATCTCTTCATAGAGCAGGTTGACGCGGCCCAGATCGGCGGCCTCCGACTGCGCGGAGTACGGCCGGGTGTAGTTGTGCTTGAGGTCGGCGTACATCATGCCGAACGCGCAGAAGACCGGAGCCATCCGCGGGGAGATGAAGTGCTTCATGCCGATCTCCCGCGCGAGCCGGGCAACATGTACCGGAGCCGCGCCGCCGGCTGCGATGAGCGTGAAATCCCGAGGATCGCAGCCTCGCTGGCTGAACATGATGTCGACGGCGCCGGCCATCTTGGCGTTCACCACGTCGTGGATGGCGGCGGCGGCTTCGGGCACCGTGAGCCCCAGAGGGTCGGCCACCTTCGCCTTGATGGCCGCCTCGGCCAATTCCTTGCGGAGCGGGCGGTCGCCGCCCAGGAAGTAGTCGGGGTTCAGGTAGCCCAACACCAGGTTCGCGTCGGTGACGGTCGGCTCGGCGCCACCCAGCCCGTAGCAAACCGGACCCGGTACGGCGCCCGCGCTGGCGGGGCCCACCTGTAGACGGCCGCTCATGTCGATGGAGGCGATGCTACCGCCCCCTGCGCCGACGGCGTTCACGTCGACTGTCGGCAGAGCGTACTTCTTGCCGTCGATGATCTTCTTCTGGCTGACGTTCACCTGCCCGTCGGGGATGATGGAGATGTCGAAGCTCGTGCCGCCCATGTCTGCGGTCACCAGATCGGATACGCCCCGGGCCCGGCCAAGGCTGACTCCCAGGGCCGGTCCGGCCGCCGGGCCGGAGACCAGGAGCGCCGCCGGGTTCTCACACACCACCTCACCGGTGGCCACCCCTCCGTTGCTCTGCATGAAGGCCAGGGCCCCGGCGAAGCCGTCGGCCGCCAGAACGGCGCTGATCCCCTTGACGAACTCGGTGATCTTGGGAGCGACGTAGGCGCTGAACATCGTGGTGCTCCACCTGCCCACCTCGCCGACGGTCGGCAGCACCCGAGAAGACAGCGCCACATAGGCTTCCGGGTAGTCCTCCTTGACGATCTGCTCCACCCGCAGTTCGTGGGCAGGATTCAGGTGTGAGAAGAGAAGGTTCACCGCGATGGCCTCCACCCCCTTGCCCTTCAGGTAGGCCACTGCCTGCCGCACATCATCGTCACGAAGCGGGGTCAGCACGTGGCCCTTGAAGTCCAGACGCTCGTCCACCTCGGCCACCAGGTGCCGCGGCGCCAGCGGCCGCGGGTACTCGCTCCGGAAGCTGAACAACTCCGCCGCCGTCGCCTTGCGGTCGCCCCCGAGGTCCGACTTGGCCACGTGCAGGAACGAAAGGCGGTCACGGTAGCCCTTGGTGGTGATGGCGCCCGTCTTGGCACCCGTCCGCGTGGCCACGATGTTGGTGGCCAGAGTGGTACCCAAGACTATGGTCTTGGTGGCGGCGAGGAGTTCCGGCAACGGCCGTCCGACCTGCGCCGCAAGCCGGAAGATGCACTCCACCACTCCCACTTTGGGATCCGCGGGAGTGCTGTCGACCTTGGCCGCCCAGACTTCGTGCGTATCGCTGAGAAGGATCCCGTCGGTGAACGTGCCGCCGCAGTCGACGGAGATCCGGTAGCCGGCGATCATCCCGCGTATCCCAGTGGTTGGGTGAAAGTTATGAGTTGGTCCGGGTTGAGACCCATGGCGGCCGCGAGCGGCGGCCGTTCGAACTTGGCGCGTACTACGGTGGCCAGGCCGGCCGACGAGCAGTAGAGGTAGACGTTCTCCGCCATCACGGCCGAGTCTGCCCAGGGGAAGATGGCTCTGTCGCGCTCGTCCGAGTCGTGCATCCGGGAGAGATCCGCCACGTAGATGAGGATCACCGGCACCTCCAGCACGAAGGGCTGCTCCTCGTGGGCCGTGAAGTGGCGGATGTCGCCGGCCAGCACGCCTTCCAGCCCATGTTCCAGCGGGTTGTAGCGGTAGAACCCATCCTTCACCGCCACATACAGGTCCACCTCCTGCCAGTTATGAGCCGCGGGTGCGGAATGACTTCCCGGCGCGTGGATGCCAGACCCCGCGTACTCGCGAGTGAGCCCAAAGGCCGCCCAGAGCACGTCGGACAACTCCTGGAGCGAGATCGGAGTGGTGCTGTACTTCCTCGTAGAATGCCGGCGCTTGAGCACGTCCATCAGCGGCATGCCCCCGGTGGTGCGCGGTTCTGGCAGCTTGATCTCGGCGGGCTTACCCGCCGGCGCGTCCATGTGCATCTAGACCTCCATTCCTACTGACAATCCCAGAATCCCGGGCCTGTGTACTCGAGCACCGACCGGCCACCAGCCACCGCTTCGGCCGAAGGCCGCGCGAAGACTCCCTTGCGGCTGATCCAAGGAGACCCCGCCCTCTTGAGCGCTATCAAGGTCTCCGCCATTCTCACCGCGGCCCCGTAGAGGTCCACGATCGGCACGCCGTCCACTTCAAAGACGCCGTTCGGGTGGTCCGCCCGGCATCCGGGGGCGAAGCGCACGCACGGGGCGATGAGGCCGCAGCCGGGGATGATGACCTCGGCCCCCCGGGAGATGAGTTCCCGGGCGACGGCGGTGAACTCCTCTATAGCGGCGTGCGCGTCGATCAAGGCCGCTTCCTGCTCCGCGGCAGGGAGATAGCCCGGGACCACGCCCACGCACCGGTCCTTCAACCCATACAGCGCCACCCGGTCTTCGAAGTCGGGCACGCCCAGCGGCGATGGGCAGAAGAGGCCGAACTTGCGCCCCATCGTCATGGCCAGAAGCATCGAGGACTCGCCGAAACCGGCAACGGGAATGTCCACCGCCTGCCGCGCCGCCCACAGGGTGGGGTCGTGATAACAGGCGATGATGGCGCCGTCGAAACCTTCCCGCTCCGCCTGCATGATCATGTAGAGGATCTCGCTGTCGGCGAGGGCATGCATGTAGGCGTAGGGCTGGGCCTCGAGGTTGCTCAGGCCCCGCCGGGGGAAGCGGAAGGTGAGTTCGGTATCGGGCTGCATGGCGGGGCCGAAGCTGCGCTTCCACATTTCGACCGCCACAGTCTTGAAGATGTGGCCGGCTTCACTGTCTTCCTCGGCGGCCGCCACGTTGGCGACGAGTATCCGGGTTTTGGCCACGCCTTCCTCCAGACTTGGTACGGATGGTTAATCTTTATTAACTTAGCCCACCGGCCTGGCGAAGTCAAGGGCTGTATCATGAGCCGCATGAGAAAGACTCGAGAGGAAAGACGCCTCGAGATCGCCGACGCCACTCTCCGGATCGTCGGTGAGCACGGTGTCCAGGGAGCGACCATGGCCCGTATCGCGGGGGCTATCGGCATCTCCGGTCCGGCTCTCTACAAGCACTTCTCCAACCGGTCGGAGATACTGGAAGCCGCCATGGACCTGCTGCTCGTGCGTGTCGTCTCCTGGCTCGATTCCTCGAAGAACCCCAACGCGCTCGAGCGGCTGCGCGAGCTGGGCATGAGACATTCCTCGACACTCGCCACCGACTACGAGGGCGTGATCGCTCCCCTCTTCGAGTTCGCCGCTGCCGGACCGCGCTCGCACCTGAGCGGGCAACTGGCGCAGAGGCAGAGAGCCGCTCTCCAGCGGTTCGTGTCCATCATCGAGGAGGGGCAGGCGCAGGGCACGATCCTCTCCGATATAGATGTGCAGGTGGTGGCCTGGAGCCTCATGGGGCTCAGCTGGATAGAGAACCTCGCGGCTCTCGAGGGGATGGGGGAGTTCGTGACCGACGGAGTGTCGACGCGGATGCTGGATCGAATACTGGCCGACATCTCGGTGCCCGGCCCCGAGCCGGCGCCGGCGAACGTGTGATGAAACGGATCTAGGGGGGACGCATGGGCATCATGGAGGGGAAGGTGTGTGTCGTCACCGGCGGAGGAGGCAGTATTGGTCTGGCCGCCGCCCAGGCGCTGCTGGAAGAGGGGGCGCGGGTACTGCTGGTGGGCCGGAGCCCCGACAAGCTGGCACGGGCGGCGGCGTCGCTCAACGCCCGCCCGGACGTACTCGATAGCGTCTCGGCCAACGTGGCTGACGCCGCTGACACCCAGAAATACCTGGACCGGGCGGTCGTCAACTGGGGCAACATCGACGTCATCTTCAGCCATGCCGGTATCGCCGGCGTCATCAAGCCGGTCACGGAGTACCCCGAAGACGTCTTCGACGCCGTGATCGCCACCAACATCCGGGGCTCGTTCCTCGCATGCAAGTATGGGCTGCCCCTCATGAACGACGGTGGCAGCATCATCATCACCTCGAGCATCATGGGCACCCGGGCCGACCCTGGCGTCTGCGCCTACGCGACCTCCAAGCACGCGCTCATCGGCCTGGCCCGCGTGGTCGCGAAAGAAGCGGCGCCGCGGAACATCAGGGTGAACGTCTTTGCCCCCGGCCCCATCGAGAACGAGTTCCAGACCCAGATAGAGGAGCGACTCACCGAGATCGTCGGCCAGGACGGGACGGAGTTCCTCAACGGCATCATCCCGCTCGGCCGGCACGGCCGGGCGCAAGAGGTGGCCCGCATGGTGCTGTTCTTGGCCTCCGACCAGAGCAGTTTCTCCACCGGGAGCGTCTTCATGGCAGACGGCGGCATGAACATCTGACAGAAGCCGCGGCACTTCGCCCTACATTGAGATGAATCGCCGCGCGGCACAGCCGTCCCGGACGCAGCGGCCCGCGTATCGTTGGGTGGTGCTCGGCATGGCCTTCATGGGCGTGTTCGGCGCCTTGGGCTTCGGCCGCTTCGGCTACAGCGCCGTCCTGCCCTCCATGCAGAAGGGCCTGGATATCAGCAGTGCCGCCGCGGGATCGCTGGCCTCCTGGAACCTGATCGGCTACACGGTCATGTCGGCGGTCGGCGGCGTGCTCGCTTCGCGGTGGGGTCCCCGGAGAGTAATCACGATCGGCATCGTGGTGACGGCCGCGGGGATGCTCTTTACCGGCTTGTCGGACACCCTGGCGGGAGCGTCCGCCGCGCGCTTGCTGACCGGCATGGGCAACGGGCTGGTGCTGGTCCCCTCCATCAGCCTGATGGCCGCGTGGTTCGAGATCCACCGCCTGGGTCTTTCCTCAGCCATCGTACCGACCGGCTCTTCCCTCGCCCTTGTCGTTGTCGGCCTGGCGGTGCCCCCGCTGTTGCGCGCCGGCGGAGACGAGGGATGGCGGTTGGCTT
This sequence comes from uncultured Actinomycetota bacterium, assembly GCA_963783835.1. GTDB lineage: Bacteria > Actinomycetota > Thermoleophilia > RBG-16-64-13 > RBG-16-64-13 > CAIQPS01. The sequence continues at coordinate 48,581 of CAWAOX010000016.1, forward strand.
GGTACTTCTTCGCCGGGTTGACGATCCTGTTCGCCGCCCTGAGCGCGATCATCCAGCGCGATCACCCGGCGAAGCCGATCGCCGAGAGCGACGACATAGTCATCGACAAGTGGGCGCCTCCGGCCATCCGGGCCCGGCTCAGCCCGCCCTCCTTTCATCTGGGAGGCGTCATCCGCTCCGGATACGCGTGGCACCTAGGCGCCGTCTATCTGCTCTACGGCATCGCCTTCCTCCTCTATTTCACCTTCTTCCAGAAGCGCCTGACGACGGACCTGGGATACAGCAGCGAGACCGCGGGCTATCTCTTCATGCTGGTAGGGGTCGCCGGTCTCGCGGGCGGGATGCTCTGGGGATCCGTCTCGGACCGTTTCGGCCGGGAGCGCACTCTGGCCCTCACTCTGTTCCTGGCGGGCATCGGCGGCTTCCTGTTCGGGACCGGCCTTGGCCTGCCTGGGCTGGCCCTCTCGGCCATCCTCTTCGGGTCCACCGGCCTCGCGTTCCCGGGCCTCATGGGGGTCGCCTGCGCCGACCGTTTCGGGCCGAAGCTCGCCGCCGCCTCTCTGGGACTCATCACGATCCTGGTAGGCGCAGGACAGGCTATCGGGCCTCTCATCGGCGGGGCCATGAACGACGCCTTCTCGTCGCTGGCGCCCGCGTACGTCTTCTCCGGCGCGGTGTTCGTGGCCGCCGCCGGCGCCGCTTTGCTGCTGCCCCGAGGAGCGGATCCCAACGAGGGCCCGTCGGTGACCCTCCCAGAGCTTCCCGTACAGCGGGGGGTGCGGTGAGTGCTCATGCCATCGCCTGGCGCGAAAACAGGGGAGCCTGGTGCGGCTGACCCAAGACCCTCGCTACCGCTGGGTCGTCGCGGGCATGGCGTTCCTATCAGTCTTCGCGGCCATCGGGTTCGGGCGCTTCGGGTACAGCGCCGTATTGCCCTCCATGCAGCAGGACCTGGGCTTATCGAGCGCCGAAGCCGGCTCGCTGGCTTCGTGGAACTTGGCCGGCTACACAATAATGGCCCTCATCGGCGGCATCTTGGCCTCGCGCTTCGGTCCGCGGCTCATCGTCGGCATCGGCCTCCTCGTCACTGCCATGGGGATGTTCCTTACCGGAGTGGCCGACGGTCTCGCCGTGGCCTCCATGGGCCGGTTCGTCACCGGGATGGGGAACGCGATGGTCTTGCCCCCTTCGCTCGCGCTGATGGTCGCGTGGTTCGAGCCGCGGTTCCTGGGAACTGCGTCGGGCATCGTCCCCGCCGGGTCCTCGTTCGCCTTGCTCGTCGTGGGACCGATCGTGCCCAAGATCATTGCCGCGGGAGGAGACGATGGCTGGCGGGCCGCCTGGTATTTCTTTGGCGCCGCCACCCTGGTGGTAGCCGCGGTCGCCTTCATCGTCCAGCGCGACCGGCCCCACCACGACCGGCACCTGGTGATCGGGAAGCTGAGATGGTCGGACATGAGTCAGATCGTCCGGTCGCGCCATGCCTGGCTCCTCGGGCTTCTCTACTTCCTCTACGGCTTCGCCTTTCTGCTCTTCTTCACGTTCTTTCAGAAACGGCTGACGGTCGACCTCGGCTATAGCAGCGAGACGGCCGGCAACCTCTTCCTGGTCGTCGGCGTGACCGGGTGCGCAGCGGGGGTGCTGTGGGGGCGGATCTCGGACGGCGTAGGCCGGGGACAGGCGCTTGCCGCCGTCTTCACCGTTCAGGCGGCCGTCGCTCTGGTGTTCGCGCTCTGGAACAACATCGCCGCCCTGGCGATCGGAGCAGCCGTGTTCGGCGTCTGCGCTCTCAGCGTCCCGGCGCTGTTCGGCGCCGCCTGTGGCGACCACTTCGGCGCCCGCCTGGCGGGGGCGTCCCTCGGCTTTGTGACGGTCTTTGTCGGGATCGGGCAGATGGCGGGACCGTACATCGGCGGTGGTCTCGAAGACGTCTTCTCGTCCCTGGGGCCGTCCTTCCTCCTGTCGGCCGCCGTCTTCGGTCTCGGCGCGATCGCGTCCCTCTTCCTCCGCGACTCGCAGACAGCCATGCGTCCTGGTCATACTTCTGGTTAATCATGAAATCTCGGCGCGAATGACTCGTGCCGCTTTTGCCTGCATTACTATGCTAGTCACGGAGAGAGGCCATCTCGCCGCCAAGCCGCTTGGCGTATAGTAGAAAGCCTGTCCATGAGATCGAGGAGGCGAACCGAATGGCAGTAGAAAAGAACCCGCCACCCACCGCGAAGGGCACCGGAGCAGACAAGACGGTCCACAAGGCGCTGGGGCTGAGCGGCGGCATCTTCGGCGCCTGCCCTTGCGCTGTGGATGTGAAGGACGGCAGGATCATCCGCATCAGGCCGCTCCACTGGGACTCGGCCTACGACCCCGCCACCTTCAATGCGTGGAAGATCGAGAAGAACGGCAAGACGCTCGAGCCCTACTACAAGTCGGTCCCCGCGCCCTGGAGCCTCGCCTACAAGAAGCGGGCCTATTCACCGAACCGGGTCAAATACCCCCTCAAACGAGTGGACTGGGACCCGAAGGGCGAGAGAAACCCCCAGAACCGTGGCAAAAGCAAGTATGTTCGTATCTCCTGGGATGAGGCGGCTCAGTACTGCGCCGACGAGGTCAAGCGTATCTGCGACACGTATGGGCCTCTGGCCATCCTGGTGCAGGGCGACGGCCACGGCGAGTGCAAGATGGTGCACGCACCTCACGGCTGCTCCACGCTGCTCTTCGACAAACTGGGTGGTTTTACCCAGCAGATCCGCAACCCAGACAGCTGGGAAGGCTGGTACTGGGGTTCCAAACACGTGTGGGGCAAGGGCTACATCGGGATGATGGCGCCCAACGACAACATCGTCAACGACATCTGTCAGAACAGCGACATGGTAGTGGTCTGGGGTGGCGACCCTGAGACGACTACCTGGGGCTTCCGCGGCCAGTTCGCCAGCCGGCTTCTCTACTTCTGGAGCGAGATCGGCATCAAGCAGGTCTACATCAACCCCGACCTGAACTACGCGGCGGCTATCCATGCCGACAAGTGGATCCCGGTGCTCCCCAACTCCGATGCCGCCCTGCAGTTGGCCATCATGTACATGTGGATCACCGAGGGCACCTACGACAAGGAATACGTCGCCACCCACACTGTTGGCTTCGACAAGATGAAGGCCTACGTCCTGGGCGAAGAAGACGGCGTGCCCAAGACCCCCAAATGGGCGGCGCCCAAGTGCGGCGTCCCGGCCTGGACGATCAAAGCGCTGGCGCGTGACTGGGCGAAGAAGATCGTCACCATCGGACACTACTTCGGTGGCGGCATGGCCCGTGGACCATACTCCACCGAGCCCGCCCGTCTCGAGTGCGTGCTCCTCGGCATGCAGGGCCTCGGGAAACCGGGCGTCCATCAGGCGCAGATCGCCTACACCGGCATGCCGAAGAACGTCATCACCGGCGGTGCCGACCACATGGGCCCCTTCGGGAACCTGATGAGCCAGCCATACGGCGAACGCCTGCTCAAGCCGCACCGTGGCACCCCGACCGCTTGGGGCAAGCAGATGATCCCCAAGGTCCTCATCGAAGAGGCCATCAGGGACGGGAAGTGTGAGTTCTGGGGTACCGGCGGTCACGAAGAACCGACCTCCGACCAGTACAGGCGCTACGAGTACCCGATCGCGAAGGACAAGGGCGGCACCGAGATCCACATGATGTGGACGGATACTCCCTGCCGGGTCACCTGCTGGGGCGGCGGCGGCGAAGTCATGGACGCCTTCCGGAATCCCAAGATCGAATGCGTCGTCGCCCAGCATCCCTGGCTCGAGAACGACGTTTTGTGCGCCGACATCGTCCTGCCCACCGCGACCACTCTCGAGCTCGACGATATCTCCCCCTGCATCCGCGAGGGCGACAGCTTCCAGAGCGTGATCCTCATGAACGCGGCCATCGATCCCGTCGGCGAGGCGCGGAGTGACTACCACGCGATCGTGGCCGTAGCCGAAAAGCTCGGCATGAAGGACGCGGTCACCGACGGCTTCAGCGACGAAGAGCTCATCAAGGGCACGTACGTGGGCATGAAGTTCGAGACCATCACCCCCTGGGAGGAGTTCAAGGAGAAGCAGTACACGGTGCTCCCCGTGGCCCCCGACTGGGAGAAGTGGCCGGCCGGTCTCTACGACTTCTGGAAAGATCCGGTAGCCAACCCCATCCCCACGCCCACCGGCAAGCTCGAGTTCTGGTCCGAAAGCCTGGAGAAGGCCTTCCCGAACGACGAAGAGCGTCCGGGCATCCCGAAGTGGATCGAGAAGGGCATCACCCACGACGAGCGCATCTCCAGCGTCCGCGCCCGGGTCTACCCGCTACTGGTCATGTCCAACCACGGCCGGTGGAGGACTCACGCCCAGGCCGACGACATCCCGTGGACCAAAGAGACCGTCACCGGCAAGATCAGGGGCTGGGACGGCTACTGGTACGAGCCCTGCTGGATGCACACCAGCGATGCGGAAGCCAGGGGCATCAAGCAAGGCGACATCGTCCGCTGCTACAACGAGCGTGGTAGCGTGCTCTGTGGCGCCCTGGTGTGGGAACGCATCATGCCGGGCGTCATCTCCATAGATCACGGGGCGCGAGCCGACTTCATCGACAACGACTTCACTCTGGATCGCGGTGGAGCTATCAACGTGATCTCGCCCAAAGGGCTGACCTCCAAGCATGCCGGCGGCCAGGCGACGAGCGGCTATCTGGCCAACGTGGAAAAAGTCAGCATGGCTCAGATGGAAGAGTGGAGAACCAAGTATCCCGAGGCGTTTGCGCGCGACTACGATCCCGCCTCCGGCCTCCGCTTCACTAGTTGGATCCAGGAGGGGAGGTAACAATGGCAAAGAAAGTCTTCGTCATCGACATCGCCAGGTGCAACGGCTGCCATAACTGCCAGATCGTCTGCAAGGACGAGCACGTGGCCAACGACTGGAGCCCCATCGCCAAGCCGCAGCCCGATATCGGCCAGTTCTGGATCGAGCTCACCGAGAGGGTGCGGGGCACGGTCCCCAAGGTGAAAGTGGCGTACCGGCCTCACCTGTGCATGCACTGCGACGATGCTCCGTGCGTCTCGGCATGCCCTGTCGAGAGCGCGTTGTACCAGCGCGAGGACGGCATGGTCATCGTGAACGGCGACAAGTGCACCGGCTGCCGGCTATGCATCGACGCCTGCCCGTATGACGGCGTGATCTACTTCAACGAAGATCTCAACATCGCGCAGAAGTGCACCGGTTGCGCCCACCTCCTGGATGACGGCTGGGCAGAGCCGCGCTGCGCGGACGCCTGCCCGACCAACGCGCTCCGACTCATGGACGAGGACGAGGCTCAGGAGCTCATCGCCAAGGCCCAGGTGTGGAAGCCCAAGTTCGCGAGCGCCGCGAAGCCCCGGGTCTACTACCTCGACCTGCCCAAGAAGTTCATCGCCGGCACGCTCTACGAGCCGGTGGAAGAAGAGGTCGTGATCGGCGCGAAGGCCACCCTGAAGGCGGCCGACGGCAAGGTGCTCACCACCGAGACCGACGCTTACGGCGACTTCTGGTTCGAAGGCATCGACGACGGCGTGTACTCGCTGGAGTTGAAAGCGGGCGGCAAAGTCAAAACCTTTGCCGATCTCGACACTACGGAGAACGACATCAATCTTGGAGACATCCCGCTGACGTAGACCCACTGGCGTAAACTATGTTGTGCGGATAGTTTTCTCGCGCCGCGGGGCGGTTTCTGCCGCCCCGCGGCGTCCACGTTTAATGACAGACACTGGGGGGTAGCCATGGCACAGCCGAGTTTCGATCACCTCTTCTCGCCTATCTCCATCGGCAAGCTGCAACTCAAGAACCGCATGGCCAAGACGGCCGCGCAGACCTATCTCTTCGATTCCGGTGCGCGGCGTTTTGGCCCTCTGGCCGAGGCCTTCTACGGTAACGTGGCCAAGGGCGGAGTGGGCCTCATCATCGTCGAGACCCCGGCTATGGAGATGGAACTAGCCGACGAGGGCGACCGCCGCATGCGGGTGGACAACGACAAGTATCTGAAGGACATCGAAGACCTGGCCAAGACCATCCACGCCGGTGGCATCCCCTGCTTCATGCAGTTCTACCACCGTGGCCCATGGGGCGGCATCTACCACACCATGGCGCGACGCGTGGCTGCTTCCCGGGTGACCTTCCCCTCCGTCTTCGACGTGCACGAGGAGGAGCCGCCCGAGTCGCTCACCGTGGATGACATCCAGGAATTGGTGGCTCACTACGCTGCCTCCGCCGGTAGACTGGCCGACTGCGGCTTCGACGGCGTGGAGATCCATACCGGCGCCGACCACCTGTTCGACACCTTCCTGTCGCGTTTCTGGAACCGGCGTGACGACCAGTACGGGCCGCAGAACTGGGAGAACCGCACCCGCTTTGTCCGCGAGGTCATCGAAGCCGTGCGAAAGCGCACGGGTCCGGACTTCGCCATCCAGGTCTTCATGAACGGCCTCGAGTTCGGCGTGGGCGACCTAGGGTTGAGCCTGGAAGAGAACAAGCATCTGGCTCAGATCTGGGAGGAGTGCGGGGCCGACTCCCTGCAGGTGCGCTCGCATTGGGTGGGCATGCACCAGGGCTCGTACCTCAGCGACACCCTCTTCTACCCCGAGCCGCACATCCCCTTGAGCGAGTTCCCCAAGGAAATGGACTGGACCCACTACGGCCAGCGCTGCAACCTCCCCCTGGCGGCGGAGATCAAGAAGGTGGTCAACATCCCGGTCATGACCGTCTGCGGGTTCGACGCGGAATCGGCCGACCAGGCGATAGCCGATGGCAAAGCCGACTTCATCGGCTTCAACCGCCGCCTGTTCGCCGATGCCGAGTATCCCAACAAGATGCATACCGGCCGAGCCCTCGAGGTCCAGCCCTGCACCAAGTGCGGGCACTGCAGCAGCACGTACAACGTCCCCAGGCATTGCCGTATCAACGCCTGCTTTGGCACCGAGTCCTACGACCTGACCCCAGTGGCGATCAAGAAGAAGGTCCTGGTGATCGGCGGCGGTCCGGCCGGCATGCAGGCTGCCCGGGTGGCGGCGATGCGCGGGCACGACGTCAGCCTGTGGGAGAAGGGCAAGTATCTTGGCGGCTCCATGTCGCTCGCGGCCATGGTCAAGGGCTTCAAGGTCGAGGACGTGCGCGAGGTCATCTGGTTCTTGCGGAGACAGGTCAAGAAATACGGTGTGGACGTCCATCTGAACAAGGAGATCGACGCCGCTGCCATTGAAGCGGCCGAGCCCGACGTCGTGATAATCGCGGCGGGAGGCAAGCCAACGCTCCCGGATGTGCCGGGCGTCTACGGAAAGAACGTGGTCAGGAGCAGCGACCTCTACGGGACCCTGCAGTTCTACCTACGGTTGCTCGGGCCCAAGACCCTGCGGGACCTCACCAGCGTATGGATGCCGGTGGGCAAGCGGGCCGTCATCATCGGCGGGGCCATCCAGGGCTGCCAGTTGGGCGAGTTCCTAACCAAGCGGGGCCGCAAGGTGACCATCGTCGACACTGCGGAGGAACTGGGCGAAAGCATGTATCCCGAGCGGAAGACCCGGCTCTTCTATTGGTTCGACAAGAAGGGCGTCGAGCGGCTGGCCGGCGTGCGGTTGGTCGAGATCACCGGCAAGGGACTCACCCTGATCACCAAGGAGGGCGAGGAGCGGACCCTCGAGGCCGACAGCGTGATTTGCGCGTTGCCCTATGCCGGCAATCACGATCTGGAAGACGCCCTGCAGGGCAAGGTTCCTGAGGTCTATTCCATCGGTGACTGCGACGAACCTGGGCTCATCCCCGACGCCACGTCGGCCGGGTGGAAGATAGGGAACGCGATCTAGAGGAAGCCGGAGCCCATCGCCGGCCAGCTCGACAGCCTGGTGGCGGGTGGTTCCGGCGGCGCTGGCAGCCCTGACCTCGGTGCCGTAGAGGGGGCCATCGGGGGCCTGTTCGGCAAGAAGTAGCGCCGGTCTGATCGCCCGCCCCGGCTCCCGCGGTCCAGGAGAGTCAGCCGGGATGCGGACGAAGTGTACGACCCCGGGCTTGCCGCGAAGCGGCCCCGGGGTCGTGTTTCGCGGGTGCCGAGGTCGTCACGCCGCGGGGTTTGGGCTATCCTGAAGCCTGCTGAAGCCTTTTGTTGCTGGAAGTTTGGAGTCTATTTTTCTTGAAGAACCAGACCCTCGCAAAGAAACGCCTGCGCCGTCGCCGGCGAGGGATCATCGTCGCGGCAGTCGCTTCCGTAGTATTCCTCTTCCTGCTGGCACTGCTGATCGACTCCACGCTCTATCGCGGCAAAGTCCACGCGGGGGTCACGGTGTCGGGCGTCCAGTTGGGCGGTCTGACCCCCGAGGAGGCGAAGGCCGCGCTCGACCTCCGCGTCAAGGAGGCCCAGAAGAGCCCGGTAACGCTGACGAGCGGGAACAAGGAGTGGACGGTCGCTCCCGAGGACGTCGGGACCGAGGTCGATACCGCGGCAACGGTAGCGACGGCCATGGATGCGTCCCGAAAGAGCAACTTCCTGACCGACCGTTTTCGTGGTTTTGTCATGTATTTCAAGGACGAAGCTATACCTCTCGAAGGCACGATAGACGGCGCCAAGGTGGACCAGATCGTCGATGATCTGTCTCGGTCACTGGACGTCCCTCCCATCAACGCCGGGCTGGTGTTCGACGGGCCGAGGATCAAGATCGTCAAGGGCCAGAAGGGGCGCGTCGTCGACCGGGAGGCGCTCGCTTTACAGCTCAAGAACGTGCTGCTGACTCTTCACGCGACCGAACTTCCCGTGCCGATGGCGGTCAAGGACCCGACTGTACAGGCCGACGACTACGATCTGGCGCTCCAGCAGGCCATGACGATGACAGGCTCGCCGATAAAGCTCACCAGCGGCGACCGCTCCTGGACTCTCGACACCGAAGAGATCGTCGCGTACATGGACTTCGCCTCCAAGACCCAGGACGGAGTCTCGATCCTGGTGCCCTATCTGTCGGCTACGAAGATGGGTCCCTTTCTCAACGACCTGGCGACCGCGGTAGCGCGCGACCCGGTGAGCGCCACCTTCAAGGGCGACGGGCGGAAAGCCTGGGTCGTCCCGGCGATCCTGGGGCAGAAGCTCGATCCCGAGAAGACGGCGGAGGCGCTCAACGTGGCAGCCCTCGATCCCAAGGACCGGAGCACCAAGGTGGCGGTCACTCTCAAGCAGCCCCGGCTCACCACCGAGAAGGCCAAGGCGATGGGCATCAAGGACAAGTTGGCCGACTTCCAGACGGTATGGAAAGGGACGCCCGACCGCCAGACGAACGTGAAGATCACCACCCAGTACGCCAGCAATGTCATCCTCGCCCCCGGCGAGGTCTACGACTTCGATGAGGAGATCGGCCCGCGCACAGCCGAGCGCGGCTACAAGCTGGCGCCCGGCATCGTCGGACCGGGCAAGCTGGAGGACGTCTTCGGCGGCGGTATCTGCCAGGTCTCGACCACACTGTTCAACGCGGCCTTCTTTGCCGGGCTCGAGATAGTGGAGCGCAAGAACCACTCCATCTACATCGGGCACTACCCGAAGGGCCGGGACGCCACCGTCAGCGCCAGGGGTCCCAACCTTCGCTTCCGCAACGACACCAAGCGCCACATCTTGATCCGGGGCGCCTCCGACGGGGTGACCACCAAGTTCGTCATCTACGGCACCGATGACGGACGCGAGGTCGACTACACGACCAGTGAGTTCTACGACATAGTCGAGCAGACCGTGGAATCGACTACCAACAAATCGCTCGGCACGGGGACCTCGGTCGTCTTGGTCGATGGCCAGGAGGGCAGAAAGATCAAGGTCGTGCGCGTAGTCAAGACTGCCGCCGGCAAGATCCTGCACAAAGACTCGTTCGTCAGCGTGTGGCCGATGCTCCCCATGGAGATCGAGGTAGGCACCGCCAAGACCACCACGACGACGGATAAGACGACGACCACCACGGAAAAGCCGACGACCACAACGGAGTCGACGACCACCACCACGGCGCCCGGCTGCTAGCCGGCCGGACCGGCAAGCACGCGCTAGATATCGCGCCCGACCGCGAACCCCATCCGGGTCGCTTCAAGGACGTTTCGTGCGATGAAGCAGTCGCCGATCTGGTAGAACTCCGGCGCACAGAAACGGAGCGCGTCCGCCTCGGCCTGCAGGGGCTGCCGCCCGGTCGCGAAAATCACCGTGTCGGCTTCGAAGAGCTTCTTGCTACCTACCTCGGCATCGGCCCTGACCGTCCTGCCGAAGCTGTTCGACTGCAGCACGGCCGCTTGCACCGTGGGGCACGGGGGCAGGGTGTAGGCGCTTCCCACGTACTCCCCGACGACCCCTTTGTCGGTGATCTCTGTCGCCCGAGTCGAGGTGGAGATCCGTATCCGATACCTGTTGATCTCGTTGATCAACGCCAGCCCGTGGACCGGATTCCCGCCGTCGCTCAGTGTCTCCATCATCTCCAGGATGGTCACCGTGCGGCCCAGCCCCGAAAGGAAGACGGCCAGTTCTATGCCCGAGAGCCCGCCGCCGAGGATCGCGGCGGTGGGACCGACGCTTTCCGGATGGGCGTAGGCGTCCTCCGCACCAAGGACGTTCGGCCCGCCGATGCCCGGGAGATCGGGTAGCGCCGGACGGGCGCCGAGGGCCGCGATGATGACGTCGGTACCGGCTGCTTGGGCGAACTCGGCGGTGACTCCAGTGCCCAACCGCACGTCGATGCGGGCGCGGGCCACCATCCTCTCCTGGTAGTCGAGATACTCCCGCAGGAGCCGTTTGAAGGGCACCTTCTCCTCGCACCTGAGGGCCCCACCAAGCCGGTCGGCCCTTTCGCAGAGAATCACCTCGTGCCCGCGCTCGGAGGCGGTGAGAGCCGCCTGCATCCCGGCGACCCCGCCTCCCGCCACCAGCACCGTCTTCCGAGCCGTATCCGGCAGCGCGTGCCTAGAGTCTTGCTCGAAGCCGATCTCGGGGTTCACCGCGCAGCGGTACTGGCGCTTGGTGGTGATGCCGGCGAAACATTCGAAGCAGCGGATGCAGGGCCTGATCTCCACGGGCGCCGCGAAGTACCGGTTACGAAAGACGGTGTCCCCCAGCCGGATGGGACTGAAGAGATGCGGGTACTTTCAGGTGTGCATGGCCTCCCCTAGCCGTCTCAGCCCCGGAACATCTCTCACCCTTTCCAGTTGCGCGCCGTCTCGATCATGACCTTCAGGTTCTCGGCTTTGGCGTCGTCCAACACTGCGCCGTTCTGCAGGAGGACGCCGCCGTCTTTGGCGCATCCGTCCAGCACGTCCGTGACGTACTTCTCGACCTCACCGGGGGTCGCCAGCGCCAGAAGAGCCGTGGGAACGTTGCCGGCGATGGCCGCCCGGCCGCCCAGGGCCCGCTTGGCCGCGAACATGTCCGTCTGGTCGAAGAGCCAGACGACGCTCCCCGTGGGCAGGTCGTCGTCGGCGATGGCCTCGAGCCGCTTGTTGTACCCACCCTCGGCGAACATGAAGGGGACGATACCCTCGGCAATGAGCCCCTTCATGACGGCCTTGAGTGTGGGCCAATAGAAGTTCTTGAAGTCCGCGTCCGACATGAAGCTGTCCGCACCCTTGTGCAGCACGAAGGTGATGAGAGGCGCGTCGGACCGCGAAGCCTGGCGCACGCCCCACTCGGTGACCACCGGGACGAGACGCTCTGAGGCCTGGAGGATCTTCTCAGGCCGGCGGAAGCGGTCGAGCATGATGCCCTTGGTACCGCGCAGCGTGTCGGCCAGGATGTCGTACGGCGCCTTGCCGAAGCCGCCCATCGCCCGGGGGATACCCAGCCGGCCCGCCGCGTCGGCGCCGGCGGCGCCGGTGGTCATGAGCCATTTGAGGCACTCCTGAGCCGCCTGCGTCAGCCTTTGGACACCCTCCAGCACAGCCGGGTCCGCGAACGGCAGGAGGCTGAAGAGCATGGTGGTGGCTTCCATCATGTCTGTGAAGGGGGACAAGCCGGCCAGCGACCCGAACGCCGACCCGAAGCGGGGCAGCAGCGTGCGCCGGAAGAACGTCTCGGGATCGGCGATCAGCTCGTCGTACTCGTCTTCCCCCATATACTCGGATTCCACGTACTGCCACGGGGTCTCGTCGGAAAGAGTGCCCCCCGGCCACTGAACCAGGTTGAGCCCGAGCAACTCGAAGACCCGGGCCGGAGCCACCGCGCCGGTCTGATAGTCGGGCTGGAAGTCGTCGTGGAACTTCTTGACCGCCGCGGCCGCCTTCTCGTAGTCGTACATGAACTCTTTCTTCGAAAGGCCGCTGTGCGTGCCGACGAAGTAGCCGCACAGGGTGTTCACGGGCACCCGGGCCGGCTTCTTGAGACAGATGACGTCGATGAACAGTTGGACCCGCTCCCGGTAGGCCTGCCGGGCCGCCTCACTCTGGAACTCGACGCCTGGCGCGCTCAGCCAGCGCAGGAAGCGCCGCTCGCGGCGTTCCTGCCAGTCGAGCTTGTCCCAGCCGTCGAACATCGGGTCGGGGGCCGGAGCGGTCATGAATGTTCCTCCTTGTATGTTTCTTCAACCTTGACGCAGCGCGCCTGCGCTTGTCAAATGGCCGCGCGCATAAGGAGAGTCGGGGCGCGTTCTGTTGCGCATATTCACCGCCAAGAGCTTCGCACCCGGTAGGTTTGAGGCGGTACAATGCCAGAGAACGGGCGGTCGCCGACCTCCCGCGACTCCCCTTTCAGACCCTCGCAGACCAAAGGACTACCCGTGCGTGAAATGTGGCGGACCCCCGCCGGCCGAGGATTCATCATGCTCGCCGTCATGTCGGCGGCGTTCGGCTTCGCCGTCAATGCGCACACCAGCCTCGTCACCAACTACTTCAACGACGTCCTCCTTCTCTCTGGACCGCAGTTCGGGTACATCACAGCCGTACGGGAGATCGGCGGGTTCGTCCTCATCTTCCTGACCGCGCTGTTCTACCGGATCTCGCTGCAGAAGTTGACTGCCGGCGCTCTCGTGGTCCTGGGCGTGGGCTACGCGCTCTTCTCCCGCGCCGACAGCTTCTGGTCGGTCGTTCCCTGGGTGATCATCACCAGCTTCGGGATGCACACGGTGCTTCAGACACAGACGGCCCTCGCCATGAGCCTCACGACCGTGGGGAGGAGCGGATCTATCCTTGGCCGGATCGGAGCGATCGGGCAGGGCGGGACCATGGCCGCGCTCGTCATGATCATCCTGATCTTCAAGTTCGATTGGCTTTCCTACGGGACGACCTTCGTCATCCTTGGCTGTGCTTGCTTCATAGGCGCTCTCGCCATCGTGCGTTTCCCCCATCTGCATGAGGGACAGCCGCGCAGGACAGCCCCCAAGCGCGAACCCATCGTGTGGAGCCGCTACTACCGTCTCTACTACTGGATGTGCATGTTGGATGGAGCGCGGCAGCAGGTCTTCTTCTCGTTCGGGCTCTGGGTGCTGGTCAACCGCTTCGACCTCGGGGTGTCGCAGATCGCCTTGGTCATGCTGGCCGTAACCCTTGCGTGCATGTTCACGACGCCCCGCCTCGGCCGCGCCGTGGATCGCCATGGCGAGCGCCGGGTCCTCTCGATCATCAACCTCGCGTACGTTGTGGCGCTGGTGGGGTTCGCGCTCGCGAACGATGTGATCCTCGCGTGTGTCTTCTACTGCATCTACGCCGTGATCGCGCCGGTATCGTACATCGGCGGCTCGACGTATCTTCGAAAGATCTGCGCCCCCGAAGACCTCGCGGCAAGTCTGGCCATGGGACTGACCATCTCCCATGCGACTGCCATAGCCGTGCCGGTGGCCGCAGGCTTCATCCTCAATTTCGTCGGCTACCAGGTACCGTTCTATCTCGCGTGCGGAGTCGCGGTGGTGGCCTTCTTCGTCACCCTCCGACTGGACCCCGCCACACAGAAATGCCCGGGGCGCGTTGCTGCCGACCAAGCCTCGGCTCATTCCACCACCTGAGCCGCGTCGCCCGCCAGGAGTGTGCGCTCGTCACCCGCCGCGATCAGACCCTTCGACGCGAGGGTCGAACCTCGCTCGTCTCATTTCGCAGACGCACCGCTACAGGATGATGTCCCCCATGTTGACCGACCGGCTGGTTCTGACCTCGATCTCCTTGGACGCGTAGCCCGGTGCCGCGATCTTCACCTTGTAGGCAGTGTTGACCGGCAGGCCTTCGAACTCGAAGTCGCCGAAGCCGTCGGTCACGGTCACGGCGCTGCCGTCAGCGCCCTCCAGCGTGACGCTCACGCCCTTGGCGCACTCGTCCTTGTCGCCGTACACGACGGCGCCGGCGACGAACTCCTTGGGCAGCCCGATGTAGCGGACCTTCTCGCCCAGGTCGTAGTCGGCCAGGGGCTCGGTCTTGCCAGACGCGATCAGCCTGGAGACCTCACTGGTCGGGTCGTCCAAATCGCCGAACACCAGGGTCCCGGTGGGACAGGCCTCCACGCAGCGCGGCTCTTTCCAGCCCGCGTCGAGCAGGTGGGCGCACATGGTGCATTTCTGCGCGACCTTCTTCTCCTCGTTCCAATAGATCACCCGGTAGGGACAGCGGGTGACGATGTCTTTGTTGCCGGAGGCATCCTTCGGGTCGATGATCACGATGCCGTCTTCCCGCTTGTAGACGGCGTCGGGGTCGACGGCACGGCATGGCGGATTCTCGCAGTGCATGCAGGGGATGGCGGTGTAGTCCACCTTGACCTTGGGGTACTGACCGCGTTCCTTCTCGGTGACCTTCATCCACGACTGTCCGGTCATGGGCTGGCCGAGCGAATACGGCTTGTGGTCGCTCCCACAGTATTCGTCCTTGCAGACGATGAAGCAGTTGTAGCAGCCGTTGCACTTGGTGACGTCGATCACCATTCCGTATCTGGTCACCTCACGCCTCCCATCTGCGCATCTCGATCAAGCAGGAATTGGGAGCCATACCCGGGACGTTCTTGGAGAGCATGCGTCCCGGCGTGAGCAGGTTGATACAGCCACCCCGGTCGGTGCTCCCGGCCTTGCCCGGTTCGATGGGATCGTAGCTGGCCGCTCCTTCGTAGGAGTGAGCCACTCCCGGTCTGACCCTCTCGGTGACCTGGGCCACGCAGAGGACCGAGGCCCGGTCGTTGTAGAGCTCGATGACGTCGCCGTGTTTGATGCCCCTGGCTTCGGCATCGGTGGGATGGACGCGAACGATCCAGTAGTCGTAGCCGCCGCTGGGCAGCCGGTGGCCCGGTATCTCAGAGAGCCACGGGACGTGATGGTCGTGGTGGGTGTGGAAGGTGAACCGCGGATGCGGGGAGATGAGCGCGAGCGGATACTTCTTGAAAATGTCCGATTCGTGGCCTTCCCAGCTCGGGATGTACCGCGGCAGCGGCGGGCGCTCGTCGTCGTCGGGAGTGTTGGCCTTGAGGCTCTCCGACACGAACTCGATCTTGCCGCTGTAGGTACCTACATCCTTCGCTTTCTCGGTGTTCCGCTTGGGATTCCCGAAGTCGGGGGTATCGCATTCGCGGTCTTCGTAATACCAGCGGAGGGCGGGAGTGGGCTTGTAGTCCTCTATCTGCGGGACCACGAAATAGCCCTTCTTCTTGAAGTCGTCGAACTTGACGTACTTGGGCAGGTCGGACTTGTAGAACATCTTCTCGATCCACTCGTGCCAGGTATTGCCCTCGGTGTACTCGTCGAGAACACCCAGCTTCTTGGCCAGACCGCAGAAGATGTCGTAGTCGGACTTGGACTCGCCCACCGGCTCCACGCATTTCTGCTGGTAGATGATGATGCGGTGGTTCGCGCTGCCGGAGGCGTGCAGGGAATAGCCGCCCGAGCTGGCGTACTCGCTGATATCGTCCCGCTCCAGGTTGGTGCAGGCCGGCAGGATGACGTCGGCCAGCCGGGTCTCGGTGGAGAACCAGCAATCCTGGTTCACGACGAACTCCAGCTTGGGACTCTGGTACATCCGCACCCATTTGTTGGTGTCGACCATCGTGGACAAGAAGGCCCCGCCGTAGCGGTAGAACATCTTGACCTCGGAGTGGCCGGGTAGCGGGTACTCATACGGCATGAACTGCTGCTCCAGCGACTGGCCGCAGAACGTCTGGCCCATCCACTTGGTCGACCCATCCAGGATGGCGTCGGGCACCGTCAGCCGGTACAAACGCTGCTGGACCGGGTTGTTGATGGGCTTCTCGGCCATAAGGTTGAAGCAGGCCCCGCTCGCGTAGCCGGGGAAGTCGAGAGTGTGGTTGTACGGCGGCCCGTTGGCCGTCCCCCAGATAGCCACGCCCGGTTTACCCAGTCCCTGCATCGCCTGGAGCAGCACGAGCAAGCGAGCGTGCTCGGTGGCGTACGCCTGACGGCAGTAGCCGCCCTCGCCGCCCTTGGTGCCACCGGCAAGGCAGGTGCGGTGCGAAGCCCACTCCCGCGCCAGCGCCACGATGGTGCGGGCCGGAACGTCGGTGATCGCCGCCGCCCACTCGGCCGACTTGGGGATACCGTCGGTCTCGCCCAGGATGTACGCCTTGAACTCGTCGAAGCCGGTGGTCTTGCGGGCCACGTACTCCTTGTCATAGGTGCCTTCGGTGAGCCACACGTGCGCGATGCCCATGGCCAGAGCCGACGTGGTGCCGGGCTGGTACGAGATCCACTTGTCACCCACGTGGGCGGCCGTGTAGTTGAAGTAGGGGTCCAGGAAGATCTGGCGGACGCCCTTGTCCCGGAACCACAGCCGCCACTGCGCCGACTCGTTGCCACCGTAGATGCCATGCGTGGTGTCGCAGTCGTTGCCCCAGTGGATGATCAGTTCGGTGTGCTTGAGATTGTCCTCGAGCATGTCGTAATGCTCGGGGTTGCCCAGCCGCCAGTAGAAGCCGAAGTTATGGGTAGCTCCCCAGTGCCAGCCTTCCCAGCTATCCGGATTGTCGAAGATGTCGGTGAAGCCGATGAGGCTGAAGAAACGGGCCCACGCTCCGGTCCGGTAGCCCACGTTGCCCCAGTTGTGGTGCGAGGAGGCCCGGGAGGTGATGGCCTCGGGGCCGTAGGTCTCGCGGATGCGGATCATTTCGCTCGACACCAGGTCGAAGGCCTCGTCCCAGCTTATTCGCTCGTACGACGACTTGCCCCGGTTCTGCGCGTTACGGCCGCCCGGGCCGGTGGAGCCGGGAGCACCCGTGGGGTCGAAGTCCACCCGCTTCATGGGGTACGTGATGCGGTCGTCGGAATAGACCCGCGCCCGCTCGGTGAGCGTGAACGGGGCCACGCAGGCCTTGCGCGGCGGCGAGTACTTCTTGTCGTCCACCTCGATGGTCCAAGAGGGCGCGTCGGTCTCGTCAAAGACCAGCGGCCGGACCTTGGTTATCTTTCCGCCCTCGACGTGGACCCGTATGGGCCCCCCGCCGGTGCAGTTCACGAAGGTCTTTTCTGCCATCCCGCTATCCCTTCCGCTCGCTCTGGTGCCCGGTCAGTTCTTGTCTACGGTCGGCGCGCCAATGAGGAGCGCCACTTCGGTCGTGGAAAAGCCGTGCAGGAACGTGTAGACGTCCCTCAGGTACTTCTGGATGGGGAAGTCGTCGTCTCCGGTCCCCATCCCACCAAACAGGCTTATGGCCTTGCTCGCGATGCTCAGGCCGATCTCGTCGACGTACGCCTTGAACAGCATGCCCATCTTGGGATCGTAGTCGACGCGCGTCTCCCACGCCCAGCACGACTTGTACAGCAGGGCTTCGGCCGCCGCGATCTGTACTTTCATCCGAGCCAGGTCGATGGCGACGTGCTGCTGCTCGATGATCGGTTTGCCGCCCTGCACGCGCTGCCGGCAATAGCTCAGCGCCTCTGCGTAGCAGGCCCGTACGGTGCCCAGGTTGACGGCCGCACCCAGAAGGCCGAACGGCGGCGGAGCGCCGGGGCCTTTGGTCCAGTCCTTCTGCGGACCGCCCCCGCCTTCGCCCTCGGAGCCCCAGGCCTCGCCCTCTTTGCCGATGAGGTAGCGGGCGGGGATGCGGGCGTTCTGGAACACCAGCTCGGCGTTGGGCAGCAGCCTCCGACCGAACTTGTTGTGATAACGGCCGATCGTGAAGCCGGGAGTGTCGGACGGCACGAGCAACACGCTCATGCTCGTCGAGATGGGGCCCTTCTTGTCGGTCCTCGCGTAGAGAAAGTAGAGCTTCGCCGCCCCGCCGCTGGAGATGAAGTGCTTGGTCCCGTTGATGACGTACTCGTCGCCCTGCCTTTCGGCGTAGGTCTGGATGGACGCCCCGGGCGCATCGTACAGGAAGTGCGAATCGGTGCCGGCGTCGGGCTCGGTGCGGGCCAGGCCGAGGAGGAACGTGTCGTCCTTGAGGAATTTGGGCAGGAACTCGTCACGCTGCTCCGGGTTGAGTTCGTGCACCAGCCGCGGCGACTCCGTGTAGCAGCCCCGGATGATGCTGGCGAAACCGTGGTCGGCAGCGCCCAACTCTTCGAGGATGATGGCCAGGGTGGTGTAGTCGGCGCCTTCGCCGCCCCACTCCTCGGGGATGGCGGTGGTCCGCAGGCCCAGTTTGGAGGCCTTCTTGAGGAGGTCCCAGGGGATGCAGTCCTGCGGGTCAGTCTTCTTGTCTAGTAAGAGGGCGGCCGGCTTGACTTCGTTCTGGGCGAAGTCGCGGACCATGTCCCGCGTCATTTCCTGCACATCGGTCAGTCTGAAGTCCATGCGCGCTCCTTCTGAGCTTGTAGTCCATGCCACATGATAGTCCCAGCGGAAACGAGGGATGCCACTTCACCCTACTTTTCATGGCTGGCAGGAAGTATTACGGCCGCGTATGGGTCTACGTGCCTGGCGGGTGCTGCACCCCTGCACGCACGTGAGCCATGAGGGCCCGCGCGGCGGCGGTCAGCGGCCGGTCGCGGGGATAGATGAAGACGAGGTCGCGCGACAGCGGCTTCTCGAAGGGGATCGCGACGAGACCTTCCAGTGTGTCGGAAGCGGCCAGCATCTTGGGCATCGGCGCCACTCCCAAGCCACGTCTGACCAGGGCTTTCGTCAGTTCCGGATAGTTCGCGCGGTATGAGGACTTGGGCTCGAATCCCGCGCGCCGGAACGCGTCGGCTACGATGTTGCCGGCGTTCATGGTCGCCCGTGGGAGCAGGATCGACTCGTGGACCAGCATCTCGAGCGTCACCGCCCGGTAGGTCGCGAGTCTGTGTCCCTGCGGCACGACTAGCAGGATCTCTTCGGTCAGCAGATACTGGGTGGCCGTCCGGCTCGAACCCCACGGGGTGATGACTGCGCAGTCGAGCTCCCCGCTGATGACCGCCTCCTCCAGCGCCGCGTCGTCCTTCTCGATGAGGTCCACGGTCACCCTGGGATAGGTGGAAAGAAACGAGACGAGGATAGGGGTCAATACCAGGGCAAACACGTTTCCGACCGCGCCGAACCGAACCGTGCTGGCACCCGCCCCGGCCTGCTCTTTCATGAGACTGATCGCGTCCTCGGTCCGAGCCACGATCGCCTGGGCGAGGGGCAGCAGTAACTGCCCGTTGAAGGTCAATTCGACGTGGCGCCCGTACCGCTCGAACAGCCGGGCGCCGAGGTCGGTCTCGAGCCGGGCGATCTGCCGGCTGAGAGTGGGCTGGGTGGAGTGGACGGTGCGCGCGGCCCGGCTGAAGCTCCGGGCTTCGGCGACCGCCAGAAACGATTTGAACAGATCGAGTTCCATCTATACGCCATCGTAATACTTCCTGCCGGGAATGAAAAGTTAGAGGGAATCGCTTGGGCCTGCCCATACTCGGTATCATGTGAATCTGTCTGCACGCGAAAGAAGGGAAGACCCGTGAACGTCGTCGTTTGCGTGAAACAGGTGGTCGACACCGAAGCCGAAAAGAGGCTCGACCCCGACTCCTGGCGCCTTGACCGCAGCGTTGATTCCGTCCTCAACCCCTACGACGAGTACGCGGTGGAAGAGGCTCTGCTGCTCAAAGAGGCCCACGAGGGCGAGGTGACGGTGCTCTGCATGGGACCGGAGGAAGCCGACGAGGCGATCCGGAAGGCCCTGGCCATGGGCGCTGATAGCGCGGTGCTCATCAGCGACGCGGCGCTCGCCGGCTCGTGCGTGCAAGGGACGGCCTACGCGCTGGCCGAGGCGCTCAAGACCATGCAGTTCGATCTCGTTCTCTTCGGCAACCGGTCGACCGACGGCGAGACGGGCTGCGTTCCGGCCGCCGTGGCCGAGTTGCTCGGTTTGCCCCTCCTCTCCTCGCTGGCCAAGGTGGAACTGAACGGCTCGACGCTCACCGTGCACCGGGAGACCGAGGCCGGCTACGTGGCCTACGAATGTGCGCTCCCCGCTGTCCTGTCGGTCATCAAGGGCATCAACGAGCCCCGCTACCCCACCATGAAGGGGATCCTGGGCGCCAAGCGGAAATCTGTGGACGTCAAGGATGCCGCGGCCCTCAGCCTCGATGCATCCCGCATCGGCCTGTCCGGCGCCAAAGCCCGTGTCACCAGCGCCAGCGTCGCTGAAGCACGCAAGGCAGGCGTGAAGATCGAAGACGACGGGGACGGGGCAAAGCGCCTCGTCGACTTCCTGGCGAGCGCGAAGCTCGTCTAGAGAGGAGATAGCAGTGGGCAACAAGATCGGGATCCTTGTCGTCGGCGACGCCGGTTCAGGCCGGCTCGCCAACGTGTCGCTCGAGAGTGTCACCCGAGCCCGGGCGCTTGCCGCGGAAATCGGCGGAGACGTCTGCGCCGCGGTCATCGGCTCCGATACCGGGGCGCTTGCCGCTCAGGCCGGACGCTTCGGTGCGAAGAAGGTCTACGCCGCCGAGAGTCCCGAGTTGGAAGTGTTTCGTTCCGGGGCCTACACCGACGCCGCGATGGCAGCTATCAGAGCCGTCGATCCGGCAGTGGTCCTGTTCGCCGGTTCTCCTGACGGCCGCGACCTCGCCGCCGCCTGCGCCGCCCGCCTCGGTGTGGGCGTGCTCATAGATATCACCGGTCTGGAAGTCAAGGACGGTCGCCTCACCGCGACCCACCCGTGTTTCGGAGGCGGCATCATCGCGGAGAAAGAAGCCGTCGGCGAGCCGGTCATCGCGACCGTACGGCCGGGCTCGTTCGCACGCGAAGAGGTCGGCGGCGACGCTGAGGTGATCGCGCTGACTGTCGACTTCGGCGCAAGCAGCCTTATGGCCAAGGTGCTCGACGTGGTCTGCGAGAACGTCGGCGTCATCAACCTGGAAGAAGCCTCGATCATCATCTCCGGTGGCCGGGGCATGGGCAATGCAGAGAGCTTCGCCGTGATCCAGGCGCTTGCCGACGAGCTCGGCGCCGCGGTGGGCGCCAGCCGGGCGGCGGTCGATTCGGGTTGGAAGCATCATCAACACCAGGTGGGCCAGACCGGCAAGACCGTCTCACCTCAGCTCTATATAGCATGCGGTATCTCCGGGGCCATCCAGCACCGGGCGGGCATGCAGACCTCCGACTACATCGTGGCCATCAACAAGGACCCCGATGCTCCGATCTTCTCCTTCGCCGACTTCGGCGTGGTGGGCGACGTGTTCACGGTCCTGCCCGCGCTCACGGAGGAGATCCGGCGACGCAAAGCGGCCTCCTAGGCCTGAGGGGGTAGGGTCTTGACCATCTCGGGCTGGATCTTCATAGCGGTCCTCGTGATCGCCCTGGCGTTCTTCGCCTGGGCCCTCAGCCGGCGGGTGCAGTACGTCATGATCGGCCGTCCCGAATCCCGGTTCGACCGCCCGCTCACGCGGACGGCCGGGTTCTTCGTCTTGGTCTTCGGTCAGAAGAAGCTGTTCAAGGAGCCGGTGGGCGTCATACACTTCTTCGTCTTCTGGGGCTTCATCGTCATCGCGTTCGGCACGCTCCAGATCATCGCCGAGGGCATCTACCCCGGGTTCACCTTCCCCTGGGCTGAGAGCTACGCCTTCTTGTTCATCAAAGACCTGCTGAGCCTCATCGTGCTCGCGGGTCTTCTCGTCATCGCGTACATCCGCTATGTCGTGCGCAAGACACGGCTGGAGCCGAGCGCCGAAGCGGGGATCATCCTGGGGCTGATCTTCTTCCTGATCCTCTCGGAGTTCTTCTACAGCGGTTTCGCCTATGCGCTCGACCCCACACCCGCCAGCGAGGGTGCGTTCGTTGCGACCGCGATCGCCGGCTGGGTGGGCGGACTGAGCGACAGCGCGCTGGAACTGGGCAGGACTATTCTCTGGTGGATCCACGTCGTCCTGCTGCTTGCCTTCCTCGTCTACATCCCCATCTCCAAGCACATGCACCTCATCATGTGCCCGGTGAACGAGTGGTTGCGCAACCTCAAGCCCCGGGGGGCGCAGATCGTCGCGCTCGACCTGGAGAACGAAGACATCGAGGAGTTCGGGGTCAGCAAGATCCAGGGCTTCACGAAGAAGCAGTTGCTCGACGTGTATGCCTGCGCCGAATGCGGCCGCTGTCAGGAGCATTGCCCCGCCACTCAGAGCGGGAAGGCTCTCAACCCCAAGCTGCTGATGACCAAGCTCAAGGATCACCTCGACGAGACCGGCGCGGCACTGCGGCAGGCCGGCAAGGCGGCGGCCGCCGACAAGGCTGCCGACGGAGCCACCTCCGCGAAGGGCACCGCCGCCGAAGCGCCCGAGAAGGCACTCATCGGCGACGTGTTCTCGGAGGATGAGATCTGGGCCTGCACCACCTGCTACTCGTGCCAGGAGCAGTGCCCTGTCCAGAACGAGCACGTCAACAAGATCATCGACATGCGCCGCAACCTGGTTCTCGACCTGGGCGAGTTCCCGGCAGAGGCGCAGCTCGCGTGCCGCAATATCGAGAAGAACTCGAACCCCTGGGGCGTCGGCAACCAGAACCGCGCCAACTGGGCCAAGGACCTGGAGGTTCCGGTCGCCGGCAAGGGTGAACTGGGCGAGTACCTGTACTGGGTCGGCTGCGCTGGTTCGTTCGACGATCGCAACCAGAAGGTCAGCAAGGCGGTCGTCAAGCTGCTCCAGGAGGCCGGAGTCACCTTCTCCATCCTCGGGACCAAGGAGAAGTGCTGCGGCGACCCGGCCCGCCGGATCGGCAACGAGTATCTGTTCCAGTCCCTGGCCCAGGAGAACATCGACACGATGAACGGGCTGGGTGTGAAGAAGATCGTCACGCAGTGCCCGCACTGCCTCAACACGATCAAGAACGAATACCCCGCCTTCGGCGGCGACTACGAGGTCATCCATCACACGCAGTTGCTGGCCGACCTGCTCAAGCAGGGCAGACTGAAGCTTGGGAGCAACGGGGCGAGGGCGATGGCGTCGCGAGCGAAGCGCTCGGCTCCCGGGTGGCCTACCACGACTCCTGCTACCTGGGCCGCTACCAGCAGGAATATGACGCGCCGAGGCAGGTCCTGAAGGCCGTGGCGGGTGTGACCGTGCTCGAGGCCCAGCGGAACAAGAGCAAGAGCGTCTGCTGCGGAGCCGGCGGCGGGCGCATGTGGATGGAAGAAGAGGCCGAGCATCGCGTCAACGAGATGCGGGTGGGCCAACTGCTCGAGAAGGACCCGGAGGTCATCGGGGTCAACTGCCCGTACTGCCTCACCATGATGGAAGATGGGCTCGGGAGCAAGGGCAAGAGCGAGACCGTCAAGGCCTTGGACTTGGCCGAGATCCTGGCCGCGCGGCTGGATAGCGGGCCAATGCCGGCGGCCCTCGAGACGGCAGCGCCCAAGACAGCGCAGACCGCGGCGGAACCGGGCACCGAGACGTCCGGGCCGGCTGCGACTACGGATACCAGTGGAACGGAAGTAACCAAGGCCGAGGAGGAAAGTTAGATGCCAAGACCAGAAGAAGAAGAAGTCGTCAAGGCGATGAAGGCAGCCGTCACGGGTGAGGAAGTCCTCGCTTCGTGGGCGAAGCAGCGTCCCGGATACGGCAAACCCGCCGATGATCCGTCGCTCGATTTCTGGGTGAAGAACAGGCCCGACATGCTCCACACCTATGCGCAGAACCAGCTGACCGGATTGCTGGATCGGGGCATCCTCGATCCCAAGACCCGGTACCTGCTGCTCGTGGGCCTGTACATGATGAACAACCACTGGGAAGGCGTGCTGCCCCAGGCCTGCAACGCCAGGGCCGCCGGGGCCAGCGACGAGGAACTCATGGAAGTGGCTTTCTGCGTGTGCTACTCCGTGGGCAAAGCCAAGCTCCAGGAGAGCGGCGCCTGCCTCGACGGCGTCTTCAAGAGCCCGACCTTCCAGGCTATCTCGCCGCTCAAGAAAGACGAGTAGCCGCTGACGGCGCCCGTTTGGGCGCCACACCCTGATGCGCAGAACGGCCCGCAGATGCGGGCCGTTCTCGTTCTCAGTACGTGCCGTACTCCTTGGTCGCGTCCGTCCACACCTTGACCAGCTCCGGGTCGCAGCCGGCCAACTCACCCACGCCGGGGCACATCATGAAGCCGCCGTCCTTGCCCACCGTCTCGCAGAGTCTCTTCGTGTGGGCGCGGACTTCTTCGGCGGGGCCGGCCCTGAGAAGCGAGTTGGGCATGCCTCCGACGATGCACATGGTGTCCCCGACGACCTCCTTGACCTTGAAGATGTCGCTCGATTGGAACCAGCCGACCGTCTTGCCCTTGGGGAGCTCGGCCAGGTACTCCAAGCGTTGGTCCCAGCAACCCTCGTAGAACACGATGGGGGTGATGCCGTTCTCGACCAGGGTCACGAGCACGTGCTTCAACTGCTTCCAGTACAGAGCCTCGAACTGCTTGAGCGACATGAACCCGTCGGAGCCGCGGTGCAGCGGGAGGAAGGCTCTGTTCATGCCCGTGGCCTTGCAGGTGTCGATGGCGAACTCAAGCTCGAGACGCGCGATCTTGTCCTGAGCCGCCAGGATCTTGTCCGGCCGCCTCATGATGTCGATCATGATGCCGCGCATGCCCCTTAGGGCGTCCGACATCGCATCGAACGGGGCCGTGATGGTGGGCCCCATGATGAAGCCGTCGGGGAAGCCCAGCGCTACCATGCGCTCGTGGTTCCTGATCATGCGATCGACACCGTCGGCGATGGCCTGCGCGGCTTTGGCGAAGGCCCTGAAGGACTCTCCCAGACGACCGGAGACGAACCCCCCCACGTTGTTCAGGTAGTAGCTCCCAAAGACGAAGAGACTGAGCGGGGGCATCTCGGCGAATCCGTCTAGGGCTCCGAACGCCCGCGGGAGGTACGTGCGGATGACCCAGTCGGTCGGGTCTTCCAAGAAGGCATCATAGTCTTCGGCCTTCATGAACTCGCTCTCGACGAACTGGAACTGCGTGTTCTCGTCGAGGCCATGGCCGGGCCAGGCGGTCATGCGGTCGCCGAGGAGGAGGTATGGGGTCGGGTCGAAGGGCATGGGACCGTGGATGGAATCAGGCTGAAAGTGCAGGGCGGCCTGCTCCAGGAGTTCCTGGGACCTATCCGGGTCTGCGAGGAGCTGCTGCTTTGTGATGCCCCCCAACTCGGCGAGCATATAGCCGATCGGCATTATCAGCGGCACCCTGTCCGGCTGCTTGAGTTGCATCGCGTCGGCCATGCGCCGCGCTCTTTCTGCTCCTAGTGTCTCCGGCGTACTGGGCATCGCTACACTCCCATCCACTCTCGGGAAAGCGACACGGCCGCCACCGCGTCCTTGCCGTAGGCGTCGGCCTTGGCGTACCTCCTGACGTCGTCGTCCATCTGGCCGCCGCCGATCATGATCTTGATGCCGTTGCGCAGCCCGGCGTTCTCGAGAGCCTCGACGGTCTCTCTCATGGCGTCGAACGCCACGGTGAGGAACCCGCTGAGCCCGACGACCGCGGGCTTCTCTCTCTCCACGGCTTCCACGAAGGTGGCCACGGGGACGTTCACGCCCAGATTGGTGACGTCGAAGCCGTTGACGTCGAGCATGAACTCGACGATGTTGAGCCCGATGTCGTGGATGTCGCCGGCGACCGTCCCTATGACGACCTTGCCGTGCTTCTTCTGCTTCTCGCCGCCGGGGCCACCCGCGAGCAACGGCTTGATGATTTCCGCGCAGGCCTGGAGGAGTTCGCCGGAGAAGATCAGTTCCGGCAGGAAGTACTCCTGCTCGGCAAAACGCTTGCCGACGATGGCCATGCCTTCACGCGTGTCCTCGAGGATCGCCATCGGGTCTTCGCCCGCGTCGATCCTCTTCCGGGTCAGTGCGAGGACCTCTTCCTCGTCCAGATCGGCGAAGAGCCTGACGTATTCCTCGGACATGCCTGAGCACCCCTTCTCGTCGTCGATGACCACTACTACTAACATACGCTACTGGGGCTCACTAGCCTAGGCAGGGGAGAGTGCCGGCTATCCCGCGGCTGCGTCGGCGATGTAAAGGGGGGCGAAGATGAGCAGCACCGCCGGGACTGGCTCCAGCCCGTTGACGGTCTACCCGCCGTACTCCTTGGTGAAGTCCACCATGGCCTTCACGTTCTCGATCTTCACGTCCTCCGTCTGCCCGGAGGCGCCCATGATGAAGCCGCCGTCCCGGCCGACCGTGTCGATGAGGTCCCTGCAGTAGGCGCGGACGTGCGTCGGGGGTGCCGACGGTCAGCAGGGCGATGGGCACGTTGCCGGCGATGCAGGCCGTGCCGCCCAGCACTTCTTTCGCCCTGCGCATGTCGACGTGGTCGAACCAGTAGCAGATCTTCCCGGCCGGGACCTCGGCCATCATCTCCAGACGCGAATTCGAGCTGCCTTCCACCAGCACGAACGGATTCAGCCCAGCGTCGGCCAGGGCGACCAGCAGGGCCTGCAGCGTGGGCCAGTAGAAGCGCTTGTACTGCTCCACCGACATGAAGCCCTCCACCCCACCATGGACGGCTATGAAGACCCGGGGGTTACCCGACATCCGAGCTCCGCGTATCCCCATCTCGATGGCCATGGGGAGTAGCTTCTCGGCCACCGCCTCCAGCTTCTCCGGATAACGGTACATGTCGAGCATGATGCCTTTGCGCCCGCGCAGGAAGTCGCCCACCATATCGAAGGGCGGCTGGGCGTTCGCGGACCAGGTCAGGGGATAGCCCGCGTCCTTGAGTCTCCCGGTGTGCGCCGCCGAGCGCCATCACGGTCTCAAGAGCCGCCGCCCCCGCTTCTTTTAGCGCCTGGAGGGCTTCCTGGCCGGCGGGGGTGCCAAACGGGAAGAAGGCGAAGGGCGCTCCAAAATAGCCCTGGGCTTCGCGCGCGGGAAGAAGATCGGCCAAACCGGCCAGCCTCCCGTAGGCGCGGGGCCAGTACTTGCGCATGATGAAGTCCGAGGGGTCGTAGATGAGCTCGTCGTACTCCTCCGGCTTCATCACCTCCTCGTCGACGAACTGCCAGCCGGAGTCGGCCGGGAGTCCATGCCCGGCCCAGCGCAGATGCCGGTAGCCCGAGGGGCGCGAGCGTGCAGCCGAGCGCCGGCATCAGCTCGACCATGTCCGAATCGTAGTAGAGGGCGGTCTGGAAGTTGGCCTCGAGCGATAGCTGTGGGTCCATCATCTGCTCTTCGCGCGAGATCCCCAGGCGCTCCGCGGGATAGGGACCGGGAACCCCGTGCCAAACGGGGACGCGGTCGGGCCTCCGCAGGGCGATGGCGTCGTTGATGCGCTTCTCGCGCTCCTCGAAGAGCTTCGCCGTCTTGGCGTTCGACGCTTCCTCGGTCATGTCCCGTCCTCGCTCGCGGTTCGGCGCCGCTTATCGGGTCGTGATGTAGCCCCGCCACTGCTGCAGGTGATCGGAGTCGGGCCGGTCGAGTATGAAGACGCCCACGAAGTCCTTGAAGGGCTCGAAGAAGGGGAACGCGTCCCACGTCGCCCACGGGGGCTTCGTGTACTGCTCCGGCCCGCTCGACCATGGCCTTGCGCCAGCCCTCGGAGTCGTCGAACCAGATCTCCGAGATCCGGTGGAACGGGTTGATGCGGGGATCGTCGAGTTGGCGGCTGGAGATGAAGCGGTTCACCTCGGGGTTCGCGCACACCTCGGGAGCGAACACCTCCTTGAACCAGGCGTCGCCCTCGTCGACGGACACCCCGTCCGGGTACTTGAGCAAGAACAGCCAGCGGAAGTTCGGCCCGTCGTCGGTGAGGCGGCCCGTCCCCTTGAAGTCGTCCTCCCAGAAGACGGGGGCGAAGGAGAAGACCACGGGGTGATACCCGTCGCGGCTGCCCTGCCAGCCCGACTGCCGCAGCTCCTTGCTCGGCGGCTGGCAGGTCATCTCCATGAAGTCCTCGGGGAACTCCTCGCCAAAGGCCAGACCGGCCGGCATGCCGGTCCCCTTGCTCTGGAAGATGTTGAAGAGCCAGTAGTGCTCGGTCATCATCCCGTTGTAGGTGCCGAAGTCCAGGGCGCCCTCGGGCAGCGGCAGCGCATGGTAGGTGCAGTACTTGGTGCAGTACGGCATGAACTGGGAGATGCTCTCCGGCACGTGCTGCTTGTACAGCCAGCGCCAGACGGCCGGCCGATCGTTGTCGGAGCGGAAGTTCTGCAGGATGAAGCTCCGCATGGGGCGGAATTCGGGGAAGTAGGCCATGGCCGGCTCCTTTCTCGCGACGCGTTCCGCAGGGCGGCGGTCAGTCCTCGGTCTCCTCGCCGGCTTCAGCGGCTTGGCCGGCGGCACGGGCCGGTGGCTTCAAGGGCGTCAGGTAGTTGCGGTACTTGAGCGACTTGGCACCGGCCTGGTCGTAGTTCGCCGGCGGCTTCAGCGAAACGTCTGCGAGTTCCTGCAGATGCTCGAACTTACCCGAGAGCAGCAGGTGGGAGTGGACCCGGTCTTCGTCGCTCACGGTGAACGAAGGCCTGGCCGTCGGTGACGCTCAGCGTGCCGCGCACGCCGCATATGGCGCAGATGCAGGGGTAGACGTCATGGTCGTGCCGGACTTCGATGAGCTTGGAGTGGCACAGCGGGCACAGCCCGGGCTCGCCGATGTACTCAGCCTGCTCGATGGGCTTCTTGAGCGTCTCGGCCACGTGCTTGCCGGAGCGGTGCGCCTTCGCGAGCAGGTCGTCGCGCAGGGAGACGACCTTGGGCAGGCCGATCCAGTTGATGAGGATCTTGTCCACGACTTCCATCTGCAGCGTCAGGGCGAACATACTCATGATGGGGAGCGCCAGGGTGTCCCACTCACTGCCGCCCACGGCGATGAGCGACGCGGCCCGGGGCTTGAAGGACCGCGGATCGGGGCCGGTGCCCGTGGTGATGCCCTTCTCTTCGCGGATCTTCTGGGCGATGATGCGGAAGCCCTGGTCGTGGCTCGGGCCCATGCGGTCCTCGAGGGTCTTGAGCTGCCCGGTGGGGGACTTCTCGTAGATGGGCGAGCCGAGGATGAGGCCGTCGCAGTCCATGATCAGGTCGTCGATGAAGGGGAAGTCGTCGTTCTTGAGGACGCACGCGCCCCCGCCGCCCCTCTCCATGAGGTCGACCACGCAGGAGTTGCAGCCGGTGCAGGGCTTGATGTAGTAGTCCTGCAGGCGCAGGAACTGGACCTCGGCCCCCGCCTCTTCGGCCCCCATGAGGGCTTCTTTGACCATGATCTCGGTGTTGCTCATGCGGCGCCCGCACGAGATGCCCAGAACTTTCATTCTCCGACTCCTATCTTGATGCTGCCGTTTTTGTCGCCGTTATCCCTACTCCGTCGGGCCGCGCGTATCAGTGCGGCGACGTTCTCTACCCTCGCCCCTACACCGTGCAGCGGAGCACGTACAGCCCGTCGCTGAAGGTATCGATGAAGATGTTGCCGCGGTTGTCCACGACGATGTCCTCCGCGGTACCGATGCGCGGCCCGGGGAAGAGATCGCCGGTCTTGTTGTTGAACAGCCACTCCGGCGGGTCCGGCGGGATGAAGTAGGCGATCTCGCGGGGAACGAAGGGATCGCTGATGTCGTAGACCCGCAGCCCGGCGTGGAAGTAGCAGCAGTATATGCGGTCGTTCCGGTCTTCCAACGCAGGATGGTAGTGCGGCTCGTGGATGTTGTGGGGACCGAACGGGCCGACGCCGACGCCGGGGATGTCGTTGAAGTTCTTGTAGGGCCATCCTTCCGGGATCTCGGGATAGGGGAACACCGAGACGAGCGTGGGGTCGGTCGGGTCGGCGATGTCCACCATCCCGATGAAGTTGAGAGGCTGGGCGCCCGAAGCGGCGGTCATCTTCTCGTTGAAGTATGCGTAGCGCTCGCCCTCGCTGGTCATGACCGCGTAGTCGCGCTGCGAGAGCGGCAGCACCGTGTGGCAGCGCGCTCCGGACAGCTTGCCGGCGAACGGCGGGTGGTGCCGCAGATGGCCGACGAGCTGCGGCAGGGTGAGGTCGGAGATATCGAGGACGACCATCCCGGCCCCGCCCCAGCTCACGTAGGCCAAGTCGCCCTTGGGATACGCGGGCCCGTGCATGACGGGGCTGTTGAGCATCGCCATCTCGGGATCGAAATCGGGCCCGTGCTCCTCCTTGAACTGCCCGGCCAGCCATTGGTCGGGCATCCACCAACGCCCCACTTCCACAGGGTTGCTCGGGTCGGCGATGTCCAGGATGCGGTAGATGAAGTTCCTGAACCCGTCGCAGGTGGACGAGAGATGCACGTAGCGGCCTCCGCTATAGAAGAAGCGGTGCACCCCGCCCATGCCACCCGAGTCCCATTGCGAGAGCTTCTTGGGATTCGCCGGGTCCTTGACGTCCCAGATGATGACCCCCTGCTCGAAGGGATCTCCCCACTCGTTGCCGTGGAGCTTGGGCAGGGTGCCGCCGAGGGCGGTGATCATGAGGCCGTCGGCCACCTGGATCTTGGGCGTGCCCTTGGCCGGGCAGATCGGGACCGGGGATGAACTTCAGGTATTCCGGCCTACTGGGGTCGGTCACGTCGAGAATCCCCCACCCGGGGTGCTTGAAGGTGGCGTGGTAAAGGTAGTAGCGGCCGTCTACCTCCTGCATGGCCATCTGGAAGCCGGGCCGACCCTGGAGATCGTGGTACCCGATCTGGTCGATGTTCTTGGAGAATGCCGGCTTTGCCATGTTAGCTCCCGTCGTCCGTGATCGCCCCGGCAGTGGTCGCGCCACCGCCATTGGCATTATGGTAAACCAAATGCTGCATTTCTTCCGGCGCCGCGCCGCATGCCGGGGCTCGGCTGTCCTGCGCGGTTGCGCTATCGCTCCTTACCGCTGCACCGAGTCGACCATAGCCTTGACGTTCTCGAACTTGGCATCCGGCGGGATGGCACAACCCATGGCCATGATGAAGCCGTCCGGCCCGACCTCGTCGAGCAGGCGGTTGCAGTAGGCCTTGACCTGGTCAACCGTGCCCAGAGTCAGCATCGCCGGGTGCACATCACCGAGGATGCACATGTGGCCCGCCAGTATCTTCTTGGCCCGGAAGATGTCGGTCTTGCCGTCGAGCTCCAGCACGCACCTGCGGGCGGGCAGGTCCTTGAGCCTCTCGATCTCGCGGTCCCAGTTGGCGTCGTAGTGGAGCACGGGAGTGCCACCCTCTTCGGCCACGATCTCGACCAGTTCTTTCATATAGGGCCATACGAAGCGGTTCCACAGCCGCGGCGAGAGGAACTCGGGAGCCGTGCGCCAGCTACCGACCCAGTAGCCGAGTCCCGGCTGTCCGACCGCGCGCAGGAAGTGGCGCGTCTGCTCCCGCTTCTCGGCCATGATGACGTCGAGCACGGCTTGGACCTTGTCGGGAATCTGGAAGAGATCGAGGGTGAACTCCTTGACGGTCCGGGCGCCGGCGATGATGTTCGAACGGGTGGTCGACCGTCAGAGGCGAGAAGACCACATAGCCCTTCTTCATGTACTCCATCGTCCAGCGCGGGCCGGCCTCCTGAAGCGCTTGCCCGGCCGCTGCCGCCGCGCCCAGGTACTTGCCGAGGTACTGACCGAACCAGGCGCTCCAACCCATCTCGAGGATCTTGTCGTAGTCCTCGCGCTGGATTCGCACCTGCTCGTCCATCTGCCACTGGCTGTGCTCGGGCAGATCGCGGCCCGGCAGTTTCATGGGGGCGAGCCACAGCATGCCGAGAACGTCCGGAGCATAGGTGGGGAACTGGATGGAATCGACGTCGCCCAGCTTTTCCATGGCGCCAAGCATCGTCTGCCCGGCGATGTCCACACTCGATACGAAGTCGGGATAGCTCACCCCCATGACATTCGCCGCGAAGAGGTCCATCACCAAAGACAGCGGCACCCGGTCCGGAGTGCCGCAGGCCACCGCAGTCTGCAGGCGCTGCATCCGCTCGAAGAAGAGCGGAGGCGGGGCGAAGCCGCCCGGGCCGCCGCCGGCGCCGGCGTTCGGTTCGTGCGTATCGGCCATCTCAGTTCACCCCCAGCACTTTCTTGGCGGCGATGACGCCGTCCTGAGCGGTCTTGCAGTAGAAGTCGGCCCCTACGTAGTCGGCGGTGGCCTGGTCTACGGGACCGCCGCCTATGAGGACGGTCACTTGGTCGCGAAGGCCGGCGGCTTTGAGAGTATTGATGGCGTCTCTCATGTCGTCGAAGACGGTGGTGAGAAGGCAGGACATACCCACCAGAGTGGCGCCCGATTCTTTGACGGCATCCACGAAGGCCTGGTGCTCCACGTTCACCCCCAGATCGACGACCTTGATGCCGTTCGAGCTCATGACCGTGGCCACGATGTCTTTGCCGAAGTCGTGGATGTCGTTCTTGACGGTTCCCAGTACCAGGGTGCCGTAGCTTGATCTGCACCGAACTCTTGAGCTCTTCCTGTAAGGGGGCGCCGGCCTTCTTGAAGATGTCGGCGGCGTAGATGAGTTCGGAGAGGTAGTACTCGCAGGATTCAAAGCGTTCTCCCACGATGCTCATGCCGGCCTGGAGCTCTTCCAGGATGGAGAGGGCAGGTTCACCTTTGGCCAGCTTGTCCTGGACCAGAACCACCGCCTTGTCTTCTTCCAGGTCGCCCACGGCTTGGGCGAGGGGGGATGTGATCATCAAGAGCCTCCTTCTTTCGTCGCGAGCCCCAGGGGGCCTACCAAACTCCGTATTCCTTGCTGAAGTCAACCATGTCGGAGGGCGCCGCTCACTTCTTCTTGGGGGGCGGAGCGATCAGCGTGCCCCAGGAGTTGAACCGCGCGATCTTCTCCTGCACTTCCGGCAGCGCGAGCTGCTTGGGTTCTTCCACCCACTCGTGCTCCATGATCCAGTGAAGGTGATGAGCCTCTTTGGGCCCGGAGAACCGGGGTTCGCGGACATCGTCGGCGTTCCAGGCGACGGAGTACTTGCCGTCCTCGACCGATACGGTCCCGTGCACCTCACAGGTGGGGCACATGATCTCCGGGAAGTCCTTCTCGATGTAGAGGATGTTGCAGTGGCACACCGGGCAGGCCACCGCCGGGTCCTGCCCCAGGAACTTCCACTTCTCGAACGGCAGGTCCATGGTGCGGGCCACGTTCTTGCCCAGTTGTCGGGCACGCTCGACGGCCCACGCGTTGTCCGGCGTCAGAGCGGCGCCGATGTTGGCGCAGTGGTCCACCTGCACCTGGTCGATGAGGGTGGTGAAGTGCTGCAGGAACAGGTTGATGGAGGTGAGCCCCAGGCTGGTCCATCCGTCATATCCCGAGCCGCCCACGGAGATGGCCGCACCCACGCGCTTGCGCTCGAAGATGCCCTCTTTGCGGGAGAACAGGTGGTTGGTCTTCTCGGCGATAATCATGAGGTAGCTGCACGATCGCAGGTGGTACACCGGCGCCGAGACGATGACGCCGGTGTCGCCGAGGAGCGTCTGCTCGAGGATCCAATCGACGTCGTCTTTGACGCACTTGCCGGTCTTCATGCAGGTCCAGCAGGAGTTGCAGGGCGTCACTTTGTGGTCCATCGCCCGAATGATCTCGGTCTCGCAGCCTTCCTCCTCGGCGGCCATGAGAGCGGCCTTGAGGAGGAGTTCGCTGTTGCTGTTCTTGCGGCCGCACGAGAGGCCGATAATCTTCTTGGTCACCCGTCTACTCCTGTCGTTGAGAGGGTCCCGCTCTCCGTCCTGCTATCGTACTCGCCTACCGCTTCGCGCAGGGCCATGACATTCTCCGGCCTGGCTTCAGCCGGGATGCCCTGGTTGCCGTCGATGATGAGAGGGGGCCGGCGGCGAAGCCGCCGGCCCCGGCACTAGTTGGTCGTCGGGATCGACCTCAGGGGATGAGAGACGATCCCGAGGGATCAGCCTAGTTGACTATGTTCACCAGCACCCACTGGGCACCCTTGACCTGCCACTCCACCATATCGCCGTCAACACCCTGAGATGTCTCCTCGGGGGTGAAGTTCATGATGCCCTGTAGGGCCACGAAGTCCTTCAGATTGATCAGAGCCTGGGCGACTTTGGCTTTGTCCTCCGGGTCACCAGCCTGCTTCATGGCCTCAGCCAGAACGGAGACCAGGTCGGCTCCAGCAGCCGAGAAGAAGTCCGGCGACTGGCCGTATTTTGCCTGGTAGGCCTCAAAGAAGCCGAGTTGTCCTTCCTTCAGCGGCCAGTCATCGGGCAGACCCGCCGGGTTGACCAGACCACCGCAGTCAAGCACGAGGAAGCCTTCCACCGCTTCCGGACCCATGGCGAAGATGGCCGGGTGGGCGGCGGCCGGGCTGCCCTGGATGGGCACCGTCACGCCGAGGGACCGCAGGCCTTTGTACAAGGGGGGAGCGGCGATCGGGTTGACGTAGATGACCACGGCATCCGGTTTCTGCGCGTTGTACGCTTCCATGATCTTGTTGAGGATCGGCTGGAAGTCGGTCTGGTCGAAACCGAAGGTGTCGGGCAGTTTGGTGAACGTGAAGCCTTCAGTCGGGCCGGCCTTTACGAGCAGGTCGAGCGTCTCCTGGTGGATGGCGAGCACGTCGGCGATGCCGATGATGTTCTTCCACCCATTGGCCTTGATGACCTTGGTCAAGGCGTCGGCCTGGGTGTCCGGGGCCGCCGAGAGCATGACACTCATCTGGTACTGCGGCGCAGCAGCCAGTTGCTCGAGGGTGGCTGGGCCCATGCCCACCATGGGGGTCTGGGTCTGCTCGGCGATGCCGCGAGCCGGTTCCTGCATGAACTGGGCGAAGGGACCGATGGTGGCTGCGACCTTGTCTTCCTGGATAAGCTTGTTGATGTTGGCGATGGCCGGCGGGTACGTCCGATTTGTCATCGAGGGTGATGACCTCGAGCGGACGGCCGTTGATGCCGCCGTTGGCGTTGATGTACTCGACCATCAGGTCGACGCCTTTACCGGTCGAGTCGGCCGGCGCCGCGCTGAACCCGGTGATGCTGTTGGAGAACCCGACCTTGATGGGTGCGCCCGTGGCAGGACCGGCCGCCGTGGTGTCGGTGCTCGGGGCAGCAGTCGTGTCCGTGCTCGGCGCCGCGGTGGTTTCGGTGCTCGGAGCAGCCGTGGTCGCGGTCGTCGGAGCAGCCGTGGTGGTGGTCTCTTCTCCACCGCAGGCGACCGCCGTCATGGCGACCACCAGCAGCAGAACAAGCAGACCGACGATCAGGTAGCGCTTCTTCATCTCTTCCTCCCGTTCCTTTTGTGTTCCCAGAATCGTTTGCCCTGTCCTACAACCTGAAAGCGTGCGACAGCCTTGACCGGTCAGCCCAGGGCCATACCGAGGTAGCTTGCCCGCACGCGATCATCCGACTTCAGAGTGTCCGCCAGACCGGAGACGGCCACCTGTCCGGTCTGGAGAACGATGCCTCGATGGGCCAGCGAGAGCGCCATTTCCGCGCTCTGCTCCACCATCAGCATGGTGAGACCCTCCTTGTTCAGCTTCGAGAGCGCCTCGAAGATGCGCTCCACGACGAGTGGAGCAAGACCCATGGAGGGCTCGTCGAGAAGAAGGAGTTGCGGCCGCCCGATGAGGGCCCGGCCGATGGCCAGCATCTGTTGCTCGCCGCCGGAAAGCGTGCCCGCGGGTTGCTTCCTTCTCTCCCCTAGGATGGGGAAGAGCTCGTAGACGTAGGCGATGTCGTCCGCCAGCGTCCCCCGCCAGTCTTTCCGGCCGGAACTCCCCACCACCAGGTTGTCCTGCACCGACAGCTCACGGAACAGCCGGCGCCCTTCCGGCACCTGGCACATGCCACGGGCGGCGATCTTCTCTGGGGCGAGGTGGGTGATGTCCGCACCCTGGTAGACCACCGAGCCGGCCTTGGGCCGCAGCAAACCAGAAATAGTGTGGAGCAGCGTGCTCTTACCGGCCCCGTTCGCGCCCAGGATGGCGACCACTTCGCCCTTCGGCACGGCTAGCGAGACCCCGTGTAGGGCCTCGATGGAGCCGTAGGTAGTGGTGAGATCTCTGATCACAAGGAGATCTTCAGGCTCGGGGCAACTGCCGTCGGTCAGTGCCCGGGTCTGGCAGAGGTCCGCGCGGTCCTCCACTTTCACTCCCAGGTACGCCTCGATGACCGCCGGGTCTTTCTGAACGACTTCCGGCCGGCCCTCGGCGATCAGACGGCCATAGTCGAGCACGTAGACGTGCTCGGAGATGCCCATGACCAGGTCGATGTCGTGCTCCACCAGAAGGACGGTGACTCCGGAGTCGCAGATGCTCCGGATCCGCTCGACCAGGTAGGCGCGTTCGGAAGCGTTCATGCCTGCCGCCGGCTCGTCGAGCAGAAGCAGGCGGGGCTCGGAGGCGAGCGCCCGGGCGATCTCCACCAGGCGCTGTGACCCGTAGGGGAGGCTGGCAGCGGGGAGATGGGCCCTGTCGGCCAGCCCCACCGCGGAAAGCGCCCGCATCGCCCGTTCCCGCGAGGCCTTTTCCTCCCGGCGCTGATGGGGAAGACCAAGCCCACCTGCCCAGAGACCGGATCTCTCGTGTTGATGGCAACCTACCAACACGTTCTCAAGAACGGTCATGTTCACGTAGATGCGCATGCTCTGGAAGGTACGGGCCATGCCCAGGCGAGCGGTATTGGCGGTGGAGACTTTGGTCACGTCCTGGCCGGCGAACTCGACGGTCCCCTGCGTGAGCTTCTGCAGACGGCTGACGGCGTTGAAGAGCGTGGTCTTGCCCGCCCCGTTGGGTCCGATGAGAGCAACGATCTGACCTTCGCGGACTTCGAGCGAGACCTCATCGACCGCTTTGAGTCCGCCGAAATGGACGGACAACTCCCTGATCGAAAGGAGTGGCGCTCCGGCGACCCGAGCGGCCGGGAATCCGGCGGCAACGGTCGCGGCCCCGGCTCCCTCCGGGACGTTCAGGGCGGTCGGCGATGCCGCAGCCCTCCCGGTCCCCGGTGATACGGCCAGCGGCATCCCCAGCGTAGTGGTGCACTGCCCGGCGGGCTGGTCATCTTCGGCCGCCGCCAGGCACTGGGCCGGCTCCTGCACCTTCTCACGCTTGAAGAGGGCCTTCAGCCGCGCTCGCTGGTCGGGACGTAGCGCCAGACCGGCGGGAAGAAAGATGAGGAGCAGGATCATGATGACGGAGTACACCACACCGCTGTACTGCTGGATGCCGGCGAACCCGTTCATCACCCAGGTCATGAGAACGGCCCCGATGACCGCGCCCCATACCGATCCACCCCCCAGTAGCATCATGACGATCGGGAGGATGGCGGCGGTGAAGGTGAAGGAGTTCGGAGTGACTGCCATGCTGACGAAGGCATAGAGGCCACCGGCCAGTCCGCAGATGACCGCGCTGGCGACGAAGGCGAGGAGCTTCCAGTTGGGTGTACGTACACCGAGGCTCTTGGAGGCGACCTCGCTGGTGGCGATGGCCCGCAGGGCCCGGCCCGCGCGGTACTTGAGGGCGCGGTCGATGAACAAGATGATGACCACCGCCACTACCCAGATCAAGTAGTACTGGCGCAGGTTGGTGTTGAAGTCGAACCCGAAGATGTTGAGAGTCGGGACGGGGGCGAGTCCGGTGGTCGACCCGGTGATGGTGCGGAGTTGTTGCACCAGCACCAGAAAGATCTGACCCAGGCCTATGGTGGCGAGAGCCAGGTAGAAGTAACGGAGTTTGAGCACCGGCCGCCCCACGATCAAGGCGATCGCCCCGGCCACCAGGGCCCCGACGACCAGAGCGGCCAACGTGGGAAAGTCGGCCTTCATGCTCAGGATAGCGGCGGTGTATGCGCCGATGCCATAGAAGGCGGAGTGGCCGAAGGATAGTTGGCCGGCCTGGCCCAGGATGATGACGACAGCGACGGTGAGGATGGTAAAGAGCCCACCGGTGGTCATGATCCGCATGGCATAGCCGCTCTGGTAGAGAAGCGGCCAGACAAGGAGGACAACGACCAGCAGGGCCTTGAACAGGAACGCCCGGCTGTGCAGCCAGGAGAACCTGCCTGCCACGGGGGTGGAGGTCTCCAGCCGATCCATCAGGCCTCACCCTCTGCGGAAGGCTGGCCGATGATGCCGCCCGGCCGGAAGTACAGGACGAGGATCAGGATGGCGAACGCCACTGCGTCCTGATAGCCGGCCGGCATGAAGCCGGTCGCCACGGACTGGATGATCCCGAGGGTGAGACCGCCGACCACAGCGCCGGTGCTCGAACCCCAACCGCCCAGGATGGCGGCCACGAAACCCGAGAGGGCATAGATACCACCGGACAGATACGAGGTCGAGTTGATGGGGGTCACGGCGATGCCCCCCAGGGCCCCGATGGCCGCCGAGATGGCGAAGGCGAGAAGGATCATCTTGCCGGTGTTCACTCCGGAGAGACTGGCCGCCCCCGGGTCGTTGGCGGTAGCCGTCATCTGCTTGCCGATCCGGGTGCGGTTGGTCAGAAGGTAAAGACCGATGAGCACCAAGATCATGAGTCCGATCACCCACAGGCTCTGAGGAAAGACGGCTACCTTTCCTATGAAGAGTGCCTTGTCACCGGTGAACGTCGGCGCGCTCTTCCCATAGCCTCCCCACTTGAGCAGGGCGAGGTTCTCGAAAAGGATGCTGAGAGCCATCGTGGCCAGAATGATCGACACCAGCGAGATCTTGATCAGCGGCCGCAGCACGACCAGGTACATGACCATGCCGAGAATCACCACACAGGCGATGGAAAGGATGGCCGATAGCCAATAGGGAAGCCCGATCTCGCTCAGGAACGAGTACGTGAAGAAGGCGCCGAACATGACGAAGGCGCCCTGCGCCATATTGACGATCCGGGACGTCCGGTAGATGGTCACGTAGCCAAGGGCGATCAGCGAGTAGATGCTGCCGACGGTTATGCCGGTCACCAGTAGCTGGATCCACTTGGCCACAATCACCCCCCTGGCAAACTCCCGGAGGACCGTGTTCGATACTGGGCACGACCCGCCGTGCTAATGAAACTTGTTTTCGTAAACTGGATTTACTAAGGTACTGTACCGGGTGTATGCTGTCAAGGTTGCCACCGATCGCTACTGCTGCAGCGGTCGTCGGAATGGAATGCCGGAAGGGCCAGATGCTATGTCGAGCTACGTGAAGAGACACGTCAGGAAGACCCGGGCGGAGCGCCGAGAGGAGATAATCGACGCGACGCTGGAACTTCTGGGGCAATACGGCCTGGAAGGGACGACGGTCTCCCGAATCGCCGCTACTGTCGGTCTTACACCCGGCGCACTGTATCGGCATTTTGAGAGCCGGGCCGCGCTTATCAGCGAAGCGAACATGGTCGCGGGCGAACGGGCGGTGAACTGGATCGAAGCGTCGAACGAACCGGACATGCTACGGCGGCTGGAAGAGTTGGGGAACACGCACGCCGCGTGGGCGAAGGACAACCTTAACACCGTTGTTCGCCCGTTCTTTCTGGAGGTAGCCGCCCCTCAACAGCCCGATCTGGCCGGCCAGATGACCCTGCCGCTGTTCAAGTCTCTCCAGGCCTTATCGGACCTGGCAGAGAAGGGCAAGCGTCAGGGCACCATCCGCCCGGATGTGCCATCGCAAGACGTTGTCTGGGCGATGTTCATGTTCGCATGGGTTGAGGATATCGCGGTATTGATAGGAGCCGGACAATTCGTCGCCGATGGCACGTTTACCCGTAACCTCAAGCGCATGCTCGACTCCTTCCGTCCGGACCAACCGCCGGAGGACGAAGGGTAGGTCGTCGCAGCCGGCGGTTCCGGGCTCGAGACCTGTTCCGCTCTTCCTCCGTGGTGAACATCTCGTTCGTCTCTGCAATGGCTGATCCTCTCCCCGGAGGCTCCCGCCCCTGGTCTTACCCCCACTCTCCTCCGAGCTGGCCGACGCCCGCGGCGAAGGCGTCCACGATGTGGATGCCGCCGTCGTTGACGATCGTGGAGCCGGTCATGAAGTTCGAATCGTCGCCGGCGAGAAACACGAACAGGCCCGCCATGTCGCCCGGGGAGGCGATGCGGCGCAGAGGCACATTGTCCGCCATCTTCTCGAAGACGCCGTCCAGGTCGGTGTGCAGTACCTCGGTCAACGGGTGGACGTTCATCTCGAGCAGAGCCGTGCGCGCAGGTCCCGGGCAGATCACGTTGCAGCGGACGTTGTGCTTGCCGTAGTCGAGGGCCACCTGCTTGGTCAGATGGATGATCCCGGCCTTGGTGGTGCAATAGGCGGGCCCGCCGGGAACGGCCCGGACTCCGGCCAAAGACGAGACATTGATTATCGATCCGCCGCCCGCGTCTACCATCGAGGGGAGGGCCGCCTTCATCATGAGGAAGGGGCCCGTCAGGTTGTTCTCGAGCATCTGCCGCCAGATCGCGGGCTCCATGTCTACCACGTTCTTGTTGATCTCGATGGCGGCGTTGTTGACGAGCACATCGAGCCGTCCCGTGATGCCGAGTGCCGCCTCCACCATCTTCTGCGCGTCCCCGTCTGCGCAGCAATCTCCGGTGACGACGGTGACGGTGCCGGCAGGGAGCGTTCCTGCTACCTCGTCCAGCTTCTCCCGGCGCCGGCCGGTGATGCAGACCTTCGCCCCCTCCTCCACAAATCGCTTCGCGACCGCGGCGCCTATTCCCGTGCCGCCCCCGGTGATAAGCGCGACTTTGCCCTCTAACTGCATGTCGACCCCTTTCTATGGACCACATGCTCTATCATGCCAGCCATCCGGTGGAAAAACAGTAGTAGGAGCGAGATCCCGTGTCTTACCAAAGACTGATAGACAAGATCGCTTTCGTGACCGGCGGAGGCTCCGGCATCGGCAGAGCTATCGCGAAGAGCTTCGCCGAAGAGGGCGCCGCGGTCTGCGTTGCCGGACGCAACCGGGAGAACCTGGAAGCGGCCGTCGCGGAGTTCGCGTCGCTTGGCGCTCGAGGCCTCGCGCTCCCTATGGACATCCGCCGCGAGCAGGAGGTGGTCACGGCCGTCCAGACCGCGATCGATACCTTCGGCCGCATCGACATCCTGGTCAACAACTCGGGAATCGGTGGCCCCACGAAGTACCTGTGGGACCTGACGCTGGACGAGTGGAACGACGTGATAGCGGTCGACCTCACCGGCAGCATGCTCGCCTCCCGGGAGGTCCTGAAGCATATGGTGCCGGCCGGCGAGGGAGGCTCGATCATCGTGATCGGCTCCGAGGGCGGCCGCTCCGGCGACGGACGCTCCGGCTACCCCATGCGCGCCCCCTACTGCTGCGCCAAGATGGGGCTGATAGGCCTCACCGAGACGCTGGCCCGGGAATGTGGCCCGCACGGCATCCGGGTGAACTGCATGACGCCGGGGGCGGTGCGTGGCGAACGCTTCGTGGGGATGATCGGAGGCCGGGCCAAGGCGGCGGGCATCTCGTTCGACGAGGCCCTGGCAGCCGAGATGAAGATGTACTCGCTGAAGCGCCCCACCGAGGAGTACGAACTGGGTCAGGTGGCCGTCTTCCTGGCTTCGGACGAGTCGAGCGCCATCACCGGCCAAACCATCCCGGTCAACTGCGGCATGAACATGTGGAGCAGCTAGTCTTCGGGCCACGCGCAAGCCGTGTGCTTACGCTGATGCCGTCCATCATCGCCCCTCCAATCCGGCCAGAAACTGGGCAGGCAGAACTGCGGTGACTTCTTTTGGCGCTCGCGACCGCTGCTCCTCGTCCACAGTGACGAGTCTGGCTCCGTACCGGCGGGCGGTCGCAACATATATGGCGTCGGCTCCCCGCATCTTCGTCTCAACCGCCAACTCGGCAGCCTCTTCTGCGAGCGCTTCGTCCAGGGGCACGAAGGTGACGCGGGGCAGGCGCCGGATCCGGTTCAGGATCGCCTCTACCGACCCCGGGGCCGGCTGTCGCCGGCCCAACACACCTGCCAGCTCAGGAATGACGAAAGTCGGCAGAATCACTGGAATGTTCTTCTCGCCCACAGCGGCAACGACCTCTTCGCACTCCTGCTGGCCAGCCTCCGAGAGGTTCGTCGCTCGGACTAGGACGCTGGTGTCAATGGTCACCGGGCCACTCACACTAGTACCTCCTGGCCCATCTCATGAGTTCCTCGGTGGACTCGGTCGATGTTGCAGTCCGTCCTACCTCATGAAGCAGGTCCGCCAATTCCCGCCACGCCGTCGCCTGGTCCTCCGGCTCGGCCTCTGCCGTCCGGGAGTAGGGCACCAGCAAGGCCACTGGTTCCCCCCGGTTGGTGACCGTATAGCGAGCGTTGTTTTCCTGCACGTCTTTAGCCACTTCCGACAGATGGATCTTGAGTTCGCGAAGGCCGATGCGAGGCATGAGGGGCTCCTGAAGGATATGTGGTGCTTTCAGTAACCTCATTATACCCGTTGTCAGCGGTCTCGGCAGACTCACGTCCAGGTGATAGCGACAGGGTAAATAGTATTTACGTAAACTTAGTTCGCTGTTACCCGTCCGATGGTGTATGCTGTTGGCACTGGGAGGGACAGCGGACTATGCCGAACACCGTGAAGCAGTACACCAGGAAGAGCCAGGCGGAGCGCCGCGAGGAGATCATCGACGCCGCTCTGCTGATCCTCGGCGAGCGCGGGGTCGACGGCATGACGATGGCGCGCCTAGCCCAGGCGGTCGGCATCACGCCCGCAGCTCTGTACCGGCATTTTGCCAGCCGCAGCGCGATACTCGCCGCCGTGGTCGAGGTGGCCAGCGAGCGTGCCATGAGTTGGGTGGAAACCGCAGATGCGCCTGATGCACTCGACCGGTTGGGAGAGCTTGGACGCAACCTTGCGCCGTGGCAGCGCCAGAATCTGAACACGATGGCGCGCCCCATATTCCAGACCCTCGCTTCGCTCAAGGAACCGGAATTCGCCCGTCAGATGAATCCGCTGAACTGGCCTTCCTTGGAGTAGAATGGTCGCGACCGTCGAAGAAGGCAAGCTTCAGGGAACCATCCGCTCCGACGTCGAGACCATAGATGTGGCCTGGGCGCTCGTCATGTTCAACTTCACCACCGACATGGCGCTGCTTTCGCAGGCGGGACCCGAAGTCGAGGCGGCGCTCGTTCGCAATCTCGATCGTCTACTCGGCACGTTTCGCGCGGTCAAGCCCGAGCCGGCAGCGGATACCGGTGAGGACGCGGGCGGGCCAGCAACTATCTGCTAGCCCATATGGGTGCGAGAGAGGCTGAGGATGTCCCTCGCCTCCGCCGGGTTCGCCACTTCCCTGCCGATGTCCGCCGCCATGCGGGCGATTTTGGCGACTATCTGGGCGTTGCTCTCGGCAAGCTCGGTGCGTGAGATGCGTATGCAGTCTTCGAACCCCACCCGGACATTACCCCCCAGCCCGATGGCAACCGGGGCAAGCGAGTAGATGGGAAGACCGACCGCGCATACAGACCACGTGGCATCCCGGGGGAGCGCGTTCTTGAGGAACACCAGGTTGTCTGTCGTCGCCTGCATGCCGCCCAACACCCCGAGGACAAACTGGAAGTGAAGAGGCGGATCGAGGGCCTCGAGCGACTGGAGCACGAGCGCGTTGTTGATCATGCCGGCTTCGTAGACCTCCAACTCGGGCACCACGCCGCACGTCTTCATGGTGTCGGCGTAGCCGAGCATGGCGGCCCAGGGGTTCATCTGCACGTCACTCAAGACGAACTCCCTCTTCTTGCGATCGAGCAGACCGAAATTCACCGAGCC
This sequence comes from uncultured Actinomycetota bacterium, assembly GCA_963783835.1. Taxonomy (GTDB): domain Bacteria; phylum Actinomycetota; class Thermoleophilia; order RBG-16-64-13; family RBG-16-64-13; genus CAIQPS01. Next base: position 92,520 of record CAWAOX010000016.1, read on the forward strand.
GCAGTTGAGGGAGGCCATCTGGGGTTTGGTCGCCGGGTCGTCCGCCAACTCGGGGATGACTGCGATGCGCTCCTCGATGGGCACTTTGGGCCCGGCGCCTGTCGTCACGTTGATGATGAGATCGCACTCGGCGCGGATGAGACGGATGGTCTCGGCGAAGAGACGAACGTCGTGGACGGGGGCTCCCGTCTCTGGGTCGCGCACATGCAGATGGACGACCGAGGCGCCCGCCTTCCAGGCTTCGACCGCGGCGCGCGCGATCTCTGTGGGGGTGTGAGGCAGGTTCGGGTTGTGCGCCCTCGTGGTCAGGCTGCCGGTGAGAGCGGCTGTGATTATGAGTTTGTTCATGGTGTGTCTCCCGACCCGAGCCGTGTTACTCGGCGCACGCCGCTGCGGTCTGACCGAGATAGAGAGCCTTGACTCTGTCGTCGCAAGCTAGGCTCGCGGCGCTGCCCGAAAGCGCGACCCGCCCAGTCTGCAACACGAACGCGTGATGAGCGATCGACAGCAGCAACTTGGCGTTCTGCTCGACCACGAGCAAGGTCAGTCCCGAGGCGTTCAGCTTGACGAGCGACTCGAAGATCACCTCCACGAGCATAGGCGCGAGCCCCATGGAGGGTTCGTCAAGCAGGAGCAGCTTCGGCCGGCCCATGAGGCCGCGGCCGATCGCCAGCATCTGCTGTTCGCCGCCCGAGAGAGTGCCGGCCAACTGGGTGCGCCGGTCGGCCAGCCGGGGGAAGATCTCGAAGACCCAATCCAGGTCGTCCCGCTGCGCGGCCTTGTCGCGGTCGTTGCGGCAGCATGCGCCGAGCTTGAGGTTGTCGACCACGCTGAGGGTCGGGAAGACATGGCGGCCTTCGGGCACGTGCCCGACTCCTCTCGAGGCTATCTCCTGAGCGCGTAGACGGGTGATGTCCGCGCCTTCATAGAGCACCTTGCCCGCCCGCGGCCGTAGCAGGCCCGAAACGGTGCTGAAGCATGGTCGTCTTTCCGGCCCCGTTCGAGCCGAGCACTGCGACGATCTCGCCGGCATAGACGTTCAGGCTGATATCGCGAATGGCGCTGATCGAGCCGTAGTTGGTGTGGATTCCCTTGACTTCGAGCACCGGGGCGCCGTCGTCCTTGGCCCGCTCCTTGGCTCCTTCGGCGAGGTCGACGGCCTGCGCGTCCAGCGTGCCGTACTGGTCGCCGTGCTTCACACCCAGGTAGGCCTCGATGACCGCCGGGTCCTGCTGCACCACGGCCGGAGGGCCGCTGGCTATGAGACGCCCGAAGTTGAGAACGTTCACGGTGTCCGAGATGCCCATCACCATGCTGAGGTCATGCTCGACCAGGAGCACCGTGACTCCGGCGTCGCGGATGGCAGCTATTCTCTCGACCAACTGGACCTTCTCGGTGGCGTTCATGCCGGCGGCAGGCTCGTCGAGAAGCAGCAGCTGGGGATCGGTGGCAAGAGCCCGAGCGATCTCGACCAGCCGCTGTTGGCCATAGGGCAGCGCGGTCACCGGCCAATCGGCCAAGTGCTCGATGCCGACCACTGCCAACGCTTCCAGACTCCGCTTGCGTGACTCCGCTTCTTCCTTCTTCTGCAGCCCCAAGGCCGCAGTCACGAACCCTGCCTTCTCATGCCGATGCCGGCCGACCATCACGTTCTCGAGCACGCTCATGTTGGGAAAGAGGCGCAGGTTCTGGAAGGTGCGGGCCAGGCCGAGACGAGCGACCTCCGACGCGGGTAGGCGGTCGATCCTCTTGCCCCTGTAGAAGATCTGACCCGACGTCAGCTTCTGTAGCGCACTCACCGCGTTGAACACCGTGGTCTTTCCGGCACCGTTGGGGCCAAGGAGAGCGGTAATGCTGCCCCGCGCGACCGAGAGGGTCACTCCGCTTACCGCGACCACCCCCCCGAACTGGACGGTCGCGGAGTCCAAGCGCAGGAACTCGTCCGCGTCGGGCACGGCCACTGCAGGCGAGGAGCCGGCGGAGCTTTCCTTCCAACGTAGAACCGCCGCCTCGATTTCGGTCTTGGTGACGGACGGCCCGGCCTGCAAGGTCACCCCGGCAGCGGCGCTGGACGATGTCACCACCGCGGGCGCCGGTCCGAAACCCGGGATCCTTCGAGTCACCGGCTCAAGTTGCCTTCTGACATACGCTCGCGCGGCCTTGACATGGCGCGACTCGAACCCCATGATCAGTCCGCCGGGCAGAAAGAGCAGCAAGAGAAGCAGCACGAGGGCGTAGAGCGCTGTCTGGTAGGTCGCGAAACCCGTGAAGGCGTACTGCAGCCACGACATGAGGATGGCCCCGATGACAGCCCCGGCCAGGCTCGACATTCCACCGACCAGGACCATGATCATGACGACCAGGGAGAGTTGGCCGGTGAAGCTGGTGTAGACGACCGCGCTCATGGCGTAGGCAAAGAAACCGCCGGCGAGCCCGGCCATGGCCGCGCTGACCACGAACGCCTGTAGCTTCCAGCCCGCCGCCCGCACTCCCAGAGTGGATGCGGCCGTCTCGCCGCTCGACAGCGCCCGCAGCGCCCTACCCACCCGAGAGCGAAGCGCGCGCTCGGTGAGGAGCAGGAGCGCGAAGACCACGAACCACACCAGGTAGTACTGGGCTTCGCGTGAGGCGAAAGACAGTGCCCCGATGCTGAAGTGAGGTAGCGACACGATCCCCACGGTGCCGTCGAAGAAGTGCTTGTGCTGCCTCACGATAACCACGAAGATCTCACCCAGCCCCAGTGTGGCCAGGGCGAGGAAATAGCCTTTGAGTTTGAGGATCGGCCGGCCGATGATCAAGGCGACGACGGTCGCCGCAACGGTCCCAGCAATCACCCCGACCCATGGAGCTTGATCGAAGCTCATGGTGAGTATCCCCGCGGTGAAGGCTCCGATACCCGCAAATGCGGCCTGCCCCAGGGAGATCAGTCCGGCCTGACCGAGCAGCAGACCGAGGCTCATGGCGATCATCGCATAGAGGGCCGCGGTGGTCATGACCGAGAGCGAGAAGCCACCGCCGAAGATGAGCGGCCAGATCGCGATGATGACGATGAAGACGAGCCGGCTGCGTGCGCCCCGGCCACTGAGATTCCGCAGCAGGCTCATCGGTTCGGCTCCACGAGAGACGAGCCGAGCAGCCCTGAGGGACGGAAGTACATCACGAGGAGCAGCAGGCAGAAGGCTACCGCGTCTTTGTATCCGGATGGCAAGAAGGCCGCGCCAAACGTTTCAAAGACACCGAGCAAGATGCCTCCGACGAACGCGCCTGAGCTCTTGCCCCAACCTCCAAGGACGGCCGCTATGAAGCCCTTGAAGCCGAAGGCGCTCCCCGACGCGAAGTTCATAGGAGTCATGGCGGCCAAAGCCAGCCCGCCGGCAGCACCGATGGCCGCCGAGATGATAAACGACCAACTGAACATAGCTCGACGCGAGATGCCCACCAGGCTGGCAGCCATGGGATCGGTGGCGGTGGCGGTCATCTTCTTCCCAAACCTGGTGCGGTTGTTGACGACATAGAGGACCGCGACGATCACAACCGCGATGAGGATGACCCAGACGCTCTGCTGTGCCACGTTCACCGTCCCGATGCTCCAGGGTTCGTCGGATGTGAACGAGGGGAGCGTTCGCGGATAGCCTCCGCCCATCACGAGCATCACGCCCTGGATGAGCATGGCGACTCCCAAGGTTGCCATGAGTTGTGACACCACCAGGTCGGCGGGGACGCGGTCCACCACGATGACGAAGACGAGCAGCCCGATGATCGATGTGGCGCCGATGGCTATGACCGCGGCGAGCAGGTAGGGTACGTGCTGATCGCGCACGAGTTAGATGGCGATGAGCGCGCCCAGCATGGCAAATGCGCCTTGCGCGAAGTTGACCACCGCCGAACAGCGGTAGATGGTTACGTAGCCGAGGGCGATGAGGCCGTACACGGACCCCACCACGATTCCGGCGATCAAGTTCTGGAAGAACGTGGTGAGGGTCATGTACGGCCTCTTTCGTTCCCGATGATCAGTGCTCGAGTGACAGACTGCCCAGGTGGACCACTGCTACTGCAGCTTCAGCTCAGCGAACTGCATGTCTTGGATCACCATCGGGACGAACAGGCCGGGCTGGATCCCGGTCAGTGTCTCCGGCTTTGCCCATGGTGCGGATAGCGAAGGGACCCACGAGATCCTTCACCGAAGCGAGCGCGTCGCGCAGCTTGGCCCGGTCGTCACCCGAGGTCTTGAGCGCAGCCGCGATCCAGAGGATACAGTCCGCGGCACCGGCATCGACCTGACCGGGCGGATGATTGTACTTCGCCTGGTAGCGGTTGATGAAGTCGACCACGACCGCCTTCTGGGGATCGGTATCAGGGAGCCAGGACGCGGCCATGACCTTGGGACCGGGCAGCATGACTCCGTTCAGTTCTGGGCCACCCATGGCGAGAGTGGAGGCGTCGGCGTTGAGGCTATAGGCCACCATCGGCAGGTTGAGGCCGACACCGGTCATGGTCTTGACGAGGGTTCCCGTGACGTTCGGCCACACAACGCTGACAACGCAGTCCGCACCCTGCTTGTCGCAAAGGGCCTTCAGCTTGTTGACCTGCGGAGTGATGTCGACAGTGCCGATGTCGACCGCGTCCGGGAGCAGCACGGCCTGCAGACCCGCAGCGGTAGCCTCTGCGACGAACTCGTTCGCGACCGACAGTGCGTTGGGTTCGTTTTGCGAGATCACGACGGCGCTCTTGAAGCCCTTGGCCTTGACGATGTCGAGGATCGCCGCGGCATTCAAGAACTCGTCGGCCGGGCCGTAGAAGGTCCACTTCAGATTCTGTGCGCGGAGTATCGGGAAGCTCGGGGGCACACGGAGACATAGGGGATCTCGCTTCTGCTCCGCGAGTGCCGTCAAAGAGGGCAGAAGGATGCTCGCCATGGTGCCCGTCGACGGCCAGAATGCTCGGGTCTTCGGCCAGCTTGGTGAACCCGGCTGCGGCCTTTCGTCTGATCATAGCCGTCGTCTTCGCACGACCAGTTCCATGGGATGGCCGTTGATTCCGCCATTCGGCGTTGATCTTGTCGACCTCCAACTGCATGGTGTCGACTACGTACTTGCCGAGGAACCCTATGTCGCCAGACGTGTTCGTAAGGATGCCGACCTTGTACGGCGTGTCGGTGGCGGGCCCAGAGGCCGCGCTGGTGGCAGTCGTCTCGCTGCCGCCCGTTCCAGCTGTGGTGGGCGCGGTCGTGGTGGCAGGGGCCGTGGTCGGGGTGGAAGCGGCGGTAGTCGTCGTCTCGTCTGCGCCTCCACACGCCGCGAGACCAACCGCGACGATCAGTAGCAGGGCAAGAAGGGTGGCGAACGACAGTATGAGTCTTGTGCTGGGAAGTCTGCGCATTGTATCCCCCCGAATGATTGGTAGCGGTGCTCGTCCTGGCCTCACGTGGTACTCGGTGACCCACCTCCTCGCTCGATATGCCTGACGGAAGACGGCCTGGTTCTTGACGTACTAGCAGATCCTGCCATCGTGCTCGTTCCGGTAAACATACTTTACGTGAATGTTGTTGACTAACGTAACTCCGTGTGCTTATCCTGTCAAGAGGAGAACGGAAGACTGCACGAAGGCTACGAAGCGATGGGCACGAGAGCGGATGAGGAGGCTTCTACCATGGACGACAAATACAAGAACCTGCCGCCACGATTCCCAGCCCCCGTTCCCGACGGGGCGGTGTTCGGCCCCGACGGCGCCGACCTCGACTATCAGCCCAAATGGAAGATCCCGGACGTAGTCGGCATCACCTGCCACGTGACAGGGCAACCGATCAAGAGGGCGAAGAACCCGAACCAGCCGTACACACCCGACGAGGTCAGGCAGTCGGCTCTGGACTGCATAGAAGCGGGAGCCACGTGCGTGCACATCCACGCCCGCACCGATAAGGGGAACTTCGTCAACGACAAGAAGGAGCATCTGGAGATGCTCCGCGGCATCATCGGCCCCATCAGGGAGAAGTACGGCAACAGCGTGTACGTGGACGGCTGCGTGCTGGTCGATCTGAACTTCGAGACCGAGAAGCTCTTGATCGATGCGATGCTCGACGAAGGCTTGATGGACTCGATGCCGCTGAACCCCGGTACGATCACTCCTCCCAGACTCCTCCAGGCAGAGGCCGCCTACCTCATGGAGAAAGGCATCAAGCCCGCGACTCGGTCTGCACGAGGACGAGGCCATCGACCAGGTCAGGGTGTACCTCCTCGAGACCGGCATCCTCGAGCCACCCCTCCACTGGGGTCTGTTGCCCTGCTGGGCGTACCCTGGTGGCAGTCTGTTCAGCGAATTCGACGCCGCAGACTACCTGCTGCGATCGGTGAGGCGCATCCGCGAGATCGACCCCACGGGTCTCATCTCGCTCGCCACGGCCGGCCGGCCCTCCTACTACCTCACCACCATGGCCATGGTCATGGGCCTTTCCATTCGTGTGGGCGTCGAGGATACATACTGGAAGTGGCCGCACAAGGACGACATGCTGAACGACACCGTGACCGCGTTCAAAGACATGAAGACCGTCGCTGAGATCCTCGGTCGGCGCGTGGCCACGGCGAACGAGTATCGGGTCATGTCAGGCCTTCCGACCAAGAGCTAGCGACCGCGACCCAGGCAAGGAGACGGGTTATGGCTGAATCAATGGCAGGAAAAGCAGCGATCGTCACCGGCGCGGGTATGGGCATCGGGCGGGCGGTCGCCCTGGCATACGCCCAGGCAGGGGCGAACGTGGTCGTGGCCGACGTCGACGCGAAGGCAGGTGCCGAGACCGTCGACCTCATCGGGGCCGGCATGGCGCTGTTCGTTTCCTGTGACGTTTCGAAGGAGGCCGACGTCAAGGCCATGGTCGAGGCAACGCTCGATTCGTTCGGGCGCCTGGACTACGCCTGCAACAACGCGGGCATCCACCCCCAGGACATGTCGACGCCCCTCACCGAGACGAGCGAGGCGCTCTGGTATCGCATCATGGACGTGAACCTCAAGAGCGTCTTTCTGTGCATGAAGCACGAACTGCCGACTATGCTCAAGCAGGGTGCGGGCGTGATCGTGAACACGGCCTCGTTGGCAGGGTTGCTCTGCGAGCCCGGTTTTCCGCTCTACACCACCTGCAAGCACGGGGTGGTGGGTCTGACCAAGGCCGCGGCCTTCGAGTACATCAGGACAGGGGTCCGCATCAACGCCGTCTGCCCAGCGCCAGTCGACACCCCGATGCTCCGCGCTGCACCAAAGGAGGTCTTCGACGGCCTGGCCAAGATGCTCCCGATAGGCAGGGTGGCGACCGCGGAAGAGGTCGCGGGAGCCGTCATGTATCTGTGCTCGGACCTTGCCGGCTACATGACAGGCACGTGCCTACCGATCGACGGCGGCGCGATGCTCGTATAGGCGCGCCCGTGGATTCTTGCTTCTAGCACACCCGGCCGATGAATCCAAACCCGTGAACCCTGTCCCCTAGCCGCTCGCTTCGGGGTCCCGCCGCGGGCGCAGGCGCGCCCTCCTGCTTACGAGAGGGGCGCGCTTGGGTCGCGTGCGGTCACGCCTTGTCCTCCGGGTGCAGGACCAACTTGCCCAGTACCTCGCCGGACTCGAGCATCTGGTGGGCCAAAGCCGCCTGGGAGAGGGGTAAGGCCCTGTAGATGGGGGGCCGAAGTTCGCCGGACGCCATGAGCCCGAGCACCTGACGCTTGACCTGCTTGAAGCCCTCGGGGTCGGTGTCGTGCACGTGGATGGAGAAGTACCTGATCCCGTAACAGGACTCGCAGCGGCTCTGCAGGATGTGGACGATCTCCCGGTCCTCGGGATAGCCGCCCAGGTAGTTGTAGAGGATGATCTGCCCGTAGGTGGCCAGCATGTCGAACTGGCGGGCGAAAGCCGGGCCGGCGACCTGATCGTAGACGTAGTCCACGCCTCGGCCGGCGGTGAAACGCTGGACAGCCTCGACGTTGTTCTCACGTTTGTAGTTGAAGACGTCTCCGACGCCCAGTCCGCGCAGGTAGGCGCATTTCTCGTCGGTACTGGCGCTGGCCACGATATGCATGTTTCTAAGCCTGGCCAACTGGATGACGGCAGTGCCCACCCCGCCCGCCGCCCCGCCGATGTAAAGGCTCTGCCCCTCCTTGGCCTCCACGATCTGGTTGAGCAGACCCCAGGCCACGAAGTAGTTGAACGCCGCCGCGGCTGCGTCGAAGTCGATGCCCTCGGGCATCTCCACCACGTCGTCGGCCGTGACGGCCATGTACTCGGTGTACGTGCCGTGGCAGGCCATGTGCAGCACGTGGACCGGCTGACCGATGGCGAAGCCCTCGACCCCCGGGCCGAGGGCTTCGACGCGCCCCGCCATCTCGTAGCCGATGGTGACCGGGAAGGGGGCGGTCAGCCACTGACAGCGACCCGTGCGCACCCGCCAGTCGGCCTTGCAGACGCCTGCCGACATCATCTTCACCAGCACCTGGCCGGCAGCCGGCTCCGGCTTGGGGAGGTCGGCGTAGCGCAGGACCTCCGGTCCCCCGAACTGATCGAACACCACGGCCTTCACTCTCGGTCCTCCTGCGGTCGGTCTGTCGAGGGCTGGGCGTCGGCCGGCCAGGACGAGGACTGGGCGGGCGGCGCGCCGCTGCCATCTTCCCGCTCCGCTCACCATGCTGCAAGTGCCGTACCGCCGGTCCCTCCGTTGACAACCTAGGGTATCTTCACTAGCGTAGTGCACCTCGAGTACACGCCGTCCGACGGGAAGGGACTAACGGGTGTCGTTGCATCACAGGGTCTTTCTGCACAGCTACCTGGGCTTCTACAGCACTTCCACGTTGTTCTACGGCGAGCGCGACGCCGTGCTCATCGACGCCTCCCAACTCCTGAGCGACGGCCATCGCATGGTGGCCGAGATCATCCCCATGAGGAAGAGGCTCACGCACATCTACGTATCGCATTTCCATCCCGACCATCACTTCAGCCTCTGCGTGCTGCGGGATGCCTTCCCGGACGCCAAGATCGTCGCCCTGCCCAGCGTAGTGCAGGATCTCGTCTTCAGCTCCAGTGACAAGATCGACACCTGGTCGATCGACCGCTTTGGGCCGGATACCCCTGTCACCACGACCATCCCCATGCCCATGGCCGAGCCTCGCGTGGAGCTGGAGGGGGAGGAGATCCTCTTCTCCGACGACTGGGAGGGGGACAGCATCAACAACTCAGTCGCCTGGGTGCCCTCCATGGGCGTCCTCTGCGCCACCGACATAGCCATGGACGACTGGAACGTGTGGTTCATCGAGAGCAACGTGGAACGGCGTCTCAAGTGGAGGGCCGCCCTCGACCGGCTGCGGCAGTTCGACGCCCGGCTGGTGATCCCCGGCCACTGCAGCGAGAAAACGCTCCCCTTCCTGGAGGACGGCTCTCGCGGACACTCCGCCTGTCTGGACTGGACCCGCGACTACATCGACTTCTACGCCGAGGTGTACGAGACGGCGCGCACGGGAACCGAACTGGCCGAGCGCATCCGCGCGCGCTACCCTGGGGTGAAAGGCAACGACTTCACCATCGATTGGCTGGCGAGACTGTTGTTCCCGAGAAGCAGCCCCGAGTGGTTCACTCCGTTGCCCGGGAAGCCGGGCAAGATCTTTCTCAACCCGAGCGGGCACTACGATGGCGATCCGCCGCGCGAGCCCTGGGAGGACTAGACATGGCAGCCGACGCCGAAGAAGCATCCGCCTCCTCAGGCCAGCAGGGCCCCGTCTGCGCCATCTGCCGCACGCAGCTGTGCGAGTGCGCCCCGGAGGCCGCCGAGACGGCCACCAAGCGGCGGCCCTCCTCCTGCCCCATGCTGAGCGACACGCAGCTGCTGGCCGATGTAGAAGAACGCTACTCGTCCGACCCCCTCCTGGGGCGGATAGCCGCCGAGTCGGCCCGCACCGAGGCGGCCGGCTACTGCGAACTGACCCGGGTGGAGGAGATCATGGACTTCGCCCGCCGCATGGGCTGGCGGCGCCTGGGCATCGCCCACTGCATCGGGCTTACCGAGGAGGCGCGGGCGGCGCGGGCCATCTTCACCGCCGGCGGCTTCGAGGTGAACACGGTCTGCTGCAAGGTCGGTTCCATCGACAAGGAGAGCGTGGGCGTAGGCGACGACGAAAAGGTGCATCCCGGCGAGTTCGAGGTCATGTGCAACCCGGTGGCCCAGGCGGCACTGCTGGCGGAGGCCGGGGCGGAGCTCAACGTCATGATGGGCTTATGCGTCGGGCACGACAGCATGTTCTTCATGCACTCACGCGTCCCCACTACTGTGTTGGTGGTCAAGGATCGGGTGCTGGGGCACAATCCCGTCGCCGCTCTTTACACCAGTCACTCCTACTACCGTCGCCTGACGCAGCAGAAGCCTTCCGACGTCTGAGGCCGGTGGCGGCGCTTCGCGGCGGGTCGGCCCGGGCGGTCGCCGGAGGGGCGCGCGGATCCCGGCCCCCGTCGGGTACCTAGCCCGGGGACAGTGCCGCCGCCATCCTCTGCAGCGCTTCCTCCAGGAGGGCCCGGCGACACCCGAAGTTGAGCCGCACGTAGCCAGGGGCTCCGAAGTCGGCTCCGTCGGACAGGCCCACTCCGGCTTCCTCGAAGAAGCAGGCCGGATCGACGATGCCGGCGCCGCGAGCATCTATCCAGGCCAGGTAGGTCGCCTCCACGTGGGTCATCTCCAACCCGGCCATGCCGGCGACCGCGGACTCGACCAGATCGCGGTTGCATCGCAGGTAGGCAAGTAGGGCCTTTCTCCACGGTTCGCCGTGCTCGTAGGCGGCCTGAGCCGCCACATAGCCGAGCACGTTCACGTGGGGCACGATGCCGTCCATGGCTCGGCAGACGGCTGCGCGCAGCGCCGGGTCGCCCACGATGGCGAACGAACAGCCAAGGCCGGGGACGTTGAAGGTCTTGCTGGGTGCCGTGAGGGTGATGATCCCGGCGTCGAGGTCGGGTTCGAGAACGGCGAGGGGAAGGTGCGGCTTGTCCTCGTCCAGTACCAGACCGGCGTGGATCTCGTCGGAGGCGATCACCAGATGGTGGCGCCTCGCGATGTCGGCAAGGGCGCTCAACTCTTGTCCGGACCACACGCGTCCGACGGGATTGTGCGGCGAGCACAGCAGGAGCAGCCGCGAGCGGGGGCTGAGTGAAGCCTCGAGGGCGGCGCAGTCCATCTCCCAGCGTCCGCTAGCGCACACCAGCGGGACCTCCACCAGCCTGCGCTCGGCAAGAATGGGAGCCGAACGGAACGGGGGATAGACGGGAGTGAAGGTCACGACCTCGTCTCCGCGCTCTCCCACCGCTCGGCAGACCACGTTGAGCCCTGACACCAACCCCGGCAGCCAGACGATCGATTCCACGGGGACATCCCAGTCGTACTGGGTGTGGAGCATCGTCAGGATGGCGGATTCGAGGCCGGGGGGAGCCTGGCCGTATCCGAACACCCCGTGTTCCACGCGCCGATGCAGGGCTTCGATGACCGCCGCCGGGGACCGGAAGTCCATGTCGGCCACCCACAGGGGGATGACGTCGCGGCCCTGGTACCTGTCCCACTTGAAGCTGCCGACGCCCGACCGGTCTACAACGGCGTCGAAGTCGAGATCTGAGGAGTCGGTGACCGGCATGAGGTTATTCCACTATCGGGGGCCGAGGAGACTGCGGCAGCGGCCGCAACCCCCGACTGTGGTTCATCGTCCCCGAAACGCATTCACCAGCAGAATGATCAGCCAGAGGATGAACAGAGCTAGGGCTATCCAGAAGAGCGTCTTGACCACGAAGCCCAGACCAAACACGACGATCACGATGATGATGAAGATGATCAGAAGCCATGACATGTCGATTCACCTCCTTCGCCCTGATGCACGCGGTTTCCAGCGCTCGGTATACCCGCATCTCCACCGTCCTATGCGGGTCTGCCTCTCCGGTACCGAAGTTTGCCGTGGCGCCCTGCAGGGCAGACCAAGAGTGACATCGGGCTGACCCCGCTCGCCGGCTCAAGGGGCAGCATCATGCGAATCAGAGGCGCCGTGATCGATCTTCGAGGAACTGTCCAGGTACTCTTGCTCCTGCCGCTCGTGCTAACGCTGATAGTCCCATCAGCCTGCGGCAGTGAGGAGCCGGGCACGACCAGCGGGCAGGCCACGACCAGCGCGCCCATCGTCACCAGCGGCGTGACGTCTACGACCACGGTCGTGGGCGGCTGCTCTGCTTCGTCACTCGACGTGGATCTCTCGCCCGAGCCCGATCTTCCCGCCCTGGTGGCAGTTACTCGGGAGGCGATCTTCACAGCAGCGATGGCCTGCGACTTCGCCGGCCTGGAGGAGCTCGCGACCACGGGCAGCGCCGAATTCACCTTCAGCTTCGGTGCTTCCGAGGGAGGACCGGCTGCCTACTGGCAAGCGGCCGAGGAACGGGGAGAACCCGTGCTGGCCTGGCTGGCGACCATCCTGAGCATGCCTTACGGGCGGGTGGGGGATCAGTACGTGTGGCCCTTTGCCCATGCGCTCGACTTCGGCTCCCTTTCGCCAGCGGAGAGGGACCTGCTCGAAGAATACTTCCCCGACGCTGATATCGCGGGATGGGAAGGGGCAGTCGGCTACATGGGCTATCGGGTCGGTATCAGTCCCGAAGGCGAGTGGCTGTATTTCGTGGCAGGTGACTGACTCGCTGCGGTAGGTCGGCGCATGGCCAAGGGTCGACGCATGCCGGGGCCCTGAAGCACGCCGGCGGGCCTACTCCAGGAAGACCATCCGCCTCTTTTCGAGCTCATCCAGATTGTTGCGCATGACGATGGCCCGTCGCTCTCGTTCCTCGGGGTCGTCGATGCTGGAAGCACTGGCCATCTCCTCCACGATCACCCGGTCGGCCTCCAGGCGACAGCGCTCGTAGTAGGCCTCGGGCCCGCTGTAGAAGCCGTAGCGCTCCCGTTGATCTATGGTGAAATCTACCGAGCGATAGATCATGTCGAGAATGGCGCTCTTGTCGAGTAGCGCGGTCTCGTAATTCATCCAGTGGTCCCACGTAGGCTGGGAGAGGGCTTCCACGTACTCTTCGAGGTTCTTGTACAGCAGGCGGTAGCCGAAAGACTCAGGCTCATCGAAAGCTTGAGATCCCGGATCCAGGACGATGGGACCGAGGACCTGGCCGCCGATGGGGACCGTCTCGTCTATGTCGCCGAACTCCCCGCGGGCGCGGGCCTCCTGGTTGAGAGCGTCGAGTTCCGCCCATAGCTCCCAGGTCTCGGCCATCTCCTTCTCCGTCTCGCCGGCGAGTCCCACGGAGAAGAAGTTGGTCACGGGAATCCGGTACTTGATGCAGGCCCGCATGGTCTCCCGGATGGCCTCGTTGGTGTAGCGGCGGCCCAACGTCTTTCTCACCTCGTCGGAGCCGGTGTCCGGACAGAGGTGAAGGATGATGTTGCGGCCGATGCCGGCCACCTCGCGTATGAAGTCCTCGCCGGCGGGAACGAGCAGGTCGAGGGAGAGGCGCTCGAAGGGAGGCTTCTCGTCGGCAAGTCGCCGGAAAAGCTCCTGATAGTACGATCTGCCTCCCACACGCGGGTCCTGGTAGAGGCCGATGAAGCGGACCCCCTGCTCTATGAGCCGGTTGATGTCGGCGACGAGCTTGGCGGGGCTGCGGAAGGCGGGGCGGGGCATGCCCAAGTATTTCTTGTACGTATAGGCGGAGCCGCCGCAGATGGTGCAGTCGTACGCGCAGCCTCGGCAGACGGCCAGGCTCCAGCGGCTGGGGGCGTCGGGGATGTGCACCGACGTCTGCGGGGCGAGCAGGTCGAGGCGGGTGAACTCGAAATCGTCCAGGTCGCGACTGGCCTCCATGAGAGGCGTGACGGTGAGCGCCCCGGCTTCATCGCGGAAGGTCAGGTTGGGGGTAGGGGTGAGCATGCCGTGGGTCTCGTACGCGCGCAGCAACTCCAGGAGGGGTTTCTCCGCCTCCGCCCGCACGACGCCGTCCACGAACTCATACTTGGCCACGATCTCCTCGTGGAAGCGGGTGGCAGTCAGACCTCCCATGAGCACGAGGGCGTCCGGGTGCAACTCCTTGCAGAGCCGGGCGATGGCCAACGCTCCCGGGGCGTGCTGCTGGAAGTTCAAGCCCACGGCGTAGACACCGGCGGAGTACTCGCGGAGATGCTCCTCCACATCGAACCCGGGGACCGTGAGCATGCGGTCGCAGAGGTTGTCGACGATCACACGGTAGCCGTGACGGTCAAGATAGTCGGCGATGCTCAGCATGCCGATGGGCACCTTGTTGAACTGCACAGCGGCCGCCGTGCGCCCGAGGGCTCCGGGAAGATGGGCTTCCGCCGGAAGTCGTATACGGCGGGGGGATGGATCAGAACGATGTCAAAGGCAGGCATTGTGCGGGCATGATACGCCCAGTCGCCTTGCTTGACCATGCAGGCCGGTGCTAGGACCCGGCTCGCGATAGCGCGCCGGGTCCCGACTTTACGACCGGTCGGCAGCCTCCTACAGCTTGGTCTTGATGAAGCCGGTCAGTTTGGCCGCGATGGCGTCCGGGTCCGGCACCACGCCATCGGGGGTGAGTTTGTCGATCACCACGGGTAGGACAGCAGCCAGCTTGTCGGCGGCCATGTCGACGGATATGCCCAGCTTCGCAGCAATGCCCTTCAGACTCTCGGGGTCCATGAGCGACTTGACCTGATCGGCACTGATGCCCAGATTCTCACCTTTGCTCACCCAGGAATCGGCGACATCCCCCAGCCCACCTTCCTTGACCTTGTCCAGGAGCCCGGTCAGCCCTCCGCTGAAGCCTGCCAGCTCTTCGGCGACGACCGACTCGACGTCAGCGTCGGTAACCTCGACAGCCGGCGCCGCAGGCACCGCTGCCGCTGCCGTAGCCTCTGGCGGGGCGGCCGAAGCGACCGTGGCTGCGG
>CAWAOX010000017.1:0-36384 GCA_963783835.1 uncultured Actinomycetota bacterium
CCATAGGGACCTTGTCGTCCGTATCGCCGGCTTCAGCGCGTATTTCGTCGAGCTCCACAAGGGACTGCAGGACGACGTGATCAAACGAACCGAGCTCGACCTCGCGTAGCACGTCATGTAGCACCGGGAGGTCGGGGGCGTCCCCGACCTCCTAGATATACGCGGCCGCCTTGAAGGCGGACCTGACGGCCGTAGCGATACTTCCCACTTCCGATGCGTCGCCGACGACGAACACTTCTGTCTCGGGGGCGCTACGGCGGAGAGAGTCCGCAACATCGAGCCGCGCAGCCATGCCCACCGCCAGAAGCACGGTGTCGGCGGGGAACTCGATCCTCTCGAGACGTTCCCGTGTTGCGGCAGACCACGGTGGAGTCGGTCACTTCTTCGAGCCTGCAGTTGAGATGGATGGGTATCTCCAGCTCTTCGATCAGCGCCATGAGCTCCATGGCGGCGCCGCCGGCAGAAGCCCTGAGATTTGCCATATCCGCCGCCATCTCGACGACGGTCACGTCTTTGCCCGCGCGTTTGAGCCCTATCGGCGCACTCAATACCCACAGCGGCCGCGCCAACGACTACCGTCTTGTTGCCCGGTATCACCCGGCCGGTGTCGGCTTCGGGCGCCCAGTGGACGTGGGGCTTGTCGATACCGGGAAGCTTCGGCACGATGGGTTCCGATCCGACGGCGATGATGAGCGCCTCGTAACCTTCGGCGTCGAGCATCTCCTTGGTGGCCTCGGTATTCAGGAGTATGCGCGCGGGAGCCTTGTTCGCCTGACGCAACAAGTAGTCAAGATAGTCCGCCACGTCCTGCTTGAACGACAGCGCGGCTCCAGGGACGACGTTTCCACCCAGATGATCGCTTTTCTCATAGAGGGTGACGTCGTGCCCGCGCTCGCAGAGCGTCTGCAAAGCCTGGATGCCGGCGGGACCTCCGCCGATGACCGCGACCTTCTTCTTCACCTCGGCCTTGTTGACCTTGCCTTCGGGGAACTCGGTCTCGTTGCCCAAGAATGGATTCACGGCGCAGTTGATGACCGCGGGGACCATCAGCCGGAGACCGCAGTATTGGCACCGCAGACAGGGACGATGGTCCTCTTCTCTGCCGAGGGCATACTTGCGCGGCATCTCGGGGTCGGCCAGGAGCGGGCGGCACATGGCCACCATGTCGGCTTTGCCGGCGGCCAGGATCTCCTCGGCCCTCGCGATGTCCATGATCGAGCCGACCGTGCACACCACCGCATTCGGGAACGCCTTCTTGACATCCGCGGCGTAGTGGACGTTGTACTCCCTGTCCATCAGGTAGTTCTGCCACCAGTTGCGCATGTACTGGACCTCACCGTGGAGACCGGCGGAGACGTGGAAGATGTCGACCTTGTCCTGTATCAGCTCGATAAACCGGAGCGTCTCTGCCAGATGCATGCCGTCGGGGTGGATCTCGTCGGCCGAGATGCGGTATTCGATGACAAAGTCCTCTCCGCAACGCTCCCGCACTCTGTCCAGAACCTCGATGGCGAAGCGGGCCCTGTTCTCGAGGGAACCGCCGTACTCGTCCGTGCGCTTGTTGTAGAGGGAACTCGCGAACTGAGCTATGAGGTTCCCGTGACCGCCGTGGATCATGCACATCTTGAAGCCCACCCTCTTGCAGCGGTAGCGCGGCGGCGGCGTACTTGTCAACGGTCTCGGTGATCTTCGCGTGATCCATCTCTATGGTGGGCATGGGTCTCCCTGCCCTGCAACTTCGCGCGCCAGAGTTCGTGGGACGGTATGAGGGACGAAGGGCTATAGGCCGGTCTGCCCCGTCTTGCCGGGGTCAGAGTCCTTGCCGTTGTGGTTGATCTCGAGAGAGGCGAGCGTTCCATACCCGTGGCACATCTCCACGAAGCGGGAGAGGGGCAGGAGACACTCGTCGCTGCTGAGGTCCAGTTGACGCTCCTCGTCACTCGCCTCTTTGATGTCGACCACGGAATTACCGACGGTGATGACGGCCACTCCGCCTCTGGCGAACGACCTGAAGAGGTCCACGAACTCCGTGGTCACTCTGCCTTGACGGTCGGCGAGATTGGGGGACGGCGGCGCCAGCTCCAGCCGGTTCTTGAAGTCGACTCCTCTGATCCTGATAGGCGCGAACACATGCTCGTACCGTGACCCCATGCGGTGCTTCCTTTCTTAGAGATCGTATCCGCTGCGGCTGAGCGTGGCTGCGTGCCGCTTCTGCCGGGCCTCGCGGCGCCGCATGGTCTGCTCGTCTTCCTTGAACACTCCGCCCGCGGGCCGCCACCTATCGATGGACACGGTCTTGGAGTACCACATGTCGGTGGTGAGCCACAGAGCCTGGGTCTCTCCTCCGACGACCACGGTGTTGATCCTATCTGGAGAGGTGTACGGCGCGATCAGTTCGCTTCCGGGGGGAGCTGCAGCCAGGACGCGAAAGGCTCGATCCCCGCGCGCGCATGAGGCTCCACCAACGAGTAGACGACATCCGATCCCCAGAACTGTCCTGCCGGCATCTTGAAGTTCTCCGACAGGTACTCGGCGAGCTTGCTCGGATCGTCGAATCCTTGCTCCTTCAGATGATTCGCCACCAGCGGATCCATGACCAGCGTCAGCGATTCCCGCAAGCACGGGAAGGCCTGCATCAGGATGAGCATCTCCTCGTGCGCGGGGCGGCAGCACCCGGCCGCGCCCATGCTGTTGATCGCACTCCAGCCCTGGAAAAGGCTTACCGTGCTCTCTTCCTTCTTGAAGCCTTTTCGCACGTGGAACGGTTGCCATGCACTCCGCTCCTCGTTTTCGGCGAACATCATGTTGTTGTAGTTCATGTTGTTGCCGGTGGAGCCCATGAAGGTCTCGCCGGGGCGAGCGTCGCCCAGGTTGATGGTCATGAGCGTCCACGCCCGCCCGATCACGGTGTTGGCATAGTTGAACGGGCTGAGGGCACCCAGGCCGAAATTCATGCCGATCTCTTCACGGATAGGTCCGTTCACCACCGCCATCCTGCCGAACGATGTGGTCGAACTCGGCATCGAGGCTTCCTCGCTGGCCGCCAGAGCGAGAATGACGGGCAGATGCTCGGGACCGGCGCCCGCCATGACCGCATTGACCGCGACCTTCTCCACCGTGTATTCCAGTCTCTCCTGGTCGATGGTGACGGTCATCCGGCCCACGACCTCGTTCGGGTCGGCGGCCGTACCGGTCAGCATGTGTGCCACTCGTTCCTCCGTCGGCAGAACGATCGGGGCACCATCCGTCCAGCCGTTGTCCCGGAACAACTGATGGAGGTTCTCCTCCTTGTCGGCTTTCATCAAACGGGGCCTGGGGACGCCACGCGAGGCTGTCGGGCTCGCTTCTTCCGGAGTGAGCGGCCGAGTGAGCGCCTCGACGATCTGAGGCATGAGAGGCTTGCCCGTGGTGGGGTCGTTCCCCTCCACGTATCTGCGAAGGACCTCCCTGGGCCTCCCGACCAATGGATAAGGAGCGTAGCTGAAGCGCAGTTCCATTCCGTGATTCCGCGCGTCTTGAGCGACGTATTCCGCGAAACGGGCGCTCGAGATGGGTGCGGTGGGGACGCCGTATTTGGATTCCAGTTCTCTGCAGTGGGCGGCGACACTCGCCGCACAGCCGTCTCAACCACCCACCCCGAAGATCACCGCGTGCGCGTCGCGCCTCGCGTCCTCCCACATCTGGGGCTCGTCCACGAACATGATGCTGGTCTTGCGGCGAAGCACCGTCTTCACGCTGGGCATGTTGCGGGCAAACCAGGCAACGGTCTCTTCTAGGAACTCCCATCCGCCGCCGAACCCCACGTCGATGAGGTGCACGGTCTTGCCTTCGAGCGTATCCAGCCGAGGCGCAAGCGGCATCGGCTGCACGACGTTGGTGGGCTGACCTCTCGGATCCAAGACGGTGCCGAGAGAATCGGGATGCTTGGGCGCCATTTATGTCTCCCGTCTGCTTTGCTGCCGAGCGACGAAAATATCACGGAACGAGCCTCAGCGGCTGCTGAAAAGGTGACGCTTCGCCGCAGGAATGCGATGGGTACGTGCGAGAGAAGGACGCAGGGAGCGTGAATAGCGGCGCTCTTTGCGCGACTGAGGACGTACCATCGCGCCACCCAGTGCATTTCTGCGGCCGGGGCTTCGCTTTTCAGCAGCCTCCTAGCTCCCCTCCGCGAACGCCCTCCGCATCTGGCCCAACTGCTCGCGCAGGGTCTCCACCTGGACGGCCAGGTCGCGCTGGGCGATACCAACGTTCGCCACGATCGACCGGCCGGCGTTCTCGGCCGTCTCGCCCGACTTCCGGATGTCGTCGAGCTGTGAGGCCCGCTTGGCCACACTCTCTATCGCCCGCTCGAGGGTGGCGAAGTCCACCTCGCTCCTGACCCCGGCGCCGCGGTGGTGCTCGAAGATGAGCGCCCGAGCGAGCGTGAGGGCCGCGTCGAAGTAGACGTCCGTCGCCGGGTCGTCGGCGTCCCAAACCACGATGATGTCCCGCCCATGGCGGGCAAGCGAACCGAGATGGGAAGGAGCCGTCCTTTTTGAGAATACGAAGATGCCGACATCCGCACCTCGGTTCCGGCGACCGATATCGATCTCGGTGAGGGCCTTCTTGAGGTCGTAGCTCGCGTCTTCCTTGGCCTCGATCACCAGGGCCTCCCCCGCGAACTGCGAATCGGCGCCGAGTTCGATGGTGCAGTCCCCTACCTTGCAGTTCTTGATGATGCCGGTGGTGTTGCCTGTGCGCCTGCCGACGTCCCCGCCGTCCATGGCGTTCCTGAGCACGAACTCGGACACGCGATCCTCGAAGACGCCGCCGCGTAGAGTCGAGCGGTCCTGCGTCTCCTTGCGGACGGCCATCTCGCCGAGGGTCTTCTGCACCTCCTCGCGGAACTTCCTGTTCCGCTCCTCGTGCTCCTTGAGGGTGGTGTCGAGCTCGCGGAGCATGAGAGAAAGCGCGGAATTCGGGTCGTCGAGAGTGAAGTCGCTGCGGATGGCCCTCTGCACGCCCTGGACCTGGGCGACTAAGCGGGAGAGCGCGGATTCGGGGCGGTTGAGATCGAAGGCGGCGAGCACCTTCTCGTTGTTGCCCGCGAGTTCCCCGTCGACCGCTTGGCGCATCTGCTCGACGAGGCCGTCGGTGCGCTGGGGATCGAGCAGATGGATGAGGGTGCTGTCGGGCCCGACCAGGGTGCCGATGGTCTCGGTGACCTTGCCCTCGATGGAGCGGGTGAGGTCTTTGCCTTCCTGCCGGATGGCTTCCCGGTCGATGAAGCCGGAGGCCTGGCGCAGGGCCAGGACGCCGACCCGGAGCGCGGTGGTGGCCCTGGCCTCCCATTCCTCCTCGGGGAACTGGCGGAGCCAGGTGACTATGTCGGGGTCGTCGGTGGTGACGTGGAAAGCGACCGTTCTTAGGTCTGGAAGAGGGCGTAGGGCTTCCATCTTGTCGGCCTCCCTTTTGGCGCCCGGACGCGGAGCGGCCGAGCGGTGTCAGTCAACGAGAGTCATCTGTAGACACGGTAGCAGACAGGGCGGACGGACCTAGTTCAGTGTCCCGATCACGTCGACAGCGTCGATGCCGATGGACTCCCCTGTCCGGTTCGCCGCATTCCACCAGATCCTGACAGTGTGCGCGCCGGCCTTAAGCACACCGGTTGCCCAGACTCTCTTCTGGTAGGAGGCCGGAGATGCGATCAAGACCGTGGGGTTGGTCAGCTCCACAAGCACGGGAAAGCCTCCGTCGAGGGATACGCCGGCCGTACCCGACGTGGTTTCCTCGGTGGCGATCCAGGCCAGGTACGTGCCGGTGAACCTGATGGTCACCGACGCTCCGTTTGTTTCGGCCACCTTGTAGCTCTCGTGCGACGAGCGGACGTCCGACAAGGCGGTCCACGAGCCGGCATACGCGAGATGCGAGTCGGTCTCTTGATACCGGGCGGGACCGTGTGCAGGAGTGGTGGTGGAGCTGCTCGCCGGACTATCGGTCGTGCTACCCGTGGCACCGTCCGTGGCACCGTTGGGGGAAGTGTCGGTCGGGTTGGCGAGGGAAGCGCCGCCGGAGCCGTCGTCCTGGGCGATGTTGAGGATCAGCGTGGATCTCAGGCCGACCAGGGACTTGAATGTCGTGGCGGCGATGGTGGCAGTCCCCGCCGTGCCCGTCACACGCAGGGTCCGAGCGTGGCTGTTGGCATCGGACGTATCCCGCTCGATGACGTCCACCTGCGTGATGGTCCCCACGTTCAGCTTGCCACTGAGCTCTCTGGCGAGGTCCGCGGGCGAGACGGTGACCGTCCACGCGTGCGCCGGAAGATTCGGGGGGGCGGTGATGCTCCACGGGTCGGGCTGGGCCGGCTGGTAGGCGATCTGTCCGCTCCCGGACCAGGCGGAGTTCGACGTGTAACCGCCCGAATTACTGGAGAAATTGGCGACGATCAGTTTGCCGCCGTACGTGAGCACGACTCCCGCCGTCTCTTGCGCGGCCCGGGCCACTCCCGGAAGCTTGGTTTCGTAGTCATGGCCTATGTAGACCATGTCTCTGGTGTCATCGTAGGGGACGGAGCCGCCGTGAGCGGCGATGTACGTCCGCGCGGCGACCGCCTGAGCCTTGACCGCCTCCAAAGCGTAGTACGAGGGGTTGCTCGGTTTCGCCCAGTCCGGGCATATCTCCGCGACGCCCGCCACGAACTTGTCGATGGGCAGGGTATTGTGCACGAGGAGCCGCCCGCTCGAGGCATCGGGCTTGACACGGACAACACCCCAGTACGAACGATCACCGCTCGACCATAGGGGCGTGGGGGCCACCGTCACGCGACCGCTGGCGGAGTCCGGCCGGAGCTCGACGTAATCATACGTGTCCGCGGAACCGCTCATCTGCACCTTGCCTGCGTTGCACGACAGAGTGACACCGTCGCCCGATGCCAGAGTGCCGATGATGGCCCCGCCTGAATCCAGCAGCGTGGCCGAAGTGGCCGCGGCAGTCAGCTTGACCTGGGTGAAGGTGTCGCCCGAGGTGGTGATGCGCACCGTGATGGTTTCTCTCGATGGGGCCACCGAAGCGAGCGTGGTGAGCTTCGTGCCCGGGTAGTAGAAGGCAAGGATCTGCTGGTAGGTCTTGCCCTGCCGGGCTGCCGTCCAGGCCCCCCACTGGCTCATGCCCGCCCCCTGACCGTACCCTCTGCCTGAGATGACGAAGTCACCGCCGGCCGCCGAGGCCACAGGGACGAAGACGAGGCCGGAGAGCACACCGGCGGCGGCGAGCGCGATGAAGAGCCCCCTTGCTCGACGAGTGATGTTGCGCATGCGCGGCATGCCTTTGTTCTCGGCAAATCCAGGTGATTTCGTTAGACCGGCAGTGCATCGTACGAGGCCTTGCTTCGCCCGCTGGCGGGGAAACCTCTCTCCAGGCTATTCTGGGTAGGCGGTCGGTTCACCCCGAAGCCCGGCGAAGGATGGAAGCGCCATGACAGAGACCCCCGACGAGGCCCTCGAGGACGAGGACATCGGCAACATCACCTTCGAGGCCTACCGCCCGGCCGAGCAGATCGTCGTCAACTCCAGCTTCCTCCAGCTCGCCCTCGAGCTGGAGGAAGAGGTCTAGATGAGCAGCGCGGGCATTCCTCCGGCCGGCTCCGACGGAAGCGGCGGCGACACCAGTGCCAGTGCCAGTGCCAAGAAGATCCTCTACCTCGACATGGACGGCGTCCTCGTCGACTTCGAGTCGGGCCTCGCCCGCGTGCCGCTCGAAGTGGGGCTCGAGTACGGGGAGCATCGTGACCGGATCCCGGGCATCTTCTCCCTCATGGACCCCATGCCGGGCGCCCTCGAAGCCTACGAGGAGCTCTGCGGGCTGTTCGACACCTTCATCCTTTCCACCGCGCCCTGGGAGAACCCCTCCGCCTGGATCGACAAGCTGCTGTGGGCCAAGAAGTACCTGGGCGAGCTCAGCACCAAGCGCCTCATCCTGACCCACCGGAAGGACCTCAACCGCGGCGATTTTCTCGTGGACGACCGCCCGAATCGCGGACACGTTGAGGACTTCCAGGGTGAAGTGATCCACTTCGGGTCGGAGCGGTTCCCGAACTGGGAAGCAGTGCTGCCCTACCTACGGGAGAAGCCCAAGAGCTGAAAAGCGGGCTGCCCCGGCGGCAGGAGCCGCTGCGCGCTCCACCGGCAGGCCCCGGCGCAGGCGGCATCCTGCCGCCGCTACTCGAGGCTGCCCGACGCCACTACTCCTACCGGCGCCCCTCTTCCCAGCCGGTCCGCTCTTCGTCGTCCTCCCACTCGTCGGTGCGCTCACGCCCGGCCGCCCCGGGCGGCTCTTGCGTGCCGCTGCTCCGGCGCCGCTCCTGCACGCGCTGCGCGAACAGCACCACAGTGTCCATGGCCGCCTGGGCGACGACCGGCGCCTTCTCCTTGGCAGTAAGAGCCATGACCGGCGCCTTCTCTCTGGCCGTGTGAGCCGCAGCGACCAGTTCCGTCTTCGCCGCCCGGGCCACTTCCGGCGCCTTCTCCTTCGCAAGAGCCGCTCCCTTGGCGGCAATTACCGGTCCTCTTTCTTCCGCGAACCGGACCCCGTACTCCACGGCCGGCCCCACGATGAATGGGGCGACCCAGACCGCCAGCTTGGCCACGCGGGTCGGCGGCTTCAGCGACTTGATCACGCGTTCCGTGTGTCTCCTCGCCCGTTTGGCGTTGTCCTCGCCGGGTTGCTGTGTCATCGTCCCTCCTCCTGCCGCAGCGGCGACCCAACGCGCTTGGAGTCCTCGCCGGCTTCGATCGGTGTCCTCCTAAGAATACGTGCCTCTCCCCCGTTTGACACAGGCTCTCGCTTCTTCTAGCGTGGTACCCGGTCGAACTCTACGAAGGAGCAGAGATGAAGATCGTCGTTGGCTACGTGATGACGGACGAGAGCAGAGCAGCGCTCGAGTGGGCCATCCGGCAGGCACAGCGCGGCGATACCGAGATAGTGGTGGCGCACTCCATCCGGGGTGGCGGCAGCATGGACGCGGAGCAGGAGGAAGTCCTCGCCTATCGCCAGGAACTGGACGCCATCGAGCAGCGGCTCGCCGACGCCGGCATCCCCCACGGCACCCGCCGGTTGATACGCGGACTGTCTCCCGCCGAGGACCTCGGGCAGGTGGTCCAGGAGGAACAGGCCGACCTGCTGGTCATCGGCCTCCGCCAGAGATCACGAGCCGGGAAGCTCCTGCTGGGCAGTGACGGGCGGGATATCCTGTTGACGGCGCCCTGCCCCGTGTTGGCGGTGAAGGCACCGCAGTAGCCGGAGGGTTCGGCGCGGCCGCCGCGCCTGGCGGTGACGGCACGCTAGTTCAGGATACGGCGCGCCCCGTGGTAGCTGCTTTTGTAGACCGTGCCGATCTGCACGTGGTCGCCCGTGGCGTTGACCATCTTGCCGTTGCCGATGTACATCCCCACGTGGTGGATCGGGGTGTAGAAGAAGACAAGGTCTCCCGGCTTGAGCTGGTCCTGCGGCACGTAGACCCCGTAGCTGTACTGCATGCGGCTGGAGTGAGGCAGATAGATCCCGATCTTGCCGTAGGCATATTTGACCAGGCCCGAACAGTCGAAGCCGCTGGGGCTGGAAGCGCCCCACACGTAGGGCACACCGATGTACTGCATGGCGATATCGACCACCTGCGAGGCCTTATCGCCGTCGTAACCGATGGAACCCCCGCCACCGCCTGAACCCTCAGTGGTGGTCGTCTTGTTCGCCTTGGCTGCCGCCGCTCTGGCCGCTTTGTCGGCCGCGGCCTTGCGCCTCGCTTCCTCAGCCGCTTTCTTTGCCGCCGCCAGAAGCGCGGCCTGACGGGCGGCCTCGGCCTTCTTGAGCTTGAGGATCTGGGCTTCCTTGCCCTTGAGCGCCTTCTCTTGCTTCGCCAGTTGGGCAGTGACCTTGTCCTTGGCCGCGGAGATCTTCTGGACGTCGATCTGTTCCTGCTTGAGCTCGGCATCGAGCTGGACCTTGCGGTCGGTCACCTGGTTCTTGTAGTCCCGGACCTGCGCGAGCAGATCCGCATCCTGCTTGCTGAGGCGCTGGAGCTGGTCGTAGCGGTCGATCATCTCCGTGAAGGTGCTGGCGTCGAGAAGGACCCCGAGCATGGTCAGATCCCCGCTCTTGTAGATCTCCACCACCCGCTGGTTGAGCCGGTCCTGGACTGTGGTCAGGTCGGTCTCCGACTGGGTCAGCAGCTTCTGGGTCTTCTTGATGGCAGCCTGGGTGTCTTCAAGCTGCTGGTTGGCGTAGTTGTATTCCTCGGCGGCGGCGCTCAATTCCTCGTCGAGCTGATCGATCAGGTTTCGCAGCGCTGCCGCTTGACTCTCGGCCTTGTTGATGGCCGGTGTCCACGCCTGCGCGAGACCGGAAAAAGTGAAGAGAAGGACCGACGCTATCAGGATAAGCGCGAAGGCCCGCTTGGTTCCTATCGATCCGGTCTGTCTAGAGTCTGGCACATACCCTCCTGGCCCGAGCACTCCCCGCGGCTTCCGCCGGGCCGGGACCTGCCTGCCAGTTGACTTGAGTGGCTCATTATACCGTGAGACCCGTCTCCCTCACCACCTCTGTCCGGTACCAGCGGCGGTCATGGCCCCGGAGTCGTGCTTGGGGGTGTGGTCGGCTTGGTCCCGACGGCGATCTGGATCGGGTACGCCGGCCAGGTGCTTATCCACGTGTTGTTGTGAAGCACGGTGCCGTCCGGCAGGGTGACCACACGCACCGTCTTCAGCTGCCGGCCTATCTGGCCTTCGTCGATGACCCTCGTCGTGCCCACGGCCATCGTCGGGTCCTTGATGGTCACCTTGCTAGGGCTCTTCACGTTGTAGAAGTTGCCCACGCTGTACTCCACCTTGCGCCCGTCACTGGTTCCGTAGATGGAGATGGTGGTGGTGATGCCGTCCGACTGGCCGCGGATCCAGATGTAGTGGTCGGTGTCGTTCACGAAGCGCAGGTTCTTGCCGCCACCCGTGACGGTCGCGTCTCTGCCTTTGGGGTAGTGATTGATGTAGATGGAGTGATTGTGGCGCTCGGTAACCTTGAGCCCCGCGAAGAAGACCGCGTTGAACATCGTCGTGGAAACCTGGCAGATGCCGCCCCCCAGGACATCTTCCAGGGTGTTGGGACCCACGATGCCCGGTGCCAATCTGTAGCCCCGCGCCTCCGTGCGGGGCCCGATCTGCCTGTCGAAGTTGTACGCCTGCCCAGGGGCCAGGAAGACGTTCGTCGCGTACTTGGTGGTGATGGCCACGTTCACCTGCCGGTTGGAGGACCCGACGTACTTGGTGGTATAGGTGGACAGCTGATCAGTGAAGGTCGTGGCCTTCGCTTCCGCCGTGGTGAAATCCGGCTCGGTGATGGTCAGCGCCGCCTCGACCGTCCGGCCGCTGGGCTTGAGAGCGGTGGCGTTCACCGCTTTGACGGTGGCTGTAGCATCGAGCGTCTCTCCGTCGACCCCCGGAATGACCTGGGCGGTCGTACCGTCGCTGGTGAACCCGGCATCGACGGGGTCCACCTGCACCTCGGGAGCCAGGCCCTGCAGGAAGACCCACATCTTGCCTTCGGAGACATAGGGGATCAGGGTGGGGACGCCGCCCTGCCACTCGGACCTGAAGTCCAGATACGAGGCGATCTGCTCGGGCGTGAGTGTCCACTGCTTATCGTGATTGGTCAAGGTGATGGAGGCGCCGAGCATGGTCTGCGCCTGCTCTTGCGCGACCCGGTTGTCCTCCGGCATTACGTCGGGCTCTTTGACGATCAGCGGCACGTCGAGGCTCGCGCTACGCAGGGTCACAAACAGTGCCTCCATCTGGTCGCCCAGAACGGCCGTGTCTACATCCTGGCCGTTCTTGCCCTCGATAACCCTTATCGCGCCGTTCTGCATGGCCAGCCCCGCGTTCTGGGGCGTCACGTGCAGTTCCGTGGCAATGCCGCTCAATACCCCGTCGAGCTTGGCTTGGTCCACGGTGCCGTTCAGCGGCAGGTCCCGGCTCTCGAAGTACAGCCTGAATCGCGTGTAGACATCCTCGAAGAAGTTGCCCTCGCGGGACACCGCCATCGCGCCGGCGACCGCGCCCTTCAAATCCATGGCCGTTCCCGCGTCGTCGGGCGTCACGGACCAGGTCTTGTCGCCGCTCGCGAGAGTGATGGGGCCGGCGCTATCCGCCAGTCGGGCAAGAGCGGCCGTAGCCTGCCCCTCGGTCATGCCCCCAAGGTCGACACCCTTCACGCTGACGCCGGCATGGACCTCGTCGGTATAGACGAGCGCATCGACCATCACGGCAAGCGCGCATGCGAACACCACAGCGCCGACCGCCACCAGGATCCAGAACCAGGCGGTCCGCGTAACTCGCTTCTTGGTGATCGTGTCTTGCTCCACGGACGGCCTCACCACCTCAACCGGGATCCGGGGGGCCGCCGTCTGGCTCCTCGGCCCGCTCCGGCTCCCGGCGCACCCTGCGCTTTCGACGCCACAACACCCACAGGCCGACCACAAGGGCGACCATCATGAGAACGACCAGGATCGGCACCGCGATGGCGACTACGCACATCGCCGCCGCGCTCACATCCTCCACGGTACTCACCGCCACCGCTCCCACCCCCGCGGTGGTCGCGTTGACCACCGGTCGCGCGGTGGCCTTGGCGGCGTGTACCCCGCCGGCCAAGAGCACGCCCATGAGCACCATCACCCACGGTTTGACGCTCGAGGCGTTGCCCGAAGCCGCTACCGCCACGATGGCGCCCACGGCCGGACGTACGATGGATTGTACGACATCGTTCGCGTGATCGACCCCGGGTACCTTGTCGACCACCATCTCGATCACCAGTAGAACGATGATGATGGCGATCATCCACCACGAGCCCAGAACGTCGAAAGGCTCGCGAAGGCTCAGCCATCCGAGGCGTTCGGCGAGCGCCACCGCGAGCAACGGGATGTACGCATTGAGACCGGCCGGCATCGCGAGGCCCAGGGCGGTCAGTATGTCCACGGACGCCTCCCCGTCTGAGTCGACGCTCGCACGATACCACGTGCCATCGCTGTGCCGCTGCCGATGAATCGTCAGCGGGGTGATTGCGTACCACCCGCCCCATCCTTATCATGGAGGGCGGCCTTACCGTACTAGGAGGGAATCGTGAACCGCAAGTGGCTCTGCATCGCACTCAGCGTGGTAGTCCTTTTCGTGATCGGCATCGCTGCCACCAGTTGTGGAGCTGGGGACTCCGTTACCACGACGACCACCACAGTCGGCGCCACCGCGACGACCGCAGCGGCCTCCACGGATACGACCGGGACCACCAGCAGCGCGGATACCACTCAGGCCACCGAGGCAGTAACGACCACCTTGGCCGCGGGCCCCGGGGACTGGGTGGAGGTCGCCCATCTGGAAGGGAGCGACACCATGCAGGGAGAAGTGTTCGCTCTATCCGGAAAGCCGGCGCGATATAGCTACAAGGTGACGAGTACGAATACCGCGACCATCGTAGCCTTCTACGTGATGGCCGAGGGCACTTCACTGGAGAAGGACGGCGCCATCCCCGAGGCGATGGTGACCGAATCTGGTGAGGACTCCGCCACGCTCACCGTGGACGCCGGGAACTACTACCTGATGGTGAAGTCGGCAAACTGCGACTGGGAATTCAGCGTCGAAGAGCAACAGTGACCTTCGGCGAGCGGGGTAGAAGGAAGGTGGCCAATGAAGGGTGAACTAACACCGGAAGCGCAGGAGATGGTCGACCGGCTGAAGTCGGGGGCATTCGAGGTGGCGCTGATGGCCCTCGCGGCTCTGGCTTTTCTCGCGTGGATCCTGGCCCGAATGGCTCAGACCAGGAGTCGTCATCGCCGAGAGGAGGAGCATCAAGACATAACCGCGCTCTCAACCAGCTCCTGAGAGCGCCTTGGGGACTCCGTTGCCGCGGTCCCTGCCTCGGCCGTTCGCTCCGGCCGCCTACTTGAGAATCCCCGTCACGTCAATGGCGTCGACGTTGATGTTGGTGCCGGTCGCTCCCTTGCTCTTGGTCCCGGCCCATTCGATCTTGACCGTATGCGCCCCCATGGTCAGAATGCCGCTGCTCCACACGCGCTGCTGCCAGCGGACCTTGGAGTTGTAGAGGTCCACCGTGGTAGGTACTCCGCCGTCTACGGTCACCGTGGCCTGACCGTAGGAGGGCCCCTTCTTCGCGATCCAGGCCAGCTCGAGACCGGTGAACTTGATCGTCACCGATGCGTCCGAAGCGTCAGCGTACGCGAAGCTCCCGCCCTCGGCCGAGTTGCTCGAGGTGGTATCCCAGGAGCCCGCGTACACGAGCTTGGCATTGTCCTCCTGGTGGCGGCCGGTCACCACCCCGGCGATCGAGATGGCATCAACGTTGATGTTGGTGCCGGTGGCCGCCGTGTTCTTCTTGCCCGTCCAAGCGATGGTGACGGTGTGAGCGTCCTTGCTGAGTGTCTCGCTCTCCCAGACGGTACGCTTCCACGCCGTCTTCGCGCTATAGAGGTCCACGGTCTGAGCGCTGCCGTCATCCACGGTGACCTTGGCCTTGCCGTAGACCGGCGATTGCTTGGCGATCCAGGCGAAGCGGGTGCCGATGAAGCTGATGGTCACCGAGCACCCCGAAGCGTTGGCATAGGCAAGGCTCCCTCCGGAGGCCCCGGTGGCAGACACAGTCTTCCACGTGCCCGCGTAGACGAACCGGCTATCGCTCTGCTGGCGCTGGATCGTCTCGTCACCAGTGGGAGGGAGCGTGGTCGTGGTAGGCGCCTCGGTGGTGGTCGTGCTGGCGGTGGTCGTAGTCTGGACGGCCACGGTGGTACTGACCGCGAGCGTGGTCGTGGTCGCCGGGCTGCCGCACGACGATGCGGACCAGAGGACACCGATCAGCAGAACGACCAGCAGCGGCGAGATGCGGTTCGTGACGCGCCTGGCTTCCGGTCCCATGACCTCACACCCCTTCGAGTCGCCTAGCCCTACCTCCATCATAGCGCGGAGCAAAGCAGGCGCCGCAACAGTTCGTCGCGCTCCTCCGGGGAGAGGGCGCCACCCAAGCTCGGAATCCGCCGGCGGGGTGATACGCCAAGAGCCGGCGCCAGGTCTTCCGCCCGGCTTGCGATCGCCTTCCGGTCTAGTTGCCGGTCGCCGCAAGCGCGCGCAGCAGGCGCAGGGTGGCGGCCACAGTCTGGCTCTGCTGATCTTCGCGACTTATCGTGGCGACCCCGTCCCCGCGCTGCTCTCCGTACCAGCCGAACTGAGCGTGGTTGCCGCCGTCGACGATCACAAACTCGGTGCCTGCGGGCAACAGCGGCGTCGTACGAACGATGTCGTCCGGAGTCGTCAGGCCGTCATTGGTCGCGGAGACCGACGTGACAAGGCCTTCCCAGGTGGAGAGATCGTCGCCGGACGAAGGATAGGCCCCCCACAGTACGAGGCCGTCCACCACCCCGGGATCCGAGGCCACAAAGGTCGCGGCCATGGCTCCGCCCAGTGAGTGGCCGCCCACAGCCCACCGACCGATCTCAGGGAAGTCCGCGATGACATCCGCGGCCTGATCGGAGCCCAGGACGGCCAGGTTGAGAGGCATAGGCACTATCACGGCCAGGAAGCCCTGCGAGGCCAAAGCTCGCATGGGGGGAGCGTAGGACACCGGGTCGACGCGGGCCCCGGGATAGAAGACGAGACCTACGGTCGGAGTCGTCTCGTTCGGGCGAAACACGATCACATCGTTCTGGACGACCGTCACGTGCTCGTCCGTCACCATGGCCGCGACCGCCTCGGGCATCGGTCCCAAGGGAGTCTCCGCCCAGATCACAAAACCGAGCGCGGCCACCAGCGCCACTGCGCCAAGCACGACCAGCGCCCACACCCACCATCTGCGCCTCATCCGGTAAACATGCCGGCTGTACTACTCCAGGGCACGTCGTTTCCTGTCAGTCTCGCGCCGGCGTATCTGTAGGCTGGCCGGTGGCGGGCCGGTCGGGAGTCTCATCCTCACCGGTCGGTTCTGATTCGGTTGCCGGGTGTTCCAGCTCGGATTTGACATCCTCCCAGTACTGCTCGGACCAACCCATTTCCGCAGTCTCCCTTGGTGCTCACACCTGACATGCTCGTCGGACAATATACCGGAACAGTGTCGGCTCGATCCGCGACCAAGGCAGGCGCGTGACGCCATGACGCCGGCTTCTGCGCCTCCTCCAAGTGACCGTGGAGAACGACGAGGCGACGGCAGCCGATCTCGGCCACCTTTGAATGGTTTGACTTGGTGTCCGGACGGGCACAGAGTAGGGCGCGTGCCTGTCGTCGACGCGAAGGAAAGAAGACCATGAACGCTTCTGACCATCTCATTAACACGATCATCGTGATGGGCACCGGCAAAGTGACTACGCCGCCCGACGAGGCGACCATCCAAGTGACCGTAGAGAACCACGGAGCGACGGCAGCCGAAGCCCTCGACGCGAACTCAAGAGACATGCAGAGAGTCCTTGACCGGCTGAAAGCAGAGGGCATTGCCGATAGCGCCATCGAGACTGCCAACGTCGTCGTCTATCCCAATCGCTACTACGACCAACAGTCCGGTCAGGAGAAGACCACGGGTTATCTGGCGCAGAACACGGTCACCGTCACCTTCAGTGATCTCTCGCTCATTGGAGATGTGTACGCCGCCATGACCGAGGCCGGGGCGGATAGCGTTTCCGGCCCAAGCTGGCAGCTGTCTGAGGACAACCCCTCGGCGACCGCCGCCCTGATAAGAGCGATCGCCAACGCCAGGGCTAAGGCGGAGGCCATCGCAGCCGACCAAGGGGTACAGCTTGGAGAGGCTCTCACCATAAGCGAAAGCTCGGTGTCACAAACCTATCTCGGGTATGCCGAAAAGGCGGCGGCTGGAATGCGCACCGACTCCTCGGTCACACCGCCGCCCATCAGTCCGGAGAACATGGAGGTCTCTGCGAGCGTGATGGTGACCTACCGGATGAGCCGATAGCCGGTCACGCTCGCTCAGTAGTTCTGGACAAGCACGAGGCCGGATAGCAAGGCAAGGGACCAGCCGGCCACGAACACCGCTTGGCCACCGAACTTTCTCGCGTCGCGCGACCCCACTGCCATGAGCAGGCCGGCGACGATCGCCAGCACCACAACGAGCGCTCGGATCTCGCTCAACATGCTCACGCTCCTCCTTACGCTCAACGAGCCCACGCTCGAGAGCGACCGCTCCGCCTGGCTGACTCTGGCCCCTTCGCTGGACACTGGAAGGGGCCGTCCCCGTCACAGTCAGTATCGTTCCGTCGGAAGCATTCCTTTAGGGGAGCAAGTAGGCGCCCCCCGGCCGGCTGGACCCTCGACGAGGTACAGAACTCCACATGCTGGCCTTTAGGCCACTGCGGACTCGACTTCTGCCCCGTGCGAACAGTGGCGACATATTCTACGCTTAGTAAAACACGCAGCACATCCAGGTAATCCTTGCATCGCGGGGAGCAAACCGATGATCAACCTGCTGGGTACTTATCTTCACACTCGGGTGAAATCCGAGCGAGCCGCCACGGCGGTGGAATACGCGATCATGGTGGGCCTCATCGCGACTGTGGTTGTTGGAGCCGTAGCCGCTCTTGGCGCTTCCGTTATTGTCTTATTCGATGTGCCAATCTTCGGGTAGCGCCCGGGGGTGCAGGACCAGCACGCCGATGAGAAGCGGCGCAACGACTACTCGGGAGCTAACCGGTAACAACCTCGCTGCCCGGTTGCGCCCCTAGAAAGCTGTTGACGCGGTTTCACAGAGGCGCGCTCTGAACGAACACGATCGCTGATTGGCGTTTGTCCCCCCCTCGACTGCCGTCCGGTCGCGACAGGAAGCCCGAAGGAGTATTTTGGGAGCTGAGACTCGCCCCGGGGCCTCTACGCCGACTACAATTCAAATGAGGAGAATTCTCCGAGAATAGGGAGGGAGAACAGTGGCAGAGAAGAGGATGACCAAAGAAGATGAACTGAGGAAGGTACCCCTCTTCAGCAAGTTAAGTAAGAAGAACCTGGCGGAGGTCGTCCGAATAGCGGATGTGGTCGAACGGCCGGCAGGCGAGGTCTTGGTCAGGGAAGATGCGCTGAGCTTCGAATTCCTGATGGTCCTGGAAGGTCAGGCGAAGGCTGAACAATGCGGGAAACTGCTCGGCCGACTCTCCCAGAACGATTTCTTTGGAGAAATAAGTCTCATCGCGCACAGGCCAAGCCCGGCAACCGTCACGGCCGAGACCACCGTGCGGCTCCTGGTAGTAGGGCCGGGATATTTCGAGGGTCTGCTTGAAACGGTGCCTGATCTATGGAAGGAAATAGCGATCGCTCTGTGCGACTACATTCCTCGCACATGTGATTTCCCGTTGGAGATGGAGGCGACCAGCGTCACACGGTGAGCGGCAGCTACAAGCACGTTCTTCCTGAAGTCACTGATGGGTCGTCAGTGGTTTGACCTGTGGAGGGGGCCGGCCCCGGCGCGCGGCGGCCGGCGACTGCCGCTCCGTTCCGCCTAGCTACTTTTCGAACAGGGTCTCCCACTCGCCCCAGTCGCCCAACCAGGGCCTGAGACCCAGGTGCTCCGGCCTGCTCGGTGGCGGGTCGATGGCTTCGCGCACCTGCCTGGCGTGGACCTGGCAGCGGGTATATGCCCTCGTTGCTCTCGCCAGACCGTAGAGCGATTCTCGTTCGCCGGTGACCCGTCCCGACAGCACCCCGTTAAGGTAGTAGTGCCCCTTGAAATACTCGGTCTTGGCGTTGTCGAACGCAGCTTCCAGCGGCGCCGCCTCCAGGTAGCTCAGCTTTCCCATTGCGGTGTTCGCGTAGTAGAGGTCGGTCTGCGCGCGCGCGAGCGCCGCTTGGGCGACCGCGGTCGGGCTCGCCGCGAGGCGCAGTTCGTAGAAGGAGTACGTCTGGCCCGGGCTGTAGTTGTGAAGGCCGGGCATGGCGGGCCCGGTACTTCTGGTCGCCGGACCGGAGCACACGTAGTACCGTCCGGCGTGGCCGGCATCCGGGAGCGCGATCCCGATGACGGAGTTGTCCAGGCTCCCTATGTGGGCGTGGTAGCTCCTGCCCCTCTCAGGCCGGTAAGCCTCGTCCGCGGCCTCGAGCGTCGGAAGGGAGATGGTGCTGGGGGAGCGATACATCATGGTGGCGAAGTCAAGGTCCACCTCCCCCTGATAGTTGTGAAGCATGTCCCACATGAAGAGGTTCCGCGAGACCGACCAGGCGGTCAGGTCCATCTCCTCCAGTCCCTTGAGTTCCTTGCTCAACCAACCTGCGTGGGGAATGTAGTCCTGTTCTCGTTCGTCTCCGTTGGCCCTCGCCAAGTAGTTGTTGGTATGGTAGAGAAAATCCCCCTCGCCCAGGTCGCCCGCGCGGCGTATGACCGGTGGGTTTCGGCTTTCGATGACCATAGCGTCGCCGCCGACATCGGCGAAGAAGTTGCCGTCCTTGGAGTTGACGGCTTTCGGATACGCAAGATGCATCTCGGCGGCTTCCTGGGCGCTATTCGCGAAGCGAAGGACGTGCATGTTGGCGAAGCCTCGGGAACCGTGTAGCCCCTATCGGGGAAGGCGAACTTCCCAGTCCCGTGGTGAACGTGGACGAGTCCCTTGTTGTTCATGCCGGGATGCGACGGGAAGCCGCCGAAGCCAGGCATGTTGTAGGGAGAAGCTATGAAGGCATTTCCGGTCTCGGGAAACACCATGACCGTGCTGGAGAAGAAACCGATGTTGTCGTCGCCGTTGCCGGCGCATATCAGCCCCCCGTCCTTGGTCGCCTTCCCCCAGGCCGCGAATCCGCTGCACGTCGGCTGCGGTATCACGAAGGACTTCTCCGACCAGGGCAGCAACTCCTCGTAGAGCGCGTAGAACGCAAGCAGGTCCTCGTAGGTCACCTCGATACCCGTGTCTGCCGCCCCGGCGGCCATCCCGTTCAGGATGTCAACCCACTCCGGAGTGTAGTCCCTGACGTAGGAGTCGTATCTTCTGAGGGCGTCCTTCTCCTCGGAGGAGTATCCGTCGCGATGCAGCGGAGCCGTGTAGTAGAGGAAGCCCCCTCTTTGTGAGGGTAGCCAGGTTCCATAGATCTGGACGAGCTGCTGGAAGTACTGATAGCCGAGCTCGTAGTCAGACCCGCTGAGGATTACCGTCGGCCTGACCGGCGGGGGGAAGGGGATCCCGTCAACGAAGGGGATCTCTGTTCCGTGCGCCGGGTCCGCTGGAGCCGCTTCTGCTCTCACGTTTCCCTCCCCTTTCCTTGCCGTCCGGACGATCCGTTCGCCTGGTCTAGAGTCATAGCCTACAACGCCCTCCCTTACCATCCAAGCAGGACCTGCAAGGCTCCCCCCGGAAGACGTGGAGAGACACTCCTGGACTTCGCGCGCAGGCTGGCTAGGTAGTTGCCACGCGGCGCCACGCGCTGACGACCGCGTAGTTGTCGGGAAGGCTGTCATCAGCGGCCCCGGGCTTTTCGCTGGCCTTCTCGGTGGCGGAGTGGTAGAACAAGCGAGGGGAACCACTGCGCTACGGAGGACCCGCCGTTCGATGAACACGATGTTTGGAAATACGCGCCTCACCCTCGTCCCCGGCAACATCACTACCCAGAACGTGGATGCTGTGGTCAACGCGGCCAACTCCAGCCTCATGGGCGGCGGGGGCGTAGATGGGGCCATCCACAATGCCGGAGGCCCCGAAATCAAGGCGGCGTGCCGAGAGATCACGAGCGCCCGTGGCCCACTCCCCCCGGGCCAGGCCGTGGCCACCACCGCAGGCCGGCTGCCTGCCCGGCTGGTGATCCATACGGTCGGCCCTGTGTGGGTCGGGGGCACATCGGGCGAGGAACAGACGCTTGCGAGCGCCTACAGATCCAGCCTCGCAGTCGCCCGAGAGGAGAACGCACGGACAGTGGCCTTCCCCTCGATCTCCACCGGAGCCTACGGATATCCGATCGACCAGGCCGCCGCGGTAGCGCTGAGGACTGTACGGGCGGAACTGGAGAAGCACCCAGGAAGCTTCGACGAGATCCGTTTCGTCCTGTGGGGGCAGCGCGCCCTACTTGCCTACGAGGCCGCGCTGAAGGCGCTGCTCGACGAGCACGACGGATAGCGGCGCCTGGCCAGCCGGCCAAGAACAGGGCGATCGGGGATGCGGATATCGACCAGCGATCCCGCATCCCCGGGAATTCAACAGCAGATTCCCCTCGCCCGGCCGTTCCTACCTAGTGACGGTGAAGGTATCGCTTATCAAGATCGTACCCGCCGGTCCGTTCACCCAGGCAGAGACGCTGTAGGTGCCCGGACCTGGGAGAACTGCCATCTTGAGATTCTTGTGCCAGGTCGCATTGCCTGAGGGGGTGGTCGTGAAGGTGAACGGCTGCACACCCGCGCTGAACAGACCGGGCCATTCGGCGTCACCGGTATGGGTCATCACGGCGTTGCCGGCCGTGCTCATCCATGCGCCGCTTCTCGTGCCAGGAGCGGCGTCGGCCCACGTCCCTGCGACGAGCGTGCCATCGGGAGCGATGGTGGCGGAGAAGGTAGCGACCGTCCCCGTGTCGTCCTGGAAGTGGGCGCTGAAGGTAAGTTGGTCACCCGTGACAGAGCCGGAGTCGATGTTCCACCGCGACAGCGTGCCGGCCTCGTCCAACGCCAGATAAGTTCCCGTTATTCCGCTCTCGGTCTGGGTCAGCACGAGGTACTCGACATAGTCGGTGCCTTCGAGCGTCAGGTCGATCGTGTAGGTGCCGCTGACGTCCCATCCGGTCTGGACGTAAGGCGTGTACCCGTTGGAGATGTACACGGTGTAAGTCGTCCGCGGAGCCAGGCCCCGCATGATTCCGGTGAGCGTAAGCCAGGTATTGCCGTTCGGCCGGTTGACGATGAGCTTCGAAGCGGTGTCGGAGCCGGGGATGTCACCCGTTCCGTAGAGTCCGAAAGGCGGGACGGGCATGACGGCGCCGGATAGATTCCACGGTACCTTCTGAGCCCCTGCTTGTTTCGGTGTCTGCTTGAGAGCGGCGGACTGATTGACGTTCGCCTGCTTCGGTTTGACCGGGTTCGAGTTGGGCTTGGCCGCAAGAGCCGAGGAGGTCATGAGCGCGAGGATGGCTACGACAAGGACACTGACCAAGACGATTCTCTTCATCGATCCTCCTAAGAAGAATTCGCCAGCGAGTAGAATAATAGCATCTAGACTACTTATCGGCGGCCCCGCGGCGCTACTTGACTCGGCGGTCCGAAATCAGGTTGGGTGCCTACTGGCGATTCACAGGCCCTTTCTTTTCTGTCAGAAGCGGGCGAAGGGACTTGAACCCCCCGAGCGAGCCTCTCACGGAAACCCTTACGTATCGTCCATAGAGTAGACAGCTTGCCGATTGCGCGCCCTGCCGCCGGGGCTATCCGAATCTCGTACGCCACAGGCCTTCAGAGGCCGAGCTTCTTGCGCAATTCACCCAGGCTGATGGTGCCCTCGCGCTCGGCCTCCTCAAGCGCCACCAGAGCGTCATGAATGTCTAACACGTCTTCAAGGCGGTCAAGCAGGCGAGCGTCTTCGATCGAGACTACCGCAGCGCCCCGATCACATCGACCGCATCCAGATTGATGTTGTAGTCGGTGGCCGCCGTCCGTTTGGTGCCCGTCCACTTGACGGTCACCGTGTGATCGCCCGGTGTGAGGAAGCCGCTCCTCCACACCGTCTGCTTGTAGAGGGCGCTCGAGCTGTAGAGGTCCACGAGCACCGGCGCTTGGTCGTCCAGCGTGACCTCGGCGATGCCGTAGACCGAGCTCTTCTTGGCGATGAGGTTGCAGCTGATGCCGGTGAACTTGATGGTGACCGAGGCCCCGGACGTGTCGGCGTATTTGAAGCTGGAGCCGGAGGCCGAGCTGGTAGTCGCCTTGGTCCAGGTGCCGGCCCAGGTGAGGTTGGCGTTGGTCTGTTCGAAGCGGGTGGCGGCGGTCAGGGTTCCTAACACATCGACGGCGTCGATGCCGATGTTGGTGGCGTCCGCGTCGTCGTTTGCCTCACCCGTCCACTCGATCTTGACCCAGTGCAGGCCGGACTCGAGCTTGCCGGTATTCCAGACCCTCTGTTGATACCGGGTGACCGCGTCGTAGAGGTCCACGGTGCTCGATTGGGCCGCGCCGTCCACGGTCACCTTCGCCTTGCCGTAGGCCGGGCTCTTCTTCGCCAGCCAGGACAGCGAGGTGCCGGTAAACGGGACGATGACTGAGGCTCCCGACGCATTGGCGAAGCGGAAGCTGCCGCCTGAGGCTGATGCCGCCGATGAGACGGTCCACGTCCCGGCGTAGCTGAGACGGGCGTCGGCCTGCTCGTAGCGGTTGATCACTGGGGCTTGCAGTAGCGTCCCCAGGATATCGAAAGCGTCCACGCTGATATTGGCCGCAGTCGCCCCCGGGTTCCTGGCCCCGGTCCGCTCGATCAGCACCGTATGCACTCCGCCCTCCGGCGCCTCGAATTCAAAGATCTTGTCCCTAAATACGGCATTGACGGTGCCCAGGTCGCAGAGGGTGTAGCTGCCCGTGTCTCCGTCCACCGTCACCCTCGCCTCCCCATAAGCGCGGCTCGTCTTCACGATCCAGCTGAAGTAGGTGCCTTCGAAGACGACCGTGACAGAGGCCCCGGGTGCGTCGGAGAACCGGAAACTCCCGCCCGAAGCGGAAGAGACGGTAGAGGTAGTCCAGGCGCCGCGGTAGGCCAGCCGAGAGTCGTTCTGCTCATAGCGCGTGGCATAAGTGAAGTCGTCGGCGTGACCGCTCGCGTCCGAACTGCCCCCAAGCGCCGTCACCACCACGTCCACTACTCCCGCCGCGTGGGCCGGCGCTGTGGCGGTGATCTGCGTCGCAGAGTTGACGACGTAGCGGGTGGCGTTGGCGCCGCCGAACTTCACGGCCGATGTCCCGGTCATGCCCAGGAAGCCTGAACCATAGATAACGACCGACGTCCCACCCGCGGTAGCTCCTGAGTCAGGTTCGAGCCGAGAGATGGCCGGCACGGTCACCGGCTGGGCGACCGCGGTGAAGACCTCCCAGTCGTGGCCGTCGCCTCCTGTCCAGACCACCCTCGCCTCGGACACAAATGCATCGAGATCGTCGCGTTCATTGGTGGTGATCCGGACCGCGCCCGCCGACGGGGTCCAGCTATAGATCTCCTGCAACGCGACCGCGGGCTCCATGCCTGCCCATACCACCCGGTCGCCGGAGACCTGGGGCAGTGCGCCTTTGTAGCCCGCGGGGGTCAGTTGGGTGATCCCCCCGTCGGGCGTCCAGGTGAAGACCTGCGCTCCACCTCCCGTGTACCAGACGATCCGATCGCCGGAGACCTGGGGCTGAAGGTCGACGTCGTCGGTGGTGGTGATCCGGACGACCCCCGTGTCCGGTGTCCAGGTGCATACCTCACCCCAGCCGTTGTCCGACCAGACCACCCGGTTCCTCGAGACCTGCGGGAGCACGCCGCCTGGCGGGTCTCCCGGCGAGTTCCAATGCGTCAGCGGCACGACTCCAGTACTCGGCGTCCACGTGTACACGTTCCACGAAGAGCCGGTCCCCCCCTGCCACACGATGCGGTCGCCCGAGATCTGGGGTTCCTCGTCGTTGTAATCGTTCGAGGTGAGGCGCTGTACTCCCCCGGTGGGAGTCCAGGTGTAGATCTCGTAGTCGGAACCGTCGCGGCCCTGCCAGACCACACGGTCGCCGGACACTTGCGGCAGGGAGTCTTCATAGCTGTTCGTGGTCAGCCGCACAGTGCCGCCGGCCGGGGTCCAGGTGAAGATCTCCCCATCCGCGCCGCCGTAGTGGCCGTACCACACGACCCGATCTCCCGACACCGCGGGGTGCTCGCTGTCGTACGAACCTGTCGTCAGAGAAGCCACTCCGCCGCTCGGCGTCCACATCCGCACCTGCCAGTGGGCGCCATCGAAGCCCATGAACACGATGCGATCGCCGGACACCCGCGTCCAAGCTTCGTTCCAACTGTTATCCGTCAGCCGGGTAGTGAAGAGGGCTTCCGTCGCGGCCGAAGCGGTGCCCGGCCAGGCCACCAGCACGAGCGCGGACACGAGTGCGAGCAAGCCAAGCCCGCGGGTTGTGGGCCGCTTCCGTCCCCCAGCCAGCAGCCTCTGACGCAGCTTCCGGCAACAGTCAGCGATGCTCACGATACCTCCCTTCGTACACACTTCGGCCGCCCTTCTACTTGACCCTTTCCGTCTCCCTCGGCGGGGTCAAGTCTTCAACAGATCGACAAGTGTCGGCACTCCCGACAACAGCTCGACGGTGAGCGCATTGACCAACTGCATACCTCTCTTTGTCGGACTCATACAACCGAGTCTCCAATCAACTCGGGGCGGTTCACTCGTCGAGGGCGCTATAACTAGGCCTCCGGAGCCTTGGGCACTTTGGGCGCCTTCGGAGCTTTGGGCTTCTTGGGGCCTTTCGGCTTTTTCACGGCTTTGGAACCTTTGTCCTTTGAGCCAAGCTGGAATTCCAAGCGATGCTCCCTCTGCGTCGAAACGTGATCGGAGCGTAAGACTATAGCGGCATGCGGAGTCAAGAGGCTGGCTCGCTTCTTCCGGACCGGTAGTGTGGCGACTCACTGATAAGTCATCAGCGCGTCTGGCCTAGGGTTGGGCCATGCTTGA
The DNA here is from genome assembly GCA_963783835.1 of uncultured Actinomycetota bacterium. Classification (GTDB taxonomy): domain Bacteria; phylum Actinomycetota; class Thermoleophilia; order RBG-16-64-13; family RBG-16-64-13; genus CAIQPS01. Next base: position 25,650 of record CAWAOX010000017.1, read on the forward strand.
AGGTCACTTCAGAAGACGCTTCAGGTCGGCTAGACGCTCGTAGATTTCCTTCCGATCCCCGACTTTCAGGACCAGAATCCAGGCGGTCTGGTCCTTGACCTGATACAAGACGCGGTAGTCCTTTCCAACCCTTATGCGAAACACGCCGTACTGCGCCAGTTCCCTGATTTTCTCGCAGTTCGCCGGCCTTGGATCTTCAGCGAGCTCTTCGAGCTTGTCGAGGATGGCTACCTGAACCGAAGCAGACAGCTTGGCAGAGGTGCCGGCCCCATCAAAGCGCGAAAACAACGGCCGATCAGCGATTTGGAGGAGGCGGCAGGGTAAGCAGGCAGGCCGAAAAGTAAGCAGGCGAGCATGGGAGGCAAGTCGACTCGATCGATGAAGTCCTGAGCGCGCCTGCCTATATGCAGGCCTTTTTACGAAACCTAAGGAGCCGGCAACTGGGCTTGGACAAAATACCAACTCTAGCTGCGTGAAGGGCGGCGCCAACCCCAACTGCTGACTCGCTCACGAAGTGCGTCCGTGCTGAACCGGCCCGGCAAGGATCCACACGGTTACTCTACCTGGTCGCCAGGATCAACTCCTGCAGTTCCAGGTACAGAGCTTCCATCAGTCTGGCCACTTTGCCTGGATTCCGGCTGTAGCCCCCGAAGCCGTGTGAGGCGGGGCCCATCTCGTTGAGCAATCGGGTGAGGCAGTCGGCCTCGCCAGATGCGATGCAAGCACGAGCGGCAGCCACGAAACGCTTGTCGCGTTCCCAGTCCCTGCCCAGACCACGCTGGGCGGTTGTGGTCCTCTCGGAGTCGATTTGTTCCTCAATTCGCTGGAGGACCGTCAACGCTGATTTCGTGCTCATAGCCACTCACTCATGTTCACCCGAGACGAGGCAACTATCGTGGCTGTATCGCTCCGATAGTACCCGACGACAATCACGACGACAGAGTATGGCGCCGGAACTCCTCGGTGCCGATCCTTTGTCGGAGGAACTGACAGAGATGAGGCATCACATTCTTGAAGACGGCACTCCGGACAGGTATCTCAGCAACTCTGCAAAAGTCTTTGCGGGGACCGCTTCCGTCCCGGCCGCAGGCGTGTTCGCGCCCAAGAATACCTTAGGGGTTCAAGCCGGTCACGCACCATAACCGCCTGTTTTGCAGGTCTTTAAGCCGGCAAAGGGACTTGAACCCCCAACCTGCTGATTACAAATCAGCTGCTCTACCATTGAGCTATGCCGGCGCGGATGCGGCCCCCCCGCTACGCGGCGGACCGCCGGTGATTGTATCGCGGCTCCGGCCCCCCGTGGCAGGTTGCTCGTCTCCCGGGTCCCTCCTGGCAGCCGCCTCTAGTAGGTCACAGCTCTGGGCAGTCCTTTGGCAGTCTCGATCCAAGCGGCCACCTGGGCTTCGGTGGGCGTCCTACGGACCAACTGCTTGTCCTCGTTGACCTCGTTCATCTTCCTTGTCAGGTTGTCCGCGCGGCGCTGAGCCAGTTCCGGAACGGTGTCCACCCCCGCAGCTTCTAGCAGGTCCGCGTATTGCTCCCCCACTCCTTTGATCCGGAAGAGGTCGGCCTGATTCACCCAGCGCAGGATGAGCTTCTTGCTTATCCCCGTCGCGACGGCGAGGTCCTCGCGGCCCTTGGGGTTGGCCCCGGCCTGCAGCAGGTCGCTCGCTGTACGGAGACCCACGCCGGCAAGCGTTTCGGCGTACACGGGACCGATCCCCTCGATATCTATCAAGCCGTTCCGCGGCGTCCACACCAGCTGTTCGTCGTCGTCGTCGGCCACCACCGCCGCCGCCGATGGCTCACCGCCACCGGCATCATCGCCACCAGCCTCGTCGACCGAACGCTCGTCGCTCGCGGCCCCAACCCCAGCGTCTGCTGCGACCGCAGCGGCGCCGGATTCATCGATGTATGCGTCCGCCCACTCGGTTGACGCATCCTCGCCCACCATGTAGAGGGATACCTCGTCGTCACAAGGCAGTGCCAGCCCCTCGACGATGAGCGCCCGCCGCCGGGCCGCCAAGACGTAGGCCGCTGCCGCGCCCGCGGCGAGCGCCGCTACCGCGAGAGGTACGCCAACCCGCAGCCCGATCCTGCCCGAATCCGATCTCGCCATATCGAGCCCCCTATCGCCCATCGATGAACTTCGCCCACCCGGAAGACGCCCCCGCATCGGACGGATGGCGCCCATAGTAGTCCCATATTGCTTTGTTCGATAGGGGCACCGCTGGTTCCTGCGCGCCTTTGCTGACGGGAGCGGCCGGCGGGAGGCCGTGACGTCCCCTCAAACCGATCGGCGCCGGCCGGACTTTCGTCCGACCGGCGCCGTCCCCCCTCCATACACCCGGTTGGCCCACGCCCACACCTGGCGGATGGTCACTCTATCGGCGGCTCCAGCCGCTCAATGCCTTATTGGACTGTCACGGCCTCGCTCAAGGTTTCCCCTCTCCAGTCGGGCGTGTAGTACGAGTAGGCACTCGAGACGGAGCTCTTGGCCTTCACCGGATACAACGCTCGGGCCTGGAACGAGAGGCTCACCTTGTCGCCCGGGTCCATATCCTCGATGTAGACGATCACCTTGCGGCCGGCCACGTCGTACCGCTTGATCTTGTGCTGCTCGAGCAGCTTCGCCAGCGACTCGTCCACGGCCGCGAAGCCGGTCGGCACCGAGATGTCCATTACCACCATGCCGGCTTTGATCGGTTCCGGCGGGTTGAAGGTGATGCTCGCCTTGATATCGATCAGGTCGTTCACCGCCACCCGCGCCGTGTTGTAGTCCACCCTGATGTCGAAGACACTGGCGACCTTCTGGGCCTCGGGCAGGTTGTACCGGAGCACTCCCTGCACCACGGCCTCGCCTTTGCCCTTGGCGCTCACCTCGACGCTGACCCCCGCCGGTACCTCTACCAACTGGGTCACATCGAAGTTGTCCGGCGAGATCCTGACGTCCTTGGTCATGCTGCCGGCTTTGAGAGTCACCGTCATATCGGTGTCGGTGGCGCTCATCGTCGAGTACTCCGTGAGGGCCTGGAGAGCCACCACGGTGTCCTGGGTGGAGCCGAAGCCGCCCTGGCTGTTGCGCTGTCCCACCAGCCACTTGGCCGACCGGGACGCATCGACGCGGTCGCCGCTTTCGATGAGGGCCAACGTGGCGTACCCGGTCGCCTCGATGTCCAAGCTGGACATGATGTCAATCGGCGGCATCACGTCCGGCTGGGGTTCCAAGGCCGGCGGCACGGCCTGCACTCCGGCGCCCTGCTCGTATGGCCGCGGTTCCCCGGACCCGTTGCTCCAGTGCAGCCCGTTCTCGTCCTCGATGGCCACCTCCATGAGCTTGGTCATGGCCTGGGGCGCCACGGCGCTCTTGGCCAGCTCGAGAGCGTAGGTGGTGAGCGCCAGCGCATACGAGTCGTCGATGCCGGACACCCGGCCTTCCAGGTACGCGATCGCCCTATCCGCCGCGGCGGTCTCCCCCGCTTCGAGCAGTGCGATGGCCACGTACGCGGTCAGCGTGTCCTTGCCCTTGACCCCGCCCATCATGTCCTCGTGATGGACGAAGCCCACCTGCTCGAACGAGCCGTCGCTCTTCTGCTGCGACGTGATCCACGCCGCCGCCTCGCCGAGCACCGCCTTGTCGATGAACGTCAGGTCCTTGGCCTGGGAGAACGTCTTGAGCACGAACGCGGTCAGCCACAGGCTCCCGGACTCGTCCTGCTCCCCGAACGCGGAGAAGCTGCCGTCGTTGTGCCGGTACGTGAGTTCCCGCTGGTATCCGGTTATCAGGAGACCTTCCGCCTTGGCCTGGATCTCGGGTTTCAACTGCCGGGTCTCTTTGAGGTATTTAAGAATGAAGGTATCCGGGGCGAAAAGGATCATGTTCTGCTCGCCGCATCCAAACGGCATCTGCAGGAGCTGATCGAGCCCTTCGATGGTCTGGGCCAGCAAACTGCCGGTGACCGCTACGTACGAGCGGGCCGAATCGGGGACCACGCCCAGACGCGGCAGCACCAGTTGCAGAACCCGGGACGACCCAGCGGGCACCACCAGGTTCTCGACGGTCTCGCGGGGCACCCCTTCGGGCTCCACGATCATGCTCTTGTTGACGGCGTCCGCGGCTTCCTTGCTGCGGGCCGTCACTTTGAGCACCTGCGTCCCGATGCTCGTCGGGCGGATCTTGAACTCGGCGCTGCCCACCTCGTTCGGGGCCACGCTGACTGTCATCGACGAGTCGCCCAGCAGGTCGAACCAGGAGCCGGACTCGAGGTCCACCTGGATCTTCTGCTCGGTGTCGAGATAGTTGTAGAGGGCGATCTTCACCGGGAACTCCTCGCCCCGGATGGACGAGTAGGGCAGGTCGGCCTGCAGGAAGAAGGGCTGGAACACCCGCAAAGAGCTTTCGGAGATCCCCAGGCCCTTGTCGGGCGACACAGCGACGGCGCGCAGGTCCCAGGTGGTGATGGAGTCGGGGGCCTCGACGTCGAGAGTGGCTTTCCCACCCTCATCGGTGAGGGCCTCGTCCCAGATCCACGTCTCGGGGAAGAACTGCCGGACGCGCTGTACATCGGCCAGATCCCCGCTCGAGTTGGTCTTGGCACCCGCGGCCCCGGCGGTAGTGGAGGTGGCCGCGGCCGCGGTCGTCATGGGACCGGCCGCCGGCATCGGCAGCCCGGCCTCCTCGGCCCTGCCGTCGAACATCATCTGCGGCGACTCGATCTCCTTGCCTTTGGGCACCCTCTTGTTGGAGAGAACGATCAGTCCGGCGTCCTTGAAGGTCTCCTCGGCCCCCGGGATCATCAGCGGGCCGCCCATCCACTCGGCCTCGTGCAACTCGGCCTGGGGTTGCATGTAGAGAGCCTCGAGTTCGGCGAACACCTGCTCCAGGTTAAGCCGGTTCTCGGCCAGGATGAACACCGAGCGGTCCACGGCGACCAGGCCCACTTTGGCTCGGCCCTCGGTCTGTACCTTGACCTGCACCTTGTCGCCCGGGCGGGCCTCTTCCTTGCTGAACCACGCCGTCACCGTCTGCGGATACTCACCCTTCACCTCGAACGGGATGGCGTCCGCGGCGACTTCGCTGTTCTGCAAAATCTGGTAGACGAGCAGGCGGGCGTTGGGCGCCATAGCTGGCGTGACCTTGAAGACGACGTCTCCGGTGGTGCTGCCGGTGAAGACCACCCGCCCGCGCGACACCACTTCGTAGTAGAAGTTACGGGCCTCGGCCGTAGAGACGATGCCGAACCGCGCGATATCGCCCACCGCCAGCGCCGGACTCCCCTGCTGCTGGACGTGGACGAAGTTGCCCGACGGCGAGTAGGCGGAGGTGATCTCCTTCTGGGCGCCGGCGTCACCCGACGACGCGTATACGTTCATCCGCACGGCTTTGGCCGGAGGCGCGAGGCGAAGCAGCGCAGTGCCACGCTTGGTCTGGACCGACCTGCTCTCCCGCCCGATCTGCTCCCAGTCGTCGTTCATGTACGTCACTTCGATGTTGACCCGAGCTTCTACCGGCTCGCCGCTGGGAGTCTCGGTCACAAGGAGCACCCCGAAGGGTAGCGTGGGCTTGAAGGCCGAGCTCTCCGGGATCAATTGGATGTTCAGCGGCGTAGCGGCCACGGTGAGCAGTTCGGTGGTCTTCTGTTCGTAGCCGGTTGACGTCTCGGCCACGGCGATGTCGAGCCTCACGTTCCCCAGGCCTCCCGCCTCAGGTACCCCGGCCACGTAGCCCGGCGCCTCGATGCGGAAGTCGCCCCGTCCGTCGATCTTGGCCTCGTAGGTCGCGTACTCTTCCCATTCGCCCACATAGCGGAAAGCGGTCACTTTGAGTTCACCCTTCACCATGCGCCCAAAGCTGTATTGCGCGGCGACGTTCCCGGTGATGGGCTCGTTCACCAGGAACCATTCCTTCGCCATATCGGCTTTCACCTCGTACTTGGGCAGGACGTACTGCTCCACGCGAACGTCCAACTGGGTGGAAGCCTCGCCCGCGTTGGCGGTCAGCTTCCAGACCCCCAGGTTGGGCTCGGTCGACAGCGGTAAATCGATGGTGGCCATCCCGTACTCGTCGGTAGTCACCGTCTTCTTGAAGACCTTGATCGCTTTGGCATCCTGGATTTCGATGATCGCTTCGCCCGAGACCGGCCTCAGTTCCGAATCGAGGGCGACCAGACGGACGTGAACCGTCTGCCCCGGCTTGTATATGGGCTTGTCGCTCTCCAAAAAGAGGAGCGTCCCCGGCTGGATCTGGACGGCCGTCGTCTCGGCGAACCCCTCGCCCGTGACCTTGACATGGTATTCACCGGGCGCCACTCGGGGAACAGTGAGAGCCAGCGTCCCCTTGCCATCAATGTCCCCTTGAGCCGACGCGAGCACCGCTTTGTCCTTACCGATCACGGAGACGGTGACCGCGCTCTTGGCGAAGTCATTGCCATTGAACAGCGTGAACGAAAAGGAGGCGGTCTCCCCCGCTCGTAGCGTATCCGGCACGAGGGCGACGTAACCGTCGACCGTCTCCGATGCGCGAGGAGGCGATGTACAGGCCAACAGGATCACCGACACCAGCCCCACGACGGCCACCGGAGCAACGAACTTCCAACCTCTCATGGCACCCCTCCATTCGGTTTGGAACGCCGGTCAGACGCGGGAAGGCGGCGGAGAGTTTCGAAAGGTCTACGCGCGGTGGATGTTTGGCGAGCGAGGCGGCAGAAGAGGCGAAAGCGTGGCGCCTCTTTCTCGAGCGGCCCGGGGGTCCCGCCTGAGCCGCCGGCCTAGAGCAGCACCCGCCGGCTTTCCAGGTGGAGGGTCACCTTCCGCTTGATGCGCTGCAGGGCGTTGTCCACCGTCTTGGTGTCGTGCCCTACGTACGCCGCGATGATCTCGTACGAGTTGCCTTCCAGGTAGTACTTGAGCACCTTGGATTCGAGAGGGCTGAGCAGCCGCACGAGGCAGTCCGTCAGGCTGAACACCTCTTCAGAGCTGATCACTTGCTGCGCCGGGTCGCTGGTGCGGCCGGCAGGGATGACGTCGGCCAGGGTGCGAGTGTCGTACTCCGAGCTGGCGGGTGTATGGCTGAAGCTCACGTAGGTGTTGAGAGGAAGGTGCTTCTGCCGGGAGGCCGTCTTGATGGCGGTGATGATCTGCCGGGTGACACATAGCTCGGCGAAACTCCGAAAACTGGTGCTGCGGCCGGGCTCGAAATCGCGGATCGCCTTATACAGGCCGATATAGCCTTCCTGGATCAAGTCGTCGCCGTCGCCACCGGCCAGGAAGTAGGAGTTGGCTTTCATGCGCACGAAGTAGTGGTAGCGGCTGAGGATGCGCCTGGTGGCCTCGGGGTCTGCGGTCTTGGCGAAGGCGACGAGTTCCTCGTCGGTCCACTCGGTAACAGCCTTCTCGGCCGCCTTCCTTGCGAACGCCGCACTTTCCATGCCACCCCCTCCGGACTAGAGTCGCGGGTCAGGGTCTCGGTCCCGGCTCTTCTTACCCTCTCTCCTGGGGCTTCCCGATCAACGAATCGCGAAGCGCCTTGAGCTTGTCCACCGTATCGGCGTCGACCCTGTCTTCAATCCGATGACTCATTGTAGTGCAATTCGGAGAAATTGCAATCCTTTTTGTTTCTTCTTGCAAGTCCGACACAAATTGCCGCGAGGAGCACCGAATCACGTTGGGGCGGAAGATGGTCTTTTGGAGCTGGTAGTCCGACGACACGACGATGACCTTTTCCCCTGCACTTAATGCATAAACCTCCCTCTCGATAATGCTGTCGGCTGAGTGCGAAAACGAGCCGAAATAGACCTCCACATTGGCAGTTGCACTCTCCTGCTTTTGCAACAATTGAGCGTGGGAATCGAACACCACAATGGCCCGGTCGGATGTGCGGCCCATGTAGCTGGCGATCCTATCGAGGAGCCGCTTCCGCGTATCCTCCAGGTCGGGCCCGCCGCCGGCGCCCGGGGCGCTCTGGCTGCCGGCAGTGCCCTTGCTGGCGCCGAGCTTCTTGTGCCCGATGGACTGGTGCAGCACGTTGTAGCCGTCGATCAGATAGACGGTCATGGTGCGGTCTCTCCCGCCGGTGCTGCCCCCGCCACCTCGGACGCCCGCTGCCGCACCGCTTCATACAAAAGGATCCCCGTCGACACGCTCACGTTCAGCGAGTCGACCTTGCCCTGCAGGGGCAGGCTCACCATGACGTCGCACAGTGATTCCACCCTCCGCCCCAGGCCCTGGCCCTCGGAACCCACCACGAAGCAGGTGGGATAGCGATAGTCCTGGGCCGTGTAAGATGTGCCCGTGCCGGCGGCCGCTCCGTAAACCCAGAAACCGGCTTCCTTGGCAGCCGCGAGGAAGTCTGCAAGGTTGCGCACCTGAGCGATCGCAGCATGCTCCGTCGCCCCCGCGGACGCTTTGACCACAGCGGCCGTCACCTCCACGGCGCGGTGCCGGGGGATGACAATGCCGGCCCCCGCTCCTTCCGCGGTCCGAATAATGGCGCCCAAGTTGTGCGGGTCCTGCACCTCGTCAAGCGCCACCAGAAGGGTGAACGTCTGGAGGATCGCGCCGGGCTCGACGTACGAGTAAGGGTCTACGCTCGCGACAATGCCTTGGTGGTCGGGACTGCCGGCCATGGAGGTCATCTGGGTCGAAGAAGCGTGATGGACCTCAGGCCGCGGGCGGGAGGTGTCTATCACCCATCCCTGAAGTGTCTGCTCCAGTCCGTCGCCCGCATCGCCGGAGATCAGCCACACCGTATGTACGCACCGGCGGCCGCGCAGCGCCTCGCGCACGGGGTTGCGGCCGTAGATGAGAGTGACGCCGGATACGGCAGGGACGGACGCGCCGGTCCCCCGGGTCGCGCCGTGTGGGCCGGGGTCGTACGAACCAGGGCCTTGCTGCCCGGCTCCGTAGCCGCCCGTCGGGTGGACGCCCGCCTTGGGCGGCGTGGATCCTTGCGGCGCGCGGCGCTCTTTCTCCGTGCGCTCGCCGGGCCGGCGGGGGCGCTTACCTGGTTGGGACGATCTTGAAGCCATCGGGGGCGTCCCGGACTTCGAAGCCGGCTTCGGCGATTGCGGCCCGAAGGGCATCCGCCCGGGCGAAATCGCGCGCCGCTCTGGCGGCGCGCCGCTCCTCAGCCATCGCCACGATCTCGGCCGGCACGGCATCCTCGATCCCGGTGACCGCATCGAGGCCGAGAACGTGCGCCATCCCCGCCATCTCCGCGCGCACCTGGGCGGCGCCGGCAGGGCTGAGCGCTCCGGCCGCCAGAGCCGCGTTCACCTCTCGAGCCAGTCCGAACACCTCCGCGAGCGCCGCCGCGGTGTTGAGATCGTCGGCCAGCGCATCGTCGAAGGCGTGCCGGCGAGCCGCCACCTTCTCGAGCAGGGCTTCGTCATCCGGCGCAAACGCGGGAGCCCGTTCGCCGGCCGCGGTCGCCGCACCGCGGTCCGCCAGCGAGTTGAAAACGTTGCGCAGCCGGTCTACCTGCTGCTCGGTCTCTTCCAGCAGGTCCTCACTGAACTCCAGAGGACTGCGGTAGTGGCTGCCCAGAAAGGCGGTGACAAGGGCTTCGGGGCGGTGCCGGTCGAGGGTGTGGCGCAGGGTCAGGATGTTTCCCACGCTCTTGGACATCTTCTCCTGGCTGAGGTTCAGCATCCCGTTGTGCATCCAGAAGCGGGCAAAAGGCTCGCCGGCGCCCTCGGCCTGCGCGATCTCGTTCTCGTGATGCGGGAAGATCAGATCCCGGCCGCCGCCGTGGATGTCGAAGCCCGCTCCCAGGTACTTGAGACTCATTGCCGAACACTCGATGTGCCAGCCTGGCCGTCCCGCCCCCCACGGGCTCTCCCACGCGGGCTCTCCCGGCTTGGCACCCTTCCACAAAGCGAAGTCCAGGGGATCGGCCTTGTCCTCCCCCACGTCGATGCGGGCGCCGTGCCGCATCTCGGCCACCTGTTGCCTGGACAGCTTCCCGTATTCGGGCCAGCTATCGACGTCGAAGTAAACGTCGAGGCCGGACTGGTATGCGTGCCCGTGCTCGATCAGTCCGGCGATGAGATCGATGATCTCCTGAATATGCTCGGTCGCCAGCGGTTCCACATCCGGGCGCCCGAGACCGAGCCGGTCGGTGTCTTCGCGGTAGGCGCGGGCGAACTCCTCTGCCACCTCCCGATAGTCGCGCCCCTCTGACAGACCTTTGTTGATGATCCGGTCGTCGATGTCGGTGATGTTCTCCACCAGGGTCACCCGGTAGCCGAGCGACTCGAAGTAGCGCTTGGCCACCATCGAGACCACGTACGGCCGGGCATTGCCGACATGCACATAGTTGTAGACGGTGGGACCGCAGAAATACATGGTCACGTGGTCTCCGTCGCGCGGGACGAATTCCTTCTTCTCCTGGTTCATGGAGTCGTAGAGGCGCATGGGAGATCTCCCTTACAGCGTCGGGTCCGCCCAGCGGGCGGCGTAGGCGGCGGCGGAGTCGAGGCGGCGAAGGATGCGACTCTTGCCGAGTCCGCCGACCAGGTAATACAACTCGGGACCTTCCTCGCGCGCGCTCAACGCGACACGCAGCGGCTGGTAGACAGACTTGCCCTTTATCCCGTGCTCCTTGGCAGCCTCGACCAAGCCGCGCAGTAGCTCCCGAGCCTCGGTGGACGGCAGATACTCAGCGGGCATGGCTCCGAAGTGCTGCTTGGCCAGTTCGAACAGCTTGGGCGTTCCCGGCGCCATCAACGCAGGCGCG
>CAWAOX010000018.1:0-222024 GCA_963783835.1 uncultured Actinomycetota bacterium
GGAAGTCCCGACCCGCCGTTCGTATACCCTGGCGGTGCGCTGGCTCATCAACCACAGCCGTGCGCGGCGCGAGCACACCATGGCGGAACGGTTGGCCGGAGAACTGCTCGACGGTTTCAACCGGACCGGTGTCACCATGAAGAAGAAAGAAGACCTGCTGCGGATGGCCGAGGCCAACAGGGCCTTCGCGCACTACCGCTGGTAGCACCAGGTCGACGGCAGACAGAGAATTCGAGAGAGAGTTTAGGTACTAAGGAAATTGGCGCAGGCCACCGCACATAAATCCGACGCGAAGACGGCCCAGAGGCATCCGCTCTCGATGGTCCGCAACATCGGCATCATGGCCCACATCGATGCCGGAAAAACGACGACCACCGAACGGATCCTGTACTACACCGGCCGCACTTACAAGATCGGTGAGGTACACGACGGCGCCGCGGTGATGGACTGGATGGCCCAGGAGCAGGAGCGGGGCATCACCATCACGTCGGCTGCTACGACGTGCGAATGGGACGACTATCGCATCAACATAATAGACACGCCCGGGCACGTGGACTTCACTATGGAGGTCGAGCGTTCCCTGCGAGTGCTCGACGGGGCCATTGCCCTTTTCTGCTCCGTGGCGGGCGTTGAACCGCAGTCGGAGACCGTCTGGAGGCAGGCCGACAAGTACGGTGTGCCCCGCATCGCCTTCGTCAACAAGATGGACAGGGTGGGCGCCGATTTCATGCGCGGCGTCCAGATGATGGTCGACCGGCTGCACGCGCGGCCGCTCGTCGTGCAACTCCCCCTCGGCCGCGAAGACGAATTCCGGGGCGTCATCGACCTGGTGCGCATGGTCGCGTACGTGTTCGACGACGACATGGGCGTGGAGTGGCAGGAGATCACCGTCCCCGACGACATGCGGGACCGGGCCGAAGCCGAGCGCACTCACATGATCGAGACGTTGGCCGAGCGGGACGACGAGTTGATGATGGATTACCTGGAGGGCGAGACTATCTCGGTCGAGCGCCTGAAGGCCGCCATCCGCCGGGCCACGCTCGACATCGACCTCACCCCGGTGCTGTGCGGGTCTTCGTTCAAGAACAAGGGCGTGCAGATGCTGCTGGACGCGGTGGTCGACTACCTCCCCTCGCCGATGGACGTGCCCCCGGTCGAGGGGATCAACCCCAAGAACGGGACCACCGTGACCCGGAGCGCCGACGACGACGAGCCCTTCGCCGCCATCGCCTTCAAGATCATGTCCGATCCTTTCGTAGGAAAGCTCACCTATTTCCGGGTGTACTCGGGCACGCTCAAAGCCGGCTCGTATGTATACAACTCGAGCAAGGACAAGAAAGAGCGCATCGGCCGCATCTTGCAGATGCACGCCAACCATCGCGAAGACATCACCCAGGTCTTCGCCGGCGACATCGCGGCTGCCGTGGGCCTCAAGGCCACGACGACGGGCAACACCCTCTGCGACGAGGGCAGCCCGATCATCCTCGAGTCCATCGAGTTCCCCGAGCCGGTCATCTTCGTGGCTATCGAGCCGAAGACCAAGGTCGATCAGGATCGCCTGGGCGAGAGCCTGATGAAGCTGGCCGACGAAGACCCCACCTTCCGGGTGCGGACCGACGAGGAAACCGGGCAGACGATCATCGCCGGTATGGGCGAGCTGCATCTGGAGATCATCGTCGACCGGCTGCTCCGCGAGTTCCGCGTCGACGCCAACGTGGGCCGGCCGCAGGTGGCCTATCGCGAGGGCATCACCAAGACGGTGCCCAAGGCCGAGGGGCGGTTCGTCCGGCAGACCGGCGGGCGCGGCCAGTACGGCCACGTGGTCATCAGGATGTCGCCCAACGAATTCGGCGCGGGCTTCAGCTTCGAGAACAAGATCGTGGGCGGGGCCGTTCCCCGGGAGTACATCCCCGCGGCGGAGGCCGGCATGGTCGAGGCTATGGAGACCGGCGTTCTGGCCGGCTTCCCCATGGAGGACGTCAAGGTGGAGCTTATCGACGGCTCCTTCCACGAGGTCGACTCCTCGGAGATGGCCTTCAAGATCGCCGGCTCGCTGGCGTTTCGCGAGGCGGCCAGGAAGGCGCATCCCGTGCTCCTCGAGCCGCTGGAAGACGTAGAGGTCGTTGTGCCCGAGGAATACATGGGCGACGTCATGGGCGACCTCAACTCCAGGCGAGGCCACATCCTCGGCATGGAGCCGCGGGCGGGAGCCCAGGTCATCAAGGCCATGGTTCCTCTCGCGCAGATGTTCGGGTACGCCACCGACGTACGGTCTATGACCCAGGGTCGGGCGACGTACACTATGCAATTCAGTCACTACGCTGAGGTGCCCAGCACCATCGCGCAGGAAATAATCGCCCAGCAGGGCGGCAAAGCGAGCAACGACTAGTCAAGGGCAAAACGGCTGCCTGGCTGCGGCGGCCGCCTGAGCGACTCAGGTAGAAAGGGAGGAACCAATGGCGAAGAAGAAGTTTGCACGGACCAAGACTCACGTCAACGTGGGCACCATCGGTCACGTCGACCACGGCAAGACCACCTTGACCGCGGCTATCACCAAGTGTCTCGCAAATCTGAACCCGGACATCGAGTTTCGCAGTTTTGACTCCATCGACAACGCTCCGGAAGAGCGCGAGCGAGGTATCACCATCGCCACGGCTCACGTTGAGTACGAGACCGAAAAGCGGCATTACGCTCACGTCGACTGCCCGGGCCATGCCGACTACATCAAGAACATGATCACCGGTGCCGCCCAGATGGACGGCGCTGTCCTGGTCGTGTCGGCAGCCGACGGCCCCATGCCTCAGACCCGTGAGCATATCCTGCTTGCCCGGCAGGTGGGCGTGCCCTACATCGTCGTCTACATGAACAAAGCCGACATGGTCGACGACCCCGAGCTCCTCGAGCTGGTCGAGATGGAAGTCCGCGAACTGCTGACCGAATACGAATTCCCGGGCGACGATATCCCCGTGATCACCGGCTCGGCCCTCCAGGCCCTCGACCACGGCTGCGGCGACCGCGAGTGCCCGAAGTGCGGGTCCATCTTCCAGCTGACCGACGCTCTCGACAACTACATTCCTGATCCTGAGCGGGCCATCGACAAGCCCTTCCTGATGCCGATAGAAGACGTCTTCTCCATCCAGGGCCGCGGCACCGTGGTCACCGGTCGTGTGGAGCGCGGCATCGTCAAAGTGGGCGACAACGTCGAGATGGTGGGCCTGCATCCGCAGCCCACCAAGACCGTCGCCACCGGCGTCGAGATGTTCCGCAAGCTGCTGGATGAAGGCCGCGCAGGCGACAACATCGGCGTTCTGCTCCGCGGCACCAAGCGCGACGAAGTCGAGCGCGGTATGGTACTCGCCCACCCGGGCAGTATCACTCCTCACACGGAGTTCGAGGCGCAGATCTACGTCTTGTCTCGCGAAGAGGGCGGCCGGCACACCCCGTTCTTCAACGGTTACCGTCCGCAGTTCTACTTCCGGACCACCGACGTGACCGGCGACGTGACCCTGGAGGAGGGCATCGAGATGGTCATGCCGGGCGATCACACGACCGTCAATGCGAAGCTGATCACCCCGATCGCCATGGACGAAGGCCTCCGTTTTGCCATCCGTGAAGGCGGCCGCACCGTGGGCGCCGGCGCCGTTACCAAGATAATCAAGTAGGAGTCGCTCGGTGGCGCAACAGAAGATACGCATTAGGCTCAAAGCCTACGATCACGAACTGATCGACAAGAGCGCCCGGAGCATCGTCGAAACGGCTGAGCGCACCGGCGCCACCATTTCCGGCCCGGTCCCTCTCCCGACCGAGAAGAACGTCTACTGCGTGATCCGTAGTCCCTTCAAGGACAAGGATTCGCGCGAGCATTTCGAGATCAGGACGCACAAGCGCCTGATCGACATCCACCAGCCCACGCCCAAGACCGTCGATTCGCTCATGCGCATGGACCTGCCGGCCGGCGTGGATATAGAGATCAAACTGTGATGAAGACGTTGTTAGGTACAAAGCTGGGCATGACCCAGTATTTCGAAAATGACGGCACCGTCGTCCGCTGCACGGTCATCCAGGCCGGGCCCTGCCTGGTCACGCAGAAGAAGACCGTGGAGAACGACGGCTACGCCGCCACCCAGATCGCCTACGGCGACGTCAAGGCCAAGCGGCTCAACAAGCCGCTGCTCGGGCACCTCAAGAAGGCCGGGGTCGCCCCCAAACGCCACCTCATCGAAGTCAGGGGCGAGGACGACCTTGCTGTCGGTCAGGCGGTCACCGTGGAGATCTTCACCCCGGGCGACGAGGTCAAAGTGACCGGCGTCAGCAAGGGCAAGGGCTTCCAGGGCGTCATCAAGCGGCACGGTTTCGCCGGTGGGCCGGGCTACCACGGCTCCCACTTCCATCGCGCCCCCGGCTCCATCGGCGCGTCGGCAGATCCGGCCAGGGTGTATCCAGGAACCCGGCTACCGGGGCAGATGGGTAACGTGAGGGTCACGCAGACAGGTCTGAAGGTGGTCGACACCGACTCCGACAAGAACCTGGTGCTGGTCAAAGGCGCCATCCCGGGGAGCAAAGGCTCCCTGGTCGTGATCAGAGGTTAGGTCTATGCCATCCATCGACAGAATCAACGAGAACGGCGCCGTCATCGGCCAGCACCCACTGGCTGAGGATCTGGTGCAGGACAGGATCAACATCGGCTTGCTGCACCAGGTGGTAACGGCCGAACTGGCCAACCACCGGCAGGGGACTGCGTCGGCGAAGACCAGAAGCGAGGTCGCGGGTACCACCGCCAAGCAGTGGCGGCAGAAGGGCACCGGCCGCGCTCGCGTGGGCTCGGGCAAAGTGGCCCATTTCACCGGCGGCGGCGTGGCGTTTCCGCCCATCCCCCGCAGCTTCGCCAAGAAGATCAACAAGAAGGTCAAGGTACAAGCCTTCCGTATGGCCCTGGGCGATCTGGTGGCCGGCGGGACCGTGCGCGTGCTCTCCGGAGCGGCTTTCGACGAGCCGTCCACGCACAAAGCTGCCACCATCCTCGGCAACGCCGGGCTTGACCGGCCGCTCCTCGTGCTGGTGGGAGGCGACGAGATCAACGCACTCAAGAGCTTCCGCAACCTGGCCGGCACCCGGACGCTCGCCATCGGCGACGCCGAGGTGCAGGACTACGTGTGGGCCAAGAGTCTTCTGTTCACCGAAGCGGCCGTCTCCTTCCTCGAAGGCGGCTTGAACGAAGGCGGTGCAGCGTAGTGGACGCACGGGAGATCATCATCCGCCCGATCATCTCGGAGAAGAGCTACCGGGCTGTCGACTCCAACCGGTATTCCTTCGAGGTCAACTACCGGGCCACCAAGCCCCACATTCGGGCCGCCGTGGAGGAGATCTTCAAGGTCAAGGTCATCGGCGTGCAAACCATCAATATGAAGCCGAAGCCCAAGCGCAGGGGCGCCCACGTCGGGGTCACCAAGCGCTGGAAAAAGGCTGTAGTCGAGCTCGCCCCGGGTAACCGGATAGAGTTCTTCGGCGCTACGTAGAAGGGGAGCGGTTAGAAAGACATGGCAATAAAGAGTTATAAACCGACATCCCCGGGGCGCAGGTTCTCGACCACGCCCTCCTTCGACGAGATCACTCGGAGCGAGCCGGAGAAGTCGCTTACCCGTCCGGTCAACCGCAAGGGCGGCCGGAACAACTACGGCCGCATCACCACCCGTCACCAAGGCGGCGGGCATAAGCGGGCGTACCGGATCATCGATTTCAAGCGCGACAAAGACGGCGTGCCGGGCCGGGTCGACTCCATCGAGTACGATCCCAACCGTAACTGCCGTATCGCCCTCATCGTGTACCGCGACGGCGAGAAGCGCTACATCCTGGCTCCCAACAAGCTGGGCGTAGGCGCGATGATCGAAGCGGGCCCCGGGGCCGACATCCGGATCGGCTGCGCCCTTCCGTTGCGCAACATCCCGGTCGGTACCGTCGTGCACAACATCGAGATGTACAAGGGCCGCGGCGGGCAGATCGCCCGTTCGGCCGGTACCTCGGCCCAGGTCATGGCCAAGGAAGGCGACTACGCCATTCTGCGCCTGCCCTCCGGCGAGATGCGCATGATCCATCTCGAGTGCCGGGCGACCATCGGCGAGATCGGCAATGCCGAGCACGAGAACCTCACCACCGGCAAGGCTGGACGCAAGCGCTGGATGGGTGTGCGGCCCGGCGTTCGCGGTACGACCATGAACCCGGTCGACCACCCGCACGGCGGCGGCGAGGGCTCCACGCCTCCGGGTCGCAATCCGGTGACGCCGTGGGGGGTTCCAACACTGGGGCACAAGACTCGCAGCAAGAAGAAACCTTCGAACAAGTACATCGTCAGGCGAGCTGGGAAAGGGAGGTAGTAGAGCATCGTGACACGTTCAAGCAAAAAAGCTCCCTTCGTCGCAGAACGGCTGATGAAGCGGGTCGAGATCATGAACGCGACCGGCGAGAAGCGCATGCTCAAGACCTGGTCGCGCGCGTCCACCATCTACCCGGAGATGATCGGGCATACCATCGCCGTCCACGACGGCCGTAAACATGTGCCCGTATACGTCACCGAGAGCATGGTCGGCCACCGGCTGGGCGAGTTCGCTCTCACCCGCACCTTCCGTGGACACGGCGGCAACAAAGAACGCCGCATGAAGAGGAAGTGACGGGATGGTAAACGCGACAGCGAAATACGTGCGGGTCTCGCCGCGCAAAGCCGGTGACGTGGCGTCCATGATCCGGGGCAAGAAGGTAGCCGAGGCAAAAGCCATCCTCGCGCTCAGCCCCCGGGCGGCCGCCAAGCTGGTGGGCAAAGTCCTCGACTCGGCCGTGGCCAACGCCGAGAACAACAACAATCTCGACGCCGACGACCTCTGGGTCGTGCAGGTGTATGCGAACGGCGGCCCTACCATCAAGCGGTTCAAGCCGCGGGCGATGGGCCGGGCCAGCCGCATCCGTAAGAGGACGAGTCACATCACGGTTTGCGTCGACGAGAAGAAGGAGTCGTAGCAGGTGGGTCAGAAAGTTCATCCCGGAGGCATGCGGCTTGGCATCATCCATGACTGGAAGGCTCACTGGTACACCGAGCGGCAGTTCGCCTCCTTCCTCCACGAGGATCTGGCGATCCGTAAGCACATCCAGAAGAAGATGGGCCACGCCGGGCTCTCCACTGTCGTTATCCGCAAGGACACGAACAAGGTGGTCATCGACATCCACACGGCCCGGCCGGGCATCGTCATCGGCAAGTCCGGATCCGAAGTGGACGCCCTTCGGCGCGACATCCACGATATGACGGGCAAGACCGTGCACGTCAACATCGTGGAGATCAAGCGGCCCGAGCTCGACGCCACCCTGGTGGCCCAGTCCATCGCCGAGCAGCTCGCCAACCGGGTGAGCTTCCGCCGTGCGATGAAGCGGGCCATCACCTCGGCGATGCGTTCGGGCGCCGAGGGCATCAAGGTCAAGTCCGGCGGCCGCCTCGGCGGCGCGGAGATGGCGCGCGTCGAGGGCTACAGCGAGGGGCGCGTGCCCCTGCACACCCTGCGGGCCGACATCGACTACGGTTTCTGGGAGGCCGACACGACTTTTGGCAAGATCGGCGTGAAGGTGTGGATAAACAAGGGCGAGATCATGCCCGAGGGCTTCGACAAAGGCAGTCGTGCTCAATCGGAAGCCCCTCTGGGGTGACGGCTCCGATCCACGTCCTGGCCGGGGGTCCTGGCAACGCCCGGACCCGTGGACAATAGGACAAGGGATCTGAAGAAGAACGAGGATAAGAGATGCTACTACCAAAAAGGGTCAAGCACCGCAAACAGCACCGGGGCCGCATGGCCGGGCAGGCCAAGGGCCAGACGACCGTGCATTTCGGCGAATACGGCCTGCAGGCCCTCGAGCCGGGCTGGATCACCAGCCGCCAGATCGAGGCTGCTCGTATCGCGATGACCCGGAAGATCAAGAGGGGTGGGAAGGTGTGGATCAACATCTTCCCGCAGAAGCCCATCACCAAAAAGCCTGCCGAGACGCGCATGGGCTCCGGCAAAGGCTCGCCCGACCAATGGGTGGCCGTAGTGAAGCCGGGCCGGGTCATGTTCGAGCTGGCGGGCGTTCCCGAGGAACTGGCCCGGGAGGCGATCCGGCTCGCGGCGCACAAACTTCCTGTCAAATGCAGATTCGCGACCAGGGAGGATGGGGGCATTGAAGCCTAAGGATCTATTGGACCTCGGCGACGAGGAATTGGTCCAGCGCCTCAAGCAGTCGCGTGAGGAGCTGTTCAACCTGCGGTTCCAGCACGCGGCCGGGCAGCTGGAGAACACCAGCCGGCTTCACCAGGTGCGTCACGATATCGCCAGGATCATGACGGTGCAATCGTCGAGAGAACGGTCGAGGGAGCTCTGATGGCCGAGCAGCCAACCACAAAACAGAGGGAACGGCAGGGCATGGTCGTTTCCGACAAGATGGACAAGACCATCGTCGTGCAGGTGAGCACGGTCAAGCCGCACGCCGAGTACAAGAAGGTGGTCCGCAGGACCAGCCGGTTGAAGGCCCATGACGAGAACAACGAAGCTCGCATCGGCGACACGGTGCTGGTACGCGAGTGCCGGCCGCTATCCCGGGACAAGACGTGGCGCCTTATCAGGGTGCTCCAGCGGGCCGAGTGACCGCGGCGGGAGATGGGTGACAAACAATGATCCAAGTAGAGACAAGACTAAAGGTCGCCGATAACACCGGCGCGCGCGAGCTGTTGTGTATCCGCATCAAGGGCGGGTCGCAGCGCCGCTACGCCGGAGTGGGCGACATCATAGTGGGGGCGGTCAAGGAGGCCACTCCGGGCAGCGCCGTCAAGAAGGGCGACGTGGTGCAGGCGGTGGTCGTGCGGGTCAAGAAGTCCTACGGCCGCAAAGACGGGACCTATATCGGGTTCGACGAGAACGCCGCCGTGCTTATCGACCGGCAGATGAACCCCCGCGGCACCAGGATCTTCGGCCCCGTGGGGCGGGAACTGCGCGAGAAGAACTTCGCGAAGATCGTCTCGCTTGCGCCGGAGGTGCTGTGATGGCCAAGAAAGCGAAGGCTGAACCGCGGGCGAAGCACTTCCGGATCAAAAAGGGCGACACGGTCGAGGTGATCCAGGGCAAGCAGAACGGCAAGCGCGGCAAGGTGCTACGGGTGCTTTCCGCCGACGAGCGGGTCGTGATCGAGCGGGTGAACTTCATCAAGCGGCACGTCCGTCCGTCCCAGAAGACGCCGCAGGGCGGGGTGATCGAGCGGGAAGCCGGGATCCATATCAGTAACGTCAAGCTGGTGTGTCCCAGTTGCAGCCAGGCCGTGCGCGTGGGCGTGCGCATGGAAGGCGACGACAAGATCCGCTACTGCAAGAAATGTAACGTCCAGGTGGATAAGGGTTAGCGATGGCAGTCCCGAGACTAAAAGACAAATACCGTACCGACATCGTCCCGGCTATGCGTGAGCAGTTCGGCTACAAGAACGTCATGCAGGTGCCGAGAGTCACCAAGGTGACGCTCAACATGGGCGTCGGCGCGGGCACTCAAGACGCTAAGCAGATGGAGGAAGCGGCGATCCAACTTGGCCAGATCACCGGGCAGAAGGCGCAACTCCGCCGGGCTCGGAAGTCGGTGGCCAACTTCAAGCTGCGCGCAGGCATGCCGGTCGGGCTGCGGGTCACTCTGCGGGGCGACCGCATGTACGAGATGCTCGACCGCCTCATCAGCATCGCCCTGCCTCGCATCCGTGACTTCCAGGGGATCTCGCCCAAGGGTTTCGACGGACAGGGCAACTACAACCTGGGCGTCAAGGAGCAGATCATTTTCCCGGAGATCGACTACGACAAGATCGACCGGCTCCGGGGTTTGGACATCGCGATCACCACGACGGCGAAGACGGACGACGAGGGTCGGGCCCTGCTCAAGTTCATGGGCATGCCCTTCCGGCAGAGCTGAAGGATAGGAGCAGCAGCGAATGGCAAAGAAATCAATGATCGCTAAGGCACAGCGCCCGCAGAAGTACACTGTCCGGGCTCATCACCGGTGCCAACGGTGCGGGCGGCCGCGAGCCTACTTCCGCCGCTTCGGCGTGTGCCGCATCTGTCTCCGTGATCTGGCGCACCAGGGGCTCATCCCCGGCGTCACCAAGTCGAGCTGGTAGGAGGGGTCATGTCTCATACCGATCCCATAGCCGACATGCTCACCCGCATCCGGAACGCCAACAAGGCGCTCCAGGCCAAGGTCGAGATGCCGTCCTCCGCTCAGAAGGTGGACCTGGCCCGTGTTCTCAAAGACGAGGGCTATGTCACGTCGTACGCAGTGGTCAACGACGGCAGCTTCGACACGCTGGTCATCGAGCTGAAGTACACCGATGGCCGCCGCCGGGTGATCTCGCAGATCAAGCGGATCAGCAAGCCGGGCCGCCGGATGTACGCGAAGAAAGACAATCTGCCGAAGGTCCTCGGGGGCTTGGGCACGGCAGTCATCTCCACGTCTCGTGGCCTGATGACCGCCCGAGAAGCACAACGACTTGGAGTGGGCGGCGAAGTCGTCTGCTTCGTATGGTGACGCCATGTCGAGGATAGGAAGAGCACCCATAACCATCCCGGCCGGCGTCGACGTGACGATCACCGGCACGAATGTGGCGGTCGAGGGCCCGAAGGGCCAATTGGCCTTGAACGTGCACCCCAACATGCAGATCACCATCTCGGACGGCGTCATGACCGTCACCAGGCCGAACGATTCGGGCCCCAACCGCTCGCTCCACGGTCTCACTCGGACGCTGCTGTCGAACATGGTCACCGGGGTCACCACGGGCTTCCAGAAGAAGCTCGAGATCCAGGGTGTTGGGTACCGGGCTTCGAAGAAGGGCACCGATCTGGAGATCCTGGTCGGCTACTCACACCCAGTGGTGGTAACGCCCCCGGAGAACATCGAGTTCGACGTCCCCGTCCCCACTCAGATCGTGGTGCGGGGTATCGACAAGCAACGGGTCGGCCAGATCGCCGCCGATATCCGCTCCATCCGCAAGCCCGAGCCTTACAAGGGCAAAGGCATCCGGTATGAGGGCGAAGTGGTGCGGCGCAAGGTCGGCAAGCGGGCTTAGCAGGAAGAGGACGAAATGAGTATAGAAGAAAAGAAGATGCGGACCCGCGCCCGGCGCGCGCTCCGCGTACGGAGCCAAGTACGGGGAACTCCCGAACGCCCGCGCCTCTCGGTCTTCCGGTCCAACCGGGCGATCTGGGCGCAGGTCATCGATGACCGCAACGGCCGGACCCTCGCCAGCGCCTCCACCATCCACGTGGGTGAGAAAGGTCTGTCCAAGACCGATCTGGCCACCAAGGTGGGGCAGTTGCTGGCCGAACGGGCCAAGGCGGCCGGCATCGAACGGGTGGTCTTCGACCGCGGCCCGTATCTGTATCACGGTCGAGTAAAAGCTCTGGCGGATGGAGCCCGCCAGGGCGGCCTGGACTTCTGAGGGAGAGAGAGGTAGCACGTTGGCGCAGATCAAGGCAGATTCGCTTAACCTTCAGGAGAGCGTGATCCATATCAACCGCGTGGCGAAGGTAGTCAAGGGCGGCCGGCGCTTTTCGTTCACCGCTTTGGTCGCCGTCGGCGACGGCGAGAGCACCGTGGGCGTCGGCTATGGCAAGGCCAAAGAGGTGCCCCTGGCCATCCAGAAGGCTATCGAGGACGCGCGCAAGAACCTGTTCGTCGTGCCCAAACACGGCAGCACCATCACCCACGAAGTGCTGGGCCACTACGGCGCCGGCAGGGTGCTGTTGCGTCCTTGCTCGGCCGGTACCGGGGTCATAGCCGGTGGCGGCGTGCGGGCTCTGCTGGAACTGGGCGGAGTCAAGGACGTCCTCACCAAGTGCTTGGGGACCACTAACCCCATCAACATGGTGCGGGCGGCCGAGCAGGGGCTCCGCAGCCTGCGGCGCCCCGAAGACATCGCCCATCAGCGGGGCAAGACCGTCCGGGAGATCCTGGGCATGGGACCGGTAGAGGAAGCCGCGCCCGCGGCCGCGACCGAGACCGGGGCGTGACGGCATGTTGAAGATCACGCAGGTGAAGAGCCGCATCAACCGTAAGAAAGACCACAAGGGAACCCTTGACGCTCTTGGCATCAGCCGCATGCACCAGACGGTGTATCACGAAGATAGTCCGGCCATCCGCGGCATGGTTCAGAAGATTCGCTACATGGTCGAGGTGGAAGTGGTCGACATCGAGAACAAAGGATAGAGATGGGAGACGTCTTCCTACACAATCTGAGGCCCGATCCGGGGGCGAAGCGCCCGCGGAAACGGGTGGGTCGCGGCGCGGGCTCGGGCGTGGGCAAGACGAGCGGCCGGGGCCATAAAGGGTCCAAGCAGCGCTCGGGTGGACAGATCTCGGCCCGGTACGAAGGCGGTCAGATGCCGCTGCACATGAGGCTGCCCAAACTGCGCGGCCCGAATGCCAAGACGGCTATGGCGATCGGTCCGTTCCGGACCTACACCACTCCCGTCAACTTGTCGCGCCTGGAAGGGTTTGCGGTCGGCGAAGTGGTGTCCCCCGAGACGCTTCTCGATAGAGGCATCATCAAGAAGCTCGATGAACGGGTCAAGATCCTGGCGACGGGCGAGCTCAGCCATCCTCTCACGATCAAGGCTCACGGCTTCAGCGCGGCCGCGCTCGTGAAGATCGAAGCGGTCGGCGGCACCGCGGAAGTCATTTGAACGAGGAGTGCACTGACGAGTTGCGGACCATAGAGGTGACAGCCTGATGCTGCAATCCTTGCTCAACGCTTGGAGGCTGCCGGACCTTCGGAAGAAGTTGCTCTTCACGGCCATGATCATCGCGATCTACCGCCTGGGCTGCTACATCCCCGTGCCCGGAGTCGATGTCGATGCAATGCAGAGCATGTTTGCCGGCGGCGGCGTTTTCGACTTCTACAACCTTTTCTCGGGGGGTGGGCTACAGCGCGTCGCCATATTCGCCATGGGGATCATGCCGTACATCACGGCGTCGATCATCATGCAGCTCCTGACGATGGTCGTGCCCAGGCTGGAACAGCTCATGAAAGAGGGCGAGGCCGGCCAGAAGAAGGTCAACCAGTACACCCGCTATTTCACCGTCATCCTAGCTCTGGTCGAGGCCATCGGTTTCGTCTTCCTGTTCAAGAGCTACGGCGCCTTCCCCGACGGCCTGACGCCTCTGGCTTTCTATCTGATCGTGCTGACCCTCACCGTGGGTACCGCTCTGGTCATGTGGATGGGCGAGCTGATCACGCAGCGCGGCATCGGCAACGGCATCTCGTTGATGATCTTCGCCAGCATCGTGTCCCGTCTCCCGGCCGGCATCCAGAAGCTTCTGACGCTCAACCCGGGCTACTGGATAATGATGGGTGTCGTCTCCGTGGCCGTGGTGGCCTTCGTCATCTACGTCACCGAAGGCCAGCGCCGCATCCCGGTGCAGTACGCGAAGCGGGTGGTGGGCCGAAAGGTCTACGGCGGGCAGAGTACCTATCTGCCGCTGCGCATCAACATGGCGGGGGTCATCCCGGTCATCTTCGCCTCGTCGGTGCTTCTGTTCCCGGTGACGCTGGCGCAGATGACTCCGTGGGGTTGGACCCAGAGTCTTGCCCGGGTCCTCGGGCCGAGTTCCTGGTGGTACATCCTGGCCGAGGTGATCCTGATCATCCTGTTCACCTATTTCTACACGGCGGTGCAGTTCAACCCGATCGACCAGGCGGACAACCTCAAGAAGTATGGCGGTTTCATCCCGGGCATCCGTCCCGGACGTCCGACGGCCGCATACCTGGACCGGGTGCTCACCCGCATCACGCTGCCGGGGGCTCTCTTCCTGGCGGCGATCGTGCTGCTGCCCACGGTGCTCATCCGCGCCACTAACGTCCCGTTCTATTTCGGCGGCACGTCGCTGCTGATCGTCGTCGGGGTCGCGCTCGACACCATGAAACAGATGGAATCCCAGCTACTCATGCGCCACTACGAGGGTTTCCTCAAGTGACGCCGGGCCAACAAGTGAGGTACTTCTAATATGAGCCAGTTCAATCTCGTTCTGCTCGGGCCGCCCGGAGCGGGCAAGGGTACGCAGGCCAGCCGCATCGTGGCTGAATACGGCATACCGCACGTCTCGACCGGCGACATCTTGCGCGGAGCGGTGAAGAACCAGACCGCCATGGGGTTGGAGGCGAAGAAGTACATGGACGCCGGCGACCTGGTGCCCGACAGCGTGGTCATCGGGATCGTCAAAGACCGGCTGCAGGAAGGGGACACGAGCAAGGGCTTCTTGATGGACGGCTTCCCCCGCACCATCCCGCAGGCCGAGGCTCTCGACTCCGCTTTGGACGGTCTCGACCGGGCGATCACGAAGGTGCTCGCCATCCTGGTGGACGAGGAAGACTTGGTCCGGCGGCTTAGCGGCCGGCGCGTCTGCCGCTCGTGCCAGGCGCCGTTCCACGTGATGTTCAACAAACCTCAGGTCGAGGGCGTTTGCGACAAGTGCGGCGGGGAACTCTACCAGCGGGACGACGACAGCGAAGCGACGGTCCGGAACCGGCTGGAGGTCTACCGCAATCAGACCGAACCGCTCATCGACTACTACGACCGGGCCGGCGTGGTTGCGCGTATCGATGGAGCGAATGCGCCCGACAGGGTCTACGAAGACATCCAGATGGCCCTCGGACCGGCGGATGTTTGACGATAGTGATCATCAGGAAGTCACCGGCCGAGATCGAGAAGATGGCCCGCGCAGGGGCGGTCGTCCGGGGCTGCCTGGAACTGATGGCCCGAGAGATACGACCGGGTATAACGACGAGAGAGCTGGATAGGTTGGCGGAGAAGTACATACGCGCACATGGTGGAGTGCCTACCTTCAAGGGCTACCGGGGGTTTCCCGGTTCCATCTGCGCTTCCCCCAACGACATGGTGGTCCACGGCATACCGGGCAAGGTCCGCCTGGATGAAGGCGACATCCTCGGTGTGGACGTGGGCGTCACGATGGAGGGCTACATCGCCGACGCTGCGATGACCTTGCCCGTCGGGGAGATCTCGGAGGAAGCCCGTCGGCTGCTGCGGGTCACCGAGGAGTCGCTCATGCGGGGCATCGCGCAGTGCAGGGTGGGCAACAGGGTGGGCGACATCTCGCATGCGGTCCAGACCTACGCCGAATCCCACGGGTACTCTGTGGTGCAGAGCATGGTCGGCCACGGTGTGGGCCGGGATATGCACGAGGACCCGCAGGTGCCTAACTTCGGGCCGCCGGGGCAGGGAGCCGAATTGCGGGAGGGGATGGTGCTGGCCATCGAGCCTATGGTGAACGCCGGTGGCTACGCGGTGGAGATGGGCGACGACAGTTGGGCCATCTACACCAGAGACGGTAGCCTCTCGGCTCATTTCGAGCATACGGTCGCGATCACGAACAGCGGCCCGCGCATCCTTACCATCTCTGAAGTACCGGGAGCCTAGCGGGATGGAGCGTTGTGCTATGATAGGCGGCCGGCGTTTGGGCAGGGGTCGGAAAGTGGGCGGATTTGTCTCCTAAGGAAGAAGCCATCGAGCTCGAAGGCGAGGTCATCGAAGCCTTGCCGAACACCATGTTCAGGGTGAGGCTCGACAACGAACTGGAGATACTCGCCCACATATCCGGGAAGATGCGCATGAACTACATCCGCATCCTGCCGGGCGACAGAGTGAAAGTGGAGTTGTCTCCGTACGATCTGACCCGTGGTCGGATCACGTACCGGTTCAAGTAGAGGAAGGACGTAGATGAAGGTCAGAGCGTCGGTAAAACCGATGTGTGAAAAGTGCAAGATAGTGCGGCGGCGCGGCGTGGTGCATATCATCTGCCAGAACCCCCGGCACAAGCAGCGGCAAGGCTAGGCAGGAGAAGAGTATGGCTCGTATCGCTGGTGTCACGCTCCCCCGGGAGAAGCGGGTCGAGATCGGTCTTACCTATGTATATGGGATAGGCCGGTCGACGTCCAACAAGATCCTATCGGCCGTGCAGATCGACCCAAACACGCACGTCAAGGATCTCACCGAGGACGAAGAGATCCGGTTGCGCGGCTACATCGAAGAGAACGTCACCGTTGAGGGAGATCTGCGCCGCGAACGCAGCCAGAACATCAAACGGCTCATGGAGATCGGCTGCTACCGGGGCATCCGCCATCGGCGTGGCATGCCCGTCCGGGGCCAGCGTACCAAGACCAACGCGCGCGTGCGCAAAGGCCACAAGCCGACCGTGGGCGTCAAGAAGAAGGTGCGGGTCTAGCCGGCGGGCGGGCCTGCAGGGAATAACTAGGGACGGAGTCAAGGAATATGCCGAAACCCAAACGCACAGCCACCGGTCCGCGCGGACGGCGCCGCAAGGTGCGGAAGAGCATCGCGGTAGGCAACGCCTACATCAAGACGTCGTTCAACAACACGCTCGTCACCCTCACCGACAAAGAGGGTAACGTGATCGCGTGGGCCAGCGCCGGCTCGGCGGGCTTCAAGGGCTCGCGCAAATCCACGCCCTTCGCAGCCCAGGTGACGGCGGAAAGGGCCGCTCGGGCGGGCATGGAGCACGGTCTCCAGAAGGTGGATTGCTACGTCAAGGGTCCGGGCAGCGGTCGCGAGACTGCCATCCGTTCGCTCCAGGCCGCAGGCATCGACGTCAGCAGCGTCAAGGACGTCACCCCGATCCCTCACAACGGCTGCCGCCCCAAGAAGCGGCGCCGGGTATAGCGGAGCATAGAGAATGGCAAGAGATAGATCTCCACAGTGTAAGCAGTGCCGGCGGGAGGGCGAGAAGCTCTTTCTCAAAGGCGAACGGTGTCTCACCGACAAGTGCGGCGTCGACAGGCGTGCGTATCCGCCGGGCGACCACGGTCGCGGACGGCGCCGCAAGCAGTCCGAATACCTCACTCAGTTGCGCGAGAAGCAGAAAGCCCGCCGCTACTACGGCGTGCTCGAGGCGCAGTTCCGCGGTTACTACCGGGTGGCCGCCAGGCAGCCCGGCATTACC
Source organism: uncultured Actinomycetota bacterium (assembly GCA_963783835.1). Taxonomy (GTDB): domain Bacteria; phylum Actinomycetota; class Thermoleophilia; order RBG-16-64-13; family RBG-16-64-13; genus CAIQPS01. The sequence continues at coordinate 17,013 of CAWAOX010000018.1, forward strand.
GGCGAGAACCTGCTGCGACTCCTCGAACTGCGCCTTGACAACGTGGTGTACCGCCTCGGTTTCGGCGCATCGCGGCGGCAGGCCCGGCAATTGGTCCGGCACGGCCACTTTACGGTCAACGGCCGCAAGGTGAATATCCCCTCGTACCGCGTCAGGCCCGACGAGATCATTGGGGCCGTCCTGGATAGCGAAGGCCTGAAGACGGTCGTCGAGGACGCCACGGACCTGACGGCGTCGGTGCCGGCCTGGCTGCAGGCGGATCACGACAACATGGTGGGGAAGGTGCTTCGCCTGCCTGAACGCACCGACATCGACATCCCCGTCCAGGAGTCTCTCATCGTCGAGTTGTACTCCAAGTAGTCCATAGGAGGGCCGCTTGTTAGATTTCGCCACCCCGCATAGTACGTATGAACCGGTCGGTGAGAACCGGGGCCGCTTCATCGTGGAGCCGCTGGCCCGCGGCTTCGGGTATACCTTCGGCAACGCCTTGCGGCGAGTGCTGCTGTCCTCGCTCGAGGGGGCTGCCATCTCCTCGGTCAAGATAACCGGGGTCGAGCACGAGTTCTCGACGGTGACCCACGTCAAGGAAGACGTGACCGACATCATCCTCAACCTCAAGAAGGTCGTCTTTCTCCTCCACGGCGAGGCCGACGACCACGAGGTCATGCTGATCAAGGACGGGCCAGGCGTGATCACCGCTGCCGACATTCAGTTGCCGGCGGTCGTCGAAGTGATGGACCCCGATGCCTATGTCGCCACTATCGAGGACGGCGGCCGGCTGGAGATGCAACTCACCGTTCGTCGGGGCCGGGGTTATGCCTCCGCCGACGACAACAAGCCGGAGCAGACCATCCTGGGTGTCATCCCCATCGACTCCATCTTCTCGCCGGTCCGGCGGGTAGCCTACCGCGTAGAGCCTGCCCGCGTCGGACAGCGCACGGACTTCGACAAGCTGACGCTCGAAGTGGAGACCAACGGGGCCATCGACCCGCGTTCGGCGGTCGCGAAGGCCGCCTCGATCCTCCGAGAGGAACTGGTCATCTTCTCCGCCGAGGGCGACGAAGACGAAGACGGCTTCGCGATCGAATCGTCCCGTGCAGGTGACCAGCCGGCCGCCAAGGGTTCCGGTTACGACGACACGCCCATCGAGGAACTGGAACTGGGAGTGCGCTCCTACAATTGCCTCAAGCGTGAGGGCGTCGAGACCGTCGGCGATTTGATCAACAAGTCGGAGCAGGAACTCATGTGCATCCCGAATTTCGGGCGTAAGAGCATTGAAGAGGTGCGCGAGCGCCTCGAGAAGAACAATCTGAAGCTAAAGGGAGAATAGGGTGAGGCATCAGAGGAAAGGAAGGCGGTTCGGGATACAGCCGAGCCATCGCCGGCAGATGCTGGCGAATCTTGCCTGCTCTGTGCTCGAGCACGGACGGATCAAGACCACCGAGGCCCGGGCAAAAGAAGTCAAGCCCATGGTCGAGAAGATCATCACTATGGGCAAGGCCGGCGATCTCAATTCCCGCCGAACCGCCATCGCCCAGCTTCGCAACAAGCAGATCTCATACAAGCTGTTCAACGAGATCGCCCCGAAATATGCCGATCGTCCGGGCGGCTATACCCGCATCATCCACGTCGGCCCTCGCCAGGGCGACGCGGCCGAGATGGTGTTCCTGGAACTAGTCTAGGAGCGGCGGCGCCGCGCGGCGCACGGCGCCGGACTCGCGGCGCGGATTCGCGTGATGGCTATAGTGATGCCGGGGCCGAGAGGCCCCGGCATTTGCTTTCTGTGGAGGCGGCTTGCAGCGGAACTACCGCATGGAACTGCAGTACGACGGGACCGGGCTCCACGGATGGGCTAAGCAGGATGGCCTGCAGACCGTGGAGGGCTGCCTCGAAGAGGCCTTCCGCACGGTGTTCGGCCGGGTTCCGGCGTTGCGGGTGGCGGGGCGCACCGACTCGGGGGTCCACGCCCGGCGCCAAGTGGTGAGCCTCTTTCTCCCGTCGGGGGTCGATCTGCCGAAGCTCCGCCGTTCGCTGGATGCTCTCACTCCGCCCGGGATCGCCGTCGTCGCGCTTCGGCCCGCCCCGGCGACGTTCGACGCGCGCAAGGACGCGACCAGCCGCACCTATCGCTACTTCGTAGCGGCCCAACCGGTGGTCTCACCGTTCTGGACCCGCTACTGCTGGCAGGTCTTTGCCGATATCGACCTTGGCGCGATGCAGGCGGCGGCCGGACAGGTCGTCGGCCGCCACTGCTTCACCGCCTTCACGCCCACCGAGACCGGCCACGTGTTCTTCGATCGGACCGTGCTGCGCTGCCGCTGGAGCCGCGCGAAGGGTGCGGTTTTGCCCGCGGAGACGCTTGGCGTCGGCGGGCGCCCAAGCGGGGGGAGCGGCGGCATGTTCTGTGTAGAGATAGAAGCCGACTCGTTTCTCCGCCACATGGTACGGACCCTCGTGGGGACGATGATCGAGGTCGGAGAGGGCGTTCGATCGCAGGTGGACCTTGGGCGACTTCTGGACGGCGCTCCGCGCGACGCGGCGGGCCTGACCGCTCCCGCGCACGGGCTCTTCCTATGGGACGTTCGGTACGGGCGGCCTGTGGGAAAATCTTCTGGCGTACTTTTTCAGCAGGGTGGAGACAGCGAGGACTGAATGATCTGGACATCGTATCCCCGATATCACGGGCACGTCATCCGGCCCCCCAGCGAGGCCAACAGCCTTATCCTGCAGGTGATGTACGGCTGCTCGCACGGCGACTGCACCTTCTGCGGGTCCTACCTGGACAAGCCCTTCCGGGTGCGCCCCTTCACCGAGGTGGTCGAGGACGTCCAGAATCTGCCGGGGGGCTTCAAGCAGAACGTCACCCGTGTCTTCCTTGCCGACGGCGACGCTCTCGCCATTCCTAAGCGCCGGATGCTGGAACTGCTCGAGTTGTTGAAGGCTGAGCTTCCGAACCTGGAGCGAGTCAGCGCCTACGCCAACGCCCACTCGCTTCTGCGGCTGCCTCAAGAGGACCTGGCCGAGATCCGTCAGGGCGGGGTCGAGTTGCTTTACCTGGGGCTCGAATCCGGTGATGACGTGACGCTGGAGGGCATCAAAAAGGGGGTCACGGTCGCCCAGCAGATCGAGGGTTGCCGCAAGGCAACGGAGGCAGGCTTCGCCCTTTCCGTGACGGCCATTCTCGGCATCGGCGGCGAGGCGCGCACGCACGAGCACGCGGTGGGGACGGGAAAGGCTCTATCAGCCATCGACCCGGAATACATCGGAGTCCTGTCGCTCATGCTGGAATCGGGAACCGAGATGACCGCGGCGGTGCGGAGCGGCCGCTTCGTCGTGCCCGAGCCGCTCGATCTGCTCCGCGAACTGCGCGAGATCATTGCGAACATCGACGTCACTCAGGCCGTCTTCCGCAGCAATCACGCCTCGAACTACCTTGCGCTCCGCGGTACGCTGCCCGACGACAAGGCCGCTCTGCTCCAGACCCTCGATAGGGTCATCGAGACGGGGAGCCAGGCGCGGCTCAAGCCCGAGTCCTGGCGGGCGTTGTAGGAGCGCGGCGGCGGTGGGGCGCGTCGCTTCCTAGATCTTCTCCACCTCGATAAGGCACGAGTTAGGTGCCTGCCCTGTCGAGGTAGGTGTGATGAAACGCTTGGATGTCAGCAGGTTGACGCAGCCGGCCTTGTCCGCCGAGTATCCCGGCTCGCCCACCGGCAGGTAGTCGGCGCACGACTCGTACGAGTGCACCGTGCCCGGCGGCACCCGCTCGGTCAACTGGGCCACCAAGATCACCTCCGCCCGGTCGTTGTACGCGCGGAGGAGGTCGCCGTCTTTGATGCCTCGGGCGGCCGCATCCTTGGAGTTGAGCCGCATGATCCAGTAGTAGTGGCCGTCTTCCTTGAGGACCCGATGGTCTTTGATGTCGTTGCTCCAGGAGCCCTTCCCGTCGCCCATGGTGTGGAAGCTGAAGCGGGCGTGGGGCGACACCATCTGAAGGGGATACTTCTCGTAGAGCTCCGTGGTGTGGTGGCCTTCCCAGCTGGGGATGTACTGCGGGCCCATGACCGGGCGCTCGGGGTCGATCTCGTCGGTCTCGTAGAAACGCCGGAGGCTGTTGGACACGAACTCGATCTTGCCGCTCGACGTCTGCAGGCCCTTGCGCTGCACCATGTCCCAGACCGGGGTGGCGCCGGGCGTGTCTTTGATCCGGTCCTCGGCGAACCAGCGATACGCGGGAGTGGACGGCGTTCCCTGGGGGACGGGCACGACGTAGTAGCCCTTCGCCTCAAAATCCTCCCAGGAGATGCGCTTGGGGAGATCGCTGGCGTCGAAGATGCGCTTGACCCAGTCCAGGTCGGTGTGGCCGCCTTCGGTGTAGATGTCGCCCACGCCGAGGCGGTCGGCCAAGGCGGCGAAGATGTCGTAGTCGGACTTGGATTCCCCCAGCGGCTCGACGCACTTCTTCTGGAACACTATCGTCCGGTGGTTGCACTGGTCGAACTTGTGCGGACCATACCCAGCCGCGTACGCCCAGTCGGCGATGTCCCAGCGCTCGAAGTTGGTGCAGGCCGGTAGGATGATGTCGGCGAACCGGGCCTCGCCCTCGAACCATATCGACTGGTTGACCACGAACCCCACTTTGCCGTCGCGGTAGGCCTGGACATACCGGTTCGTGTCGGTCATGGTGCCGATGAAGGAGCCGCCGTAGCGGTAGTACATCTGCACATGAGGATAGCCGGACGCTGGATACCGGTACTTGGTGAACTGCGACTCGATGGACCCGCCGCAGAAACCCTTGCCCCGCCACTCCATGCTCTCGTGCCGCATGGCCTCCGGGATCCGCAGGCGGGACACGATCTGCCCCTCAGGCGAATGATGTGGGTTGGAGAAGGTGCCGCCGTCTGGCCACATGCGCGGCGCCAGGCGGACGCCCGCCGCAGTGGCCGCGGTGTCGCCGGAAATGCCGCCCTCCGCGTAGCCCGGGAAGTAGAAGTTCCGGTCGAAAGGGGCCCCCGACGTGGTGGACCACATATTGCTTCCCGGTCTGCCCAGACCTTGCATGGCCGCGAGGGCGATCATGGCCCGGGCCCACTCGTTCCCGGTGGCTGCGCGGCAGGCGCCGCCCCAGCCGCCTGTGCCGCCGGCCGCCAGCATGGTCTTCTTGGTGCCCCACTCTCGGGCCAACGCCCGGATCTCTCGGGCCGGGATGCCTGATTCGATCTCCGCCCATTCGGGCGTCTTGGGAGCGGTGTCGCCGTCGCCCAAGACGTATGCCTTCCACTCCTCGAAGCCGTGGGTCCGGGTCGCGACGTACTCCTTGTCGTACAGGCCCTCTGTGAGCCACACAAAGGCGATTGCCAGAGCCACCGCCACGTCGGTGCCCAGCCGGGGAGCGAGCCACTTATCGCCCATGAGCCCGGCCGTGTGGTTGTAGTACGGGTCGATGAAGATCATCTTCATGCCCGCCTCGCGGAGCCACTGCCTGCGTATCGTGCTCTCGAAGGAGCCGTATACCCCACCCGTAGTCTCCGGGTCGCTCGACCAGAAGACCACCATCTCGCTGTGCTTGAGTGCGTCCTCGAGAAGGTCGTATTGCTCGGGCACCCCCAGCCGGTTGCTATTGCCCCACATGTGCGCTCCACCCCACTGCCAGCCTTCCCAGCTATCGGGGTTGTGCTCGGCGTAGGTGTAGCCCACCAGGTTCATGAAGCGGTTGTACGCGCTGAACCGGTAGCCGACGTTGCCCCACAGATGGTGGGAACCGGGAGTGGTCATCATGGCCGCCGGGCCCACTTCTCTCTTCAGGCGGATCATCTCCTCGGCCACCATGCCGAGGGCGTCATCCCAGCTTATGGGCTCGTAGCCCGACTCGCCTCGCTTCGCAACGTTCCGCCTGCCGTGCGGATCGAAATCCACCCGCTTGAGCGGGGTCAGGATACGGTTCGGCGAGTAGATGGTCGACTTGTGGGCCACGGTCCACGGGGAGAGAGTGTTCTTTCGGGGAGGTGTGAAGTCGCGGCCCCGAGCGTGGATGGTCCAAGCGGGGCTGTCGTTCTCCTCGAGTTGGAGGGGGATGATGCGGACGATCCGCCCATCCTCGACGTCCACGTGTACCGGTCCACCGGTGGTCAGATTCGTCAGCCGACGGGTCTCCGCCATTACATCCGTCCTTTGTTCCCGCTGTATCTTTGCGCCGTGAAGCGCCCAACAAAAGAAAGGGGCGCCGCCGCGAACTGCGGCTGCGCCCCGTCCAGAGCGACCCGGTCGGGGCCTTACAGCTTCTCCACCTCAATAAGGCAGGAGTTGGGCGCCTGGCCGGTCGAGGTCGGAGTGATGAATCGATGCGACGTTAGCATGTTCACGCACCCGGCGGTATCGGCCGAGTAGCCCGGCTCGCCCACCGGCAGGTAGTCCGCGCACGATTCGTACGAGTGCACCGTGCCCGGCGGCACCCGCTCGGTCACCTGGGCCACGAGGATCACCTCCGCCCGGTCGTTGTAGGCGCGGATGAGGTCGCCGTCCTCGAGGTTCCGGGCGGCCGCGTCTTTCGAGTTGAGGCGCATGATCCAGTAGTAATGGCCGTCCTCTTTGAGGACCCGATGGTCTTTGATGTCGTTGCTCCAGGAGCCCTTCCCGTCGCCCATGGTGTGGAAGCTGAAGCGGGCGTGGGGCGAGACCATCTGCAAGGGGAACTTCTCATAGAGGTCGGCGGTGTGATGCCCCTCCCAACTGGGGATGTATTGCGGGCCCATAGCCGGTCGCTCCGGGTCGATCTCGTCGGTCTGGTAGAAGCGGGTGAGGCTGCTGGAGACGAACTCGATCTTGCCCGAAGAGGTCTGGAGTCCCTTCTTCTTGACCGTGTCCCAGACGGGCGAGCCGTCGGGAGTGTCTTTGGCCCGGTCCTCAGCGAACCAGCGCAGCGCGGGCGTGTAAGGAGTCTCCTCCGGCACCGGTACGACGTAGTAGCCCTTCTCCTCGAATTCCTCCCAGGAGATGCGCTTGGGGAGATCGCTGGCGTGGAACATCCGCTTGACCCAGTCGAGGCCGGTGTGGCCGCCTTCGGTGTAGATGTCGCCCACGCCGAGGCGGTCGGCCAGGGCGGCGAAGATCTCGTAGTCGGGTTTCGATTCGCCCAGCGGCTCGATGCACTTTTTCTGGAGGACGATCGTCCTGTGGTTGCACTGGTCGAACTTGTTGGCGCCGTAGCCCGACGCGTACGCCCAATCCCCGATGTCCCAGCGCTCGAAGTTGGTGCAGGCCGGTAGGATGATGTCGGCGAACCGGGCCTCGCCCTCGAACCATATCGACTGGTTGACGACGAATCCCACTTTGCCGTCGCGGTAGGCCTGGACGTAACGGTTCGTGTCGGTCATGGTGCCGATGAAGGAGCCGCCGTAGCGGTAGTACATCTGCACGTGCGGATAACCGGAAGCAGGGTACCGATACTTGGTGAACTGCGACTCGATGGAGCCGCCGCAGAAGCCCTTGGCGCGCCACTCCATGCTCTCGTGCCTCATGGCCTCCGGGATCCGCAGGCGGGACACGATCTGCCCCTCGGGCGAATGATGCGGGTTGGAGAAGGTGCCGCCGTCCGGCCACATGCGGTGGGCCAGACGGATGCCGGCCGCCGTGCCGGCGATGTCGCCGGAGATGCCGCCCTCGGCATAGCCCGGGAACCAGAACGAGCGGTCGAAAGGCGCTCCCGAGGTGGTCGACCAGATGTTGCTGCCGGGCTTGCCCAGTCCCTGCATGGCCGCGAGGGCGATCATGGTCCGGGTCCATTCGTTCCCGGTGGCTGCGCGGCAGGCGCCGCCCCAGCCGCCCATGCCGCCGGCCGCCAGCATCGTCTTCTTGGCGCCCCACTCTCGGGCCAACGCCCGGATCTCGCGGGCGGGGATGGTGGTCTCGATCTCCGCCCAATCCGGGGTCTTGGGCGTGCCGTCGCTTTCGCCGAGCACGTAGGCCTTCCACTCGTCGAAGCCGTGGGTCCGGGTCGCGACGTACTCCTTGTCGTAGAGGCCCTCGGTGAGCCAGACGAAGGCGATGGCGAGGCCCATGGCCACGTCGGTCCCCAACCGGGGAGCGAACCACTTGTCGCCGATGAGCCCGGCCGTGTGGTTGTAGTACGGGTCGATGAAGACCATCTTCATGCCCGACTGCTTCAGCCAGTCGCGGCGGACGGTGCTCTCGAAGCAGCCGTACACGCCTCCGGTGGTCTCCGGGTCGGCGGACCAGAACACCACCATCTCGCTGTGCTTCAGAGCGTCTTCGAGCAGGTCGTACTGCTCCGGGATGCCCAGCCGGTTGCTGAACCCCCACATGTGAGCGCCGCCCCACTGCCAGCCTTCCCAACTGTCCGGGTTGTGCTCGCCGTAGGTGTAGCCGATGAGGTTCATGAAGCGGTTGTAGGCGCTGAACCGGTATCCGATGTTGCCCCACAGGTGGTGGGAGCCGGGGGTGGTGAGCACGGCGGCGGGGCCTACCTCTCGCTTGAGGCGGATGATCTCGTCGGCCACCATGTCGAGGGCTTCGTCCCAACTGATGGGCTCGTAGCCGGATTCGCCCCGCTTGTCGATGTTCCGCTCGCCGTGCGGGTCGAAGTCCACCCGCTTGAGCGGGGTAAGGATGCGGTTGGGCGCGTAGATGGTGGATCTGTGGGCCACGGTCCACGGCGAGAGGGTGGTCCTGGCCGGAGGGGTGAAGTCCCGGCCCCTGGCCTGGATGGTGAACGTCGGGCCATCGCTGTCGTCAAGCTGGAGGGGGATGATGCGGACTATCCGGCCGTCCTCCACATCCACATGCACCGGTCCGCCCGTGGTCAGATTCGTCAGTCGACGTGTTCCCGTCATTGCTATCGCCCTCGTTCCCGTTGTGTCCGCCGGAACCCTGTCTGCCTTAACTACCGGGCGACAGTTTACCGATGCGGTAAACTACCTACCGTACGCCAGTTTGTCAAGGCGAAAAGCCGGAAATAGGGCGGAGAATCGCTGGTTCTACACCGGCGCGTGAGTCGCGTGTTACCTTGAGATGACCCGTTCCGCCATCACACTTTGTAAGGATCCACGTGAGCGACGAACCGACCCGATTCACACCGCGGATGACCGCGGCGGCCAGGAAGCGGCAGATAGTCGAAGTAGCCCTCGACCTCATAGCCAAACACGGCCTCCAGGGCGTGACCATGTCGCGCATCGCGGCGGGCGCGGGCATCAGGCAGGCCTCTCTCTACAGCCACTTTCCGAGCCGGCACGAGATACTTCTCGCCGCGCTCGACGTCATCTACGAGAAGATCTACGCCTCCCGGATGACCCGCTCAAGCGAGAACACGCTTCAACGGCTTCGGGAGATCTGCGATCACCACGTGGAGCTCTGGGAGGGCCAGGGAGAGAGACACCACGCGCAACTCCTCCTGGAGTTTGTCGCCGGAGCCCCCGGCGAGGGCCTGCGGGAGACTCTGGCCTCCAAACATTTGGAGACTCTCAAGGAGTTCGTCCAGATCGTGGAGCGGGGCAAGAAGGAAGGCAAGATACCCGCACACGTGGACTCCGAGCAGGTGGCATGGTTCATCACCGGCTTCGCTTTCGCGGGAGACGTCTCCCAGACGATGGGCTTCAAGCATTTTCTCGATCCGGAGATCTCCGGTCGCTGGCTGGACGTCATGTTCGCGAGTTTCGTCGCCTTGCCGGAGGATGTTCTCCCCGCCGCGGCCGCCGTTCCCGCCATCGTGGCCAAGAATGCGGGATAGAACGGCCTCTTTGGCTTGACACCACCCGCCTCCCTCCACTATTATCTGCGGTCGCGTTTTAAGGAGGCAGTGTGAAGACCTATTCGGCGAAACCGGGCGAAGTACAGCGCAACTGGTGGGTCGTCGACGCCGACGGCAAGAACCTAGGCCGGTTGGCGTCCGAGATAGCCATAATCCTGCGGGGCAAGAACAAGCCGCAGTACACTCCCCATACCGACACCGGCGACTTCGTCGTCGTGGTCAATGCGGAGAAGATCGCGGTCACGGGTAACAAGATGCGCGACAAGATGTACTACCGCCATTCCGGTTACCCCGGCGGCCTCAAGGCCGAGTCGCTCGGCCACCTGCTGGATCGCCGGCCGGCCGAAGTGCTTCGCAAGGCCGTCAAGGGCATGTTGCCCAAGAACCGCATCGCGGCGCAGCAGTTAGGAAAGCTCAAGATCTATGCTGGGCCCAAGCATCCCCATGCCGCCCAGAAGCCTGAGGAGTTGCCATGGCACCAGCAGTAATCTACGCGGCGACCGGCAAACGGAAGACCGCCGTCGCTCGGGTCAGGCTTATGCCCGGCACCGGGACGATCACCGTCAACGGCAAGGACGTCAAGGACTACTTCAATCGCCAGACGCTTACTCTGATGGTCCGCGCGCCCCTCGTCGAGACCGGCACGGAGGCACGCTACGATGTCATCGCCTCGATTGTGGGCGGCGGCAAATCCGGCCAGGCCGGGGCCCTCAAGCACGGTGTCGCACGCGCGCTCGTAGAGGCCGATCCCTCTCTCAAGACCGACGTCAAGCGGGCCGGCCATCTTTCTCGAGACGCTCGTATGGTGGAGCGCAAGAAGGCGGGACTCAAGAAGGCCCGCAAGCGCCCGCAGTTCTCCAAGCGCTAATCTCTCGAGATTTCCAGGTTATTTGAGGGTGGGGGAGAATTCTCCCCCACCCTCTCTCTTTGTCAGGGATGTGTTGGGGGTTTAGTGGGAGCCTATGCCTGAGCTGCGGATCGACCTCAACGCTATCGGCCGGAATACGGAGGTCGTGGCCTCCCTGCTGCGCGTCCACGGCCTCGATCTGGTCGGCGTGACCAAGGGCTGTCTGGGCGAGCCGAGGGTCGCCGCGGCGATGCTCGCCGGCGGCGCCGTCGCCCTCGCCGATACCCGGGACGAGAACCTGCGTAGGTTGCGGACCGCGTTCCCCGCAGCCGAACTGCACCGGATCCATCTGCCCTCGGTCAGGGAGCCGTTCGACCCGGGCGACGTGACGTACGTCACGTCGCGGGAGGGGGCGGCCGCCGCCGCCGCGCTCGGCTCGATCGCCGCTCCGCGCAGGGTGATGATCCAGGTGGAGACCGGGGACGAGCGGGAGGGCGTGCCCGCGGAACTGCTCGTCGACCTCGCCGGCTTCGTAGCCGTCGAACCGCGCCTGCTCCTTGAGGGATTGTCCACGAACTACGCCTGTTTTCTCGGCCCGCCCGCCGGCCTCAGGGCCTCGCTGGAAGGCGTGGCCAAGGCGACCCGGACGCTCCGCTCCGCAGGGTTCCCCGTTGGCCGGGTCTCCGGAGGCAACTCCAGCGTGGTCTGGCTTCTCACGCGAGGAGACAGAGTGCCGGACGAAGTGACAGAGCTCCGGTGCGGAGAAGCCCTGCTTCTCGGGCAGGATGCTCTCTACTACGAACCCGTACCGGGCTGCCTGACCGATGCCTGTGTGCTCAGGGCTGAAGTGCTCGAGGAGTATACTAAGGGCCCGTCTGAAACGAGCTCCAAGCCGGCCTCCCAGGGGTGCGCCCGTAGGGTCGTTCTGGGCATCGGACGGCAGGATCTGAGCGGCGGTGGCGTCAGGTTCCTCGACCGGGGACTGGCCGAGGTCGGCCGTTCGGCCGACTACTTGGTGGCCGAGGTGGACGCCGGCTTCTCGGCCCCGGCGGTCGGTCAACTGGTCGAGATGCTTCCGGCTTACGAAGCGTTGGTGGCTGCCTGGACCTCGCCCTACGTAGAGGTGAAGTTCCAAGGCCTGTAAAACGGAGGTAGCTTTCTGATGTGTGGGATCATCGGGTATGTCGGTGACAGAGAGTGCCGCGACATCCTCTTTCGCGGCCTGCGCAAGCTCGAATACCGGGGATACGACTCCGCGGGGATCTCCATAGTCCACGAGGGCGGCTTCAAGCTGCTCCATTCCGTCGGCAATCTCGACAATCTCGAAGCGGTCCTCCCCGATCTTGGCGACGGGGGCACGGTAGGCATAGCCCACACCCGGTGGGCTACCCACGGCCGGCCGTCCAACGAGAACGCCCATCCCCACACCGACTGCGAGGGGCGCTTCGCCATTGTGCTCAATGGCATCGTGGAGAACTATCTGAGCCTGCGGGCCGAGCTTCAGGCAGAGGGTCACGAGTTCACGTCCGAGACCGACGCCGAAGTGGTCGCCCATCTCATCGAGCGGGCCTATCAGGGCTCGCTGCGGAAGGCGGTCGTCGAGGCCTACCGGCAGATGGAGGGGCACTTCACCTACTGCGCCGTGGCTGTGGACGAGCCGGACGTGATCGTGGGGATGCGCAAAGAGACTCCGCTCGTAGTGGGCTTGAGCGAAGGCGAGAACTTCCTGGCCTCGGCTATCCCCGCTTTCCTGGCCGAGACCCGCGCGGTGATATTCCCGGAGGATGGGGACGTGGTGGTCATCTCCCGGACGGGCGTCGAGATCTTCGACCTCGACGGCACGGTGATAGAGCGGGAGGTCCTGACCGTCGACTGGGACGAGGAAGCCGCGGAGAAGGCCGGCTACGAGACGTTCATGCTCAAGGAGATCCACGAGCAGCCCACCTCCTTGGCCGACACCCTCGCCGAGCGGGTGGGTCCGGAGGGGCGGGTCGTTCTCGACGGGCTTGGCCTTACTCCCGACAGCATCCATAACATCAAGCAGGTGATCATCGTCGCCTGCGGCACCTCCTACCACGCCGGTCTGGTGGGCAAGTACGCGCTCGAGCGGTGGGCCCGCGTGCCGGTGGAAGTGGAGGTGGCGTCTGAGTTCCGCTATCGGGATCCCGTTATCGGGCCCGACTGTCTCTGTATCGCGATCAGTCAGTCGGGGGAGACCGCCGACACCCTGGCAGCCATGCGCCTCGCGCGGCAGGCGGGAGCGCACGTGCTGGCGGTGACCAACATCGTGGGCTCGCAGGCCACCCGGGAGGCCGGTGGCGTGCTCTTCACCCGGGCCGGACTCGAGATAGGCGTGGCTGCCACCAAGACGTTCCTGACCCAGGTGATGGCGATGCTGCTGCTCTCTCTGTACTTCGCCGACCATCGCGGATATCTGACGGTCGCCCAGGTGCGGGAATACACCGAGGGGCTGCGGCACATCCCGGCCTTGCTGCGCGACTATCTGGAGGATGGCGCGGCGGCGAGGGTCGACGAGGTCGCCAAGAAGTACGCCTCCAGTCGTTTCTTCCTCTGCCTGGGGCGCAACATGGGCCTCCCTGTCGCGCTCGAGGGAGCTCTCAAACTCAAAGAGATCTCCTACATCCCCACCGACGCCTATGCGGCCGGAGAGATGAAGCACGGCCCCATCGCCCTGCTCGAGGAGGGCTCTCCGGTCCTGGTAGTGGCGACCGACAGCCGGGTCTACGACAAGCTGATCTCCAACGTGCAGGAAGTGAGAGCCCGGGGAGCGCGGGTGATCGCCGTGGGGTCCGAGGGCAACCGGACGCTCTCCGAGATGGCGGACGATATTTTGTACGTGCCGCGCACCGACGAGATGCTGGCGCCTCTCCTCGCGATCGTGCCGCTGCAGTTGTTCGCGTACTACGTCGCCAAGAACAAGGGCGAGAAGGTCGACCAGCCGCGCAATCTGGCGAAGACCGTCACGGTCGAGTAGCGGTGAGCGGGCCCGGGGGAGCGCATCCTGGGGCGGGCCCGGTCGGTGGATCCGGGAAGGCTCTGCTCGGCCTGGATCTGGTCGACATGGCGCGGTTCCGGCATGCGCTGGAGCGGCATCCCGCCCTGGAGGCGCGTCTTTTCACCCCGGCGGAGATCTCCTATTGCCAGGCTCGCGCCAAGCCGGACCTGCACTTCGCCGCGCGGTTCGCGGCCAAGGAAGCGGTTGGTAAACTCTTGGGCACAGGCATCGTCTCCTGGCAGGAGATCGAGGTGCTGGGGGATCTCCCCGAGGGGGGTCCTACCCGGGTGACGCTCGGCGGACGGACGGCGGAGACGGCGGAGGAACTGGGAGTGACCGACCTCCGGGTCTCGCTGTCGCATGTCGATGCCGTCGCCGGGGCTTGTCTGGCGGTGGTCGCACGTTCGTGGGGAGGTACCGAGATGGAAGGCTTTCCTCAGACATTCGACGACGGTGACCCGAAGGAAGGGGCCGGCGATCCCTCCGGCACCGGCTGGGACGGCCCCGGTCGTGCCCATACGCTCTTTGACCGGCCCGCAGCCTTCACCTCTGCCCAGATGCGCGAGATGGACCGGGCGACGATCGAGGACGTAGGAGTCCCGGGGCCCGTGCTGATGGAGCGGGCGGCCCTGGGGGTGAGCGGCTTGGTGCGCTCCCGGTTCCCCGGACGCCACACCCTGATCGTCTGCGGCCGGGGGAACAACGGGGGAGACGGGCTGGCTGCAGCCCGGCAACTTCACCTTGCCGGCCATCCGGTCGCCTGTGTGGTGAGCGTGGCGTCGCCCTCGGAGCTCTCGCCCGACGCGGCTCTCAACTTCTCCGCGGCGGAGAAAGCCGGAGTGAACCTGCGCATCGGCGCCGTCCCCGATTATCTCTGGGACGAAACGGAGATAGTGATCGACTGCCTGCTCGGTACCGGCGCCACGGGCGAGCTCAAGGGCCGGGTGGCCGAATGGGCCGCCCGGATCAACAGGGCCGGAGCGCAGGGGGTACCGGTGATCGCTGTCGACGTCCCCTCCGGGGTCGACGCCTCCACCGGCGCAATCGCGGAGGGATCCGTGGCGGCCGATGTGACGGTCACCTTCCACGCCGCCAAGAGCGGTATCGCCTGCCCGCCCGGCTCGGAGGCAGCAGGAGAAGTGGTCGTCTGGGACATCGGGATACCGGCCTTCCTCGAGCCCGAACCCGACCTGTGGGTGGTCACCGGCGAGGATGTGAACGTCCCCGGGCGGCGGGTGGACGACCACAAGTACCGGGCGGGGTACGTGGCGGTGCTTGCCGGCTCGAAGGCCTATCCGGGCGCCGCATGGCTGGCGTCGCAGGCGGCCTATAGGACCGGGGCGGGATACGTCCGTCTTCTGATGCCTGCCGGGGCCGCGGAGAGCGTGCGGAGCAGGCTCGTGGAGACGGTGCTGGAGGAGATCGGGGCAGGCGACATCCTCGACGACGCTGGGCCGGCTCTCGCGGTTGTCCGCGACGATCGCCTCGGAGCACTGGTAGCCGGGCCTGGACTGGGCCGGGACCCGGCCACCGCCGCGGCCGTCCGGCGGATAGTGCTCGAAAGCTCGGTCCCCGTCGTGCTCGACGCCGACGGGCTCTACGCGTTTGCCGGGCAGGCCGGCCTGCTTCAGGGTCGGGCGGGCCTCGTGCTCACACCGCACGCCGGCGAGCTGGCCGCGCTGCTCGGGGAGCCCGTCGCGGACGTGACGAAAGGTCATCTGGCCGCCGCCCGGCGGGCGGCGGCGGCGACCGGACAGGTGGTGCTGCTCAAGGGCTCGTCGACGATCGTCGCCGAGCCGTCGGGTCGGGTGCGGGCCATCGTGCAGGGACCGCCCCAACTTGCCTCCGCCGGTACCGGCGATGTGCTCTCCGGCGTCATCGGAGCCCTGCTGGCCAAGGGACTGGAGCCGTTCGAAGCTGCTTACTCTGGGGCGTGGCTGCACGCGGAGGCCGGCGCCATCGGCGCCGAGACCGATCCCCAGGGAGTGCTCGCCGGCGACCTGGTCGAACTACTTCCCGTGGTCATCGCCGACCGCATCTATGAGAGGAGACCCTCGTGGACGAACTGAAGGTACGAGAGATCATGCAGACCGAGGTCATCACCGCCAAGCCGGACACGACGGTGGGGGAGTTGGCGGATATACTTGCGCAGAACAAGATCAGCGGCGTGCCCGTGGTGGACGGCCAGGGCCGGGTGCTGGGGATGGTCAGCGAGGCCGACATCATCCTTCAAGATGCCGACCTCCATTTTCCCTACTACATCCAGTTCCTCGATAGCGTCATCTATCTGCAGAGCGTCCACAAGTTCGAGGAGCGCTTTCGCAAGGCCATAGGGTCCAAGGTATCCGAGGTCATGAGCGAAGAGGTCGTATCGGTATCGTCCGACGCGACCGTGCGAGAAGTCGCCACCCTCATGACCGACCGCAACGTCAATCGCTTGCCGGTGACCGAGAACGAGCGATTGGTCGGTATAGTGACCCGGGGAGACATCGTCCGGGCTATCGCCGAGCACCGGACATGAAGACGCAGAAGAAGCAGCACTAGGACCGGCGGAGGAAATGTCGAAAAAAGCAACACGCAGAGCAGCGCGCCAGGCCTTCCCGAAGGCCCCCGCGGTGGGGACGAAGTCCTCCGGCGGCAAGAGTTCCGCGGCGAAGGGCAAGGCTCGCTCGCAGGCGCTCAAGCCGCCGAGTTGGAAACGCGCCATGATCCAGGGAGCCATCCTGGCCGCCCTCTATTTCGTGGTCATCCAGTTCATCTGGAAGGGTGATAACCCGCCCAACGTGTGGGGATCCCTGCTCATAGCGGTCGTCGGGTTCATCGCCTATACCTGCATCGCCTACCTGGTCGACCGGTTCAACTACAACCGCAGACTGCGCAGGCTCAAGGGCTCCGCGAAGTAGCGTTCCCAGGAGGCCCGCGATGGCCGTGACACGGATGCCGGGGGGCGAAGAGATGCTGCAGACCGTGGCGGCGGTCCTTCGCGAGCGGAGTGTCGAGGGTTGGCTCGTGGGCGGCACTGTCCGCGACCGGGAGCTTGGCCGCTACTCGCCGGACCTCGACGTCACCGTAGCCGGGGAAGCCGCGGCGGTGGCCGCGGACATCGCCCGGGCTCTCGGCGCTCCCTGGTTCGCGCTCTCCGAGCGCTACGGCGCCTTCCGGGTGGTGGTCGATCGAGCCCATATCGATGTGGCGACGGTCCGTGGAGAGGGGATCCTCGCCGACCTGGCGCTGAGGGATTTCACCGTCAACGCGATGGCGATTCCGCTCGAGGGCGGCGAACTGATCGACCCGTTCGGCGGTCTGCACGATCTTCGGGCGGGCCGTTTGGCGGCGGTCTCGGATCATATCTTTGACGACGATCCTCTTCGGCTGATGCGGGCGCCCCGTTTCGCTCATGTGCTGGGCCTGCGTCTTGACCCTCTCCTCGCCGGCGCCGTGCGGATGCAGGCGCCAGGACTGTGGCGGGCTGCGCCCGAAAGGATCGCCACGGAGATGGTCCTGACCCTTGCCGCTGGAGCGGCGGGCGACGCCGCCCGGCTGTGGAACGATCTGGGACTACTGGGGGTCGTCGTTACCGAGGCGGCGGAGGATGACTATCCGGTCCGGACTTTTGCGCTGTTGGACAGACTGGAAGAGATTCTCGCGGATCTTGCCGGCCGGTTCCCGGGCGTCGCCCCGCTTCTCGAGCAGCGGCTGACCGAGCCGGTGGATGGGACGGTCGCACGTTCGGTAGCCATCAGGCTGGGAGGTCTGTTCCGGGGTCTGAGTCCCAAGCACGCCGCGGTGGCCGGGCGCCGGCTGAGACTGTCGAGCGCCTTACTGTCGCTTCTGGGCACCGCGGCGAGGACGAAGCATCACTCTCAGGGCCTGGGTCCGAGCGCCTGCGCGGCCGGGCCGGGCCGACCGGCGGTCCTGTTCCTCTGGGAAGCCGCTCCTTGGGAGCCGGAGGTGATCCTCCTTGCCGCCGCCGCGGCGGCGGCGGACGATTCCGCGGAAGCGGCCGACAGGCTGATGTCGGCCTGGGCCCGGAGGGCTGTGTGCGGGGTGCCCCGCCTTCCCTTCGACGGCGTGGCCTTGATGAGGGAGCTCGATCTCGCGCCTGGACCCGATCTGGGCAAGGCCCTGCGAGCAGCCAGGTTGGCCTGGGAAGCCGGGGAGGCGACGAGTGCCGAGGAGGCCCTGACCGCAGCGCGCGAGGCCCTTCACGAGGGGTGAGAGAACGACGGGCCGGGCCATGTTCATGGCCCGGCCCGCACGGGTCCGCACGTTTGATCCGGCCGGTCCGAAACCTTGGCCGGTCTGAAGCCTTTCCCCTAGCTTTGCGGGAGCGCCTCGGTCGTGGTGGTCGTCACCTTCTTGTGATAGCCCGGCACCTTCTTACCTTTGATGACTGCCGCCGGGGTGTGGTCGCCGGCGTGCCTGAGGGAGGAGATCGTTCCTCCGAAGTTGTCCGGGTGAACGGTCGAATCGGCCGTCACCTCTTTCGGGGTCTCCGTGTCGTCTGGCTCGGCGGTCGCGTCGGTGGTAAGTTCGGTCGACTCGGTCGTCACCTGATCGTCGCTCTGCGTTTGCGGCGGAAGGCTGCTCGAGGTGGTCATGGAAGCTTCGTCGCTCGGCGCCAGGCCTCCGGCCGCGGCTGCGACGCCGGCGATGAGCAGCGCCATGGCTACCACCGTCACCAGCAATATCAGAATCCTCTTCCTCACGATGGCGCCTCACTTTCGAGTTTCAGTCGGCGATCCGGAGCCGTGCACCGCGACTATCGCGGCCCTCCCATAATAGGAACGAAGAAACGATCAAAAGGTTGTGGACAAGCGCGCGAGGATCCCTCTGCCTCTGCTCGCATGGCGGGCCGGGCCGTTCTTCTTCAGCCCGCCCGTGGTATCATATCGCTCCCTTTTCGGGCTTGTTACCTTGTATACGTGTCACTGGAGGCACCTTGAAGGAAGGCATTCATCCCAAGTACGTAGAGAGCAACGTCGTGTGCTCTTGCGGCTCGACGTTCACGACCCACTCGACGCTGCCCAACATCAAGGTTGAGGTCTGCGCCGCGTGCCATCCGTTCTATACCGGCAAGCAGAAACTGGTCGACACTGCCGGCCGCGTCGAGAGGTTCAACAAGAAGTACCGGCGCCCCGACGCGACGAAGTAGGTCTCGTCTGTTGTGCCCGCCGAACTGAAGGTAACTCTTCTTCAGTACACCCCGGCCCCGGAGCGCGCGGTAGCATCCGCGGGCAGGCTCTGCTACGCGCCCGTGAGCGCCGCCGATCTTAAAGCGGAGATGAGCGAGGACGACGTGCGAAGGCTCGTGCGAGGCCTGGTACGCTCGGGACACATGAGCGCTCTGGAGCACGCCAGCTTCACCTTCGCGGTGGACGGCATATCTCGAGCCTGCTCGCACCAACTGGTGCGGCACCGGGTCGCTTCGTACAGCCAGCAATCGCAGCGCTATGTAAGGTTCGACTCGGACGGCGATTTCATCATACCGCCGAGCATCTCCGCGTCTCCCGCGGCGCGCGAGGTGTTCCTCGAAGCCATGGAGAATGCGCGGAAGGCGTACGAGCGTCTTGTGGAACTGGGCCAAGCCGAAGGGCGGGGCAACGAATCGGTCTTCGAGGACGCCCGTTTTGTGCTGCCCAACGCCGCCGAGACCAAGATCGTCGTGACCATGAACGCCCGGGAACTGCGCCACTTCTTCTCCCTGCGCGGCTGCCGCCGGGCGCAGTGGGAGATCAACCGGCTCGCTTGGACGATGCGACGGTTGGCGCTGGCCGCCGCTCCCCTGCTGTTCGAAGGGACCGGCCCGGGGTGCATGGCGGGCGGATGCCCTGAAGGAAAGATGTCCTGCGGCCGACCTTATACAGAAGAGGAGGTCCTCACCATGGACCCGGTCGGAGCAGCGGGAGATCTGGACTGACATGACAGCGCATACAACAGCGGAAGAAGACCACTCGCAAGACCGTCCCCACGATCACGCGTTCGGCGGACAGGCGGTCATAGAGGGAGTCATGATGCGCGGGCGCCACTCCTGGGGAGTCGCCGTCCGCCGGCCCTCAGGCGATATCGCTCGCGTGGCCTACCCCTTGCCTCCGGCCGGCTCGCGCAATCGCTTCTGGCGTTTCCCGGTGGTGAGAGGGGTGGTCGCTCTCTACGAGTCGATGAGCCTCGGCATCAAAGCCCTGGGCCTCTCGGCCAATATCCAGCTGGAGGGGGTGGCTGAGAACGAGAAAGTGGCGGTAGAGGTAGGAGACGCGAGCCCGGCCCAGCCGGCTCGCGCCGAGACGGAGGATGGCATGCCCGAGCAGCCGCCTTCGTTCGGATGGAAACAGCTCGCGGTCACGGTGATCATCGCACTCGGCATGGCGGTGGGCCTTTTCATCGTCGTGCCGCTGGTCGTCGTCAAGCAGTTCGAGGGGACGTTCGCCAACCCGTTCCTGTTCAATCTGGTGGAAGGGCTGATCCGGATCACCATCTTCATCCTGTACATCGTCGTGATCAGCCGTATCCCCGATCTGCGCAAGGTGTTCGAGTATCACGGCGCCGAGCATAAGGTCATCCACGCGTACGAAGCGTGCGGCCGGCCGGATGCTGAGTTCGCCCAGGGATTCTCCACCCGTCACCCTCGTTGCGGCACCGGCTTCCTTCTGTTGGTGATGGTGATATCGGTCTTTGTGTTCGCCATGGTAGGCAAGCCCAGCGTGGGCTGGCTGGTACTGTCGCGACTCATCGGGATCCCTCTGATAATCGGTATCGCGTACGAGATCGGTATCAAGTGGGCCGGACGCTCCCATGGTGTCTCCGCCCGCATCCTCCTCTGGCCGGGGATCCAATTGCAGCGTCTCACCACCAGGGAACCCTCCATGGATCAACTCCTGGTCGCCGCGGCCGCTCTTGAAGAGGTCATCAGCATGGACACGGCCGAGATCGCGGCCAAGCAGCAAGCTCTCGTCCTCGCATGATCGACCGCCTCGCTCAGGAGATAGAAGAGAAGTACGCGGCCCTCACCCGGCAACTGGCCGATCCTGAGGTGTGGGGCGACCAATCTCGCTTTGCCGAACTCTCCAAGGCTCACTCCGACTTGGAGGAGTCGCACCGGCTGGCCGCCGACTACCTGCAGACGCGCGCCTCGCTCGAAGAAGCGGAATCGATGCTGGATGAGGGCGGACTCGACCCGGAGATGAAGGAGTTCCTGGCCGAGGAGAAGAACGCCGCCCGCGACAAGCTCGAAACGCTGGAGCAAGAGATCAGGACGACCGTGCTCGAGAAGGATCCTCGCGACGACAAGAACGCCATCGTCGAGGTGCGGGCCGGCGCTGGAGGCGACGAGGCGGCCCTGTTCGCGGCCGAGTTGCAGAGGATGGTCATGCGCTATGCCGAGAGGCTGCGCTTCAAGACCGGCATCCTCTCGACGACGGAGGCGGCGCTCGGCGGCATCAAGGAGGTCGTCTTCGAGATAAAGGGCCGCGGCGCCTACGGCGCGCTCAAGTACGAGTCGGGCGTGCACCGGGTGCAACGGGTCCCGGTCACCGAGTCCACGGGCCGCATCCACACGTCCACAGCCACCGTAGCCGTGCTTCCCGAGGTGGAGGACGTCGAGATCCACATCGACCCGAACGAGGTGCGGGTGGACGTCTACCGGTCCACGGGACCGGGCGGGCAGTCGGTCAATACGACCGACTCCGCGGTGAGGCTCACCCACATCCCCTCGGGTCTGGTCGTCTCGTGCCAGGATGAGAAGTCGCAGCTACAGAACAAGGAGCGGGCCTTCCGCATCCTGCGCGCCCGGCTCTACGACATGGCCCAGGCCGAGCAGGACGCGAAGCTGGCTGCGCAGCGCCGCAGCCAGGTAGGTACCGGGGACCGCGCTCAGAAGATCCGCACCTACAACTTCCCGCAGGGCCGGGTCACCGACCATCGCGTCGGGCTCACCTCGCACCGTATCGAAGCGATCCTTCAAGGCGACCTGGACGAGTTCGCCGAAGCGCTGCGGGCGCAGGAACGAGCGGACCAGCTCGCTGCGGCCTCTATCTGACGACCGGGGCGCGGCGGCCCGTGGAATCATGGACCATCGGCAGACTGCTGGAGACGGCCGCCGGCTACCTCAGGGACAAGGGCTCGCCCTCGGCGCGTCTTGACGCCGAACTGCTTCTGGCCGATACCCTGGGACTCGAGCGCATCGACCTCTACACCCAGCACGAGCGCCCTCTGGCCCCCCAAGAAGTGGCCTCGTACCGGGCTCTGGTCGCCCGGCGGGCCGGCCGGGAACCTGTGGCCTACATCCGGGGCCGGGCCTATTTCCGCCATCTGTGTTTGGGGGTCCGTCCCGGCGTCCTCATCCCCCGGCCCGAGACCGAAGAACTCGTGGACCTGGCCCTCGCGACTCTTCGGCGCAGACCCCCTTGGGGAGACCTGCCCGGCCGTCCCGCGCCCCCGGAGACCCCCGCCATCGTGGACGTGGGTACGGGGAGCGGAGCCATCGCGCTCAGTCTGGCGCAGGAAGCCGGGGTGCGGGTGCTGGCCATCGACGATAGCCCGGCGGCGCTGGCGGTGGCGGACGAGAACGCGCGGTCTCTCGGTCTGGACGCAGGGGTGGTGTTCCGGCAGGGAGATCTGCTGGCGGGTATCGGGGAGTCGGAGCTCGAGATGGTGGTCAGCAACCCCCCGTATGTCCGCTCCGGCGACATCCCGTCTCTCGCCCCCGATATCAGGCTGTTCGAGCCGGTCGCCGCTCTCGACGGCGGCTTGGATGGTCTCGATGTGTACCGGCGTCTCGTGCCGGAAGCGGCTCGCGCCCTCCGGCCCGGAGGCACGCTCCTGCTGGAGGTGGGAGAGGACCAGGCAGGCGCCGTCTCCGATCTGGCCGCGGCGGCCGGATTCGTTCTCGTGTCCGTGCACAGGGACCTGTCCCGCAAGGAGCGCATGGTCGAAGCGACGCTCGCCGGGGCGCCGGCGCTGGCGCCCGGGGATCTGGGCGAGGCGGAGACATGGGCGTTGCGGGCGGCGCTGGATGCCGGCGCAGTCATCGGCATACCTACCGACACCGTGTACGGCATCGCAGCGCGCTGGGATCTCACCGCCGGTGTCCGCCGGCTCTTCGCAGCGAAGCAAAGGCCCCCGGAGCAGCCGGTGGCAGTCCTCTTCTCCTCGGTCGAGTCCGTCAAGGCCGCCCTGCCCGATCTCGAGGCTACGGCAGCCAGGGTTCTGGCCACGCTGCTGCCCGGTCCTTACACGTTCGTAGTAGCCACGTCGGTACCCCGGCCCGATCGGGTCGGGACCCTCGATTCTCTCGGCGTCCGGGTCCCCGATCATCCGGATCTGCTCCGCCTGCTCGCCGCGATAGATGTGCCTCTTGCCGCGACCAGCGCCAACATCACCGGCCTTCCCGACGCGGCCGTTGCCGGGCAGGTCGACCCGGCGGTGATGGCTCACTGCTCCCTCGCGGTGATTCCGGCACCCGGTTCGGCGGGGGTCGCCGGCATCGCCTCTACGGTCGTGGACCTGCGTCCGCTGGCTGACGGCGGGATGCCCGTGGTCCTGCGGGAGGGGGCGGTCTCACGGGATGAAGTGATGAGCCGCATCCGCGCTTGCGGCTGATGCGGCTCTGGTATTCTTGGCTCTGCTTTTTTGAGGAGGAGGCCAAACCCATTGAGTGAGACCCGCGGTTCTACTAGCTATGCCGACCTGCCGCTGGCGCAGGTCGACCCTCTGCTCGCCCGGCTGATCGGCCGCGAACTGGCGCGGCAGCAGCACAATATCGAGCTGATCGCCTCCGAGAACTTCACGCCGGTCCCGGTGTTGGAGGCAATGGGGAGCGTACTCACCAACAAGTACGCCGAAGGCTACCCGCGCAATCGCTACTACGGCGGTTGCGAGGTCGTGGACGAGATCGAGGCGCTCGCCATCGCCAGGGCAGAAGAGCTCTTCGGCGCCGAGCACGCGAATGTACAGCCCCACTCGGGGTCCACGGCCAACCAGGCCATCTACTGGGCGTTCCTGGAACCCGGCGATCCCGTTCTGGCGATGAGCCTGGCCCACGGCGGCCATCTCACGCACGGCCACTCCATCAACTTCTCGGGCCGCGGGTACGCTTTCTTCCACTATGGCGTGGATCGGGAGACAGGCCGCATCGACATGGACCAGGTTCGGTCTCAGGCTCTGAAGCATCGGCCGAAACTGATCGTCGTCGGAGCGAGCGCCTATCCCCGAACGATCGATTTTGCCGCCTTCCGGGCTATCGCCGATGAGGTGGGCGCCCAGGTCATGGCCGATATCGCACACATCGCCGGACTCGTTGCCGCCGGTGTCCACCCTTCCCCCTTCCCGCACTGCGAGTGGGTCACCACGACCACCCACAAGACACTGGCCGGCCCCCGTGGCGGAGCCTGCTTCTGTCGAACGGCGGATGCAGCCCGGCTGGACAAGGCCGTGTTCCCCGGACTGCAGGGAGGCCCGCTCGAGCACATCATCGCGGGGAAAGCGGTGTGCTTCTTGCTCGCGTCCACGGACGAGTTCAAAGCCAAGCAACGGCTGACGGTGGAGAACGCCAAAGCACTCGCCGACGCCCTGCTCGAGGGCGGGCTCGAACTGGTGTCGGGCGGCACCGACAACCACCTCCTGCTCATCGATTTCTCAGGCACCGACATGACGGGTAGGCGGGCGCAGGAACTGCTCGACCGGGTGGGCATCACCGCCAACAAGAACAGCGTGCCCTACGACGAGCGCCCACCGGCGATCACCTCCGGGGTGCGGCTGGGCACTCCTGCCATGACCACGCGCGGGTTCGGCCCCGAAGAGATGCGCGAAGTCGCCGCGATCATCGTCGAGACGCTCACGGTCGAGCAGACGGAAGTGGGCCTCGACCGCTTGCTGGCACGCGGCCGGGCTTTGACGGCGGCCTTCCCGCTCTATGGGACTCTGGGGAACTGATGTCGACGGTGGCCGACACCGGCGGCTGCTCTGCCCGTCCTTCGTGGGAAGAGTATTTCATGGAGATAGCGAGAGTCGTGTCCACCCGCTCGAGTTGCCTGCGGCGGCAGGTGGGCGCGGTGGTCGTGAAGAACCGTCAGATCCTTGCCACCGGATACAATGGGGTACCCCGCGGCCTTCGCCACTGCGACGAGGTCGGTTGCCTGAGAGACCAACTGGGCATCCCGTCAGGCGAGCGCCACGAACTGTGTCGGGGGCTTCATGCCGAGCAGAACGCGATCATACAGGCCGCATATCACGGGATCGCCATCAGCGATTCGGAGATCTACTCCACTCTCCAGCCGTGCGTGAACTGCGCGAAGACGCTGGTCAATGCCGGCGTGCTCGCCGTACATTTCTGCGGCGCCTATCCCGACGCCTTGTCCATGGAGATATTCGAAGAGGCCGGGACGCGACTCCACAGGATGCCCTAAGGCCTCTTTTTGTCGGATGTGGCTCGGGGCTGTTCTTGTGCCATATCTATGAATAGCAATCTCAGCCAGCGTTATTGAAATATCATTTGTCATGGTATAGTGACGAGGTCTGGGAGCCGCCGCTGTCATGAGCGAAGATCCTCGACGAGACTGGGGAGAGGCGGGGACGCTGGCCTTCACGCTGGTCGGCCTTGTCCTGATATTCACCGGTCTCGGCTATCTCGTCGACCGTTGGGTCGACACGAGACCGTGGCTCATGATAGGTGGGGTGTTCGTAGGCGCGGGGTTGGGCTTCGCCTATCTGGTGTCCATCCTGTTCTCCCGTTCATCCGGGGGGCGAGGTGGGAACAACGGGGGCAGAAAAGGCAGAGGACCAGAAGCAGGCTGAAAGCACCGGTGTAAGAGGCACATCGGATCGGAGGCGGTTCTGGCGCTGACGCTGATATCGGTGATCGTGGGGCTCGCGCTCGCGGTTGCATACCATCTCTTCGCAGCCCGGGTACAGGGCTGGGCCGTCCGGCACCACACCATGGTGGGTCCTGCTGCCGTGCTCTTGGGTTTTCTTGCGCGCCTCGCCATCTTCACCGTCATCTTGCTCATCATCGGCCTGTGGACTCCGCTCAATATCATGGCAGTCGGCCTCGCTTTCGTCGTCTTGTTCTCGATCCTGAACATCTGGTCGATCCACCGCCTCCTGTCCAAACGCCGGGACGTCCCGCCGCCGGCGGACGCGACCGGGCTCTAGCCAAGGTAGGGGCATGCTGCTGACCGAAGAGAGCAAGATCGTCGAAGCCCTGAGCGAGATGAACAATCAGGTCATCGTCTCCATCCCCAAGGTGGGCCCGTTCGACTTCTCCATCTCGAATACCGTGATCTACATGTGGGTGTCGGCCGTGGTGGTGTTCACGTTCTTCTTCATCGTCGCCAAGCGGATGAGGAAGGAGCCCGACGGGCTACAGACTTGGGCGGAGATCTTGCTGAACTTCGCCACCGGCCACCTGACAGGGCAGATAGGGGAGAAGGGCAAGAAGTACTACTACCTCATCCTCACGTTCTTCTGCTACATCATGGTGACGAACCTGATCGGCCTCATTCCGAAGCCGATCGCCCTGAAGCCCACTACGCCGACGGCGAACATCAACGTCACGTTCGGTCTTGCTATGGTGGTCTTCTTCGTCACGCAGTATCAGGGCTTCCACCGCCATGGGGCCCGCAAGTACGTGGGGTCCTGGCTCGCGCCTCCCGGTGTGCCCAAGGCCATGAGGCCCGCGCTCAGCGCCATCTTCTTCGTCGTCCACTTCATGGGCGAGTTCTTCAAGCCGCTCTCTCTGGCGGTCCGGCTTTTCGGCAATACGGTCGCGGGCCACCTGATCATCCTGGTGATGCTTGGGCTCATGCTGCAGTACGCCAGCGCCATCGTCATCATCCCGGCGGGGGCCTTCGTGGTCGTCATGCTGCTCTTTGAAGTGTTCGTCGCCTTCATCCAGGCGTATATTTTTTCCATTCTGTCCGTCGTGTACATCGAATCGGCCATCTACGCTGGTCATTAGCGCAATCCCGTAGCAAGGAGGAGAACGAAATGGATCCTGAAACCGCCGCCAAACTCGCCGCAGGTATCGGCATGGGACTGGCCACTATAGGCCCAGGCATCGGCATCGGCTTGCTGACCGGCCGCACATCGGAGGCCATCGCCCGTCAACCGGAGGCTGCCGGCGAGATCCGGACCGCCTTCATCATCGGCCTGGCCCTGGCCGAGGCGCTCGCGCTGTACGCCTTCGTCATCGCCATCATCCTGCTGTTCGTCGCCTGAGAACGGCGGACGTTCTTCAGGTGGCCGTAGCGTGAAGATCTTTGAGATAGACCCGGGCCTGTTCGTCTGGTCGGTCATCACCTTCCTGCTTCTGGTCGGACTGCTCTACAAGTTCGCCTTCAACCCGCTCATGCGGTTGCAGAAAGCGCGGCAGGCCGAGATCCACCAGTCGATCCTGGACGCCGAGAACCTCCGCGACGAGGCTCAGCAACTGCTCGGCGACTACAAGCGCCAGTTGGCGCAGGCGCGCGGCGAGGCCGACGCCATCGTGGAGCGAGCGCGCAAAGCTGGGGAGACCAGCAAAGCAGAGATCCTTGAGGAAGCCCGTGTGCAGTCAGAAACGAGTCTTGCCAGGGCCAGGCAGCAGATAGAGCGTGACACGAACCAGGCCCTTCAGAAGATCCGGGAAGAAGCGGCCGATCTGGCCATCACGGCCACGGCCAAGGTGGCTCGTACCAGTTTGTCCCAAGAGGACCAACTGCGGCTCATCAAGGAAGCCATCAACGAGATCGACCTCAGCAGCATCAGCGAGAACTAGAAGAAGGCCGTGAGCGAAAGCAAGATCGCAAGAGTGTACGCCAACGCGCTGTATCAGGCCGCGGAGGAAGAAGGCCGAGTCGACCAGGTCCGGCTGGATCTGGGCGAATTCGTCGAGGCCGTCCAGACGTCGACCGGCCTGCGCGAACTGCTCGTCACCGAGGAGATCTCCGACCCGAAGAAGAAGGACATCCTGCTCGAGCTTACCGAGGGAGGCGACGAGTTCGTGAGGAACCTGTTGCGTCTGCTCGTCGACAAGAGCCGGGAGTCTGAGGTAGGCGCGATATACCGGGCGTTCGTCGAACTGGTGGAGCGGGCGCAGGGGTTGGTGCACGTCGAAGTGGTCACGGCCGTGCCCTTGACGCCGCCGCTGCAAGAGGCCCTGCGGGCCAAGATCGCGTCTTCGCTCGGCAAGACCGTCGAGCTGAAACTGAGCGTCGATGCGGAACTGCTGGGTGGGCTCCGGCTGAGGATAGGCGACAGGGTCGCCGACGCCAGCGTACGGTACCGGCTGGAGCGTCTCCGTGAACTGTTGATCAGCCCTGTGGCTAGTTTGGAGGGGTCAGTTGAAACTGCGTCCTGAGGAGATCACAAGCGTCCTTAAGTCCCGTATCCAGCGCTACGAGCCTGGTGTCGAGATCCAGGAGGTCGGTACCGTCGTGCAGGTAGGCGACGGAGTGGCCCGGATCCAGGGCCTGGAGAATGCGGTCGCCTCCGAGATGCTCGAACTACCCCACAACGTTATGGGACTGGTGCTCAACCTGGAGGAAGACAGCATCGGCGCCGTGCTGATGGGCGAGGACACGCTCATCAAGGAGGGCGACCAGGTCAAGCGCACGGGCAGAGTCATCCAGGTGCCGGTGGGAGAAGCGCTTATCGGCCGGGTGGTCAATCCGCTCGGCGTGCCGCTCGACGACAAGGGCCCGGTGGAAACGAACGAGTTCCGGCCGGTGGAGTTCAAGGCGCCGGGCGTCATCCGCCGCCAACCGGTCAAAGAGCCGCTGCAGACGGGCATCAAAGCCATCGACTCGATGATCCCCATCGGCCGGGGGCAGCGCGAACTGATCATCGGCGACCGCGGCACGGGCAAGACGGCCATCGCGGTCGACACGATCCTCAACCAGAAGGGTCAGGACGTCGTCTGCATCTACGTGGCCATCGGGCAGAAGGCCTCCACCGTGGCCGGCCTCGTGAACCGCTTGGAGCAATACGGCGCCATGGACTACACCATCGTGGTCATGGCCCCGGCTTCCACATCGGCGCCGATGCGCTACATCGCGCCCTACGCCGGCGCGGCCATGGGGGAATACTTCACCTATTCCGGGCGCCACGCGCTCTGCATCTACGACGACCTGACCAAGCACGCCGACGCCTACCGGCAGATGTCGCTGCTGCTGCGCCGCCCGCCGGGTCGCGAAGCCTTCCCGGGCGACATCTTCTACCTGCACAGCCGGCTGCTCGAGAGGGCCTGCAAGCTCAGCGACAAAGAGGGCGGCGGCTCGCTGACCGCTCTTCCGGTCATCGAGACCCAGGCAGGGGACGTCTCCGCCTACATCCCGACGAACGTGATCTCGATCACGGACGGCCAGATATTCCTCGAGAGCGATCTCTTCTATTCCGGTATTCGTCCGGCCATCAATGTGGGTATCTCGGTATCGCGTGTCGGGGGGAATGCGCAGATCAAGGCCATGAAGAAAGTGGCAGGCACTCTGCGCCTCGACCTCTCCCAGTTCCGCGAGTTGGAGGCCTTCGCCAAGTTCGGGTCGGAACTCGATCAGGAGACACAGAGGACCCTCGCCCGCGGCGAGCGGCTGGTAGCCTCGCTCAACCAGCCTCAGTTCGTGCCCTGGCCCGTCCAGGACCAGGTGATGATCATCTTCTCCGCCACCCAGGGGTACGCCGACGAGGTGCCGGTGGCCGATATCTCGCGGTTCAACGGCGAACTGCGGAACTTCCTGAACCAGCAGCATCCCGAGATCGGGGCAGACATAGCGTCCACCAAGAACCTGACTCCCGAGAACGAGGCCAAGCTGCGCGCGGCGATCGTGGTCTTCAATGACTCCTTCTTCGCCGACCGGGGCGAGTCGTAGGAGCCCATGGCCTCACAGCAAGACATACGCCGCCGCATCGCCTCGGTCCAGAACACCAGGAAGATCACCAAGGCCATGGAGATGGTGGCCGCCGCCCGTCTGCGCCGCGCGCAGCTGCGGATCGAGGCTACCCGGCCCTACGCCCTCAACATGCTCGAGTTCATCGGGCAACTGGTGCGCTACATCCCAGTCAGCGGGAGCGAATACCCGCTACTGAAGCCACACAAGCACGTCAATAAGGTGGCCGTCATCGCCCTGACGTCGGACCGGGGGCTGGCAGGGGCCTTCAACTCCAACATCATGAGGAGGGCCTTGGACCTCGTCGACACCTACACGAAGGAGGGCGTCGAAAGCGATCTCGTGCTTCTGGGCCGCAAGGGGTACAACACCGCGCGTTTCCAGGGATACAGGGTCGACAAGGCCTATCTGGATGTGACCGAGCGTACGGCCTTCCTCGAGGCTCAGGCGATCACCGCCGGAGTGATCCGGCGCTACACCGGCGAGAGCATCGACCGGGTCCACCTGGTGTACAACCGCTTCAAGAGCGCGATGGAGCAGTACGTCACCGAGCAGGTAGTCCTCCCCATCCAGGAGGAACTCACCAGCCTGTACACCCCCGCGGACGCCGGCGAGCACATGGACTTCATCTTCGAGCCGTCACCCGAAGCCGTCCTGTCCGACCTCCTTCCCTCCTACATCGAGATCTCCGTCTACCGGGCGATCCTGGAGGGAATGGCGAGCGAGCACGGGGCGCGCATGACGGCCATGAAAGCCGCGTCTGACGCGGCCACCGATATGATAGACGAGTTGACCCTGGCGATGAACCGGGCGCGGCAGTATTCCATCACCCAGGAGATCCTGGAAGTGGTGGCCGGTGCCGACGCACTGTCCGGATAGCCCGAAAAGGAGGGCACGAGAAAGCGATGAACAAAGGCAAGATCGTTGAGATCATCGGACCGGTGATCGACGTTGAGTTCCCGGATGAGCTGCCTGCCATCTACAACGCGCTTGTGCTCGACGTCGACACGCCGTCGGGCCATATACACCTGGTCTCCGAGGTCCAGCAGCATCTGGGTGACAACAAGGTCCGCGCCGTTGGCATGGACTCGACCGACGGTCTGGCCCGAGGCATGGAAGTGACCGACACCGGCGAGTTCATCACCGTGCCCGTGGGGCAGGCCACGCTGGGCCGTCTGTTCAACCTGCTCGGCGATCCTATCGACGAGGGCGACCCCATTCCAGCCGACGTGGAGCGCTGGCCCATCCACCGTCCCGCTCCCGAGTTCGAAGAACTGGAACCCACCACCGAGGTCCTCGAGACCGGGATCAAGGTCATCGACCTGCTCGCGCCCTACGTCAAGGGTGGCAAGGTAGGTCTGTTCGGCGGCGCGGGCGTGGGCAAGACGGTGGTCATCCTCGAACTCATCCACAGCATCGCAACCCACCACGGCGGCATCTCGGTCTTCAGTGGCGTGGGCGAGCGCACCCGGGAGGGTAACGACCTGTACCTGGAGATGAGCGAGTCCGGGGTCATCAACAAGACCGCCATGGTGTTCGGGCAGATGAACGAACCACCCGGCGCCCGCCTTCGCGTGGGGCTGTCGGCGCTGACCATGGCCGAGTACTTCCGCGACGTCATGGGCCAGGACGTGCTCCTGTTCATCGACAACATCTTCCGCTTCGTCCAAGCGGGGTCCGAAGTATCGGCCCTCCTGGGCCGGATGCCATCGGCCGTGGGGTACCAGCCCACCCTTGCTTCCGAGATGGGCGAGCTCCAGGAACGCATCACCTCCACCAGGCGGGGATCAGTGACATCCGTGCAGGCCATCTACGTGCCGGCCGACGACCTCACCGACCCGGCGCCCGCAGGCACTTTCGCGCACCTCGATGCGACCACGGTGCTCAGCCGGGCCATCTCCGAGATGGGCATCTACCCGGCGGTCGACCCGCTCGACTCCACCAGCCGGGCGCTGTCGCGCGATGTCGTGGGTGACGAGCACTACGAAGTCGCCACCAGGGTGCAGGAGATCCTCCAGCGCTACCAGAACCTGCGCGACATCATCGCCATCCTCGGCATGGACGAGCTCTCCGACGAAGACAAGGTGACGGTGCGGCGCGCCCGCAAGATCCAGCAGTTCCTGTCGCAGCCCTTCTTTGTGGCCGAACAGTTCACCGGGATGGCCGGCAGGTTTGTTCCTCTCAAAGAGACGGTCCGGAGTTTCAAAGAGATCATCGAGGGCAAGCACGACGATCTGCCGGAACAGGCCTTCAAGTACCAGGGCAGCATCGATGACGTTGTGGCCGCGGCGAGGGCATTGCGTACGGTCGCGGAAGAACTGGTGGCCGACGCCGCCGCGCCGGCCGCGTCAGCGCCGGTCGCGGCTGCATAGGAGAAGTCCCTCGTGGCTGACGGCGACAACCTGCACCTGCGCCTTGAGTTGGTCTCGCCCCGGGGACCGGTCTTCGAGGGCGATGTCGATATGGTGGTGG
Organism: uncultured Actinomycetota bacterium; assembly: GCA_963783835.1. Taxonomy (GTDB): domain Bacteria; phylum Actinomycetota; class Thermoleophilia; order RBG-16-64-13; family RBG-16-64-13; genus CAIQPS01. Next base: position 48,965 of record CAWAOX010000018.1, read on the forward strand.
TCCCGGCGGTGACCGGCGAGATGGGGATCCTTCCTCAGCATGCCCCTCTGGTCGCTCAACTGGCCATCGGGCAGATGCGAGCGCTTACCTCCGATGGCCGGTGGCTCACGTTCGCGGTGGCCGAAGGCTTTGCGAAGGTCCAGTTCAACAAAGTGATAGTCTTGGCCGATGCGGTGGAGGAAGCGAGTAAGATCGACGTGGCGAGGGCTGAGAAGTCGGTAGAACGGGCGCTCCAGAGACTGGAGATGCATCGCTCGGGTACAGTGACTGAGGACGACCCCGTCGATCCGTATCGGGAGCAACTGGCATTAAAGCGAGCTCGGAACAGGCTCAAGATCGCCCAAATGGCGTGATTAATGGCTCCGGACGCTGACGAGCCGCGGCTTCTCGTCCGCGGCGGGCGCCGCTTGGCCGGACAGGTGGCAGTCGCCGGGGCCAAGAACTCGGCGCTCAAGCTCATGGCCGCCTCGCTGCTCGCCTCCGGGACGAGCATCCTGCGTAACGTGCCCGACATCCTGGACGTGCGGACCATGCGCGAAGTCCTGGAGTATCTCGGCGCGGTGGTGGAGGTCGATGGAGGCAATATGACCATCGACACGACGGCCGTGCAGTCTCACGTGGCGCCGTACGACTTGGTACAGAAGATGAGGGCCTCCATCCAGATCATGGGGCCGCTCGTCGCGAGGTTCGGACATGCCCGCGTGGCGATGCCGGGCGGCTGCAACCTGGGCCCAAGGAAGATCGACATCCATCTGCGGGGACTGGCCGATATGGGCGGCGTCGTCCGCGCGGAGCACGGTTTTGTCGAGGTGACGGCGCCCAAGCTGCACGCCGTGGACCTGATCCTCGACTATCCGAGCGTCGGGGCCACCGAGAACCTGCTCATGGCCGCGGTCATGGCGGAGGGGACCACCACCCTCGAGAACGTTGCCCGGGAACCGGAGATAGTCGATCTCTGCAAGTTCCTCGTCAGCATGGGGGCCGATATCACGGGGGCGGGAAGCTCTACCGTGCGCATCAACGGGGTGGCCGAGATGCATCCGGCGGAGCATACGGTACTCGGCGACCGTATAGAGGCCGGAACCTTCCTCATCATGAGCGCCGTCACGGGTGGTGACGTGGAAGTGACCGGTATCAGCCCGCACGTGCTCGACCTGTTCCTATCCAAGTTGCGCGGCGTAGGGGTTCAGATCCAAGAAAGCACGCGCAGCATCCGGGCGACCGGCGATCCCGAGCGCTATTCTGCGGTCGATGTGGCAACATTGCCGTATCCCGGGTTTCCCACGGATCTGCAGGCGCAGATGATGGTGTTGCTGTCGCTCGCGAAGGGCGTCTCGGTGCTGACCGAGAACGTCTTCGAGAACCGCTTCGGGTTCGTCGACGAGCTCATCCGCCTGGGGGCCGCCATCCGGGTGGATGGGAACCACGCGGTCATCAACGGCGGGCGGGCGCTCACAGGTGCTATCGTGCGGTGTCCCGATCTGCGGGCGGGAGCGGCGCTTGCAGCGGCCGGGCTGATAGCCGAAGGCTGCACCGAATTGCGCGAGGTCCAGCATATCGATCGCGGATACGAGCGTTTTGAAGAGAAACTGAGGGCCCTAGGGGCCGACGTGGAGAGGGTGACCGCTTCCGAACCTGGCGTTTGTTGACCTCGAAAAGCGGGGTAGGTTCGCGGTGGAGTCTCCGCTCGGTCCGTCAGGGGCAAGAGGTCTGGACTAGTTGAGGAAGAAGCGCTACACGCTATACGAAGTGGACGGGTCGCACCGGCGCCGGTGGAAGAGGATCGCCATGTGGTCCGCCGTCGCTCTCGTGCTGCTCGTCGTCGCCGGCGCGGCAGGCTCCTATCTGTGGTTCTGGGCCGAGGTCTCGTCGGCGAACGACAGAGTGACCCCCGAGATCCGCGCCGCGCTCCAGGAGAAGCCGTCCATCACTCTCACCACCGAGGGAGCGCTCGTCCTCCGGCACCGAGGGGGCGCCGTCCTCCGGCACCGAGGGAGCGCCGTCCTCCGGCGGGACCCCGCAGCCGGTGACGGAGCCATCGCCCTCCGCGATGAACCTTCTCGTCATGGGCTCGGACAGGCGTTCGAACGACCCGTCGCTCGGCGGCCGCTCGGACACCCTCATGGTGGTCCACATCGATCCCGATCTGGATTACCTCTCGGTGTTGTCGCTGCCCCGGGACCTGCGGGTGAACATCCCCGGGCACGGCAAGGGGAAGCTGAACACCGCCTTCGCCTACGGGGGACCGGCTCTCGCCATCAGGACCATCGAACAGACGACCGGGATCGATATCAACCACTATCTGGAGGTCGGTTTTGACGCCTTCGCGGACATCGTGGACTCACTGGGAGGGGTCTACGTGGACGTCGACAAGCGCTATATCAACGACAAGTGGTACTGGGAGCCCATCGACCTGTGGCCGGGCTATCAGTTGCTGGATGGGGGGGACGCCCTCGACTATGTCCGCTTTCGCCACGATCGCAACATGGACTTCGGACGGATGGAGCGGCAGCAGCGCTTCATGACGGCGCTGCGGGAGCAGGCGATGGGTTGGGACCTCCCGTTCAAGCTTCCGGGCCTCATCTCCGCCCTTTTCCGTAACGTCGCTACTGATCTCGACACCAACGAGATCCTCAGGCTGGCCAGGTGGGGCATTGGCCTGAGCGGCGATCGCATCCGGGGGATCACGCTGGTCGGAAGCACTCCCAACATCGGGGGGGCGTCCTATGTCGTCGTCGGCGACCAGCAACTGGCGAAGGCTGTCGACCAGCTGGTGAACGCCGCGGAACTGGGGTCGTCGACCGAGTCGACCGCCACATCCTCTTCTTCCACCACGACCACCGAAGCGGTGGACGTCGGTGGCATCACCGTCGACGTGCTGGGGGCGAGCGGCCGCGCTGGGGAGGCGGGCGCCGCAGCGGAGTGGCTGCGTAGCCTGGGGATCGCCGTGGGCACAGCCGGTGACGACAGCTCGAAGGCTGTCGAGCGCAGCGCCATCGAATACCCCTCAGGAGTGCTCGCCGAAGCGCGGCGGGTGGCCAAAGCGACGGGCGTGCGCCGTGTCACGCGGGACAGCGTCGACCGGGTGACCCTGCTGATCGGGAAGGACTTCATGTTGCCCCCGCAGTTCGCCTTGCCTCCCACTCCCGACACCATCCCCGACGCGGAGATGTGGAAGCAGACGGCGGCCGAGGCGCCCTTCGCGGTGCAGGCCCCTTCGTATCTGCCGTCCGACTATACCTGGACGAGGAAGATGCCCGACCGCCGGCCGGCCTACGACATCAAGGTGGGCGGTGGCACCAAGCCTGCGTTCAGGATGCTGTACGCGCTCGATAGCAACGCGGATCAGGTGATGGGGATAACCGAGACATCGTGGCTGGACGCTCCCGCCGCGAGCAAGGGTCTTGCTGTCACACACGACGGCACCGTCTTCACCGTCGTGCGGAACGACCAGAAGGTCGAGCGGGTGTGGTGGACCGCGGACGGCACGCTCTACTGGATATCGAACACGCTGTCGCACCGGCTCGACCAGGACGAGATGCTCAAGATCGCCGAGTCGATGATCGCCATCCCCGCTCGATGAAGGTCCTGGCCGGTGCTCGCCTGGATATCACCGCCGACCCGCTTGCCGCTGCGATGTGCGGGCGCCTTGCCGGCGAGGCAGGTACTGTCGTCTCCCTTGCCGCTCTCGGGCTCAAGAACCCCTACCGAGCGCTGAGTAGCGCCGAGGTCGAGGCGCTCCGCGGCGCGCTGCAGGATGAGCGGGGAGTCGTCGGCTACGTATGCCGGGGAGTGCCGTCGCCGGGAGGCAAGGCTGGGTGGGTCGCCGTCACGGATCACGTCAACCTCACCTGGCGGTCGCCTCTGGCCGGGCCAAACGACGAGCGAGTGGGCCCCCGCTTTCCCAGTCTGGCAGGAGTGTATGCACCCGAGGCCGTGTTGACGCTGGGTAGCGAGCTGGACGGTATGATAGTAGCCCCCGGCGTGGTGGCCGGGGTATCGGACGACCGGGCCTTGAGCGACTACGAGACCGACATGGTCGCGCGGCTAGGCTGGGCCTTGGTAAGCTCTGAGTTGGTTGCTCCGGTCATCGTCGCGGCCCACATGGGCATGCGGGTGGCGGCCGTGGTCATGACGTTCGATGGTCGGGATGCCTGAACAGAAGGAGACGAGTGGTGGTCGCATATGACGTGAAAGACGCGGGCCTCGCGCCGGTCGGCGTGCTGCGGATCGAGTGGGCGGAGAAAGAGATGCCGGTGCTGGCTCTCATCCGCGAACGGTTCGCGAAGGAGAAGCCGCTCGCGGGCATCCGCATCGGGGCGTGCCTGCACGTGACCAGCGAGACCGCCAGCCTCATGCGGACGCTTGCCGCTGGGGGTGCGGAACTGTCCCTGTGCGCCTCGAACCCGCTGTCCACGCAGGACGATGTCGCCGCGGCGCTGGTTGTCGAGTACGGCATCTCCACCTTCGCCATCAAGGGCGAGGACCGCGACACCTATTACCGCCACATGCAGAGCGTCATCGACTCGCACCCACAGATCACCATGGACGACGGAGCGGACGTCGTGGGACTGCTGCACACCGAGCGGACCGACGCGGCGGTGGGTGTCATCGGCGGCACCGAGGAGACGACCACGGGGGTCATCCGGCTGAAATCGATGGAGCAGGAGGGTGTGCTGCGCTACCCCATCGTGGCGGTCAACGAGGCCATGACCAAGCACATGTTCGACAACCGCTACGGCACCGGGCAGTCGACCCTCGACGGCGTCATCCGGGCGACGAACCGCATGATTGCCGGCAAGGTCGTCGTGATCGCGGGGTATGGCTGGTGCGGCAGGGGCGTCGCCATGCGGGCCAAGGGGCACGGCGCCGATGTCGTCGTGCTCGAGGTCGACCCGTTGCGGGCCCTCGAAGCCCTCATGGATGGCTACCGGGTGATGCCGATGGCCCAGGCTGCGCCGATCGGCGACATCTTCATCACCGCCACCGGCGACATCCACGTGATCCGCAAAGAGCACTTCGAAGTCATGAAGGACGGGGCGATCGTCGCCAACACCGGGCACTTCAACGTCGAGATCGATATCCCCGCGCTCGAGGCGCTGTCGGTGAGCCGCCGCCGGGTACGGGAGTTCGTGGAGGAGTTCGCCCTCGGGAATGGCAGGAACGTCTATTTGCTCGGAGACGGCCGGCTGATCAACCTCGCCGCCGCTGAGGGTCATCCTTCGAGCGTGATGGACATGAGCTTCGCGAACCAGGCGCTGGTCGCCGAGTACATGGTCAAGAACGCGGCCACCCTGCAGAAGAAGGTGTACGACGTCCCGGCCGACATCGATGAGGAGATCGCCCGTCTGAAGCTGGCGTCGCTCGGATCCGGCATCGACGTGCTCACGCCCGAGCAGGCGGAGTATTTGGCCAGCTGGAACATGGGGACCTAAAGGTGGCGGGAGTCGACAACATCCGGCCGGTCGTCTGGCGAGACGGCGGGGTGGTGCTGATCGACCAGCGCCGATTGCCGCTCGAAGAGGTATATGTCACCTGCACCTCGTGGCAGCAGGTAGCGGCCGCGATCTGCGACATGACCGTCCGCGGAGCGCCCGCTCTCGGGGTGACCGCCGGCATGGGCATGGCCCTGGCCGCCCGCTCCGCCCTCCCCGAAGATGGCGCCGATCTCGTTCGTTTCCGCGCGGCGGTCCAGGCTGCATCTAAAGGCCTATTCGAGACCCGGCCGACTGCCTATAACCTTCCGTGGGCGCTCAAGGAGATGGAGCGCATCTGGAGCCGCGACGACCTGTCTCCGGCCGAGATAGCCGAAGCCATGGAGCGGCGGGCCGTTCAGATCTACGAGGATGACCTGGCCTCGTGCCGGGCGATAGGCGAGTACGGGGCGGATCTCATCACGGGGGAGCAGCCGGTGGTATTGACGCACTGCAACGCGGGGGCTCTGGCTACAGCCGGATACGGCACGGCGCTCGGTGTCATCCGCTCGGCCTATGCCCGAAACCCCCGGCTGCGCGTGTTCGCCGACGAGACCCGGCCGTTGCTGCAGGGTGCTCGGCTGACCGCATGGGAGTTAGTCCGTGAGGGCATACCGGTGGAACTGATCACCGACGGCATGGCGGGCCACTTCATGAGGCAAGGCCTTATCACCCACGTTGTCGTAGGCGCCGACCGCATCACCGCGAACGGAGACGTGGCCAACAAGATCGGCACATACACCGTGTCGGTCCTGGCGCGCGAGCACGGAGTCCCGTTCTATGTCGCGGCCCCCTTCTCGACGGTGGACAGGCAACTGCCCGATGGGAGCGCCATTCCCATCGAGGAGCGGGACGAGGCGGAGGTGACAGGCTTTGGGGGCGTGCGTTGGGCTCCTTTGGGAGTGAAGGTACGGAACCCGGCCTTCGACGTCACCCCGGCCGCCAACGTCACCGCCATCATCACCGACCGCGGGATAGCTAAGCCGCCCTACGATACGAGCCTGGAGGCGCTTGCATGAGAGTGATGGTCATGGCTGCCGGTAAGGGCACTCGGCTACGGCCGGTCACCGACCTCCTGCCCAAACCCATGGCCCCGATCGCGAACCGGCCGGTGCTCCATCACATCTTGCGCCTGCTCAAGCGCCACGGCTTCCCCGAGGTGGTCCTTAACCTCCACCATATGCCCGACGCCGTCACGGGTCACTTCGGCGATGGTGCGGCCTTGGGGATGGATATCCGCTACTCGTTCGAGCCCGAGCTCCTCGGCACGGCCGGTGGCGTCAAGAAGAACGAGGACTTCCTCGGCGCCGATACCTTTCTCGTCATGAGCGGCGACGCGCTCACCGATATCGACCTGACCGGATTGGTCGCGGCCCACCGCCGCGCCGGATCCATCGCCACGATCGCGGTCAAGGAAGTGGCCGATCCGAGCCTCTACGGCGTGGTCGTGACGGACGACGACGAGCGGGTAGTGGGCTTCCAGGAGAAACCCAGCCGGGAGGAAGCTCGCTCGCACCTCTGCAACTGCGGCATCTACGTGTTCGAGCCCGAGATCCTCTCGATGATCCCCGCCGGTGAGTTCGACGATTTCGGTAGCCGGCTCTTCCCGGATCTTCTCAAACAGCACATCGCGTTTCACTCCCACACCTTTGGTGGCTATTGGAGCGACGTGGGTAATCTGGGCGAGTACTTCCGGGGCAACGCCGACGCGCTTACGGGTAAGGTGGCGGTCGAATTGCCGGGCGAGGAGGTGCGTCCGGGCGTCTGGGTGGACGAGGCTACTCACATCGCCCCTTCGGTCCGTATCGAGCCCCCGGTCGTCATCGGCCGCGACTGCTCCCTTGGCGAGGATGCAGTGATCGAGGGCCCGACCGTTCTGGGCGACCGCACCGTTGTGGGCGCCGAGGCCCACGTGACCCGGGCGGTGGTCCTCTCCGACTCGCACGTGGCCGCCGGGTCGATGATCGTCGAAGGGGTCGTCGGTCAGAAGCCGGGACACCGGCATGAGCGTTGAGGCGGGGATACCCCTAGGAGCCCGCAGCCAACCGAGAAACGGGGCGCCTGCCGGTGGTCTGAGAGTGCTGGCCCGCTGGTGGCGCGATTCGGTGGCAGAGCCCGTCATCTCGGTGTTGTTTCCCCCACGCTGTGTGGGGTGCGGCGATTTCGAGTCCCACCTCTGCGCCCGCTGCGAGGCCTCCCTTGTACCGATCGGGCGGGATTGCTGCCCCCGTTGCGGGGAGCCCGGGCCTCGGCCCCTGGTGGGACGCCGTTGTTCGCATTGCATGGGGGTGGAACTGACCTACGCCGGAGCGCGCAGCGCCTTTCTGCACGCCGGGGTCGCCAAACGGATGGTCGTGGAGTTCAAGTCGGGTGGACAACCGGTACTGGCGCCGCTGATGGCACGGCTGGCGGCGCCCGCTTTTGGAGAGCTCGTGTCGGCTGCCGGAGGGAACGGGCCGGTGGTGGTCACCTGGGTGCCCTCGCATCCGGCCGCGCAGCGGGAGCGTGGCTACAACCAGGCGGAACTCCTCTCCCGAGCGCTTGCCCGCGGCCTGCCGCCTCTCCTCGTGGCCGGGTTGACTCGCAAGCCCTTACGGACGAGACATCAGAAGGCGCTGGGCAGGGCAGGGCGGCAGAGCAACCTGAGGGGCGCTTTCGTCCTAGACGAAAAAGCCCTGCGTGCGCTACCTTTCCGTCCGGCAGCCCTCGTCCTGGTCGACGATGTCTACACGACGGGGGCCACCGCCCAGGAGGTATCTCTCGTGCTGGAAGCGGGTACCGGATCCCCGGTGTATGTGTTCACGTTCTCCCGGGCGGCCTCCAGCGGGAGCGAAGGGCACGACTAACAGAGTCCCTACACTGAGGAGGCTATAATGGCCTGTGTGACCCCATCTACGACGAATCAAGGAGCTAGACCGGCGTGAACCTCACGGTCAAAGGCAGGAATCTCGTTCTCACCGAGGCGATCAGCGCCTATGCCGCGGAGAAGATCGGACGGCTGGGCAAGTACCTGACCGATGGGTCCCGTTGTGAGGTGGAGATCTGGACGGAAAAGAACCCGAGCATCTCCGACAACCAGGTAGTGGAAGCGACCATCTTCACGAAGGGGCCGGTCATCCGGGCACGGGAGGCTTCGCCGGACATCCGCGCCTCCATCGATCTGGTGTTCGAGAAGCTCGAGCGCCAAGTGAAGAAGTACCGCCACAAACTGGTGTCGCACCAGGGGCCGTCCATGGGGACGTTCGCCGCCGCAGGTTTCGAGCTCCCGGCCGAGGGCGAGGCTATCGATGAAGAGGCCGAACTCCCTCGAATAGTGAAGACGAAACAGTTCATGGTCAAGCCCATGACGCCCGAGGAAGCGGCTCTGCAGTTGGAGTTGGTCGGGCACGACTTCTTTGTGTTCACCAATTCCGAGACCAACGAGACCGCGGTGGTGTATCGCCGCCGTGACGGAAACTACGGGCTGATCGAGGCGCAGACCTGAGAGACGGGGTCTCCGCCGCCTGGCCTCGCGGCTGGGGCGGCCTTGCTTCCTCGACGGCCACAAGCAGTAGGCGTGGTTTTGAATGATCAAAGTCGTTGACAAAGTCCTTCGCTTCGGCGAAGGGAAGAAGCTCAGACTGCTCGAAGAAGCGGTGGCGAAGGTCGTGGCCCTCGAACCGCAGGTGTCCCCGCTCACAGACGCCGCGCTTCGCGGCAAGACCGGGGAGTTCAGGGAACGGCTCGCTCGCGGAGAGACGCTCGACGATCTCATGCCCGAGGCCTTCGCCGTGGCCCGGGAGGCCGCGAAGCGCACCACCGGCATGCGCCCCTTCGACGTGCAGGTGATGGGGGCCGTCGTGTTGCATCAGGGCTCCATCGCCGAGATGAAGACCGGCGAGGGCAAGACTCTGGTCGCTACGATGCCGGTGTATCTCAACGCCCTGGCCGGCCGCGGCGTCCACCTCGTAACCGTGAACGACTACCTGGCCTCCCGCGACGCCGCCTGGATGGGCCCGGTGTACGAGTTCCTAGGGCTCTCCGTCGCCGCCCTGCAGAACAGCATGGAAGCGGCTGAGCGGCGCGAAGCCTATCTGGCCGACGTCACCTACGGCACCAACACCGAGTTCGGCTTCGACTATCTCCGCGACAACATGGTGTTGCGCTCCGACCAGCAGGTGCAGCGGGGCCACTACTACTGCATCGTCGACGAGGTGGACTCGATCCTTATCGACGAGGCGCGGACGCCGCTCATCATCTCCGGCCCCGGCGAGCGGGCCGCGAAGACGTACTACGACTTCGCTCGCATCGCCCGTCGTCTGAAGGAGGGCGAGGACGAGGACTATGAGGTCGACGAGAAGAAGCGCACCGTAGCCATCACCGAGAAGGGGTTGGCCCGCGTGGAGCGCGAGCTGGGGATCGAGAACATCTACGAGGACCTCTCCGGCCAGCTCGTCAACCATCTCATGCAGGCGCTACGGGCTGCCTCTCTCTTCAGGCGGGATGTCGACTACTTGGTTCAGGACGGCGAAGTCAAGATCATCGACGAGTTCACCGGCCGTATCCTTGAAGGTCGCCGTTACTCGGAAGGGCTGCATCAGGCGATCGAGGCCCGGGAGGGTGTCAGGATCAAGGAGGAGAACCAGACCCTCGCCACGATCACCCTCCAGAACTACTTCCGCCTCTACGAGAAGATCGCCGGCATGACCGGTACCGCCGCCACCGAGGCCGACGAGTTCCGCGAGATCTACAAGATGGAAGTAGTGGTCATCCCCACCAACGAACCCATGGTCCGCGACGACCGCAACGACCTCATCTACAAGACCGAGAAGGCCAAGTTCCAGGCGGCGGCCGAGCTTATCGCCGACTGCCACAAGCGGGGTCAGCCCGTGCTGGTGGGCACCATCTCGGTGGAGAAGTCGGAGCGTCTGGCCGAGATGTTGAAGCGGCGAGGCGTACCCCACGAGGTGCTCAACGCCCGGTACCACGCCAAAGAGGCCTCCATCATCGCGCAGGCCGGGCAGCCGGGCGTGGTCACCATCGCCACCAACATGGCGGGCCGCGGTACCGACATCAAACTGGGCGAGGGGGTGGTCGATGCCGGCGGTCTGTTCGTCCTCGGTACCGAGCGCCATGAGGCGCGGCGCGTCGACAACCAGCTCCGCGGCCGGTCGGGCAGGCAGGGCGACTCGGGGGTCAGCCAGTTCGTGATCTCCCTCGACGACGACCTGCTCCGGATCTTCGGCGGCGAGCGCATCCACAAGCTGATGGACCGGCTCGGCCTGGACGACTCGGTGCCCATAGAGCACGGCCTCATCTCCCGTTCGGTGGAGAGCGCGCAGAAGAAGGTGGAGGAACAGAACTTCCAGATCCGCAAGCGCGTGCTCGAATATGACGACGTCATGAACAAGCAGCGCGAGATCATCTACGGACAACGCCAGCGCATTCTCAGCGGGGACGATCTGCGCGAGGACGTCGTCGGGATCATCGAGCGCATACTCCGCGATCAGGTCGCCATGTTCACCGGCACCTCGCGTTTCTCCGAGGAGTGGGACCTGGAGGAGCTGGTGACGACGCTCCGTACCTTCTTCCCCACGAGCCTGACCCTGAAGAAGCTGGGAGACCCCACGGAGCTCGACGCGGAGACGCTTGCCGACATGGTCGTCGAAGACGCCATGAAGATCTACGTAGCCAAGGAAGAGCGCTTCGGGGCCGAGGCGATGAGCGAGATGGCCGACTGGGTGCTCTTGCGGACCATCGACTCCAAGTGGCGCGACCACCTGTATGAGATGGACTATCTGCGCGAGGGCATCGGGCTGCGGGCGCTTGCTCAGCGCGACCCGCTGATCGAGTACAAGAACGAGGGCTTCAAGTTGTTCCAGGAGATGATGGAGTCCATACAGACCGACTTCGTCCGCTATATCTACCACCTGGAGATCGTCAAGGAAGAGGAGCCCCAGGCCGCTCCGGCCCGCCCGCTTGCCTACTCGGGAGGCGGCGACAGCAGTCTGGCGCAGAACTTCGCGGGCGCCGCCGCAGCCGCCCGGCAGTCGGGCATGGCCGATAGCTCCGCCGAGGCCTACGAGGCCGCACAAGCGGCCACCAAGACGGTCGTGGCGCCGCGCAGCGTCAGCAAAGTGGGACGCAACGATCCTTGCCCGTGCGGGAGCGGACGGAAGTACAAGAAATGCTGCGGGGCCTGATCGGCCAACGACCGGCGCGGCTCCATCTTTCGGCTGATGGGCCGTCACGGGTCCCGTAGGCTATAATCCCCCCGCGTATGGCAGATAATACTGAGAGCAAGACCCCCTCCCTGGCCGAGTATCGCGAGCTTGTGGCCGTCTTCCGCGATAAGCTCCTGTGGGCAAGGGAGTATCTTTGACCCCGCTTCATTGCGCCGGGACATCGCCTCGCTCGAGGAGGCGATGCGCGCTCCCGACTTCTGGGACGACCAGAACCACGCCCAGAGCCTGAGCACCCGCTACAGCCGTCTGCGTAGCCGCCTGGAACACTACGACCACCTCGCCTCTCAGTTCGACGACCTAGAGGTGTTGCTCGACATGGCGTCGGAGGAGACCGGTGGCGAGGCGGTGCCGCAGGAACTGGCCGAGGAGGTCGAGCGGCTGACGAGGGATGTCGGCCGGACCCTCGAGCAGTTGGAGGAACAGCGCTTGTTCACGGGGGAATTCGACGCGGGCGACGCCATCGTCAGCATCCATCCGGGCGCTGGGGGCACCGAAAGCCAGGATTGGGCCGAGATGCTGCTCCGCATGTATCTGCGTTGGGCGCAAGGGCGGGGATTCGCGGCCGAGTTGAACGAGGCGAGCGAAGGCGACGAGGCCGGGATCAAGAGCGCGACGTTCACCGTCCACGGCGAGAACGCCTACGGGCTGCTCTCCACCGAGCGAGGTGTGCACCGGCTCGTTCGCATATCCCCCTTCGATTCGGCCAGCCGGCGCCACACCTCCTTCGCGTCCGTAGATATCACCCCCCTCATTGAGGGTGACATCGATCTGGAGATCGACGATAAGGAACTGCGGGTAGAGACGTACCGATCCTCGGGCGCGGGGGGACAGCACGTCAACAAGACCGACTCGGCCGTCCGCATCACCCACGTCCCCACCAGGACCGTCGTGCAGTGCCAGAACGAGCGGTCGCAGATCCAGAACCGCGAGACGGCCATGCGGATGCTCCGTGGCAAGTTGCTCCTTCTCGAGCACGAGAAGCGGGAGCAGGAGATGGCGAGGGAGAAGGGGGAGCAGAAGGATATCGCCTGGGGCAGCCAGATCCGTTCGTACGTGCTCGCCCCCTACACCCTCGTGAAGGACCACCGGACCAACTTCGAAAAAGGCAACGTAGAAGCGGTCCTTGACGGGGCCATCGACGATTTCATCCGGGAGTATGTGTGGCAGAGGTCTACCGGGAGGCTCGGCAGGCGCTCGGCGTGACGGGCGCGCTGTCGGGGCCGGGGCGGGAGGTATCCGCGGAGACCCGAAGAATAGTTGTGAGGTATCCCCAGAAGGAAGTCGCAGGTAGCACGTGATCAAGTTCGAAGACGTAACGAAGATATACCCTCCGAGCACCGTCGGGCTGGAAAAAGTGAGCCTCCACATCGAGGTGGGCGAGTTCGTCTTCCTCGTGGGGCCGTCCGGCTCGGGCAAGTCCACCTTCATCCGTCTACTGATCAAAGAGTTGGAGCCCGACAGAGGCCGGGTCAGCGTCGGCGGGCGGGACCTCTCGACCTTGCGCCGCTGGAAGACGCCCTATCTTCGGCGCAACATCGGCTGCGTGTTCCAGGATTTCAAGCTGCTGCCCAACAAGACCGCCTTCGAGAATGTCATGTACGCCCTTGTCGTGACCGGGAGTGCGAACAGCGCCTCCAAGAAGAAGGCCGCCGAGATGCTCTCGCTCGTGGGGCTCGGTCACAAGTCGGAAAGCTTCCCGAACCAACTGTCTGGGGGCGAACAGCAGCGTGTGTCAATCGCGCGCGCGTTCGTCAACCATCCCCCGTTGCTCATCGCCGACGAGCCCACCGGCAACCTCGACCCCGAGACGTCAATGGGGATCATGCAGTTGCTCTACCGCATCAACAAGACCGGGACCACGGTCCTCATGGCCACCCACGACCGGGAGATGGTCGACCGCATGCGCCGGCGCGTGATCGCGCTTGAGGCCGGCAAAGTGGTCCGCGACCAGAAACGAGGCGGCTATGGGGAGGATTAGCTTCTTCTTCAAAGAGGCTTTTGGGTCTCTACGCAGGAACTACTTCATGACCATCGCCGCCTTGGTGACGGTCTTCCTGTCGATCGTGGTCCTCGGCGGAGTCCTCGTGTTCGTCTACACCACGGACGCCCTGCTGAAAGAAGTCGAACAGAAGGTCGAGATCACCGTCTACCTCAAGACCGATCCCGACCCGACCGCGGATCAGGTCGACGCGATGGAGACCGAGATCCTGGGCTGGCCCGAAGTGAAGAGCTCGGTGTTCGTCAGCAAGCAAGACGCTCTCGAGCGCCTTAGGCAAGATTTCAAGGACAACCCGGAGATTCTGGAGGGTTTGACGGGCAACCCGCTCCCGGCCTCATTCGAGATCTCGCTTGTCGACCCGCAGGCGGTAAGTGAGGTGGCGGCGCGGTTCGACGGGAAGGCTATCGTGGACGAGGTCCGCTATGGCAAAGAGATAGCGGACAAGCTCTTCAGCTTCACGTCACAGGCCCGGAACTTCCTGCTGGTCTTCATCGTGCTGCTGGGCATCGTGGCCGTGCTTCTCATCTCCAACACCATCAGGCTCTCCATATTCGCCCGCAAGCGGGAGGTCGAGATCATGAAGCTGGTGGGGGCGACGAACTGGTTCATCCGCTGGCCGTTCCTGATCGAGGGGATCACCGTCGGGTTCTTCGGGGCCCTGGCGGCCGTGGTCGTGGTGTTGCTCGTCAACAGCTTCCTGGTCGGGAGGATCAGAGACAACCTGACATTCATGACCATCCCGCTCGACGCGGTCCCGTACGTCCTCGTATCCGTCATCCTGCTCGCGGTGGGAGTGGTGATCGGCGCGGTGGGATCCGCCATCGGCCTGCGGCGGTTCCTCAGGATATAAGCTCGGCGTAAACCGCTTTCTGCGGGTTGGCGTATGCTTTGACTTGGCTTGGGGTATCCTTGCACGCATGCCTAGAAGCCTGAAGATATCCCTGCTGATCGTGGGCGGCCTTGTCGCCGCCATGCTGCTGGTCTCGGGCGGGTTCCTCCTCGGTGCGCGGGACGACCTGGCCTCGGCGCTGCGCGGACTGTTCCCCGTGGTCGCCGGGTCGTCGACATCGGGTGATTCCTACGATTTGCAGCAGGAAGTGCTCGACAAGCTCGAGTCGACCTACTACAGATCGGTTGACGGGACCACGCTGCACGCGGACGCTATCGAGGGGATGATCGCCGGGCTGGACGACCCCTACACGGTGTACTGGGATCCCACCGAGTACGCCTCGTTCAAGGAGAGCAGCTCCGGCGCGTATACCGGGGTCGGGATGAGCGTCGAGATGAAAGACAACCTGGTCACCGTGGTGTCCACGTTCAAGGGCAGCCCGGCCGACCAGGCCGGCATCCGTTCGGGAGACCTCATCACTTCGGTGAATGGCGAATCGGTCCAGGGCCTGAGTGTCGATGAGGTGGTGTCCAAGATCAAAGGGGTGGAGGGCACCACCGTGAACCTGGAACTCTACCGGCCACTGCCGACGACGACGACCACGACGGTCTCGGGAGACGCGGGGGGCGATGAAGAGACGACCACGACCACGGAGCCCGGCACGGCCGACGTATCGCAGTTGCCGCCGGGGGGCGAGACCAAGGAATACACGTTAACGCGGAGGACCATAGAGATACCGGTGACCGAGACCAAGATCGTGGAAGCCGGTGACAAGAAAGTGGCCGTGATCAGCTTCTTCACCTTCTCCCAGGGCTCGGCCGCCGCTCTTCGCTCGGCGGTCAAGCAGGCGGTCGAGGTGGACCAGGTGGATTCCATCGTCCTCGATCTGCGGAGCAACGGGGGCGGCTTGCTCGACCAGGCGGTCGACGTCGCCAGCATCTTCGTCCCGGAAGGGGACATCGTCAGCACCGAAGGGCTTCACTCGCCGAAGCAGGTGTACGAGGCTACGGGTGGAGCCTATCCGGATGTGCCCCTCTACGTGCTGACCGACCCCTACACTGCCAGCGCGTCCGAGATCGTGGCCGGGGCCCTGCAGGACTACAAGCGCGCCACCCTGGTGGGCGAGACGACCTTCGGGAAAGGGCTGGTACAGAGCATCGAGCCGCTGTCGAACGGAGGCGCGCTCAAGGCGACCACCGCCGTGTACCTCACTCCGAAGGGCCGGGACATCAACAAAAAGGGCATCGTCCCCGACGTCCTGGCGCTCGACGATCCGGCCACGACCGACGTGGACGAGACGCTGCAGGCCGTGCTCAGGCTCATAGCCAGCGCCTTGAAGGGCCCTTCGTCCACGACCACCTCCTCCACCGCGCCCGTCTCTAGCCCGGTTTCTTCCGCGGCTCGCTGATCCTCTCCGGCGTGCCCGGCTTTCACCCCCGCTTCTTTGCCCCGAGCAGCGCCGTCGATGCGCCGCCAAGCTCCGGTACTGTGCTGACTCTGGACGCCGAGGATTCGCACCACGCTCTGCGGGTGCTGCGTCTCAGACCGGGCGACGAGTGCGAGGTAGTGGTGGGGGCCGCCGTTTACGCGGCCACCGTAGTGGGGGGCGATAGGGCCGTGCGAGTAGAGTTGCGGGAACTGCTCGAAGGAGAGGCCGCGGGAGCCAGCTACCATTTCCCGGTCGGCCTCGTCCAGGCCCTCGCCCGCCCGTCGGCCCTTGATTGGTCTATCGAAAAGAGCACGGAAGCGGGCGCCAGCCTCATCCTTCTGGTGCAGACGGCCGGTTCCCCCCGGGCGTCGCGCGAAGACCTTGGGGGTCGGCTGGAGCGCTGGGCCCGGATAGCTCTGGAGGCGGCCAAGCAGAGCAAGCAGCCGGCGGTACCGGGAGTCGAGCTCTGCTCGTCGGTCGCCGCGGCCCTAGATCGTCTCCACTCTCTCGACCTCTTCTCTGTCCTGCTCGACCCGCGGGCCGAGCGCAGTCTCTACGATGTGGTCCGCTCACGCGACGCATTACCGCCACGGGGCGGAGAAGCCGGGCTGGCTCTGTGGGTCGGCCCCGAAAGTGGATGGACCGACGAGGAGCGGGAGAGCCTCATTCGCGCCGGAACAGCGACCGCGAGGCTGGGCCGCGGCGTCCTTCGGACCGAGACCGCCGGTCCGGTCGCGGTGGCCGTCGCGAGGCTTGCGCTGGGGGATTGGTAGTCCCCCACTGGCCCATCAACGAACCGTCGGGAAAGCCCGGGATATGCAGCTAGTTCTTGTTCTTTCAGCGTCCGCTGTGTTCTCGGATGCGGGCATCTTGCTAACGGTTTGCTAACCGCCCGCTAACCGTTCACCAGGCGAAGGCGCCGCGGCGCTTTCGTTTGCTGGCTCGCCACGAGCTGCACTGCCTCCTGCTGCATTCCTGGGAGAACGTGCTGGTAGACCGTCATGGTGAACGCCGGGGTACTGTGCCCTAGCCGCTCCGATACCACCTTGACCGGGACCCCGGCCGCGATAAGGATCGTTGCGTGCGTATGGCGCAGATCGTGGAAACGGATCCTGGGCACGTTCGCCCGCTTGCTCAATGCGTGGAAAGCCCGTGGAAGGTACTCGGGATGCAGGGCCGAGCCGTCCTCAAGGGTGAACACTAGATCGTGTGCGGGCCACTCGCCCGGCCAGTTCTTCCGCTCCGACTTCTGCCGGTCCTGCCACTCTCTGAGTGCCCCGAGAGTTTCGTCGTCCAACTCCACCTGTCGGCGTCCGGTCGCCGTCTTGGGCTTGCTTTCAATCATCACGCCCTTGCTGAGCGTGACCCGCGCCCTCTGCACTGTGATCGCGCCCTCTTTCAGATCAATATCGCGCCAGGTGAGTCCCACCACCTCGCCGCGCCGCATACCCGTCCAGGTCGCAAGGCGCCACATCGGAAACAGTCGATCGGTCGCACAAAACGCGAGGAACTGGTCTAGCTCTCCCCGTGTCCCGGAGCTCTCGCTGCCGCTCCAGGACTACGTAATCGTCCACGAACTCCTGCATTTCACCGTTCCCAACCACGGGCGCCTATGGAAGAGCCTGATGCGGGCCCACCTCGGCGAATATGAGGATAGCGAGAAAAGGCTGATGGAGATTGTCGGGCGCGACAGGGATCGCAGGGTCGCTCAGTGAGATGGATTGCCTGCTCGACTTCGGCAGCATCGGCGACTGGGAGCCCAAGCTTACCGAGGCATTGGGTGGCCTTCTTCCGATCGCCTTTAGGCAGAGACTGCTAGCCGCTGAACTCCAAGGCGTCGAAAATGCACAAGAACTCCTCGTCGAACTCCCGCCTCTAGACCGCAACCCAGTCGTTGACGGGGTGCCAGCCCGGCTGAGATCAACCTGGAGCTTATTGTCGAAGCAAATGGAGGCCGCAAGGAACGGCCGAATCCCGTGCGTTCTCAACCCCCGCAAAGAGGCAGATAAATTAATTGCCGATTAGTAACATCTTGCCAGCTAAATGAATCCATGATAATTTAAGCCGGCATGGGAGGCGACGAGGCCGGGGCAGCTGTCGCCTTAGTCAAGCGGACGGTGGGGGTAGCCTGACATGGCAGACAAAGCCTGGGCCGATATGACACCGCAAGAGCGGCGCGCCGTGCGTATCGAGGATTGGCCCGACCCGGACGTCGAGTGGGCGCCGGCGGCAGGCGTTTCACCCTCATTTCAGGGGAGGTAGCGCACGGTCATGGCAGCTGGCGATCCTCTCCTGGTCCTTGAGAAAGTCAGCAAGCGCTTCGGCGGTCTTCAGGTCGTTGACGGCCTTGACTTTGTCGTGCGTGAGGAAGAGATCGTGGGTCTCATCGGCCCCAACGGGGCCGGCAAGTCGACGGTGTTCAATCTTGTCACGTCCATCTACAACGTCGATAGCGGCAGCATCAAGTTCCGTGGCAAGGACATCACGGGCCTTGCTCCACACAAGATCTGCCATCTGGGGATGGCCAGGACCTACCAGTTGGTTCGCGTCTTTCTAAAGATGTCGGTTTACGAAAATGTGATGACGGCGGCCGAGTATGGCGGCAAGCGCCAACTCGGCCCGAAGGAACGCGCCCTCGACTCCCTCGAGCTGGTCGGGCTGACCAGCAAGAAGGACACACGGGCTGCTCACCTTACCCTATCCGACCGTCGTCTCCTCGACATAGCAATGGGCCTGGCCTCGATGCCGTCCCTCATCCTCCTCGACGAGCCTATGGCCGGCCTGACGGCGACCGAGATCCAGAACCTCCTCACGGTCATTAGGGCGACGAAGGAGGAGAGGGGATTCTCCATCTTGTGGATCGAGCATAGGGTGGCTGCCGTCCTGGACTTCTGCGATCGCGTAGGCGTGCTCGACTACGGCGTCAAGATCGCCGACGGCTGTCCGGATGATATAGCGTGCAACCCCAAAGTGATTGAGGCGTACCTTGGCGACCCAACTGCTTGAAGTCAAGGAACTCAGCGTATCCTACGGAGACGTCCGGGCCCTTTGGGACGTGTCCCTCTCCGTCGAGGAGGGGACGATCGTGGCGTTGGTGGGCGCCAATGGTGGGGGTAAGAGCACTCTCCTTAAGACCATCTCCGGCCTCCTTCAGCCGCGGCACGGAGAGATCATGTTCGATGGCGAGAACATCGGCCATCTGAGCACCAAGAAGAGGGTCGACAGGGGCGTCGTGCAGGTGCCGGAAGGCCGCTGGCTCTTCCAGAGCCTCACCATCAAGGAGAACCTCCTGTTGGGGGCATACCTGCCAAAGGCGCGCGTAAGCTACAACGATTCGCTTAAACGGGTTTTTGACCTGTTCCCGGTGCTGGATGAACGGCAGAACAGCAAGGCCGGACTGCTGAGCGGTGGTGAGCAGCAGATGCTGGCCATCGGCCGGGCGGTCATGGCTCAGCCGAAGCTTGTCATGATCGACGAGGCCTCTCTGGGCCTCAGTCCCATCCTCACCAGCAAGATCTTCGACCTCATTGTCGCCCTCCACCAGCAAGGCACGACCATCCTACTGGTGGAGCAGAACATACATATGGCCTTGAGAGTATGCGACAAGGCCTACGTGATGCAGACCGGTCATATTCTCATGAGCGGGACCGGCGAGGAGCTGCTCGCAAACGAAGACGTACGGAAGGCGTACCTGGGTGAGCGTGGGGGTCGTCTGTAGTGGAAGTCCTACTTCAAGTCATCATCAACGGCCTCCTGTTCGGAACGATGTACGGTATCGCGGCCATAGGTCTGAGCCTCATCTTCGGTACGATGAGGATCATCTTCCTGGCCCAAGGGTCGATGATCGTCTTATTCGCCTACCTCACCTACTGGCTTTTCTCGTATCTCGGTCTCGATCCGTACGTGTCCATGATCATCTGCGTGCCCGTTGCTTTCGTGTTCGGCATGGGCTTGTTCTACGCGCTGTTCAAGGACGCTGCGGCGGCGGAAGACAAGAACGTATCGCTTCTGCTCGCCATCGGTCTCATGTACTTGCTTGACAACGTGATGCTGAGGGCCTTCACGGCCGACCCGCGCTTCGTCGCCACCTCGTACTCCAGTTTCACCCTCAGGATCGGCGAGATCACGATCTCTTTCGTGCGCCTCATGGCTCTGGTCATTGCGCTGGCGGCCGCGACGCTGGTGTTCTATTTCCTCAAGAAGACGCGCTTGGGGACCGCCGTGAGGGCCGCTTCCGAGAACATGCAGGCGACTACACTGCTGGGCATCAGTTCCACCTGGGTAATGGCTGTCGCCTTCGCCATCGGTATCGGACTGGCCGGGACGGCGGGCGTTGTCATGGCCTCCGTATATTCCTTCGACCCCAACTTCGGGTTTACGTTCGCCATCAAGGCTCTGATCGCCCTTGCACTCGGCGGTGTCGGAAACGTCTGGGGCGCTCTGGCGGCAGGTTTGATGCTGGGTCTCATCGAAAGCCTGGGAGCGTTCTACATAGGGGCGGGATGGTCGGACGCCATCTCGTACGCGGTGTTCATCTTGGTGCTCATGTTCCTGCCTCATGGTCTCTTCGGTAGTAGAGGCGTGGTCAAGAAGGTATGAGGCCCGGCAAAGACTCAGGGAAGCGAAGGCGCCCACGATGAGCATAAAGGACTATTTCCAGAGCATGAGCACGAAGGGTATTGTCTCGACGATCGTGATTGGCGTCATCTTGGTGATCTTCGCCACCCTGCCCTTCTTCGTCGACGTAGACAACTCCTACGTCGGCTACTACATCTTCATCACCTGCGTGTACCTGACCGTGGCGCAGAGCTGGAACCTCGTGGCGGGCTATGCGGGCCAGATCAGCCTGGGCCAGAACGCCTTCTTTGGCTTGGGGGCCTTCACCATGGCCGGGCTGTGGCTGAATGGGATAGGAATCTGGTTCTTCTTCGACGTAACTCTGCTGATCGCGGCGGGTATCGTCCCGGCCATCCTTGCCATCCTCGTCGGCGTCCCCCTCCTCATACGGCTCAAAGGTGACTACTTTGCCTTCGGCACACTGGGCATGAGCATGATCGTCAGCATACTTTTCTTCAAGGGAGGGGACCTGACCGGGGGCGCCAACGGTGTGTGGCTCGACGCCAGTTCGTTCTCGGGCATGCGGGTCTATTACTGGGTCGGCCTGCTGGTGGCCTTCCTGGCCACGCTTGCGGTCTTCCTGCTGACCAACTCCAAGATCGGCCGGGCCCTTAAGGCCATCAGGGAAGACGACATCTCCGCGGCTTCGCACGGAATCAACGTGCTTAAGTACAAGGTGATGGCCTTCGCTATAGGTGCCTTCATGGCTGGGGTCGCGGGGGCCCTATACGGCTACTACATATTCCACCTGGAACCGGCCACAGCCTTCAGCCTGAACTGGCTCTTCTACCCCATCCTCATGGTGGTGCTCGGAGGGACAGGTACCATCATCGGTCCGGTGATTGGGTCGTTGATCGTGAGCGCCCTGTTCGCGTATGGTGACGTCTACTTCGGGGGCTTCCAAACGATTGCTTCAGGTCTGCTCATCATCCTGGTCATGCGCTTCATGCCGACGGGCCTCATGGGCCTGTTCTCAAAGGCGCCACAGATCTGGCGCAAATCATCGGACGACACGAACGCGGTTGATCGTCAGACCGAGGCGGCGGGTTAGCGCCGGCTTCCACAGGCGGGTTGGATAGGCGCGGCTTCATAGAGCACGGATGCCATGGGGGGAGTACGCATCCGTCAAGGCCTGTCTACGATAGAAAGTCGCTGATTCTCGTCCCCAGGCTTGGCCGAGGCCTTCTCGGGATAGCGTTTGCAGACCCAACAAGCGCCGGCCAGGGGGCTTGTCTAAGCTGCTAAAGCGGGCGCCCGGACCAGGTGGACGATCGCCTACCACCGTGGCGTCGTCCATAGCGCCGCCTCTTTGCCGCCGCCGACATTGACGGGCGAGTCTCGCCCTGGCCTGAGTTCTGAGGTGCGTCGGGCTTTGAGGTTCCCGACAGACTCTGTTGGGCTCTTCGGTCCGGCGCTACCAGCTGAGGAACACTCTTGTTCTCAATCGAACACAAGGGTTGTGCGGCGATGCTTCTGAGAAGGATCTCCACCAGCTCCTGTCCGATCACACCCCGGCGCAAGGGCTCGATACCCATCACGTACCCGGCGTCTACGCCCCACGACAGGCTCTCAAACATCCATGCGACTTGCTCTGCGTCAACGTTCTCAGAGATGGTTCCCTCGCGCTTGCCATCCTCGAGAATACGGGCGATCTGCTGCGTCGACTCCAGCTGCTTTTCGACCAGGGCGTCACGCAATTGGCCCTCCGACGCGGCCGCGATGAACTCAAAGAGCGGCTGGGCGTAGGCGCTATCAGCTGAAGACGACATGGCCTCACGGTGTGCGACGCCGATCTCCCTAAGGTGCTCGATAGCATTCTCGCTCGACTGGCCGACCCGCATGGCAAAAAGCTTCTCAAAGATCGAATCCAAGGCGGCGAGCAACAGAGCCTCTCTGTTTTCGAAGTGGGCATAGAGCGCTGCCGTTGTCACACCGACACCATCTGCTATGCGAGTCATGCTGGCCCCTTGAACACCGTGCTTCCTAATCATGTCAAGGGTGACGTCAACGATCTGCGCTCTCCGCAAATCAGGGGGCAGACGGGGGGTGCTCTTACCCAATTCGCCTTCCTACTCATCGGCTGGGGACTATTCCGCAGCGGTTGGGCTACTTCTCATATCTTACCGTCCGTTAATTCGCCCTGCAAGATACCCCGCTAACTTAATTGCCGCTTAGTAACATCTTGCCAGCTAAATAAACCTGTGATAATTTATGGTTGTGCGGAGAAAGGCAACGACGCTATAGGTGCCGTTGCTCCCGCGAAACAGAACGTTGGGGGTAGCCTGGGATGGCAGACAAGGCCTGGGTAGATATGACGCCGGAAGAGCGGCGCGCCTGGCGGATCGACAAATGGCGCAACCCCGATGTCGCGTGGGCTAGTCCTGAGGCTGAAGCCGAATACAAGGCTCGCGTTGACCGCATCGTGGCCGCGATCAACCTGGAGAAGCCCGACAGGGTGCCGGTGAATGTGCAGGCAGGGTTCTGGCCGGCGAGAAGGGCTGGCTTGACTCCCTTCGAGGCCATGAGGGAGCCGGCGCGAGCCGCGGATGCTTGGAAACGCTTCAACGTCGATTTTGGCCCGGATGGACTTGTCAGTCCCGGGTCCTACGCATTGCCGGCATCGATGCTGGAGGTCCTCGAATACAAACCATATGCCTGGCCCGGGCACGGAACCTCGCGGGACGCCGGCTTCCAGTACAACGAACAGGAGTGGATGCTACCCGAGGAGTACGATCACCTCATATCCGACCCCACGGACTATATGCTCCGGGTCTATCTTCCCCGGACGGTGGGGGCTTTGGCCGGTTTCGCCAGTCTCTCCCCGCTCTTCGACTTCATCGAACTCCCCTTCGTCTCCGGCAATATCGGGGCTTGGGGAACGGATGAGATTGCTTCAGGGTTGGAGAAGATCGCTGAGGCCTCGAGGATCGTCCGGGAGTGGAACTCGGTAATGAGGCCAGCCATGGGCGAGGTCATGGCGCTTGGTTTTCCCCCTTACTGGGGCGGCTCGACCAAGGCTCCCTTTGACATCCTGGGCGACACCCTGCGAGGCACCAGAGGCATCGTCCTCGATCTCTTCCGTCGTCCGGACAAGGTCCTCGCCGCGTGCGAACGTCTCGTGCAAGTGGCGATCGACTGGCGGGTGAGGCGTCCTGGGTTGCCGCCTACCCCCGTTGTCTTCATTCCCCTCCACAAGGGCGCCGACGGCTTCATGAGCGACGAGCAGTTTCACATCTTCTACTGGCCGACTCTCCACAAGGTGTTGCTCGGCCTCATCGACGAGGGATTCATCCCGTGTCTGTTCGCTGAAGGTCGATATGGTTCGCGGCTCGAGGCGATCACGGATCTGCCCAAGGGCAAGACCGCCTGGCTATTTGATCAGACGGACATGGCTTCCGCCAAGGAGACCATCGGGAAGATCGCGTGCATTCAAGGAAATGTCCCATTGTCCCTCATACATGCCGGAACCCCGTCCGAGGTGGCCACGTACTGCAGGGAACTCATCGATGTGGCCGGTGAAGGCGGGGGGTTCATCCTGGACATGGGTGCGGTGGCCGATGCGGGAAGGGAGGAGAACCTGCACGCGATGATTCAGAGCGCCAAAGAGTACGGGGTCTATTGATCGTGGCTCGCTTTGGCGCCGATGCGAAGGTTTGGGATGCAAAGCTTGGAGAGGAGGCCACCAAACGGGGGGACTAAGAGCGCAGGGTCTGGCGCCCGAGCGGCCGGCGAACGGAAACCGGCTAAGGGGCCCTGGGAATCGAAGGTCATCGCTGCATCAGTGTCACAAATAGGCAAGGAGGGGTCATTGTGAGAGGCAAGAAGCCGTTCGTGCTAAGCCTTCTGATCGTCGTTCTGGCTATTCTGTCGGTTGCGGTGCTGTCAGGCTGCGGGTCCACCGCCACCACGACCACGACCGCAGCCGGTACGGAAACAACCGCCGCCACTACCGCAACAACCGCTGCCGGTACGGAAACAACGGCAGCCACTACCGCGACAACGGCTGCTCCAGCCGCCTTCGACGGCGAGATCGTCATCGGTGCGATCTGCAGCATCACTGGTCCGGGCGCCATGGGAGGCGCCGAGCAGCAGTGGGCCTATGAGAAGGCCTTCGCCGACATCAACGCCGCGGGTGGCGTGACCATCGACGGCAAGAAGATGGAACTCAAACTCAAGTTCTACGATGACAAGAGCGACAACCAGGAGGCCGCTGCTGCCGCCGAGAAGATCATCAAGGTCGACGGCATCAAGCTCATCTTGAGCACGCAGTCCAGTCTCCTCAACATGTCGGCCGCCACCGTGGCCGAGAAGTACGGCGCGTTCTACCAGATGTGGGCGACGTATTTGAGCATGTTCAAGGCGCAGAACCTCAAGTGGTCGGCCGACATGTTCTTTGCGCCCGGGCAAGCTACCATAGGGCCATTTGCCGTGGCCGCCGCGCAGCCCGAAGCCGAACGGCCGACGAGATGGGGTCTCCTTCTCACGGACGACGTGGACGGTCAGGCACTCGGAAAGGGCGCGGCAGCGTCAGCCGAGGCGACTGGAGCAACGATCGTCTTGACCGAGAGCTACACGGCGGGTTCCAAGGATTTCTCGGCGAGCATCCTCAAGATGAAGCAGGCGAACGTTGACGCGGTCTGTGTCTTCGCCAGTCCGGCCGACGGCATCACCTTCGTCAAACAGATGAAGGAGGCAAACTACTCTCCCAAGCTCCTCTTCGGGTGGAAGGGCTTCTGGCCCACCCAGTTCGCGGAGGGCCTCGGGGCTGATGCGGACTACGTCTTGTCTGACGGCCTCTGGTCCGAGCAGTACCCGTATCCTGGGGCCAAAGAGCTCGGTCAGGCTTATAAGGACTCGCATGACGGCGTTGACTCCGTGAGTGTCGGTGTGCCGTATACCGTCGCGCGGATTCTGGCACAGGCGATACAGAATGCTGGATCGATTGACCCAGGCGCGGTAAGGGACGCGGTCTGGAACCACACGTTCCCAGGCACCGTAATGGGTGACGTCACGTATGACGAAACCGGAGCCACCGGGATCTCATCCGTGGTCAACCAGTGGATGGGCCAAGACCGGATCCTACTCTACCCGGGCAATGAGGGACAACTGAAGTGGTTTGTCCCCTGGGATCAGAGGTAGCGACCGATCGGCCGTTGACCTCCACGCCCGCGACCTAGCTGCGCGGGCTTGACTCAACGACTCACTCACGGGTCTCCCCTCCTGTTCCCCCCCTCAGGAGGGGAGACCCACCTCGAATCTAGAAGGTGGGGCACGTACGCCACTATGAGGAGGTCCGCTGTGCCGCTGGATAAGGCCGATGCCTTTGCCTTCGTGAAGGTCTTGTATGAAGCGGGGGTCCTCGAGATCCTTCTGGCTTCTACTCCATCCACGGCTGGCGGCGAGAGAATGGCCGACAAATCCCGATCTGCGCAGAAGCCCGGGACCCGGTTTCTGGACTCGACGATCACCGCCATGAGCAGGATTGACCTTGACGAGATCGCCGAGTTCGTCGAGGCTGCCGGTCCCTTGATCAAGTTCCTCGCGGACGAGCCGGAGATGTTCCGTCGATTGCTGAATACGGCCATAGTGCAGCGAAAGCTAGGCCGGCAGCCAGACGCCGTCGCAGTCGCATCCTAGGACCACACACATGAAGCAGAGGTTACGGACTATGCCGCTAGAACAGGAAAACAGCGTGGCAGAAGGTTTGCGGCGGCTATTGAGCGAGGAAAGGGTCGTGAGTGACAGGCCTTCCCTCCAGCGGTTTGCTGACTCAGCACCAGGGATTGGGCAGAGTCTTCTGTCCCACTTGCATGGTCTACCCCGAAGATGCGGACCAGGTGCAGGCGATCGTTAAGTATGCCCGATCCTCGGGTGTCAACCTCGTTCCCTGCTCTTCGCCCGATGGTCCTCGGACCACCGGCAGCTCGCTGCCTTCCGAAGCGGACGGGTCGGTGGCGGTCAACCTGAGCAAGATGAACAGGATCGTCCGCGTAGACGCCCGCAACCGGGTGGCCATCGTCGAACCGGGCGTGACCTTCCCTGAACTGTCCGCGGCGGTGGCCGATCAGGGACTGAGAGTGTCTTACCCGCTCCTTCCTCGTCCGACCAAATCTGTTCTCGGTAGCTATCTGGACCGGGAGCCGACCTTGATCCCGAGGAATCATTGGGATGCCTCCGACCCGCTTCTCTGCGTCGAGATGGTCTTCGGTAGCGGCGAGCTCTTCAGGACGGGCAGCGCAGCCGGCCCGGGGACACTGGAGGAACAGTGGGCCTCAGGGGTCGCTCAGAACGCGCCTCTCGGTCCAGCCCACACCGATCTGGGCCGGGCGACGCTGGGGGCGCAAGGGACTATGGGCATCGTGACCTGGGGTTCGGTGAGGCTGGATCTGAAGCCGAGCATACGGAAGCTTCTGTATGTCCAGGCCGACGACGTCGGCAGACTCGAGCCCTTCGTCTACCAGGGTATCCGCCGGCGCCTGGGCGACGAGTATCTGGTTCTGAACAGCACAGCCCTCGCCTCGACGCTCCAGACATCGGCTGAGGATATCGTCCGAGCACGTGCGGGCCTCCCTGAGTGGACCCTCATCCTCGTGATCGCCGGCTATCGGTATCTTCCTGAAGAAAAGCTGATCTACCAAGAGAAGGACCTTGCGCAGATAGCTTCGCAGTCCGGATTGGCGTTGAAGGAATCTCTTCCCGGGATCGACAACGCAAGGGTCTTCTCCTTGCTCGATTCTGCCTCGGACGGCGCCTCCTGGAAGCATCGCCTTGAGGACAGGAGTGTCGACATATTCTTCCTTTCTACTCTCGACCAGGCCGGAATGTTCCACAACAAGGTGATGGAACTTGCGCAGGGCGCCGGCTTCAGCTCTGAGCAGGTGGGCGTGTATCTACAGCCCACCATGCAGGGACGTAACTGTCATCTAGAGTTCAGCATCCCTTACGGAGCGGCGGAGGCTGAGAAGGCCCTGGAGTTCTATCAGCAGACCGTTGACGCACTGTTGGCGAGGGGGGCGTTCTTCTCCAGGCCGCACGGTCCCGCAGCGGAGCGGGTCTTCGCCCAGGTCCCCGGACATGTGGCCATGCTTGAAAAGATGCGGTCGCTTCTCGATCCCCAGCGGATCATGAACCGCGGCAAGCTCTGCTTTTAGGAGAAGATGATGACCTTAGAAGACTGCCGGGCCACGTGCCAAAGTTGTACGCGTTGTTCCATCTGCAAGTGGGTGCCCTTCAATCACGTGAAGAGGGGAGATGTTTCATACATCTGTCCCTCGATCACTCAGTACGGTTTCCACGCCTATAGCGGCGGCGGCAAACTGAATGTCGCTCTTTCGCTGATGGATAAGAGAAGCGAGATGAGCCGCACAGTTGCCGAGGTGGCGTACAAATGCAATCTCTGCGGAGCCTGCGACTACACCTGCAAGATATTTCGTCCGGATCTTGACGTCGCCGAGGTGATCGAGGAGCTTCGCGCCGCTTGTGTGGCGGCGGGGCAGACTATCCCCGCGCACGTGTCCCTGGTGGAATCGATGAACAAGGAGGGTAACTCTCTCGGGCGCGCACGTTCAGAGCGCATAGACTGGACAGAAGGCATCGACGTCAAGACCGTCAACAACGAAGGTCGGGGAGACGTCTTCTTCCACGTAGGATGCAAGGCCGGGTTTGACGTTGTATTGGCGAAGAGGACCCAGGCGATCGCTCAGGCTCTTATGGCCTCCGGGGTCGATCTTGTCACCAGCGGCGTTGACGAGCGATGCTGCGGTGGCAGAGCCCTGGAGCTTGGCTATCTGGATGAAGGCAAACAGATGGCCCAAGCCCTTGCCGCAACGGTGAAGAAGACAGGGGCGAAAACGCTGGTCACCTCCTGCGCCCATTGCTACTCCGGCTTCAAGTACTACTACCCGCGCGAGGGCATCGGTCTGGACTTTGAGGTGTGCCACCTGACTGAGTTCTTGTGGCGTCTCGTTGAGGACGGCAGGCTCAGCCTCGGCAACGAAATACCTCTGAACGTGACCTACCATGATCCCTGCAATCTGGGACGCCGTTCGGAGCCCTTCATCGAACTCTGGAAGGGTGACAAGAAGGATCGTCCCATAAGTCGGCTCCGAACCGGCGAAAAGGGCGCCTACGAGCCTCCAAGAGGTCTGCTCGAATCGATACCCGGCCTTAAGCTGACCGAGATGGACCGGATCAAGGGCTACTCGTGGTGCTGTGGATCGGGCGCCGGCGTCTCAGAGGCCTTCCCCGATATGACTGCATTCGCGGGAGCGGAAAGGATAAAGGAGGCCGGCTGCACGGGCGCGGAAGCGATCGTTACCGCCTGTCCTTGGTGTGAAACGAGCTTGCGAAAGGCGGCCGGTGCAGCGGGGAACTCACTCGCGGTTCTTGATCTGGTGGAGCTGGTGATTAGGAGTGCGGGAGGGGCCGTCTGATGTTGGATTCCCAAGTGTATGGCGAGCTGGAAGCGATCGTTGGCTCGCAGTGGGCGTCTCGCGAGGACGCGATTTGCGACAGTTACGCGGCCCAGATCTTTCACCGTCCCGACCCGGGAGTGTGGATCAGTAGACCGGCGGCAGTCGTTCTACCCGGTTCGGCGGATGAGTGTGCCCAGATCGTCAAGGTCTGCAACAAATACAAGATCAAGTACAAGCCCCATTCCACGGGCTTCGGCGCCCACAGCGGCCCGGGTGAAGAAGGCGTTCTCCAGATCGATCTTCGGCGGATGAACCGGCTTATCGAGATCGACGAGAAGAACATGATCGCCGTCATTGAGCCCTATGTAAGCGGCCTGGAACTCCAGGCGGAGGCGATGAAGCGGGGGCTCTCCTTCAACCTGAACACCGCCGGTCCCCAGACGTCCCCCGTCGCGGCCCACACGTCACACCAAGGAGGCGGCGCCTCTTCCGTCTCGATGGGCTACAACGGCCGGAATCTTCTCGCCTGCGAATGGGTGACGCCGACGGGGGAGCTGGTGCAGATAGGCTCGCCCGAATCCGGCGCCGGCTGGTTCTCGGCGGACGGACCTGGTCCGAGCATGCGCGGGATTGTTAGGGGAATGTTCGGTTACGACGGAGGGTTCGGCATCTTCACCAAGGCGGCCATCAAGCTCTACCACTGGCCGGGCCCCGAGGCGATCAGTGTCAAGGGCCACAGCTACGATGCGGAATTGACCGTCCCGGACAACTTCCATAACTACTTCGTCTTCTTACGTGACTGGGAGTCGCTTGCCAGCGCGTTCCACAAGTTCGGGGAGACCGAGATCAGCTATTTCCTGCGGAAAGAGACCGGAATCCACGTTGCTCGAGACCTGGCCTACAACCTGACCCTCGACTTCATAAATCACCCCGAGCTCAGAGTACTCGCCGACGTGACCCAGTTCTGCTGCCCGCTGATGATCGCCGGGACCTCCGAGGGCGACCTCGAATGGAAGGTCAAGGTGCTGAGGCAGATCGTCGACGAAGAGGGTGGTTTCATGTTCGGTGGCCACCCCGAGACGCGTTTTGATAAGGCCCTCTGGCTGATGACGATCAAAGCGGCCCAGTACATGCCTCTGTTCGCCGGAAAGGCCGGTCTGCACGTGGCGATGGGCGCCGACGAGTCTATCGACGCGGTCATCGCGCAGGGGAAGGCCGCAGAAGAGATCAAGAAGCCGCTTATCGCTGAAGGCCGGTGCTTCGACGACGGTGGCGACGGTTCCTGGGCCTCGATATGGGAGCAGGGCACCTGGGGGCACGTCGAGGCACTCATGGTGTTCGATCCGCGGGATGCTGCGAGCGCCTCGGCGAAGAAGCAGTTCTCCATTGAGTGCGCCGATGCCGTTCTCAACAAACACCTGGGTGGCGTCGGTTTCGGCCTTCATGGCGGCGAAGAGATATTGGCGCAATACAACGACGCCACCTGCAACTTCTGGGAGATAACGAAGCGAATCAAGCATACCTGGGACCCGGACGATCTCGCAAACCTGACCATCACCTAGCTCGCAAAACACATCTGAGCAACAAAGGACCATTCCCGTGAAAGCAATCATTGTCGGAGGCGGATGCGCCGGGCTCGCAGCTGCGCACACGATCATCAAGAACGGCGGGGACGTATTGGTCCTCGAAAGAGAATCGGTCGCCGGCGGCCGCATGCAGAACTACAAGCGGGACGGTTTTACCTTCGACATGGGGGCGCAGTACATAAGTCCTACTTATCAGGCGGCCATGGCCATCATCAACGAGATGGGGATGACCGAGGAGGTCATCGACATCGCGCTTGGCAGAACCCAGGTCTACCGCGATGGGATACTCGCCTACCCGAAGTTCCGCGGCTCGCTGGGTGACCGGATTACCACGCTCAGATGGCACGCGAAGGCGGGCCTGCGAGGGACTCGTAACACGAACAAGTTGATTCAGTTCGTGCTCGCCCGCTCGGACCGCATATACGAGGGGAGCGTCGATTGGTTCCTCGATCTCGACACCGAGTTCTTCGCGGATTTCGTGAGACGGGAGTACGGGGCGAAGGTGTTGGAGTACTTCGCCCAGCCGATGGTGAGCGCCTTCACCCTGGCAGATCCCGAATTGATGGGGATGGGCTTCGGACTGCAGATTTTGTGGACGATCCTTTGCGGCAAGGCCGCGAGCCTCAAGCAGGGTATCGGCAGCCTCGCCGAAAGGGTGGTGGGCCAATGCACGGGGACCAGCCAGTTCGTCCACGACATGCCTGTCAAACGCATACTCATCGAGGACGGGAGGGTGCGGGGCGTCGAGACGGACAAAGACACGTATGAGGCCGACGTGGTCGTATGTGCGGTCATGGCTCCCAACGCCCTCGCCATGATGCCCAACCTGCCCGACTCCATGCGCCGGCCCATCTCGATGGTCACCTATTCGCCCGCCATCACGTGCTGCTTCGCCCTCGATATGGCACTTGGGCCCGACGATCCGAGCGGCGGATTTCTCCCCAGGAATTCGGGATATCTCATGAGTTCCTTTGGGTTCAACTCCGTCAAGTCCCCATTTCTCTCGCCTGATGGTTGCGATTCCATCCGCTGCTTCATGTACGGCAACCGAGCCCTGTCGATGTCGCTCAAGAGTGACGAAGAGATCAGCCAAATGGCCTTCGCTCAGTTGAGGCAACTGGCACCCAAGCTGCCCGAGCGCCCGCTCTTCTCAAAGGTGGTGCGTTGGCCACAGGCCAACTACATCATGGCGCCCGGTTGCGCTACCGGCATGAAGCAGGTGAGGGAGAACCACTACCGAGACGTCGAAGGGCTCTTTCTCTGCGGTGAGTACATGTATACGGGATCGTTCGAGAGCGCGATGGCCAGCGGCAAGGCGGCAGCAGAGGCGGCTCTGGGACTGAGAGAGACGATCTAGGCGAGATGCGCGATGACCGTACCTGAGGTCAAGGCCGCGACTCCCTACGTCGGACTGCCACCAGGAGCTGACGAGGTTGGCGGATGGGCAGGCAGCGGGACAGAGCATCGCACGTTGAACCACGCGCCGCCCGCTTCGCGGTACCGCTTTGTCATACTCGTCGTGCTGTGGACGACCTACCTCGTCGTGTATCTGGCGCGTCTAAGCGTAGGCCCTCTTGCGCCCTTTCTCACCACCGACCTGGCTCTTTCTCATGCTCAGATCGGTGGCCTGATAAGCGCCACCGCGCTGGTCTACACGCCGATGGTTCTTGTGGCCGGATTGTTGGTCGATCGCATAGGGGTGAGGCGCGTCTTGCTGATCGGCACCCTTCTCACTGGCCTGTCGGTCAGCTGCATCTTCTTCGCGCGCTCCTACGCGACCCTTATGATTCTCCTTGCTCTCTCTGGGCTGGGCTGCGGGTTCATCTTCCCGGCGGCAGTCAGGGGGCTCATGTCCTGGTTCCCGGTACGCGAGCGGGCCACGGCCGTAGGCTTCAACTCAACGGCAGTGAACGTGGGTGGAATTGTAGGTGCGGCGATTCTCCCTTCGATAGCCGTTGTGGCCGGCTGGCAGGTGGGATTTCTGGCTGCGGGTGTTTTGGGCCTCGTCGCGTGCGTGCTTTGCGCCGCGCTTTATAGGAATCCCAAAGGGGCACAGGCGCATGAGGTCCGAGTTGCCCGCTCGTCTGGCGGCGTTAGCGACTATCGGCGGCTTCTCGGCTCGCGTCAAATCTGGCTACTCTGTGTGGCGGGCTTCTCCCTCGGCGCGGTTGAATTCTCCGCTCTTGCGCAAATGACACTCTATCTCAAACAGATCTGGCTCTATAGCGCGGTCGCGGCCGGGGCTCTTCTGGCCATTTGTGAAGCCGGAGGGGCAATGGGGAAGGTTGTGAGTGGCCTAATCAGCGACAGGCCTCTGAAGGGGCGCCGACGTCCTGTCTTGCTCGCCTGTGCCCTGATCACCTTCGGCATGTGCGCGTTTTTCGCCTTGACAGGGTCAACATCCCAGTGGTGGATCTATCCTGCTCTCATCATATTCGGCCTCGCCGCCATCGGTTGGGCCGGTCTTTACGGGACTCTAGCTGGCGAGATCGGCGGACCCGCGAGAGCCGGGTCGGCGATCGGCCTAACCGGGGCTGCGTTGAACCTTGGGATTCTGGTCGGCCCTCCAATCTTCGGCTACCTGGTCGATACGAGCGGGTCCTTCAAGTTGTCCTGGCTTCTTCTTGCGGGATGTGCGGCGGTAGCGGCAGCCTGTTTCCTATTTCTCCGCGAACCAAACCAGAGTTCACCTGTGGTCTCGTAGTCTCGAACAACGTCATGCGTGACGTCGCGGACTCGAGCCTCGGGAAGTGTGCCCCCACGGTCGATGAGGCGCGTCTCATGATCAACATCGAAGCATAGACATGCGATGAGCAGAGATGAAGCGAAGAAGGATTCATCGGAGCAGCGCACCTGCATCAAGGACATCAGCTGGTGTGGAGTTGCGATCGGCTGTGGGACTTCAGCAGTTGACGTAAGCGACGGTAGGATCGTTCGCATCCGGCCGTTCCACTACGATAGCGAGACCAGGCCCGACGAATACAACCCGTGGGTATTCCATGCCCGGGGCAAGACCTTCAGGCCGAGTACGAAATTTCTCTTGTCTCCGCTCAGCATCGGCTATAAGAAACGGGTCTACTCGCCGGCCCGCATCCCTTACCCGCTGAAGCGGGTGGACTTCGACCCCAAGGGGGAGCGCAACATCCAAAACCGGGGCAGCAGTAAGTTCGTGCGCATCTCCTGGGACGAGGCTCTTGACATTATCATCAGCGAGATTCTAAGGATCAAAGAGAAGTACGGGACGACCGCAATTCTCTACCAGTCCGATCAGCATGGCGAGAACAAGGTCGTGCACGGCCCGCACGGGTGCGGCCGTAAACTACTACGGCTCCTCGGCGGCTACACGCTTCAGATGCGCGATCCAGACAGCTGGGAAGGCTGGTTTTGGGGAGCCAAGCACGTTTGGGGCATGGAGCCGGTGGGGCAGCAGAGGCCGCAGAACAATCTGCTCCTTGATATATCCAAGAACGCCGAACTGCTCCTCTTCTGGGGATGCGATCAGGAGACCACCACGTGGGGCTGGGGCGGCCAGTTGCCCAGCCGCATCAGCTACTGGTGGAGCGAACTGGGGATCAGGCAGATCTATATCGCCCCCGACTGCAACTACGCCAGCGCGGTCCACGCAGACAAATGGATCCCCATTCTCCCCAACACCGACGCGGCGCTCTATCTGGCCATTGCGTATCAATGGTTCAGGAACGGCACCTACCACAAGGAGTACCTCAGTACCCATGCCTCGGGAGTGGGCAAGTTCGAGGACTATGTCCTTGGCAAGGAGGACGGCGTGCCCAAGACACCCGAATGGGCATCTGCCATATGCGGCGTACCGGCTCGGACCGTCAGGGCGCTCGCCCGCGACTGGGCCTCCAACCGCACAACCATCTGTATCGGCAACGGGGGGCCGGGTATCCGTGGTCCCTACGCCAGTGAGCCCGCCCGTCTGCAGGTCCTGTGCCTGGCGATGCAGGGCTTGGGTAGGCCGGGCTGCAACCAGGCCAAGATGATTGAGTGTAACGGGAGCCCGAACTGCTTTTCGGCGCCCAAATCCATTATTGGCTTTCCTAGCCTCTCTTCAGCCTACACGGGTGGCTATCCATGGGAGACCAATCATCCCTCGTTTGTCCCCAAGTCACTTATCCCCAAGGCAATACTCGAGGGCAAGTGCGACTGGTACGGAAACGAGTCCGAGCTGGCATCTCGAGAGAATCAGTTTGTCCACTACGAGTACCCGGCCGAAGGCTGTTCCAAGATTCACATGGTGTGGACGGACTCCCCCTCATGGATCACCTGTTGGAACGAGGGCAACGGCTTCGTGCGGGCCATGCGGGACGACTCCGTTGAGTTCATCTTATGCCAGCATCCCTGGCTGGAGAACGACGCTCTCCTTGCCGACATTATCCTGCCGGTGAACACCAAGTTCGAAGAAGAGGACATCGGATCAGATTGCTTCAGCGGCCAGTACCAAATGCTATTTCACGAACACAAATGCATCGAGTCGTTGGGCGAATCAATGAGCGACTACGAGATTGTCTGCAAGATGGCCGAACGCCTGGGATTACTTGAGAAGTACACCGACGGACGCTCGGTCAAGGATCTCATTCGGAATGGCTATGAGAACTCGGGTATTGCGTCGTTGATAGGCTGGGAGGAGTTCGAGAAAAAGGCGCACTATGTGATCCCGAGCGATCCCGACTGGGAGAGGATTCCCGCAGGACTCATCAACTTCTACGACGATCCTGAGACACACCCGCTTTCGACGCCAACGGGCAAGCTCGAGTTTTACTCAACAGCTCTGGCCGAGCATTTCCCAAACGACCGCGAGCGACCTCCGGTGGCCAATTGGATCCCTCGGGGTCAAAGCCACGCGGAAACCATCGGGACTGAGAGAAGTAAGAAATACCCACTCTTGGTCATGAGTAACCACCCCCGCTGGGGGGTGCACTCGCAGCACGACGACATCACTTGGCTGCGAGAGATTGAGACCTGCAAGGTGCGCGGTACCGATGAATACCAGTATCAGCCACTGTGGATCAACCCGCTGGATGCTGAGAAGCGAGGGATCAAGGGGGGTGATGTGGTGTCCATCTTCAACGACCGGGGCATAGTCCTCGCCGGCGCCTATGTGACCGAGCGGATCATGCCGGGAGTGGTCGGTATCGACCACGGTGCCAAATGGGACCCGATTGAGCCCGGACTAATCGACCGGGGCGGCGCCATAAACACGATTGTTCCCAGGAACACCACATCCAAGAACGCGTGCGGACAGGCGGTCAGCGGTTTTCTCGCAGAAGTGGAGAAGACTGATCTGGAAGAGCTGAAACGCAATTATCCGAAAGCCTTCGCCCGTCCATTCGATCCTTGTGCGGGGCCAGCCCTGCAGGCTTGCATCATGGAGGACGCTTGACCTCGCCGATCTCGCCGCACACCGGACCGCGAAAGGAGAGTCAGACGGTGACGAATGAACGCGTTGTGATGGTAGGGGCGGGCGACATCTCCAACAGATGGTTCGGTCCGCTCGCGGACGAGCAGGTCGAGGTCGCGGCTGTGGTCGATCTGCGGCTTGAGACCGCTATCAGCCAACTCGCCAAGCATGGCCTCACCGGTGCGAAGGCCTACACCGACTTCAAGAAGGCGCTTCGAGACTGCAAGCCCGATTTCGTGCTCGATCTCACCGTTCCGTCGGCACATGCGCGGGTGGTCATCCCCGCGCTGCGAGCCGGATATCATGTGCTTGGGGAGAAACCCATGGCCACGAGCCTGGCCGAGGCGCGGCGCATGGTGGCCGCCGCCGACAGGTACGGCCGCTTGTACATGGTGGGCCAATCAAAACGCGTCGATCCCCATGCGGACAGCGCGCGCCGCACGCTTGCGTCGGGGCGAATCGGTCCCCTCACCACCCTGAACTGCGATTTCTACGCGGGACGGCATTTCCACGCCGACCGGCTTTCGCCCAACTTTCGTGAGCACGATCCCCACGTGCTCATCACCGACATGGGAGTACACCATTTCGACCTAGCTCGATTTCTGAGCGGCGCCGAGCCGGTGACCGTGTACGCGAAAGAATTCAACCCCGCGGGCTCGTGGTTTGCGGGTCCCGCCGCCGCGACCTGCCTGTTTGAGATGTCCGATGGGTCCCTCTTCACGTATCGCGGCTCCTGGGCCGCCGAGGGCTGTGAGACCTCGTGGAGCGGGAATTGGCGGCTTGTCGGGACCCACGGCACGATCCTCTGGGAGCAGGACGAAGAGCCACGCGGGGAGATCGTTAGGCCCGGCGGGAACCGGGAGGGGATCCACTGGGAACTCGAACCTCTCGAACTGGAGAAGAGCGATATGGCGTTCAGCAGCCAACGCCAGGTCCTGAGGGAGATGCTCGGCTTTCTTCGTGACGGTAAGACGCCGGAGAGCGAGTGTCACGACAACATCAAGACGATGGCCATGGTGTATGCGGCCATCGAGTCCTCACAGAAGGAACGGTGGGTCCCCGTCCGAAGGCCGTAGCGCGGGTGTTCGTGTAGTACTTCCGGAGTCGCCAGCAGGGTTGGCAATTCGCAGCGCGTGCTCGGCTGGTTCGCGACCATGACGGGACATGGCATCTCATCAACAAAGAGCATACGGTTGGTTGGAATTGAGCGCTCCGTGGCCGGCTGCTACCAAGCCTTGCCCCCCGGGGTGCCGATTCTGCTAACGGTTTGCTGACGGCCGGTCCGTAACGGGGCATCAGCGGGCGTAATCTGCGTTCTTGTGAGGCGAGATCGCGCCCCGGAATTGACCGGATTTGCGGCATGGCCCGTCAGGTCGCGGAGGAGCAAAGCCTGATTGGTAGTCCCCCACTGGACCCTCAGCGATCCGTCGGGAACTCCGGTGCATGCAGCCAGTTCTTGTTCTTCCGGCGGCCGCTGTCTTCTTGGATTCGGGCATTCTGCTGATGGTTTGCTAACGACTCGCTAACCGTTTACAGCTCGGAGGCGCCGCGGCGCATGCTACTACAGTACTGAGTTAACAATAAAGAGATATGAATCTATACTATTGACAGCCGGGTGCGTCTTCGGTATTGTGGCAAAGGCCGCTGGGCGCCGGGTCGGGTCGCGAGAAGCATATGCCGATAGCCGGTGCCGGCCTCGAGTGAAGCTGGCTGACGACCGCGGATGACAAGGAGCCGCTCAACAGCCCGCGGTTCTTCGGTCGCGGCTTAGTGGCGCGGGGGGATGGCCTGCCTGCCCCCCGCATTCCCCCGCCCACCCCTTCAGCGGCGGCTGCGGCGACATCGCCGGAAAGGCACGACGGAAGACCGTCCTAGCGGAGGTGCGACGTGGTACCAGGCATACAGGGCAAAGTGGTCGTCATCACCGGCGGCGCCTCGGGTATCGGGAAGGCTGCGGCGCTGGCCTTCGCCCGGGAGGGGGCCAAGGTCATGATCGCTACAGCGCGCAGCCTCAGCGCCGCCGCCGACGTGGTGACCGAGATCAGAAGCCTGGGTGGCGAGGCGTCGCATGTGCAATGCGACGTCAGGGAAGAGGTCCAAGTCCAGGCGATGGTAGCCGCGGTCATCGCCACGTACGGCCGGCTCGATTTCGCCTTCAACAACGCCGGGGTGGGACCTGACGGCGTGACCATTCCGTTCCGGCCGCTCGTGGATCTGGAGGAGTCGGACTGGGACATCGTTGCGGACGTGAACCTCAAAGGAGTGTTCCTCTGCATGAAGCACGAGCTGCGCTGGATGCGCGAACAGTGCGCGGGGGTCATCGTCAACACAGCCTCAACCGGGGGGATGAAGATGATGCCGGGATTCGGCGCGTACGGGCCGAGCAAGGCGGCGGTTTGCGCACTCACCAGACTTGCAGCCGCGGAGAACAGGGACAAAGGTGTCCGCGTCAACGTAGTGGCACCCGGCCCCACTAAGGGCACTGGAATGTCGGACCGTCTCCTGAGCGCGTTGGAGGAGGGAGCGGGTCCTCCCCGGCATCTCATGGGCGTGCCGGAGGACTCGGCCAAAGTGGCTTTGTGGCTTTGTTCGGATGACGCTTCCTTTGTGACAG
The DNA here is from genome assembly GCA_963783835.1 of uncultured Actinomycetota bacterium. Classification (GTDB taxonomy): domain Bacteria; phylum Actinomycetota; class Thermoleophilia; order RBG-16-64-13; family RBG-16-64-13; genus CAIQPS01. The sequence goes on from CAWAOX010000018.1 coordinate 87,633, forward strand.
GCAACATCATCACAGTCGACGGTGGGCTAGACGTCTCCTGACCACAGGCACAAGATCTCGAAATGAGAGGCATAAGGCTATGAGTGAATCGAAATACGCGAAGTTCATCATCACCGAGCCGCTCGCTGAAGAGCACGGCTATGAAGAGAAGGATCCTCCGGATGTACACTCGGCCATGGCCTATCTGGACGGCGGGATCATCCCCGGAGCCTTCTACGTCGAGACTCATTGGTTCCACAAGCCCAACAGTTACTCGCCCAAGAAGCACTCCCACGACTTCGATGAATGCCTTGCGTTCATGGGTGGCGATCCCCAGCGACCGCTCGAGCTTGACGGGGAGGTCGAACTTTGGATCGAGGACGAGCGCCATTTGCTGACCAAGAGTTGCCTGGTCTACATTCCCGCCGGGACCCAACACTGCCCGATGTGGGTACGCCGCGCCGACCGGCCGATCTTCCACTTCTCAGCGGGCGTGACCGACAAAGCGTATGAGCGCGAGGGCGACCACCGTGGCTAGGAGGCGATAGCCGCCTAGCCGACGCGTGGGGCTCGCAGGTCTGTTACTCGAGTCCTGGGAAGACGGGCGCCGGGGCGTCGACAATGCTTTGTATCAGGTCCTCGTAGCTCTCCAATTCGCCATTGACTGACTCAGGGTTGCGCAAGGCCGCGCGAACCGCGAGCCACAGCCATACGTGCGTCCTCACAACGTCGCGCAACGAGTACTTCGTGTCCCACAGAGACCTGGTGAGGATCCCCTGCAAGGCTTGATTGAGGCTGTTCGCGAGCAATTCGTCAGGCACCGAAGGAGGACCCCCCGCCTCACGCATCCCTGCGAGTTCCTCGACGATCCGCTTCATGACACTTCCCCAGGCCAACTCCACGGGCTTCCGCAGTTCGTCATCGCCCTGAAGCGCTTCGGCGCTGACCATCGCAAGGACGTCAGCACCAAGGCCGTGGATAGAAAGACTCGCGGCAGTCCTGAGCAGCATTCGTTCGATCGGGTCGTTGGACTCTGCGGCCTTGGACTCGGTGCCGGCGATGCCCCACTCGATGAATGTTTGGAAACACTCGACCAAGAGATGGCGCTTGCTGGGGAAGTGCGTGTAGAAGACCGATGAACTTATCCCCAAGTCCCGAGTGAGATCGTCGACCCGCGTACTCCTGTAGCCCTTGCGAACGAACTCCCGGGTCGCAAATACGACGATCGACTTATGTACCTTGTCGTAGGCTTGGGCCTCGAGGTCCACGCCGTTCTCGCTCAACTGCGTGACGGTCGCCTGCAATTCCTTCCTTATCTCGGGAAGGGATAAGCCCTTTGCCTTCGCAGCCCGGATCCGGGCGAGAAGGGCTACATGATCGGTGGAGTAGAGAGCTCGAGTGTCGGCTGTCTTCTGAGGCTGAGGCAGAAGCCCTTGGCGCACGTAATAGTGGATGGTGCTGCGGGGTGTGCCACTGGCGCGTTCGAGCTCTGAGATTGTAAGTGCCTGAGCGATGTTCCTCTCCCTGGGTGGCGACACTACTGCCAGCGATGATGCCACTGATTCCGGCGCATAACAATGGCCGGTGCGGGAGACCGCGCCCCCTGCGTGGAACTCGTTCTGGCCGGCCCTGTCACAGCGCAGGTGCAGCATCGCCTTGGGATTTCGAACCATGCAATCATATCATAAGTTAAGAACCACAAACTCACAACTCGGGTTATTGACAAGCGTCGATCCTTGAAGTAGATTGGCCGCACGGGTGTGAGCGTCCAACTGCAAGTCGAGCGCGGGACGCCAAGCCCGATGCTCCGGAAGAAACCGATCAAGGAGCTCCAATGGCCCACGAACTCGTAGAAGCCATGGCGAACATGAAGGAGAAAGAAGCCCTTCAGATCGTCGACGACATGCTGGCCCGAGGTGAGGACCCCAACAAGATCCTCGATCTCTCCTCGGAAGCCATGCAGGTGGTAGGTACTCGCTATCAGGAAGGCTCTTACTTCCTGCCCGAGCTCATCATGAGCGGGGAGATGCTCCGTAAGATCGGCGAAATCCTCAAACCCCTCCTGGCCGCCAAGACCGACCAGACCAAGAAGTTGGGCATCGTGGTCTTAGGAACCGTCCGAGGCGACATCCACGACATCGGCAAAGACATCGTGGGCTTCATGCTGGAAGTGAACGGCTTCGAAGTGTTCGACATAGGTATCGACCAGCCCGAAGAAGCCTTCGTGAAAGCCGTGGTCGACCACAAGCCCCAGGTCCTTGCCCTCTCCGGTTTCTTAAGTGTGGCCTTTGACTCCATGAAGTCCACCATCGAACAGGTGGAAGCGGCCGGCCTGCGCAACAACCTCAAGGTCATCATCGGCGGCGGCCAGATGGACGACACCGTCCGCAAGTACACCGGCGCCGACGCCTACGGTGACGACGCTATGGCTGCTGTGGCGTTTGCGAAACAGACGGCAGGGGCGGTGTAACGCGCCCGTGAAGAGGGGCCTTCGGCCGCGGAGTTGCGGCCTCAGCCAGTGTCAGGGCAAAAGGGATCGAAGAACACAGAGGGGTGAAAATGAGTAGGAACAAGCATCTGATCGCAGTGTGTCTCCTGATGATGGCGATCATCACTGTCGCGGGGTTCGTCGCAGCCTGCGGCGGCTCCGAAGACACCACCACCACCGCGGCTCCCGCCACCACGGCGACCACCGCGGCCCCGGCCACCGATACCACCGCGGCACCGGCGACCGACACGACGGCCGCTCCGTCCACTGAGACGTCTACCGCCGGCCCAGCCACGGGCGAGCCCATCAAGATCGGTCTCATTTCGTCGATGACCGGCACGGCTGCGGACGGTGGAAAGGACATAACCAACGGCGCCATGGCCATGGCGGACGTGATCAACTCAGAGGGCGGCATTGACGGGCGACCGATCCAACTCGTCCTCGAAGACGACAAGTCGGATGTGCAGGCCATGACCGCCATCATGCAGAAGTTTGGGGCCGACAAGAGCACAGTGGGGATTGTTGGACCCTTCTTCAACCCCATCACTCCGGCCGCCCGCGCACTGGCCGAGCAACAACAGGTACCCACGGTGATCGGGAGCCCGGCATCGCTCGAAGTGATCGCAGCCGACAAGCAGTCACCCGCAAAGTGGTCGGTGTTCTCGGACCCGAGCGTTAACGTTCTGGCCGACGCGATCGTCAAAGAGCTCCAGTACGCCGGTCTCAAGAACGTGCTCGCGCTCTCCGACGTGCTGACTTCGAACCAACAGCCGGTGGATATCGCTACCGGGATGGCGAAAGACGTGGGCATCACCATCACGAAGCTGGCCGACACCTTCACTCCTGATCAGGCCGACTTCCAGCCGATCGTGAACAAGTTCATGGAGACCTACAACACTCTGAAGCCGGATGGGATCCTGCTCATGGGCACTCCGAACACCACTCCGGTGCTCTGCAACATGCTCCGGGAGCGGGGGGTGAAGGAGCCGATCTTCGGTAGTCCGGTTGCGTGCCACCCGGCCACTGTTCTCGTCGCAGGGCCTGAGGCTGTCGAGGGGCTGCATGTGCTGGACACCGGGGGAGGAGCCGTCCCGCAGCAGATGCCCGATGACTGGCCGGTCAAAGACCTCCAGTTGAAGTTCGCGGACACGTTCACCAAGAAGTTCAACTATCCCGCCGACAGCTTGGCGGCCGACGGCGCGAGCTACGTGTGCGTGATGGCTGCGGCTCTCAAGGCGGGCGGCACCGATCGCGAAAAGGTGAGCGCAGCGCTCCGCGACCTCAAGAGCCTGCAGACCACCGTCGGCCTCGTCTCGCTCTCCGATCAGAACACAAGCGAGGGTCTTGAACTCGGTCAAATGGTTCTGCTTCAGATCAAGGATGGCGTCTTCAAGTACGTCACGGTTCTGAAGTAGCCAGAGAAGTCTCGATCTCCCGCGCCTATCCACCTGCGCGTCTGGGTGGGTAGGCGCGGGAGGCAACACTCCAGGGCACGCTACTTCTCGGTAGGAAATCCAGACAGGGGAGACTGTGGTCAAGGTCCTTCAGTTGCTCATCACCGGGATCACGATGGGAAGCATCTACTCTCTGGTGGCTCTCGGCTATGTGACCGTCTACCGCACTTCGCGGATCGTCAACATGGCGCAGGGGAGCTTTGTGATGCTGGGCGCTCTGTTCTGCTACACCTTCACGCGCACTCTCGGCCTTCCGTACTGGCTCTCCGGTCTGATCGCCGTGGTCCTCGTGGCCGTCTTGAGCGTCGCTATGTACTTGATCGTCCTCCGACGACTCGTCACCATTTCACTCGTGTCCGTCATCTTGGCCACGATCGGGCTCAGCATACTTTTTGAGAACTTCGCTCTGCTGCGCTGGGGCGGCTACGGGCTCGCATTACCCCCGTTCATGGATCACAAACCGTTGTCCGCGGGGGGCCTGTATGTGCCCGTTCAGAGCCTGTGGGTGGTCGCCCTGATGGTGGTGATCGTCTCCGCCCTCTGGTTCTTCACCGTGCGCACTTCGATCGGCAAGAAGATGACGGCCACCGCATCGGATTCTGGAGCCGCCGCAGTGTGCGGTGTATCGACCGGGAAGATGATCGTTCTTGCGTTCGGCATCGGGGGGGTCATCGGGGCGCTTGGCGGCATAGCGATCAGCAGTATCACTCCGACCACCTACCTATCCGGCGGCATGTTCGCCCTGAGTGGGTTCGTGGCCGCCATCCTCGGGGGATGGGGTTCCACCGTAGGAGCGGTGGTGGGCGGGATCACCCTGGGCGTCATCCAGTCTTTCGCAACCGGATGGCTTCCCGTCGGTTACCAGGATGCTATCGCCTTCGTCGTCCTTATCGCGGTTCTCTACCTCAGACCGCAGGGCCTCATGGGCTCGCCGGCTATCGAAGGAGAGGCCCGGTGAACGGCCCCCGCGCTCTCCTGGCCCCGGCCCGGCGCACATCACTCCTGAAGGCGCTTCTCGTGGTGTGTCTGCTCGGCTGGCCGCTGGTTGGCGGGAGCGCATACAGCCTGTCCGTCATGACGAGTGCCGGTCTGTTCGCTCTCTTGACCCTCGGCGTCGTGGTCATTCTTGGCCAGGCAGGACAGCTCTCCTTTGGACACTCCGCCTTCTACGGCATCGGCGCCTACACCACCGGACTCTTGGCCACCAAACTGTCCTGGCCGACACTCGCGTGCCTCATCCTTGGAGCTCTTGCGGCCGGTGCGGTGGCTCTCATCGTGGGGAGGCCCGTGCTCAAACTCAGGTACTTCTACCTGGCGCTCGCCACAATCGGCCTTGGGCAGATCTTCCTGGTGATGGTGATCCAACTCCGCGGTATCACCGGTGGCCCGAACGGGTTCGCCCCGATCCCGCCCCTACGCATCCTGGGCTTCAGTTTCCAGTCCTCTCTCAGCAAGTACTACCTCGTGTGGGGTTTGGCCATTCTCGTGCTGCTCTTTGTCGCGCGGGCACTCAAGTACAGGTTCGGGCGGGCACTGAGGGCGATCGCGACGAGCGAATTGGCCTCCGACACCCTCGGGCTACGGACGGCGAACTGGAAACTCCTGGCGTTTGTGGCCAGCGCCCTCATCTGTGGTCTTGCGGGCGGACTTTTCGCCTTCATCATCAACGCCGTGGCACCGAATGCCTTCACATTCTCTGCGGCCATCTTGCCGGTCGTCATGATGCTGGTGGGCGGGGTTGGCTCGGCCTGGGGCGCCATCGTCGGCGCCGTGCTGATGACGTGGGTCGTCTACGGGTTCACCAGCATCCAGCACGGCTACAGTGGCGTTACGTACTCGGTGGTCATGATCCTTCTGCTCATGTTCCTTCCCGCCGGGTTCACCTTGCGTCCGGAACAACGGGCAAAGGTGCTCGGGTGGTTCCGAAGAGAGACTGCGGTCGCCTCGTTGTCCGCTGTAGACCTCTCGAATGATCCTGGCGCTGTTCAAGAGCCGGATATGGGCGGAGCCACGAGTGTGGCTGGCGGCTCAGCCGAACCGGGTCGCGCGCGGACGATCAGTGGCGATACTCCCGCACAGCCGCTGCTGTGCGCCCAGGGGCTCACCGTCCGATTCGGCGGGCTGAGGGCCGCAGACGATGTGTCGTTTGAGGTGAGAGAGGGCCAGATAGTCTCGCTGATCGGCCCGAACGGCGCCGGCAAGACCACCGTGTTCAATGCGGTGAGTCGCCTGCAGAAGCTCGCCGGTGGCCGGGTGATGTTTGCCGGCGAAGATGTGACGAAGATGACGACGGCCGATGCTGCCCGGCTGGGTCTGGCTCGGACCTTCCAGAATCTTCGGATCTACTCGAACATGAGCGTTCTGGAGAACGTCCTCGTGGGCCGGCACCGGCACGAAAGGTCTGGGCTTCTTGCGTGTGGCCTCGGTTTTCCCTATCAACGTAGGGAGGAGCGGGTCTCCCGAGACGAGGCCATGGCTGTTCTTGAGTTTCTGGGGCTTGCCGACAGCGCCGAACTGCCCGCGGCCAGCCTTCCCTATGGCCGACAGAGACTGGTCGAGATGGCTCGCGCTCTGGCGTCCAAGCCGCGGATGCTTCTACTGGACGAGCCGGCTGCCGGGATGAACGGGCACGAGCGCTCCCAGTTGGTGGAGCAGATCGCCCGTATACGAGACTCGGGAGTCACGGTCCTGCTCGTGGAGCACGACGTGGAGTTGGTCACCGGGATCTCGGACCACATCTACGTTCTCGATCACGGAAGGCTGATCTTCAACGGTTCCCCGGAGGAGGTTCGCACCAGCGAGTGCGTCATCGAAGCGTACTTGGGCGTGAGCAACGCGCGCACCCATCTGCACGTCGCTGACGTCTCGGCCGACGCGGCACGTTCGCAGACCGAGCCGATGTTGGTGGTCGAAGGTCTGGGCGTGACGTACGGGGTCGTCCGGGCCGTGGATGAGGTGTCGTTCGAGGTCCGCAGAGGCGAGATCACGACGATCCTGGGGGCCAATGGGGCGGGCAAGAGCACGCTTCTTCACACCATCTCCGGCCTCCTTCATCCCAGTGAGGGTTCGATCGTCTACCAGGGCCGAGAGATCTCCCGCGTTTCTCCCAACAAGATCACCGCCCGCGGCCTGTGCCAGGTCATGGAGAGGCGACGGCTCTTCCCCACGCTGTCGGTGCGGGACAACCTCGCCATCGGGGCTTCCGCCGTCCGAGGCTCGCGCTCGTCGTTCGACGCGGACCTCCGCCGCGTGTACGAGCTCTTCCCGATCCTCGGCGAGCGGCGAGGCCAGGCTGCGGGGACGCTTTCCGGTGGTGAGCAGCAGATGCTCGCTATAGGTCGCGCTCTGATGGGCAGACCCGATCTTCTCCTTCTCGACGAGCCGTCGATGGGCCTCGCGCCGAAGATCGTGGAGCGGATATTCGAGACGCTCTCGCAGTTGAACCGGGATGGATTGACGCTTCTCATGGTGGAGCAGAATGCCGAACTGGCTCTCGACATCGCGCATCATGGGCTGGTTCTTCAGAACGGACGGGTGGTGCTGTCCGGAACATCCGACGTCCTTCGCCTCAGCCAGCGCGTGCGCGATGGCTATCTCGGCAAGAGCCCCGTATCGACTCGGCAATGAGACACGTGGAAAGCGCTACACGATCATCCAAGAAGGAGAGTGGCATGACCCCGATTCGCGGGCAGCTCTACGACGAGCGCGAGAAGCGGTTCAACGACATCGTTTCCTTGCGGAAGCCGGACCGGGTGCCGGTGGCGCCGCTCATCGTTCATTACTTCTCCACCAGATATCAAGGGATCAGCGACCGAGAGGCCGGCTACAACGACTGTTTGCGCTACGAGAGTTGTAAGAAGGCCGTACTGGAATTCGGCTGGGACCTGGCCGCGCCGAACGGGATCACGCCGTCCGGTCTACTCGAAGCGATGGGTGCTCTCCAAATCGCCTGGCCCGGCGGGACTCTTCCCGACAACGTGCCCTACCAGTTCATCGAGAAGGAGTACATGCTGGAGGAAGAGTACGACGAGTTCCTCGAAGACCCGAACAGATTCGCGGTCACAAAGCTGTTTCCCCGATTCGCCGCCAACCTGGGTGGGCTCGCGGGTCCTCTTCCGCCCCCTTTCTGGTTCTGTGGTTCGCAACTCCTGGGGGGCGCGGGCAATGTCGTCTCCCGGCCCGCAGTGAGACACGCGCTCGAATCGCTGCTCCGCCTCGCCGACGCCGCGGACGCCAATGCCGCCGCGCAGGCTGCGCACGTCGATGAGATGGCAGCTCTGGGCTACCCGTACGGTTGGTGCGGCATCACTGTCCCTGCGTTTGATGTCGTCTCGGACTTCCTTCGTGGTCTGAGAGGAAGCAGCCTCGATCTCTATCGTCAGCCCGACAAGCTGCTCAAGGCGGTCGAACTGATGGAGCCGATGACCATCGAGACCCCGATCGAGATGGCCCGAGCAAGCGGCAACCCGCGGGTGTTCATACCAATGCACCGCGGGGCGGACAACTTCATGCGCGACGAGGATTTCCGGAAGTTCTATTGGCCGAGCTTCAAACGTCTGATCCACGCCCTCGTGGACGCCGGGCTAACGCCGATCCCGTTGTTCGAAGGCGGCTATTCCTCCCGCCTGGAGTACTTGGCGGAACTGCCTCCGGGCAAGATCGCCGCCCACTTCGACTTCGTCGACCGCAAGCGATTCAAGGAAGTCTGCGGTGACGTGATGTGCTTCTGGGGCAACGTGCCCGCGTCCATCATGTGCACGGGCACTCCCCAACAAGTCAAGGAAGAGGTGAAACAGTTGATCGATCTCTTCGGAGATACCGGCGCACTGATGATCGATGCCAACGTAGGTATCCCTGATGAGTCCAGACCGGAGAATCTCTACGCTCTGCGTGAAGCCGTCGAGGACTACGGGGCACTCTAAGCCCCCACCGGTACTTGACGTGACACACGCGACACCAACAACGACCGCGGGCTGTACTTCGCGGTGCGTCTCCTCCCCGGGGGCCGGAGGCCGCAGATCGACTGACGGTGGGGGTGGGGGATACCTGAGCCGCCCGAAGGTTCTCCCACCCCACCCCCGGAGCACTCCGGTAGTTTGGCCGCGTCAATCCGGAACTCTCGCCGGCGCGTGGGGCGATAGGGCAAGGAAACAAGAAAGAAGGAGGCTACGATGAAGAAAGAGTATTGGGCAGCGCTCGCGCTGGTCCTGGTGCTCGCTCTCGGTCTGTTCGCCGCGGCGTGCGGCGGCGCCACCGAGACCACGACCACGGCCGCCACCGCTGCGGGGTCCACGGACACCACAGCCGCCGCGTCCACAGACACGACCGGTGCTGCGTCGACCGACACGACGGCGGCCGCCAACACGACACCCATCAAGATCGGTATCGCCATATCACTCACGGGGGTCGGCGCCGCGCCGTGCGAGCAGGTCAAGCAGGGCTTCGACACCGAAGCCAAGTACATCAACGCCAACGGCGGGATCAATGGCCGTCAGGTCGAACTCATCTACATCGACGACCAGTCAAAGATGGATACCGCCGTGGCCGCCATCCAGTCATTGGTCGACCAGGGAGTCGACGTTGTGATCGGCCCGTTCCCGCAGTGGACGCAGGCCCCGACCCGGCAGATCACTCAGGGGGCAGGCATCCTGCACATCGCCTTCGGTCCGCCGACCCTGGAAGAACTGAACACCGACCAGAGTTCGTGGACCAACTACTTCATGCCGGCCACGGGCCCGGATGGCTGTGCCGACGCTTTCCTGCGTGAGATGGTGGCCGATGCCAGGAAGAACGTCCTGGGCATTGGCGACCAGATGGTCATCAGCCAGGAGACGCTGAAGATCCTCGAGAAGAGCATGGTGGCTGCTGGGATAACGTTCACGCTGATGAGCGACTCGTGGAGCCTGGAGGAGACCGACCTCACCCCGATCGCCAACAAGATCGCCGCTAAGGCCAAAGAAGTGAACCCGGACGCGATCATCCTCGCGAGCAATCCGGTTCACGTCAACCAGGTGACCAAGATCCTGCGTAGCCTGGGCATCACCGCTCCCATTTACAATCAGGCGGCCGGCTCTCACCCGCTGGTCATGCTGGCTCCCGCCGGCAACGACCCGGCCAACGTCAAGGGCGACTACAGCTTCGGCCCTGCCATCGTCGATCCGAGCCGGATCCCCGATGACTACCCGGCCAAGCAGGAACTGAACGACTTCATCGCCCGGTGGAAAGCCGACTACCCGGAGCAGCCGTTCGCCAGCCTGTTCCTGGGCTTCGCGTACGACACCATCCATCTCGCTGAGGCGGCCATCGAGAGCGCCACGGAACAGACCCAGGCCGGCTGGGCCGAGGCCATGACCAAAGTCGACTGGTGGGGTGCTCAGGGGCACTACGTGTTCTCCGCTAGCGACCACGTCGGGAACCACGGTGGCATGATGCAGTGGCAGTACGGGGATGGGTTCGAGTTCGTGCGTGACCTGAACGCCCTGAGCGACCCCACGTTGATGCAGGAAACGGCCGACGCAGTCGCATCCTTCAAGTAGAGTCGAGACTCTCGAGCCAAAGCTCGAAGTAGCGACGAGTAGTGAGTCCGGGCGCGGCCCGCGGTTCCACGCGGGCCCGCCACGGCTCTCGGTGTCTGTAGACCTCATCGACTAGGCCGGCGGCCGAGCGCCGGCCGGACCCAGCGGCGCCCCGGTCAAGCGGCAGAGCGGCCGCCCGTGCGCCCGGGCGAGCTTCGGCGCCGCCCGTCGAGGTAGTCTTTGAGGTCTAAGGTCCATGCCACATCAGGAGGCTACCATGGGCAGGCTAAACGGCAAGATCGCTCTCATCACCGGCGCCAGTTCCGGCCTGGGTGAAGGCACCGCGGAGCTCTTCGCCAAGGAGGGCGCGGCGGTCGTGCTGACGGCTCGGCGTCGGGACCGGATCGTGGCCCTGGCCAAGAAGGTCGAAGACGCGGGCGGCAGCGCTTTGGCGGTGGCCGGGGACGTGCGGAAGGTCGAGGACGTCAAAAACGTGGTCGCCCAAGCGATAGCCACGTTCGGCCGCATCGACATCCTCGTGAACAACGGCGGCATCATCGACAAGCACACAGCCACGGTCCGCGTCACCGACGAACTCTGGGACGACGTGCTTGCCACCAACCTCTCCGGTGTCTTCTACTACTGCCGCGAGGTCCTGCCCCACATGGTCAAGGAGGACAAGGGCTCGATCATCAACATCTCCTCCATCGGCGGCGTCTACATGAACGGCGGCGCCGCGTACTCGGCGACCAAGGCGGGCGTCAACGGCCTCACGCGGAACATCGCGCTGCAGTACGCCGGCACGGGTATCCGCTGCAACTCGGTGAACCCCGGCCCCACTCCCACCGAGGCGAACACGCCCGAGAAGCTGGCCGAGTTCGACCAGGAGTTCATCAAGATCTGCTCGCAGCACCAGTTCTGGGCCGGCGAGGCGGAGATCATCGACCAGGCGAACGCCATCCTGTTCTTCGCGAGCGATGAGTCCCGGTACATAACCGGGCAATGGCTGGTGGTGGACCGGGGGATGAACCTTTAATCCGTTGCGCAGTCTGTCGGGTCGTTTGTGACGGCCAAATTGACGACCGACGGCATGTGGAGCTGCGACCTGGGGTGGATACGATGTGGGAAGAAGACCGGTCGCATCAGTTAGGCGCCGCAGGGCTACGCCTCTGGGGGGCCGGCCTGCTCCCCTTATACGGTTGGTTGGGCGAGTCAGTGTGGCCGGTGCCGCCGAGTCCTGCTGACCGGGCGCCGATTCTGCTAACGGTTTGCTGACGGCCGGTCCGTCCGTGACCACGTCCACGGTCTCGCCCGCCAGCCAGGCGCCCACGTGATAGGGGAAGGTACACAGACTGATCCCTCCGCTACCTCCCACCCGCCTGGTCACGCGCTTCTCCGGGCCCCTTAGGAGCGCCTCTGGGACCTTCTCCTCCTCCCCATCGGGGATGACCGGAGTGAACGAGTCCGGAGCGGCGAGGGCGAAGCGCTTGAGGGGCGGCACCAGGCCGATGCCTTGGTGAGGCCGTTCCTCGTTATAGCTGCGGACCCAGGCGTCCAGCTCCTCCTGGGCTTCCTCGATGCGCGCAAAGACGCGCTCCGAGAGGAACTCCGCTCTCACCGTCTTGTGGAAGCGCTCCACCTTGCCGGTGGTGGTGGGTGAGTTGGGAGCCGTGAGCAGGTGTTTTATGCCGTTCTCCCGGCAGATCCGGTCGAAGAGCACCTGCCCTTTGCCCGGTCCGAAGCGGGCGGTGAACACCTTGCCGTTGTCGGTGAGGATCTGGTCGGGGACGCCGTGGCGGCGCATGGCCAGCGCCAGAGCTTCACAGACCGGGCGGGCCGTGGCCCGAGGCACAAGGAGCGCGGAGATGCAGAAGCGGGAGTGGTCGTCGAGTCCGGTGATCATCTTGAGCTCGGCCCCGCTCTTCAGCTTCACCCCGCCCATGATGTCCATCTGCCAGAGTTCCATGGAGCGGGTGCGTTCCCAGCGGCGATAGTCCTCCCGCTTGCGTCTTCGCTTCTGCGGGTCCACCAGGCCATGACGGACCAAGAGGCGATAGATGGAGGAGCGCCCGGGAAGAGGGACCACACCCTCGCGATCGAGCTGATGGCGCAGCGTTCGCGGGCCCCAGCCGGGATGGGCTTCCCGAAGCTCGAGGACGCGGGCCTCGGTCTCCGGGGACATCTGGTGCGGGCACCTGGCCGGGCGTGAGGAGTGATCGGCGAGGCCGGCGAGCCCGACCGTGGCATAGCGTCTCAGCCAGCGATGGACCGTCTGCCGGGTGACGCCGTTACGGCCGGTCCGTAACGGGGCATCAGCGGGCGTAATCTGCGTTCTTGTGAGGCGAGATCGCGCCCTGGAATTGACCGGATTTGCGGCATGGCCCGTCAGGTCCCGGAGGAGCAAAGCCTGATTGGTAGTCCCCCACTTGACCCTCAGCGACACGTCGGGAACTTCGCCGTAGTGGGCACTACCACGATCTGACCGTTGGCCTTCGGCCCGATGGCGATGGCACCTTCAGGGATATCGATCGGGGGGATCGGGATCGTGGTCGTGGTCGTCGCCGGCGGCTTGGTGGTGGTGGTCGTGGGCGCCGCGGTCGTCGTCGTCGTCGGCGGCTTTGTGGTGGTCGTCGAGCCGGCCGTCGTGGTCGTCGAGCCGGCCGTCGTGGTCGTCGACGCCGCTGCGGTGGTCGTGGTCGTGGGCGTCTCAGTCGTGGTGGTGGTAGCGGCTTCGGTAGTCGTGGTCGTCTGCTCCACCGTGGTGGTGGTCGCCAACTGGTCCGGGGAGACGATGCGGATGGTGCAGGCGAAAGTCTTCTTGATCTCGCCGGCGAGGCTGACGTTGTTGGCCATCAGTTGCACGTCGCCCTCGCTGAGCGCGATGGCGGAGTACGTGTAGGTCGCGAGAGGGACCGGCTCCTCGGTGATGGTGGAGATCTGGGGTCCCGGCAACACCTGCATCAGGGACGCGTTGACCGCGGTGAAGTTCCAGGCCGACCCGTCCTCCGGGTTGCCGGTAAGCTCGAGAAGAAGCACCCAGCCGGGACTCACTACGACCGTGGATCCATTCTGGCTCTCCGTAATGATCATGGTCGGGCCGGAAGCGCCGGACGTCCCCTCGTCCGCTGCCGCCTCGTTGGTCGCACGGCCCACGAAGAAGGCGATGAGGAACACCGCGATGATCCCTATCAAGAGCCAGAGCCACCACAGGCGTCGAAATGTGCTTTTCGAGCTCTTCGGCTGCTTCATGCCGCTCGGTGTTGTCTGCCCTTGCATCGTCACCCTCCTGCCGTGAACGGCCGCCAGGCGGAAGCTTCGCCCGGATTCCCATCTAGGCGTACGTCCATTCGGAGCTCCTCCCAACAAACGAACGACGTCCCACACTTCTCCTCGCCTGGCTTGCCCGTTACAATCAGCCGCGACCCCATATGCGGGAATCACGTATAGGCGCGCTACCGGCGACAGAAGGAGTAGGCGACATGGGCGAGACGGAACAACAAGGCATACCCGCGGTCGGTTTCCTGGTGGCAGCCTTCACCGACGAGACCGCTGCCGACGAGGCGCTCAAGGCCATGAGGGAAGCCAAGAAGCAGGGAAACTTCTACTTCGAGGATGCCGCGGTCATCCGGCAGGATGACAAGGGCAAGGTCCACTACTTTGAGACCGGCGATATGTCCAAGGGCAGAGGTGCCGGCGCCGGCGCCCTGGTCGGCGGCATCATCGGCATTCTGGGTGGTCCCGCCGGTGTCGCTCTCGGCGCGGGCATCGGCGCAGCGGCCGGCGGCGCTATCGCCTCACGCGACAAAGGGTTCAGAGATGAGAGCCTTAGCACCATCGGCACTGCTCTCAAGCCGGGGACGTCCGCTGTGGCGATGATCACCAGCCATGCATTCCTGGTAGCGGTGCAGGAGCAGGTGGACATCGAGGCCGTCCGCACGACCGTGGCCGGTCTGGCCGACGAACTATCGGCCCGACTTGCGGAGAAGAAGAACGTGGCTGTCGGTCTGCTGCTGACCGAGGCCGGGCTGGCCGTGCAGGAAATAGCGGCCAACGAGGAGAGCGTCGAAGTGGTAGGCGCAGTGCTCACCGACGACGCCATAGCTGTGGGAGTGCTCGTGGCCACGGCCGATGGGGTGGCCTACCGGGTCGCCGCGGCGACTGCAGACGTTGCCGTGATGGAGACGGGTGTGATCACCGACGACGGGGCTGTCATGGCCGATGTCGTCGCCCCGCCTGATGACTCCCCGGAGGGTCTACCGCCTGCAGCGCCGGCAGCCGACCAAGCGGCAGGTGATGCGCCTACTGCCTGACCTGCGCGGCTTCCGTCACACGGTCAATAGGTCTGAAACAACCTCTGAAGCTCCACGGTGGTGCGGGGTTCGAGCAATGCCAGCATCAGCAGTAGCCTTGATTGGTGAGCGCCACTCAGGAGCCGTCTGCGGACTGAGGAGTTCGGGCGCAGCCGAAGCGGCGGACGTTGAGCGTACAGCGGGCGCCGGATCCCTGGTTGAATCCGCCTGTTACTGTGGTATAGTTTCTATACTGTAAAGGCGCTGAAAGGGGCCTGAACAGTGGAGTTTGAGTTCGATGAAGCGAAGTCGGATGCGAACCTGGCCAAGCACGGCATCGATTTCATAGCGGCCCAGGAGTTGTGGCTCGATGAGTCTCTGATCGAGATTCCGGCGAAGACGGTGGACGAGCCGCGCTCGCTCGTCATCGGCGCCATCGGGAGCAAGCACTACTCGGCGGTCATTACGCACCGCGAAGGCCGCACCCGAATCATCTCGGTGAGGCGCTCTCGGGCAAAGGAGGTGGCGATCTATGAAGGCGACTGATTTCGATAAGAAGTTCGACGAGGGTGTCGAGGACGTCATCGATGACCTCGACCTGTCCGGCACAACCCGTCCCAACCAGACTCCGCGCCGTGTCAACGTCGACTTCCCCTCATGGATGGTCGATTCGCTCGATCGTGAGGCCAAGCGGCTTGGGGTCACTCGGCAGTCCGTGATCAAGGTGTGGATCGCGGAGAAGCTGGAGCGCAAGGCTTCCTGATCCGCACCAAGCCTTGCCGCCCGGGCGCCGATCCTGCTAACGGTTTGCTGATGGCCAGTCCGTAACGGGGCATCAGCGGGCGCAATTTGCGTTTTTGTGAGGCGAGATAGCGCCCCCGAATTGACCGGATTTGCGGCATGGTCCGTCAGGTCGCGGAGGAGCAAGGCCTGATTGGTAGTATAATCACGCCCCATGGACGACTGCATATTCTGTAGGATCGCCGATGGGAGGATTCCTGCCGGGATAGTGCTGGAAGACGAGCTATTCGTCGCTTTTCGGGACATCCAGCCGAAGGCCGCTCAGCACGTACTCGTCATTCCCCGGGCACATTTGACGTCGCTGAACGACCTCGACCTGTGGCAACACAGCGAGGGGCACGACCTCCTCAGCTTCATCGTTCGGGTAGCGCGGGAGGCGGGAATCGCCGATACTGGCTACAGGATGCTTACAAACGTAGGCCCAGACGCCGGGCAGGAAGTCCAGCACATGCATTTCCACATCCTGGGCGGGGAAGATCTGGGTGACTTTCGATGAGCATGTTGGCTGAGGTCCAAGAGTCGGTCAAGGCCGCGATGAAGGCCGGCGACAAGCCAAAGGTGGCCGCTCTTCGCATGGTGGTCTGTGAGCTGCAGAACGAAGCCAAGCGGACCCAGACAGAACTCGACGAGAGCGCCGAACTGGCCGTGCTCCGCCGGGAGCTCAAGAAGCGCCAGGAATCGACGGAAGCCTTCCGAGCGGGCGGGCGCGAAGACCTCGCCGGGTTCGAGGAGTATGCCGCGGGTCTCATCGAGGGGTTGTTGCCCGAGCAGATGGGCGAGACCGAACTGTCTGCCCTCATCGATCGCGCCGTCGCCGATACCGGGGCTACATCCGCTCGCGACATGGGCAAAGTGATGGCCGCCGTTATGGCTCAGGGAGGGGCCCGGGTCGACGGCAAGGTGGCTTCCCGGCTGGTCAAGGAGCGTCTATCCGCGTGAGACGAGCCCGGCCCAACCACGGAGGGGTCGCGGAAGTTCAGAGGGGGAGAACCGGCTTGAGCGCTGAATACGTGACCAAGCACATCGACCTTGACAATCGCGTGGCGGCGCTATTGGTCGGCGAGAACGACAGCCATCTGCGCGCGTTGGAGCAGCTTCTCGACTGCGACATCAGCCTGCGCGGCAACCAGTTGACGCTTGAAGGCTCCGCCGCCGATGTCGAACGCGCAGAAGCCCTGGTCCACGAACTGCTCGCCCTCCTCGGATCGGGCCAGGACCTCGACCGCGCCACACTCGAGCTGGCCGCATCGCTCAGCGCGTCGCAGGGCGACTGGGCCGGCGATCTCAACAACATCGTGAGCGACGTCATCCTCGAGCACCGCGGCCGGCGGATCCGCCCCAAGACCAAGAACCAGAAGGCCTACGTCGACGCCATCCGCTCCAACACGATCACCTTCGGGATAGGCCCGGCCGGCACCGGCAAGACGTACCTCGCGATGGCCATGGCCACTGCCGCCCTCCTGTCGGGCGACGTGGCCCGCATCATCCTCACCCGGCCGGCCGTTGAAGCGGGGGAGAAGCTGGGCTTCTTGCCGGGGGGATTGATGGAGAAGGTGGACCCGTATCTCCGCCCCCTGTTCGACGCCCTCTACGACATGATGGACAGCGACCGGCTCACCGACCATCTGCAGCGGGGTACTATCGAGGTCGCGCCTCTCGCCTACATGCGCGGAAGGACCCTCAACGACTCGCTCATCATCCTCGACGAGGCCCAGAACACCTCGCCCGAGCAGATGAAGATGTTCCTCACCCGCCTCGGGTTCGGGGCGAAGAATGATCGTCACAGGCGACATCACTCAGATCGACCTGCCCCGAGGGCAGCATTCGGGCCTGGTGCAGGTGCACGCCGTGCTCTCGAAGATCCCCGACATCGCGTTCGTGTATTTCGACAGCCAGGACGTGGTCCGCCACAAACTGGTGCAGGACATAGTCTCGGCCTACAAGCTCTACGGCGAGACCCCCCAGCCCGCTCGGCGAGCGGCGGGGCGTGGGCCGGGGGAGCGCCGCCGAGGAGGCCGGGGAGAGGCCGCGGCCTCCGAGTGACCACCGCGGGATACAAGCGATGAACCGGTTCCGTTTCCGGCTGCGGGAGCGCCTTGCCGATTTCCGCGAGTGGATCGATCAGCGGAGCCCGAAGCGCTTCGAACTGGTGCTCCTCGCCTGCCTGGTGGTGGGCCTCACCGTGATCATCTGCACCGCGTTCCTGCCCGCTCTTTACGGCTTCTCGGTCGGCGAGCCGGCGCCGCGCACCGTCGTGGCGGACCAGACGGTGACCGTGCTCGACGTGGAGGCCACGGCACAGCTCAGACAGCAGGTGGCCCAACTGGTGGAGCCGGTATATCAGCCGGACGAGCAAGCGCTGCCCACGGCGACCAAGGACTTGGAGGACTTCTTTGGGCAGGTGGACAGCCTGCGGACGACGGTCACAGACCCGGCCGACGTCGCGGGGGCCGTCGATGGACTGAAACAACTGGCGCCGGCGACCGCGTCCGACCAGACGCTCCAGTGGCTTCTTACCACCGACACCGCGAGCTATGACCTTCTGCAGCGCCAGGCTCTGGGCGCTCTGAAGACGGTGTACGCGGACCGTATCACCTCCGACTCGCTCGAAGCGGCGCGCGAAGACCTCCGGTCGATAGCAGAATCACTCGGGGGGTCGGCGGAGACTGCACGGGCCGTATACGAGGTGGCAGGGGGGTACGTAAGGCCCAACCAGGTGCTGGATCAGGCCCAGACGCTTGCTCGGCAGAACGCCGCCATGGACCAGGTGGCCCCTGTGATGGTCACGGTTCGCGAGGGCGACACGGTGGTTCAGAAGGGCGACGCCGTCACCGCTCAGGATCTGATCGTGTTCAATGCGCTGGGGTTGACGGGCTCCCGCTCGGGTTGGCAGATCTGGCTGGGCGTGTTCCTGCTCGTGCTGCTCGAGGCGGCGATCTTCTCGCGGCTTCTCTACCGTTTCAACAGGGCGGGCGGCTTCCCCAACAACATGAAACTCGCGTTGGTCTCGCTCTTGCTCGTGGCTACCGTGGTGGCGCGATTGTTGATCATCGAGCCGCTCTCGCCTTACATCATCCCGGTCGCCGCCCTCGGTATGACCGTGGCGGTCATCCTGAACGCGCGTAGCGCGCTTCTTCTGGTCGCGCTGACTTCGATCAACATCGGCCTACTGACCGACTTGGACATGAGGTACGCCATCGTGGCGCTGATCGTCGGTGCCCTGTCGCTGTACCTCGTGTCCCGAGTGAGCCAGAGGGCCGGCCTCATGGGGGCGGGCTTCGCCACCATGGGCATCGCCGCCTTCACCATCTTCAGCGTCGAGATGTTCACCGAGAGTTCGTTGGGAGTCGCCCTGCAACAGGCCGCCTGGGGTCTTGCAAACGGAGTCCTTGCCGGGGCGCTCACCGTCCTTATCCTTCTTATCTTGGATACCGTGTTCAATCTCACCACTCCGCTGCGGTTGCTCGAGCTCTCCAATCCTGCCCAGCCGCTGCTCAAGAGGCTGCTTCAGGTCGCCCCGGGTACCTACAACCACAGCATCCAGATGGGTAACCTGGCGGAGGCCGCCGCCGAAGCGATCGGCGCCAACCCGCTGCTCGCCCGGGTGGGCGCCTACTACCACGATGTCGGGAAGACGGTCCGGCCCGAGTACTTCGTCGAGAACCAGATCTACGTGGACAACCCGCACAATCGCCTGAGTCCCAACCTGTCCAAGCTGGCGATAACCGCTCACGTCCGGGATGGGGAGCACCTTGCTCGGGTGTATGGTCTCCCTCAGCCGGTGGTCGACATCATCAAGCAGCACCATGGGACCTCGGTGCTCGCGTACTTCTATCACAAGGCTCTGCAGTCGACGAAAGACGCCGTCTACGAGGAGAGCTACCGCTACGAGGAGCAGAAACCCCAGTCGAAGGAAGCCTCGATCGTGATGTTGGCCGACAGCGTGGAGGCGGCGGCGCGGGCCATGCAGAACCCTACCCGGCGGAAGATCCAGGGGATGATCCAGGAGGTCATCAAGCAGAAGATCGAGGACGGGCAGTTGGACGAATCCGACCTGACCCAGGGCGACCTGCACAAGATCCGCGATTCCTTCGACATGAGTCTCCGCGGCCTGGTGGGACACCGCATCGCCTATCCCGAACGCAACGGGCAGTCCGAACGGCGCAGGGCCCCGGCGAGCGCGGCCCCAGAGCGAGACAAGAACGGAAGGCCTCCGGGATCGGCTTCCGGAGTCGACGACACCGTCAGAGACGAGTCATGACGGTCGCGGTCGAGGTGATCGACGACACCGGGCTCGTTGCGGACAAAGAAGCGGTGACAGCGCTGGTCGAAGCGGTTCTCGACGCGGAAGGAGCCGCCGGCGAGTTCGCCGTAGCCTTCGTGGACGAAGCGTCCATCGCCGCGCTGAACTGCCGCTATCGCGAGTCGAACGTGCCCACGGACGTTCTGGCGTTCGACTACGCCGCCGAGCCGGGTTGGCCCACGGAAGAGGGGAACGGCGGTGCGGCAGGAGAGGTGGTGGTGTGCCCGCAGGTGGTGATCCGCTACGCGGGTGAAGAGGGCCGCGATCCGGCCGCTCAACTGGGTTGGACCCTCATCCACGGCACATTGCACCTCGCGGGCTACGATCACGAGACAGACCGGGGCGAGATGCGCGAGCGGGAGCAGAGGCTCCTGGAGCAGTTCTGCGGTCTCGTGCGGCTTCTCTCTGTGGCGAGCGGGCGTGGATAGCAGGAGGGCCTGAGCAGGGGTGAGCATCCAAGGGCAACGTCGCCAGCACTCGCTTCTCCAGAGCTTCAACTATGCCTTTCAGGGATTGGTGTCGGCCGTCAGGCACCAGCGGAACATGCGCGTGCATATCGTGCTTGCCTTCGCCGTCCTACTGGCGAGCGTCTTCCTGAACCTCACCCGGCTTCAACTGGTGATGATCTTCGTCGCCGTTGCCTTCGTTTTCATCACCGAGATGATCAACTCAGCAGTGGAGATGGTCGTGGATATGGTCACGGACGAGTTCGACCCCCGCGCCAAGGCTGCAAAAGACATGGCCGCGGGCGCTGTTCTTATCGCCGCGGCCAACGCGCTGGTCGTCGCCTATCTCGTGCTTGCCGACCGCCTGACTCACGTCTCGCTCGATCTGCTCGCCGTCATCCGGCGGTCCCCTGCCCACTTGACCATGGTCGCTCTGGCCGTGGTCATCCTGGCCGTCATCGTGCTCAAAGCCAGGCAGAGGAAGGGCACCCCGCTATCCGGCGGGCTGCCCTCAGGCCATTCCGCGCTGGCTTTCGCCGGATGGACCGCGGTGACCTTCGTGGTCGCCGGGCAGCCGCAGGCCATACTGGTCAGCTTCATCGCCTTCATCATGGCCGTCCTGGTAGCCCAGACCCGTGTAGAGACCGGGATCCATTCTTTTCTCGAGGTGGTGCTTGGCGCGCTCCTGGGGATCGGCGCGACCACCCTTATCTTCCAATTCTGGTTCTGAGGAAGGCTGTGGACGGAGACCACCTCTCACCGGAACTCGGCCGCCTGATCGACGCGGCAAAGACGGTGGCCAAAGCGGGAGCAGCCGGAGCAGTCGCGGCAGCGCCTACCCGGGCCGAGGGCTGGGCTCTGCTCGCCGTGGGTGGGGAGGTCTATGCCGGCCCCGACGCGGCGGCGGCTCTGGCCGCCGCCCGCGCAGGCGGCGCCCAGAGCCCTGTGCCCGCCTCGGAGCTTCTCGCCGCGGCCTTCGCGGTCGCCGGGGAGCCCGATGACACGCTGCTGCCGCGAGGCGACTGGCGGCAGGCTCTGAGCGGCCTGGATCCCGAATTGCCGCTGGTGGTCAAGTACCTGGGCCGATGGGTGACCGTCACCCTCGCGGAGATCCCGCCGGCATGAGCGCCCGGAAGTCTAGAGTGGGGGCTGACGACGCCACAATGACCCTCATTCGGGTCCGCAACCCCGACCACGAACTGCTGGTCGAGTTGCAGGAGTACGACTCCGAAGCGTTCGGCGCTACCGGTCTGCGGACGTACGACCTGGCCGTCATGGCTCAGGCGGGGGCGGTCCTCGTCGCCCATATCGGCGACGATATCGTCGGCAGTTGCCAGCTGATGCGCGTGCTGGACGAGCCCGACTTCTTCTACGTGGTCGGCTTGTACGTCCGGCCGCAGTGGAGAGGGCAGCATCTCGGCCGGGAGCTCCTGCGGCTGGTGGCGGAGGAAAGCCGGGCTCTCGGAGCAAAGGGACTGGTGTTGACGGCGGCCCCCAACAACCTGACGGCCCTCGGGTTGTACGAGAGCGCGGGGTTCGTGGAGGACAGGTTCGTTCCTCAGTTTTACGGGGAAGGAGAAGACAGACACATCCTGCGCTGGCGTTTCCCGGAAGCAGCCGCCGGGGGGGCCACGGAGGAGGGCTTGCCGGGCAGTGTATGATAGAAGACCGACGAAGGAGGTGGATGGGCAGTGAGAGTCGAAGAGCTTGCCAAGACCATTGACAGCACCCTGCTGGAGGCAACGAGCACGACGACAGCGGTCGAAGCTCTGTGCAGGGACGCCATCTCCTACCATTTCGCGTCGGTCTGCGTCCTCCCCTACTGCGTGCCCGTGGCCCGGCAGTTGCTCCAGGGATACGATGTCAAGGTCGGCACGGTCGTCTCCTATCCGTTGGGAGCCGATGCACAGCGCACCAAGATAACCGGCGCCGAGCAGGCGGTAGCTCTGGGGGCCGACGAGCTCGACGTCATCCTGAACATCCCCGCCATGTTGTCCGGTGATTTCCGCTACGTTCGCGACGAATTGCGCAGTGTCGTCCGCACCGTCCGTATGACGAGCGTGAACACAGGCCGCGGCCTCGTACTCGTGAAGGCCAACGTGGAGGCCTACTACCTCGACGAGAAGCTCAAGCGCCTGGTCTGCAAGATCGTGGAAGATTCAGGGGCCGACTTCATCAAGACGGCCACCGGCTACGCTCCGGGTGGAGCAACGGCCAAGGACGTGGAGTTGTTCCGCGACCTTCTGCCCGAGAGCGTCGGCGTGGATGCTTCGGGCGGCATACGCACGGCTGAGGAGGCCGAGTTGATGATCAACGCGGGCGCCGCCCGCATCGGCACCTCCTTCGCGGTCGATGTCATCAAGCAATTCTCGGCCGATAGGGACTGAGCCAACCCGATAGAGACTGAGCCGGGGAGGCCTGCGTGAGCTCCCGTTTCTTCACTACCGATGCGCTCGTCATCGGTTCCATGCGCTACCGGGAAGCCGACCGGATCGTCACGTTCTACACCCGCGACCGGGGGCGGCTGAGCGCGGTTGCCAAAGGGGTGCGGCGGACCAAGTCGAAGGTAGGCGGCAGACTGGAGCCTTTCGGCTTGGTGAACATAAGTCTGCATGCAGGGCGCGGTACTCTCTACACCGTGCTGGGGGTCGAGACGGTGCGTACCTTCCAGGGGGTCCGCGACGAGCTGTTCCGCATGGAAGAAGGGGCGCGGCTTCTCACCGCTGTCCGACATCTGTTCCCCGGAGAAGAAGCAAGCACCCCGGCCTTCAATCTCCTCGTGCGCGGAGTCGCCCGCCTCGCCGAGGCGGAGGACGCGGCGACCGCCTCGGGCGTGGTCCTGGCCACCCGGCTGAAGCTGTTGGTCCTGCTCGGGTACGCGCCGGAGATGTCGCGCTGCGCCTGCTGCGGCAGCGAAGGGCCGCTCTACGGTTTTTCTCCGGGCCTTGGCGGCGTGGTCTGCGAGCCTTGCGTCGAAACCGCGGGTACGGCCTGCTTCGCCCTCAGTTCCGGGGCCGTCTCGACTCTGCGCTGTCTCGTGCAGAACGCCCTCTCCGACATCAAAGACCTCGAACTCGACGATCGGGCCACGGCCGAAGTCGAGCAGGTGCTGGCGCAGACGTTAGCCTTCCACGGACACTGAGCGGCGGGCGGGCAACTTCGCCTACGGCTGATTGCGGCGCTTCACCACGACGCCTCCGGAGGAAGTCACCCGTCTTTCCCCTCGCTATGAGAAGGGGAGCCGCCGCTCGTAGTTTGGCGCTTCCTTGGTGATCTGCACGTCGTGCGGGTGGCTCTCGGCGAGGCCGGCCGCGGAGATGCGGGTGAACCGCGCCCTCTTGTGCAGATCCTCCACGTTGGCGGACCCCGTGTAGCCCATCCCGGCCCGGAGGCCGCCTACGAGCTGGAAGACGACATCGCCCAGCGGTCCCTTGTGGGGCACCATGCCTTCGATACCCTCGGGAACCAGCTTCTTCTGGTCTTCCTGGAAGTAACGGTCCGCGCTGTGTCCCTCGCTCATCGCACCCACCGAGCCCATCGCCCGGTAGACCTTGTAGCTTCGGCCTTCCCAGAGGATCCGCTCGCCGGGGCTCTCGGTAGTACCCGCGAAGAGGGAACCGATCATCACGCTGTGTGCTCCGGCCGCGAGGGCCTTGACCACGTCGCCCGAGTAGCGGATACCCCCGTCGGCCACCACGGGAATGCCGTACTTGTAGGCCTCGGCCGCGCAACTGGAGATCGCCGTGATCTGCGGGACCCCGCAGCCGGTGACGACGCGCGTGGTGCAGATGGAGCCCGGTCCGATGCCCACTTTGACGCAGTTGACGCCTCTGTCGATCAGCGCCCTGGTCCCCTCGGCCGTCGCCACGTTGCCGGCCATCAGCTCTATGTCGGGGTATCTCTCTCGAATCGCTTCGATCGCGTCGAGCACGCCGCGCGAATGTCCGTGGGCGGTGTCGATGCAGATGATGTCGGCCTGCGCCTCGACCAGCGCCTGGACCCGGTCGGCCGTGTCTTTCGCCACGCCCACGGCGGCGCCGACGCGCAGCCGGCCCAACTCGTCCTTGCAGGCGTCCGGGAACTCGATCATCTTCGTGATGTCTTTGATGGTGATAAGTCCGCGAAGCTTGAAATCGTCGTCCACCACGAGCAGCTTCTCTATCTTGTGGATCTTGAACTGCTCGATCGCTTGATCGAGAGTGGTCCCCACGGGGACGGTCACCAGGTTCTCGGAGGTCATGAGCTCGGTGATGGGCTTGGAGAAGTCGGTCTCGAAACGGGTGTCGCGGTTGGTGATGATGCCGGCGAGCCTTCCGTCGGGATGCACGACGGGGACTCCCGATATCCGGTACTCCTTCATGAAAGCCTCGGCGTCGCCGTAGCTGGCCGTCAGGGGCAGGGTGATAGGGTCGACGATCATCCCCGCCTCGCTCCTCTTCACCTTCCGGACCATGTCGGCCTGGCGGTCGACGGGCTGGTTCTTGTGGATGATGGTCATCCCGCCCTCCCTCGCCAGCGCGATAGCCAGGGAGGTCTCCGACACGGTGTCCATGGCAGCGGACAGCAGAGGGATATTGAGGCCGATCTTGCTGGTCAGGCGGGAGCGGACGTCGGTCTCTTTGGGAAGCACCCCCGATTCCGCCGGGATCAGGAGGATGTCGTCGAAACTAAGGCCCTCGCCCACTATTTTCCGGTCCCAGTCGATCACGCCGACCTCCTTTTTCCGTGATTCTAGCGAAAAGCGCCGGTGAATGCATGCCGGTACTGTCCGATGCGGCCGTTATAGTAAGGGCCGGGATTCTAGCTGGAGGTCGGACATGTCCCAAGCACTGTCGGTGGTCTCTGTAGTTCTACTGCTGCTGGCGGTGGTTCTGCTGGCGCTCCTGCTTCTGAGGCAGCGCAAGGAGTCTGCGGCCCCCGTGCTTCGGCAGCTGGCGCAGGGTCAAGAACGTGGCGAACGCCTGCTGCGCGAAGAGATGGGTCGTAGCCGGCAGGAAGCGGCTCAGAACTCGCAGCAGGTACGCGAAGACGTGGCCACGGCTATGAAGGGCCTGGGCGATTCGACCATCAACGGCATCAGCCAGATCGGGATCCAGCAGAAGGGTCAGTTCGACACCTTCGCGAAGCAGCTCGTGGCCCTGACCGAGTCGAACGAACGACACATGAACGACCTTCGGACTACCGTCGACAATCGTCTGAAGGAGATGCAGAGCGACAACGCCACGAAGCTCGAGCAGATGCGGCAGACCGTCGACGAACGGCTCACCTCGACCCTGGAGCAGCGCCTTGGCGAGTCGTTCAAGCAGGTGAGCGATCGGCTTGAGCAGGTCCACAAGGGTCTGGGTGAGATGCAGTCGCTGGCCGCGGGGGTGGGCGATCTCAAACAAGTGCTCACGAACGTCAAGACTCGGGGAACCTGGGGGGAGGTTCAGCTCGGCATGTTGCTGGAGCAGATCATGACCCCCGAGCAATACGCCGCGAACGTGGCCTGCAAGCAGGGTTGCGCGGAGCGAGTCGAGTTTGCCATCCGTCTGCCCGGTCAGCCGGGCCGGGACGGGGGGGAGGTATGGCTACCTATCGACGCCAAGTTCCCGGTAGAAGACTACCAGCGCATGCTCGACGCGCAGGACAAGGGCGATCTCCCGGGGATGGACTCGGCGCTCAAGTCGCTGGAGGTCCGGATCAAGGCTTCGGCCAAGGATATCCAGACGAAGTATCTGGATCCCCCAAGGACCACCGACTTCGCGATCATGTTCTTGCCCACCGAGGGGCTGTACGCGGAGGTTCTGCGCCGTCCGGGGCTCGTGGAGTCGCTTCAAAGCAACTTCCGCGTGTTGGTCACAGGGCCTACCACCTTGGGAGCCCTCCTGAACAGTCTACAGATGGGGTTCCGCATCCTGACCGTCGAACAGCGTTCGAGCGAAGTGTGGCAGCTTCTCGGGGCGGTGAAGACCCAGTTCGGACAGTTCGGCGGTCTATTGGAGAAGGTGCACAACAAGCTCGATCAGGCTTCTTCCACGATCGAAGACGCAGCCAGAAAGAGCCGGACGATCGAGCGCAGGCTGAGGACCGTCCAAGAGCTCCCGGGGGAGGCTGCGAGCAACCTCCTGTCTCTCGCCGGCGCTGAAGACGGGGAATGGAGCGGCACCGGCTCCGAGGATGAGTAGCTCGGCGACGGCTGTCTGCTAAGCTTCGCGCTCATGGTTATCGAAACCGTCATCTTCGACCTGGACGGGGTCATTCTCGAGACCGAGCAGGAGTGGAACGACGTCCGCCGCGAGTTTGCCGCCGAACATGGCGGCCATTGGGACGAGCACGACCAACCTGCCGTCATGGGCGCCAACTCGATGCAGTGGGCTGCCTACATGCGCGACCAGAGCGGCATCGATCTCTCCCCGCAGCAGATCTACGATGGCGTCATCTGCGCCCTGCGCGCCCGCTATGCGCGCCATCTCCCGCTCATCCCGGGCGCCCGGGAGGCCGTCGCAAGACTCGCGTCATCCTTCCGGTTGGGAATGGCCTCTTCTTCGCCGATCGAGCTCATCGAGTACTCGCTGGAACTGGCGGGGCTGCGGCGGTATTTCGGCGCAGTGGTGTCTTCCGATCAGGTGACTACCGCAAAGCCGGCTCCGGACGTCTACCTTGAGGCGTGCGCCCGCTTGAACACCGTGCCGATGCGGGCTGCGGCGGTCGAGGATTCCTCGAACGGATTACGAGCCGCCGCCTCGGCCGGTCTCGCCGTCGTCGCCGTCCCCAATCGGGCCTTTCCGCCCTCCGACGACGCTCTCGCGCTGGCGGATGTCGTGCTCAGCTCCGTCGGCGACCTTACCGCCGATATCATCTTGTCGATCAGAGGGGAGGCCCTTGGTGGCCGATAAGGAGCTCTTGAAGGAGTTCCTACGGGGAGAAGCGTGGGCTGTCGTCGGAGCCTCCGACGACCGGAGCAAGTTCGGCAACATCACCTTCCGCGAGTTGAAGCGACGGGGCAAGCGCGTCTTCCCCGTCAACCGGAACGCCGGGCAGGTCGAGGGTGAGACGGCGTACGCCAGTCTCTCCGCTGTGCCCGAGCGCATCGACCGGGTGCTTATCGTGGTGCCTCCCAAGCAGGGTGAGACGGTCGTACAGGAGGCCGATGAGGCCGGCATCGCCTGCGTCTGGTTCCAGCCGGGCGCGGAGTCCGTCGCTGCCCTTGCGTATTGCCAGTCTCACGGGATGGTGGCCATCTCGGGCCATTGCATCCTGAAGACCACCGAGCAATAGCCGGGGCTACCCCTCCGCTCGCCTGGTGTGGGTACAAACAGGCTAGCTCCGGGGACGGAGCAGCCCCCATATGTCGCAGCAAGGAACGGGGCGAGATATGTTCCCTGGAAGAGTCGCACAGGCTTTTGTGCGCAGCTGGAAGGGGACATGTCTCGCCCCGTTCCCTCTAGAGCACGAGGATCGCGCGGAAATCGTTGACGTTCGTGCGGGTCGGACCGGTCACCAGCAGATCGTCCAGGGCCGCAAAAAAGCCGTAGCTGTCGTTCGTGGCGAGCAAGCCCGCGGGGTCGAGGCCGGCGGCCCTCGCCCGAGCAAGGCTGTCGGGACGCAGGAAGGCTCCCGCGTTGTCCTCGCTTCCGTCGATGCCGTCCGTATCGGCCGCGAGGGCGTGGACGGAGGGGATGCGGCCGCCCGGGTCGCCCGCGGCGCCGCGGGCCTGCGGCGTGGCGCCGGCCTCGAGCGCGAGAGCCAGGGCGAGCAGATACTCGGTGTTGCGGCCGCCTCGTCCACCTCCCCTCACGGTCACCGTGGTCTCGCCGCCCGACAGGATCAAGAGCGGCCCCCGCTCGAGGAGCCGCTCGCTTCCGGCTCTCGTCTCCTGCAGGCGCCGCGCCAGGGCGGCGTGTTGGGCGGCGACTGCCCGGGCCTCTCCCTGTATTTCCGCTCCCAGCACGACCGGCTCGACTCCGGCCTCGCGGGCGGCTGCAGCGGCTGCCTGGAGCGCGGTATCGGGGGTCGCGAGAAGGACGAAGCGGCTGCGCGCCAACCGGGGAGCGCCGGGCTTGGGAGTCTCGCACCTCGCCTCTTCGAGATACCTGCGGACGGGCTCAGGCACCTGGAGGCCGTAGCGGTTCACGATCTCGAGGGCTTCCGCGAAGGTCGACGGATCGCCAACGGTAGGTCCCGAGGCGATCACCGCAGGGTCGTCGCCGGGGACGTCCGAGATGGCGAACGTGACCACCTCCGCGGGCCAGGCCGCCACCGCGAGCCGGCCTCCGGTGAGGGCGGAGAGATGCTTGCGGACGCAGTTGATCTGAGCGATAGGCGCTCCTGACCTGAGCAGTTCGTCGTTGACCTCTTTCACGTCGTCGAGGCCGAGGCCGGGGGCGGGAAGGGTGAGGAGGGCCGAACCTCCCCCGCTCAAGAGAACGAGGACGAGGTCGTCGGCCGCGAGGTCTTTAACGAGCGCTAGGACGCGCTCTGCGGCGTCGGCTCCTCTGGAGTCGGGGAGCGGGTGTCCGGCTTCGATCACGTCGATCGTGCGGCTGGAAAGCCCGTGGCCGTAGCGGGTCACCGCCAGACCCGAGAGCTCGCCTTGCCAATGCTCTTCTACCGCTCTCGCCATAGCGGCCGCGGCCTTGCCCGCCGCGATGACGATCGTCCTACCCCGCGGGGGCTTCGGGAGCCGTTCGGGCAGCAGGCGTCCGGGATCGGCAGCCGCCACCATCGCCCCGAACAGATTCGACAGAAAACGAGCGGGGTCTGTAGTCGGTGCCCAATGTTCCGCCGGCGGGAATATCATGGTACGACCATGGTACAGGTGCTGGAAGATCTCGAGATACCCGATGAGGAGCTGGACTTCGCCACCTCCCGGAGCAGCGGCCCCGGTGGGCAGAACGTCAACAAGGTGAATACTCGGGTGACGCTGCTTTTCTACGTAGACCGGTCCGCGGCGCTATCGCCGGAACAGCGTGAGCTTCTGCACAGCCGTCTCGGTGGGCGTATCAACCGGGCAGGTGTGCTGCGGGTGGTCTCTCAGCGTCACCGCACCCAGTTGGCGAATCGCGATGCGGCGGTGGAGCGCTTCGCTCGGTTGCTCCGCGACGCCTTGACCGAGAAGCCGAAGCGTATCCCGCCGGCGGTCCCCAGGCACGCAAGGGCGAGGCGCCTTGAGGAGAAGCGGCGCAGGGGCGGCCTCAAGCGGGAGCGCAGTGTGGATCCGGATCTCGACGAATAGGGACAGTCCGGCTTCGCCGCCGCACCCACCGTTTGTGGCGCGTCTCGCAGGGAGCGCGCGGGGCTACTCGCTCGGAAGGTCGACCCGGGCCGCTACCACGGCGAACATAAGCCCGCCCAGGTCCTCGGCGCTCAGCGCCTGGAAGTAGGGCGAGAGCGAGGCCGCCACCTCTTCCTTGCTGAACCGGATGTCGAGCGGGGGACCGGCTTCCGAGGAATCCGTTTCCTTACGCCAATCGACGATCACCAGCCTTCCCGCAGGGCGCAGCGCGTGCGCAAGCCCGGCGATGTCGAACACCCCGCCCGTCTCGTGCCAGGTGGAGACAGAGCAGGCTACGTCCAGGCTGGCAGCCGGGAACTCCAGATGGGTGACGTCGCCGGTGACCAGGCGGACGTTCGCCGGCAGACCCCTGGATCGGTAGAACTCGTGCATCTCCGGCTGGATGTCGAGGGCGTACACGGTCCCGGTGGTGAGCGCCGCGATGCGGTCGGTGTAGAAGCCGGCCCCGCTTCCCAGATCGACCACATCCTCGTCCCCGCGCAGGGCCAGCAGGCGGGCCAGATCCTGCTCGCTCAGCTGGGTCTCGAGGCGCCGCGGGTCGAGGAGCCGGCGGGCGCGGTCGGGAGAGAGGGCACAGTGTTCGTGCATGCTTCGCGATCTCCTTCGGCGGCGGTCAGAACATGGTGGAACAGTAGGGGGCGATCCCCGCGGAGAACATGGCGTCCGCGACCGCCAGCGCTCTGCGGTCCGCGACCGCAACGTGTCCCGCGGCGGCGAGAATCGCGAAGCTGACCCCGCCGAGATAGGCCGCCCCCAGGGTGTCCACGTTCAGAGAGAGGTCGGGAGCGCGGTCGGTCGGTCGGCATTCGGAGCCTTCACCAATGCCCCCTGCCTTCAGCAGAAAACGGCCGGTCCGGGCGACCGGGAAAGGCTCGGAGACCTCGAGCACCAGTTCGCCGGGTGTCGTGTACTCCCGAGCGGCGAGCGCCCGAGGGATGTCGAGCAGCCGCACGTAGAGGTCGTCCGCCACCGCGTTCACTGTCAGCCGGCGGGGATCGGCCAGGAGCCAGCGCAGAGGCTCGTCCACGCGTCCTCTCCAGCAGGAGATGGTCTGGCAGAGGTCGGTTCCGAGCACGAACTCCCAGAGGGCCCGGTAGGCCTCCCGATCGCCGGCGACGAGCTCGATGATCTGGACCTCGCCCGTGGCAGTGGAGGCCGTCCACTGCTCTCTGATGCGATAGGTCACGTACCCGTCCGCGGCACCGTTCCGGCCGGTATGGACGGCGTGGTACATGCCGGTGGCTCCCTGCCGTTCCATGAGCGGATCCCAGAGATAGGACGCCCACCAGCCGGGGGACCTGCTGACCGCGCCCGGCTGCTCCAGCCGGAGAGCTTCGTAGATTCCCGGAAGCCGGCCGGCCGCCTCGACTCCGGCCACGAGCGTGATGCCCTGGGGCGGGCTGTCTTTGGTCTGACCGGCAAGACGGGCATAGGCTCGTTCGATAGAGAAGCTCATGAGGCTGGTCGCCGGGCCATAGCCGTACCGGCGGTAGAGGGTCGCTTCGGAGGCGAGGAGCACGGAGAGAGGGTCTCCCCGATACATCATGTCGTTCAACTGGGCCTCGAACAGGGATCGCAGGATACCTCGCCGGCGGTGGGTGGGCAGAGTCGCCCCCCAGGTGGCGCCGCCGGCCGGCAGGGCCGTGCGGCCGGGAAGCGTCAACTCGAGAGAGAGCACCGCCAGCGAGCCGACCATCCGGCCCGCATCGAATGCGCAGAGAGCGCGATCGAACGGAAAGGCCCGCCGGAACGCGGACTCGTCCTGCACCGTCGCCTCCTCGCCGAAGGCGATGTTCGCCAGCGCGACGACCTCATGGAACTCGTCTTCCCGGGGCGCGCGTATCTCCACGGGGTTCATGCTCCGCTATCGCAACAGGCAGCCGTTCGCCTGCAGATGGGCCTGCCAGTCGGCCTCGCTGGGCTCCCCGCACTTGCGCAGCAGCTTGCCCCATTCTTCGTCCACGTACTGCTCGAGATGCTCGAGCGTCGCTGCGTTGCTCGTCTGGAACAGGTGGGCGAATCGGCCCTGGCGCTTGAGCCAGGGCACCAGCGGCAACTTGTGATGCGGCCGGTACGTAAGGTGGTATTCCCCATCCTCGCATTCGAACAGAGGCCAGTAGCAGGTATTGACCGCTTCTCGGGCCAGATCGATGCTCTCGGCGCCGTCCGAGCGCCAGCCGCGCGGGCAGGGGGCGAGCACGTTGAGGAAGGTCGGCCCATCGATGGACAGTGCTTTCGCCGCCTTGCGCACCAGGTCGCGGGGATCGTGGGGGGACGCCTGGGCCACGTAGGGGATGCCGTGCGCGATCATGATGTCGGTGAGGTTCTTGCGCTGCTGCAACTTGCCGGCCGATTCGTCGCCAACCGGGCTGGTGGTGGTCCAGGCCCCGGTCGGGGTAGCGCCGGAGCGCTGGAAGCCGGTGTTCATGTACGCGCCGTTGTCGTAGCAGACATAAAGCATCTTGTGGCCGCGTTCCATGGCGCCCGACAGCGACTGGAGGCCGATGTCGTACGTGCCGCCGTCGCCCCCGAAGGCGATGAACTTGATGTTGTCGTCGATGGCGCCCTTCTTCTTCAACGCGCGGAACGCCGTCTCGACTCCGCTCAGAGTCGCCGCCGAGTTCTCGAAGGCCGTGTGGATGAAGCTCCCCTTCCACGAGGTGTAGGGGTAGATGGTGGTGCTCACCTCGAGGCACCCCGTGGCAGCGCTGACCACGACCGGGTCGCTGGTGCCCATGAGGACCTGCCGTACGACGACGGGAGCGCCGCAACCGGCGCACATGCGGTGACCGCCGGCCAACTGGCTCCCTTGAGCCACCAACTGCAGCCAAGCCTGGCGCGCGCTCTCGAAGTTGTCGGTCTCCTCCAGGGCGTCGACCGGACAGACGTTGACGCACTCGCGGCAGAGGATGCACCGGCTCTCGTCGACCTTGAACGAGCTCAGCTTGCGCTCGTTGAACGTCAGCGCGCCCGTGGGACAGATGCTGACGCAGCGGCCGCAGCTGATGCAGTCAGCCAACTGCAGGGCCTCACCGTAGGGCGTGTCGATGTTGATGGTGAAGCCTCTTCCGGTGAAGTCGTAGCATGCCGGCCCCGCTACGTCCCGGCAGATCCGCACGCAGCGCCCGCAGGCGATGCAGCGCTCCATGTCGCGCCGGATGAAGGGGTGCTCCAACTGGGGCTGAACGGAGCGGATGCGGGTGCCCTTCTTGACCAGGTCGTTCGTGGTGACCCCGTATTCGACGCCGAGACGTTGGAGGTCGCAGTTCCCGAGACTCGGGCACTCGCACTGCAGGCAACGCTTGGCCTCTGCCTGGGCGGTGGCCAGGGTATAGCCCTTCTCGACTTCCACGGCCAGGCTCGCCAGCCGTTTGGACTTGGATGTCTTCGGCATCGCGGCGCGAGCCTCCGGCTCGGCGCCCGCGCCCATCTTGAGCCAGACGGGATCGCGCTCGGCCAGCCGGCCCGCGACGCTACCCAAGCTCTCGGCGCGCTGCAGTTGCTCGAGATACGGAAGGCGCGAGTAGGCCGCCAGTCCCTCCTCGAGTGCGGTGAGATCTTCGCCACGCAGCCAGGCGTCGACGGCCAGCGCGGCCCGTTTGCCGCCGGCCACCGCGTGGATGACAGAGTAGGGCCCGCCAAGCGCATCGCCGGCGACGAACAGGCCATCCTGCGAAGTGCGGCCGGTGTACTGGTTCGGGTGCAGATGATCCCCGCCGATCTTGAGGGGAGTACTGCCGTCCCCGTTCTCGGGGGCGAGGATGACGGTGGAGGCTGTCTCGGCGTCGAGCCGCCCGGGGGGCGCGTCGAACTCGAACGAGACACCTTCCTCCCGGGCCGCCGCGACTTCGCGGGCGTCGGCGGGCATGGTGTCGGAGCTGTGGCGGGAGATGACGGTCACGGTCTCGGCGCCCGAACGGAGGGCGGTGCGGGCGGCGTCGACCGCGGTCGTGCCGTCGCCGATGACGGCCACTCTGCCGGAGAGCCGGGCACCCCGATCACTGCGTTGCTGCCTCAGGAACTCAGAGGCGTCGAGGCGGTGTTCACTCGGTGCGTGCTTGTTGCCGCTCTTGACCTTCGCCCCGGTGCTCAGAACGACGGCGTCAAACCCGGCGTCGAAAAGCCCTCTGGGGTCGGTCTCGTAGTGCATCTTCGAGTCGCCCACGAAGCGGACGCCGGCATCCCAGAGGGGCTGCAGTTCGGCGTCGAGGACCGCAGCCGGCAAGCGGAACTCGGGGATCACGTAGCGTAGGGCGCCGCCCGCCTGGGCCTCAACATCGTAGAGATTGACCTGATGGCCGCGCCCGACGAGAAACCAGGCCGCGGACAGTCCCGCCGGCCCGGCGCCCACCACCGCTACCCGCTTGCCGCTCGAGGCGCCGCGAGAGAGCCGGGCGTTCGAGTGATCGGCGGCGGCACGATGCAGCGCGCAGATGGCGATAGGCTCGTCTACGTCCCCGCGGCGGCATACCGGCTCACAGTAACGTGGACAGACCCGGCCGAGGATGCCGGGGAACGGCAGTTCCTCTCGCACCAGGGCGGCCGCTCCGGCCGCGTCTCCGGCGGCCAGCGCCGCCAGGTACCCGGGGATGTCCACATGCGTGGGACAGGCGTGGGTGCAGGGAGCTTCGCAGTAGGCGTTGTGGTCGGACAGGTACATCCGCAGGTAGCTCTGCCGGCGGGCCCTGGCTCGAGGCGTCTCGGTCTGCACCGACATGCCGTCGGCGACCCACGTGGTGCAGGCGGCCTGGAGCTTGTCGATCCCCGCGACTTCCACCAGGCAAAGGCGGCAGCCGCCCCAAGCGGCGCTGCCCGCTTGATGACACAGGGCCGGAATATCCACGCCTTCGCGGCGGGCGACATCGAGGACCGTCTCACCCTGGGCGGCGGCGAACTGTCTGCCGTTGATGGCGATAGTCACCGGCGTAATTGCTGGCGTCGTTGCCGGAGCCGCTGTGACCGCGGCCGAGGCGGCCGTTGGGGCTGCCGTCTTCGGTTTTGGGGCGCTCATCTCCGTCTCCCTCCGGCCGGCGTGAGCACTCCAGTGTCCACCCGTACGGCGTCGAACCTGCACGCCTGTCGACATGCGTCGCACTTGATGCAGAGCTTCTGATCTATCACATGTACCTGCTTGCGTTCTCCGGTGACGGCGTTACTCGGGCACGCCGATATGCAGGCCCGGCAACCGGTGCAGGCCTCTTCGTCGATCCGGTAGCGGATCAAGGAACGGCAGACCCCGGCCGGGCAGCGATGCTCCTCGACGTGGGCCATGACCTCGTCTCGGAAGTAACGGAGGGTGGACAACACAGGGTTGGGAGCGCTCCCGCCCAGGGCGCAGAGCGACCCTTCGACGACGTCTTCCGCGAGCGACTCCAGCAGACCGATGTCGTCGCCCGTCGCCTGTCCCGCGGAGATCCGCTCGAGGATCTCGAGCATCCGGGTGGCTCCCACCCGGCAGGGTACGCACTTGCCGCAGCTCTCCTCGGCGGTGAACTTGAGAAAGAACTTGGCGAAGTCGACCATGCAGGTGGTGTCGTCGACGACCACCATGCCGCCCGACCCCATCATCGAGCCGGCGGCCAAGAGGCTTTCGAAGTCGATCGGCTCGTCAAGCAGCGACGCGGGGAGACAGCCACCCGACGGCCCGCCCAGTTGGACGGCCTTGAAGTGGCGCCCCGGAAGCATGCCGCCGCCGATGTCGAAGATGACCCGGCGGAGGGTCGTACCCATCGGGACCTCGATCAGCCCCCCGTTGACGATCTTGCCGGTGAGCGAGAAGATCTTCGTCCCCTTGCTCGTCTCGGTGCCCATGGAGGCGAAGGCGTCGGCGCCGTTGTTGATGATCCAGGGCACGTTGGCGTAGCTCTCGACGTTGTTGAGGTTCGTCGGCTGGCCCCACAGCCCGTGCGCGGCGGTGCGGATGTGCTTGCCCCTCGGCATGCCGCGCAGGCCCTCGATGGAGGCCGTCAGAGCCGTGGACTCGCCGCAGACGAAGGCACCTGCGCCCTGGTTTATGCGGATGTCGAAGTCGAAGCCCGAGCCCAGGATGTTCGTGCCCAGCAGGCCGCGCTCCCGCGCCTGCTCGAGGCCGAAGCGCAGCCGCTCCACCGCGAACGGGTACTCGTGCCGGACGTAGACGTAACCGGCCACCGGCCCGTTGTCCGCGCCGATAGCGTAGGCCGCGATGACCATCCCTTCGATGACGCTGTGGGGGTTGCCTTCGAGCACCGAGCGATCCATAAAGGCGCCGGGGTCGCCCTCGTCGGCGTTGCAGATGACGTAGTGGACCTCGCCGGGATTGCGGCGGGAGGTACGCCACTTCTTGCCGGTGGGGAAGCCCGCCCCTCCCCGGCCGCGCAGTCCGCTCCGCTCTATCTCGTCGATGACGGCGATCGGGTCGCCGTCGGAGAGCACGTTCGCCAGGGCGGTGTAGCCGCCATGCGCCAGATAGTCGTCGAGCGAGAACGGGTCCACCTTGCCGTTGAGGCTCAGAACGACGCGCGTCTGCAGCGAGTAGAACGGGATATCCCGCTCGAGGGCGAGGGGTTGGCCCGTTTCCGGGTGCCGGTAGAGGAGGCGTTCGACGATGGCGTCGCCCACCACGCTGGTGTCGATGATCTCGGGGACGTCCTTCGGCTGGACCCGAGGATAGAAGATGCCCCGGGGCCGCAGTACCATGATAGGTCCCTGCTCGCAGAATCCGTGGCAGCCGGTCTCGATCACCGCGATCTGGCCCGCAAGCCCGCGTTCCTCCAGCGCCGCGTCGACAGCCTTCTTCAAAGCCACGCGCCCGGAGGCGTGGCACGCCGTCCCGGCGCAGATGCGGATCTCGGTGCGGGCGTCGTCGGCCAGGTACGCGCCGGAACCGCTGTCGATCGCCGCCTGCAGCGCCGCTCTGATCGCGGGCGCGCTCATACGGCCGCCTCCTGTTTGCGCAGCTTGCGCACCAGCCGCCGGGCCTCGTTGGGCCCCATGCGGCCGAACGTCTCGTCATCGCCGAGGCGGACGACCGGAGCCAGCGCGCAGGCGCCGACGCAGTTGACCGTCTGCAGAGTGAAGAGACCGTCGGGAGTAGTGTCGCCGACGGGGATCTGGAGTTCCTGACTGAACGCCTCCAGGACGAGCGGCGCGCCTGCCACGTGGCAGGCCGTACCCATGCAGACGTCGATCACATACTTGCCCACGGGCCTGAGCCGGAACTGGCTGTAGAAGCTGGCGACGCCGTAGACCCGGGAGAAAGCGAGGTGCATTTCCTCTGCAATAGCCTCCAGGGCAAGCCGGGGCAGGTAGCCGTAGGCCTCCTGGGTGGCATGCATCGCCTCGATAAGGCCGGACCCCGAGCGTATGCCGGCGATGACCGGGTCGAGCAGCTTCATGTCGATCGGGGCCTGGAAGGCCGCGGGCTGCTCGCCCATGACGCAGGCGGAGGCCGCGCCGCAGCTCTCGCCGGGGAGCGTCGTCAAAGCGGCCGCCCGTGCCGCCTCGAAATCGAAGGGCTGCTCAGGGAATTCGGGGCAATACTCGAGTTCGATCGCGTCGACCGGGCAGATGCGCTCGCAGAGGGTGCAGGAGTAGCACGTGTACTCACCGTTCGGTCCTTCGGCCAAACTGAGGAGGCCGCTACCTTTGGGCTTGCCGACCAACTGCCTCCGTTCGAAGTCGATGCCCTTGAGTACCTCGTAGAGCGACGAGCCCTTCGGTTCGGCGCCTTGCGGCCGCTTGCTGCTTCCATTTCCGTTGTTTGCCATTCCGGCTGCCTCAATCCTCGCGCAGGTTCAGATAGCGGCGGGCCGTCGAAGCCCGCTTGCCGCTATCCGCCGCGTCTTCAAGCGCGGCGAACGCCTGTTCGATGTTGTCGGGGTAGATGTCACGCCCGCCGAGCCCGTAGATGAAGGGCAGCACTTGCGGCCGCGGGTCGTTGTCGTAGAGGGCCGACCGGATCTCGAGGAATATCGGGCCTCCCTGGGCGCCGAAGGAGTCGGCCCGGTCCATCACGCCCACGACCTTGACGTGCTCGAGCGCCTTGGCGTAGGCGACGTGGGGGAAGGGGCGGAGCACCCGGACCCTCACCATGCCGGCCTTGACGCCCCTGGCCCGCAGCTTGTCGACCACCATCCGGGTGGTACCCGCGGTGGAGCCGACCACGACGATGGCTATCTCGGCGTCGTCGAGGCGGTAGGGATCGAGGAGGCCGTAGTGGCGGCCGGTCAGCTCCGCGTACTCGCCGGCCACGTCCTCGATCACGTCGAAGGCTCGATCCATGGCCCGGTTCTGCGCGACTTTGTGCTCGAAGTACCAGCCGTGCAGGCCGTCGAAGGGGCCCACGGTGACCGGATGCTCGACGTCGAGCATCGGGTTGACGGCCCGGTAGGGACCGATGAAATCGCGGACCTTCTCATCTTCGAGGATCACCAGAGGACCGATGGCCCCGCTGATGACATAGCCGTCGTACATGTGCATGGTGGGAGTGCGCACGTCCATGTGCTCCGCGATCCGGACCGACTGCAGGCAGTTGTCGTAGGCCTGCTGGTGGTCCTCGCCGTAGAGCTGGATCCAGCCTGTATCGCGCCCACCCATGGTGTCGCTGTGGTCGCAGTGGATGTTGATGGGGCCGGAGAGGGCACGGTTGACCGTGGTCATGACGATGGGGAGGCGGTAGCTGGCCGCCACGTACAGCAGTTCCCACATGAGCGCGAAGCCCTGGGACGAAGTGGCGGTCATGGTGCGAGCACCCGCCGCCGCCGACCCGATAGCCGCGCTCATCGCCGAGTGCTCCGATTCGACCGTGACGAACTCGGTGTCCACGGTCCCGTCCGCCACCATCTGCGCGAAGAGCTGGACCACCTCGGTCTGCGGGGTGATGGGATACGCGCAGACGACATCCGGGTTGATCTGGCGCATGGCCTCGGCCACGGCCTCGTTGCCGGTTACCGCGAGAGTAGTCACATCCTTACCGGCCACGCAGCTACTCCTTGTCCTCGGTCTGCATACTGATGGCGTGCTCGGGGCATTCCTTGGCGCAGATGCCGCAGCCCTTGCAGTGCTTCAGATCGATGCCCGCTGCCTTGCCGTTCTCGATAATGATCGAGGCGTCGGGGCAGTAGAAGTAACAGAGCATGCAACCAGTGCAGGCCGCCTGGTCGATGACGGGCGTCAGCGACCGCCATCCGCCGGTCTCGAACTCCTCGGAATTCCCGGCACAGGGGATGGTCGCTCCAAGCTGATGCTTGTCGGGGCCCCAGGTATCGACGTCGTCCACGTCCCACCGGGGTCTGTCAGTGGAGCTCATTCGCCCTGGACCTCCTCGTAGCTGCGAGTGATGGCCGAGATGTTGCCCTCCACCACCTTCGGCGGGAACTTCTTGCCGAAGTCATACCGGAGGAATTCCACCACTTTCTCTATCGGGAAGAGACCGGTGATCCGGGTGAGAGCTCCGACCATGGGCGTGTTCGGAATGGGGCGCTTGATCGTCTCCATAGCGATGCGGGTGGCCGCTATGGTGAAGAGGCGGCCGCCTTTGAGGCCGTACTGCTCCCGCAACTCGGCCGGCGTCATCTCCGTGTTCACCAGGACTATCGCGTCGTCGGGAGCGCCCTTGGTGACGTTCGTCGCGCCCAGGAGGGACGCGTCGAGCACGACCACGATCCGCGGGTGCTCGATTCCACAGTAGAGCTGGATGGGTTCGTCGCTCACGCGCGTGAAGGCCACGATAGGCGCCCCGGATCTCTCCGGTCCATACTCGGGGAAGGCCTGGAAGTACTTGCCCTGACCAAGCGCCAGCTCCGCCACCATCTTGGCAGCGGTGACGGCTCCCTGACCGCCGCGGGCGTGCCACCGGATCTCGGTGAGGTTCTGTCCGGCATCGGGCGTGGGCCGCATCTTGTCCCGATCAACGACGACCGTCATAGGACAAGTCTCCGGCTGTGAGGGCGTTCTTGAGCCATGGCAAACACCGATGCTCCTTCTCTGGGTTGTCCGGCAATGAACCCCCCCACCGCCGGCAATGCTCGGGTCCCCAAGACCCCGCAAAATCGGTACCGGATTATACACCTGCCGATGTTTCAATGCCGACTGCGATGGCGCTTTCTGGGACGTGCCGGAAAAGGGCCGGTGCTATAATCGGCCGGACTTAGACATACCTTGCTAGGGGAGCGCGCAGCTGAGAGTGTGGCCCGGCCACAGACCCTACGAACCTGATCTGGGTAATGCCAGCGAAGGGAAGTTACGGTGATCCGCCCGACCTTGCGCCGCCTTGCGGCGGCTCCATCACTCGAGAAGCCGCGCCCTCCCGCCTGAAAGGGAGTGCGTTCTGTTGCATGCGGTCGTTGTAGCCGGTTCGCTGCCGGCCGGCGAACTCGATAGGGCCACGGCCGAGACCGCGGACCTGCTGGTGGCCGTTGACGGCGGCGCCGACGCGCTGGCGCGGATCGGCCTCGTGCCCTCGTTGCTGGTGGGCGACCTCGATTCCATCTCTTCCGCGGCCCTTCGGGATCTCGAATCCCGGGGCGTGGAAGTGCTGACGCTGCCGACGGCCAAGGATGAGACCGACACAGAGGCGGCCCTCCGTATCGCGGTCGAGCGGGGCGCCACCGATATCACCGTTTTCAATGCGCTCGGAGGCCCCCGCCTGGACCATCTTGTGGGCAACCTGCTGGTGCTCGCCGCGCCCTGGCTCGCGCAGGTCCGCGTCACGCTGGTGGATGGTCTTCACGAGGCGTTCCTGGCGAAGGGAGACGGCATGGTCGCCGGTCGGCCGGGCGATATCGTCTCCCTTCTCCCTCTGACGGCGATCGTGGAGAACGTGCGCACGGAAGGTCTGCTCTACCCGTTGCGCGGCGAGCGCTTGTTGCAGGGGCAGACGCGAGGGGTGAGCAACGAGATGACGGGCGGCCAGGCTCGAGTGACACATGGGCTGGGAGCCCTGC
The DNA here is from genome assembly GCA_963783835.1 of uncultured Actinomycetota bacterium. GTDB lineage: Bacteria > Actinomycetota > Thermoleophilia > RBG-16-64-13 > RBG-16-64-13 > CAIQPS01. The sequence continues at coordinate 128,110 of CAWAOX010000018.1, forward strand.
TCCTGATCCACTACCGCGGGAGGTGATCCGCCGATGATCGACGAAGAAGGCGCCGGCACGCGTGCCGGCAAGGGTGCGGGCTATCAAGACGAAAGCGTGGTGGGCTGCCAGTTCTCGGTGTATCCATTGCGGCAGCCCGACATCGATACACCGGTGCAGGCAACGATCCACGCCGCCCGAGCGGAGGGAGCCGAGGTACGGGTCGGCAACCTGAGCACGCTGATGTGGGGAAGTGAAGACGAGGTGTTTGCGGCGCTGCGGGCGGCGTTCCGCGCCGCGCAGCACCGTGGCCCCGCGGTCCTCACGGCGACGCTGGCCGCCGGCATGCCGACAGACGAACTGGTCGGCGCCATCCAGGCCGACGTCGATGAGGCGCCACCGGCCGGAACGGGCGCCGGCGAGGGTCTTCGCTGATGTCGTTCAAGGATTGGACCACGCGCGAGATCGTGGTGGCGGCCGTGCTGGCGGTCGCCGTCGGCGTCATCTTCTGGGCTTGGGGCCTACTATGGTCGAGCGCGTTCCAGGTCGTTCCCTTCCCGTTCTCCTACGCGCTGGTAGGCGTCTGGATGATCGGCGGCCTCCTCGTCCCCTACGTGGTCCGACGGCCCGGCGCGGCCTTGCTCGGCGAGTTGGTGGCGGCGTTCGTCAGCATGGCGATGGGCAATCAGTGGGGGATCCTCACCATGGCGAGCGGTCTCGTGCAGGGCGCGGGGGCCGAAGCGGTCTTCGCGGCATTTCGGTGGAAGCGCTTCACCGGGGTCGCCCTCTATGCCGCTGCCGCGCTGGCGGGTGCCTTCAGCATTCTGCTCGATACGTTCGTGTACAGCTACTACGCGACATATACGTGGAGCAGCATCGGCGTGGCGGCGATCCTATGCGTTGTGAGCTCGGTGGTGCTCGGCGGCGGCCTCTCGCACCTTCTGGGCTCGCTGCTGGCCAAGACCGGCGTGCTCTCCGGGCTCGGCGGCGGTTCGGGCGGGGCGAAACGAGTCTGACGAACGATAGCAGTCCGGGCGGCGCGCCCGACTCGCCGCCAGGGGCGACCCACTCGGGCGGGCCCGAGAGGGGGCTCGGCCCGGAGCCGTTCGACGAGGTGAGCCCACCTCGGGTGCAGGCCGGCGGGCTCTCCTTTACCTACTCCACCCGCATCCGGGCGGCTCTCACAGACCTCACCTTCGAGCTGGCCGCGGGAGAGACGGTGCTGGTCCTCGGACCCAGCGGTTCGGGTAAGAGCACTCTGACTCTGTGCCTGGACGGCCTGATCCCGCATCTCGTCGACGGCGATTACTCCGGGGAGGTGGTGGTAGCCGGGCTGGTGGTCAAGGACACGCCGGTCGGCGTTCTGGCGCGGCAGACGGGGCTGGTGTTCCAGGACCCGGATTCGCAGTTCTGCACCCTCACGGTGGACGACGAGATCGCGTTCGGCTTGGAGAACCTGCAGACACCACCCGGAGAGATCGAGGCGGCGATCGGCCGGGCGCTGGACGTGGTCCGGCTACCCCATCTCCGCGGCCGGCACCTCGGCACCCTTTCCGGCGGTGAGAAACAACGGGTGGCGCTCGCAGCCGTCCTCGCCATGGGACCCCGGCTGCTGGTCCTCGACGAGCCAACGGCCAATCTCGACCCGGCGGCTACCACGGAGCTCTTCCTCATCCTGCGCCGACTCGCCCGGGACCGGCAGCACACGATCGTCATCATCGAGCACAAGCTGGATGAAGTCATCGAATGGGTCGACAGCGTCCTGGTGCTCGACGGCGACGGCCGCCTGCTCTACCGCGGTGATCCCCAGGGCGCTTTCTACGATCACGCAGAGCAGCTCCAGGGGGCAGGGGTATGGAGGCCGCAGACCGTCGAGCTCGTGGCCGGCCTGCGGCGGGCGGGCTGGCAGGTGCCGGGTCGGCCGCTGGCGGCAGGGGAGACGGTAACGGCTCTGCGCGCCACACCGGGGCTTGTCGATCGGCTTCGCGCCGGCTCCGCCGCGGGGTCCGCGTCGGTGGCTGGGCCCGGCGACGCGGGCGGCGACGCTGCACCGCTCCTTGCAGTGCGGGATCTCAGCTTCAGCTATCCCGGTGGTCACACTGCTCTTGCGGATGTTTCCTTCTCCGTCCACCGCCAGGACTTCCTCGCGATCGTCGGCGCCAACGGCGCGGGCAAGACCACGTTGGGCTCGCTGCTGTCCGGCGTTATCGGACCGCCGAGAGAGACCGTGTTCCTGGAGGGGACGGACGCGTCGACCCTCCCGGCCTGGGCGATAGCCGAGAAGGTGGGCCACGTGTTCCAGAACCCGGAACACCAGTTCGTCTCGAGCACGGTCCGAGGCGAGCTCGTTTTCAGTCTCTCCCCCCGAGGCCGCGGCGGTCCCCGGCATCTGACTGCCGAGCAGGAGCGGTCGGTGGACGATTGGCTGGAACGCCTGGACCTGCTGCGGCTGGCTGAGGCGAACCCGTTCACGCTCAGCCAGGGACAGAAGCGCCGGCTGAGCGTGGCGGCCATGCTCATCCGGGGCTGCCCGGCGCTCGTCCTTGACGAGCCCACCCTGGGGCAGGACTCCGTCCAATCCGCCCGCTTGATGGAGATGATGCGCGAGTTCCAGGCAGGCGGCGGGACGGTCGCGATGATCACACACGATATGCGGATAGTCGCCGAATACGCGAGCTCCCTCCTGGTGCTCGCCGACGGCCGGCCGGTCTACTCCGGCGATCCGGCCGGCCTCTTCGCTCAGCCGGATCTGGTCGCAGCGGCCAGGCTGGCCATGCCGGCGGTCGCGCAGGTCGGGCTGCGACTGAAGGAGGGCGAGGAGATCCGCGGCGCGCTTCTGACTGCGCGCGGTTTCCTCGAGGCGGCCGGGCGAGCAGATGCGTCGGGAACGGACGGGGCGGGAAGCTGAGATGCCCTACCTGCAGCGCCGCAACCCGACTATCAAGCTGGGCGCCGTCGTCGCTGCCGCCCTGCCGCTAACCTTCGTGTTCGACCCCGTCACGCCCCTGATCCTGTTCCTGGTGACGCTGGCCGTTGGCCGCCTTCTCGGTGGTCTGCCGCTCAAGGCGCAGTTGCGGCCGCTCGCCGTGTTCGTCCTGGCTGGGATCGCGATCCTTCTGGCCAACATCTTCTTCAACAAAGAGAACGCTACCTCGGAGGTGATGTTCTCGATCGGCCCGGTGGAGGTCACGCGGGCCGCTCTGTGGGCGACGAGCAGTCTCTGGCTACGCCTGCTGTGCTTCGCGCTGTTGTCTCTGGTCTTCGTGCGTACCACCGAGCCGCAGCACCTGCTTCTGAGCCTCGTGCATCAACTGCACCTGAGCGACCGGGTGGCCTATGGGGTGATGGTCGGGTACCGCATGCTCCCGGTGTTCCAGGCCGACTATGCCACCATTCGAGCGGCTCAGAGGCTGCGGGGGGTGCGGGAGGGAAGCGGCTTTCTCCATCCGTTCTCGCGGATCCGGCGTTATGCCCTGCCCCTGTTGACCGGAGCGGTCCGTCGCGCGGGCCGGATCGCGATCGCCATGGATGCGCGCGCGTTCGGCGCTCTGCCACGGCGCACGTACCGAGAGAGGATGGTGGTCGCCTCGGCCGACTGGTTGTTCCTGGCCCTGGCCGTCGTGCTGGTGGCCCTTATCGTGACCGGGACGTGGTGGTCGGGCATGGGGCGCTTCACGGTGAGCTGAGCGGGGTGGACGGGTTGAGCCCGGCCGTGCAGGCTCGAGCGACTACTTGTAGAAGCGGATCTCCGACAACTCCACGCCCCAACGCCCGTCCGTGATCTCGGCCAGCTTGGTGAACCAGATCCTGCCGGCGCTGAGCGGCTCGCGAAGGGTGATGATCTGGTTGGCGCTCCCCTCGAGGGTGGCGATGCTGGCCTCCGATCCCGAGGAGACATCCTGGCGCAATTCGCCCTCCCAGCCGTCGACCGAAGAGACGATCTCCATGATGGTCGCGGGCTCGGCCAGAGTGAACTCCAGTCCGACTCCGTCCTTGTCGAGATTGCCGAAGGCGGCCGACTTGTAGAGCTCTGTGGACCAACTCGTGCTGTCCTTGCCGTCGATGAGATTGGGGAGCTGGTCGGGATTCTCTGTCTGATCGCCCTCGGGGTCGTAGTCCTTGATCTCTGTGACGGTGACAGGGGTAGGCTCTCTGCTCACCGTGAGCTGCAAGATGTCGCCGTCGCTCTCGATGCCGGGTTCCGGAGCCTGCTCCAGGACGGTCCCGGCGGCTTTGTCGAACGACGGTATCTGGGCCGTGACCTCCACCTGCATCCCCGCGTCGGCGGCCAGTTGCCGGGCCTGGTCGAGGGAGAGACCAACGACATCCGGGGCCCCGTTCGTCGAGAGGGTGAGCGTAAGGACGATCACGATGACGGCGATCAGTACTGCCGCCGCGATGGCCCCGCCTATCATCCAGCGCCGTCGGGCGCGCTTCTTCCTGGCCTGCTGGCGAAGCCGGTCGCGCTGCCAGCCGGGCATATCGCCTGTGTCGTCCCCGTGCCGCGATGCAGAGTCGTAGGAGGTTCCGCCCGGAGACTTACGCGTCTTGCGTTCGTCGTCGGCGCCGCGGCGCGGTTTGCCTCCCATATCCGCACGGGGCAGGGCGTACAGGCCGATACCCACCAACGCGCCGATGACTTCGTCCATCGAGACGAAGCGGTCTTCGGGGAGCTTCTCGAGACAACGCATGACCATCTTCTCGAGCCCGGGGGGCAGGTCGGAGCGGATCTCGCCGAGCGGGGGTGGCGGGTTATTGAGATGCTGACGCGCGATCTCGGGCATGCTGGCCCCATCGAACGGGGGGTGACCCGCAAGCATCTCGTACATCACCACGCCGAGTGAGTAGATGTCGGAACGCGCGTCTACCGGCTTGCTTCTCACCTGCTCGGGCGACATGTACCGGGCGCTGCCGATGATCGATCCCGCCCTGGTGACACGGGTCCAGTCGGCTCCGGTCGCTATGCCGAAGTCGGTGATCTTGGCGTGTCCCTGCCGGTCGATGAGGATGTTCTGCGGCTTGACGTCGCGGTGGACCATGCCCGCTTGGTGAGCGGCCGCCAGCCCCTCGGCCACCTGTCCCAGGATGCGGCCCGCCTCGGCGACATCCAGCGGATTCTCCTTGATCAGCTCCTTCAGCGAGCGGCCCTCGACGTACTCGAACACGAGGTAGTCGTCGGTGTCGGTAGAGCCCCGGTCGATCAGCGTCACCACGTTCGGGTGGGAAATGCGCGCGAGCGCGCGGCCTTCGCGGTCAAACCGCGCCCGGGTGCGCGGATCCTGGTTCAGCGGGGGTTCCAGCCGCTTGATGGCCACATCGCGCTGCAGCTTGGTGTCCCAAGCCTGGTATACGATGCACATGCCACCGCGGCCAAGCACACGGCCCAGCCGATACCGGTTCCTTAGGAGCGGTCCAGCCCCGCTTTCGTCGGTGGGTTCAGCCATCGGCCTGCCTGAAAGCATTCGCTATTGGACATGGAGGAACCAGACACTATCATAGAATGCACCGAGGGATAGGAGGTGGGGGCGAATGATCTACTACGTGATCCCCCGAGAACTGGCGGACAAGTATTACGAGGAGTTCAAGAAACGCTTCGAGGGGGTCGAGGGAGTGGAAGTGATCATCGACCGCCGCGAGAAAGAACGCCGTGTCTCGGACGGAGGGGGCGAGATGCGAGTGTTACGCGATCGGCGGCGACGGCGGCCGGGTTCCCTTCCGGACGTTTGACGTATGACTGCCTCCGGCCTCAGGCTGGATCTTCATAACCACACATCGTTTTCGTCCGATGGGGTGATGTCTCCAGCCGAATTGCTCGGTGCGGCGCGAGCGAACGGTCTCGGGTGCGTCGCGGTGACCGACCACAACACGGTCGAGGGGGCGCTGGAGGCTCTGGCGCTGGCCGAAGCCGACCCGACTCTGCCCCGGGTGATCCCCGGTATCGAGGTGTCGACAGCCGATGGGGATGTCATCGGACTGTACGTCCAGGAGACGATCCCCCGCGGCCTTCCGGTGAGCGACACCATCGCGCTCATCAGGCAGCAGGGTGGACTGGTCTACCTGCCCCACCCGTTCGACGTCATCCGCCGCGGCACCATTGCCGCCGGGGCGCGCGAGCAGGCGGCCGTCCAGGCGGACATCGTGGAAGTGCTCAACGGGCGCTCGCTCAGCCCACTGCCGGCCAGGAACGCCGGACGGCTGGCCTACCGGCACGCGAAGCCGAGAGGAGCGGGCAGCGACGCCCACGGGCCCGCCGAGGTGGGCCGGGCATATGTACTGGTCGACAGGTCTCCCACCAGGGAGGATCTGGTCGCGCTGATAGCCGCGGGTACGGTAGCGAAGGGTCTTCTCTGGCATGAATACGTTCTGAATTGGGCATTGCAGCCATTGTCGGTCATGACGCGAACCCGCCGCAAACGCGGCCGGGACCTGTCGAGGAGGTGACCCGCATGGAGAGAGGCCGGCCCGCGGAAGCCGTGCGGGCGGCGCTCTGGGAGGCGTGGCGGGGCGGGCCCCAGGTCCACTGCTTTCTCTGTGCCCATCATTGCCGCATAGAGCCCGGCGGCGTCGGCACGTGCGGAGTGAGGGAGAACCGGGAGGGTGTTCTCTATACCCTCGTCTACGGATGCCCGATATCGACCGCGGTCGATCCCATAGAGAAGAAGCCGCTCTTCCATTTCCTGCCCGGCACCTCCACCTATTCGCTTGCCACCGTCGGCTGCAATTTTGCCTGCACCTTCTGCCAGAACGCCGACATCAGCCAGATGCCGGCCGATCAGGGGAGGATCGTAGGGAGACCCCTGTCGGCGGAACAGGTGGTGGCCGGCGCTCTCGCGGGGGGCTGCCGGAGCGTCTCGTACACGTACACCGAGCCCACGATCTTCTACGAATACGCGCGCGATTGCGCCAGGCTGGCGACCGAGGCCGGCCTCAAGAACGTGTTCGTGACCAACGGTTTCATGACCCGGCAGATGCTCGCCGACATCGATGGGGATCTCCACGCCGCCAACGTCGATCTTAAGTCGTTCTCCGACGAGTTCTATCGCGCGCTGGTGGGAGCCCGCTTGAAGCCGGTGCTCGATTCGATCCGGCGACTTCACGAGATGGGAGTGTGGACCGAGGTGACGACCCTCCTCATCCCGGGACGGAACGACGGCGACGACGAATTGCGCGACCTCGCATCCTTCCTCGTCTCGGTGTCGCCCGACATCCCCTGGCACGTCTCCCGCTTCTACCCCATGTACCGCCTGCTCGACGCGCCTCCCACCCCGGTCGAGACTGTGGAGAAGGCGGTGCGCATCGGGCGCGAGGCTGGGCTGCGGTATGTGTACGGCGGCAACGTGCCCGGGCACTCGTCGGAATCGACCTCGTGCCCGTCGTGCGGGCAGGTGGTCATCGAACGGGCCGGGCACCGTCTGAGCCGGAACAGGGCAGCCGGGGGGCGCTGTCCCGATTGTGGGCAGCCGATTCCGGGCTATCTCGAGGAGGTATGACCATGGGTCTTGTCGGATGTTTTGTCACTCCCCATCCCCCGATCATCATCCCCGAGGTCGGCGGCCCCAGTCTGGCCGAAGCCGGGCCCACGGTTCGCGCCATGACCGCCGTGCGGGAAAGGGCCGCCCAACTCGCCCCCGACACCATAGTGCTCCTGTCCCCTCACAGCCCCCTGGCTCGGAGCCAGATGGGCGTCTCGCTGGCCGCCTCGTACAAAGGCTCCCTCGCCTACTTCCGCGCCCCTCAGGTGCGGGTGGAAGCGGCCGCCGACGAGGGACTGGCCGAGGCGATCATGCAAGGGGCCGCGGCGCATGGGATCCCGGTGATACAAGCAGCTGCCAGAGGAGAAGTCTTCGATCTGGACCACGGAGCCATGGTGCCCCTGGTCTATCTCACCGGAGCCCTGAAGAACCCCTCCCGGCTGGTCCTGCTCTCGTTCTCCTACCTCAGCTTGGAGGAGCATGTCCGCTTTGGGCGGGCTATCGGAGAGGTGCTCGTGAAGGCGGAGCAGCGGATAGTCTACGTGGCGAGCAGCGACCTCAGCCACCGGCTCATCCCCGGGGCGCCCGCGGGCTACGACCCTCGGGCAGCCCGGTTCGACCAGGCGATCGCCGACGCGTTCGGGTCCGGCGACTGGGACGCTCTCCTCACCATCGACCCCGCTCTGGTCTCGGCCGCCGGCGAATGCGGCTACCGCTCGTTGGCCGTGCTCTCGGGAGTCATCGGTGCCTATGAGGCCTCTGGAGGGCGGACCCACAACCGGCTGCTGTCGTACGAAGGCCCCTGGGGCGTGGGTTACCTGGTAGGCGAGGTCGAGCTGACCGCGCCGCCCTCGGAGGAAGGAGTCAGATCGTGAGCCAGGAGACAAATAGGGACGGCGACCCGCTCGTTGCCCTTGCTCGAAGAGCCGTGGAGAGCTACGTTCGGGAGCGCGCGGTGCTCGATCCCGACCCGCTGGCCGGGCTGGAACAGCGTCGGGCCGGCGTCTTCGTGTCTCTCCATCTTCCCGACGGCTCGCTTCGGGGCTGCATCGGCACCACCCAGCCCACCCAGCCGGGGATCGAGGACGAGATAGTGCGCAACGCCATCAGCGCCGCGACGCGCGATCCCCGCTTCTACCCGCTCAAGCCCGACGAACTGGAGGGTCTGGACATCTCCGTGGACGTACTGGGAGAGCCCGAGGAAGTGAGCGGCACCGAGGGTCTCGACCCCAAGCGCTTCGGCATCATCGTGCAGACGGCCGACGGGAGGCAGGCCCTCCTGCTACCCGATCTCGAAGGAGTCGATACGGTGGATCAGCAGGTCGCCATCACCTGCCGCAAGGGCGGGATAGACCCTGGTCGAGACCGCTATCGCATCTTCCGTTTTCAGGTGGAGCGGCATCATTAGGGTGGGCGCGCCGGGCTGGGGGCGAGCTCTGAGGCGGGCCTTCGGAGTGATATACGTGCCGCCGCAGCGCGGGCATGTAGGCTCTCCGTAAGTCCGGGTGAGCGGGTCGGGTTTGCCGGGGACAAGACTGCGGTATCATAATGCGTGTCCAGTTTTCGCGTCGTCGAAGGGGAACATCCCGTGCAGACTAATAATTCGAGTGCAGTAGCAGTCGGTCCGCGGCCCCGAAGCCGCAGACCCCGCCGCCGGGTCACCACCGGAGCGCTCGTATGGCCCGGACTTCTCCGGGTGATGCAGCGCCTGACCCACTACAACCGCAGTGACCTGCTGGAATTCAGGCTCAGCTTTTCCGTCCGCGACCTGCTGGCCCCCAAGGGCCGCGCGGTGAAAGATCAGTTGGAGGTGCTTCTGCAGGCCGTGCAGAAGGCGGGTTCGTACCAGGCCAAGGACGAAGCGGCCCGGGCGGTTCATGCCGTTCTGGACGCCCTCAAGGATAGGGTGCCGCCGGACGTGCTGATGAAGCTCAGCGAGTCTCTTCCCGTGAAGGAAGCGGCCCGTCTGCGCCGGGCGGCCGCGCAGCGGTTGCAGAAGGACGAGGACACGGCAGGGAAGACGTCTCCGACGCTCTGACCGTCGCTCGCACCACCCCGGCCTAGCCCTTCGTCACGCCCAACGGGCGGAGGCGCGCTACCTTCGGCGACACTCCCGCGCCGTGCATGACGCCGACGACACGCTCGACGTCCTTATAGGCTTCGGGCATCTCTTCGCCCAAGGTCTTTTGCCCCTGGGAACGGACTGCGACGCCCGCCTCGGCCAACTCCCGCGCTATCGAGCGGCCCTTCGCCTGCTTGAGGGCCTGTGAGCGGCTCATGACCCTTCCCGCTCCGTGGCAGGTGGAGCCGAATGTCTCCGCCAGCGCATGCGCCGTTCCTTTGCAGACGAACGAAGCCGTGCCCATATCGCCGGGGATCAGCACCGGCTGTCCGACCTTCCGGTAGTCGGCGGGGATCTCGGGTCTGCCCGGGCCGAAAGCCCGCGTCGCTCCCTTGCGATGCACGCACGCCCTCACCCGCCGTCCCTCGATCTCGTGGGTCTCCAGCTTGGCGATGTTGTGGGCCACGTCGTATACGAGCCGCAGATCGAGCTCCTTCGGCGAGATACGAAGGGCATGAAGCAACGCTTTCTCGACAAGGTGCATGATCATCTGCCGGTTGGCCCAGGCGTAGTTCGCGGCGCAGGCCATGGCCGCGAGGTACGCGCGGCCTTCGCGCGATGCGACCGGAGCGCACGCCAACTGCCTGTCGGGTAGATCGATGCCGTAGCGGCGGCTTGCCTCGGCCATCGTCCCCAGATAGTCGTCACAGACCTGGTAGCCCAGTCCTCTCGAGCCGCAGTGGATCATGATCGTGATCTGGCCCTGGCGCAGTCCGTACGCCTCCGCCGCCTCCCGGTCGAAGATCTCGTCGACCCTCTGGAGCTCGAGGAAGTGGTTGCCCGACCCGAGCGTGCCTACCTGATCCTGCCCCCGGGCGTACGCACGCTCGCTCACGGCCGCCGGGTCGGCCCCGGGGAGAGCCCCGCCGTCCTCGGTATGGTCGAGGTCGGACTGGGAGCCATAGCCGCGCTTCACGGCCCAGCCGGCGCCTTCGGTCAGAACGCGCTCCAGCTCCTCGCGGGGCAATCTGGCGATCGCGCCGCTCGACCCCACCCCTGAGGGCACGTCGCGGAACAGCTGGTCCATCACCCGCTCTATCTTGCCCTTGAGGTCGTCGGCGTCCAGGCCGGTGGCGAGGAGCCGCACTCCGCAGTTGATGTCGTAGCCCACGCCGCCCGGGGACACGATCCCATTCTCGGCGTCGAAGGCGGCCACGCCTCCTATAGGGAATCCGTAGCCGAAGTGGATGTCGGGCATGGCCAGAGAGCAGCAGAGGATGCCGGGCAGATGGGCGACGTTCGCAACCTGGGTGAGACTGCCGTCACCGCTCAGAGCGTCGATCAGCGACTCATCCGCGAAGATCCGACCCGGGACCAGCATGCCGCCCGTCGCCGGCAGCTCCCAGGTCCATTGCCCCGTGCGGTGAAGCTCGTGCCCTTCCATCTCGTCACCTCCTGATCAGTCAGATATCGAGCAGGACGGTAGCCGTCCAACCGCCGGCGTTCTCGCTCACCGCCAGCCGGTGGTAGGTGACGGCCTTGATCTCGCGGAGCAGGGTGTGGCGCTCTTTGTCGGCGTTGTCGCCCCACAGCCGGGCCAGCAGACTCCACCCTTCGCCGGCCGGGCCGGCGAGGCCGGTCCCGGCTTCGCCCATCCTGGCGGCCTCAGCGTGGGGACATCTCTCGACGCTGACCTCTCCGCCCGCGGCAACGAAGCCTTCCGTGTCGAAGAAGTAGAGGGCTTCCGACAGGAGAGAGCGGAGGGCCTCGTCGAGCGCGGGCTCGCGGACGCGAAGCGTGAGCTCGCGCCGGGTACCGAACCCCTCGATCTGCGCGATCTGATCGTAGAAAGCGAAAAGGCTGTTCTCGAGCAACTCCGGAAGCTCGCGGCCGTGAATCTCGAGGAACAGGTCCGACGGATGCTCGAGCTCAGAGTACGCCTCCGCCTGCCGTCCGCGGTCCCAACGTCGCCGGGTCTCCGTCATGCCGGCCCCCATCCGTCGAAGTCGGCTGTCCGGCCCGTCCGCGCCGCCGCCGGTCCGTTCCTAGCGCTTGCGCCGAGCCTTTCCGTCGTGACCGCCGTGTTCGGCTTTGTGTGCCCGTTTGCCCGTTGCCCGCGCGCCCGGGGCGCGCGCCAGAGTCTTGTCGAGCACCATGTCCACGTGGTCTGCGTACGTGAACTGCAGGCCGGTGAGCAGATCATCGCCCCGTATCTCGTCCACGTCGGCCTCGTTGCGGTCGGGCAGGAACACGCGGGTGATGCCGGCCGCGCGCGCGGCGAGGACCTTCTCCTTGATGCCGCCGACGGGCATGACCTGCCCGGTGAGTGTGACCTCACCCGTCATCGCGACGCTGGGATCGACGGCGCGGCCCGACACCATACTGGCCAGGGCGACCGTCATCGCCACACCGGCCGAGGGGCCGTCCTTGGGGACCGCGCCGGCGGGGACGTGCACGTGGATGTCGTGCTTCTTGAAGAACTCCGCGTCGGCGCCGAGCTTGTCGGCGATGCTCCGCACATAGGTGAGGGCCGCCTGGGCCGACTCCTTCATAACGTCGCCGAGTTGGCCGGTCAGCAGAAGCTGTCCCGAGCCCGGCATCGCCCGGGCTTCGATGAAGAGGATGTCGCCGCCCGCCGGCGTCCAGGCGAGGCCGGTGGACACGCCCGGATCGCTGGTCCGGCGCTTGGTCTCGCGGAAGACCTTCTGTCTGCCCAGGAACCGCGTCACTTGCTTCTGGTCGACAGTGATCCGCCTGCGCCCCTCTTCGGCCACCATCCGCGCGAACTTGCGCGCGATGGTCCCTATCTGCCGCTCCAGGCCGCGTACCCCCGCCTCGTGAGTGTAGTTCTCGATGACCGCTGTGAGGGCGGGATCGGTCAGGGTGAGCTGGCCGGGCTTGAGGCCGTTGCGTTCGAGCTGCCGGGGGACCAGATACTGGCGGGCGATATGCATCTTGTCCCGCCCGGTGTAGCCCGCTATCGAAATGATCTCCATGCGGTCGCGCAAGGGGCCGGGGATGGTATCGAGCATGTTGGCGGTGCAGATGAACAACACCCGGGAGAGATCGAAAGGCAGATCGAGATAATGGTCACGGAACGTGCTGTGCTGTTCGGGATCGAGCACCTCGAGCATCGCGCTCGAGGGGTCGCCCCGCCAGTCGGAGCCCATCTTGTCGATCTCGTCGATCATGAACACGGGGTTGCTGCTGCCGGCGTCGCGGATCGCGCGGATGATGGTGCCCGGCATGGCGCCCACGTAGGTGCGGCGGTGGCCGCGGATCTCCGACTCGTCGCGGACCCCGCCCACACTGATGCGGATGAACTTGCGTCCCATCGCCCGGGCGATGCTCTTGCCCAGGCTGGTCTTGCCGACGCCGGGAGGTCCGACGAAGCACAGGATGGGGCTCGTCACCTCCGCCTTGAGCTTCTGTACGGAGAGAAACTCGAGGATGCGGTCCTTGACGTCTTCCAGATCGTAATGGTCCTCGTCCAGCACCTGCCGGGCGTGACTCACGTCGAGATTGTCCGCGGTCAGCACAGACCAGGGCAGTGACACGATCCAATCGAGATAGGTGCGGATGACGCCGTATTCGGCGGCGGCCTGGGGGAGCTTGGACAGCCGGCCCAACTCGCGGCGAGCCTGCTTGTCGACGTCCTCCGGCAGCTTGGCCTTGTCGATCTGCTCGCGCAGTTCGTTGGCCTCGGCCTGGTTCTCGTCCGTCTCGCCCAACTCGTCCTGGATGGCCTTGAGCTGCTGGCGAAGCACGTATTCGCGCTGGGTCTTGTCCATCTCCGATTGGACTTGGTCCTGGATCTTGGAGCCGAGTTCCAGCACTTCCAGCTCCCGGCTCATGAAGGTGGTCAGCCGCCGCAGCCGTTTGGACAGGTCCACCTCCTCCAGCAACTCCTGCTTGTCCTCGGTCTTGAGCCTCATCGTAGAGGCGATGAAATAGCCGAGAGCCGAGGGGTCGTCGATGTTCGCTGCCGCGAGCTCCAGCTCGTCGGGCAGGTAAGGGACGAGCTGGATGATGCGCGTGTAGACCGAGATGAGGTTCCTCTGCAGCGCCTCCAGCTCCTTGCCCGGTACCACGATGTCGGGAAGATCGCGCACGGTGGCGGTCAGGTAGGGCTCTTCGGATACGAACCGCTCGATCTCTATGCGCCGAATGCCCTGGGCGATGATCCGCAACGTCCCGTCGGGGGCTTTGATCATCTTCTGGATGGTGGCCAGCACACCGATGGTGTGTACGTCATCGGGACCCGGTGCCTCGATATCCGTGCTCTTCGAAGCCACGAGGCCGACCTGCTTGTCGCCGCGCAGGATGTCGTCGATGAGGTTGACCGAGCGGGGCTGTCCCACGGCGAGAGGGGTCATGGTGTCGGGGAACACCACGGTGTCCTTGAGGGGAAGGATTGGCAGCACCGCCGGAGACGCGCTGATATTCTCGGCCGGGTCTCGGGAAAGGATGACGAATTCGGTGCCTGCAGCGCTGAAGAGCTCCGGGTCGTCGGATCCCATGGCCAACCCCAGGGGGCCGAGTCGGGTCTCGTGGGCGGTCATTCTGGCTGCCCCCCTTCGCCCTCGTCTTTGGGCGAGATGGGGATCTTCTTACTCGCCGAGCGCGCTCGGATGGGCAGGACGATCTCCAGGAAGCCGTTGCTGTAATCGGCCCGGGCCTTCGTCGCGTCCACTTCTGGGGGGAGCATGACCATCCGCTCGAAACGGCCGTAGGCGATCTCCATCTGCTGATAGACGGCGTCTGGATGCAGTTCGTCCGAGCGGACGCCGCTTATCCGGAGTACGCTCTCTTCCACCTCGAGATTCACCTGGGCGGGATCGACGCCGGAGAGGTCGAGCTTGACGACCACCGCCTTCTGGCGCTTGTCGAAGTACACGTCGGCACTGGGCCTGAAAGCGGCCTTGCCGTAGCGGGGGACCCGCTCGCCGCGCAGCAGGTCGAGGAACATGCTGTCAACCTCGCCCTGGAGCCGCTGGGACCGGGCCGGATCGTCTTTGCGTCTTGGTTCCACCGCGACCTCGCCTTATCGGTTTTGCAGTCTACTGCTGGCCTTGCGCGGCCTGCAGCGCTTCGAGAACTACGCCCAACTGATCGATCACCCGGCCGTATTCGGCCCAGTCGCCCCGCCGTTGCGCTTCCATTGCCTGGTTGTACAACGCGTTGGCCAGGATGGCGAGAGCGGCCGGATCCGTGGGAATGCTTGTGCCGGTGTTCACAGTCGTCGTGGTCGTGGCCCCGCCCGGGGCAGTAGTGGTCGTGGTGCCGCCCGATGTCGTGGTGGTCGTCGAGCCCGTGACCGCGCCACCGCTGAAGATCTTGAGGACGGCTTCGGCCAGCGTCGGCTCCATCACTACCTTGTCGCCGTAGGCCACTATCACTCTGGTCAGCTCCGGGATGGGGCTTTGGGTAGCCTGGAGGTACAGCGGCTCGAAGTACATTATCGAGTTACCGATGGGCACTACGAGCAGGTTGCCCCGGATGACCTTGCTGCCCGATTGGTTCCACAGCGTCAGCTGGGCGGAGATGTCGGGCTCGTTGCTGATGCGCGCCTCGATCTGGGACGGCCCGAAGACGAGCTTGTCCTTGGGGAAGTCGAGGGTCGCGAGCTTGCCGTACTTGTCTCCGTCTTGACGCGCCACGAGCAGGGAAGACATGTTCTGCTTGCTGAGCGGGGTGAAGGGCAGCAGCAAGGCGAACTCGGGCTCGGTCCGGCCTGGAAAAGCCAATGTTTGGTAGTACGGCACGGTCTTCGCCGGTTCGGTCCCGTAGATCTCCGTCGGGATCTCCCACACGTCCTCCTTGTTGTAGAAGATCACCGGGTCGGTCATGTGGTAGGTGGTGAGCATGTCGGCCTGCACGCTGAACACATCCTCCGGATAGCGCATGTGCCGCCGGATATCGGCCGGCATCTGGTCGCCCGGCGTGAAGAGACCGGGAAACACCTTGCCCCACGCGTTGGCCAGCGGATCCGTGTTGTCTATCTGGTAGAAGGTGACCTTGCCGTCGTACGCGTTGATGACCACCTTTATCGGGTTGCGGATGTAGTTGACGGTGTTGCCATGTGGCTGGGAGTAGGGGAAGCGGTCCGAGGTGGTGTAGGCGTCCCACAGCCAGACGAGCGACCCGTCGTCACGCAGCACCATATACGGGTCCCTGTCGTACTGCAGGAACGGCGCCAGAGCCTGCACCCTTTCGCTCAGAGTGCGTCGGTACATGATCCGCGACTCGTCGGTCAGCGAGTCCGAGAAAAGGACCTTGAGGGTCCCGAAGCGGAAGCTGAACGCCAGTTGCCGGATCTTGCTCTTGATCGCTACGCCGCCCTGCCCCGCGTAGGTGGAGGAGACGTTCGTGTCGCCCTTGGGATAGTCGAACTCGGCGCTGGTGGTCTTGACGACCACGTAGTCGTTGCCGAGTTCTCCGTAATAGATCTCGGGCCGGGTGATCTTGAGATCGGTGTCGGTGCGCGGGGGGATGTCGCTGACCCAGAGGAGAGGAAGTCCGTCCCCGCCCGCCTCGTTCACCGGGCTCATCACGAACCCGTAGCCATGCGTGTACGTGAGGTGCTTGTTGACCCAGGTCTGGGATTGCGGCTGCAGCTTGTTCTGATCGAGCTCCCGGGCGCTCATCAGCACCTGCCGGAAGCGGCCGTCGACAACATAGCGGTCGACGTCGACGTCGGTGAACGCGTAGTAGAGGCGGATCTCCTGTATCTGCTGGTAGGTGTCCAGGGCAGGCCGCGGTTCCCAGAGGCGTACGCTCTCGAGAGTCGCCTGGTTCTCCTTGATCTCGGCGGCGGTGAGGTCGCTGGTAGCCGCGTCGGGGACGCTGGTGATGTTGTTGAGGCCGAAGGCGTAGCGGGTCGCCTCGATGTTGTTCGCAATGTAGGGGGTCTCGGCGGTGATCTCGTTGGGTGAGACCTTGTACTGCTGGATGATGGCCGGATAGACCTTGCCGGCGAGGACCCAGGTGAGGAACATCACCGCGATCGCTATCGCCGGCAACCTCCATCCCCGGTAGCGGATGTTGGCCAGGAAGATCGCCGCGGCCACGAGCGACACGATGGCCAGGAAATGGAGCACGGGGAGCGAGGCGTGCACGTCGGTGTAGCTCGCCCCGAACACAGCCCCTCGCGTGGAGTAGTCGAGCGACCAGCTTTGGATCATATAGTCCCCGGCTTTGGCGACCATCGCGAGGGCCAGGATCACGGAGAGATGGGCCTTGACGTGCGGCGCCAGCCGCACCCGGTTGCGCCCGTCCAGCACCAGCGCCCGGTCCGCCATATAGGTGAGAGCCGTTGCGACGAAGGTGAAGAGCAGGGTCATTCCCACGAAGTTGACGAGCGTCTTCCATAGCGGGAGGGTGAACACAAAGAAGGAGGCGTCCTTGTTGAACAGCGGATCGGCGTAGCCGAAGGAGCCGCCGTTCAGGAACAGGAGGACTTCTTCCCAGCGGCTGCTATACGCTGCGCCGATGATGATCGACAGGACCACCGCGATCAGCAGTAGCAGCCGGCCGGGCCACCGCCGGCTCGGCTTGAGTTCGAGGATGTCCTCGTCTCCGGCGTCCTTGACCGCCAGGAGCCGCGGCGAGATCTTCCGCGCCAGCCAGAGGTTGCCATAGAAGATGGCGAAGAAGACGACGGCGAAGAACAGGCCCACGCAGATCCGCGCGACGACCGGGGTCCAGAAGACCCCGGTCTGGCCCACTTCGGCATACCAGAGGTAGTTGGTCCAGATCCGGGACAGGAGCGACCCAAGCCCGAAGAAGACCGCCAGGGCGATCACGATGATGACGAAACGCCGCAGCGGTCCGGGTTTCAGACGGAGGATGCGGCCTGGTTTGGCCGGTTTGGGTGCGCTATTGGGTTTGGCTGTGCTTCCTTGCATGGGTGGGATCGCTACCGTCCTATCTTCAAAGAGCCGGTTGTAGAAGGTAGGTCACGCGTTCGGCCGGCAACGTTTGCCGGGTGACCTCGATCGTGGAGTCGGTCTTGCGCTCCACCGAGTCCTGAGTGGCCAAGAAGCCTTCGACCGTGGCTATCGGGAAGTCCACTTCTGCCGTCTTGTAGTGCATGGGGATGACGACAAGCGGGGCCAGGGACTCCACAACGTCCGCCGCCTGTTTGTGATCTATGGTGAAGAAGCCGCCCACAGGTACGAGAAGGACGTCGACGCGGCCGATAGCCGCGACCGTGGGGGCGTCGAGGATGTGGCCGAGGTCGCCCAGGTGCGCCAGTCTGACGTCGCCGTCATCCAGCACCACGATGGTGTTCCTGCCCCGGCTGCGCCCGCCTTCGCCGTCGTGGGCGACGTCGATGCCGGTTATCGCCCACGGCCCCACGGTGGCCGTCGAAGGGTGGACCAAGATCCTCGGGCGGCCGGGGATGGTATCCACTGCCCCATGGTCGTCATGGGTGTGGGTAGCGACTACCGCCTCGGCTGTGTCGGTGATGGCGCCGTACCTGAATGCACCGTCGAACGACCCAGCGCGATAGGGATCGAGAATGACTCTGGTACCATCCGCCGCTTCGAGCAGGAAAGAAGAATGCCCGTAGTACGTGAGTCTCACGGCGATCGCCTCCTCCGCTGCCTTGCGATACGACTTCATAGGTTAGCCGATGGAGCGAAATGGTAACAACCCGGGCAGATGGGAGACTTCTCTCGCCATAGGCCTTGGCAGCCGGCGGCGAGAGGGGTATTATACCCCCATGGGTATCAGAAGGACAGCCGGGGCGCGGGCCGGCGTGCCGGCGGAGCGTGTGTCGGCTAACATAGCAAGGGTCGGCAGGCGGACCCGAAACAGAAGGAGACGATCATGAGCGATGGGAGCGTCCAAGAGGTCAACGCGCAGGAGTTCGACCAGGTCGTGGCGTCCTCGACGGTGCCGGTGGTAGCCGATTTCTGGGCGCCTTGGTGCGGCCCGTGCCGGATGGTGGGGCCGGTCCTCGAGAAGATGGCCGCCGACCACGCCGACAAGGTGAGCGTCGTCAAGATCAACGTCGACATGAACCAGGAACTGGCCGCGCGCTACGGGATCATGAGCATCCCCACGGTCATCCTCTTCAAGGACGGCAAACTCGAGAAGCAGATCATCGGCGCCCGGCAGCAGAAAGATTACGAGAAAGAGTTCGGCATTGGATAGCACGAAGCAGATCATCATCGCCGGATCGCGCCGCATGGACGCGTGGCGCGCAGGTGGCTGACGGCCGGCCCTATCTCTGGAGGAGATAGTCGAATACCTCAATCAGGACCTCGCCGCCCGTATGAGCGGGGAGCGGCCGCTGCGTTACGTGGACGTTGACGACGCCGAGTTGGATGAGTACCCCTCGCTTGCCGAACCGGTCCGCGCGGGCGGGAGGATCCCTCTGGTTCTGGTCGGCGACGAGGTGAAGTCGCCCTCGGGCATCAGCATCTTCTGGGTCGAGGAGCAACTCCGTTCGCTCGGAGTGGAGCCCTTCGCGGCCTCCGCCGTAATGACGGGGAGCTGAGAGCCGTGGCCTCCTATGACCTGAGATGCTCTTCCTGCGGCAAGGACTTCGAGGTCTTCGTGCTCGGTTTTCTCAAGGACGAGGCGAAGGTGTGCCCCGACTGCGGCGGGCGCGATGTACAGCAGCGCTTCACCGGTTTCGGTGGGGTCACCGGCTTGGTATCGGGCGCATGCCTCGACACGGGGCGCTGCGAACCGAGCAGTAGTTGTTCGCCGAGGTCCGGCTTCAGCTGAGCGCACTGACCACGGGGCCCGTGCGGCCCCTAATCATGCGATACTACGCCGGCAACGCCGCTCTCTTCGTGTAGGGCGGCCTTGAGGCAGTCGGAGGGCGCATGTACCCGGTGCTGTTCCACGTAGGCGGATTCACCATGAACTCGTTCGGAGTCATGATGGCGCTCGCCTTCATCTCGGCCGGATTCATCGCCCACTGGCAGTTCAAGAAGCGCGGCGTCAGACCGGACTTCATCTACGGCCTGCTCATAGCCGCCGTCATCGGTGGGCTGCTGGGCGCCAAGATCCACTACCTGATCCTGCACCCCAGCGAGTGGCCGGGCAATCTCCTGAGCGGAGGCGGCCTGGTATGGTTCGGGGGGCTGTTCGGCGCCATCATCGGGGTCGTGATCGTCACGAAGCTCTCGAAAGAGCGGTTGGCGGCTGTGATGGATGCCGGAGCCATCGCGGTCTCGGTCGGCTATGCCGTCGGCCGGATGGGCTGCTTTCTGCGCGGCGACGACTACGGCGTACCCACCGACCTTCCCTGGGGCATGGCGTTCCCCGAAGGCCTCCCGCCCACGACGGTCAGGGTGCATCCCACGCAGCTCTACGAGATCGCCGGTTCGCTGGTGATATTCGCCCTGCTGCTCTGGGTGTTCTCGCCCCGCTTCAAGCGCGAAGGCCCACTCATGTTTGTGTATGCGGTGTTGGCCGGGATCGCGCGGCTTCTCGTGGAATTCATCCGCACCAACCAGCCCGTGGCTCTGGGCCTCACCTCTCAGCAGTGGATCGCCGTCGCGATGATCGTTGTCGGCGTCATCGGGGCCTGGTACTTCGGCACCCGTGGCCGCCTGCGCCCGGTCATCGCGGCCAAACCCGCTCCGAACAAGGCGGCGCCTGCTACGGGCGGCTCCGGCGGCGGACGCAAGAAATAGGCGGGTGGTGAGGGTGCGGGCCAGAACGGCGGTATTCGCTGCCCTGATCGCCGCGGCGCTCCTCGCGGGGCTTGGCGCCGTCATCTCATCGTGCGGCTCTACTGCGACCGATCCCGCCCAGACCGGCTCGACCGGAACCGGCCAGCCAGCCACGACGGTCGTCGGCTCCAGCTCGAGGGCGGCGCCTCCGTTCTCCGGCGTCACCCTTGACGGCAAGACCATCACGCTGGACCAATACCGGGGCAAGCCGCTCTTCCTGGTCTATATGACCAGTGGCTGACCGGCCTGCCGGGAGGAGATGCCCGAACTCGATAGGTTCTATCGAGAAGCAGCGGACAAAGCAGCGGTGCTGGCTGTAGCACCGAGCAATGACGAGGGCGGCATGCGGGACCTGATGATGGCAGGGGGTTACTCGTTCCCGGTCATGCTCGACGAGGGTGATCTGGCCTCGGCCTACAAAGTCCGCTACGTACCGAACCTGTTCGCCATCGACGCAGAGGGCAAGCTGGCCCAGAGCATCGTGGGCGGCGTCGATTTCGCTCGACTCAACCAGCTCGTGGATGACCCTACCGGTGGATGACCCTACCGGCTGAACTCGGCCTGACCGCCTTCCTGGTGGCGCTGCTCGGCGGCGCCGCCAGCTTTCTCAGCCCTTGCGTGCTGCCTCTCCTCCCCGCGTACCTCTCGTTCGTGTCGGGACTGAGCGTCGAGGACCTGGAGAAGGGCGATCGCAGGGTCCTGTGGAGCACCATCGGATTCGTGTTCGGCTTCTCCCTGGTGTTCACCCTGCTGGGAGCCGGTTTCTCCTTCATCGGCGGGCTGGCCGACCAGCGGACTCTGGAGATCGTGGCGGGCACTTTGCTCGTGATCCTCGGCGCCGTGGTGGCCGGTGTGACCATTCCGGCGTTCATGCAGCGTGATGTGCGCCCGCTTCTGGCGACGGTGCCCCGCGGGCCGGCGGGAGCGGTCGTCGTGGGGATCGCTTTCGCTCTCGGCTGGACCCCCTGCGTGGGACCCGTGCTCGCTTCGATCCTGACCCTCGCGGCATCCGGGAGCAACCCCGCCGCCGGTGCCCTTTTGCTCTTCGTCTACTCCCTGGGCCTGGGTATCCCGTTCCTCATCGCCGGTCTTTTCGTCGGGAAAGCGCTGCGGGCCTTCTCGCGCATCCGGCGCCACTTGCGCACCATCCAGATCGTCTGCGGCGTCTTGCTGGTGCTCTATGGGGCGCTGCTCATCTCAGGGCAGTTCTCGTGGCTGTCGCAGCGCCTGCCCGGCTGGGTCATCTGGTAGCTCGCCCCCCGGTGGGCGGCGGCGCCCCCCCAGTGTATACTCCGTCGCTCACGCCGTCCGCATAAGGCGGCAGGACCGCACGGTCCTGTCCGGCGGCGTGTGTAGTATCCATACTGCACCCCTGCTCCGGCAGTAAGGCCGGGGCCGCTATGACCGTAGGAGGTGACCCAAACTGAACAGCTATGAGCTGGTTCTTATCCTGCGCACGGATGTGGAGGATCAAGAACGAACAGCGGTCCTCGACCGCACCAAAGAGATCATCACAAGCGCCGGCGGCGCCATCGTGAAGATCGACGAGTGGGGAAAGAAGCGACTGGCGTACGAGATCAAGGACTCGTTCGACGGCGTCTACTACATCCTCTACTTCCAGGCGACGCCAAAGACGCTGGACGAAGTGACGCGCGTGCTCGGTATCACCGACAGCGTTCTCCGCTTCATGCCCCTCAAGCATGAGAAGCCGTTCGCCTTCCAGCAGCCGGCCGCTGCCCCAACCGCGCCCGTTGCCGCGCCGGCCGTGCCAGTCGCCGCGCCGGCCGAGCCAGTCGCCGCGCCGGCCGAACAAGCCTAGCCGAAGGAGCGAAGATGGCTCGTGGTTTTGCACGTGTGACTCTTGTGGGCAATCTGACCCGCGACCCGGAGCTCCGGCAGACCCCCGGCGGCACGTCCGTTTGTCAGTTCGGCGTGGCCGTCGGACGGAGATACAAGGACGCATCGGGCCAATGGGCCGACAAGGCGAGTTTCTTTGATGTGGTGGTATGGGGTGCCCAGGGAGAGAACTCCGCGCAGTACCTTGCCAAGGGCCGCCAAGTGGCCATCGACGGCCATTTAGAGCAACGGTCCTGGGAAGCCCAAGACGGCACCAAACGAAGCAAGATCGAGATCATCGCCGAGAACGTGGTCTTCCTCGGAGGCCAAGGCGGCGAGACACGCGAGCCGGTCCAGCGGGGGGGCGGCAATCAGCCTGCTCCGGACGCGCCGCCTCAAGACGATTTTCGTGACATCGATTTCGGGGGCGACGACATCCCCTTCTAGTCAGTCCCTAAGGAGGTTAAAGAAGTGGCGAATCCCAAGAAGCCGCCGCGGCGGGTCCGGCCTACCACAGGCGGTCGCAGGCGCAAGTACTGCTTCTTCTGCAAAGAGAACGTAGAAGAGGTCGATTACAAAGATTACGGTACCCTGCGCCGGTTCATGTCAGAGCGGGGCAAGATCCGGTCCCGGCGCACGACCGGCGCATGCCGCCGTCATCAGCGCCAGGTCGCCGTCGCTATCAAGCGGGCCCGCGAGGTCGCTCTGCTGCCTTACAGCAGCCGGTAGCAAAGGATCCCGGCCGGCATGAGGCAGTCCTCTCCGTTGCCGCTCGTCTCCGTCGCAAAGGCGGTGGCGGGCACCGTGATGATCGCGGTGCTCATGCTCGTCGTGCCCCTCGCTCCCGTGGTACTCGCCCCGTTCCTCGCTCTGCCGCTCGCCTACGTGGTGGCGCGGCACGGCTGGCCGAGCGGGGTGGCGGTGGCAGTTTTGGCGGCGGTCCTGCTGTACCTGGGTGCCGACAGCAGCTTCGCGTTATTGGTGTTCCTCGTCATCGCGAGCACGGGGGTGACGTTGGGATGGGCGTTGAGAAGCAGCTGGCGGTTCTCGCGCAGCCTCGCCTCCCTGGCCGTCTCGTTGCTGGTGGCTCTGGTCGTGTACGGGGTGATCCTCTGGCTCGTGTTCGGTCTCACCCTCACCGAGTTGAAGCAGGCGTCGTACGACTCCATCGCCAACGCGGGCCGGATGTACAGCGAGATGGGCGTGAGCTCGGCTTCGGTCGACGCGGTGTCGACCCAACTGCGCAAGCTGGTCGACGTCTCTCCCTACCTCGCACCCGGTTTCCTGGGTATGTCGGTGGTGCTGGTGGCGGCTGCCATGCTGGGTCTGGCCTATCTGATCTTCCCGCGCCTGCGGCAGAAGGTGGCCGTCAGCATGTCTCTGTCCACCTTCCGCATGCACTGGGCGGTCGCGTATGCTTCCATCGTGGGGCTGGCGATGCTGCTCTTCTCCCGGGGGGACGCACAGTGGCATTCGGTCTTGCTGTACGCCGGCATCGATGTGTTGCTGGTGTCACAGACCCTGTTCTTCTTGCAGGCGCTGGGTGTGCTTCGTTGGTTCGGTGCCAGCAGGCAGTGGCGGCCGGGCTCGCGCACGGCCTTGTTCGTTTCGGCGGTTTTGGCCCAGGCGTTCTTCCAGCTCACGGGCCTGGTGGGACTTCTGGATACATGGATCGACTATCGTAAGCGTTTCGCTCTCAAGAGCCCGGGGCCGGGCTCCTTGAGGTGACATCGAGAAGGAGTGACATATGGAGATAATCCTGTTGCAGGATGTGGACAAGGTGGGCAAGAAGGGTGAGTTGGCCAACGTATCCGAGGGATACGCCCGCAACTACCTGTTGCCCCGCAAGATGGCCGAGGTGGCCACGGCGGGCCGCGTCGCCCAGGTGCGCAAGATGATGGAGCAGAAGGAGGCCCGCGCGCGCCGCGAGGCCGAGCAGGCCGAAGAGACCCGCGACCTTCTGGCGAAGACCGTGTTGACCATCCCCGCGCCGGTCGGCTCCGGCGACCGGCTCTTCGGCTCGGTCACTACCCAGGACATCGCGACGGCGCTCTACGCGGCCCGCAAGATCCGGGTCGACAAGCGTAACGTGGAGCTCGAAGAACCTATCAAGATGGTGGGCACGTACATGGTCAAAGTCGAAGTCCACAACAGTGTGGAGCCGGCAGAGGTCAAGGTCATCGTGGTTCCCGAGGAGCACAAGGCCTAGACGGTCCAGGTCTTCGTCCCGGGAGAGAGGGGCGGGTGTAGAGATGGCGGCGGGAAACGGCGGCCCCGAGGGAGAACTCGGGGGCGAGTATTCGCTCCCACAGAATCTTGACGCGGAACTGTCGGTGTTGGGGGCGAGCATGCTCACCCCCAACGTCATCCCCGCGGTCAGCGAGATCGTTCGGCCGCACTACTTCTACCGGCCGGGGCACCAGCGGATATTCGAGGTCATCGAAGACCTGTTCTCTCGCGGGGAGCCAGTCGACCCCATCACGGTGTCCGAGCAACTGGCCAACAGGGCCAGTCTCGAGGCCATCGGCGGGCGGGCGTTCATCCACGGCCTGGTGACGTCGGTCCCCGCGGCCACGAATGCCCGGTACTACGCGGAGATCGTTCGCGAGAACTACTACCTGCGCTCGCTCATCAAGGTGGGAGGGGAGATCACCGAGATGGGCTACCGGCGCCAGCAGCCCCCGCTCGAGCTTATCGACAGGGCGGAGCAGATGGTCTTCGACATCTCCCAGAGCCGGGTCATGGGAGAGTTCGAGCCGATAGGCGAGCTCATCACCGAGAGCTTCTCCGAACTGGAGCGGCTCATGTCCGAAGGGCACCGCACCGTCGGATGCCAGACCGGCTTTCGCGAGGTGGATTCGCTCATCGGTGGCTTCCAGCCCTCAAACCTGGTCATCCTGGCGGCGCGTCCCTCCATGGGCAAGACCGCCTTCGCGTTGAACGTGGCCCGCAACGTGGCCGTCGACCAAGCGAAGGGAGTGGCCATCTTCAGCCTGGAGATGTCCAAGGCGGAGGTGGTCAACCGGATGATGTGCTCCGAGGCGCGGGTCGATAGCTGGCGGGTGCGCCGAGGGGCTCTGCAGACAAGGGACTGGAGTCAGCTGGCGTCCGCCTGTACCCCGTTGCATACGGCTCCCATCTTCATCGACGACAGCGCCTCGCTCAACCTCATGGAGATCCGGGCCAAGGCGCGGCGTCTCCGGTCTCAGGAGAAGAACCTGGGTCTCATCATCGTGGACTATCTGCAACTGATGATGGGCGACACCGGCGTCGAGAACCGGCAGCAGGAGATCTCCCGCATATCCCGCGGTCTCAAGATCCTTGCCCGCGAGCTCGAAGTGCCGGTGCTTGCTCTTTCGCAGTTGTCGCGGCAGGTGGAGCAGCGGGCCGGCAACAAGCCGGTGCTGTCGGACCTGAGGGAATGTGTGACCGGCGACACTCTCGTCTGCTTGGCCGACGGCTCTCGGGTGCCGGTCAAAGAGCTGGTGGGCCTGCGGCCGGACGTGATCGCGATCGGAGCGGACAAGCGCCTTGTCGAGGCTCGTGCCGAATGCGTGTGGCCGGTAGGGGTTCGGCCGGTGTATGAGGTCGTCACCGCGAGCGGGCGGCGGCTCCGGGCGACGGGAGAGCATCGTGTACTGGGCGGCGAGGGGTGGACTGAGGTCGACCGGCTGGTGCTGGGCGCCCGGGTCGCACTTGCCCGGCGTCTCCCCGAACCCGCTGCAATAGAGACGTGGTCCGACGGGCAGGTCGCTCTGCTCGGCCAACTCATCGGGGACGGGAGCTATCTATCAGGGCAGCCGATGCGCTATACCACAGGGTCACTCGAGAACGCTGAACTCGTTGCCGGCGTCGCCGAGAGCGAGTTCGGGGCCCGAGTCACGTGGTACCGGGGGCCGGGGAACTGGTTCCAGCTTCTGTTGTCGGGCAACGGAAATCGCTGGCACCCCGCCGGGATCAATCACTGGCTTCGCAAGCTGGGTGTGTTCGGGCAAAGATCGCACGAGAAACGGATTCCTCAGGCTGCGTTCAAGCTGAGCAATCGGCAACTCGCGATCTTGCTCAGACATTTGTGGGCGACCGATGGCACCATCCACCTGCGGAAGAACGGCGACAAAGGGTCTTCCCGAATCGCCTTTGCGACTTGCAGTCGTGGGCTGGCGGACGATGTCGCCGCTCTGCTTTTGCGCCTGAGGATAGTCGCCCGGATACGGCAGGCGAAGCAGGCTGGCTCAAGCTGGTTCACGGTCGATGTGTCCGGCCGGGAGCACATGCTTCGGTTCCTGCAAGAGGTCGGGGGCTTCGGTTCCCGGGCGGAAGCGGCGGAAAACCTACGGTCAAAGCTGGAGCCTATGTCGGCCAACACCAACGTAGATACTCTGCCTCCGTCAGCCTTCGCGAGAGTCAAAGAGACCATGGCCGCGCGCGGCCTGTCTCAGCGCGCCGTGGCGACCCTGCGGGGAACCTCGCACGCCGGGACTAATTTCAACTTTGCTCCCTCTAGGGCAGTGATGCTGCAGTACGCCGACCTCCTCGAGGACGAGACTCTCCGAATCGAAGCTACGAGCGATCTCTTCTGGGATAGGGTCGTAGAGATCTCTCCGGGTGGAGACGAGGAGGTTTTCGATTTGACCGTGCCCGGGCCGTCCTGCTGGCTCGCGGATGGCCTTGTCACTCACAACAGCGGAGCTATTGAGCAAGATGCAGACTTGGTGATGTTCATCTACCGCGACGAGGTCTACAACCGCGACAGCCAGGACAAGGGGACGGCCGAGATCATCGTCGGCAAACAGCGGAACGGGCCCATCGGCGAGTGCAAGATGGCGTTCGCGCCAAACTACACGCGGTTCTCGGACCTGGCCGACGCTCGGTTGACCCCCTAGAAGCAGAAGACGGAGATCATGACGACCAACGGCAGCACGTACGACGTGATCATCGTGGGCGGAGGGCCTGCCGGGATCTTTGCCGCTCTTGAGCTGGCCGCCAAGCCCGGCCTGCGGGTGCTCCTCCTCGAAAAGGGGGCCGACATCTCTGACCGGCGGTGCCCGGCGCGCGATACCGGCTCCTGCGCTCACTGTCCCACCTGCGACATAACGACCGGTTGGGGAGGAGCGGGCGCTTTCTCCGATGGCAAGCTCACGCTTGGCCCAGAGGTGGGGGGCTGGCTGGGCGACTACGTCGACGCGAAGGGAATGCTCAAGCTGATCGCCGACGTCGATGGCATCTACCGGCGATTCGGGGCCCCCGACCGGCTCTACGGCAACGAAGGGGACCGCTACGATCATTGGGCCGACCTGGCGGCGAGGCAGGGCCTGCGGCTCGTGCGGTCGCCCGTGCGGCATCTGGGGACGGAACGGTCGGCCGAGGTGCTCGCCGCTATGCGGGCCGAACTGGAAGACAAGGTCGACATCCGCACCGACACAGCGGTGGCCACGGTACTCACCGCCGACGGGCCGGCGCTACGGAAGAAGCCGGCGGAGGCCGGGGCGGCTACGCCGGCACAGCCCATGGCGAAACCGTACTCCAAGACGCAGCACGCCACCGGCGCAGCCTCCGCTGGTCTCGGTCGGGTCGCCGGCGTCACGACCGCCGACGGGCAGACCTACGAGAGCCCGATCGTGATCCTGGCCCCGGGCAGGGAGGGGTCCGCCTGGCTCACCGCGGAGGCGGGGAGGCTGGGCATCGGCTTGGTGAGCAACGCCGTCGACATCGGGGTCAGGGTGGAGGTGCCGGCGGTGGTGACCGACATCATCACCGACGAGTTGTACGAGCCCAAGCTGCTCTACACCTCGCGGCACTTCGAGGACCAGGTGCGCACCTTCTGCATGAACCCGCGGGGCGTGGTATGCACCGAGTGCTGGGGCGACGCCGTCACGGTGAACGGGCACAGCTACGCGGACTCCGACCTCAAGACCGCCAACACCAACTTCGCGCTGCTGGTCTCCACCCGGTTCACCGTGCCGTTCAAGGAGCCGATCGCGTACGGCAAGTCGGTCGCCCGTCTGGCGAACATGCTGGGCAGAGACATCCTGGTGCAGCGTCTGGGCGATCTGCGGGCGGGGCACCGCACCACACCGGAGAGATTGCGGCGCAGCGTCGTGGAACCGACGCTGCGCGCCGCCACCCCCGGCGACCTGAGCTTCGCGTTGCCCTACAGGCATCTGCGCGACCTCGTCGACATGCTCGACGCCCTGGACGCCCTGCTGCCGGGGGTGGGGGGCGTGACACGCTGCTCTACGGGGTCGAGGTCAAGTTCTACTCCTCGCGTCTCACGCTCGGTCCCGATCTGCAGACCCCGGTCAAGGGGCTCTACGCGGTCGGCGACGGGGCGGGCGTCACGCGCGGGTTGGTGCAGGCCTCTGCATCCGGGGTTGTGGCCGCCCGCGCGGCGCGGGCGGCGAGAGGCCGCTGAGGGCGGCGATTCCCGGGCTCTCGCCCCGGTCGGCCCGGGGACGACCGGGGGACGGGCGCGCCCGGGCCCGGGGCTGGTGTAAACTTCAGCGCGGAATCAAGGTCTGACCGATCAGGAGGCGACGTGCCGGTTCTCGTCGTGGTAGGCGCCCAGTGGGGCGACGAAGGCAAAGGGAAAGTCACCGACCTGCTCTGCGAGCAGGCCGACGTCGTGGTGCGGTATCAGGGCGGCAACAACGCCGGCCACACAGTGGAGAATATCCGGGGTAAGTTCGCTCTTCACCTCGTGCCGTCCGGTGTCTTCAACCCCAACATCATCTCGGTCATCGGCAACGGCGTCGTCATCGATCCGACGGTGCTGCGGACGGAGATCGACGATCTCGAGAGCCGCAACGTGTCCACCCGGAACCTCAAGGTGTCGGGCAAAGCGCATCTCATCATGCCGTACCACATCATGTTGGACCACGTGCAAGAGGCGCGGCTGGGCAAGGGCAAGATCGGCACCACGGGCCGGGGTATCGGGCCGGCCTACGCCGACAAAGCGGCGCGTCAGGGCGTGCGGATGCAGGACATCGTCGATCCCGAGGGCTTCCGCGAGCGGGTCATGAGCATGATGAGGGCCAAGGCCGAGGTGATGGCCAAGGCGTACGACCAGGACGTCAGCCATCTGGACGAGGAGTGCGAGCGCTACATCGAGGCGGCCGAGTCGCTGCGCCCCTACGTCGAAGACACCAGCCTCCTGCTGTGGAACGCCTTACGCGAGGACAAGCGCCTGCTTCTCGAAGGCGCCCAGGGGACCATGCTCGATCTCGATCACGGCACCTATCCCTTCGTCACCTCCTCGAACCCCGTCGCCGGGTATGCGAGCGTGGGCAGCGGCATCGGGCCGATAGAGTTCAGCGAGGTCTGGGGAGTCACGAAGGCGTATACCACCCGGGTCGGCGAAGGCCCCTTCCCGACGGAACTGAGCGACAGCGTCGGCGAATCTCTGCGCGAGGTGGGCCAGGAGTTCGGGACCACCACCGGACGGCCGCGCCGCTGCGGCTGGCTGGACCTCGTGGCGCTTCGCTACGCGGCCCGGGTCAACGGCCTCACCGGTCTCTGCATCACCAAGCTGGACGTGCTCGACACGCTGGAGACCATCAAGGTCTGCACGGCATACAAGTACCGGGGAGAGATCCTCGAGGAGTTGCCGCCGGCCCAGGCGATCTTCGCGGAGGTCGAGCCGGTCTACGAGGAGATGCCGGGCTGGAAGAGCGATATCACCGGCGTCACGACGGTGCAGGACCTTCCCCAGGAGACTATCGACTACCTCAACTTCGTCGTGAGGAACGTCCGGGTGCCCATTTCTCTCATATCGGTGGGGCCCAAGCGCGAGCAACACATCAAGGTGCCGCATCCGGAATACGCCCAGCGCACGGCGTCCGCGCCCGGCCACGCCGGGCACCAGCACTAGGGTAGGGGGCAGGGCGATGGCTTCTGACCGGCGGCTGGATGTCTTGGTGGTCGGCGGAGGGGGCCGGGAGCATGCCCTCGTCCGCGGTCTCGCGAAGAGCCCGAGGATCGGGAGACTCTTCTGCGCCCCGGGTAACGCGGGCATCCGTGACGACGCGCTGATTGTTTCCACAGGGACCGAAGACATCCCCGGCCTGGTGGCCTTCGTCGAGCGGGAGAAGATCGACCTTACCATCGTAGGACCCGAAGCTCCTCTCGTGGCCGGCCTTGCCGACCGACTGCGGGAGCGGGGCCGCGCGGTTTTCGGCCCGGGAGCGGATGGCGCCCTCCTGGAAGGCTCCAAAGCCTTCGCCAAGCAGGTGATGGAGGCGGCCGGCGTCCCGACCGGCCGGTCGGCGATCTTCACTGAGCACATCGCGGCTCTCGCCTACCTATGGGAGCACGGGGCTCCCGTGGTGGTGAAGGCTGACGGCCTCGCCGCCGGCAAAGGGGTGATCGTCGCGCGCAGACTTAAGGAGGCGGAGGCGGCTCTCACCGAGTGCTTCGTGGAGCGCCGGTTCGGACTGGCCGGGGATACCGTCCTCGTCGAGGAGTTCCTGGAGGGCGAGGAGGTCTCCCTCCTGTCTCTGGTCAGCGGTGAGAGCATCCTGCCTCTCGCACCGGCCCAGGACTATAAGCGGGCCCTGGACGGAGACGCCGGCCCTAACACCGGAGGGATGGGCTCCTATTCGCCGGTGCCTACCGTCGACGCTAGGCTCTACCAAGAACTCGTCGACCTGGTGGTGCGGCCGACGGTGGCCGAACTGAGCCGCCGCGGCATCGACTTTCGGGGCGTCCTCTACGCGGGCCTGATGCTGACCAAGGACGGGCCCAAGGTCCTCGAGTTCAACTGCCGGTTCGGCGATCCCGAGACCCAGGCCCTCCTTCCCCGGCTGGAGAGCGATCTGCTGGAACTGCTGTGGACGGCCGCGAACGGCGAGGTTCTGCCGACCGCCGCGGTCTGGCGACCGGGAGCCGCGGTGGGCGTCGTGCTTGCGTCGCGTGGGTATCCCGCCTCGGCGTCCAAGGGGGACGTCATAGGGGGGCTGGGGCGCGCGCGACGTTTGGACGGCGTGGAAGTGTTCCATGCGGCCACCAAAGAGGTGGCTGGTTCGGTCGTCACCTCCGGCGGCCGGGTTCTGACCGTCACCGGGCTCGGCGACACCTTTGCCGAAGCTCGGGCCCGCGCCTACGCCGGGGTGGCCGAGATCCGGTTCGAAGGAGAGCAACACCGCTCCGACATCGCTCTGCGTGCGGAGAAGTGGGAAGCAGCAGACGCGGGAGGAGGGAACGTGACCGGTCAGCCGTTGGTGGGGATCCTCATGGGGTCCCAATCGGACGCGGACGTCATGGACGCCGCCGCCGAGGAATTGGAGTCACGCGGCATACCGTATGAGATAAACGTCCTCTCCGCCCACCGGGATCCGGAAGCGGTGCGCGAGTATTCGCTGGCCGCCGAGTCCCGGGGTCTGAAGGTGGTCATAGCCGGCGCGGGCAAAGCTGCCGCGCTTCCCGGCGTCGTTGCGTCGATGACCGATCTGCCCGTCATAGGCGTGCCTATCCGCACCTCGGACCTGGGGGGGCTCGACTCGCTCCTCTCGATGGTGCAGATGCCTCCCGGCGTTCCCGTGGCGACGGTGGCGATCAACGGCGCCCGCAACGCCGCCATCCTGGCCGCCAAGATCCTCCGGGTGGGGGGCCTCGCCGGCTCTCCCGGCACCGAAGGCGATCCGGCAGCCGGCGCCCAAGGCGGCGAAGCCCAGGGCGGCCCGGCCGAAAGCAGCGCCCGATGATCCCCCGCTACTCCACGCCGGAGATGGCCGCCATCTGGACCGACGAGGCGCGCATGGCTGCCTGGTTGCAGGTGGAATTGGCGGTGTGCGAAGCCTGGACCCGGTTGGGCCGGATACCCGAAGACGCGATGGCCGACATACGAGAGAAGGCCGCCTTCGATGTGGACCGGGTCAACGAGATCGAGGAGACGACTCAGCACGACGTCATCGCGTTTGTGAGTTGTGTGGCCGAGAACGTGGGGGACGCCTCCAAGCACATCCACTATGGCCTCACCTCCTCCGACGTGCTCGATACCGGCCTGGCTCTGCAGTTGCGGGCAGCGGGCGTTCTGCTCGCCGAGGAGACCCGTAGGCTGGGCACGATCCTCCAACGCCGGGCGCTGGAGCACCGGGATACGGTCATGATCGGCCGCACGCACGGCGTGCACGCCGAACCCATCACCTTCGGCATGGTCCTCGGCCTGTGGGCCTTCGAGGTGCAACGCGGTCTGGAGCGGCTGGAGCGCGGTACTCAGCAGGTCTCGGTCGGCAAGATCTCCGGCGCGGTGGGGAGCTACGGCAACGTGGATCCCGCGGTCGAGACGATGACCATGTCCATTCTTGGCCTGGGTGCGGCGCCCATCTCCACGCAGATCGTGCAACGCGACCGCCACGCCGAGTTCATGGCGGCCCTCGCCCTGCTGGCCGGAACCATCGAGAAGATCGCTCTTCAGGTGCGCCACTACCAGCGCACCGAGGTGCTCGAGGCCGAGGAGTACTTCGCGCCGGGGCAGAAGGGCTCGTCGGCCATGCCTCACAAGCGGAATCCCATCATCTCCGAGCGCCTCTGCGGGCAGGCGCGCATCATCCGGGGCAATCTCGTTGCCGCCCTCGAGAACGTCCCCCTCTGGCACGAGCGCGACATCAGCCACTCGAGCGCCGAGCGGGTCATCTTCCCCGACAGCACGATCCTTCTCCATTACATGCTCAAGAAGGTCTGCTGGCTGGTGGACAAGCTCAACGTCTACCCGGAGAACATGGCGGCGAATATCGAAAAGAGCTACGGCCTGGTCTACAGCCAGCGGGTGCTTCTCGCTCTCGTCGAGGCCGGTATCCTCCGCGACGACGCCTACGCGATCGTGCAGCGGAGCGCCATGAGGGCCTGGGAGGAGAAGACCCAGTTCGCCGACCTGCTCAAGGCCGACCCGGAAGTGACTGCCCGGCTGTCGCCGGCCCAGATCGAGGCTCTGTTCGACCCCAGCTACGCGCTGCGCAACATGGGGGTCATCTTCGAGCGGGTGGCCGCACTGGAGTGGTGAGCGCGGGGTTTCCCGCCGAGGAGACTCACCGAAGCTGATAGAATCGACCTTGGTTGGTTCCCCGCCGCGTGGCGCCCTCAGGCGCGGACACCTCATCTCTCTAAGGAGGAGAACCGGAGTGTACAAGGTCTCGGTCTATGTCACCCCCAAGGCTGGAGTGGTCGACCCTCAGGGCGCGGTCATCGAGCGGGCCATGCCTGCCCTCGGGCACCCCGGGGCGGCGAATATCCGGGTGGGGCGCTACATCACTCTGGAGGTGCCGGGCACCGATCCCGAGCGGGTCAGAGCCGACGTGGACGACATGTGCCGCAAGCTCTTGGCCAATCCCATCATCGAGGACTATCGCTTTGAGTTGGAACTCGATTCAAAATGAAGCAGCGGCCGCCGAGTCCGCACTGGACGGCACGATGCGTCGTCCTCGGTCGCGCCCGTAGCGCCGCTACGAGCGCTTCCTGCGTCCTTGCCTCGCACTCGTCCAGTGCGGACTGTCGGCGCACCTTCAGTTTGAATCGAGTTGTTGGCACCGCTGGGGAGGAAGTCTGAGGTGACCCAGGGCACAGGCAAGAAGGTCCGTTTCGGCGTCGTCGTCTTCCCCGGTTCCAACTGCGACTACGATGCCGTTCACGCCCTCTCCACCTTCCCCGAGGCCGACCCCTACTATCTGTGGCACAAGGACCGGGACCTCAAGAGCGCCCAGTGCATCGTGCTCCCCGGCGGCTTCTCCTATGGCGACTACCTGCGTACCGGCGCTATCGCCCGTTTCAGCCCCATCATGCAAGAAGTGGCCTCGTTCGCGGCCGGCGGCGGCCTGGTCCTGGGTATCTGTAACGGCTTCCAGACCCTCACCGAGGCCCACCTGCTGTATGGAGCCTTGCGGCGCAACCGGGGCCTGAGGTTCATCTGCCATCCCCAGTATCTGCGGGTGGAGCGGACCGACACTCCCTTCACCAGCCGGCTCCAGGTGGGCCAGGTCATCCAGATTCCGGTCAACCACAACGAGGGCAACTGGACGGCGGGCTCCGACCACCTGCAGGAGATCGAGGACGGCGGGCTGGTGGCCTTCCGGTACTGTGACGCCGAGGGCCGGGTCACCGACGAGGCCAACCCGAACGGCGCTGTCGACAACGTGGCCGGCATTCTGAGTGAGGGCTACAACATCCTGGGCATGATGCCTCACCCCGAACGGGTATGTGAGGACATAGTCGGCGGGACCGACGGACGGGCTATCTTCCAGTCGATGATCGATCACGTTTTGGGAGGGTAGGCGATGGCCGGGCAAACTGTCTGCCCGCGCTGCGGCGCGCGAGATTCGTTCATGAAGGGATTCCTTCCCGAGACCTGCGTGTGCCGGGTCTGCCAGAGTCAGCTCGACTGGCGGGAGATCCCGGGGTGCGGCCCGGATTGCGGCGCGACGAGCCCGCCGGGATGCGAAGCAGGCGAAGAAGCCGGTGCGGACCAGCCGGCCGCGGAAAACGGGGCCCCTGCGTCGGGCTCGGACGCCTAGGAGAGCGGGGGGCATGGCCGAGCTCTACGAGCAGTTGGGTCTTACCGGGTGGGAGTACGAGCGCATCTGTGAGCTTCAGGGCAGAGAGCCCACTCATGTCGAGCTTGCCGTCTTCTCGCTTATGTGGAGCGAGCACTGCGGCTACAAGCACTCCAAACTTCTGCTGAAACGCTTTCCCACGAAAGGGGAACGCGTGCTGCAGGGACCGGGTGAGAACGCCGGCATCGTCGACATCGGTGGCGGTGTGGCCGTCGCCATGAAGATCGAGAGCCACAATCACCCGTCGGCCGTCGAGCCCTACCAGGGAGCGGCGACCGGCGTCGGCGGCATCATCCGCGACATCTTCGCCATGGGATCCCGGCCCATCTGCGGCCTGGACTCCCTGCGCTTCGGCGAGATCGAACCCCTGCCGGCTCGGGACGGCTGGGCCGGCTCCGCGGCGGTCGCGGCAGCGGCAGCCTCGCCCGATATCGCTCCCAGCGAAGCGGTGCTCAACCGCCAGCGCTACCTCTTCGAGCACGTGGTCGCCGGCGTCGGCGGCTATGGCAACTGCATGGGCATCCCCACGGTAGCCGGCGAGATCTACTTCGAAGACCCCTATGCCGGCAACTGTCTCGTCAACGCCATGACGGTGGGGCTGGTCAAGCGGGACGAGATCATCCTCAGCAGCGCGGCGGGGGTGGGTAACCACGTTGTGCTGATCGGCGCCAAGACCGGCCGGGACGGCATCGGCGGGGCCAGCGTGCTCGCCAGCCAAGTGTTCGACGAGACGCTCGAGCAGAAGCGCCCCTCCGTCCAGGTGGGCGACCCCTTCATGGAGAAGAAGTTGCTGGAAGCCTGTCTCGAACTGCTGCGCGCCGATCTTCTCGTGGCGCTTCAGGACTTGGGCGCCGCGGGCATCACCTCCTCCTCCAGCGAGATGGCGGCCAAGGGCGGGGTGGGCATCGACCTGCATGCCGATCGGGTCCCGCTGCGCGAGGCCGACATGGAGCCCTGGGAGATCATGATCAGCGAGAGCCAGGAGCGGATGCTGGCGATCGTCGCGCCGGAACAGTGGGAAGGGGTCAAGGCGGTCTGCGACCGCTGGGACCTGGACGCCACCATCGTCGGCGGGGTGACCGACACGAAGAACCTGCGCGTCTTCTTCGGTGGCCAGGTAGTCGGCGACATGAGTGCCGTTGCCCTGACGGAGCCGCCCTGTTACGCCATTCCCCAGGAGCGGCCGGCCCACGAGGTCGACGAGCCCCTGGATCCGGCGGACTACCCGCGGCCGGATGTGGCTCTCGAAGACATACTCCTCGACCTCATCGGCTCGCCGAACATTGCCAGCCGGCGTTGGGTGTACAGGCAGTACGACCATCAGGTGCAACTGAACACGGTCATCGTCCCCGGGGGCGACGCGGCGCTCCTTCGCATCAAGAAGACGGGCGCGGGGATAGCGGTCTGCACCGACGGCAACGGCCGGCAGACCTACCTCGATCCCTATCGGGGGGGTAAGGCCGCGGTGGCCGAAGCCGCCCGCAACGTCTCCTGCGTGGGCGCGAAGCCTATCGCCATCACCAACTGCCTCAACTTCGGCAATCCGGACAATGGGCCCATCGCGTATCAGCTGGCGCAGGCCATCGAAGGGATGGCCGAGGCCTGCGAGGCGCTGGGTACGCCGGTGATATCGGGGAATGTGTCGCTCTACAACGAGAGCTTCGAGCAGCCCATCTACCCGACGGCGGTCGTGGGGATGCTCGGGGTCATCGACGACGTCACCGCGAACTGCACCGTCGCCTTCAAAGCCGGAGGAGACGAGGTGTTCCTGCTCGGCGACGCCGGCCCGGTGCTGGATGGGTCCGAGTACCAGAAGCGCTGGTTCGGCGGACCGAAGGGCCGTCCGGCGGGGCGCATACCGGACGTGGACCTCGAGGCCGAAGTGGCGTTGCAGCGGGTGCTGCAGGAAGCGATCGCCGCGCGGCTCCTCCGCTCCGCGCACGACTGCTCCGACGGAGGCCTGGCGATAGCGCTGGCCGAGAGTTGCATCGCGGGGAACATCGGGGCCGACCTTGCGTTCCATCGTCTGCATTGGATGGCGGATGGGCACGCGGCTGGATTGGCCCGCCGTCCCGACATCGCTTTCTTCGGCGAGACGCCTACCTTGGTGGTCGTGTCGGTCGCGGCTGAGGATGGCGTGGGCCTAAAGAATATGTGCCATGAGGCCGGCGTCCCTTGCCATCGACTGGGCCGCGTCGGCGGTGCTGAGTTGGCGATGAGCGCCGAGGGCCCCGGGGGCCGCTCGGCCGCCCTGCGCGTGCCGGTCGCCCGGTTAGAAGAGGTCTACGAGACGGCTCTACCCAGGGCCATGGGGGAATGATGCGGGACCCGTGGACTGACGACTCACCCCATGATGAATGCGGGGTGTTCGCCATTTACGCCCCGGAGATGGATGTCGCTCGCCTGACCTTCTTCGCTCTCTTCGCTCTGCAGCACCGCGGGCAGGAGTCGGCCGGCATAGCGGTCACCGACGGTTCTCGCCTGATCGTCCACAAGGACATGGGGCTGGTGTCCCAGGTGTTCGAGGAGTCCATCCTGCAGACACTTCCTGGGAAGCTGGCCATCGGGCACGTGCGCTACTCGACAACCGGCTCCAGCGAGATGCGGAACGCGCAGCCCTTCGCTCGGACCCGGAACGGCTCCTTCATCGCCCTGGCTCATAACGGTAACTTGGTCAACACCGATGAACTGCGCGCCGGCCTCGTGGAGAGCGGGCATATCTTCGAGAGCACCTCCGACACCGAGGTCATCGCGGCCCTGCTCGCCGAGCACCCCTCCCGGGATGTCCGGGGCGCGTTGCGCGACATCATCCCCCGGTTGCGCGGCGCGTTCAGCGCGGTGCTGCTCACCAGCGACGCGGTGATCGGCTTCCGCGACCCCTACGGCGTCCGTCCCCTGGTGCTGGGCAAGGTCGAGGAGCGCTACTGCCTGGCGAGCGAATCTTCGGGCTTGGACATCATCGGCGCCCAGTTGATCCGCGAGATCGAGCCGGGGGAGATCTGCTGGATCGATGAGCAGGGCTACCACATCGAGCAGGTGGTCGACCGCAAGCGGGAAGCGCTCTGCGTGTTCGAATTCATCTACTTCGCGCGTCCGGATTCCGTGATGAAAGGCCAGACGCTGTATACCGCCCGCAGCCGGATGGGCGAAGAGCTGGCGAGCGAATCACCGGTGGAGGCCGATCTGGTGATCCCCGTCCCCGACACGGGGAACTCCGCCGCCATCGGCTACGCGGCGGGGAGCGGCATCATCTACGGCGAAGCCCTGATCAAGAACCGCTACATCGGACGGACGTTCATCAACCCCGAGGACCGGGTGCGCAAGCTCGGCATCCGCATGAAGTTCAACCCCATGAGTTCGGCCATCCGGGGCAAGCGTCTGGTGGTCGTCGACGACTCCATCGTGCGCGGCAACACCACCCGGGCACTGGTGCGGGTGCTCTTCGAGGCTGGGGCAAAGGAAGTCCATCTGCGGATAAGCTCGCCCCCCATCGTCTTTCCCTGCTTCTATGGCATCGATATGGCCGACCAGGACGAGTTCATCGCGTTCGGGAAGAGCGTGGACGAGATCAGCGAGGAGCTGGGTGCGACCTCCGTGGCCTACCTGTCGCTCGACGGACTGATGCGGGCGACCCGAGCCGGTGAGGCGGCCGATTGCTTCTGCGCCGCCTGCTTCACCGGGGACTACCCGTGCGACGTGCCCGAGAAGCTCCGTCAATCGAAGTTCCGCTACGAAGAGAGCGCCTGCGGCGCGCTGGAGGGCTAGGCGCCTCCGGTTCGCTCGCTGCGAGCGCTGTCCCTCAGTCGTCCGACGGCGGGCGGCCTCCGTGGCACGTGCACGATTGAGTGGCGAAGCCACTCGGATGGCACTTGACGCAGGCAAAGCTCCTGGCGCTGTGCTCTCCGGCCGGCGGGTGCCGGAAGTCCGCGGGCTTCCACCCTTTGGGAGTATGGCAGTCCGCACAGTCGGTAAGGCCGTCATGCTTGTCCCCGTGGCAGGAGACGCAGGCGGGGTCCGCCGCGGGAAACTGAGTCCCGGCGACGGTCGCCGCTCCCGGTTCGCTAACGTGGCAGTCGGCGCAGGATAGGCTTGCATGGGCGCCGACTCTGGGAAACGGATGCTCGAAATCGACATCTTTCCACGCGGTGGGCATGTGGCAGCCCGCGCAGTCCGCCAAGCCCCCGTGCTTGTCCTCATGACACGACGCACACTCCGGGCCGGCCTGAGCGAGCTGGGTGCCCGCCATGTTCTGCACCCCCGGTTTGCTCACGTGGCAATCGGTGCAGGATAGGCCGGCGTGGGCGCCGGTCAGCGCGAAGGGATGACCGCTTGCCGCCGAGCTCCAACCGGTCATGGTGTGGCAGCTGCTGCATTCGCCCCTGGCCTCGTGCGGAGCCGCATGGCAGTACGAGCAGTTGTTGGGAGCGATGGTCCCGTCGTGGCACTCGAAACATGAGGACATCTTCGCCGGATCCACATACTCGGGGGGATTGACCGTCGTGTGGACGAAACGCACATGGCAACTGATGCAGTCGATATCGGAGTGCTTTTCGTGGGAGAACGTGACGGTCGGCAGGGTCGGGTCCGGAGGCGGGTCCTCGTGGCAGCGCAGGCAGCTCTCATCGGGGATCTCCCGGGTCACAGCGAGCGGGGCGTCTGGATCGCCGGCGACGTGCACGTAGATCTCGCGGAACGAGCCTAGCTTCGTCTCGATATAGGGAATGGCGCCCGGAGGGATGTGGCAGTCGCGGCACTCAGCGCTGCTGTGTGTTGAGGCCTGCCAGCTCTCGTAGTACGGATCCATCTCGTGGCAGGTGTCGCAGAAGGAGCTGGCGCTGGTGTAGTGCGCGGTGACGAGCGCGGCGATGATGAGAACGACGATGACGGCCCCCGTGATGGAGAGGGCCATTACCCAGCGGCGACGCCTCTTGTGGCGCTTGACGGCCGGCTGGGTGGGACCTTTGGTCCGCTCGTCTTCGTCCACAACCGCCCTCTCCGAAAGGTCGCAAGGAGAAACCCCTCTCCAGCACAGTAGTAGACGGGGTGCGGCAACGCAAGTGGCCTCAGCCGGGCGGAGCGGCGCTGAGCGACTCGACCGCCCCGCGGACATCCGCAAAACGGCCCGCGCCCGCGGCGAAAAGCTGCTCCACGAGTTCTGTCGCGCGGCCCTCGCTCAGATCCCGCTGTCCGATGGGGGGCGAATCGGCCACCAGCACTTCCTTGCCCGCCCGGGCGGCCGCGAGGGCGACAGTTAGGGGCTCGAGATTCCCCGGGCCGAAGAAGATCGGGGCGACGAAGACCACATCGGCCTCGTCAAGGTGCGTCTTCAATTGCTGGACCGCTTCGGTCGGGAAGGCCTGGAACGGCGGGGCGGCTATCACCTCGAGCTCATACCGCTGGGCGGTGGCGTAGTCGGTATCGAACACGCTGACGATGCCGACCGTCGGCGAGAACCCGTGCAGGACGAGTTCCTCGATCAGCTCCGAGGCCGCGCCGCCACCGGCGATCACGTGCACTCGTTTCTCGCCCGCGCCTCCGGCGCCCCCCGTGGCTCCGCCTTCCGAGGCGCGCGACCACAGAGGAGTGAGGTATGGTCGCCTGCCCTGACGGTGGACCGCCACCCTCACCCTGAAGACCTCCAAGATCAGCCGGGGATCGAGGATCTCTTCCGGTGCTCCCCGTGCCGCGATATGCCCGGTGTCAAGCAGGAGGAGCTGGTCGCAATACTGGGCCGCCATGTTGAGGTCGTGCAGCACGACCACGATGGTCTTGCCCGCGGCGTGGAGCTGTCCCAGCAACTGCATGACCTCGAGCTGGTGGTTCAGGTCGAGGTTGTTGAGGGGCTCGTCGAGCAGCAGGACCGGGGTCTCCTGGGCCAGGGTCTGGGCGATCAGAGCCCGCTGCCGCTCGCCTCCAGAGAGTTGGGTGACCAGCCGACCTGCTAGCCCGGTCATCCCCGTCGCCTCGAGCGCGGAGGCCACAGCCATCTGCTCGGCCTCGGTGCCGCCCCCCGCGCCTCGCCGCCCGAGCGGGTGCGCGTAGCGCCCCATGGCGACCATCTCTTCAACGGTAAAGCTAAAGTCGAGGGTGAACTGCTGGGGGACGACCCCGACGAGGCGGGCCACCTCGGTCGCCCTGTAGCCGGAGAGCGGCCGATCCTGGAGCAGGACGTTCCCGGCGTGCGGGTGGATGGCGCCGGTGAGCACCCGAAGCAGAGTGGTCTTCCCCGACCCGTTGGGCCCGAGGATCCCGAGGAAGGCGCCGGTAGGGACATCGAGGTCGAGCGGGCCGAGCACGAGGCGGGCGCCGTAGCTGACCTGGAGTCCCGTCAGGCGATAGACGCTGCGCATCTCCGTCGAGCCGGCCATCCTACACGCCCTTTCGGGAACGCAGAAGATAGAGGAAGAACGGGCCCCCGACGGCCGCGGTGATGATGCCGACGGGGATCTCCGCGGGAGCCAGCGCCGTCCGGGCCACCGTATCGGCGGCAAGCAGCAGCAGGGCCCCGAACACGGCCGACGCCGGCAGCAGTCTGCGGTGGTCCGGTCCCACCAGGATGCGCATGATATGGGGCACCATCAGACCGATGAAGCCTATGAGCCCGGCGAAGGCGACAGCGGCCGCGGTGGTGAGCGACGCGGCGATCATCAGGTTGCGGCGGGTGCGCTGCCCGTCGACCCCCAGTTCCCTCGCGCGCTCCTCGCCCATCAGCAACAGGTTCAGCCTTCGCGACATGAACATCATGTAGGTGAAGCCGACGGCTACGACCGGTAGGACGATGTACACCTTGTTCCAGGTAGCGGTGGTGAGGCCCCCCATGAGCCACACGACCACCGTATGCAGGTCGCTCTCGGTGGCCACCATGAGGAACGAGATGATCGCGGTCAGGGTCGATCCCACGGCGACGCCCGATAGGAGCAGGGACGCGCCCGCGGTCTTTCCGGAGAAGGTGGCCAGGCGGTAGACAAGGAAGGCCGCGGCCGTGGCGCCGACGAAGGCGAGCAGGGGGAGGCCGTAGATGCCAAAGCTCGCCAAGGGTCTGAAGACGATGGCGATCGTCGCGCCCAAGCCCGCGCCGGCAGACACGCCAAGCAGGTAGGGCTCGGCCAGCGGGTTGCGGAAGACCCCCTGGAACGAGGCCCCGGCCGTGGACAGGGCCACTCCTACGAGGAGGGCGAGTACGATCCGGGGTAGCCGGAGACTGAGGAGCAGACGGGGCGCCCAGTCGGGATAGTCGCCGGTCGCATCGCCGCCGCTGACCAGGAGGCCTCCAAGAGCTCGGAGAACCTCGCCCACCGACAGCCCGGCCGCCCCGACCATCGTCGAGACGAGGACGACCACGACCAGCGCGGCCACCAGGGCCATCATGACCAGACGGTAGGTCCTGCGGCGATCGGCGCCGGCTATCACGCGCGATTCCTCCTGTCTAGACCTGGGCGCGGCGGGCGCTTCGCGGCCCGCCGCGCCGTCCGGCGCCGGCTCCCGGCCGGGGAGCCGGCGCCAGACGGTCGCGATGCTCGGGCTAGAAGGCCTCCGGGTGAATGGCCTTGGCCAGCGTCTCGACACCCACGCCTATGCGGGGTCCCGGCTGGGTGACCACTACATCGTCGATGAGGGAGACCGCCCCCTCCTTGACCGCGGTCAGATTGGCGAAGCGGGGATCGGACGTGAACTCCTCGACACTCTTGTAGGTGCTGCTCGGAAGCAGGATCACGTCCGGATCGGCCGCTACGAGCTGCTCGGGCGTGAACTGGAAGTAGGCCTGTCCGGCAGC
The DNA here is from genome assembly GCA_963783835.1 of uncultured Actinomycetota bacterium. Lineage (GTDB taxonomy): Bacteria > Actinomycetota > Thermoleophilia > RBG-16-64-13 > RBG-16-64-13 > CAIQPS01. The sequence continues at coordinate 170,469 of CAWAOX010000018.1, forward strand.
CGGCGAACCCGCCATGGACCCGACGTTGGTCGCGCCCACGAGCTTGAGCAGCTCATCGACAAACGAGCCGGAGCCGGCGGTCCAGAGGGTGTTGTCGAGCGCATAGAAGACCTTCGGCGAGTAATCGAGCTTTGAAGTGACGTCGGTCACGGCTTTGATCTGGGCCTTGATCGAGTCCACCACTTCGGTTGCTTTGCCGGTCGCGCCCGTTGCCGCGCCCACCGTGGTGATGTTCGCGTAGATCTGCTCGAGGGTCATGGGGTTGAGGATCAGTACCGGCGCTCCCGCCTTCTGCACGGGGGCCAGGGCTTCCTCGTTGCCCGAATAGCCGACCACCAGGTCGGGGCTGAGGGCCATGATGGCCTCGGTGTTCGCCTGGAAGTCGCCGATCTTGGCTATGCTCGCCGCCTCCGGGGGCTCACCGGGCAGGGACGTCGTGCCGACCACCCTGTCGCCCACGCCGAGCGCGAAGAGCGTCCAGGTATTGGCCGGAGCGGTGGAGACGATGCTCATAGGCTTGGCTTCGACGGTCACGCTGTTGCCGTTGTCGTCGGTGACCGTGACCGGGAAAGTCCCCTCGGCCGGTTGAGCGACGGTCGAGGCGGTCGTCTCTGTCGGAGCAGCGGTAGTCGAGGTCTCAGCGGGAGCCGCTGTGGAGGCGGTCGTGGCGGGTGAGGCCGTCGTCTCGGTCGACGCTGTGTCCGACCCGCACCCGGCCACAAGCAGGGCGCTGCTGAGAAGCAGCACCAAGGCGACGAGCAACGCGAGTGGGACGAAGGGGAGATGGGTGCGCCGCCGCGAGGGTGGCAGATCTGGCCCCGCCGTGGAACGGCGTGGCCTGGGATGTCCGGTCATGCGGACTCCTTTCGGTTCGACATATGGTCAAGGCCCGCAAGATGGTGGAGAGCAGGTTGGCTACTCCCCGGCCTGACCAGGTAGCGGTCGAACCGAGTTGGCGCCCCGACGACATCGGGGCGGAGTCGCTCTCTCCACGGAAAGCGTCTGCTCCTCCTCCGTAGCAGGTATCTGGCTCCCGAGAACCCGCCGCCCGCCCGGCGCCGCCTTTCGGCGGGCCTTCGCTGGCGAACAGGACCTCGGTTACAGTGGCGGGACCGCGCCGGCTTCTCACCGGCTTCCCTCTCGGCCTCGGCGAACCGAGGCCTGACTGCGGAGGCACCATGCTTGCAGAGCGGACTCTAGCATTTCGATGTCTGTGCGTCCATGCCGGGACGGCGGGCGCCGGGCGGCTCGGTGCCGCTTTTGGTACGCTGGTCCGGTGAGAAGCTCGGTCAGCATAGTGTTGTTCTTCCTCTTGAGCGGTTTCTTTCTCGCCGCTCTAATGGGGGCCATCGAGCGGAACCGCAGGCTTATCGGGATCGCCGGGGCCTGCCTGGTAGTCCTGGTGTGCATCATCGTGTTCGTCAAGCCGGTCCAGTTGCCGTCGCTCTCGGATCTACGGCACGGCACGACGACGACTACAGCGACGACCGCCGGGCCGAGCAGCGCGGCTCCGGCTGCGGCGGCGACTCCGGCCGCGACACCGGCGACGTCGGGCACGAGTTCCACCGCCGCTCCCTCGGGGTACTGAGCGGAGGTGGCGCTTGTTCGATAAACCCGACAACGTCTTCCCCATCCACGCCGAGCACTCGGTGGACATGAGCTACCGGCAGGCCGGGGTGGACATCGAGGCGGGGGAGGAGGCCGTCCGCCTGATCAAGGCCGACGCCGAGAGCACCTACATCCCCGGAGTGCTTGGTTCCATCGGGGGCTTCGCCGGGATGTTCCAGCTTCCCAGCGGCCTGCAGGAGCCCGTGCTGGTGACGTCCACCGACGGCGTCGGCACCAAGCTGCTGCTCGCGCAGGAGACCGGCCGTCTCGACACCATCGGCATCGACCTGGTGGCGATGTCGGTAAACGACGTCCTCACGGTCGGGGCCCGTCCCATCCTCTTCCTCGACTACGTCGCCGTCGGCCGGCTGCTGCCCGCCGAGATGGCGCGTATCGTGGCCGGCGTGGCCGAAGGCTGCCGCCAGGCGGGGTGCGCGCTCGTCGGCGGGGAGATGGCCGAGATGCCCGGGCTCTACTCTCCGGGGGAATTCGATGTGGCCGGTTTCTGCGTCGGTCTGGCGGAGCGGAGCAAGCTGATCGACGGCTCCACCGTCCAGGAGGGCGACGCGGTCCTGGGCCTCGCTTCCAGCGGCTTCCATTCCAACGGCTACTCGCTGGTCCGGAAAGTGCTCGAGGTCAACGACCTGCAACCGGGAGACCGCTTCCCCGCACATGACGGAGACGATCGCCGACAGCCTCCTGCAGCCCACGCGCATCTACGTCCGCAGCGTGCTGCGGCTGCTCGACGGAGGTGTTCCGGTCAGGGCGATGGCGCACATAACCGGGGGCGGCATGATCGGGAACCTATCCCGGGTCATCCCCGACGGCCTTTCTGCCCGCCTCCACTTCAGTCATTGGAAGATCCCGCCGATGTTCAGGGCTATCCAGCATCTGGGCGACATCGCCGACGAGGAGATGTTCGCCACTTTCAACATGGGCGTCGGCTACGTTCTGATCGTCCCCGAGACTTCGTCGTCGGGCGCCCGGGACTTATTGACTCAGGGGGGCGAAGAGGTGATCGAGTTGGGCGAGATAGCCACCGGTCCGGCCAAGGTGACGCTGGGAGGTCTGCTGTGACGGCGGGGCCTGACAGCGACGGCGCGGGCGTCGGCGGAGCGGCCGCCGCGGCGCCGGGGGAAGAGCCGATCTTCCGCATCGCCGTCCTGGCGTCGGGGAGCGGCTCCAACCTTCAGGCGATAATCGATCGAGTGCACCGCTCGCGGTTCGAGGTGTTCGACACCGGTGAGGACGTGGCGTATGGCGACGAGGTGGCCCGACGCCAGGACGAGCAGCCGGCCGGTGACGCGCCGGTCGGGCCGGCCGAGGCTGGAGAGCCCGGCTTGCCGCGGATCGAGATCATCCTCGTCATCAGCGACATAGCCGGAGCCCGAGCCATCGAGCGCGCGGAGCGGGCAGGCATCCGCACCGCGGTCATCCCGGTGCGCGACTTCAAGGATCGGGACGAGCACGACCTTGCCCTCGTCACCAGGCTCTGCGAAGCGGAGCCCGACTTGGTGGTGCTCGCCGGATACATGCGCATCGTGTCGCCCGCGGTGCTCAAGGCCTTCCCCTGGCGGGTGATAAACCTGCATCCCGCGCTTCTGCCGGCCTTTCCGGGGACGCACTCCATCAGCGACGCGGTCCGCTACGGGGTCAAGGTGACAGGGGTGACGGTCCATTTCGTCGACCCGGGTGTCGACACCGGCCCCGTGATCGCGCAGGAGGCGGTGCGGGTGGAGGACGGGGACACCCCGGAGACTCTGGCGGCGCGCATCCACGAGGTGGAGCACCGGTTGCTCCCGGCGACCATCCGTCTCATCGCGGCGGGGCGGGTGAAGCCGCCGCTTCCGGGAAGCCGGGTAGTGCAGGTAGACTGAGGGACGAGTGAGGACGGAACGAGGGAGGTAGGAGACGGTGAAGGTCGCACGGGCGCTGGTTTCGGTATCGGATAAAAAGGATCTCGAGTCCTTTGTGCGTGGCCTGGTCGAGCTGGGGATCGAAGTGATCTCCACGGGAGGTACGGCCCGCCACCTCAAGGAGGCCGGGCTGCCGATCACCGGGATCTCCCAGGTCACCGGGTTCCCCGAGATCATGGACGGACGGGTCAAGACGCTGCATCCCGCTATCCACGGCGGCATTCTCGCCGACCGGGATCGTCCCAGTCACATGAAGGCCATCGCCGAACTGGGCATCAAGCCCATCGACCTGGTGGTCGTCAACCTCTACCCGTTCGAGGCGACCGTGGCCCAGCGCGGGGTGAGCGAAGAAGAGGCGATCGAGAACATCGACATCGGCGGCCCCACGATGGTCCGCGCCGCGGCGAAGAACTTCGGCGGCGTGGGTATCGTCACCGACCCGGCGGACTACGCCCCGGTGCTGGACGAGCTCCAGGCGAACAAGGCCGAGCTGTCGTACGAGACCCGGCGCAAGCTGGCTGCGAAGGCCTTCCATCACACCGCTCACTACGACTCGGCCATCGCCACTTGGTTCGGGGAACGGGACGCCGATTTCCCCGAATATCTGATGCTCGATCTGGCAAAGGTCAGCGACCTGCGCTACGGGGAGAACCCCCACCAAAGGGCGGCCTGGTACGCGTCGGTGGGTGCCGACGGCGAATCGGCGGGGGCGTTGGAGCAACTGCACGGACAGCGGATGTCCTTCAACAACCTGCTGGATCTCGATGCCGCGCGGCGGTGCCTGGACGAGTTCACCCTGCCCTGCTCGGTGATCGTCAAGCACAACAACCCGTGCGGGGTGGCGGTGGCCGAGAGCGCGACTACCGCGTACGAGAAGGCTCTCTCCTGCGATCCGGTGTCGGCGTTCGGGGGCGTGATCGCTATCAACCGGGTGGTCGACGAAGCCCTCGCCCGGCTGCTCTCCACCAACTTCGTCGAGGTGCTGTGGGCGCCAGGGTACACCGAAGAGGCCATGGAGATCCTGACGCTCAAGAAGGACATCCGCATACTCACCGGCCAGGTCAACCGCGACACCTGCGGCACCTTCGACATGAAGCGGGTGTACGGCGGCATGCTCATCCAGGACTGGGACTGCGAGGTCGACCAGCGCGACAACATGCACGTCGTCACCTCCCGGCATCCGACCGAAGAGGAGTGGGGCGATCTGCTCTTCGCCTGGCGGGTGTCGAAGCACACGAAGTCGAACGCCATCATCCTGGTCAAGGACCTCATGACGATCGGCGTCGGTGCAGGGCAGATGAGCCGGGTAGATTCGGCCAACCTCGCCGTGAGCCGGGCCCGCTTCCCGCTGGCGGGATCGGCCGTCGCCTCAGACGCCTTCTTCCCGTTCCCGGATGCCCTGGAAGTAGCGGTGAACGCCGGAGCCACCTGCGTGATCCACCCCGGAGGCTCCATCCGCGACGACCAGTCGCTGGCTCTGGCGGAGGCTCGGGGGATGGCCATGGTGGTCACCGGGCGTCGCCACTTCCGGCACTAAGAGTGCAAGGGGGCGCAGGGGTCCCTTCCGGCTGCGCACAAAAGCCTGTGCGACTCCTCCCTCGGACCCCTGCGCCCCCTTGGCCCTTGCTGTCAGCAGCATCGCCCGCTTCCGCGGTGGTTGGGCCGGCTTCGCAGGCCTTTCGCTGCGGCGGCTTGCTTGCTCGCCGCTTCGGTGCGGCTTCGCTTCGCTGGCCGCTTCCGCTTGGCGGCTTCGCTTCGCTGGCCGCTGTCTTACAGGTCCATCCCGATTGAGGCCGCGGTGCTCCAGTACAGCTGCTCCTTTTCGGCGTCGCTCATCGGCTGGGCTTCTAGGAAGTCGGTGCACATCTTCATGTCCTCGAAGGGGTAGTCGCTGCCTATGACCATCCGGCCCGCGCCCATGGCCGTCACCGTGCAGGCGAAGGCCGCGGAGGAGTAGTTGCCGCTCGTCGAGGCCAGGAAGTTGTCGCGCAGGTACTCGCTGGGCATCCGTTTGAGCACGGGCGCCACCGCGGGGTCGGGGCGCACGTGGCCCTGGATGTAGGGGCGGTCGACCCGGTCGAACATGAACGGCAGGCCTTCGGCGTAGTGGCCGAGGATGATCTGCAGCTTCGGGAACGCGTCGAAGACGCCGCCGATGATCAGACGCATGGCCACGAGAGCGGTCTCGGCCCCGAAACCGAAGCTTGGCCCTGCCAGGGCCATGCCATAGGTCTGAAACTCCTTGATGATCGGCCAGGTGGGGTGGAGGTAGACGGGCACACCCAGCTCCTCCGCCTTGGCGAGCACCGGCCAGTAGCGCTTCTCGTCGATGTACGAGTCACCGAAGTTCGAGTGCGTGTTCCAGCCCCGGAAACCAAGGTCTTTGACGCACCTCTCGAGCTCCTTGGCCGCCGCGTGGGCATCCTTTGGGGCCAGCGTGGCGTAGCCCAGATAACGGTCCGGATGCCTGTCGATCGCCTCCGCCAGAGCATCGTTCGTCGCCTTGGCGATCTTCGTCCCCAGCGAGGGCTCGAAGGGCTCGGTGCCCGGGGCGGCCAGGGAGAGGACGGTCACGTCGATGCCTGCTTCGTCCAGTAGCGCGATGCGTCCCTCGTCGAGGTCGAGGAGCCTGTCGAGCAGCCGATAGCCCAGGTAAGAGCCGGGTGCAGGATGCATCCGATACTTCGTGTCCGGGTCATCGGTGAGCCGGGGATAGCCATCGCCGTTCTTGCGCAGCGCGTCGACCCAGGCCTCGGACGCGAAATGGTTCTCGGTATCGATCCTCTTGATCACGACGGGTGCCCCCTTTGCGCGACGTACGGACCGGCCGAGACTACCTCATGACCATCCGGTCGAGCAACCCGAAGAGCAGTTCCCGGCAGGCGTCAAAGGGGGCTTCGGGGGCGAGGAGAGCCTCACGCGGCGATACCCAGGGCCTGCCAGCCATACCCTGGGAGCGGCCGGGCAGATCCCCGCCGGCGACCTGCACGAGTTCCTCCAGCGTCTCCCGGGTCTCCTCCAGATGGAACTGCAGCCCAATGACCCGCCCGCCGTCGAAGGTGAAGGCCTGGTTCGGGACGGCCTCGGAGAACGCCGCGTGCGTGGCGCCAGGCGGGATCGAAAAGGTATCCCCGTGCCATTGGAGGGTGGTGAAGCGATCGGGGAAGTGGGCAAAGACCTCCAGCCCGCGCCCAGCCTCGGTGAGTTCCACCGGGTGCCAGCCGATCTCCTCGTAGGGAGCCCGTGTCACTTCGCCCCCCAGCACATCTGCGATGAGTTGCGCCCCCAGGCAGACACCGAGTACGGCCTTTCCCCTTGAGATGCAGGCGCGGATGAGGTCCTTCTCGCCGGCAAGCCACGGGTACTCGTCATCCTCGTAGACGTTCATCGGCCCGCCCATGATGACGAGCAGATCGACGCTGTCCGGTTCGGGCAGTTTGGCGGCTCCCGATCGGCTCGGCGAACATCAGCGTTCCCGAGAGTTCGTGCCCCCGGGCGCCAGTCCACTCTTGGATGAGGCCGACGCCCTCGTACGGGACATGCTGAAGGTAGTGCGTCTTCACGCGGAGAGTCTACTCCAGCTCGAGGTCGACCCTTCGCTGGGGACTTACCCGTTCGGTCCGGCGGCCCTCCCGTTCAGCGCGGCGCACCTCCCGAGCCTCGAGGACCAGCCGCCGGTCGTCGATCTCGAACTCCCGCTCTGCAGCCCGCATGGCCCGCATCTTGGTCCGCGCGTTCCGAACGACGTTCTTGTAGTAGTTGAAGTGCCAGCCCATGTGGAAGAGCGAGATGAGCGTCATGGCTATCCCCGCCTCCACGTGCCAGAACAGGAGGTCGATCGGCATGGTGAACGGCAGGGGGTAGTCGAGCTGGATGGTCAGGATCAGGCCGAAGATGCCCGTTACCAGGAAGGTGGCGAGGAGGAGCACGTTCCAGATCTTCCGATGGGTCGCGATCCGGATCCGCCTGGTCTTGTAGAGGAAGAAGCTCACCCCGTAGATGAGGAAGAAGCCGAGAGCGATAGGGCTCACGAGGTAGTGGGTGATGAAGGTGGCCCCCCTCGCCCCCTGTGCGACGGCGGCCGATGTGGCCTCGGCCGCCGGTACGGTGCCGTTGGTTGCCGTGCCGTCTGCCGCCACGATCAACTCGCCGCCGCCCGAGGACGGGGTGGTGGTAGAGGTGGTTGCCGCCGAGTCCCCGGTGAGTAGTACAGCGGCGCCCCCGCCGGCCGCGGCCAAAGTGGCCGTGGAGGCGTCGCTGGAGTTGTCCACTGTGGCGGTGACGCCGATGCCGAGGCAGGCGCCGCAACCGGCGCACGGGCCCAGCGGGCAGTCACCGGTCGGAGGCTCGCCCGCGGTGGTGGTAGTGACGGCTAGAGCCGTGGTCGTCGTCGTGTCGGCCGGCTTCGATTGGGACAGGTCGCAGATCCCGTCGCCGTCGGTGTCCTCGTAAAGTCGGCAGACGCCCGGGTAAGGATCGTTCACGATACAGCGGGGGCAATCGTCCCAGGCGAGGGCGCCCGACGGGAACCCCAGACCGTAGACAAAGCCGAAAAGGGCCAGACTGACGATGGTTGCCAGGACAGCGATCTTCCTCTTGCGACTGCTCATGTATCCGAACCTTTGCTTCGGGGGCCGCCCCCTCGCGCTTGCCCGAGCAACACGGCTGGCGTTTGGAGGCGTCGACCCTGGTTGACGGTTTGAATCGTACCGAGTGGGGCGTAAGGCTTACGTAAGACCGCAGTCTCAGGCTCGCGCCGCCTCTCTTGGTCCGCTCGTCCAACGTCGGCACGGGCCGACGCGATCAGTATGGGGGCGCCACGATACGCAGCGGTAAAGAGGAGATGACGATCCTGTAATCCGAACGACCGCCACGCCCTGTCGCTGGGGGACGCCCTGGCGCCCGCCGGCCTCGCTCATGTGCGGTGCCGGCCGGCGGCTCGACATCACCGCGGGGCGTGGCTGGGGGCACGGGCGCGGCAGTTGCCGCCGTCTTCGTTGACACTGGGAGAGGCTAGGGCTACAATCCAAAGCCTCCTACGTGGGCCGTTAGCTCAGTTGGTAGAGCACCGGACTTTTAATCCGATGGTCGATGGTTCGAGTCCATCACGGCTCATTAGGAAAGCCCCGCATTTGCGGGGCTTTTTCTTGCGTCTTGAGGGACCGCTGCAGGCCGCGACGGGGGCCGGGACGCGCGCAGAATGTACACGGAATGCTGTGCGGTCCCGGTAGATATTTGACACTGTGGCTCCGGTAGGTGTGTTCCACTTCGGGACGCGGCTCCGGTACCTGGGCGACAGTGGCTCCGGTACCTATGTGACACTTCGAGAGGACTTTGCCTCCCGGCTCCACACCAGATAGCAGGAGAAATCCGGCTATCTGGGGAGGGCAGACACCGTGCTTGTGGAGCTGGGACTGGTGGAACAACGGCACAAAGCCGTGCTCGAAGTGCTGGCGGGAGCCACGATCAGCGACGTGGCCATGAGGAACGGGGTCACCCGGCAGACGGTCCATCGCTGGCTGAGACGCTATGCCCGGTCGGGCTCGCCGGTCTCGTCGATCACTCCTCACGCCCGGCCAGGTGCCCGCACCAGATGGCCCCGGAGATCGAGGCCCGCGTCCTCGAACTTCGGGAGGCCCATCCCGGCTGGGGCCCGCGCACCCTGCGCCATCAGCTCGATCGCGAAGGTGTGGTCCCTCTTCCCGGGCGCTCCTCCATCTATCGCCTCTTGGTCCGTCACGGCCTGGTGGATCCTCAGAAGCGAAGACGCAAGCGGGAGGACTATAGCCGCTGGGAACGCAGCCGCTCCATGGAACTCTGGCAGATGGACATCATGGGCGGGGTGAAGCTGAAGGCGGGGCCGAACTCAAGATGATCACCGGACTCGACGACCACTCCCGCTTCTGCGTCTCCGCGCTCCTTGTGCCTCGGGCCACGGCCCGCCCGGTCTGTGAAGCTCTGGCGCTGGCCATGCGCCGCCACGGCGTCCCCGACCAGATCCTCACGGCGTGCTATGAGAGTTTTGTCAATTCCCCGTCTTGGGCTATCGGGCCGTTGGGCGTCCAATCGAGTGGAACATTCGGGATGGTCCGCGTGCGGACTTCCCATCGTGCTCGTCGGACTTCTTGCCCGAGGGAGCGAGGGTGGCCAAGCGGTCGCGACGAGCTGACATCACTCGATATCGCCCACGACAACGGACGACCTCTTCCTCTCTCCGGTATTAGCCGAAGCCCTCGGGAAACTGCCAAGCGACGAGAGCGACTCCTTTCCACGCATGCTCCGCGTCAAAGGTCTCTCGCCGCTTCATAACCGCGAACGCGTAAAGCAGCAGCTTGTTCATGCAGGCGCCGAAGGCTTACGGTCCCGACCAAGGGCCGGTCTGGCCGCTGGATGAGCCGGTCGAAGTGGGCCCGGATCCGAGGGTTGTGCTGCAGACGGGACAGGGTGGCCATATAGAGGACCTGGCGCAGCCCCGACCGACCTCGGTGGGTCATGCCCTGTTTTCGACCGATCCGCTGCCCGGTGTCATGCCGGGAAGGATCGGTGCCCGCGAGCTTGATGAGCTGTCTGCCGTGGCGATACTTGTCGATCGAGCCCACATGGGCAAGGATGCCAGCGGCAGACGACCAAGCGAGGCCGGGGATGCTGAGCAGATAGCGACTTTCCTCCACAACTGCAAGCACCTTCTGGATCTCATGGGCGAGCGCGTCAATCTGATCGCTCAGGAGATCGACGCGCCCAACCAGACGAGCAAGTTCCCGGACCAGAGGGCCCAGAGCAGCCGCGGGGACCACCGTGCGCTGCGCCCTTTCATGAACAGCCATGAGCTTGAACCGCCAGAGCCGGCGACCCCGACTGGCGGCTTTTACCTGCGAATGAAGTCATTCACGGGAAGAGCCGCAATCTCCTGGGGAGTGAGGCCGAGCCTAAGGACAGCCACACACCCTGGGGCGAGAAGATCCGTCCAGACCGAACGCAGCTCCGGGGAAGACCCCATAGAGCTGATGGCTAAGCAGCGTCTTTAAGCGGGCCCGCTCCTCACGCAGGCGGGCATATTCGCCCAGGATCGACGGAGTGGATCAGGGGCCAGCTTCCACCTTGGTTTCGGTGACCAGGTCGTTGCGCACAAGTTCGGCTATCTGTTCGGCGTCAGAAATATCGGTCTTGTGCCGGTTCATCTGCCGAGCTTCGCGCAGGCGGAAGGTGGCGAGAGGATTCACGATGACGTACTCCTCGCCGCGGGCTTCCAGATAGTGGGCCAGAGCCTCCCACACGTGTCCGGTTGCCTCAAAGGCAAATACACGCCGGCCTGCTGACTGTGAGGCAAGCAGTCGGGTTCGCATCAGAAGATCGTCGAATCCGACGAGCGAGTGGGGAACCCGAAACCGAGTGAGCCGCTCTCCCTCCATCCGGCAGATAACTGCCTGGTGCTGCTCTCCCGCCAGGTCAAGCCCCACGATGATATCCTCGGGCTCAAGGCGTAGTCTCCGGGCCATGATGGTTACCTCCTTTGGTTTGGCGCCTAAGGAATAACCCATGACGGAGATTCACACCTACTCTTATTCTTCCATAGTTCCATACTCGACAACGGCCACGAGTTCCAGGCCAAGTTCCACTGGCACGTCGAGGACCAGGGCATGCGCCATACCTACATCAAGCCAAGAAGCCCGAACTTAAACGGCAAAGTGGAGCGTTCCCACCTCACTGACGAACTCGAGTTCTACCAACTCCTTGAGTACACCGACGACGTCGATCTCGCGGAGAAGCTCGCGGTCTGGGAGGAGTTCTACAACGTCCATCGGCCGCACGCTGCTCATGACGGGCGGACACCCTATGAGGTCCTCAGAGAGAAGTTGGTATCGTGAAAGTGTCAACCGAGGTCGTACAGGTCACAGTCAGAGCTCAGAACTCCTGCAGCAACCGGTTGTCTGACGCATATCCTGACCGCCGTCCGGACTAGTCAAGCAAGTAGGCAATAGCTCGCGCAGGTGCTCCATCACCGGCCGTAATGCGAAGCGGAAGACAAACGAAGTAAATCCTCTTGCCCCCCAGTTGCTTGGCTACGGAACTGATTTCCTCGATGAGGGGAATGCCATTGCCGAGCAGAATATTGTGCGCCGGGTTCGACGTATCTCCGTATTTATCGATGCTGAAGAAGTCTATGCCCACGGATTTCACTTTCTTCGCCACTAGCCATTCCGCACCGCTCCGATCGACGTATGTGTAGTTCGAATTGAGCCACGCCTCTCCAAGATGGTCGGCGCAGCCGGTGTAGAGGATGACAATATCTCCTGGTCTCACCAACTCAGAGAACTTCTCCAGATCCTCGGCGCCAACAGCGGACCCAAGCTCCTTGTCCGAAAGATCGAGGACAACTGCCTCCCCCATGAAGAGGTTCAGGTCCAATTCTTCGAGCGATAAACCTTCATTGAAGCGATGCCGCGGCGCATCGACATGCGTCCCCTGGTGCGTAGAAATCTTGAATCTGTGAACGTTAAATCCATTCTTTTCCACAGATGAGACCTGTTCAATCACCGCCGGCGCGTTGGCAGGATAGAAGGGCATCCCCTCCCATACTGGGTTGGACAGGTCATAGTATTTGCCTTTGAACGGGGCCGTCGCAGCCATTCTGGACTCCTTTGGTCTTGTCCTGCTATTCGTTAAGAACGCGGCGGTACGAATTCTCGTGCGAGTTACACTCTAGTTGCTGAGGACTAAGTCGGCGGAGCGGAACCCGCCCCTTACACCCTCGCGATAGTTTGTGGAGTCTTGTGGAGCCTCTCAGCTCCCTGATCGCCTACGATGTATCCATCGCATACGTTGGTCCAGACTCCCTCCCGCACAGCGCCGGGGTGCACGGCTATGTTCATACCTCTCTCCAGCTTCCACGCCTCTTCGGGCCTGATGTTCGGCCGCTCGACAAGCGAAAGCCCTTGCCCATGGGAAAATGAGCGACCTGGCCTTCCGTAACCGCGCTCGGTTAGGAATTGAACCTGCTTCAGCCAGAGTTCTCCGGGTTCGGCACCCGGAACCATGGCCTTGGCGATGAGGTGCTGACACTCGAGCGCGTCGGCAAAAGCCTTCTCTAGGGAGGGAGAGGGCTCGCCCTGAACCGCGAAGATCTTGGTGATCTCGGTGTAATAGCCGCAAGGTCCGTTTACTTCGACGAGCACTGAGACCTGATCCCCGGGCCGGATCACTCGGTTCTGCATACCGTAGACATCGAAAGGCACGATCGTACCCATCGGTCCCGAGCCCACCTGGATGATGCCTCGGGCACTACCGTGCTTGGAGCAGTAGTAGTGAGCCTCGGCGTACACATCGTAGTCGTGCATACCGGGCGTGATCGTCTTAGTAAGATGCTCGATACCGCATCCTCGAGCGCTGCGCAGCCCTTTATGCACTCGATCTCTTCGGGACTCTTGACGATCTTCAGCCGATCGACCAGTCGGTCGCATCGACGAACACCGCACCCGGTAGGTCTCGACCACGTACTCATAGAAGGTCACCGGAAGGAAGGTTTTCTCTACCCAGCCGATCTTAGGGTTCTTCTTTTCTCTGAGCACGCTGACAGCCAGTCTACCTTCCACTGTGCTCGAATAATGCGTGGTTGGGAAGTAGACGGCTCCCAGGGAGGCACCGACGCCGCGTGCTAGTGCCATGGGCGGGAAAGGCTGGGTGGCGGGCGGCTCCATCCCGCAGTTGATCACCGCCATCTCACCCTCGAGCGGGAAGATCACGGTCATTGGATATTGATGGCGTGCCGCGAAGTCAGTGAACCAACGAAGAGTTCCTCCTAGAAACTCCTCGTGGTTTTGCATTACCAGATAGTCGAGCCCACGCTCTTGCATCATTTCTCGTGCGGCTTCCCAGCGGCGCTCGAGTTCGGGCGTGGAGATGCGATGGACCAGCCTCTCGACTGGGCTCACTGGGGTAGGATCAACCACGGTCCTCTCCTTTCCTGACGAATGCAACGCTCACATGCTTCTTGCCGCGTTCGGCTTCTGACCAATACGGGACGGCGGCCGTCCACCCCACTCGGCCGGATGTAAGGGGGATTCAGCTACTGGCTAGAATCTACCGGTGCCGCGGCCAGCCTTGTCTCTGAGAGTTGGAGCAGGGTGGTATGAAATGCGTCCAGGACCGATGGCAATCAGTGCATTACTTGTCCGCCGTCCACGACAAGCGTTGGCCGCTCATGAAGTCGCTATCGGCAGAGGCAAGAAAGAACGCCGGACCAGCCAGGTCTCCCGGGAGTTCGTTCCGCTCCTTGAGGCACTGCATGCCGCGTGTGCGCTCGCAGTGCTCCAGGATACTCTGGACCTTGCCCTGCGTTCGATGCCGTCAGCGTGAAACCGGGGGCAAGCGCGTTCACTCGAATTCCATACTCTCCCAACTCCCTCGCCAATGCTCGCGTGAATCCTATGATTCCTCCCTTGCTGACCACATACGGGATGAACCCGCGCAGACCCTCAAAGAAAGCCGACGAAGTGATGTTGATGATCTTGCCGTACCCCTGTGGCTCCATATACGGAAAGACGGCCTGCGCCGAGAACCACATGCCGCGCAAATTGACATCCTGCGCGCTGTCCCATTCCTCAACGGTGTACTCGTCGAAGCGGCGAAGACCCGCCTTAGACGGAATTACGCGGGCAGCGGCTGCGTTGTTGACGAGAATGTCGATCTTCCCGCCGCATGCGTCCGCTAGCCGTTTTGCCGACGCTCGGCACTGATCCAAGTCGGTTACGTCACAAGTGAGCGGAATCGCGACTCCTCCGGCCGCTTGAATGTCCTCTACCACTTGCGCCGCGCTGGATGCGTGGCGAGTGAGCACTCCCACCCGGGCGCCCTCTTGGGCAAACCTCACCGCTATCGAGCGGCCGATGCTGTTGGTACCGCCAGCTCCTGTTACCAAAGCCACGCGGTCTTGAAGACGTCGGAACGATCCGCATTCAGGTTCCATATCGTGCTCCCTCCATAGATGACCAAAATGTTCATTGATACCCGAAAAATGTGCCATTAGATTCTTTTATTGAGCTGCTTTGCACGGCTCGTGTCTCAACGGTACCAGGCCCATCGGCCGCAGACCACTCATTTTCGAAACCTGGGTGCTCTGCCAGTGGGAAGTGACTCTCTGCACAAGGAGAGTGCTTGAGTTCATATTTGTAACACGTTGACCGCATCGTGAAATCGTATTATGATGGGTCGGTCAAGAAAGTGGATGTTCGACGACGAGGGTGATGGGAATGGGGTACAGGGTCGGGGCAGACGTGGGTGGAACCTTCACCGACCTGGTGGCTATGGATGAGACGGGCAGGGTGGTAATAGCCAAAGCGCCCACGACTCCAGCTGACCAGTCCGTCAGCGTCCAAGACGCGATCAAGAAAGCTGGTATAGATCTCGGCGCGGTCGATTTCTTTTCCCATGGCACGACCGTCGGGGTCAACGCGGTGATTGAGAACAAGGGGGCGAAGGTCGCCGTCATCACGACAGAGGGGTTCCGGGACGTGCTCGAGCTGCGTCGCGGCCGGCGTGTCATCGAGAACCCCGACGACATGTACAACCTCCAAATGGACCTTCCCCAGGACTACGTAGGTGGCTACGACCCACTGGTCAGAAGGCCGCTCCGGTTCGAAGTCCCGGAGCGCCTCGACTACCAGGGCAGCGTCCTCCGGCCTTTGGACGAGGACGCGGTCCGACGGAGCGTGGAAGATATCCGTGCTCAGGGCGTCCAAGCGGTCGTCATCTGCTATTTGTTCTCCTTCATGAATCCGGCCCATGAGCAACGAACGGCGGAGATCGTACGAGAGATGATGCCGGACGTCGATCTCTCGGTCTCCAGTGATATCCTGCCCATCGTTCGCGAGTACGAGAGGCTCAGCACGGCCACCGTGAACGCCTATGTCATGCCCATAATGCGCTCGTATCTTGGCAAGCTGCGCGACGCGCTCAAAGCCGGCGGTTTCAACCGGGACTTCTACCTGATGCAGTCGAGTGGCGGCATCATGTCCTCGGAGGTCGCCGCACGCCGGCCCGTCTATACCATCGATTCGGGCCCGGCGGGGGGAGTGACGGCTGCCGCCCAATTGGGAATGTCGTTGGGATACCCGGATGTCATATCATTCGACATGGGCGGAACGACGGCGAAGGTGTGCGTCATCCGCGACGGCACGCCGGAGGTGACCAGCCAGTTCTGGGTGGGTTCGAGGTACTTCATCGGGGCTCCGGTAATGGACATGGTGGAGATCGGAGCCGGAGGCGGAAGCATCGCGTCGATCGACAAGGGCGGTGGAGTCCACGTCGGTCCTCGCAGCGCCGGGTCGGTGCCGGGACCGGTCTGCTACGGCAAAAGTGGGACCGAGCCCACGGTGACTGACGCCGATCTGATCCTGGGCTACATCAATTCTGAATACTACCTCGGCGGCGACATGACGGTAGACATCGAGGCGGCCCGGACGGCAATCAAGACCAAGATCGCCGATCCTTTGGGCATGAGCGTCTCTGAAGCCGCACATGGGATATACCGCTTGGTCAATGCCAACATGATCGGCGCCACCAGGGTCGTCACCATCCAGCGAGGGCACGACCCCCGCGATTTCAGCCTGGTTGTCTCCGGTGGGACCGCGGCCATCCACGCCGTTCGCATGGCCCAGGAGCTACGTATTCCTAGGGTGATAGTCCCCCTGCAGGCTGGCGTCTTCTCGGCGGTAGGCTTGATCACTGCCGACGCCCGCTACGATGTCCACCGTTCTTACGTCGCCCGAGGTTCGCAGGCCGACCCCGGTCGCATGCAGGCGATCTTCGATGAGATAGCTCGTGAGGCGGCCGCCAGGATCGCCGAACTGGGGTTCGCGCCCGACGACATAGTGCTGCGCTACGAGATAGACATGCGTTATCTAGGGCAGGCCCACGAGGTACCGGTTGAGGTCCCCTGCGGCCTCGTCACGGCCATGGACGAGGCCACCCTGAAGAAGCTGGTGGAGCTCTTCCACGAGAAGCATCTTCACCTGTTCGGCCACGCTTCGCGGGAGTCGGAGACTGAGTTCATGACGCTTACCGTCGCTGCGATCGGCCCAATGACCCGCGGCGAGATGCACCCGATAGAAACGGGCACGGGGGACCCCGGCGCCGCGTTCAAGGGCGTCAGAAAAGTGTTCTTCCAGGAGGCCGGCGGCTACATCGACTGCAACACCTACGAACGATCCCTGCTCAGGCGAGCAACGTGATCGTCGGCCCTGCGATCGTCGAGCAGATGGATACCACCACGGTCCTTCCCCCCGGGGAGACGGCCCGAGTCGACGAGTACGGCACACTGATCGTCGAGCTTGCCGCGGACCAGGGCGAAGACGCGAGGGAGGTATGACGATGGCGGGGAAAGAGGAGCGCCAGGACGCATTCACCCTCGGAGTCCTCCGCAGTCTGATGGAATCCATCCCTCTGGAGATGGCAGAGGTGCTTAAGCGCACCTCGTATCACCCCATCTTCAACGAGGTCCTCGATTTCTCCACGGCTCTTCTGGATTCCGAGGGCCGCCTGATCGCTTCCTCGATGGGAGTGGCGGTCCACCTTGGAGCTCTGGAACTGAGCGCCAAGGCCATAGTTGGCCACCTGGGCAAGGAGAACTTGGCCAAAGGCGACGTGATGATCCATAACAACCCCTTCCCGGGGGGAACCCACCTACCGGACGTCGACGTGATCGCTCCCGTCTACCACAATGGTGAACTCGTGGCCTACTCGGTGGCGCGCGGCCACCACGGCGATATCGGCGGGATGCATCCGGGAAGCTTCGCCGGTGATACGGTGAGCATCTTCCAAGAAGGGGTGCGGCTGCCGCCCATCAAGCTCTACGACCGCGGAGTGCTCAACGAGGGGGTGCAAAGATCTGCTGCTGGCGAACGTTCGTGTGCCCCAGTTCACCTGGGGTGACCTTCAGGCCCAGATGGCCGGGTGCAGGCTGGGCGAGCGGCGGATCGAGGAGCTGTTCGAAAAGCATGGAGCGGAGGCTATGCAGGCGGCGATGGATTGGGCCATGGACTACTCCGAACAGCTCATGCGCGCCGAGATCGAGCGAATACCCGACGGCACGTACACCTTCGAGGACTTCTTGGACAACGATGGGATCGACAAGGATCGGCCGGTGAAGATCCACGTCAAGGTCACCATCCAAGGCAGCGATCTGACTGCGGACTTCAGCGGCTCCGACCCCCAGGTGAAGGGGCCTGCCAACTGCGTGCTCGGGGTCGTCCATTCGGCCACCTATTGCGCAATGTTCAATGTGACCGATCCGGCCATGCCGAAGAACCACGGCTGCTACCGTCCTATCAAGATCATCGCGCCTGAGGGGCTGGTGGTGAACGCCAGGTTCCCTGCTCCGGTCGTGAGCGGCAACACCGAGACGTCCCTGCGCATAATCGACGCCCTGACCGGCGCTCTCGCCAGGGTCATCCCCGAGAAGGTGATCGCGTCCGACTCAGGTACCGCCACCGCGCACATAGCGGCGGTTTCGATCCCCGCAACGGGGACTACTACGCCTGGTACCTCGGGTCCGACCCCACCGCGTGGGGGGCGCGGGCGACGAAGGACGGCTTCGAATTGGCCGGGGGGCCGCGGATAGGCGGCAGCGTGTCGCAAGTGTCGTTCGAGGTATTTGAGACCCGGTACCCTTTCCTGGTGGAAGAGTACGCCTATTATCCCGACTCCGGCGGCCCGGGCCGTTTTCGCGGTGGGATGTCGGGGGTGACCATCATGCGGCCTGTGGGACACGAGTGCGATGTGGGAGGAGCCAACGACCGCTGCGTCATACCGCCATACGGCATTTTCGGTGGAATGCCCGGACTGCACGGCGAGAACAAGATCATCCACGCCGACGGGACGGAGACGCGCATAGATCGTGCCGGCGGCGAGATCGCCCGTGATGGAGATGTCCTCTACTTCAGGGCGCCAGGTGGGGGTGGGTATGGGGATCCCCTTGACCGCGACCTCGGCTACCTACAGCACGACCTCGATATTGGTCTGGTCTCTTCGGAAAGCGCGCGCAGGGACTACGGCGCCGTTCTTGTCGAGGGGACGGCGACGATAGATCGCCAGTCTACTGAGGAGAACCGGGCAAAGCTCAAGGGGGAATGGAGGCGAGACCAGATCTTCATCGATCAGATGACCAAGCCCTTCGCCCAGCAGGGGTTTCGTGTCGTCGGCCTCGACGAGGAGATTTGTTGATCCGTGGACAAACCGATATGTGAAGGACCGAAGGGGGTCATGCATGAAACTCTATGTTCTCGACTGCGGCCAGCTCTGGACGGAGGAGGGGTTCCTCAAGCATTTTGGTACCCAGGAGCTCACCGGGAAACCATACGAGGCCGGAGCCTTCGGTATCAGAAGCTGCCAGTACTTCATTGATCATCCGAAGGCCAAGATCGTCTTCGATCTTGGCTATACTCTCGACGACTTTCGTGGGTTCGTCGGATTCCCCCTTCGCAAAGGTCCGGAGGGCACCCACTTCAAGCAGGCCCCCGACCAGAACCCGCTAGCCCAACTGGCCAAGATCGGGGTCAAGCCGGACGACATCGACTACGTCGTAATCTCGCACCTAATGAGCGAGCACGCCGGGTACCTGCCCGAGTTCGCGGGGACCAAGGCGAAGATCGTTGTGCAGGAGGACGAGCAGGAGTATGCGAGTCGGATAGGAGTGCCACCGAGACCGGGGGATGAGCCGGCGGTTGAGCAGTTCCATACCTGGATGTACCTGCGCAAGCTCTATGAGGTGCCCGGTCTCGATTTCATGTACATCAAAGGCGACTACGAACTGGTGGGCAGAGACGTCGAGATCATTTCGCTCCCCGGGCATACCCCGGGATTCCAGAACATGATGGTACGCCTGCCGAAGACCGGCCCCGTGTTCCTGTCCGCCTGCGAAACCAGAGGCATGTACTACGACGTTCCCGTCAACGGCTACGCCCCGGGTATCCCGCACGCATTCACCTGGTCGGCAGCCGGGGAACTGCAAAGCTTCAAGAGAGTCCGGGGGCTGGTCGAGAAGGAGGAGGGGCAAATCTTCTTCGGTCACGATTTGGAACAGTTCCTAACCCTCAAGGCGGCGCCCGGGTACTACGACTGAGCGTGGCATCGGGTGAGCGAAGTGGGGTTGGGGGAATGAGCAAGACGAGGGAAGGGAGAACAAGGGTGAGTCCCGGTCAGATGCGAAGCTGTCAATACGCCAGGAGTTTCCCGTGCCTGGCTATCGACGAACGGGTGCCCTGAGAGGAGAGTGCACGTGAAGAAGAAGACCTATCCACTCTTCTACGGGGGTCAGAAACAAAAGTTCGCCCGATCAGTGGTCGTGGGTGATCTGGTATTCCTCTCAGGGATGAGCGGCCGCACCATGGAGACCGGTGATGTTTCATCCGACGACGTCAAGGAGCAGATGCTAGTCGCCTTGGATAAAGTCCGCGCCGCTCTTGAGGAAGCGGGGAGCTCGATGGATCACATTGTCAAGACCGTGATCTACCTCAAGGATGTCAAGGATTACGAGCTAATGCGGGCGACTGAGTCCGAGTACTACCACAAGTACGCTCCCGGACTTGTCGAGGAGCCACCGGCCAGCACCTTCATACAACCCGCCTCGCTCGCGCGGGCGAGCATGCTGGTAGAGATCGACGTAGTCGCCTGTTTGAAGGATTGAAGGCGGGATACACGAGAAAGATAACAAAGCACCCTGCGCGCTACCCGACAAAGGTGCGTTTTAGCCGATCAGCGGTGGTCGGTAACTACGTGTTTGTCTCTGGCTGCAGCGGACAGACCCTCGAGACGTTCCACGCGGATTCAGATGACGTGGAGGCGCAAACGGAGGTCGCCCTCGACAAGGTCAGAGCGGCCATCGAGGAAGCCGGGTCTTCCATGGAGAATCTGGTCAAAGTCATCGTCTACTTGACGAGTGCGGAAGATAGGCGCCGCGTAGAGGGCCGGATCGATGACTACTACTACAAGTATGCGCCTCGCCTGATAAAGGAGCGGCCAGCCGAGACTGTCGTGTGCGTTGCTGGGTTACATGAAGCGGATCTTCTCGTTGAGATAGATAGCATCGCCGTGATTCCGGACAGCGAAGGTCAGGATGAGTGCTTTTAGCGCTGAGACTGGGGCCAAAGAGAGATGTCGTGGAGGCGAGGACGTAACATGACCCCGGAGATTCTCCGGTCTGCATGTCGACCAGCAAGCGCGACGGCGTTGGTCGAAAAAAGACTGCAGCGTAACATAACGGAGAAACGGCGTCGAAGCTGAACAGGAAAGTGGGTCGTAAGTGATACAGAGTCTGGTCAAAGGCTTGGCAGTTCTATCGCTCTTTGACAAAGTCCACCCCGAGTGGACCTTGGATGAGATCGCTGAAGCAGTGGGGGTTCCGAGAATGACTGCCTATCGTCTTGCAAAGACGATGGAGGGGGTCGGCTATCTCGTCTCGGATCATGGCAACAGATATCACCTTGGTCCGGCGGTCCTTGCCTCTACCTGTGCGTGCGTCGATCGCTACGCGGGCCTGGTAAAGGTAGCCCGGCCATATCTCGAAGAACTTGCAGCGGTGACCCAAGAAACTGTGACTTTTGCGATGGAGATTGATGGGGTACCGGTCGAGGTCGACGAAATCCTTACCTCGCGGCCTTTCGCTCGTCCGCATGCCATCGGGCGGATTTTCGGTCACACCAATACCGCTCATGGCAAGGTGTTCATGGCAAGCAAGTCCCCAGCGGAGCGGCAAGAGATCCAGTTTGAGGTGAGCACGGCGCACTCTATTGCCGATAAGCAGGCCTTATCAGCCGAACTGGAGCGGGTGGCACGAGATGGAATAGCGTATAACTGCGAGGAGCGGGACATTGGGATCTGCGCCGTAGCTGCGCCGGTCCGGGATCAAGCTGGGCGAGTGGTCGCGTCCATCGCTGTGCTGGCTCCTCCCGGGAGGTTCAGGCCAATAATTGATAGGGAGGGGTTTGGGACTGCTGTCAAGTTGACGGCCGACGAGCTCTCCGCTTTCCTCGGCTACTTTGCGCCTGAGCGTATCGACTAGGACGCGATGGCTAGGGATCAGAAGTCTTGAGTATTCATTCAATGATCATCGTTTGGGAAAACGTCTGAGCCAACGCTCTCTCCTTCAACGCTCCGGTAACCATGAATGCCCGGCGTTTCATTGCCCAGCCCTGCCTCCCCCGGCCTATCGGCCGTCTTTCGAGACGAGCCGTCCTTTGGTCTAGTTCGGTTCGGGAAGACCGATTGTCTCCCGCGTCGCGGGGACTTGAATGACGCCTCTGTTTCGCCTCAACAGGCCTATGTTTGCCTAAATCCACGTCTTTGAACGCCGCTCTACTGGCTTGCTGGCTTTCCAAGCTCGACCCGGCTCAGTCTAGTGCTTGTCTCTCGAGTACGCACATGAGTTTTCCGGTGGGTCACGTATCACGTCGCCGAGCGTCCAGAGACTGAATGTGGGGCCCGCGACGCGGCTGCTCGACTTGCCGGCGCAATCGGTCCGCAGTCAGCCGTCTCGAGCAGGAAGCAGCAAGTTCAATGAGACTCCCCTGGCGCCACCCTAACTGGCCAGCTCGCGCCGCCCTAAGCGGTCCTCCGTCTCATCCACTTTCACCTCTCCACAACGCAGGAGGTGGAAATGGTCAATCTGTTTCGTTCTACGATTAGCGAGTTGCCATAACATCTATTCCGTGACGGTGGAGACGCTATGAGCAATTCGTGCTGTGTTTCAAGCTTGACAAAGAGGGTTATCTGTAATAGATTTCGTTTCCTGCACGGTTTCGCTCGTCGATTGGGGATCACGGGTGAATCGACAGAAGGCACAGGGAAAAGCGCATGGAAGGGGGAGGCGATGACTCACGATGACGAGCATCCGAAATCAGGGCGACCCGATTCCTTCGAGCCGGGAGCTTCGACGGTCAGCCGTCGCGATTTCCTTAGGATCGCGGGCCTATCCGGTGCCACGATCGCTCTCGGCGCAGGCTTGGGCGGGCTGCTGACCGCCTGCGGCGAAGAGGAAACCACCACCACCGCGGCGGAATCCACGACCACCACCGCAGGAAGCACCTCGACGTCGTCCGCGGCCAGCACCTCAACCTCGGTCTCGGCCAGCGAGGAAGTTGGAGCGGAAATCAAAATCGGTTTCGTCTCCCCCGCTACGGGGCCGCTCGCCAGCTTTGGGCTGAATGACGAGTACGCTGTTGACCGCTTCAGGGAATATGTCGGCGATGGTCTTGTTCTGGGAGACAACAAGAAGCACGAGATCACTGTAATCGTCCAAGACAGCCAGTCCGATTCCAACCGAGCATCGCAAGTGGCCGGGGACATAATAAACAACAGCAAGCCGTCTATAATGGTGGTCGCCAGTACTCCGGACAGTGTTCTCCCCGTTTCCGTCCAATCCGAGGTGGGCAAGGTTCCCTGTTTTGGGACAGACTGCCCCTGGCAGCCTTATTACTTCAATGGGCCGGAAGGCGGCTGGAACTACGCGCGTTGCTTGTTCTTCGGCATTGAGGACCTGGGCGCGTGCAATCAGGTAACCTGGAATCTGCTACCAACCAACAAGATCATCGGGACCATGTGGGCGAACGACGCCGATGGTAAGGCGTTCCAGGATGGAGTGACCGGAATGACAGCGGCCATGCTGCAGGCAGGGCTGACGGTCGTTGACCCCGGGCTATACCCGCCTGGCACTGAAGACTTCACTAGCCTGATTACTACCTTCAAGAAGACCGGCTGCGAAATAGTCTTTGGGAACTGTCCCCCGCCGGACCTTGTCAATTTCTGGAAGCAGTCGATACAGCAATCCTTCGTTCCGAAGATATGCACAGTCAATAAGCCGCTCCTGTTCCCTGAGGACATGGAAGCGATCGGCGCCATTGGCACTAACATATGTTCGAACCTGTTGTGGTCGCCGCGGTGGCCGTACAAGTCCTACCTGACAGGGGAGAGCAACCAGCAATGGGCTGACGAGTTCACAAGAAGAACCGGAAAGCAATGGAGCGGCGCCCTCATGCACAGTGTCATCTTCGAGGCGGCGCTATGGACACTGAGGAACGCAGAAGACCCCACAAGCACTGAATCATGCCATGCTGCCGCCTCCAAGCTGAAGTTCGAGGGTATCGTGGGCCCCATCGACTTCACGGAGCCAGTGGCAGCTTCCATAGAGCAGATCAAGCCGGGTCCCGGTCACCCACTGCCGACTGTCTACAAGACTCCGGTTCAGGAGGGCCAGTGGCAAACAGGCACGGGGCAGTACCCCTTCGAGATTCGCACCATAGAAAACAGCCTCCTACCCGAAGCACTCGTGGACGCGAAGATGCTGCCAATAACAGTCTGACGTACGTACGATAGGACAGTGCCCCGGGCCAGGAAGCGACGCCTGGCCCGGGTTATTCGCGCCAAAGGGAGCTGCAGAATCTGCTCTCTTTGGGTTGTCATGATTGCTCCACTGAAGTTCAGGCATTTGGCGACCACAGCTGCCGGGAAGTCGGCTGTTAGTAGGCGTAATCCGTGAGGGTGGAGTTGTAGGCTGTTCGATCCGAGCCCCCGAAGGAGGTATGAGCGATGGATGCCAAGCTGATTACGGAGTTGCTGAGAGATTATGAAGTAATCGACCTGTCGCACACTTTGGAGGAAGGCATCCCCACATACCCGAGACCAACGCCATATTCCCATAGTCTATTCGAGTCTTACTGGCATGGTGATCGTGCGTCCTCGTACGAGATTCTCATGAACGAGCATACCGGGACGCATATGGACGCGCCGGCTCATTTCATTCCGGAAGGTCCTGCTCACGTCTGGGTCGATGAGCTTCCCCCCACGTGTCTAATGGGCCGGGGGGTGATGATGGATGTGAGCGACACACCTCCGAAGACCGCATTCGGTCTGTCGGTACTCGAGAAATTCGAGCAGCAGCACGGCCCCATCAAAGAAGGCGACATCGTTTTGTTCCGTACCGGGTGGGACCGTAAGTGGAAATTGAAGCCGGATTTCGGGCCGTTTGTGCGCGATTGGCCGGGTCCCAGCGGCGAAGTCGCCCAGGCCCTGGTCCAACGTCGTGTCAAGGCGGTCGGCATTGACGTGACCGCGTTGGACACGTACGGCAACCCCGAACTGCCCTGCCACAACATTCTTCTCGGCAATGGAATACCCCTCATCGAGAACGTTGCCAACCTCGATCGACTGCCGCCCTTCAGCATCTTCATTGCGATGCCGCTCAAAATCAAATGGGGGTCTGGATCCCCACTTCGACCGCTTGCCTTCGTGCCCAAGGCTGCAGTTTGACGTTCTTCAAGAACCGTAATCTCAGCACGTCGGCACGTCGTAACGCGACCGGGCGAGTAGTTCATGTTCGTGACGAGAACAAAGGTTGGGAGCAAGAGCCATGGTTGTGGGAATAACCCATGTGGGCGTCCGGGTCACCGACTTAGAGAAGTCGCTCGAGTTCTATCTTCGCATTCCGGATGTGCAAGAGGCGTTCAGGCTCTACTGGGACGATGGCAGCCTGATGATGGTCTGGCTCAAAGTCGCCCCCCGGCAGTTCCTGGAACTCTTTCCCGGAGGCAGCAAAGGTGCGCCGGCCGCTTCAGGATACTTCCATGTGTGCCTGCAGACAGACGATATCCACGAGCTTTATGACGAGTTGCTGAAAAGGGGAATCACTCCGAGGGGCCGTCCTGAGAAGCACGAGGACGACCATTCCTGGCAGTTCTGGATTGACGATCCGGAGGGCAACGCAATCGAGTTTCAGGAATTCACAGCTGACTCGTTGGAGCTGGAATAGGGTGGCCGGCATCTTTCTCCAGCGTGGCGAGACGAGGCCGGCTCCCGGCAGGGACGGGGACGTGTTGGGGGGGCCGATAACACGTCTGTCGCGCGGCCAGTCTTCGATGGGGGTTGGGGCATCCTTCAGGCTGTAGCAGATCTCTGTTGAGAGACGCGTTTGGAGTGAGGACCCATTAGCTCCCTTGGCACCAAAGAAGTGCTGGGAGCCCGGAAGGGCAGAGAGACATAGAAAAGGATTTCGCATGAGGATCATTGACCCACATCTGCACGTTGATCGGATGAAAGGCAAGGACGTCGAGACCATGTCGGTAGCCGGGGTGGAGGGAGCAGTTCTGCCGACTCCTCATCTTCTACAGTGGATGGTTTCGGCGGAGACATTATTCAGAATGTGGCGGATGTTCCTAGATTTCGAGGTCAAGCATTCGGAGTCACTCGGCGTCAAGGTGTTCGTGACCCTGGGCGTACCCTTCTACGGCTTGGACACAGAGTCCGTGGAGGAGGCACTGCGAAAGTTACCCGACTATCTCGATCATCCTTCGGTCGTCGGGCTGGGAGAGATTGGCATGGATGCCGGGATTGCAGACGAGGAGAGGCTGTTTCGTGCACAGCTAAACATCGCCAAAGAGCACAATAAGCCCGTGATCGTCCACACCCCCACTCCACTGGAACCTCAGGCGGCGGAGGTCTGTGGGCAGATAATCAAAGTCATTGAGAGCGAGCGCTTTCCCATGGATCGAGTGGTCCTAGATCACACCGGCCGGAACAGTCTGAACGACCGCCTCAGCACCGGAGCTATGGTCGGTCTCAGCCTTTGCTACGACAAACTCCGCCCGGAAGATGCCGCCGAAATCGTGGCCGAGATGCCGGAACATCGCAACCAACTGCTCGTGAACTCGGAGTTCGGCTACGCGGGCGAGGGATACTTCTCGGTCCCCCGCTCCGTGCTATCCATGCGTCGGTTGGGCCTGAGGCGCGACGTTATCGAGAGCGTCACTTGGGATAATCCAAAGAGGTTCTTCAACCTTCCAATTGACTAGCGCGCTCGAGTGGCGAAGGCTCCCGGCGAGCGAGGACGAGCATGGCGGCGAATGAAGAGTGAGTGGCCGTGGAGTCGATTGGCGAGTTGCAGCCGCGTAGGTACGCCATAAGGGAATTGTGAGAGACAGCCTTGACCTCGGGTGAGATGGGCCTTTGAACGCACCAGTGATGAAGCACTCGGTTGGGCAGGGTATCGGGAAAGAGGAGAGCAGTATGAGTCAGCGCTTCGAGAAGCTCATGGAGCCCGGGATGATCGGGCCGGTGAAGACGCGCAACCGTATCATCAAGACGGCCAACGGCACCTCCTACGTGGACGCTGACCAGACCGTCGGCGAGCGCATGATCACCTATTACGAGAGCCTGGCCCGGGGCGGCGTGGGCTTCTTGGTGGTGGAGTCCTGCGGGGTGGAGTACCCGCTGGGCATACACCACATCCACTACCAGCCAGACGGCAGCTACGAGGGCGTACAGTTGCACATGGACGACGACCGCCTGATTCCCGGCTTCCAGCGGCTCACCGATAGGGTGCACAAGCTGGGGTGCCCGGTGTCCATCCAGTTCCAGCACTCCGGGGCGTGGAACCCCACTGGGCTTTTGCCCCGCGACATGAAGATCCGCGATATCAAGTGCGCCTCGGCCATGACCGAGGAGGAACTTCCCGGCCCCGACTTTCTTCCCTGCCGGGCCCTGACCCATCAGGAAGTGGAGGATCAGATCGACCTGTGGGCATCCGCCGCCGAGCGGGCCATGAGGGCAGGGTTTGACGCCTGCGAGATCAACCACGCCACGGCGCACCAGGGCAACAGCTTCCTGTCGCGCATCTGGAACAAACGCGACGATGAGTACGGCCCGCAGAGCTACGAGAACCGCACGCGGTTCATCCGCGAGATCATCAAGGAAGCCGAGCGCCGCTGCGGCCCGAACTTCGCGGTCCACGCGCTGATCAATGCTGTCGAGTACAACCACCCATTGGGGACAACCCTCGAAGAGGGCGTGGAGATGTCCAAGCTCATCTGCGAGGTAGCCGATGGCCTGAATGTGCGCGGGGAGCGCTACGGACACCGGGGCGGCCTCCTGCAGCCCGACCGCCTGATGTACCCGGAGCCACCCTACGACCTGCCCAAAGATTTCGACTGGAGCAGACGGGGAGACGGGGCGGCCGTGCCTTTGACGGCAGCGATCAAGCGGGCCGGCGTCAAGGTGCCGGTGTGGACTGCCAGCCGCATCGACGCAGAGTGGGGCGAGAAGTACCTGCGCGAAAGCAGGCTCGACTTCGTGGGCATGACCCGCTTCCTCCTGGCCGACCCCGAATACCCCAACAAGATCCGGGAGGGGCGCCTGGAAGATGTCCGGCCCTGCCTCGGCTGTTTGCATTGCTTTGAGACGCGCAACCGCAACAAGAAGCTCGAGTGTCGTGTGAACGGCACGCTGGGCCGCGAGATCATGCCCGAGTACCAAGCGAAGCCGGCGGAGCGCAAGAAGAAGGTACTCGTTGTGGGCGGCGGCCCCTCCGGCATGGAAGCGGCCCGGGTGGCGGCCCAGCGCGGCCACCAAGTCGCGCTGTACGAGAAGGACTCGCGGCTGGGCGGGCTGGTGCCTCTGTCGGCCATCGTCAAGGACTGCGAGACGCCCGAACTCCAGGACTTCGTGAAGTACGAAGTGCGAGAGCTGAAGAAGGCGGGGGTGACCATCCACAAAGGCACCGCCGTCACCGCCGACGTGGTGCGCCAAGAGAAGCCCGATGCCATCATCGTGGCGGCCGGCGCTGTCCACCCCGAGGTGGCGCTGCCCGGGTACGGCCGCAAGAGCGTCATCCGGACCGAGAAACTCTACGGCATGCTCAACTTCTGGCTTAAGATCTTCACGCCTGAGCAGTTGCAGAAGCTCACCCATCTGTGGATGCCGGTAGGCAGGCGGGCGGTGATCATGGGGGGTACGCTCCATGGGTGCGAGCTCGGAGAATTCCTAGTCAAGCGGCACCGGAAGGTCATCGTCGCCCACAACGGCCCCGCCTCGGAGTTGGGGGACGAGATGGGCCGGGACGACCTGGCCAACCTGTGGCCGTGGTTCAAAGAGAAGTACGTGAGCCTGTGGCCGGACGCAAAGTACCAGGCGGTGACCGAGGATGGCCTCAAGGTGCAGCAGCCCGACAAGCGGTCGTTCGTGCTTCCGGGTAAGAACGTCATCAACACCCAGGATTGGGCGGCCAACGCAGCTCTTGTGGAAGAGCTGTCGAAGGTGGTATCCGAGGTATACGTAGCCGGAAGCGCCCGGGAACCCGGGCTCATGGCGGACGCGGTCCGGGAGGGGATAGAGGCGGGCTGCGCCGTCTGATCGATTACGCGCCTCACGTGGGACAGCCCGAAGAGGTTCTTCCACTTTGACATTGACCGAGTCATGCTCGGTCCGAACGTCCAGCATCGAAAGGCGGACGCATCGATGAGCGAAGAGAAAGTGGTCAAATCGCTGGCCTGGTCGGCGGGCTGTGGCTCGCACGGGGGCTGCGGGGTAGAGATCCATGTGAAGGATGGCAAGGCGACCAAAGTCGAAGGGGATCCAGACCATCCCTTCAACCAGGGGCGCCTATGCGCCAAGGGTCTGGCAGTGTGCCAATACACCTATCATCCCGACCGTGTACTTCACCCCTTGAAACGCGTGGGAGAACGCGGAGAGGGCAAGTGGCAGCGGATCAGCTGGGACGAGGCTTTCGACATATGCGAAACCAAGCTGAAGGATATCCGCGATCAACATGGGGCGGAGTCAGTGGTCTTCTGCCAGGGTACGGGCAGAGACGTCGGGGGTCCGATATCTTATCTCGCGTATGCGTACGGCAGCCCCAACTGGACGCAGATGGGGCTTTCGGGTCAGTGCTGCTACACCCCTCGCCAGGCCTCGATGTTCGCCACTCAGGGCGACTACTGCGTCGCCGATTGCTCGCAGTTCCTCGAAAAGAGATATGACGACCCAGAGTGGAGGCCTCCGAAGTACATAATCATCTGGGCCCAGAACCCGAGCATCGGGTGTTCGGATGCGTTCTTCCTTCCCTGGATCGTCGACTCCATGAAACGCGGGTCCAAGCTCATCGTCATCGATCCTCGTTCCACGTGGTATTCAGGTAGGGCCGAGCTACATCTCAAGTGCCGGCCGGGGGCCGACGGGGCCATCGCCATGGCCATGCTCAATGTTGTGATCAACGAGGAGCTCTACGATAAAGAATTTGTGGCGAAGTGGTGCCACGGGTTCGAGGAACTCAAGCAGAGGGTCCAGGAGTATCCTCCCGAGAAGATGGCACCTATTGCCTGGGTCACTGCCGACCAAATCAGGGAAGCCGCTCGTCTATTTGCCACCAACACTCCGTCGGCCATCCACTGGGGGCAGCCCATCGATACGGTGCCGCAGTCGACCGCCGTCGGCCAGGCGATCAACGATCTGTGGGCGATCACCGGCAATATCGATGTGCCAGGCGGTATGGTCTTGGCCAAATCCTCACACGGCGTCTCCAGTTACCCTTACAGCACCAGAGAGGTCATGGAGATGTATGGGGAAGACCTGGTCAACCGCCTGAACGAGAAGAGAATCGGGGCAGACAGATACCCCGCGGTGAAGAATTTCCGAGCCTGGGTCCAGCCGGATGTCCTCATCGAGCAGATGGAGACCGGTAAGCCTTACCCGGTCAAGGCAGCGTGGATCCAGACATCCAACGTGATCGGCGGACAGGCGGCCGAGCCAAGGAGACACTACGAGGCGCTAAAGAAACTCGATTTCATCGTCTACGTGGACCTGTTCCAGACCCCCACCAGCATGGCAGTGGCCGACATCTTCTTGCCGGCAGCGACATTCCCCGAGAAGAACAGCATGCGTTCGTGGTGGGCTCCGCTGAGTGTGATGGTCAAGGCCGTGCAGGTGGGCGAAGCCAAGTCTGACTGGGAGATCAACTTGGAGATGGCCAAGCGGGTGGCGACCAAGCCCATTCCGTTCAAAGATGTCATCGAGCTCTTTGACGCTCGTCTCCAGCCAGCCGACTTGACCTTCCAGGAGCTAGTCGACAAGGGCGGATGGGAAATGCCCCCCGAAGGTCGGAGCCGGCCCTACTACCGTCACGAGAAAGGCTACCTGAGGGAGGACAAACAGCCCGGATTCAACACTCCGACCGGGAAAGTCGAGCTCTACTCTACTTTCTGGGAGCGTTGTGGGCTTGACCCGCTGCCCTACTTCGAAGATGCACCTGAGAGTCCAGTGGCGCATCCCGAACTGACCGAGAAGTACCCGTTCATACTGGCTAGCGGCCGGCGCTCGCCGGTGCTGTTTCACTCTGAGATGCGCAACATCCCGTGGCTGAGGGAGATCGATCCCGATCCCAATGTGGAACTGCATCCTGATATCGCGGCGAAGTTGGGCATCGGGGACGGGGAATGGGTCTACGTGGAGAACGACCGCGGCAGGGTCAAGATGAAGGCCAAGGTGACCAGGATGGCTCATCCTGGCATTGCGACGGTCGCTCACGGGTGGTGGCTACCAGAGACGGAAGGCAAGGCTCCGAATCTGTTCAGCACCTGGGAGCACAATGTCAACAACCTGATTCCCATGGGCAGGCAAGGACGCTCCGGCTTCGGCGGGGGCGGCTACCGTAGCTGCCTATGCAGAGTTGTCAAGATAGCCGACTGACAGGAGCAGCTCGATGTCGAGAATGGCCTTGATGATAGATTACGAATTCTGCACCGGCTGCCACAGTTGTGAGGTCGCCTGCAAACAAGAGCATGGCTATCCCGTGGGAATCGGCGGTATTCACATGAACGAGGTAATGACGACCAAGCCCGATGGTGAGCTGAGAATCGATTACCTGCCCTTTCCTACTATCTACTGCGATCTCTGCAGTGCTCGAACGGCCCAGGGCGAGGTTCCGGCGTGCGTGAAGCACTGCCAAACCGCAGTGATGAACTACGGCAGCACTGTTGAGTTGGCTCGACTGATGGAGGAGCGGAGTCACGCAGCCATGTTCACGCCGTAGTCGGGTTCGTTAGACATGGCTGGAAGCGCGCGTGACGGCAGATAGCCGTGTGGCTTGGCGCTTCTGAAGAGAGCAGCGGCGCCCGAGCTGTGTCCTCCCAATAGGGGTCGCCAGATGCAAGGAGGCAGATTAGGTGAAGCTATACGTCTTGAACGGCGGCCAGTTGTTCGTGGAAAAGGGCTTTTCTCGCACTTTGGCACGGCGGAGGACAATGACAAGGACTACGAGCCCGAGGCTCGCATTCTTCGCAGTCTCCAGTTCTACGTCGAGCACCCCGAGGCCAAGATTGTTTTCGAACTCGGGTACGACAACGATGACTTCAGCAAGTTTGAGGGGTTCCCGCATCGTCAGGGACCCGGAGGGATGTGGAGCCACCAGGAGCCGGATGAGAACCCGGTGGCCCAGTTGAAGCAGATCGGTGTCAAGCCAGAAGACATCGACTATGCAGTCGTGTCTCATCTCATGAGCGAGCATGTGGGCTACCTTCCGCACTTCGCGGGGACGAAGGCGAAGATCGTTGTTCAGCAGGACGAACAGGAGTACGCGAGCCGGATAGGGGTCCCGCCGAGTCCGGGGGACGAGCCGGCGGTGGAGCAGTTCCATTCCTGGATGTACCTTCGCAAACTCTACGAGGTGCCCGGCCTCAACTATATCTACATCACGGGTGACCACGAACTAGTAGGCAAGGATGTCGAGATTCTGTCACTACCAGCGCATACACCCGGATTTCCATACGTGATGGTGCGTCTGCCGAAGACCGGCCCCGTGTTCCTGTCCGCCTGTGAGACAAGGGGCATGTACTACGACGTGCCGATCAACGGCTATGCCCCCGGAATACCGCATGCGTTCACGTGGTCCGCAGCCGGGGAGTTGCACAGCTTCAAGAGGGTGCGGGACCTTGTCGAGGGGGAGGAGGGACAGATCTTTTTCGGTCATGACCTGGAACAGTTCCTTACGTTGAAAGCGGCGCCCGAGTACTACGACTGAGCAGCGGATCAGGCTGCGCGAGGTGGCGTTGGGGGAATGAGCCAGAAGCTGGAAAGCAGAAAGGAGCGGCAAATGAGCAGCGGGGGAAAAGAGCCGAAAGACCGAGAAGGCGCGACCGGCGCAACGCCGGGACCCGTCATCAGCCGGAGGGAGTTCCTCAAGGTCGCGGGGATAGCTGGCGCCGCGATTGGTGTCGGCGCGGGGCTGGGCGGGTTGCTGGCCGCCTGCGGTAATGAGACGACCACCACGACCGGGGCGCCGACCACCGGGGCGCCGACCACCCAGGCGACCACGGCTACGACGGCGGCGGCCAGCACCACCACCGTCAGTGCTGCCGCCGAGATGGGCCGGGAGATTAAGATCGGTGTCGTGATGCCCAAGACCGGCCCGCTGGCGGCCTTCGGCCCGGCGGACGAGTGGGGCGCCAGTCTGGCGTCCGAAGTGATAGGGGACGGGATGGTCCTTGGGGACGCCAAGAAGCACCCGGTCACCTTCGTGCTGAGAGACTGTCAATCCGACTCCAACAGAGCCGCCCAGATAGCGGGCGATCTTATCCAGAACGACAAGGTGGACATACTCCTGGGCTCGGTGACTCCCGATGTCACAAACCCGGCTGCGGATCAGGCCGAGGCCATGGGGACGCCTTTCATGACCAGCTATGCTCCCTGGCAGGCGTTCATATTCGGGCGGGGCGCCGATCTGACCAAGACGTTCAAGTGGACGTATGCTCATTCGATGGGCACCGAGCAGATGGGCTATAGCATCATCGGGGCCGTAGATCAGATCCCCAACAACAAGATGGTCGCACTTATCACCATGAACAACCCGGACGGCAATGCCTGGCTGGACGACAAATACGGCACCCCGGTGGCCTTGCGAAAGTACGGCTATGAACTGGCCGCCTCCACCCAGTTCAATCTAGGCTCCGAGGACTTCACCAAGGAGATCGCCACTTTCAAGAAGGCGGGCGTCGACGTGCTGATCGCCGCAATGCAACCGCCGGATTTCACCAATTTCTGGAAGCAATCGATGCAGCAGGGGTTCACTCCTAAGATACCGAGCGGAGGGCTGGGCATCACGATGCCTCCGGGCGTGGCTGGCATCGGCCCGCAAGCAGTCGGCCTGATCATCGAGCACGGCTGGACTCGGGACTATCCCTACATCGATCCTCTCACCGGGATGAATTGCCCGCAGTTGGCGGCGAGATGGGAGAAGGACACCGGCCTCCAAGAGCAATTGTCCATCGGCTTCCTGGACAAGTTCGCGTGGACGGTAGATGTGCTCAAGCGCACCAAGAACCTGGACGACAAAGAGTCGATCGTCGAGGCCATCAAGACCACCAAGATGGACGGCATAACCGGTCCCATCGATTTCACTGCCCCGATCGACGCCGATCCAACTGCGACGGACAGCTTCCGGCCGCATCCGAACGTGTCCAAGCCCGTGTGGACCGGTGCGCAATGGATCAAAGGGACGACGTGGCCTATCGACGCGGTGACCGTGAATAACGTATTGGCTCCGGCGGTGCCGACGGTGCCGACAGTCCCGTACGTGTACGCATGAAACTAGATAGGACCGGGTGCCGCCCAGCAGGTGCCCGGTCCCAGGCGCAAGGCAGGTAGTCGACCCCCTGTGTAGGGGCCGCCCCCAGTCCAGCGGGGCTGCGGGGCGGCCCAAGACATCCGAGAGCGGGTCACCGAAAGAAGGATGGAGCGTATGCACCGAGTTCTCTTGCCCTTTGAGTTCGCCGAGCCCACGAGCGTGGCCGAGGTCATCGAACTCGTGGACGGCGAGAAGGCCAGACCGCTAGCCGGAGGCGTCGATCTTGTCCTCAAGATGCGGCTGCGCCAAGTCGTCCCGGAGAGGGTGGTCAGCCTGCAGAAAGTGCCCGGCCTGGACTACGTGCAGGCGGATGGCTATACGCTCAGATTCGGCGCTCTAGCCACGCTCAGGCAGATTGAGCGGGCACCGGAGGTCAAGGACCGGTGGCCCCTCCTGGCCGAAGCCATCGGTTGCATCGTGTCCGTGCAGACCAAGGTGATGGGCACGGCGGTCGGCAACCTGTGTGTCGGCACCCCGGCGTCCGACGTGGCCCCGGCCCTCTACGCCCTCGGCGCCCGGGTGAAGATCGCCGGCAGGCAGGGGGTGCGGGAGATCCCCATCGAGGAGTTCTTCGTGGACGCCGGGAAGACCGCGGTCGGGCGTAACGAGATCGTGACAGAGATCGTGGTGCCGGTCCCGCCTTTGGGGAGCGCCGGCGCTTTCCTCAAGCTCTCCAAGACCTCCGAAGATATCGCCAAAGTGAACGCCGCCGTCATGGTGTCCGTTTCCGGCGACACCTGCACTTCGGCTCGGATCGCCCTTGGCTCGGTGGCGCCGACCCCGGTGAGGGCGGTGGAAGCGGAGCAAGTGCTGCAAGGACGGCCTTTGAGCGCGAAAGCTATCGCGGAGGCAGCCGAAGCGGCCTGCGAAGCGGTCGCTCCGATATCCGACGTGCGCTCCACCGCGGCCTACCGCAACGAGATGGTGCGGGTGCTGGTCCGGGACGCGCTGGTCAGGGCGGTCTCGCGAGTCCCAGCTGCAAAGGAGGGATGATGGCCAAGGAGATAGCGACCTTTCTCGTCAACGGCGGGGAGTACGAAGTCATCATCGAGCCCCACGTGCTCCTCATCGATGTGCTCCGGGACAAGCTCGGGCTCACCGGGACCAAATACGCCTGCGGCGCCGGTGACTGCGGCGCCTGCACCGTCCTCATCGACGGCAGACCTTCGTTCTCGTGCCTCACGCTGGCGGTCACAGCCAAAGGCAAGAGCATCTTTACCATCGAGGGCCTGGCGGAAGGAAATGAACTCCATCCTATCCAGCAGGCTTTCGTGGATAAGGGAGCCATCCAGTGTGGCTTCTGCACGCCGGGCATGATCCTCTCGGCCAAGGCGCTGCTGGATGAGAACCCCGAGCCCACCCGGGAGGAGATAAAGAGCGCTCTTGCCGGCAACCTATGCCGCTGCACCGGTTATGTGAAGATCCTGGACGCCGTTGAGTCTGCAGCCGCCGGCCTGAGGAACGGAGGGCAACGATGACCATGAATACGTTCTCCTGCGTCGGCAAGCCGCTTACCCGGCCAGATGTTGCTGCCAAGGCTACTGGTGCAGCCGAATACGGAGCCGACGTCACGCTTCCGGGCATGCTGATCGGCAGGATCCTCACTAGCCCATACGCTCATGCCAACGTTGTCAAGATCGACACCTCGAGGGCGAGAGCTCTTCCCGGGGTGGCCGCGGTAATAACCCACGAAGACGTCCCCAAGAGAAGCTTCACCCGCTCGGTCATGGCCGAGGGCCTGCCCCCGTTCGCCTATGAGGGCGAGAATCAGGATCAGTACATCCTCTCCGACAAGGCCCGGTACGTCGGCGACTGGATCGCCGCGGTGGCCGCCGTCGATGTGTACACGGCTGAGCGGGCCCTCGACCTCATCGAGGTCGAATACGAGCCGCTTCCCGCCGTCTTCGACCCGGCAGAAGCCCTCGAGCCGGGTGCTCCCACCGTCCACGAACGCTGGAGGGACAACGTCGCCGGGGTCATCGAGCACTCGTTCAACCGGGGCGACCTGGACAAGGCCTTGGCCGAGTCCGAATACGTGGTCGAGTTCTCCGGCCGCAATTCCCGGCAGAAACAGGCTCATATGGAGCCGGACGTGGCGGTAGCGCGCTGGGACGAACGCGGCCGAGTGACGATCTGGTCGCCGAACCAGAACGCTCACCTCGCCAAGAGGACCATGGCACGGAGGATCTTCGGCATCGGCGAGGGGGACGTCCGCTGGATCACCACGACCGTGGGCGGAGGGTTCGGGGCTAGGCTCAGTCTTGGAGTCGAGCCGCTCGCCGCGCTACTCGCCAAGGTGACCGGCAAACCGGTGAAGGTGATCATCACCCGGGAAGAGGACTTCAGTGGCTGGAGCAGCCGTACGGAGCAGCGTCAGACCATCCGACTCGGCGTCACCAAAGATTGCATCATCACAGCCATCGAGCAGAGGATCGTCTCCGACGCCGGCGCCTACTTCTCCCACAGCGGCACTATCAGTGCCGTCAACATGCAGGGGACGTTGGGAGTGATGCGTGCGCCCGTGATATACGGCAAGGCAACGATCGTCTACACCAACAACCCCACCTCGAGCGGCATGCGGGGATACGGCAACCCGGAGGGGTCCTTCATCCTGCAGCAGGCTATCGACATGGCCGCCGAGAAGTGCGGGATGGACCCCCTCGAGTTCCGCCTGAGGAACGCCAGGGGGGTGGGTGAGCCCAGCATGTGGGAGCCCCAGATCCTGACGAGTTGCGCTCTTCCTGAGTGCATCACCCGGGGCGCCGAGGCCATCGGCTGGAAGGACAAGTGGTTGGGGTGGGGCCGAAAGAAGGAGGGCCGCTACCGGCGCGGAGTGGGCATGTCCATCATGACCCACGCAAGCGGCGCGGGTGGCTTCCTCCTGGAACACTCGACCGCCTCCATCAAGTTGAACGAGGACGGCTCGGCCCAGCTTGCGGTCAGCCCCTGTGAGATGGGCCAGGGCATCCTCGGCGCCCTCTCGCAGATCGCCGCCGAAGGGATGGGTCTCCGCTACGAAGACATCCACGTGGTGACCGGGGATACCGACGTCACTCTCTTCGATATCGGCACCCACGCCAGCCGCTCCACCTACGCCATCGGCAACGCCGTCCTCGACGCGGGTCGCCAGATCAAGGCCATCGTCCTCGAGCGGGCGGCCGCAAGGCTGGAGGCTGCGCCTGAAGCCCTCGACATCAGAGAAGGCCGAGTCTACGCGAATGACGATGCCGCGAAAGGCCTGAGCGTGGCCGAGATAGCGAGCGAGGGCATCTACGACTACGGCTTAGACGCGCGGCACATCCAGGCGACCGGCAAGCACCAGAGCCTCACCCACTGCCCCAACTTCCAGGCGGGTTTTGCCGAGATCGAGGTCGATCTCGAGACCGGGGTGATAAAGGTGCTCAAGTTCGTGGTCGCCCACGACATCGGCCGGGCCATCAACCCGCTCACGGTGGAGTCCTGTCTTGAAGGGGGCGCCTATCAGGGCTTGGGCTATGCGTTGACCGAGGACCTCCTTATAGACGGCAAGACCGGCAAGGTGCTCACCGACAGCTTCGCGACCTACAAGATGCTCTCCACCCTGGATATGCCGCCAGTAGAAGTCATCCTCGTAGAAGAACCCGATCCGACCGGGCCCTTCGGAGCCAAGGGCGTGGGCGAGACCGGAATCACTAACGTGGCGCCCTCGATTGCGAACGCTCTGTACGACGCGGTCGGTGTACGGATCCATTCGCTTCCGATGACCCCAGAAAAGGTTCTGGAAGCGCTAAAGACGAAACAGGCTTAGGAGAGGAGCTCTCATGAGGATGATCGACCCCCATCTGCACTTGGACCGCATGAAGGGCAAAGACGTCGAGACCCTCTCTATCGCGGGAGTCGAGGCGGCGGTGCTGCCGACACCCCATCTTCTGCAGTGGATGGTCTCGGCGGAGACGCTCTTTCGGATGTGGCGCATGTTCTTGGACTTCGAGGTCAAGCACTCCGAATCGCTTGGTATCAAGGTCTTTGTGACCCTGGGCGTCCCTTTCTACGGACTGGATACGGAATCCGTGGCCGAGGCCCTGGTCGAGCTGCCCAAGTATCTGAGCCATCCCTCCGTCGTGGGTCTCGGGGAGATAGGCATGGACGCCGGCATAGCCGACGAGGAGAAGATCTTCCGGAGACAACTGGCCATCGCCAAGGAGCATGACAAGCCAGTGATTGTGCACACCCCGACTCCGTTGGAGCCACAAGCCACGGACGTCTTCCGCCAAATAGTCAAAGTGGTCGAGAGCGAGCACTTCCCCATGGATCGGGTGGTATTCGATCACACTGGGATCCAGACCCTGAAGGAACGCCTCAATACGGGAGCTATGGTCGGACTGAGCCTCTGCTACGACAAACTCCGGCCGGAAGACGCAGCCGAGGTGGTTGCCGAGTACGAGGATTACCGGCCACAACTGCTGGTCAATTCGGAATTCGGCTACAGCGGGGAAGGGTACTACTCGGTACCGCGGGCGGTGCTCTCTATGCGGAGACTGGGACTCAAGAGGGATGTCATCGAAGGCGTCACCTGGGATAACCCGCGTAGGTTCTTTGGTCTGAACGTGGATTAGGGACGGGAGGCCCTCCGCTGAGAGCTTGAGCGTGGTGGTGTACCATGACCGCGAATACGGATGAATCGAGAGTTGAGCTGTAGATGATACAAAGTCTAGTCAAGGGGCTGATGGTTCTATCGCTCTTCGACAAGGTTCGGTCGGAGTGGACCTTGGTACGCCATCAAGTCTGAGTTACGCCGAAGAACATGGCGCTCTCCCGCGTGAACGAGGGAGTCCCGAAGGGACACGGGAATTCGTCGAAACAGCTTGACAGCCTGTGACACCCGGCGTTGGGCGGTTCGTTGGAAGAATGTTGGGAGCGCCGGGGACGAGTGAGCCGCCCTTCTCGCGGCGCAAGAGCCCGTCACCGCACAAGATGGCCCAAGTGCCGCTCATCAACCGAAGGTCGCAGGCCACCTTCTTTCTCGTCCCAGCTCCCCCTACTAGAACCGCATGTTCAGTATCCCAGCCGTGCGGGGACGGTGACGGGCAGGCCCGGTCGGCGGCAGGGCGGTCGAGCGCCGACAGTAGAAGGCGATGCCGTAGGAAAGGGCATCGGCGGTGTGTTCGGCCTCGTTGTGCTCAAGGTCGGTCTCCTTCGTCACCCTACCTTCTGCGTCGGTGGGCCACTTGGCTTCTTCCAGGTCACGGGCGAAGTCCTCGAGATCTGCCCGATAGGCGAATCGCCCCCTTCTGTTCTGGCCGATGTCCCGCTCCGCCATCATGTCCCGGACCAGGCGAATGCGGTCAGCGAACGTTCTTCAGGTGGGCGGGGCGATGACATGGATGCCATAGCGTTCGCTCAGCTCCCCGAAAGACTGAGCGCCCGTAAGTGAGGTCCCGATTAAAGCCAGAGGGGTCTCCGGTCACCTGCAGCTTGCCGTAGCTGACCCGCCAGGTGCGCTATGAGGTCGGCGTAGGTCTCGGCCGTGGCATCGTGTCCCTTCCAGGCGTC
Organism: uncultured Actinomycetota bacterium; assembly: GCA_963783835.1. Classification (GTDB taxonomy): domain Bacteria; phylum Actinomycetota; class Thermoleophilia; order RBG-16-64-13; family RBG-16-64-13; genus CAIQPS01. The sequence continues at coordinate 209,955 of CAWAOX010000018.1, forward strand.
CATCACCCGGCACTCGCTCACCCCCGGTACCTCGACGAACTGGAGAGAGCACCGCGGCCGCCGTAGTCACCCCCGGGTCGATGCTGACCACGAACACCCCGCCCGGCTCGATGGCCAGCTCGGCGCACCCATGGCGGGCGGCGTCGAACTCGGGGAAGGCCCGGCCGGCGATGGAGCGCTCGTAGCTGATGTCGAGCTCCTGGGCGACCTGCTCCGGGGGCATGCAGCTGGCATTGCTCGTCATACCAGGGGCTGCGCCACTCCCCACCCTCGCAGGGCTGCGAGCGCCCCGGGATGGCGTGACCCCTCCGGGGCACTGGTACTGGTCCCGTCCCTTTCACGGGGATGCTGCGCTCCAGTGGTGGCGGACCTGCTGCAGGGTGTCGGAGCTCCCGCAGCTAGGCGAAGACGTTGCTCTGTGCCCTGCGGGGTGGAGAGGTAGATGGGGACAGCGCACCGCCTGGGCGAAGGCGGCCTGGATGGCGCAGCTGTGCTCGGTGGCGGCGGTCTCGTCCCAGAGACCGTAGAGGAAGGTGCCGCCCCGCCCGGCGTTGGGGTTGGCCGCCTCCCCGATGATGGCTGGCCTCCGAGCACCGGGTTGACGAGACTCAGGTGGCGGATCTCCAAGCGGAACGTCTCCTCGCCCGGCAGCCGTTCATACATGAAGCGGATCTTGCCGTGGAGCGAGTCGGGGGTGGAGTTCTGCCCCCCGTCATCCACCTTCTGCTCCTTGCGGCTGATGTTGAGGGCCTGGAAGTTCCTCCAGTGCTCAGGGTGTAGAGCTCCAGCGCCATCATGAGCCAGGTGTCGCCCATCTGCCGGGACTTCTCGGTACGGATGCCGGCCGGTTCGTCCGCGGCGGGCCTTGGCCACCTCGGTCGAAGAAGATGCGGACGAAGTCCTCCTGGTAGTCGTAGAGGTCGAAGGGGAGGACCCCGCCGGGAGCGGTGGGGTCCAGGATGAGGCAGTTCGCCTCGATCCAGGCGATGCAGTGCTCGGCCTGGACCTCGAGCGGCTGGCGACTCGATGCCCGGGCCGCGCCGGGCCAGCTCCTCCCGTATGTGCCTCAAGCGTCACGTTGAGTACGAGCTTCCTAGTGTCCATGCTGACGCTCCACGATCTTCTCGAGGTGGTCTAGTTCGACGATCGGAAAGAGCGGATAGGTCGATGGGGACGGCCTGGATCTGGATGGGCCCCCCGTCGGGTCCGGCGAGGCGCACGGGGGCATCGAGCCCCAGCAACTCCGACCGGAGTTTCTTGATGAGGCGCCGCTCGGTCATGAAGCGCGGATCCTTGGTGTTCTGGAACTGAAGGGCGCAGTCGCGCTCCATCTCGAAAAGATCAGCGACCTCTTTGCCCCGCAGCGCCTCGACGTCACCGAGTGCCGCTTCGCGCCAGCGGGAGACCAGGATCTTGACGTCGCGGGCGACGGTCGGTTGGCTCACCCTGAGCTGCTCGGCGATCTCCTGCTGGCGCATGCCCAGGCGGAAATACATCTCCGAGACCTTGGATCGCGGCGTTCTTCCGCCCGAAGACGAGCGGCCTGTATCTGTCCGGCGGCCATGTCACTCACCCCCTTCAAGAAGACGGGGGACGAGACCCATGCCCGCCAGGCGTTCCAGACTCACGGCCACATACTTGGGTTCGAGCTCCAGGGCGTAGCAGACCCTGCCCGTCTGCTCAGCCGCCACCGCGGTGGTGCCGGAACCCAGGAAGGGATCGAAGACCAGTGTCGCCCGGGCGGCTGGAGTTGAGCAGCGCCCGGCTGAAGAGTTCGACCGGCTTCATGGTGGGATGCTCCTCGGAGCGGGCCGGACGCGGGATCTGCCAGAGGTCGCTCTGGCTGCGGTCTTCGACCGGGACCAGCCGGCGTGCGCCCGTTCCTTCCAGCCGTACCAGATGGGCTCATACTGGGTGTGGTAGTCCTTGCGGGACGCCCTCATCGAGATCTTCCACCGCGGGGTGCTGGTGAAAGCCCATGCCCGCCGTCACCCGAAAGACGCACCGCCTCCTGTCCGCGGCCACCACATGTCCCGGTCGAAACCGCTCCCGCCAGAGCCAGCGCCCGGCGGCACACTCATGCGCATGGTCGACCCCACCGGCTGCGTGAGCTTCGCGGGAAGGAGTTATCGGATGGGGAAGCCTTTCAAGGGCCTGCAAGTCGAGGTGCGCCTCGAGAAGGACATGCTGGAGCTGTGGCTAGACGGAGAGCGGATCCGCACCCATAAAGCCACCCACGATCCGAGCAAACTCTACGGGGCCTTCGCCAATCCCGGAGGCAGACCGCGCAAGAAGAAGGCCTCATGAAGAAATCGCCAAAACCTTCGAGACCTGAGTGACTGTAACAAGAGTACCGGAACTCAAGTGGAACACGGGTACCGGAACTTGACACGTGTACCCCAGTGCGGCCCAAGTGTGTCGCAGACCTCGCGGTGGCGGCAGGTCTAGCCGAGCGGCTCCAGCTTCGCCGAGAAGTGCCGGAGGAACGGCGCCTGCTCAACGATGCGGTACCCTGGAAGGGATCCGCGCTCCTCCCAGACCTTCAGCACGACCTCGATAACGTAGTCCATATGCGACTGCGTGTACGTACGGCGCGGAATCGCAAGGCGCACGAGCTCGCGCTGGCTGACCGTTTCCTCGCCCGTGACCGGGTCCGGACGACCGAACATGAGGGTGCCGATCTCGCACGTACGCACGCCACCCAGCTCATACAGAGCGTTGCTCACGGCCACGCCTGGCAACTGACGCTGCGTGAGGTGTGCGGCGAAACGCTTCGCGTCAAGGTAGATCGCGTGACCACCGGTCGGCCAAAGCAACGGCACGCCGTTGTCGCGCAGGTGCTGGCCAACATAGTGCGTTGAGGCGATGCGGTAGTTGAGATAGTCCTCATCGACGGCTTCCTGCATCCCGATGGCAAGCGCCTCCAGATCGCGGCCGGACAAGCCTCCGTACGTTGGAAAGCCTTCGGTGAGGATGAGAAGGATGCGCTCCTCACGGGCCAGCTCGGCATCGCGAGTGGCAAGGAAGCCGCCCATATTGACAATCGCGTCCTTCTTGGCACTCATGGTGCAGCCCTCGGCGAGGCCGCACATCTCGCGCACGATGTCGCTCACCGACTTCTGGGCGTAGCCGGGCTCCCGTTGCTTTATGAGGAAGGCGTTCTCGGCGATGCGACAGGCATCGAGGTAAAGCGGTTTGCCGAACTCGCGGCATACCTCCGCGACGGCATTCGCGTTCGCCATCGACACGGGTTGTCCGCCACCGGAGTTGTTTGTGACGGTGAGCATCACGAGCGGGATACGGTTGGCGCCGTAATCGGCGAAGGCTGCGCGTAGCCCAGTGACGTCCATGTCGCCCTTGAACGGGTAGTCACTCTCCATGTCGCCAAGCTGTGGGGAGGGAAGGTCGAGCGCCAGCGCTCCGCGGGACTCGATGTTGGCGCGTGTTGTGTCGAAATGGCTGTTGTTGGGGACAACGTCGCCCTCGCTGCACATCACGCTGAAGAGGATTCGCTCAGCCGCACGACCCTGGTGGGTCGGTATTACGTGTTCGAAACCCATCAGGTCGCGCACCGAGTCCTGGAAACGGAAGAACGACGGGCTGCCGGCGTAGCTCTCGTCGCCCCGCATAACGCCGGCCCACTGTTTCGCGCTCATCGCGCCCGTGCCTGAGTCGGTGAGTAGGTCGATGATCACGTCTTCCGAGTGCAGGCCAAAGATGTTGTAGTCGGCCTCGGCGAGCATGGTTCTACGCTGGCCGGGGGTCGTTAGCTTGATCTGCTCGACGACTTTAATGCGGAACGGCTCGATGATGGTCTTGAACATGGCTCCCCCATTTGGCCTGCCAGTTGCTTTCGGAACGGGCGAGTGCTACTTTGTATCCAGATTGTATCCAAAAAAGGTCAGATTGGATACAGAAAGCGCGGGTGGGCTGGAACGGCGAACCGACGACCGGGGCCCGGGGGGCTGGGTATGGAAACGGATCGGGTTTACGAACGGCTACTTGACCTTATCATCACGCTCCAACTGGAACCTGGCTCGACGGTCACCCAGGCTTATCTCACCGATCTCCTTGACTGCGGGCGCACGCCTCTCAGGGAAGCCACCCAGCGACTGATGGTCGAAGGTCTGGTGGTTCACACGCCCAACCGCGGGATCTCCATCGCTCCTCTCGACATACGTCAATTCGGGCAGGCGGACGAAGCCTACCGGTGCGTGCATTCACAGGCCATAAGGCGTGCTGCGCTTCGCAGGACTGACTCGCAGGTCGCCGATCTTCAGGCCCTCCTCCATGAAGCGGAGTCGCTGCTGGCCGGCGCTCATCCCTCAGAGGCCGCCTTGCTTGATGTGAAGTTCCATAGCCTCCTTGCTGAGGCGTCGCAGAACCAGTATCTGGCCGAGGACGCCGCCCGGCTGGAGAAGTTGCTCGTCCGCTTCGTATCTCTCTTCCATTCCGCACCCGGGGTGCACAAAGAAGTCTGGGATTATCACCAAAAGATTCTCGATGCCGTCCGCGATCAGGACCCCGACGAGGCGGAGAGACTTTTTTTCGCGCACATCGACGTGGTCAGACAGGATGTCCTTGGCGCCTGGGGCATGCCCGATGTCTTCCAGAACGCCGCGAGAAGGGGGTGATGGCGGGACCGGAGAACAGGGTGCTTGGGCACCATATGCCGCGCTTGTTCCCAGGAAGGCTGCTCGAAGAGTTGATGAACGTGCAAGTTCCATTTGGGGGAGGTTGAACATGTCAGTGCGAGAAGATGGCAGCAAAGAGGCAGATCAATTCGACATACCCGCGACCAAGGCGGTCAGTCGCCGTGAGTTCCTCAAACTAGCGGGCATCACTGGGGCGGTCGTCAGCTTGGGCGGCGGTCTCGGAGCGCTGCTGGCCGCCTGTGGTGGGGAGACCACGACCACAACGGTCGCTGGGGCGACCACGACCGCCGGCGTGACCACGACGGCTGCCGGCGCGACCACCACGACGGCTGCGGTCACCAGCACCAGCGCGGCCGGAGGCATGGGCGAGAAGGTGGTCATCGCCGTAGAGGACTTCGGGCGGGACATCCCCTTCTCGTGGTTGAACGGGCCCCGGGACGCGCGCCCGTGGCTACAGATATGGGATCCCTTGATCGAAGTCAGCAACGCCGAGCCGGCCAACTTCAAGCCCGGGCTGTTCACCGAGTGGACCCACTCCGACGACTACAAGACCTGGACCTTCAAAGTCCGCCAAGGGGTCATGTTCCACGAGGACAACGGGGAATTGACGTCTGAAGACGTGAAGTGGTCCATCGAGCAGACTCTGCGCCCGGATGCGCAGGGCTTCGCGAACGTCGTCTTCCAGCAGAGCCTTGAGTCGATAGAGGCGCCCGACAAGTACACCGTGGTGACCAATTGGAAGCGGGGCTTCTGGGAAGCCCTGGACCAGCTGTGCATCCTGGGTGCCAACCCGAACATCACCTGCAAGGCGTACATGGAGAAGGTCGGCGAGGAGGCCGCCATGTCGCATCCGATCGGGACGGGGCCCTATCATTTCGTATCCGGGACGCAGGGCAGCAACTACCTGTTCGAGGTCGTACCGGACCACTGGCGCGTCGCCGGCGGCTTCAAGCAGATTGAATACCAGGCCGTGCCTGACGAGGCGACCCGGGTGGCCGGTCTTCAGTCCGGTCAGTTCGACGTGGTCATGGCCACGGGCGACTCGCTCAAGCAGATCCAGTCGGCCGGCCTCAACGTTGCTGATTTTCCAGGGATATCTCACTACTTCGTCAACATGCCCGGGCTGACTACCCCGGCGTTCAAGGACTACAACCCGGATTTCCCCTGGGTTGGTCAGCCGGATGCTGCCAGCCAGGAAAAAGCTCTGAAAGTGCGCAAAGCACTCAACCTGGCCGTTAACAAGCAGGCCATCATCGACGCATTCTGGCAAGGTCACGGAACTCAGGTCCCCTTCGGCTATTTCTATTATCCGGGGGCTCCGGGCTACAGCGACAAGTGGGCCATTCCCCCGTATGACCCCGACCAGGCGAAGCAGTTGCTCGCCGAGGCAGGCTATGCCGAAGGCTTCGAGATCCCCGTCCTCATGGTCAACCAGGCGGTCGATGGGCCGCAGATCATGGAGGCCGTTGCGCAGGATTGGGAGAAGATCGGCCTCAAAGTCGCCCGGGCAAGTGGCGGGATGATGGACCTGGTACCCCAGATCCAAACCGCCACGTGGACACAGGCCTGGGTCTTCGCCTACCCTCAAGTAATCGGCAACGCGACCACCGGCATGTATGACAACATCGGCGTCGGCAGTCCCGGTAACGTGTTCATCAGGAACGATGCGATCGAGGCTGAATTGACGGCTGCCAAGGACGAATTGGATGAGGCCAAGCGCACCTCGATGACGAGCGCCATCGGGCAAGAGATGTACGACGCGTTCTACGGCGTGATGATCGGTATCAAGGCCATGACGTACGGTACGAACGCCAAGATCGGTGGGTGGAACCCGCCCGTGCCTACCATGTACTACCCGTTCCCCGAGTACCTGCAGTGGTCCGGTAAGTAAGCATCTCTAACCTGGCCCTGGCCAGGCACCACTCCGTCGTCCTGGGAGGGCCTCGGCCTTCGCCCTCCCAGGAGGCGGACGGAGTGGACGAGTCGAGAAGGGGGGTGATCAGCGGATGGGTCGTCAGCTTGCAGGCGCGCTTGTGAGGGTGGTCGTCACCCTGTTCGTGGCTTCGCTCGTCGTCTTCCTTCTTCTCCATGCCTCTGGCGACCCTGCCCGCCTGCTCGTCCCCTGGACCGCCACACCCGAGAAGGTAGCCGAGATCAGGGCGAGTCTCGGTCTCGACCAACCGCTCTATGTACAGTACGGGAAGTTTCTCTTGCATGCGGTCCAGGGGGACTTCGGAGACTCTTTGGTCTCCCGCAGACCGGCCATGGAGATGGTCCTCAGCCGGGCGCCTGCCACTCTCGAGCTCGTCGGAGTCGCGCTCTTTCTTGCGCTGGTGATCGGTATCCCCCTCGGCGTCTATTCGGCCGCGCGCCGCGGTACGTTGTTTGACCGGTCGGCACGGGCCTTCGCCGCGATCGGACAGGGGGTGCCGTCTTTTGTCATGGGCATCCTCCTGATACTCATCTTCGCGGTGGGTCTCAAGATCCTTCCCACATCCGGCCGGGGTGGAATAACCCACCTGATCCTTCCCGCGGTGACCCTTGCCGTGTATGTCCTGGTCGCCCTGCTGCGCCTAACACGTTCGGCGATGATTGACGTCCTCGGGAGCGAATACGTGAAGCTGGCTCGCCTCAAGGGGCTGCCTGAGCGGCAGATCCTTTGGAGGCACGGGTTCCGGAACGGCGCTCTTCCGGTCGTCACTTTCGCAGGCTTAATGGTGGTCGGGATGATCAGCGCGGGCGTAGTCGTAGAAGCGGTCTTCGCGTGGCCCGGGATGGGAGGGCTGATCGTGAACGCGGTTCTGGGAAGGGATTTTCCCGTAGTGATGGCCGGGGTGATGCTGATCAGCCTCCTCTACGCCCTCTCCGCGTTCGTCGTTGACCTCCTCTACGGCGTCCTCGACCCGCGGATCAGGAGGGCGGGATGAGAGTCCGGAGCTTCTGGAAACAGCACCGGCTGCCCCCGGCTGTGCCCCTCTTGATAGTGGTGATCTTCCTCATCTGCGCCGTGTTTGCCGGCTTGATCGCGCCTCATCCACAAAACCTTGGAGAGCTGGCGAAGCGGCTTCTTCCCCCGACCGGTATGAAAGGCTCCGATCCCAGCTTTCTCCTTGGCACCGACGGGCAGGGCCGCGACATCCTCAGCCGGCTCGTCTACGGAGCTCGCATCACCCTCCTTGTGTCCGTGGTGTCGATCTTGATCACCGCCACGCTTGGGACCCTGATCGGCCTGGCCGCCGGTCTTGTCGGGGGCAAGTTGGATTTGGTCGTCATGCGCCTGGTGGACGTTTCGCTCTCAATACCCGCGATACTCATCGCCGTTCTGCTCGCCGCCGTCTTCGGTGCTTCCATTCAAAACGTCATCATCATCATCATCATCCTCATTTGGCCCAGCTATGCACGGCTGATCCGGGGCGAGACTCTTTCCGTCAAGCAGGCCGACTATGTCGCGCTGGCCCGGGTCGCAGGCTGCTCGCCGTTGACCATCATGCGGCGCCACATCCTGCCGAACGTTCTCCCAACCGTTCTCGTGTTGATGTCCCTGCACGTGGCGCTTGTAATTGTGATGGAAGCGGGGCTCAGCTTTCTCGGCTTTGGGGTGCCGCCTCAGTACGCGACGTGGGGATCGATGATCCAGCAGGGCTACCAGTCGCTGCAATCAGCGTGGTGGGTGGCGGTATTTCCGTGCATCGCCATCGTCCTGACGGTGATTTCGTTCAACATCCTCGGCGACTGGGTGCGTGACCGGCTCGATCCTAAGTTGAGGCAGGTATGACGGCGACGGCTGGCAACGGGTCAAGCCCAGTGCTAGAGGTCAAGGACCTGCGCATGCACATCTTTGTGCGCCGAGGCGTCGTCAAAGCAATCGACGGGGTGAATTTCTCGGTCAGCCGTGGCGAATCGCTCGGGATTGTCGGCGAATCGGGCTCGGGCAAGTCTATGACGCTGCTCTCCATCATGCAGGTGCTCCCGCAGCCCGGTGGGAAGATCATGGGCGGCGAGATCCTGTTCGAGGGCGAGGATCTGCTGATGAAGAGTCCTGAAGAGATGCGCCGCATCCGGGGCAATCGGATCGCCATGATCACGCAGGACACCCTGGCTTCACTCAATCCCGCGCTGACCATAGGTGTCCAGCTCAAGGAGCCGCTCGAGGTCCACCTAGACATGCACGGCAAGGCGGCCGACGCGCGGGCCCTCGAGCTTCTGCGGCACGTGCAGCTCACCGATCCGGAGAGACAGATCGACTCGTATCCCCATGAGATGAGCGGTGGGATGCGCCAACGGGTCGTCGGCGCCATCGCGATCGGCTGCAAGCCAAGCCTGCTTCTGGCAGACGAGCCGACGACCGCCCTGGACGTGACGGTCCAGGCTCAGTACCTGAGGCTGCTGCGACAGATCCAGACAGAGACGGATCTGGCCATGATTTTCGTCACCCACGACTTCGGCATCGTCGCCAAGGTCTGCGACCACGTGGCGGTGATGTACGCAGGCCGCATCGCGGAAACCGCGACGACCCGGGAACTCTTCGACCACCCGCTGCACCCCTACTCGAGCGCACTCATGGACTGCTTGCCCCAGCGCAACCTGGATAAGCGCCTGAGGACCATCCCGGGGCATCCCCCCGACCTCTCCCAGTTGCCTCCAGGATGCGGGTTCGCGCCTCGTTGCCCCTTTGTGCTGGAACGCTGCCGCGTGGAGGTGCCCTGTCTGTCGGAAGTCACTCCAGGACACCAGGTGGCCTGCTGGTACGTGGAAGGGTCCGCATGAGCGGCGTTTCGGCATCGAGGGCGTCGGGGATGGCCGAAACGGAGAACCTGATCGAGGCCAGAGGTCTGCGTAAGCACTTTCCCATCCTAAAAGGCATTGTCCGCAGGAAGCAGATCGGCACGGTCAAGGCGGTCGACGGCGTGGATTTCGTCATCCGTCCGGGAGAGACCCTGGGACTGGTCGGCGAGAGCGGCTGCGGCAAGACGACGGTAGCGAAGATGGTCCTGCGGCTTGAGAAGTGCACAGACGGCGTCTGCCTCTTTCGCGGCCGGGACATCTCTACGCTCCGCGGGAACGACCTCCGCCGTTACCGCCGGGGTGTGCAGGCCGTGCTCCAGGATCCGTACACTGCGCTCAACCCGCGTCTCACCATCGGCCGGACGGTGAGCGAGCCACTCACCGAGACGCAGAAGGGAGTGTCGAAGAAGGAGGTGAACGAGCGGGTAGCGGAAGCACTGAGTTCGGTCGGCCTCCTGCCGCGCATAGCCAAAGACTACCCCCACGAGCTTTCCGGGGGCCAGCGCCAGCGGGTGGAGGTGGCCCGGGCCATCGTCACCAGGCCGGAGTGCATCGTCCTCGACGAGCCCGTCTCCGCCGCCGATGTCTCTATTCGCGCGGAGATCATCAACCTATTGCAGGACGTCCAATCGAGCCTCGGCGTCAGCTACCTGCTTATCAGCCACGATCTGGCAGTAGTGGAGCGCATGAGCACCCGCATCGCGGTGATGTACCTCGGCAAGTTCGTGGAGATCGGTCCGACCAGCGAGATCGCAGACAGTCCACTTCATCCCTACACGCAGGTCCTTCTGAGCAACGCGCTTCCGAGCCACCCGGACGACGTGGGCGAGGAGATCATCCTCACCGGCGAAGTCCCCAGCCCGCGGAATGTCCCGCCCGGCTGCCCTTTCCACCCGCGTTGTCCGATCGCCGCTTCCATGTGCAAAGAGGTGGTTCCCGTGCTGAGCGCTGAGGGCGTCAGACATGAGGTCGCCTGCCATCTGGTGAGCAGGCAGTAGGGAAGGCCGCAGTGTCGCCGGACAACAGCAGATCAGGTGTCGCCTTGCCCGACCCCCGCGTCACCCGCATGGCAGAGATCTTGGTGCGCCATAGCACCGACCTCAAGGAAGGCAAAGCCGTCCTGGTCTGGGGCTACAGCGACCTGGCCAAGCCCCTGGTCGTCGAAGTGTGCCGCGAAGCCATCAAAGCGGGGGCCGGGCCCATCGCCTGGCAGGTGGACTATCCCGAGATCGAGGACGCTTTTGTGGAGGCAGCCTCGGAGGAAGTGCTGCTGCGCCGGAACGACTTGATCCTCGCCCTGGCTCAAGGGGTACAGGCCTGTGTCCGGATCGTGGCCCCGGTCATGGGGCGGGCCGGGATGTCCGCCGATCCCCGGCGCATGGGCAAACTCGAACCGGGCACCGCGCCCCTGCGCCAGCACATCCTGCGCAACACCAGGATGGTCTCACCCAGTTTCCCACGGAGGCCGGAGCCCAAGAGGTGGATATGTCGCTGGGGGGATTCGAGGACTACGTCTTCAACGCCGTGGACCAGGACTGGGCGGAGGTAGGCGCTCGCCAGCAGCGGCTCATCGACTCGGTGCTGGCCGGTGCCGGCGAGATACGCATCACGGGAGAGGACACCGACCTCACGTTTTCGGTGCGGGGCCGGACCTTCTTCAATTGCGACGGCAGGCCCAACATGCCCGACGGGGAGATCATGACCAGCCCCCTGGAAGACAGTCTGCAGGGCCACATCGCCTTTTCCTATCCCGCGGTATTCCCGCCCGGCGGCCGCCGGGTCGAGGGGGTCCATCTGTGGTTCGAAGACGGCAAGGTGGTGAGGGCGACCGCCAAGGACGGACAGGAGCACCTCGATGCCATGCTCGGCCTGGATGCTGGCTCCCGCTATGCGGGCGAGTTCGCCTTCGGCACGAACGACCGGCTAGACCGCTGGATCGGCAACATCCTGTTCGACGAGAAGATCGGCGGCACCGTGCACTTGGCGCTTGGGCAGTCTTTCCCGCAGGTAGGAGGCGTGAACAGTTCGTCGCTTCACTGGGACATGATCAAGGACCTGAGGCAGGGCGGCGAGATATGGGTGGACGGGACGATCATCCAGAAAGATGGCCGATGGGTCTACTGACATGCAGCAACTTTTCAACTTCGGCGGCCTCGGAAAGGGCTTGAGAAAGGAGATGCCACTATGACGGATCCCCGGGTCACTCGTCTCGCAGAGACTTTGGTTGGTCACAGCACCGGGATCGCCGCTGGCGACGCCGTGCTCGTGTGGGGCTACAGCGAGTTGGCCAGGCCCCTCGTCGTCGAGGTATGCCGCGAAGCCATCAAGCGCGGAGCGGGGCCCATCGCCACCCACATAGAGCTCCCGGAGATCCAAGAAGCACTCTTGGAGAGCGCTTCGGACGAGGTGCTGAGGACGAGGTATGACCTGCTGATGCAGGTGGCCAAGAACGTGAAGGCCTGCATACGGATCCTGGCGCCCGATGGGCGGCCGGGTACCGCCACCGCCGACCCCAGGCGGGTGGCCCAACTCGAGGTCTCGCACGCCGCCGTGCGGCAGCACGTGCTCTACAACACGCGCATCGTCTGCACCCTCTCCCCGACCGAGGCGGCTGCCGAACAGGTGGGGAT
>CAWAOX010000019.1:0-76287 GCA_963783835.1 uncultured Actinomycetota bacterium
AGGTTACGGGACGATCGGCAGCAGGCTGGCCGACGGCGTCCTTGCCCAAGAAGACATGGAGCTGGTGGGGGTCGCCGATGTGGCCCCCACCCTGCCCTTGCGGGCGTTCCAGGAGAGCGGCGCGTCCTGCGGCGTCTTCTTCGTGGATCCCGAGAAGAAGGATAAGTTCGCCGCCGTGGGCGTGCCTCTGGCGGGTTCGCTGGACGATCTACTGTCCGGTGTCGACGTGGCCCTCGACGCCACCCCCGGCGGGGTGGGCGCCAAGATGAAGGACCTCTACACCAAGCACGGCGTCAAAGCCATCTTCCAAGGCGGGGAGAAGGACGACATCGCCGACGTGTTCTTCCACGGATACGCCAACTACGAGAACGGCATCGGCAAGGATTTCCTCAAGCTCACGTCGTGCAACACCACCGGCCTCGTCCGGGCTGTTGATGCCCTTGACCGGGCGGTGGGTGTCGAGAAGGTGGCCATCACCATCATCCGCCGGGTGGCGGACCCTGGTGATACTCACCGCGGCCTCGTCGACGTACTTCAGGTGGAGAAGGTCCCCAACCATCAGTGCGTCGACCTGATGAAGATCATGCCCCACGTGCAGGCCACCGGTCTGCTCGTGCATACCCCGGTCACCCACGGGCACATAATCAACGTCGTGGCCACCCCCAGAGAATCCATCAGCGTCGCCGAGGTCATCTCTGTCTTCAAGCAGCACCCGCGCATCAAGGTGGTCACCATCGCTGAGGGGTATAACTCGAACGCCTCGTTCTTCCAATACCAGCGCCATCTGGGCGCCAAGCGCGCCGATCAATACGAGATCGGGGTGTGGGAAGAGTGCATCGGGCTGTCCGGCAAGGACGTCATGTTTGCCATCTACATCCCCCAAGAAGCGGTGACCATCCCCGAGACCATCGACGGCGTACGGGCGTGTGTTCCCATGCAGACCGACCGGCTCGAGGCCGTGGGCCTCACCAACAAGTACCTGGGCATGCGCGTCCGGGCGTGACCTTCGGGGGCTGAGACGAGATATGGAAGCAGGCATCTACACGCTCGACGACTTCGCTCTGGAGGGCAAGACCGTCCTTCTGAGGGTCGATATCAACTCGCCCATCGACCGCGAGACCAAGCAGCTGGTGAACGACAACCGTATTCAGAAGAGCCTGCCCACCATCGAAGAGTTGGCGGACGCCGGAGCCCGGGTCGTTCTCCTGGCTCACCAGGGCGACACGGAGGACTATCACAATCTCGTCTCCCTGGAGCCGCATGCCAAGAGGTTGGCTGAGCTTCTGGGCCGGCCCGTGGATTTCATCGACGACATCGCCGGCCCGGCTGCGGTCGAGCGGATCAGGCTCCTCAAGCCGGGCGAGCTGCTCCTGCTGAACAACGTGCGTTACTACTCCGAAGAGGTATCGACGTTCGTCAACTTCGTCAAGCTGACTCCTGCCGAGCTGGCAGCCACCCGGCTGGTGCGGAATCTGGCCCCGCTGGCAGACCTGTTCGTGAACGAGGCCTTCGCGGCCGCGCATCGTTACTCGCCCTCGCTGGTGGGTTTCGCAGAGGTGCTGCCCACCGCCGCCGGGCGGCTCTTCATCGAGGAGTTCGGTGCTCTGGCCCGAGTGAAAGAGACTCCCAAGCATCCGTGCGTGTACGTGCTGGGGGGATCCCGCATCGCCGACGCCTTCAGCATGATGGAGGCCGTGCTCGGCAGCGGGGCGGCCGATCGATGCCTCACCTGCGGGCTCAACGGCGAGGTGATGGTCCTGGCCCGCGGTACGTCACTGGGCCTGCCCAGCGAGCGTCTGATAGATGAGAAGGGGCTTACGCCCTTCATCGAGAAGGCAAGGGAGCTCGACGCCAAGTACGGGCAGAAGATCGTCAGTCCGCTCGACTTCGCCATCGACGACGGTGGGCGCGAGGAGATCGGCCTGGACCAGTTGCCCAGCGATCACCTGCTGGTGGACATCGGCCCCCGCACCATCGAGATGTATGAGTCCGAGATCGGTCGGGCGGCCACCATCTTTGTGAACGGGCCGGCCGGCATATACGAGAAGGCGGAGAGCGCAGAGGGCACCCGCCGGCTATGGACGGCCATCGCCGACGCCCCGGGCTACTCGGTCATCGGCGGAGGCGACAGTGTGGCGGCCGGGGCCAAGTTCGGAGTGCTGGACCGGATGGGCTATGTCTGTACCTCGGGTGGAGGCATGGTGCGCTTTCTCTCCGGGCAGGAATTGCCGGTCGTCTCAGCCCTCAGACGCGCCGCCGAGCGGCAAGAGGAGTCGCGCGCGCGTTGATGTGCGCGCGGACGGTCGCCAGCGACCCGTCAGCTCAGGAACAGCGGCTTGAGGTGTTTCTCCAGCAGGTTCTCCGTTACCAGCGGGGCGATGGCCCGCTCGTGGGCGTCCAGGGCCTGGTAGTAGCGGTCACCCATCTCGGCAGCCACCTTGTAACCCACGTGGACGAGCTGACGGAAGTGCTGGTTGTATGCGGGGCAGGCCGGATCGTGGCGCAGAGCAGCCGCGAACTCGGGGCCGGACCAGGCGCGGACTAGATCGGGCTGCGGCAGCCGTGCCGGGTCGATCTCGATGACGGAGGCGTAGGGTCCGCATAGTTCCTCGGCGCGGCCGAAGGCTTGGCGGTAGACCTCCTTGACCAAGATGAGGCCGTCGCCCCCACCCAGAGCCAGTCCTGCCGCCTCCTCCAACCAAGTGGTGCCCGAGGTCTTGACGTGAACCCCCGCGTCATGGCTGCGGAGCGCACGGGCGATCGGCACGAAGATGGAGAACTTGTCGCTGCCCGAATGCACGCTGAGCTTGAGGTTCTGCGGAAGGCCGAACTCTCTTACGGCGAAGGCGATGACGGCGATGTCGTCGTTGAACTCGCTGTCGAACCGGGCCACGTCGCCGCTGTATTCCACTCCCTTGTTGAAACGGCCGGAGAACCGGGGAGCGATGGTCTGAGCGGGGATGTTCGCTTCCGCTATCGCCGCCAGGATGAAGAAGAGTTCCATGGGGGTTTGGGGCTTGTCCGTCTCGTCCATCGAGATCTCGGTGACGAACCGGCCTCTTCCTTTGGCCGCCTCCACGCGCCGATAGATCTTCGCGGCTTCTTGAACGGCCAGCAGGTATTTGCGGGCGCTCTCGGCGATGATCTGAGGGGTGACGGGAAAGGCCTGCGCGATCCCGGGAATGGCAAGCTGGCCTATGTACTGACGGTGGCGAGTCACGAAGGCCTGGATATCGTCCTCGGAGGCTGCCTTGCCCACGTGGTCGGCCACGTCGAGCGTGTAGAAATCGCAAGCCTCGATGAAACGATCCACGGTGTGCAGGTTGATGTGGTCGGCGTCCACGTAGTGGTCGCGATCCCACCCGAGGGCCGCGACTGCGCCATCCGCCTCAGCTCTAACACTGGCGGGCTCGGTACCTACGATCAGGTGTTCGCGGTTCGATTTGTTCCAAACGGGCACTACCTCGACCCCCAGCTCGCGAAGAGCCACAAACGCCGCAAGTTGCGCGACGCCCTGGTGGTGGAAGCGGTCGCCGATCCCGAAGCTGTACTTGGCAAGCATCATGGTCGCACTCCTGTCGAGATCTCCGGCCCAGACAATAGCCGGTTCCGGGAAGAATGAGGGGACTTCTGTGCCATCCTGCGGGACGTCCGCTTGCTCCAGTTGCCCGTTGGATGGTTCACTTCAATCGAAGATGCGCAGGCCTATGAAGGCCTCGGTGACAAGGAGGATCACTCACATGGCAGCAAAGCTCATCAAGATCACCGGAGAGACTCCCTGGAACGACAAGGTGCCTCTCCACGAGAATTGCTTCGCGTGGCCCATGGTCAACCCCAAGAGTTGCCCCGGGGCTCAGTGCGAATTCGGTATCACCGAACTCCACCCGCTGGTCGGTAGGGCCCTGGACGATGTCCATGTGGACGAAGATCACGTCTTCTATGGCCTCTCCGGCCGTGCCGAGGCTATCGTCGATGGCCAGAGCTACGTGGTAGAGCCGGGCGACGCCCTGTGGGTGTCGAAGGGCAGCGTCCACAACTTCACTCCGCTGGGTGGAGAGACCTTCCGCTACGCCGTCGTCTTCGCGCCGGGGCGGGCCTTCTGGACCAAGCAGTAGTAGACTCTCGTTCCTCACGTGGCCCCCGTCAGGGGACGTCACCTGGGTGAGATCAGATAGCAGAGCGCCCGCTCTCCATGCGAGAACGGGCGCTCTTCTTTTGGCATGATGCTTCCCGGAAGCAGGGTCACCTGCCGCTCGGTCATTCCACAAACAACAGGTCAACCGGTTTTGGGGGCAGCCCGAACACCCTGCGGAGATAGCGAGCACTATGTCGACCGCTTTGCAGCCGGTCATCCACCCGTTCATCACCAGGTCGAAGCAGTCCGTCACGTGGTCCATGTGGTGGTGAGTGAATAGGAACTCGACGATATCCTGACAGGCGAGTCCCGTAGTACGGAGCCACCTCGACGAGCAGCAGATATCGCATCGCACAATTTAGTTTCTAAAAGGGAACGCAGCAGCGGGGATTCGGCTGTCAGCGCTTGACTCGCCCTTCCCGACCCAGAACTGCCAGCGAACTCGTTTCGACGATAGAAGAGCGCAGCCCGAGGATATGCTTTAAATGAACGACATGTGACTGCGGCGGGCCTCCTAGTCGGGCTTGCTTTTCGCTTTGTCCTTACTCGGGCGACCTCCTCTGTATCGGGCACCGAGGCACCCGGATGATATAGCGCCATTCGAAAAATAATTGCTGTATATGAGTGTTGACAAACGGAACGTCTCAGAGGAAAGTTGTCAGTGTGTCGTAGGAATGAGACTGATATATCGGCTAATGATACGTTGTAGCAGTCTGCGACCTCGATTCTAGCGGCACGCAATCGGCCGGCAACGAGCACCGAGTGGGAGGTGGTGACTGAGCGCAGTGTTGCCCGCCGATCGGGGCAGTCCGGCCCGACGGCCTACGACCCAGTCTATTCCCTGACATGAAAGGAAGTGGTCATATGGACGCAACACGTGACCCGGCGACTCGCAGACGAACAAGGCTTGTATGGGGTTCAGCGGTCGCGCTTCTGTTGGTGGTGCTGCTCGTGCTCACGGTCGCCGCCTCAGCCTTGGCGACTTCAAGCGTGATCTACGTGGACAAGGCCGCGGTCGGCGCCAATAGCGGTTCATCTTGGGAAAACGCCTACACAGACCTCCAGGCAGCGCTGACTGCTGCAGTGGCCGGGGATCAGATCTGGGTAGCCAAGGGAACCTACTACCCCACTTCGGGAACCGACCGGACCATCTCGTTTCCCATGAAGAAGGATGTCGCGCTCTACGGAGGATTCGCGGGCGGCGAGACACTCCTCAGTGAGCGGGATTGGGAAGTGAACCCGACGGTATTGAGCGGCAATATCGGCTTGATGAACACGTCGACAGACAACAGCTATCACGTGATCCTCGGGTTCACCCAGCCCCGTACTCCCAATCCAAACCACGGGCGCTACACCCTCGATGGTTTCACTATCCGAGACGGATATGCCGATGGGGCGTACCTTGCGGGCAACGGCGGCGGAATGGTGAACCCGGGCCTCAGGACCTCACCAATCATTGCCAACTGTCTCTTCACCCAGAACTACGCGGTCGAGGGCGGCGCCATCTATAACTTGAACGAGTCATCGCCGCTCATCACGAACACCCAATTCTCGGCCAACAGCGCCACCAAGGGCGGCGCTATGGTCAACCGGATCGGATCATCGCCCCAATTGAGTGACTGCGAGTTCATCAGCAACCGTGCGGAATACAGGGGCGGGGCTACCCTTGAAGACTATGCGAGCCAGGCTACCTACGCCGGCTGCACGTTCAAGGACAACAGCTCCGGAGGCTTGGGCGGCGCCGTGTACTTGGATGACGTCGCCTCCCAGTATGGCGGAACCTACGTGTTCTTCGATGGATGCGTATTTGAGAACAACCGGGCAGACATCCGCGGCGGCGCGATCGCAGCCTTCGACTGGGGCTCGCCGATCGTCCAGGACACCACCTTCAAGGGGAACAAGGCCAAAAAGGGTGGCAGCGCGATCGACCTTGTCTATCTGGCCAGGCTGTACTACGACAACTGCACGTTCGAGTCGAATTTCGGTGGACCGGATGCAGACATACAGGCCGACTCAGGGGCGCAGTTCGGCTCCACCATCTTCGAGGGAGAGGCTGCAGTCGACGAAGCGCTGGCCGCGCGCAAACATCTTTGGGAAGATCCCGCGCCACCAGCGGCACCAGCAGCCGCGCAGCCTTCCCTCGCAGACCCGATATCGACGGCAATCAAGGTCTCCGCTGAACAGGCGCCCACCTACGAACTCCTGACCGGCACCGCCGTCGTCTATGTCGACGCGGACAGCACTGCAACCACGCCAAACGGGCAATCGTGGGCGACCGCATTTCGCAACGTCCAAGAAGGTCTGGATGCCGCCTTCGCACTTGGCGGGGGCCAGGTCTGGGTGGCCGCGGGTACGTACTCGCCCACCAGCCTCCAGGTGCCTTCGTCCGACGGCGGCATTCTCGTCCCGGCGACCGCTCTTGCGCCTGGCCCAGAGAATCCCCTCAACTTGACCTTCATCATGAAGCAGGGGGTCGCTCTCTACGGTGGCTTCGCGGGCACCGAAACGGAGTTGGCACAACGCGACTGGCAGGCCAACGAGACCATTCTCACCGGGGAGAGAGGTGACCCGGATGTTGTTGGAGACAACTGTCTTCACGTCGTCTGGGGGGCCGACAACGCCATAATCGACGGCTTCACAGTCACAGGCGGGGAGGCAAGTTCGTTCGTTCCGCCACCCCAACACCTGGTGCCCGCAATGATCGTCACTACTGGTGAGGTCGTTCCCTGGGCCGGCGGCGGGATCCTCGCATATAAGACCGCGCCTCTGATAAGGAACTGCAATATCACCGGCAACAGGGCGATGAAGGGCGGCGCCATTTACGTAATGGTGCAGAAGACCACGAGCAGCACTATCCCCCAGGTATCTCCAACGATCTACAACTGCACGTTCACCGACAACTACTCATCTGCTCGCGGTGGCGCCATCCAACTGGATAACAGGATGCAGAACACCGTGTTCGACAGCTGCGTGTTCGCTGACAACTTCTGCGAGAGCAAGGGAGGCGCCGTCTACTTCGATTTCGGCGCGACTGCGACGGGGTCGAATTGCCTCTTCTACAACAACTGGGCACGACGTGGCGCTGCCATCGGGCACGACGGCGGAGGCATTGAGACGTTCACCAACTGCACCTTCTCCCAAAACGTAGCCTACGACAACGGGGCTGCCGTGTACCTGGGCAGCGGTGGTGCTAAGACCTTCAACATTACTAACTGTATTTTCTGGGGCAACAAGCTCGAGACCGTTGGCAACATCGATATATACACCTGGGTCCACACCAACACCGCAGTTGTCAACTACTCGGTCGTGCAGCAGACCTACTGGCCGTACGGCGGACTGGGCATCGTCCGCAAGGACCCGAAGTTCGTGTCTGCTGTACTTCTTGAGGACTTCCACCTCAAGATAGGTTCCCCGGCCATCAATGCGGGGACGGCCACGGGTGCCCCCCTTTACGATCTGGACGGCAGGGTTCGCGACGCCAAGCCAGACATGGGCGTCTACGAGTTCGTGAAGTAGCGAGTAACGCGTGAGGTCTTCAGGTTGTTTGGGTGCTTAGTGGTTCTAACGCCGCACTGGGTCCGGGCGCGCCCGGACCCAGTGCGGCCCCAAAGCAGAAGGGAGTACAAGATGATTGAACAATCAAGACAAAGCACCAGCCTGGGCTTGGCGAAGACGCTGGTCGTCGTCCTCGTACTGGGGATGCTGATCGCGCTCGTCGGCGCTGCCGCCGCCATGGCCGAGCCTTCAGATCAAGGCCAGACCACGAGCCGGGCGGATGGGCTCGGAGCCGTCATCTATGTCGATGGAGCGGCCCTCGGTCTAAACGACGGCACCTCATGGGCGAACGCCTATACGGACCTCCAGGCAGCGCTGAAGGTTGCAGTGGCCGGGGATCAGATCTGGGTAGCCGAAGGAACCTATTACCCCGTGGCCTACATGGACCCCACCAGTCGCAACGTCTCTTTTCAGCTAGTGAAATATGTGGAGCTTTATGGGGGCTTCTCGGGGGACGAGCAGAGCCTCGGCGAGCGGGATTGGCAGAACAACCTGACGATTCTCAGCGGCAACATCGGCAGTCCTACGGCTAACTCGGACAATAGCAAGGTGGTTGTGCGCGGAGCTGACTTTGCTGTACTCGACGGATTCATCATCCAGGATGGCAACTCCGCGCCACCTCCGGCGTCAGGTCCCCCCACCGCGCCTGTGCCGCCCAGGCACGTCACACCCGAGCAGATTCTTAACAGGGGCAATTCCGGCGCCGGGCTTTCGAACCACCAGGCAGCCACCATCGTGCGCAACACGATCATCCAGAACTGCCGCGCCGGCAAGGGCGGGGGCGTGTACAACATGACCGCCACCGCGCCGGGAGTCACGACGCTCTCTCCAGTGTTCATCAACGTGACCATCCGCAACAACTACGCTGGCGGTCGAGGCGCGGGCATGATGAACGATCTGGGCACCAACCCGGTCATCATCAACTGCACGTTCGAGGGAAACCACTGCGATACTAAGGGCGGCGGCCTCTACAACGACTTCGGTTGCTCGCCTCTGATCATGAACTCGGTGTTTCACGATAACTCCGCCGCTCTCGCTCCCGCGATCGGCAATGACGGCACTTCGTGCCCCGTCATCGTTGGTTGCACCATCACCGGCAACACAGCTACGGGATTCGGTGCCGGACTGGCCCAGGGATCTTACAACGCCAACTTCCCAGAATGGGCGAACATGCCCACCGTGATGACCTCTGTGATCAAGGACAATGTCTCCTTGACCGGTGGACCGGCGAATATCTTCACGTGGGGCGATTCCTGGGTCGTTTCACACATGTCCGAGATCGAAGGCTGGGACTACTCCAGCACGAGCGTGCCCCAGCAGGGAGCGATCGCCCTGGCCCGCAACATCGCTGGCCTGGATGCCAAGACCATCTGGGATCGCTACCGCGCTGCCATACTCGCTTTCACGCCGACGGGTGACGCGATTGAACTGGATCCCGACCGGCCCACGTTTGGAGTGGACTTCCCGTTTGTCACAGACATCACGGTCCCCGACAGGGTGTTCTATGTGGATTCGGGCTCCCATGCGAAGGGCGCGAACGGGACCTCATGGACGAAGGCCTTCACCGACCTGCAGGCGGGCATTGACGCAGCCTACAGAGCCGGCGGCGGGGAGGTATGGGTAGCAGCGGGTACCTACTACCCCGGCAAGGCTCGCGCGGCCTCCTTCGTGATGAAAGAATACGTCGCCATCTACGGTGGATTCTCGGGCAACGAGACTTCCCTGTCTCAGAGAGACTGGGAGAGCAACCAGACCATCCTGAGCGGAAACATCGGAGACGCGGCGGATGACAACGACAACGTCTACCATGTTGTCAAAGGGAGCCTGAACGCCATCCTGGATGGTTTCGTGGTCCGGGACGGTCGTGCCGATGGGGCAATCCGTGACGGCTACGGTGGCGGCATGTTCAACTGGAGCCATGACGCTTCGGCCATCGTCCGGAATACCACTTTCACGAGCAACTATGCCCGCGACGGCGGCGCGATCTTCAACTTCCAGGACTGCTATGCCTACTTCAAGAACGTTACCATCACGGAAAACAGCGCGGAGATGGGCGGAGCGATGTCCTGCCGGTTTGGTGCGAGCATCCGGATGGACGACTCGCTCATCGAGGACAA
Source organism: uncultured Actinomycetota bacterium (assembly GCA_963783835.1). GTDB lineage: Bacteria > Actinomycetota > Thermoleophilia > RBG-16-64-13 > RBG-16-64-13 > CAIQPS01. The sequence continues at coordinate 9,808 of CAWAOX010000019.1, forward strand.
CTTCGCCGAGTATCGTGCCGGCGGAGTGGTGGTCAACTATGGGTCCAACGCCCAGTTCTCCAACGTGCAATTCTTAGGTAACGAGACCAACGGCTGCGGGGGCGCAGTGTGGACAGATGACCAGGCCTCGCAGTACGGAGGAACCAAGCCGCTGTTCAGCGGCTGTACCTTCACAGCCAACATCGCCGGCTTCGACGGCGGTGCTGTGGCCAACTACGACGGCGGTTGGACGACGGTCGACGGCTGCACCTTCTCGCAGAATGCAGCCCCCAAAGGTGGCGACCTTTCCAACACCCTCGGGGCCAGCCTCTTCGTTGAAACAAACAACGTCGGTCTGGTCAGTGTATACACCGACGGGACCTCATGGACAGGTCCCACTCCGCCTCCGCCCTCGACTCCATAGGATGCGGGTCAAAACTGGCGGCTGACGGCCACGCCGTAGCGCCGTAAGTCCGTTCTCAGACGAGGCCCCTCGCGATGAATCGCGAGGGGCCTCGTTGTCGTTACGACCGTGTCCGCGGAGGGCATCAACTCCGCAGATCCTGACCCGCTACCATAAGAAGAGCCCTGCGATGACGCAGGGCTCTTCGCTACCCGATCTATTTAGCTGCTCTGATGCCCGGCGGCCCAAGCCCGTTTCGTGGCATAGGCGGCGCCTAGCTCGCCGCCTATGCCTTCCAGAGCTCTATATCGCCCAGGTTCTGGTCGGCAGCGGTGGCGTCGATGGGTCCCAGCTTCTTGGCCAGATAACCGGGCTTCTCGATGAGCAGGGTGTAGCTGCCGTCCTCGAGACCCTTCAGCCAGAAGTCGCCGTAGTTGTCGGTCTGGACGGTCAGGGTCTCCCCCGTCTCCCGATTGGTGGCGGTGACGGTCGCCCCTTCCAGGCATTCGTCGGCCTGCGGGTCGAAGACGGCGCCGGCGATCCACTTCTTAGGCAGGTGGAGGTAGTAGACCCGAGGACGGGTGGGAAGCTCGGGCTTGAGGAGCTGAGCGCCTGGGCGATCTTCTCCTTGATGGCGGGGTCGTCTTCTTCCCCGAAGGTGAAGGCGCCGGTGGGGCAGGCATCCGAGCAGCGGGTCTCGGTCCAGCCCCGGTCGAGGAGGTGAGCGCAGAAGGTGCACTTCTGGGCGATGTTCAAGTCGTCGTTATAGTAGATGACGTTCTCGTAGGGGCAGGCGGCTATGCACATCTTGTTGCCCCGGCATTTCTCCGGGTCGATGATGACGATACCGTCAGGGCGGCGGTAGATGGCGCTCGCGTTGCAGGCCTCGATGCAGGGGGCGTTCTCGCAGTGCTGGCAGATGCTGTGGTGGTAGGTGACCTGGACTTTGGGTACCGTGCCCCGCTCCAGGTTGATGACCTTGTTCCAGAACTGGCCGGTGTCGGGCTGGGGTTTGGCGATCGGGGTCCAGTCGTTGCCCACGTGCTCGTCTTTGCAGCTGATCTGGCAGTTGTGGCAGCCGTTGCAGATGGCCAGGTCGATGATCATGACCTTGCCCATTAGAGACTCCCCTCGGTGAATCCGGCCAGGCACGGCCCGGCGGTGATGTGACATTCTCTCGCGAATGCGTCCGGGATACTTGGCCTCGAGCGCTTCCAAGTCGGCTTTCTCGACTTCGGCCAGGAAGCCGGAGACGGCCATTCCAACCGTGTTCTTGGAGGTGCAATTGCGCGGGACGATCGTGTTGATGACGCCGCCCCGATCGATCTCACCGGGGGCGATGGGGTCGTACTTGGCCCCATGATCGATCCCCACAGCCCCCGGCACGATGCGCTCCGTCACATATGCCCCGGCCAGCACCGTCCCCCGCTCGTTGAAGATGCTGACTACGTCGCCCTTCTTGATGCCGCGCGCGGCCGCATCAGCGGGGTTCATCCACAGCGGGTGATACTGATACCCGTCGGCCCTCGACCTTGCAGGTGTCGATCTCCCGGAACCAGGTGACGTCGTCGTGCTGCGAGTGCACCCCCCAGCGCGGATGGTTGCTCATGACCAGCAGGGGATACTTCTTGCTCCGTTCGGTCCCGATGGTCTCCTGGTGAGACACACCCTCCGGGATCCACTTGGGCACCGGCGGCCGCTCTTCGTCGTCGGGGAAGTTCTCGGCGAGGCCGGTGGCGTAGAACTCGATCTTGCCGGTGGGCGTGGAGAGCGGGTGTTTCTCCGGATCCTCGTAGAACTCGATGAGCCCGGCGGGGATGCTCTCCCAGTCGGGGTCGGTCGGGATGACGTAGTAGCCCTTCTCGTTGAAGTCCTCCCAGCTGATCTTGTCCGCCGACCCGCAAGCCTCGTAGCCCTGCCTGATGATCTCGGGTACGCTCAATCCGCCCGTGTACTCCTGCAACAGCCCCAAGCGCTCGGCGATCTTGCAGACGATCTCGTAGTCGCTGAAAGACTCACCCAGGGAGTCCATGCACTGTGGCTGTGGGTAGACGAGGTCCATCTGCCCGCTGAAGACGTCGCTGCCGATATCCTCTTCTTCCAGCTTGGTATTGACCGGCAGGAGGACATCGGCGAAGAGGGCGTCGTTCTCGATCCAGGGGTGCTGGCAGACGATGAACTCGATCGATTCATCGCGCATGGCCCGGATGTAGTTGTTGCCGTCGTTCCAGCACGTGATCCAAGAGGGGGAGTCGGTCCAGATCATATGGATCTTGGAGCAATCGTCGGCCGGGTACTTGTAATGGACGAACTGCTCCTCCCGGTCACTCCGCATGCCGTACCTGTTGCCGTACCACTCACCCTTGCCTTCAAGGATAAGCGTGGGCACCAGGGTCTTGGGGATCGCAGCCGCATTGGGGCTGAACTCGGGCGGCCCGTCTCCCCGGTGGGCGACTTTTAGATCGGTGGCCCACATGGGCTTCGGCGCCGACTGGTATTCAGGCTTGAGCTCCAGAGCCCACTCGATCATCTTGGCCTGGTTGGCTCCAGGCTTGCCCAGCCCCTGCATGGCCAGGCAGAGCACCTGCAAACGAGCGGGTTCGGTGGAGTACGGGCCGCGGATGCCGGGGCCTCCGTTGCCAATGACCACAGTGGTGCGCTTGGAGGCCCATTCGTCGGCGAGAGCCTTGATGACGCGCGCGGTCACGCCCGTGATGGGGGCCGCCCATTCTGCGCTCTTGGGCACCCCGTCCTCGTCACCCATCACGTAGGCCTCGAACTTGTCGACGCCGTAAGCGTGGGTGGCGAGGTACTCCTTGTCGTAGGTGCCTTGCTCGAACCACCGGTGGGCGATGGCGAGATAGAGCGCTGCGTCGGTATTGGGTAGGATAGGGATCCACCGATCAGCGTGCACCGCGGCGGCGTAGTTGAGATCGGGTGCGATGTAGATCTGCTTGATGCCGAGCTCGGTCCACCAGTAGCTCAGCCGGCTGCACAGCTGCCCGCCCCATCCCCACGTGGTGGTCTCCTGGTCGCATCCCCAGAACAGCAGGAGTTCGGCGTTCTTGGCGATGTCGTAGAGCAGGTTTGCCTGGGGCGTTTGCTGACCCAGCGCCTCGCAACCCCACACGTGCTTGGCACCCCACCACCAGCCTTCCCAGCTGTCAGCGTTTCGGACCTGGTGAGTAAAACCCCCGAACAGGCGCAGCAGCTTGCGGCCGCAGCCGTGGGGACCGTGCACGCACTTGTTATCGCCGTGCTGATCGTTCTGGTAGAGGATCGCCGTTGGTCCGTACGTCTCCTTAACCCGCAGCATTTCGCCCGTGATGATGTCGAGCGCCTGGTCCCAGCTGATACGCTCGTACTTGCTGACGCCGCGGTTCTGGATGTTCCGCTCGCCCTTGGGGTCGAAGTCCACCCGCTTCATGGGGTAGCGGATGCGGGCCGGCGAGAACACCCGCTTCTTGTAGGCCAGGCTCAGCGGAGGCGGCAGCGTCTTGTCGCCGGGCTCGAACGTCTTGCCCCGCGCGTGCATGACCCAGGGCTTGACTTCCTCCCTGGTGTACTGGTCGTAGTAGCGGGCGGGGCGAATGCGGAGGACTTTGCCGTCCTGCACGTCCACCATGCAGGCGTTGGCCCCCCAGCTGGCGCCGAGAAAGCTCATGTCGCGGACGACAGTCCTCTCGGCGGCTCCCTTCGCTAGACCCACTGCCTCGCCGGCTGATTCGTCCATGGTCGTCTCCTTCTAGCGTCTTCGGTCCTACGCCTGCAGTCAGTCCACACGTTCGCCAGGCGAGGCAGAGCTTCCACGTCTCGCCTGCTGATACATTCGTATCAGAATATCGTCGAATATGTCATAGTGCGGCACGCGTGTCAACAGTGCACCCGAAGGGGCTGGCAAACGCCGTGCGAGCTGAGCCGCCTGGCCCAGTGTCGGCGGTCTGTGACGATCGAATCGGAGCCGGGTCAGAGAGCGGTCGGTGAGTCGCAGCCGAGATCTCTGGACAGAGCGACGGCTTCGGCCTGGGTTGCCTCCACATAGCGTCGCATGTCCCCCGCCCTTAGCCTCTCCGCCGGTACGACGACGGCCAGCGAGGCCCGGAGTTGCCCTAGCTGATCGCGGACCGGTACGGACATGCTGGAGATCCCGAGACGATTCTCTTCAAGATCGTAGGCGACACCTTCGCGCCTGATCTGGTCCAGCTGACGAACCAGTGCTTCGGGGTCGTCAACGGTGTTCTTCGTCAATCGCGGCCATCCGGCGGCAACGCGCCTTTGTCGCTGAGCATCGTTCTTGAACGCGAGGAATAGCTTCGCATGCGAGTTGCTGAGGTCGTTAAGGGCCATCCCCATAGGAAGGTCCGGCTTGGACGCATGGGACGTGAGGACATGATCCACAACGACCACCCAGCCGCCGACTTCCACCCCAAGTGCCGTGGTTTCCCCAGTCGTCTTCGCGAGGCTTTCGAGATGGGGATGTGACAACCGTACCAGCTCGGAATGTGCCTGGGTCAGGTAGGCGACCGGGTACATCGCCGGCCCCAGATAATAACGACCGGTCTCGGGATCGACCGCCAGAAAGCGATCGTGCTCCAATGTCCTCAGGATCCGATAGACACTGGCCCTGTTCAGTCCAGTCGCCTCGACCAGTTCGGCCAGATTCCATTCCGGGCGCTCCCGCGTGAACAAGGTAAGAAGATGGAGCGCCTTCGAAACGGAGGCGACCAGTACACCTCCGGCGACCCGCGCCGCCCAGTTCTACCAACTCGTCACTCACCCATCCACAGACAGCGTGCGGAAGTCCCTCATGCCCCCTCCTTCTCGCTTTCGGCCCGGAACTGCCGGTGGTACAGGTCGGCATAGCTGCCCTTGGCCACCAACAGCCGCTCATGAGTGCCCCGCTCGACGATCTGCCCGTGGTCGATCACCAGGATCTGGTGGGCCCGCCGGACCGTCGACAGCCTGTGGGCTATCACCACCGTCGTCCGTCCTTCCATTATCCGCTCGAGACTTTGCTGCAACACCCGCTCGGTCAGCGTGTCCACGCTCGCCGTGGCCTCATCCAAGACCAGGATCAGCGGGTCGTGGAGCACGGCCCGGGCGAAAGCCACTAGTTGCCGCTGCCCCTGACTGAGATTGCCGCCCCGTTCCCCGACCGAATGGCTGTAGCCATCTGCCAGCTTGACGATGAACGTGTGAGCTCCCGCGATCGTAGCCGCCTCCGCCACTTCTTCGTCGGTGGCGTCCAGCCGGCCGTAGCGGATGTTGTCGGCGATGCTCCCCGAGAACAGGAACGGGTCTTGCGGCACCAAAGCTATGCGCGAGCGGAGAGAGGCCTGGGTCACGGCCCGGACATCGAACCCATCGACTGCGACTGAACCCTCATCCACGTCGTAGAACCGAAGCAGGAGGTTTATCACCGTGCTCTTGCCACCACCGGTCGGTCCTACCAGCGCCACCGTCTCCCCGGGTTCGGCCACGAAGCTCACGCCATGCAGCACCGGCTCCTTCGGCAGGTACGAGAACGAGACGTCAGTGAACTCGATCCGCCCTCTGGGCTGCGCGCCGCCGAGCGGACCGCTCGCACCCGCCAGAGCGTCCTCAAGACTCACGGCCCCGGGCCGGTCGACCACCTTGGGCTGCTGGTCCACCAGGTCGAAGATCCTCTCGGCCGCCGCCAGAGTGGACTGCAACTGCGCGTAGAACATCGAGAGGAGTTGCAGCGGACGGAAGAACAGCTGCACGTAGGCAAGGAAGGCGACGACCACGCCGACACTTGCCGCGGGAGGTTCCTGGAGAGCGAGGTAGCCTCCAACGGCGGCCACCATGGCCATCGCCAGCATGCCGAGGAGGTCGAGGACGGGCGTGAACGCGCTGGTGATGGCGACGGCGGTGATGTTCGCGTCCCGGTTGACCGCGTTCAGCTCCCGGAAGCGCTCGGTGGTCACGTCGACGCGATTGAAGGCCTGGGTCACCCGTACCGCGGCAAGGTCTTCCTGCAGATTCGCGCTGACGTCGCCGATCGTCTGCCGCGTGTAGCGGAAAGAGCGACGGGCCAGTCGGGAGAAGATCCGCGCCACGCCGATGGTAAGGGGGACCGCGATGAACGTGACCAGCGCCAGCCTCCATTCCAGGATGAGCATGGCGACGGAGATGCCGATCAGCCCGAAGAGACCGCCGATGGTAGGGCTGAGGACGCCGGGAGAAAGCGTCCCGTCGAGGGTCTGGACGTCGTTCACCAACCGGCTCATCAGATCGCCGGTGTCGTGCTGGTGGAAGTACTGCAGATCGAGTCTCTGCAGGGAAGTGGAGATCAGCGTCCGGAAGCGTTTCATCAGCCTTTGGCCGATCTTTCCCAGCAGCCGCTCCTGGCTGCGGTTGGTGACGTAGAGCAGGAGGTAGGTGACAAGCAGGGCGATCATCAACTCGGTGAGCAGCTTGATATCGCCTTCGATCACCGCCGAGTCGATGGCCACCCCGATGAGGACCGGGCCGACCGCCGTGAGCGCCGCCCCTATCATTACCACCACAAGGGCTCCGGCGATCGCCCGCCGCATGTCCCTCAGGTACGACCACATCCGCAGCAGCACGTGACCCGCATCTCCGGGCCGCTCCTCCGCCCCCAGGGCCATCATGCCCGGCCGTCTCATGCCTGCTCCCCTATCGACCACACGAACCCGGCCCCGGTCCCGAGAGCCGGCGGTTCGGGTTCAAGTTGAGAGTCGACGATCTCGCCATAGAGCGGGCTGTCGCGCAGCAGGTCGTCGTGACCTCCGTCCGCCACTATCCTCCCCCCGTCAAGGACCAGGATGCGGTCGGCGCGAATGACCGTCGAGACGCGATGGGCGATCACAAGCGAGGTGCGGCCCACCATGAGCTGTTCCAGAGCTCTTTGCAGGTCACGTTCCGTGTTGGCATCGACCGAGCTGGTGGCGTCGTCGAGCAACAAGATGACGGGATCCACCAGCAAGGTCCGGGCGATCGAGAGGCGCTGGCGCTGACCACCCGAAAGGGTGACGACCGCGCTCCCCGACCTTGCTGTCATACCCAGCCGGGAGAGCCATGATGAAATCGTGTGCCTGGGCGGCTCGCGCGGCCGCAACGATCTCGTCATCAGTGGCGTCCGGCCGGCCGAAGGCGATGTTATCCCTGATGGTCCCGCCGAAGAGCGTCGACTCCTGGAGAACTATGCCGATGTGAGCCCGGAGACTGGCAAGGGTCACCTCCCGGATATCGATGCCGTCCACCCGGATGGACCCTTTCTGGATGTCGTAGAAGCGCGGCACCAGGTTGACCATGGTCGACTTCCCGGATCCGGTGGAGCCGACGAGAGCAACGCTCTCTCCAGGGAGGATGTCAACGCTCACGTCGTCAAGAACGTCGTCCCGCTGGCCGGCGTAGCGGAACGACACGTGGTCGAAACTCAGGCGGCCTTTGATGAGACCAAGTTCGCCGGCCCCGGGCTTGTCGCTCACTTCGCTCTGGGTGTCCATTACCTCGAAGACCCTGACCGCGCTGGCGCCTGCGCGAGACATGAGACCGCCCACCATTCCCAGTGGGTACACCTGGGTGAGCATGAAGGCCAGGTAGGTCGTGAAAGCAACCAGGGAACCGACGCTCATCTCTCCAGCGATCACCAGGCTGCCTCCGTACCACACGACCGCCAGGTTCCCCAGACTGCCGGCCAGGAAGATGAGAGGCATGGTCGCCGACATCCCCCAAAGGACGCGAAGGCTTTGCCCGTACAACTCCTCGTTGGCCGCTTCGTAGCGGTCCCGCTCGTAGGCCTCGCGACCGAAGGCCTTGACCACCGCCACCCCGGCCAGGTTCTCCTGGAGGATGGCGAGGAGTTTCCCCCACCCTTGCTGCCTGCCCGTGTGGAGCGGGAAGATACGGGTCACCAGGACCCAGAAGACGATGAAGATGATCACCACCGAAACGAAGGTCACGACTGCCAGCCGGGGCTCGAGCACTACCAGCAGAACGAGAGTGCCGGCCATGGTGATGATGGCGGCGCTGAGGTTGACCAGACCGACTCCGCAGAACTGGCGGACGTTCTCGACGTCGGAAGTCATCCGCGTCATCAGTTGCCCGGTCTGGGCCCGGTCGTGATAGCCGAAGGACAGCCGGTGCAGTTTGACGAACAGGTCGTTGCGCAGGTCGAAAGCGACACCCTGGCCGACCTTTTCAGAAAGGTAACCCTGGAAGAAGGAGAAGACCCCGCGCACCAGAGCCAGCCCGAAGAGGGCGGCGGAGGGGATCGCCACCCACTGCCAATCGCCCCCCTCTATTCCCTTGTCGATGAGTAGCCGGATGAACTGTGGCGCGACGAGGGTGAGCCCCACCACCGCGAGAACCGAACCGAAAGCGCCGGCGACGCTTGAGGCACGGGGCCTCAGGTAGCGGAATGACCGGCCCAGTTCGGTGAAGGAGACGCCTCGACGGTGAGCGGTCCTAGCCATGACACGCTTCAGCGGCTGTACTCATGCATCTCCATCGGTCGTCGTGGCGGCCTACCGTGGGAAGTACTCTTTACCGTCGGCCGCGATCTCGATCGTTCCCTTGTACCCAAGAGTTTGGGCCGCCGCGAGTAGAGCGGTCGGGTCCTTGGGACCAGGCGTGAGGTGCGTCGCCACGCACACCTTGGGTTGCGCCGCAGCCAGTACCGTGGCCACATCGTCCAGGTTCATGTGCGTGCCCACGTTGAAGTCGCCCCCATACCGTCCCACAGGCTGGTATCCGTCGGGAAGCTTTGTGGGGTCGAGCGCCGGTTGGGAGCCTCCGGGGATGAACGCGTCGCAGTCCAGCACCAGTATGTCGACATTCTTGGCCAATGTGATCAGGTCGGGGTCATGGGCGGTATCGCCCGAGATGACAATGGACTTTCCATCGACATCGAATCGGTATGCAAGGTTATACATCGTGTGGGTCATCTCGGCGGTCTCGATTGTGAGCCCGTCGTATTCGAAGGTCCGGGGTCCGGTGATCTCCTCGACGGTGACCCCCGAGAACATGCCGACTCCTGCCGTAGCGACAGCCTCGCCGACCAGGTTCTGCTGGGTGATCCTGCGCAGCATCCTGTAGCTCAGGTCGTCCTTCCAGAGGGCGGTCAGGACCTCGTGCAAACCACCGGTATGCGGCGGGCCGGCGAGCAGCATCTCTTTGCCGCCTGTCATCCATCTGATGGTCGCTATATCGAAATAGTTCGTGGTGTGGTCTTGATGAAGGTGGCTGAAGAACATTGCCCTAATATCTCGATAGGCATATTGAGTCGTACCGTTCTCGTCGGGCGGAGCCTTCATGAATCCGTAGACAGACCCGGTGCCCGCGTCCACGGTGTAGTACTTACCCTTGTACTGGATCATCGTGCAGGAACTGGCCCTCAAAAAGGAAAGCTCGGGGCTGCCGGTACCGATGGTGATAACGCTGAAGTCCTGGCCGTGCACGTAGGCGGGCGCAAGAGGAGGCGGTCCTCCCTGTGCCCTGACCGGGGTTGTCGCATTTGTCACGCCCGCCTCCTTAGCTGACGATGCCTGGTCCATTGATCGGCGCTATATCGTATTATGATATAGGCGTATCATTAATAAGACCCAGTCACGGTCTCACAAAGTAGCGCCTCTTGTCAACACAAAACCCGGACGGCCTTGGCCGCCGTGCCACCTGCCAGATCTCAGCACGCCTCTAGTCTGAGTAGATCTCTTCGTCGCGCACCGGCGTGTCGGTCATGGTCAATCGGCCGTCGAGCGTGTTCGATATTGCGCTGCCCCGCAGTGCTTTGTTCTGGGAGAACGAGCAGCGGCGGAGAGTGGTGAAGGCCGAGTCATAGTTGGCAAGAGCGCCGCCATCGAATACGGCTTGGTTGTCTGCAAGGACACACCCATTCAGAACAGGCTCGGTTCCTCCGTATTGCGAAGCCTGGTCCACTACCCAAAGCGCTCCTCCGGATCCAGCAGTCTTGTTGCCCGTGAAGGTAACGCGGTTGAACTCGGGGTTGGAACCGTAGTTCACCACAGCTCCTCCGCCGCGGTACTCGGCGAAGTTGCCTCCGATAAGGCAGTCGTCCAGACGCACGCTGCAGCCGAAACGAAGCGACAGCCCCCCTCCCATGTTTGCCCGATTGTTCGTGATGGTCACGTTCTCGAAATAGCAGCGGCTGTCTCTGAAGCAGAAGACCGCTCCGCCATCGCGGGCGTAGTTATCGGTGAAGACGGTGTTGCGCACGATGGCCGAGGCCTCGTAGCCCCAGTTGATCATTCCGCCTCCGTAGCCGTCGATGATCTTCCCATCGGCGCGGCCGTCGCGGACCACGAAGCCATCGAGCACCGCGTTCACGCACCCTCGGACAACGTGGTAGACGTTGTCCCTATCATCCGCCGATCCGCCGATAGCGCCGCTCAAGATCGTCTGATTCCTGTTCCAGTCTCTGCCGTCACGTTGGGTCTCGGTGCCCTCGAATCCGCCGAAGAGGCCCACGTGCTCCCTCATCACGAACGAGCAGTCGCGATCTTTGCCGGGACGGTAGGTGCCGCCGGCCACCCACACTTCGCCGCCTCCGGCGGCGCTCGCGGCATCTGTCCCTGCCTGCACGTCCGGGAAAGCCGTGGCCCAGGAGGTGCCATCGGGCGCTGAAGCCGCGGAAGAAGCATTCACGTAGAACACCTTCGCAGGGAGCTCCACAGAAGTCAGCACCGGCTTGTCGACGCCGAATTGCATCCCCCTGGCGCCACGCACCGGCCGGGGTATGTGGGGCATCAGCAAGGTCCCAAATCTCTCCCACAGATCCTTTGCGTCAAGGGAGGCCACGGTCTCGGCGACCTCGATCAGTTCGGCGTACTCTGCGCCGAGCGCCTGATCGTCGAGCGACGCATCCCAGTCTCCGATCTCGGACCCACAGGTACGGATCCAGTCCTCTCCCCAGGTCACCCAGTCGCCTGGACCGTGCGACTCCGAGTGATTGTCTTTGATCACTGTGTTGATGACCGTGGGTACGTTGGCCGATACTGAGGAATTGGCTTGATAGGAGCCCTGGTACAAGCCGGCGCCGATATCCTCGCAGACGTTATCGGTGATGGTGCAGCCGACGATCAACGGATTCGAAGTACCGTCGTTGCCGACCGCCGCGGCCATGTGAGCCCTGTTCCCCCGGAAGATCGTGTTGACTATCAGCGGCGAACAGGAGAAATCGTCGTAGAGTCCTCCGCCCTTCGCGCGGCACTCGTTTCCTTCGAAGACACAGTTTATGATCGCCGGGCTGGTGCTCAGGTCGTTTGCCATGCCCCCGCCCCGTCCGGCGGCGTAGTTGTCGCGGACGGTGACGTTGACGAATACCGGTGGTCTTGACGGGCTGTCCAGGCTGACCGTGGTCATGTTGTACACGCCGCCGCCTTTGCCGGCCCGGCAATTCTGGACGACGGTGTTGCGGATGATGGGGGCGGCCTGGTAGTTGTAGATGCCCGCACCGGCCGTATCGTTACCCCGCAAGACCGACTCCGGCGTCATATGCTGTGTGTGCGCGCCGGCGGCCTGCCCAAGGGCCGGGCGACCGGGCATCGGCGAGCCGGCAAGCGCGTCGCCATCCTGTACGAAGAAGCCGTCGAGCACGGCATCATCCGCGCCCGTGACCACGTGCCTGCAGTTGTCTTGGGTCGAGTCGGGGTCTCCGATGTTGCCGCTCAGGATGGTCGCGTTCTTCTGCCAGTCGGCCTCTTCCACACCTGTCTCTCCTCCAACGAAGCCCCCGTAGAGCTCGACGCCGCTTCGCAGGACGAAAGACTGATCTCGGTCCGATCCGCTCGTCGGATAGTAGGTGCCTTGGGCCACCCAGATCTGCTGCCCGGCCTGGGCCCCGCCGAGCGCCGACTGGAGGTCCCGGAAGGCGTCTCCCCAAGACGTGCCGTCATCCGCCCCCTGAGCGGACGCGTTCACGTACACCACTCGGCCGATGCCCGTTGATGCCTCAGTCACTGTCGCGCCTCCCTATGCCTGCCCACCGTGGTCGGGTCTCTCAGCAGTAGAACATATAGTGGCGAGGGCATCCGGCCACCTTGGCCGGATGCCCTCGCCATTTGCAGCTGATTAAGCCTAGGTGGGGGTGATCGGGGACTGCGCCGGGACGAATTCATTGCCGTCGTTTGCGGCCACGACCGTGCCGGTCGAATTCCACGCCGTTCGCACGCTGCCCATGTTTGTGCTGCGTCCTGAAGAGGGTCACCACTCGGATTCCCTGGCCTGAAGTGCGTCAGAACCGTGACTTTGGCGTTGGCCTCGGCAATCGTCTTCGCCAGGTCGTCAAAGCCCATGTGGGGCACCACCTTGACATTGCCTCCCCAGTTGCCGTGCGGCCAGTACTTGGGCGGAAGTTGCGTCCAGTCGAGAATGACGGCTGGTTCGTCGTTGACGGGGTCCACGCTTCGCCGTCCAAGACCAGGATATCTACGTCCTTGGCCAAGGTAATCAGGTCTTCGTCATACGAGGTGTCGCCCGACACGACGATGGAGCAACCCGTCGGCCTCGAACTTGTAGCCCAGGTTGTACATCGAGTGGGTCAGCACAGCGGTTGTGATGTCCAGGCCTTGGTATTCGAAGTTTTCCGGGTCGACCATCTCCTTGATGGTCACGCCCCTGAACATGCCGTTTTCGGCATCCGCCACCGACATCTTTTGCTCAGCCACTTTCCGCAGCAACCGGTACACAAGATCGTCCCGATAGAAGGTGAGCAGGTGGTCGTGCAGCAGGCCGGTGTGCCACGGCCCCGCCAGCAGCATTTCGCCGCCGAGCGTCATCCATCTGGGCGTCATGATATCCGCGTAGCCCGTGCTGTGATCCTGGTGGAGGTGAGTGAAGAACATCGCGTTGATATCCCTCAGCGCGAACTGAGTCGTCCCGTCCCACCCGGCCCGTTTGTAGACCCGTCCGGCACAGCTCTCATGAACCCGTAGATGGCGCCCGTGCCCGCGTCCACCGTGTAGTACTTCCCGTTGTACTGGATCATGGTGCAGGAACTGGCCCTGGTGAGGGTGGTGTTCGGGCTCGCGGTCCCGATGGTGATCACGCTGAACTTGTTCTTGTGCTGGTAGGGGAATATTGGAGGCAGACCGGGAACCGCCGCCGCGGGCGCAGGTGCTGCCGTCGCAGCGGGCGTGGCAGACGTGGAACCGGTGGCGGCCCGTGCTTTTGTCACAGGTCCGGCGACGAGCCCCCCGAGGCCGGCTCCCAGACTGACGGTCGCCGCGGCCAGGCCGGCTATCTTCACAAAATCGCGCCTGCTGACTGACTTGCTGTCGCCGAGCAGTTTTGATGCTTCCTGAATACCGTTGCTTTCGTTCTCTTGCATCGAGCTTCCCTTCGAGTGGAGTGATTCTGCCGATTCCCCCGATGAAACAGACACCGCTCAGACTCTGCCGCTGGCCACCCCATTCCCGACGCCACGCGTCTCGCCGCGGCCTATCCCTCCCGTTGTGGTGAGAGCATCCGGCCACCTTGGCGCGGATGCCCTCACCGCGTGCCGCTAACTAGGCGGGAAAGAACTCTTTCCCGTCAACCCCAAGCTCGAGCGTTCCCGTGAACCCGGCCTTCTGCGCGGCGTCCAGCAGGGCGGCTGGATCCTTATCCACGGGGGGCCTGAAGTGCGTACAAACCACCACCTTGGGATTCGCCGCACCGATGAGGTTGGCTGCGTCGGTCAGGTTCATGTGCGCGCCCACTTTGAAGTTGCCCGCCCATGGCCCATTGGGCACAAGGTTCGCCGGAAGCTTCGTCTGGTCTAGAATCGGGGGGGAGTCACCGGGCACGAACGCGTCACAATCTAGTACCAGTATGTCGACACCCTTGGCCAACTCCACGAGGTCGGGGTCGTAGGCTGTGTCTCCCGAGATGACGATGGACTTGCCGTCGGCCTCGAAGCGGTACGCAAGGTTGAACATCGTGTGGGTCATCACGGCCGTCTTGATCTTGAGCCCATCGTAGGTGAACGTTTTGGGGCCGTAGATCTCTTTGACGGTGACCCCCGAGAACATGCCGATTTGGGCCGCAAGGGCGGCGTCGCCGGTCAGATTCTGCTGCGAGATCACGCGCAGCATTCTGTAGCTCAAATCATCCTGCCAGAACTTGGTCAGGAACTTGTGCAGCTGACCGGTACGCGGGGGTCCAACGAGAAGCATCTCTTTGCCACCCGTCGTCCACCTCTGCGTCGCCAGATCGAAGTAGTTTGTGGAGTGATCCTGGTGAAGGTGGCTGAAGAAGATGCCCCGTATGTCCTTGAACGCATACGCTGTAGTACCGTTCACGTCGGCCGGAGCCCTCAGCCACCCGTACATGCTCATGGTACCCGCGTCTACAGGATAGTACTTGCCATTGTACTGAATGGCCGTGCACGCGCTGCCTCGGGTGAACTGAAGTTCCGGGCTGCTGGTGCCGATTGTGATAACGCCGAAGGGCTTGGTGTGTACGTAGGATTTGACAGCGGGCGGCGCTGGCGGTGCCGCGGCCGGAGCCGTCGCAGATGCCTCGCCCCCGGTTTCCGCCCGTGCTTGCGAAACCGGTCCGGCCACCAAACCGCCTAGTCCTCCGCCTAGGGTCACTGCCGCGGCAGCCACTCCGGCTACCTTGATGAAGTCCCGCCGACTGACTGACTTACCGTCCTCTAGCATCGCACGCTCCTCGCAGTGTCGCGCTCAAGTCTCTTGCGCTCATTCCTGACCCCGAATTACCGTCACCAAAGGATGTTCTCAAGAGCGCCCCCTTGCTCCACGACACCTAGTCGGTCGGTGGTCTGGTATCATCAGATGATACAGTAGTATCATTCGCTACCCCTAGCTAGGGTCTCACAGAGCACCCCCTTTTGTCAACATAATGCACAGAGAGAGAAAGTGAGGCCCGACTGCCGTCGAGATCGCCCCCCCCGGGCCTCTCGGCGCCAGTTTCGCCCTTTACCCCTCGCTTCTCCCGTCTTCGTCGTCGCTTCCCCATCGCGGATAGCGGGCGGGATTGCCCGGAACCCACTCGGGGGGGATGCGATAGGCGCGGTAGACGGGGCAGCACTCCTGGGTTGGATGCGGCGCGACGAACTGCCAGACCAGTTCCTTCTCCGGGGTCACCTCAAAGATGCGACCGTTCGCGCCTTCTGTGATCAGCGTGTTTCCATTCGGCAGGCGCTGAGCCGAGCTGATGTAGTGACTGTAGAAGCCTTCGGCCCTGTACTCCCAGACCAGTTCGAACGTGACCGGGTCGAACTCCACGACCCGAGAAGAGGCGCGCGCATAACGAGGATAGCCCGTGGGGCCACCGTAGCCCGCTCCGCTCGGTCCTTGCTTCGTCGTGCCTCCCCCACCATTGTCGAAGACGAGGATGTTGCCCGCGCCGGGCAGACGGTACGGAATCATATGAGTGTGGTGCTGACCGATGAGCTGCCCCAAGCCGTGCTCCGGCCGGTCGGGAGTGAAATCCGGCCCGATCCTCCAGACCACGTCCCCGGTCCGATGGTCCACGATCAAGGAGATGCAGGCGGTTCGCGAATCAAGTATCAGATTCTGCGGGTGGAAACGCTCGTCCCCGTCTCGCTCATACCAGCGGTTGCGACCGAGCCGGGCCACACAGTTCGCGTGAAACCAGTCATATAGCTGCTCTTCGTCGGGTCGTCTTCCCGCTCCTTCCTGGAGGTCCGCCCGAGCGGAATCGTCGAAGCCGAACTCCTCGAAGTGGTCGGCGGAATGCCATTCAAATCCGGTCAGAGACCCGTCCCACTCCACCTCATAGATGACGTCGTCGACTAGTTCGACGCTACTGATTTGAGGTAGCTTGCGGTTCTTGTGACTCAAGACCAGCGTTCTGCCCTGGAGCCGAGCCTGCTGGCCGGGGGCGTAGTAGCCCACGGGGTTGCCTTCCCGCAGCAAGTCGTGATGGTAGCGGGCCCGCTTGACCCCGCTGCCGTCGTGGTCATCCCAGTCCGAGAAGGACCACACTATCTCCCCGGCCCAGTTCACCTGGGCCACCGGCGATGCCTCCAGATATTGTCCGATGGGCGTGACATCCCCGAAGAGCGGCTCCCCAATCACCGATCCATCCGGCAGCATGCCGACGTGACCACGGACCGGGAAACTGCGCACCACGTTCCCCTCCATGTCTACGAGTACAAGGCCTTGGTCCGGAGCGGTATGCGGCTCCGGGGTATAGAGGGTGTAGCCGGCGCAACTCCTGGCGGAGCTATTGCCTGAGCGGCTGTGGCCGCCATTCGCCTCGACGCTGGCGCCGTGCGCGAACATCAGCCTACCTCGGCGTCCCTCACCAGACGCAGGTAGTTGTAGATGCGGATGGCATCACCCTGAGGGCCTCGACCGTATGGGAACTCCGCCGGATCGCCGATCTTGGGATCCGAACGTTGGGCGCCGGCGCCATGCACGTCCATCCATTTCCCGCCGGCAGTGGACACAGAAGCCGGAGGACCAGTCGGGGGTTTGGCTCCGGGCACCATGTAGCCCATCGCTCGGCCAAAGCTCATGTAGTCGGCTTTGTCCGCTCGGCCGCCGTCACCGAGGTGGGTGGTGTTCGTCCAGAAACAGGGGTAGTCGGGCTGGCCGGCTTCGTTGGTGATCTGGGTGCAGGTGAAGAGCGGATCGATGGCGGCCGACTGGGTGGTCTCCGGCGAGCGGGTGTAGTCGATGATGCTCTGCAGTTCCTTGACATTGGGCATACGCCAGTCGTTGTGCCCCAGGTAGTTCTGGGCGTTCATCTCCTGGACCCAGGCCAAAGCCTCTTCCCAGTTCACGCCCTTGCCGCTGTCGGCCTGCGCCCACATGAGTCCGGTGGCCTTGTCAGTGATCGTGCCATCCCCGTTGTCGGCGAAGTCGTTCTTGCCGTAGTCGGAGTTGCCGCGCACACACTGGACCGAGAACTTCTTGACGGTCCCGTCCCCCATCTTCAAGCCGTAGCCCTTGATGCGGCCGTCGGCGAAGTTCACCCCGAACATGGTCTCAGCGCCGTTCATGGTGGTGGAGACGTACTTGGTAGTGGAGGCATACTGGGTATCGATGATGCGCTCGCCGGCGCTGGTGTCGCCGTAGCCAAAGGCAAAGGCCTTGGTGTCGATGAAGGGGACCAGTCCGGCGGTCTCGGTGCCCATCGGGTTGGGGTCGGTGCCCACGAACAGGATGAGCGAGTAGGCCTCCTTGATGGTGGGCAAGCGCCAGTCGCTGTAACCGGCGTATTTCTCGGCGTTGAGAGCGGCGGGATAAGCCATGGCCTCATCCCAAGTCATCTCGTCTGCGTAGTTGATGACGCCGTCGCCGTTGGTGTCGGTGGTCTGCTGCCACATAAGACCGGTGACGTTGTCGGTCACGGTAAGGCCGTCGGAGCTGACGGTGTAGCTCGGCTGATTGCCCACATACTGTGCGTCCTGCCCGTAGAAGGGTTGGCCCGCTGCGGGGGCCGCTATCTCGGCGCTCGCGTCATAGAAGAGCGTCTGGCCGGTGTCAACGATAGGGTAGGTGAGAGCGGTCGCCGACGCGGAGCCGGCGGTGGTGGTGACGCCCGGCACGGTGGTGGCGCTCGAACCGGCGGTCTCGGTGGTTTGACCGCCACACCCCATCATCGCCAGAGAGCCAAGCACCACCAGAACCAACGGAACGAGCATTCTTCTTGGATGAGTCATTCTGAGAACCCCTTTCGGCATCGAAATTCGGGAAACACGGGTGCTGCAATCACATGCAGTATTTCTCATACCGCAACCTCCAGGCCGTCCGCGGCAAACGTGACCTGCCCGTCGAAGCCTCCAGTGCGCAGCGTGGCCCACACCGATTCCTGGTCGACCTTGCCGGCTCGGAAATGGGTGAGGAGGAGATGCTTGACCCCCGCGGCCGAGGCCATCCGGGCGATCTCGTCCATGGTCGCGTGAGGACGGACGGAGAAATCGCCACCGTACCTCCCGGCCGGGCGATACCGCGGTTCCAGGGCCTCTACTGGGGCCATCTTGTACACGAGATCCCCGGCCCAGCGCTCGTCGCCGTCCATCACCAGCATGTCGGCTCCCCGGGCGAGGTCCACCAGGCGCTCGTCGAAAGAGGTATCGCCCGAGACGACCACGGATTTGCCCCCCGCTTCGAAGCGGTACCCGATGTCATACATCGTGTGAGTCAACTCGGCCGTTGTGATGCGCACCTCACCCAGCGCAAACTGCTGGGAACCCGTGATCTCCTTGATCTCCACCCCGTCGAACATGCCCGTGCCGGTAAGGCCTCTCGGCATTTCCCGAAGCCAGCGATAGCAGAGATCGTCCTTGAAGAAGGTGGTGAGGAATTCGTGTAGCTTGGCCGCGCCGGGGGGACCGGCAACCGTCACTTCCTTGCCGCCGGTGAGCCAGCGGTTGGTCATGATGTCAAAGAAGTCGTTGGTATGATCCTGGTGAAAATGCGTGAAGCAGAGGGCGGCGATATCCCTGAAGGCAAACGTGCCCTTCTCGCCCCGAAGGAAGCTGTTCTGGGCGCCGTTGCCCATGTCGACCACGTAGTACTTGCCCTTGCACTGGATCATGGAGCACGCACTGGCTCTCTCCAGGCTGGGCTGAGGGTTGCCGGTGCCGACGGTGATGACGCTGAAGTCGGTCTCGTGCGGATAGGGTGGAAGCGGTGGGGGCGGTCCGGAGCCGTCCGACACCGGAAGCGCCCGAGAACCCTGTGTCTCACTGCTCAAAGCCACTCACCGATCCTTCCTTGTGAAACTGTGTCGATGTCTGCGTCCTCTACCTGACCTATCCCAACGCAGTCAGGATAGGCATCGTATTGTTGTCAGCCATCCCCGTCGCACCTGCTCGCGGCAGATCCGCGCGCCGACTCTCCGACGATGGCGACAGCTCGGCACCAGCCCCCTGTGCAGCCCTCGAACTTGACCGGAAGCGCCGAGACCAAAAAACCGACCGGGGCGGGGATCCGGTCGAGGTTGGCGAGTTTTTCTATCTGCAGATACTCTCGCTCCCGACCGTGTAGATGGACCGGCCACAGCTCGTTGCGGGAACCCGTTCTTCTGTACGATTCGACCATGGCCGCAACCGGACGATCCAGAGTCCACGCGTCGATCCCGATGCACCGGACACCCCGATCCAGCAACCAGTCGAGTCCTTCAACGCCTAGACCGGACTGCATCGCCAGATAGGTGTCCTCATCGGTGCCCCAGTACGCGTCGCAGCCGGTGTGAAGAAGGACGATGTCGCCAGCCTGCAGTTCATGACCGATCTTGCCCAACGCGAGCGCCAGGTCTTCTGCCGTTATCTCGGAACCGGGCTCTTTGTGCCGCATGTCGAGGACCACTCCGGGGCCGAAGCACCATTCCAGCGGAACCTGGTCGATGCTCCTGGCAGGCTTGCCCTCGCTCAGGGGTCCGTAGTGCAGGGGGGCGTCCACGTGGGTCCCCGAGTGGGCGCTGCCGCAGATCGAATCCGTGGCAAGAGCCTGAGCTTCAGGAAAATCGGACGCCGTCAGCCCGGCCAATCGCGCCAGGCGATGCGCACCGGCAGCGTGGTCCGAATGCTCGATGGTCGGAGGATGGGGCTCCGTCGCCCCATTCTGATGACTGACGCTGAGATCGACTATCGTGAACACCGGCTAGCCCAGAACTTCCTTCGCCAGTGACAGAAACTCCTCGTCAGTCACCAGGCCTCGCTTTTCGGTGCCAAGTACCTTTACTCTCTGAAGCAGCGCTTCGAACTTCTCCTTGTCCTCCGCATATCCGAGTCCGAGTTCTTTCATCTTGGTTGTCACCGATGCGTATCCGCTCTTCTTCCCAAGGACCGCTCTTGGCCGCTGGCCTACGAACGCTGGGTTCAACGAGAACATCGCGAGGGGTTGCTCGTAAACCATGTCGATACCGATGCCCGACTCCCTGGTGAAGTTGCCCGACCCCACGATGGGCTTGTTGGGCGCCATCGGGAAACCGGTCAAATCCTGCACCAGCGCCGAGAGTTCGGCGAGCCGATCGTAGCTGAAGCCCCAGTCGTACCCGTACATGGTCCGTAGGGCCACGACCACCTCCTCCAGGGCGGCATTCCCGGTCCTCTCCCCGAGGCCGTTGATACAGGTATGGACCACACTTGCGCCCGCCTCGACCGCTGCCATCTCGTTCGCCACGGCCATACCCAGATCGTTGTGGGTGTGGATCTCCACCGGCAGACCGGTCGTCTCTTTCACTAGCCCCACCAGATGTTTGATGGCCGCCGGGATCGCGCAGCCTGTGGTGTCGACCACGCCCACCGAATCCGGAGGTGCTTCCTCCATCACGCGCTTCAGCAGTTCCTCGAAGTCGGGCAGGACGGCCCGGGTAGTGTCGTAGGGAAAGAAGACCGTGTACAGCCCCAGTTCACGCGACCTCTTGATCGCCCGCAAGCTTTGCTCTAGAACGCGCTGCATGGTCCACTTGAACTGGTACGTCAGCTTGGGCTCGCCCACCGGAACTTCGATGATCACGCCTGCTGCACCGCAGTCGCTGGCGACCTCGATGTCCTTCTCCATCGCGCGCACGAAGGCGAAGACCTTGGCCTTTTTTGCCCTTCTCGCGATCTCCGTGATCGCCTCGGCATCCTCCACCGAGACGGCGGGCATGCCGGCCTCGATGCGGTGGACCCCGAGCTCGTCGAGCATCCCGGCGATCTGGATCTTGTCGTTCTTTCTGAGCACCACCCCGGGAGTCTGCTCGCCGTCGCGAAGGGTCGCGTCATGTATCTGCACCTCAGCGGGCAACTCGAACTTGCTCCTGACCTCGGGGAGGAAGTTGAGGCTGCTCGTCCACCACGATTCGGATCTCCATTCTTCGTTCACGGCCTCGTGACCCATCGACTATCCTCCCTCAATGACACAGCGCACCCCTTCTCCCTCCGCCGCGGGTCGAAAGCACCCGCTTGCAGGACAACATGTACGGATCGTCGCTCAAGAGTATCGACTAGTGAGACAAACGTATCATTATATTGGGACTATTCTACCCTTTCGGTGATCCTCTCCGGTGTCAATGCGCCAAGCCTTTAGCGCGGGTGGCTCGGCCGCTTAGGCGCCTCTCCTCGCTAGATATGGTGGCGCGGCGGCCGGGGTGCACCCAGAGTCCGCACCGCACGCACGTAGTTGTAGATCCTGATCGCGTCTTTCTGAGGACCGCCACCCTCGAGGAAGCAGGCCGGGTCACCGACCATGGGGTCGGACCTCATGGCACCCGCCCCGTGCACGTCGTATTCGTCCTCAGGTCGAGCCGACGTCTTGCCCGTGGCCTTGCCGAAAGCCACATACACCGCCTGCCCAGGCATGTCTACAAAGGGCGTGCTGCTCCAGAACCAGCCCTTGGGGTCGCTCATCTGGAAGATGGGATTGATCGCCGGGATGAAATCGTAGTCGACGATGCTGTGGAGTTCCTTCTGGTCCGGCAGGCGCCAATCCTCGTAGCCCGCAAGCTGAAGGTCCTCCGCATAGGCCAAAGCCTCACGCCAATCCCTGCCCTTGCCGTCGTCGGTCTTCTGCCACATGAGTCCCGTGGCCCGATCGCTGATGGTGCCATCGCCGTTGTCGACGAATTCATTGATCCCGTACGCGGGTCCCCGCACGCACCGGATGCACCAGGTCTGCACGCCGTTGTAGGGATGGTTCTCCTTGGGATAGCTCTTGATGCGGCCGTCGGTGAAGTTGTAGCCGAAGAAGGTGGGAGCGACGTGCATGACCCCCGGCTCGATCTTCTTCTCTCCGAAGTCCACCCACCAATCGGAGAATAGGACAGACTTTGAGATGTACGAGGTGGTGGTGATCAGCTGGGAGTCGATGAACCTATAGCCGTCCACGTTCGCCGGCCCGTAGGTGAGATCGAAGTAGCGCTCGTCGAAGTAGGGCTTGCGGGGATGCATGGTCCCGTTGGCATCCACCAGAGAGATGAGCTCCTTGATGCTGGGAACCCGCCAGTCGTCGTGGCCGCCGAGGCGCAGCCTCGCGGCGTAGTCCTCCCCCTCGTACCAGGTGATCCGGCCTTCGAGCGAATCCGGCTTGGCGTCGGTGGTCTTCTGCCAGACAAGCCCCGTGTTCAGATCGGAGACGGTGCCGTCTCCGTTGTCCTGGTAGGCGGGTTCCAGGCGAGGATACTGGGCATCCTGCCCGTAGAAAGGCTCTCCCGGTTCCGGCCTCGGTATTTCTCCCCGCGGGCCGAAGAAGCGCTTCATGTTGGTGCCGATGATCGGGTAGCTCAGCTTCTCCACGCGACTCACCCCCAGCCCAGCAGATAGGGTTTGGGCCAGCCCGGCTTGAGATAGATGGCCTTTTCGGGACACTCGAGGCACTGGCCACAGAGCATGCAGTCCTTCTGGTAACGGATCTGAGCCTTGCGGGCTTCGCGGTCCATGCGGATGACGTCCATGGGGCAATTGCGCACGCATATGCCACAGCCGTTGCAGAGTGCGGGGTCTATCACTTCGATAGCCATGGCCGCTACCTCCCTTCCTTACCGGCGGGCACCCCGAGGGGGCCGCTCGCATCCGCCCCACCCGCGACGCCCCCCGGCGACTCGTTGGGAAGCCGCATCGGATACCGCTCTTCATAGGACTTCGCGGGGTCAGGGCGCCACTCGGCCGGGATCGGCTCCTTGAAGGCCTTCATGACGCCGCCTTCCTCTTTTAGCCGCACCCAGGCCAGCCACTCGGCGTCATTGCGGCCCGGAAAGTCCTCCCGGTAGTGCGTGCCCCGGCTCTCGGTCCGGAACAGCGACGAGCGCAGCTTCATCTCAGCGCTGGTGACCATGTTCGCGGTCTCATGGGCCAGGCGCAGTTCGTGGTCATCGCGCGCGTAGAGCTTGGGCACGATGTGGTCGCGCAAGTATTCGACGGTGTTGAGGGCGGTCTGCAACCGGTCTCCCTGCTTGATGTAGAGCACGAAGTAGGGAGCCAGGGTGTTCTGGAGCACCTGAGTGACCCAATGCGGCGTGAAGCCGCCCTTCCTCTCGAGAGGCCCGAGCAGCCGCGCGGTCGCCTGGGTCACAACGCGGTCATCGAGCGCGCCGGCGCCCGCCGCCGCAAGCCGCTTCGCTTCTTCTGCCGCCCCCAGGCCCGCGCGGGCACCCGTCGCCGCGGCGTGCATCGTCGCGAAGCCGAACCCCGAGTACGAGGCGCCGATGAAACAGGTTCCACAGCTGTCTCCGCCGGCGTAGAGTCCGGGGACCTGCGTCGCGCAGTCGTCGTCAAGGGGAACGATGCCGCTCGTCGCGTGGCCGAGCATCGATCCGTGCGCGCCGGGACCGCTCACCGGATGGATGCCCCGACGGCCGAGGTCGGCGATGAGCGGGGCCCGTCCCTCGTGGGCCTCATACTCGGCGTCGAGCCAGCCGTGCCAGGCCATGCCTCGCGCCGGTACCGCGTCTCCTTCGGCGTTGACCAGCTTAGGGATCTGGTACATGCCGGGCAGGGCCGCCGAGCCACCCGACGAGAAGAACAGATACATCGGCGGCCAGGCGGGCTGATCCGGGTCGGTGGAGTGGGGGGCGACGAACTCCTTGCTGGTGATCACCGCTCCCACCCGGTAGGCCATCACGTGCCCGTCTGCCGTCATTTCGTGCGTGGGATAGCCGATCGGCCTGAAGCCGCCCCCGCCGGCGCACATCGCCACGGCCTTCGCTTTGATCACCTGGGGCTCGTTGCCTTCTATCGCGAAGCCGATGGCGCCGACTACCCGGCCCTCCTGCTTGAGCAGTTCGGTGACCATAAATCTATCCTTGAGCTTCACCCCGCTGCGTATCACGTGCTTCCTCAGGATCTCCGGGAAGCCGGGCAGCCAGTGGACCACTTCGCTCACGATCGGGGGGAACTTGTCTTTGTCGGGCAACTCGATGTTCTTGTACGGGTGAGGCAGACGCACGAACTCGCCGTCCTTTTCGAGGAAGCGGACCCCCCACGAGCGGAGGTCGGCGAAGCGCTCCCGGGAGTCGCGGAAAACAAGCTCGTTCCAGTGCCGGTTGTTGACGTATTCGCCGACGACGTTCACCTGGGTCAGCCACTGGTCCATATCGTGGCCCCAGTCAGGGTTGAACACCGCCGTGTCCCCGGCGTACGGGGTCTCGCCGGAACGGCTGACATAGCCCTTGTCT
The DNA here is from genome assembly GCA_963783835.1 of uncultured Actinomycetota bacterium. GTDB lineage: Bacteria > Actinomycetota > Thermoleophilia > RBG-16-64-13 > RBG-16-64-13 > CAIQPS01. The sequence continues at coordinate 34,274 of CAWAOX010000019.1, forward strand.
ACCAGAAGCACGTTCAGCCCTTGCTCACGCGCCTTGACCGCCGCGAAGCAGCCGGCCATCCCTCCGCCGATCACAAGTACGTCACACTCGATCACGTTCGTTACCTCCTAGCCCCAACTCGTGATGAACGGAGTCGCCTTGTAGGGAGTCACGGTTATCGCGTCGACCGGGCAATCCAGGGCACACTGATTGCAGATCATGCACTCTTCCGCGTAGCGGATCACGGCCTTCCCGCTCTCGTCGTCCATGCGAATCACGTCCATGGGGCAACTGTCAACGCAATCTCCACACCCGATGCATGCATCCTCGTCTATCTTCTCTATTGCCACATTCCACCTCACACTGCGGCCGTCAGGCCTCCGTCGACATATAGGATCTGTCCGGTCACGTAATCAGAAGCCGGCGATGCAAAGAAGAGCACCGGGCCGACAATATCCTCCGGCTGCGCCCATCGACCCAGCGGGATGCGTCTCACCAGGTCGGCCGTCGCGTTGGGGTTGGAGAGGATGCCGGTGGTGAACCCGGTCTCCACCACCGTGGGAGCGATCGCGTTGACATACACGTGGTGAGGCGCCCACTCGACGGCGAGGGCCCGGGTCAGAGAATCGACGGCTCCCTTGCTGGCACAATAATCGGCCACGCCCGCCGGTGCCCCGAACCTGCCCCGAACGGATGAGATGTTCACTATCTTGCCACCGCCTCGGCGGATCATCTCGCTTCCAAAGACCCGGCAGCAGATGAAGGTGCCGACCGTATTCACCTCCAGGGTCTCACGCAACTTCTCGATGGGGATCGATATAGAGGGCATGCGCGCGGCAACGCCCACCGCGTTGACCAGGATTTCGACCTCACCCCAGGAATCGCGGAGGGCCCGAGCCAACTCCGCAACCGACTGTTCGTCGGCCACCTCGACCATATGCGCCGACGCCTGGCGTCCGAGGCTCCGCACGCGGGCGGCGGCCGAGGCCGCGCTCTCCAGGTCTTTGTCGGCTACCGCCACGTCGGCTCCGTGCCCGGCGAGACCGGCCGCGACAGCGGCGCCTATCCCTCCCGCCCCCACTACGAGCGCCCTCTTGCCGGTCAGGTCCAGCAGGCTCATAGCCGGCCACTCTCTCCCGGCACGCGGTTAGGATAGCGTTGTTCGTACGGCACACTCTGATCCGGGTGCCATTCAGCGGGGATGGGACGCTTGAAAACCTGCATCCGGCCGTCATCCCCCTTCCTAAGGAGCACCCACGCCATCCACTCCTGGTCGTCGCGCATGGGATAGTCCTCCCGGTAGTGGCAGCCCCGAGTCTCGGTGCGCAGAAGCCCGGCCCGCAGGCGCATCTCGGCATTGAGCACCATGTTGCGGGTCTCGTGGACCAGCCGTAGTTCATGCTGGTCTCCGGCATACATCAGCGGGACCAGATGATCGCGGAAGAACTCCACGTTGGTGAGCGCCGCCTGGAGACGATCCCCATGTTTCACATACATCACGTAGTAGGGGATCATGGTGTTTTGTAGCATCTCGGTGACCCAGTGGGGGCCAAAGCCCCCGTTCCGCCGCAGTGGAGCGGTGAGCGCCTCTGCAACCTCTTCGATCTGCCCGTCGAGGGCCCCAGCGACCGCGACTCGCCCTGCGTAGCTCGCCGCACCGGTCCCAGCATGCGCACCGGTGACAGAACAACCCAAGAGTGATTGGCCGATGGCAGCGTAGGTAGCGCCGGACTGCATCGTCCCCAGACTGTCGCCGGCGGCATAGAGTCCGGGCACATTACAGGAGCAATCGGTGTCCGCGGGCCAGATGCCCTCCGCCTTGTGAACGGACATCCCGGTGGCGGCCCCGCCGACGACCGGGTAGCGGCCTCCAGCCTCCAGCTCGAAGTAGATGGGCGCACGTCCCTGGTGCGCTGCGAAGTCCAGGTTCAGGTACAGTCCCCGCGCTGCCGGCGGGCGGTTCCCCTCGGCATCGACCGGCATCCCCCGGGCGGGCCTACCCCCTTCGGGGCTCCGGCCGAAGCGGCCAAAACTCGAGAGCGCGGCCCAATCGGCCCGGCCCGAGTGCGGGTCCGCGAACTCCTTGCCGGTGATCTCAGCGCCCACCCGGTACGCCATGCAGTCGGCATCGGAGGTGAGGTTATTGATGGGCCAGCGGGTCGGCCGGAAACCTCCCGCCCCCGCGGCAAGCACCACCGCCTTGGCACGGAACACCGCCAGTCCGTCGGAGTCCATGGGGATTCCCACAGCCCCGACCACGCGACCGTCCTCGGTGAGCAACTCAGCCACCATGGTCCGATCGACGATCGTCGCCCCCCGCTTGAGCACCTCCCTGCGCAGAAGCATGGAGGGCTCCCGCACGTCCATCATCACCGCTTTACAGGGACCGATGGGCATGCCGCCGCGGGGCGGCTCCTCACCCGGGCGAGCCGCCCCGTCCGGGCCGAACTTGACGCCCCACGACATCAGTTCGGTATAGCGCTCGAAGGACTCTTTCAGGCAGAGCTCGGTCCAGGTGCGGTTGTTGACGTACTCGCCCACGCTGTCGATCTGCTGCATCCAGGCATCCAGGTCATCCCCCCACTCCGAGTTGAAGACGCAGTAGCTGCCGGCGAAGGGGGTCTGTCCCGACTTGCCGACGTAACCCTTGTCTACGAGGATCACCGAGACGCCCTGCTCCCGGGCCTTGATGGCCGCGGTGCAGCCGGCGAGGCCGCCACCCACGATGAGAACGTCGGCCTCGAAAAGCCTTCGCGGGTCTGACGTTCCCTTTCCCACGTTTCCTCCACGCTTTGCTTGTCGGGATCTACTTGAACGACCGGCCTGCGGCCCGGACGAGAGACCATCTCCGCAAGGGCCGCAGGCCGGTAAAGTACTTGGCCGCGAGGGCCCGGCAACAGCGGCGCTGTTGCCGGGCCACGTGACCGCTAGAGACCGGCTGCTCCTGCTACTTGACCAGCCAGGCCTCGTTGAACCAGGGAGTCGGCGTGTTGCCGAGGTGCCATTCCATGTTCTTCAGGTTTGGTCCGGTCACGGAGATGAAGGCCGCCATGGTGATCCCGACGATCGACGCATCGTCGTAGGCGATCTTCTCCATCTGGGCGATATCGGGGTTCGCTTCGGCAATGGTCGGGTACTGCTGTGCCTTCTCCATGAGGGTGTAGAACTCTTCCGGGGGTGAGAAGGCCGGGAAGTAGATGGTCCCCTCGCCGTACATCTCGATCGCCCCTTGCAGAACGTTGGGAGCTGCGCCGCGCAACCCCTGGAAGATCATGTCGTTGCCCTGCGGCACTTTGGTGCTGATCGCAGAGAACGCCCCTGTATTCATACCGTTCAGGGTCACCGTGATCCCGACAGCGGCCAGGTTCGCCGCGACCGCGTCCGGCAAGTTCGGGTCGGTCCTGTTCGTGTCGTAGCTTAGCGTGCACTCCACCGTGGGATGACCCGCTTCGGCCATGAGAGCCTTGGCTTTCTCCGGGTCATACGTGCGGGGCGTGGTTCCCGGATCGACGACTTCCTTCACGCTGTGGATCACCTCGTAGATGGCGGGCGTGAAGCCCATCCCGACCGACTTGGCGATGCCTTCCTTGTCGATGGCGTATTCCAGCGCTTGGCGCATCTTGATGTCAGTCCAAACGGAAGCCGGGTCGGTGGTGTTCATCTCCATCATCAGGTCCGGTCCGCCAAAATTTCCCAGAGTGAACTTCGGGTCATTCTGCAATTGCTGGGCCCCGACGAGGGCCACCTGGTCGGTGCCATCGATCTGTCCAGCCTGCAGGGCCATCGTCATGGTGTTCGGATCGCCGAAGATCGTGATATCGATCCCGTCCAAGTACGGCAACTGCCGGCCCTCAGCGTCCTTACCCCAGTAGTTCGGGTTCTTCTCGAGCACCATGGACTGATCCGGAGTGAAGGACTTGAGCATGAAAGCGCCTGTGCCCACCGGATGGGTGTCCAGGTACTCGGCACCCTTCTCCTGGAAAGCGGTCGGGGAGAACACGGCCCAGGACTTCCGGCCGATGAAGGTCAGCACCTGGTTGGTCCATTGCTTGAGGTTGACCTTGACCGTGTAGTCGTCGACCACTTCGATGTCCTTGACGAACGCGAAGTCAGGCGGCGGACCGGGAGGACCAGGAGGCGGGCCACCAGCGGGGGGCGGGCCACCGGCCGCGGTGGTCGGAGGCGCAGCGGCCGTCGTCGTAGTCTCAGCACCGGCGGCAGGCGGAGCAGTGAGGTTGAGATCCCAGCAGAACTTGGCCGCTGCAGCGTTGAAATCGGTCCCGTCGTGGAACTTCACACCTTTGCGGAGGTGGAAGATGTAGGCCAACTTGTCGGGCGTCAGCTCCCAGCTCTCTGCGAGCTGGGGGGTGAACACATCGGCTTGATCAGTGGGGTTGAACATCATTTCCAGGAACAAGCCCTCAAAGAACTGGTCCGGCCCGAAGACCTTCGCAGGAAAACCGAACCTGGAAGGGTGTGAAACAGTGCCGGTCTTAACGATGCCGCCCATGACCGGCTCACCGGCAGCCATAGTCGTTTCGGTGCTGGCAGCCGTTGTGGCCGGGCCCGCCGTGGTCGCCGGGCCACCGGCGGTGGTCCCGGTGCCACCCGCGGTAGTGGTTGTGGTGGTCTCGTTGCCGCAGCCGGCGGCCACGGCCGCGACCAGGCCGACGACCAGCGCCGTAACGAGCACCAACCAGATAGTCTTCCGCATTACTTTCCCTCCTCTTGCATTTCCCTTCCCCATTCGGCCATCCGAAGGCCGCGGGGCCCATACAGTCGATACTCGCTGGCTCGTGCGCTCTTGCCCCCTCCTTCCTTGCTCAGTCGCTATGCGAGTAGACAGGATACGTAGTGACCTTCAGCTACCTCTCGCAGTTGAGGCACCTGCGTCTTGCAGGCCGGATCGCAGCGAGGGCACCGGGGATGGAACGTGCAGCCCTCCGGCGGGTTCAACGGACTGGGCACCTCGCCCTCGAGGACGGCGCCGGCCCGAGTCTCCTCCACAAACGGGTCGGGGATGGGCACGGCGGCGAGCAGAGCTTGGGTGTAGGGGTGCCGCGGAGAGTCGTAGAGCATCCGGGATTCAGTCAACTCCACGATCCTTCCCAGATACATCACCGCCACCCGGTCGCTCACGTGCCGCACCACCGAGAGGTCATGGGCGATGAAGATGTAAGCGAGACCGCCGAGGCCCTTCTGCAGGTCCTGGAGCAGGTTCATGATCTGGGCCTGCATGGAGACATCGAGGGCGGAAACCGGCTCGTCGCAGATGATGAGCGAGGGATCGCACGCCAGCGCCCGAGCGATGCCGATGCGCTGACGCTGACCACCGGAGAACTCGTGGGGCACCCGGTCGATCATCGACGGGTCGAGCCCCACCAGCTGGAACAACTGCTCGACCTTCTCGCCGTAGGAGCGCCGGTTCTCGACCAGATGGTGGATCCTGAGAGGTTCTCCCACAATAGAACCCGCGCTCTTGCGGGGATCGAGCGAGCCGCTCGGATCCTGGAATATGAGGCTCATCCGGCGACGGACGGGCTTCAGAGCACGCTCGTTCAGATTCGAGATGTCCTGGCCCTCGAACCAGACGGAACCCGAAGTCGGTTTGTACAGGCGGATGACCGTGCGGCCGATCGTCGTCTTGCCGCACCCGGACTCCCCCACCAGCCCCAGGATCTCCCCCTTCTTCACGGTGAGGCTCACTCCGTCCACCGCTTTCACCGTGCCGACTTTGCGTTTCCACACCCCGCGAGTGATGGGAAAGTGGACCGCCAGATCGTCGAGGCGGACTACCTCTTGGGAATCAGGAGAGGGCTGGTTCAAGGTCCCGGTCCTCCAGGTTGACGTAACAGCGGATGCGGTGGCCATCGCCCACCGAGGTGAGCTCCGGCCACGGGTCGGTCTGGCAGCGCTCGACGGAGTAGGGGCAACGGGGCAAGAAGGCGCAGGTGCCCGGCATGTCGATGAGATTGGGGGGCATGCCCTCGATGGGTATCAGCCGGGCGCCATGCTCCTCGTCCAGTCGTGGTACCGACCTGAGGAGCCCGAGCGTGTAGGGATGGGAGGGACGCCCGAAGATATCCTTGGTGGTGCCTTCTTCCACCACCCTCCCGGCGTACATCACGTAGATACGCTGGACGTACCTCGCCACCACTCCCAGGTTGTGGGTGACGATGACGAGCGAGGCCCCGAACTGCTGTACCAGCTTCTTCATGAGCTCGAGCATCTGGGCCTGGGTGGTGACGTCGAGGGCGGTGGTGGGCTCGTCGGCGATCAGAAGACGGGGACTGCAGGACAGACCCATGGCGATCATCACCCGCTGGCACATCCCGCCCGAGAACTGATGCGGGTAGTCCTTCACCCTCCGTTCGGCTCCCGGGATGCCCACCATCTTGAGCAGTCCGGCCGCGACCTCATCGGGGGACTGGCCTCCCAGGCCGCAGTGCAGTTTGACCGCTTCCACCAATTGGTCGCCTATGGTGGCGACCGGGTTGAGCGAGGTCATCGGCTCCTGGAAGATCATGGCGATCTGCCCGCCCCTTATGGCCCGCATCTCCGGGCTGTTGCGCTTGAAGCCGGCGAGGTCCTTTCCGTCAAAGATCACCTCGCCCCCGCTGATGAAGCCGGGAGGGCTCTGCAGGAGCTGCATCACGGCCAACTGGCTGGCGGATTTACCGCAGCCCGACTCGCCGACGATGCCGACGATCTCGTTCTCGAACAGCTGGTAGGACAAGCCGTCCACCGCGCGGACGACGCCTATGGGCGTGCGGAACTCCACCCGCAGATCGCGTACATCGAGGAGCGGCGTCTTGTTCTCGGTGCTCATCACATCGTCCCCCGCAAACGCGGGTCAAGGACGTCCCGAAGTCCGTCGCCCACCATGTTGAAGGCGAATACCAAGAGCATGATGCAGACACCCGGCGCTACCGACATGATGGGGTTCGTGAGCAGATAGGGAAAGCCGGCGGCGACCATGGCGCCCCAGGCCGCTCCTGGAGGCGTGATCCCGATGCCGAGGTAGCTGAGGCCGGCTTCGCCCAGGACAGCGCTCCCTATCATCATGGTGCCGAAGACAAGCACGGCCGGATACGCATTGGGCATCACGTGGCCAAAGACCGTTCGCCAGCGGGTCGCGCCCATGCTGCGCAGCGAAGCCACGTAGTCTCTCTCCTTGATGGTGAGCGCCTGCGCGTTCATCAGGCGGGCGAAGGGCGGGATCATGCTGATGGAGATGGCGATGATCACGTTCTTGAGTCCGCCGCCAAGCACGGCGGCCAACGTCAGAGCGAGAAGCAACATAGGTAGCGCCATGAGGGTGTCGATCACCCGCATGATAACGGTCTGGACCTTGCCCCCGAGAAAGCCGGCTACCGTCCCCAGGACGCCACCCAGAATCAACGCGGCCGCGACGGCGCTCAGCCCGACTGCAAGCGAGGTCCGGGTGCCGTAGATCAGACGGCTGAGGGTATCCCGACCGATGGCGTCGGTACCCAGCCAGTGCTCAGCCGATGGTGGCGCGAGGGCGTTCTGCATGTCCGGCTCGTAAGGATCGTAGGGAGCCAGCAGGGGGGCAAATATGGCGACCAGCACCATGATGATGATGACCACAGCACCGAACATGAAGAGGCCACGGTGCAGAAGAAGATGCACCGCCAGCCGGCCGGTGCTTATCCGCCGCGGAGGCGCAGAGGCGGCTCCGGGAGCTGTGATTGCCCCGGTTCTCACTGGACCCTCACTCGCGGATCGAGGTAGCCGTAGGAGATATCGACCAAGAGGTTCGAGAAGACGACGATGATGGCCACAACGAGGACGACTCCTTGTACGACTGCGTAGTCCTTGGCGAAGAGCGCGTTAACGGCCAGCCGTCCCATCCCCGGGATTCCGAAGACGTTCTCCACCAGCACCGACCCCCCGAAGATCATGGCGATCGCCATGCCCGAGAGCGTGACTACCGGCAGGATCCCGTTCTTGATGACGTGGCGGGAGACCACGGCCTTTTCGTTCAGTCCCTTGGACCAGGCCGTGCGCACGTAGTCCTGATGGATCACATCCAGCATGGCCGACCGCGTCTGCCGGGTGGAGCCGGCCAACGGGCCGAGAGCAAGGCAGAATGCGGGCAGGATGAGTTGCTTCAGACTCATAGCCGGGTCCTCAAAGAACGGCGTGTAGCCCCCCACCGGCAACCATCCCAGCTTGAGGCTGAAAAGATACATCAGCATTATTCCCAGCCAGAAGATGGGCACGGTCATACCGAGGTTCGCCAGAGTGGTGATGGTGCTATCCAACCACTTGCCTCGTCGGATGGCGCACACGATGCCCATCGGTATGCCGATAAGATGGGCGAAGATGAAGGCGGTCAGCCCGTAGTACAGGGTGATGGGCAGCGCTCGGGCTATATCCTCGCGGACCGAGGTGCCCCGGGTGATCGACTCGCCCAGATCACCGGTGAGGACGCCCCCGAGCCAGGCGGCGTACTGCACGACCACAGGCCGGTTCAGGCCATACTCAGCCCGCAGTGCCTCGATCTCCTCCGCGGTGTACTGTTTGTAAGAGTCCGACGTCACATAGATAAGGATGGGATCGCCGGGCAGCCAATGCATGATCCCGAATACCAGGAAATGAAGCCATGAGCACGACAAGGATCGCCTGCGCCACCCTTCGGATGAGGTAGGAGATCATTGGCTAACTCCTCGAAAAGCTGGCTGCAGAGGGCTGACCGTCGGCGACGCGGGGCTTCTGGGCCCCTTGTGCGCCGCCGACGGTCAGCCGTGCAAAGGGGGGGCGACGACCATGAGAAAAGGGACCCATCAAACTCGCTTTGAGATGTTGCGGATCCACCCAATGACCCTCGTCAGTTCTTGCCAGGCTTTGGCACGGATTCCTCCCAGTGGATGCCCCAGATGTCGGGCCGCCCGCTCATGAACATGCGCTCGTGCGGCACCGGCAGGTCCCAGACGCGGACCGCGTTGCCTCCGAGGATCAAGTTGATCTCGTCCTGGGTAACCCAGTCACGAAGCCGATCGATCTGATGAAGCGACCAACCCCACCAGTCGATCTGGTAGGTGGGCACCCGCGGCCAGCGCTTCATCGCAGTCGAGAAGGTCGGCGGGTCTCCGCCTTTGTTGCCCAGGATGTACTGGGGCACGTGCCCGTAGTCGCCGCCCCAGATGAGCTGAGTGACACCCACGTTTGGGTCCTTCAGAGCGATCTCGTAGTATTCCGCCGGCCAGGAACCGGTCTCCAGATACACGTTGCTGCCGCCGGGGCCGATGGCCCGGCCGGCCACGACGCAGGCCCTGCGCACGACGTCGGCCCCCTCGATATAGGAACCGATGGAATAGCCGCCGTGATTGAAGATGATGGGGACGTCCGGGTATTCCATCGAGATGCGGGTGAGCAGGGCGTAGCAGTCCCACTCGAAGCCCCAGGCAAAATCGTGGAAGTCGATGGACACACCGTACTTCTGGGCAAGCTCGCAGAAGGTGCGGTACTCGTTCAGCCGCTCGGCGTAGGTGTAGACCTTCTTCTCGTCCATGTCACGGGGTACGAACTCACCGATGCCGATGAACATGCCGGTCTTGAGGGCCGCTTCGACCTCGGCGGCCGCGTCATCCAGGTTCCACTTGGTCTCGCCCCGGGAGCACTTGATCCGCAGCTTGCCGTCGGAGCAGAAAGCGCGGAACTTGTCGGGATAGCGCTCGACCAACTCGGCGTGGCTCTCGTTGGTGTTGCCCACCTGGCTTGGTTTGAGAAGGACCATGTCGACCCCGTAGCGCTGCATGTCGTAGAGCGTCAGCGGCGAGTTGTCGAAGTACTCGACCTCGCCTTCGCTGAAAGAGTTCGTCAGGCCACCAAAGTAATCGCCGGGCGGTTTGCCCTTGGACTTGTAGAGGGTGGTGATGTGACCGTGAGACTCTACAACGAAACGGCCTGCGGCTCGCATGAACCCCGCCCCCATTCTCTATCTATATCGTTAGCTGAGACAGCTGTATCATGAACGCTCCCAGATTCCCACGCCGCCGCTAGTTTGTCAATACGTACTTTGAGACCCGCCGGAGATCGCGCCAGAGGGCGGACGCGGTTCGTACGAGGGCCCGGCCTAGCGCCTGGGAACGAGCCTCCCGACAAGTATCGCCACCCCGATCGCGATGATCACTATCGGCCCGATCACTTCCCACTTGTCATACCACAGACCGAAGCCGATCCCCAGCCAGATGGCGCCCCAGACGATGGAGCCTACGACCGGCCGCCTGAAGCGGGGCACTACCAGCCGCACGAGAACTCCGACCAGGATTATGGCGCCCCCGCCCCAGAAGAAGATGGCCCAGCCGTGATCGCCGTTCTCGATCACGCCCACGTTCTGGAGCAGCAAGATGACCCCCAGCCAGATGAGGAGGACCGCGAAAGTGACGAAGCCGAGGGGGTTACGGCGATACTTCTCGTCCAGGCCCTGGCCCTTCTCCTGCTTCTTCTCCTGCTCCTTCTCGCCCTGCTTTTCGTCCTGCTTCTCGTCGTGGCGCTGCGGGCGCTGAGGCGGGTATTGCGGCGGCTGGGGGGGCGGGTATTGTGACGAGTACTGCGGCGGATACTGCGGCGAGTTCTGCGGTGCTCCTGGCTGTGCGCCCAGTTCCGGGCTCTGGTCCTGCGGGCCCTGCTCGGGATCCATGCCACCCTCCCCCATCACGGCAACGATGTCCACGAGTTCGATTGTACTCGTCTTGCCCGGCCCGCGGGCGACCGCTGAGGGCGGTCTAGCGGATGCCGAGATACTTGTGCGTTTGCAGGGAGAGCCGCCAGCTGGGGTGCTCCATCACCAGCCTGACGGCACGCGCCTCGGAGGTATCCGCTGGCGGCTGGCGGCCTTCGGGCGGCCGGCGGCCTTCGGGCCCCGGCCCCCGTTCCCACACTGGCTGGATGCAAACGATGGCCCCGGGATGGCGGGCTGCCAGCCGCTCCGCGGTGGCCGCCTCCAACCGCTCGTCGGCGACCAGCTTGAGTTCGTCGATCAGGCCGTCCCACCCCGAGGCGACGAAGTAGTCCGGCGGCTTGGGACTGATGACGGCCCAGTCGAAGAGCGTCTCCCCCGGTAGGCCCGGCCGCGCCGCGGCCGGAGGCGGCTCCACGGTGCCGTTCGTCTCCAGATGCACTTTGATGCCCCGGTAGCGAGCTTCGGCGATCAGGGCGACGACGCCTTCAACCTGCAACAGAGGTTCGCCCCCGGTGAGGCACACACGCGGGAAGTGCACCCGCTCGAAAATCTCCGCCGACTCCAGTTCCGCGCCGGACTCCGGCGCCCAACTCTCCGGCGTGTCGCACCAGCGGATGCAGTCAAGCCCAAGCTCAGGCCCGTTGCAGCCGGCGAGACGTACGAAGGTCATGGGGACGCCGGTCCAGAAGCCCTCGCCCTGAAGAGAGTCGAAGATCTCTATCACCTGGAGACCAGCCATCAGCTCCCTCCGCCCCCTGTGCGGCCGCGGCTGCACATCGCCAGCGTCGCCGCGGGTCGCCTGGGAGGCCCACCCCGCCGCGCCGCGCGGTCGCGCGCCGCCGAGCGCCCTTTAGGCCGTCACTTCCACGTACGAATTGGGTCCCTCGGCCAGGCGGACCCGCACCACCGGCAGGCCGGCCTCGCTCAGCTGTTCGAAAGCCCACCCCGCCACCGCTTCGGCCGTCGGGACGAAGTCGAAAAGATCGTTCAACAGCTGGTGGTCCAAGCACTCCACGACCAGCTCGCTCACTCGGGCCCGCAGGTCCGCGAAGTCCATCACCATGCCCGCGGCCGGGCCGGAGGTCTGCGGGGTCCCTGCGACGGTCACTTCCAGACCGTAGGTGTGTCCATGCAGCCGGAAGCATTTGCCCTCGTGATCGGGCAGACGATGGGCCGCCGCGAACGTGGCCGCTACTGTGATGGTGGTCTTCACCGGTATGGAACGGGGTCGACCGCGCCGGCCGCGGCGAAGGCGCCGAGGCGGGCCTGGCAGGTGTCACAGACGCCACACGCCGGGCTGAGACCCTGGTAGCAGGAGTGGGTCAGCTCGTATGGCACGCCGCGCTCGAGGCCCCAACGGATGATCTCCGCTTTGGTCCAATGGACGAACGGAGCCTGCACGCGAAGCTCATACTGCGTTCCCAGCCGCACCGCCTGGTCGGCGGCCTCCACGAACTCGGGGCGGCAGTCCGGGTAGCCGGTGTGGTCGTCGTGATGCACTCCGAGCCACAGCACGCCCGGTCCGAAGGCGTCCTGCAGACTGGCCATCTCGGCCAGGAACAATAGATTCCGGGCCGGGACGTACGACGGGGCCACCCCGGTGATCGTCGCCAGGTCTCGTCCTTCGGGGAGAGGCGCGTCGCTGTCGGTCAGCGCCGATCCTCGGATGGGAGGCAACTCTACAAGATAGTGCTCCATGCCGAAGTGATCCGCCACCTTGCGGGCGGCCTCCAACTCGACGGCGTGCTTCTGCCCGTAGAGGAACGTGTAGGCTTTCGCCGCTTCGCCCGGGTGCTGATCCTTGACCCAGGCAGCCAGCGTGGTGGAGTCAAGCCCTCCGCTCAGAAGCAGGCAGTGCGTGAGGGGAGCGCTCATGACCGTTCCCTGCAGCCGTGCTCCGCCGTGATCACCGTCTTGATGTTGCCGCGCACGGTGAAGTCGGCGGTCACCCGCATCCAGCGGGGTTGGAGCAGAGAGACGAGATCGTCCAGGATCTGATTGGCCGCGGCTTCGTGCGATATCGGCCGGTCCCGATACCCGTTGATGTACAGCTTGAGGGAGCGCAGTTCCACGATCCAGTCCCGCGGCTGATAGCGGACCTTGATCAGCGCGAAGTCGGGGAAGCCCGAACGCGGGCAGAGGCAGGTGAATTCCGGGATGTCGAGCGACACCAGGTAGGGCCTCTCGGGATTGGGATTGGGCCAGGGCTCCAGCTTGGCCTCCCGGATGGCCGCCGTGCCGTATAGCTCCTTGTTCTCGTCCATACCGGGAAGTATAGCGTGCTGTTATAGTGGCGGTGCTCCCAGCCGGAGCTTCAAGAACGTTCCCCACGAGCCTGGAGATGCATCTATGAGCAAATCGTCCGACTCGTCCCCGGGCCACGGAGATCGGCGCTTTCTGCTGCTCGTAGGCGTCGCGCTGGTCGCGGTTTCCGTCGTTCTCTATCTCGTCAATTACTTCATCTTCCACGATGGCCGCAACCTCATCTTCTACATGCTGATCGACCTCGCCTTCCTCCCCATCGAAGTGCTCATCGTCGGGGTCATCGTCGAGCGACTGATCACGATCCGCGATAAGAGCGCCATCGCCCAGAAACTGAACATGGTGATAGGAGCCTTCTTCAGCGAACTCGGGACTCCCCTCCTCGCGCGACTGCTGCCCGCCATGGACGCAGCGCCGCAGATCAGGGAGCAGCTTCATTTGAAGGCTTCCTGGAAAAAGGAAGATTTCTCCCGGGCTTCTCAGTTCGCGCGAACCCTGAAAGGTGAGGTCGATCTGAGCCAGGTGGATCTCTACGACCTCAAGTCATACATGCTCGAGAAGCGGGACTTCATCCTCCGCCTGCTCGAGAACCCGAATCTCATCGAGCACGACCGCTTCACCGACCTGCTGTGGGCGGTCATGCACGTGGTGGACGAACTCGAGGCCCGGCCCTCGCTGACCGGACTCCCACCCGCCGACGAAGCGCACCTCCGCATCGACGTCCGCCGGGCCTACAACGCCCTCATGGCGGAATGGGTCCTCTACGCGGAGCACCTGAAGGCCAACTACCCCTATCTGTTCTCACTGGTGGTGCGGATGCACCCGTTCCAGGAGGACCCCACGGCCACGGTCACCGCTTAGGTCCGAGGCGCGGCGCTTGGCGCGGCTCGTCCGCCTCGCGGCCGACCGCGACGCCCCGGCCGCGCGATGCGGCCGATCCGCCGCTACTTCCCCGCGGCCAGAAGCTTGACCGTCGATTTGACGCGCTCCTCATAGCTCTCCGTGATCTTCACGCGGACCTCGTCGAGCAACTGCTGGTGCGCCTCCAGCACGTAGCGCACCACCTGCGGGCGCGCCGTGTTCATGAAGCGGAGCAGATCCGCCTGCATGCTCTGGCGCATGCGGCCGGTAGGGTTGATGAAACGGTCGAAAGCTCCTCCCAGGGCCGCTCCCGCCACCGCGGCCACCGCCGGTACGGCGAACCCGCCCGACGCGGCGCTGCCCAGCAATAAGCCCGTCAGGCCGAAGGTCGCCGTGGTGCGCCGTCCCCTCCGGAGAGCCGCCTCGGTGGGGAACTGGGCGTTCTGGGGTATCTCGAAGGGGACGACGCTGAGGGGCTCCACCTTCCGGCGCACCCTTCGACGGCGGCGCGCCGAGCGCCAGTACGTCAGGAACGAGATCCCGAACGCCAGCACCAGCAGCGCGATGGATATCCAGCGGCGCGGCTCTCCCCAGCCGATCACTATAGTGAGGGCGCCGGCGATAGCGCCGATGATCAGGAACACTTCCCAGAAGCGGCGGCGCCGGACAAACGAGAGCAGGTCCTTGCGGTACATCTCGTCGAACACCGTCTGGGTGCTATCCGTGTACCAACTCTCGTACTGGCGCAGGATCTCATCGCTCCTGTTGTTGCATTTTCTAAATAGTGCATTAAGTATTGCATCCCAGGAGGTGCGGAACACATTGCTGAACTGGCGCAGTTCGGCGCGGCTGGCCGTCTGGATGTACTTCGTCATGTGGGCCTCGAACGCCGCGAGCTGCGCCACGGCCTCGGCTTCGGCCCACCGTTGGTGTTGCCGGAACTCCGCGACGATCTGGTCGATCACCGCGCGCAGGTCCTCAGGGATGGGGATCTCTTCCTCCGGAGCCTCCTCGGGGGCTCCCGCCCGGGCTCCCTCCCGGGTGGCCTCAGGCGCCGTCTGCTGCAGGAACGCCAGAAGGATCTCGTACGCGGCGCGCACCTTGATGAACTCCGCCGTGCTGCCGCCCTGATCGGGATGGGCCTCGGTGACCCGGCGACGGTACGCCGCCTTGACCTCGGCGGGTGTCGCGTCCGCCGCGAGACCCAGGACGTGATATGCCTCGGAAAGCGTCATTCGGTTTGCATTTTACCCGTAGGGCGCAATCATCGCGTTCCGAAAACAACGTGTTCCGAACACTGGGTGATCGCCGTATTGCAGCGTTAGCTCGGCTGCTGGTATTGTGGCCAGTGGCGCCTGCCGGAAAGCGCGAGTAGAGGAGCTTGATTGAGCCTGGCCGATTCGGTGCTGCCCAGCGGCACAAGAGCGTCTCGCCTCGCGCTCGCGACTCTAAGCGTCATCCTCTTCCTGACGTTCCTCGATACGACCATCATGAGCGTCGCTCTGTACGACCTGCAGCAGACGCTCCATACCAGCGTCACCGACATACAGTGGATCGTCAACGCCTATGCCCTGCTCTTTGCCAGTCTCATGCTCGCCTTCGGCAGCCTGGGCGACCGGCTGGGCCGCCGCAAGGTGATGCTTGCCGGGGTCGTGGTCTTCATCGCCGGATCCGTCCTCGGAGCTTTGGCCCCAAGTACTCAGGTCCTCATTGCATCGCGCGGGATCATGGGAATCGGGGCGGCGGCCTGCGAGCCCGGCACCCTGTCCATCCTCAGGCAGGTCTACCCGGAGCGGCGCGACCGCGCCCGGGCTCTCGGCATCTGGGCCGCGGTAGCCGGCCTCGCCCTTGCCATGGGACCGGTCATCGGAGGGATCCTGGTAGGGCTCGGCGGGTGGCCGGCCATCTTCTGGTTCAACGTGGCCGCCGGGGTGTTCGCGTTCGCAGCCGCGCTCCGCACCGTGCCGGAGAGCTCCGACCCCGAGGCAGGCCGCTTTGACTGGGCAGGTTTCATCCTCGGACCTGTCGCTCTCGGCACCATCGTCTTCGCCATCATCCTCGGCGAGTCCTCCGGGTACACCGCTCCTCACGTCCTTGCGCTCTTCGCCATCGGCTTCGCCACCGGCACCTTGTTCGTGTTTGCCGAGTTGCGCAGCAAGGCGCCGATGCTGCGGGTGCAGTACATGCGAAAACCGGCCTTCTCCGGGTCACTCGTAGTAGCATTCGCCACCTACTTCGGCGTGTTCTCCATCTTCTTCCTGACGGCGCTCTACCTGCAGGTTGTCCTCGGCTACACGGCCTACCAGACCGCTGCCCTCTTCGTGCCGATGGCGCTCGGCATGATCATTGCCTCGGCTATCGCCGGCAGGTGGGTTGCCGAATCGGGGCCCCGCGTTCCGGTGGCGGTCGGCTGTTTCTGCGCCGGCGCGGGCGTGCTGTTCACCGACCTCGCCCTCAGCGGCGACGTCACCTATCTGCCTATGGTGTTCTCGCTGCTGCTGGCGGGCGTGGGCTTCGGCATCGCGGTGGTGCCGATCACCTCCGTAGCCCTCTCCGCTCTGCCCGCCAGACACTCCGGGATGGCGGCGTCCGCCACCACGACCGCCCGCGAGGTGGGGACGGTCATAGGAGTGGCGGCTCTGGGCTCCTTGTTCAACACCAAGCTGATCGATTTCCTCACCAACCGCCTTGTCCAACTGGATGTGCCGCCCGAATGGCAGAAGTTCGTCATGGACGCCGTGCTGACGGGCCAGTTCTCGGGATCGAAAGAGGCGGAGGCCCTCTACGGGCCGATCGTCACCAAGGTGGTGGGCGCGGCTTACGCTGCCGTCCACAGCGGCGTGAGCTTCGCGCTGATAGTCGCCGGCGGGGTGATCCTCGTGTCCGGGATAGTCGCCTACTTCACGTTCACGCCGGACAGACTCGAGGTGGAGCCGGACGCAGTGCCGACTGCGGAGACATAAGGGGACCCGAGGTTTCAGAAGCGTTGTAGAGTCAGAGCCCTGACGCCGCCAACAACAGGGCGGCTCGCAGTCCCGGACTCAGATCGGGCCCTTCGAGTTCGACGGTGATCACCGGTGCGTCGTAGCGCTCAGGCACGTACGTCCCAAGAGAACCAGTCACGTATCCCTGGTGCGCCATGTGGCTAACGGGAAGCCCGGAAACCTCCGACATCCGTTCGGCCACATCCGACGCGCCCGGGCCATCGAAGTCGATCAGTCCGCCGAAAGAGTGGAGGGTGATCGCCAGATCGCAGCCTTCCGCCAGACAAGCCAGTAGCGCTTTGGTCTCAGGCTCCGATCCGGCCGCTTCTCCTCCCGTGAGCCCCAGGGCAGGGGTGTCTCCGGTCTGCAAGGCAGACGACCAGTTGTGGCTGGGGAAGTTGCGGTTGATGTCCACCCCATTCGCGTTGCCTCGCGTCCCTGCCGCCTCGCCGTCGGGATTCGCCGTCGGGATGATCGTCAGCGCGACGTCCGCGGGCAGAGCCTCCGGATACCGCCGGAGATACTCAAGAAAGCCGCGGGCCACCTCTCCTCCCGCCTCGTCGCCGTGGATGCCGCCGATGAGGACCACCTTCCTCGCTCCCGACCCCAAACTGAACTGCTCTATCGGCCGCCCCTCCACCGACCTCCCGATGACCCGGCTGCTGACCGAGGGATCGCTCGACGTCGTGGTGGCCGGCGAGATGTGCGTCGTGACGGTGGTCGGGTTGGTCGCCTGCGTCCGCGAATTGGTGCTCGCCGAGCCATCCCCCGACGGGTGCAGGGGCGAGCAGCCGCAAAGGATCACAAGGATGACGCCGACCACGAGTGCCAGGCCGGCCGGCGCCGGGGATCGAGGCACCTTTCTCTCGGCCCGCCTGCCCCCCACAGTCCGCCCGCCGCCCACGGCCCGCGTGCTAGCCACGGCCCGCCTGGGGAGCGAGCTTCAGAAGCTTGGCCACGTTCCCGCCAAGGATCTTCCTCTTGTCCTCGTCGCTGATGTCCATCGCCTCGATCGCTCCGATGGTCTCCGTATAACTCCTCATGCCGAAAGCCGGATCGCCGAGCGGCATGTCGGCACCGAAGATGAGCTTGTCCGCTCCCCAGAAGCTGTAGGCCAGCATGAGAGCGGGAGTGTTCCCGTGGATGGCCGTGTCGTTGTAGAACATCTTGTAGTAATCGATGGGGGCTTTCCTCAGCCGGCTTGAGATCTCGCTGTAGTCGTGGTATGAGCTCTGCAACTGGCCATAGTGCTGCACTATCCGCTGCTCGTAGAACGAGACCATCCCTCCGCCGTGGTGCGTGACCACCTTCAGGTTCGGGAACCGCTCGAAAAGCCCGCTGAAGACGATGCGGGTCATCGCCGCCGTGGTCTCGTAGGGCCAGCCGAACGTGCTGGCGATGGCGTATTTGGACTCATCCTCCACCGGATACTCCGGGTAGTCGTTCCCGCGCCAGGGGTGGATATAGATGGGCAGATCGTAGGCAGCCATCTTCTCGAAGAACGGTAGGAAATCGGGCGCGTCGAGGGGCTTGCCGTCGATATTGCTGTGGACGTATATGCCCTTGAACCCCAACTCCTTGATGGCACGGTCGGCTTCGTCCAAAGCCGCCTCGACATCGTTCATGGGAAGCAAAGCGATGGCGGCGACGAACCTGTCCGGATACTTCGCGACCAACTCCGCCATCTCGTCGTTGGCCAGCCGAGCCAGCTCGACCGCCCGCTTGGGATCGGCGAAGTGCTCCAGCGGAGGGACCGGGCCCACGGTCAACACCTGGGCGATGGGAGCGAACGCGTCCATCACCCGGAATCTCGCCTCCATGTCGAACAGAGGCGGGGTTATCCCCAGGATCTGCCTGTAAAACCCGGGAAAATCGTTCCGCAGCGCTTCGGTGTACCTCGGCGGCGAGATGTGGGCATAACCGTCGATCTTCAACGTGGACGTGGCATTCATGCCGATCCCCCCGGACCCTCGTGATGCGTGCCGCCTCACTCTATCAGGACGGCTGCCGGAAGGGCTCGTGCCAGGGCGCTCCGCTGGGGCGAACACGGCGGCGCCCCCCGCCCAGTAGGGCATATCATGTATACGGCCCGTGAGCGAAAGGTGCAGTTGACCCCTGGCCGCTGCGGACAGACAATCAAGCCGACGATCAGCCCGAGGGAAGAGGAGAAGAAGACGACCGTGGTCAAGAGAAACGCCTTCTACGCACAGTCGGGCGGGGTCACCGCCGTCATCAACGCTTCGGCCTGCGGCGTGATCGAAACGGCCCGGGCGCACGGCGACGTGATCGGCGCCGTCCTTGCCGGCCGCAACGGCATCATCGGGGCGCTTACGGAGAACCTTATCGATACCGGCCGGGAGTCCCCCGCCGCCATCGCCGCGCTCCGTCACACTCCCTCGGGGGCGTTCGGGTCGGCCCGGTACAAGTTGAAGGACATCGACCGGGATCCGCGCGAGTACGAGCGGCTCATCGAGGTCTTCAGGGCTCACAACATCGGGTACTTCTTCTACAACGGTGGCGGCGACTCGGCCGATACCTGCCTCAAGGTCTCGCACCTATCGGAGAAGAGCGGCTTTCCTATCCAGGCCATCCACGTCCCCAAGACCGTGGACAACGACCTCCCGATCACCGACAACTGCCCCGGCTTCGGTTCCGTGGCCAAATACATCGCCGTGTCCACGCGGGAGGCCAGTTTCGACGTCCGCTCGATGTCGAAGACATCCACAAAGGTCTTCGTCCTCGAGGTCATGGGGCGTCACGCGGGCTGGATCGCCGCGGCGGGCGGTCTGGCGTCGGATGCGGCCACCGAGATCCCCATCGTCATCCTCTTCCCCGAAGTCGCCTTCGACAGGGAGCGGTTCCTCGCCAAGGTGGCGTCACTGGTGGACACCTTCGGTTACTGCACCGTCGTGGTCTCGGAAGGTGTGAAGAGCCCAGACGGCAGGTTCTTGGCCGATCAGGGACTGAAGGATGCGTTCGGCCATGCTCAACTGGGGGGCGTGGCGCCCGTCGTGGCCGATATCGTCCGCGAGGGCCTGGGACTCAAATACCATTGGGGCGTCGCGGACTATCTGCAGCGGGCGGCCCGGCACATCGCGTCAAAGACTGATGTGGAGCAGGCATACGCCATGGGCAGGGCCGCGGTGGAGTTCGCCCTGGCCGGGAAGAACTCCGTGATGCCCACCATCGTCCGCACCTCCACTCATCCCTATGTGTGGGAAGTGGGTGCGGCCCCCTTGTCGGAGGTCGCGAACGTAGAGAAGATGATGCCCGCCGAATACATCTCCGAGGACGGTTTTGGGATCACCCAGGCGTGCCGGGACTATCTGACTCCCTTGATCCAGGGCGAAGACTACCCCCCGTACAGGGATGGCCTGCCGGACTACGTGACGCTGAAGAACGTGGCGGTAAGGAGGAAGTTGCCGGAGTTCACGCTCTGAGGGACTGACCACCGGGCTGACGAAGCCTCAAGGTGGCGGTACCCCGCCGCGATCCAGTGCCGTTCAAGCGAGAGCGGCTAGCGGCCGACATTTCGATTGTCATATTCTCGGGACCCCGCCACGTGCACCCCGGCACCGGAGGCATCATTGAGCACTGACCCCATGGCTTCAGGCTGGTACTACTTCAAGCCCCACGAGGTCGGCGGACAGCCGACTGGTCCCGTGAGTTGGGAGCAACTCGTATTGTCGGTGCGAAGCGGCGCGCTCGCTCCGGACGACTCGGTATGGCACGCGGCTCTTTCCGGCTGGCTGCCCGCCGTCAAGATCCGCGGACTCTTTCCTACCCGCCGCCGTTCCCCCCTCGTCTGGATCGTCCCCCTCGCCGGGCTCGTGGTGGTCGGCCTGATTCTCGGCCTGGTGCTTGGGCTGAGAGACGGAGACGAGAACCCGCCCGTGTCGATCACCACGTCGACCAGCATGCCGACCGCGTCGAGCACCGTGCCCACGACCCCGACTTCATCCACCGCGCAGGGCGAAGCAGACACCTGGCTGATCATGATCTACGCGAACGCGGATGACGAGATCCTCGAGGAAGACACGTACTTCGACGTGAACGAGGCCGAAGTCGTCGGTTCCACGGACAAGGTCAAGATCGTCGTGCAACTCGACCGCTATGCCGGCGGCTACGCAGGTGGCGGCGACGTGACGTCGACCAAGCGCTATCTTCTGGTCTCGGATAGCGACCTCTACACCATCAACTCGCCCGAAGTGGCCGACCTTGGCGAAGTGGATATGGGCGACGACAGGTCTCTCTATGATTTCGCGACCTGGGCGATAGGCGCGTATCCCGCAGAGCACCGGGCTCTCATCCTCGGAGATCATGGCGGCGGCTGGACGGGTGGCTGGACCGACGACGCCCCCGTACCCGGAAGCAGATTGAGCATGCAGGAGATCGACGCCGCGCTCGGAGCGGTGGTGGCGGATACCGGCATCGGCGCCCTTGATTTGGTCGGCTTCGACGCCTGCCTGATGGGGCAACTCGAGGTCATGAGCGCGATAGCACCGCACGCAAGATACGCCGTCGCCTCGGCAGAGACCGAGCCGGCCATCGGCTGGGGATACGCCGGGTTCCTGTGGCCTTTGACCGACGACCCATCCATGACGGGCCGCGAGTTGAGTGGCGCCATCTTGGATTCCTACATTTCGCAGGACGTCCGCATCACCGACCCCGGCGCGCGCCGTGGGCTTACCGGCGGCGAATACGCGGCGGAGGACGTGGTCACCGAACTCAGCCTCGATGCTACCCTCGCCGGGATCGAACTAGGCGCAATCCAGGACCTGGACGCGGCGGTCAATGAACTGGCGGTAGCGTTGACGGGCATCGACCAGGAGTTGGTGGCGCAGGCTCGCACCTACGCTCAATCCTACGCCAGCGTCTTTGGCGACGACCTGCCGCCCTCCTTCATAGATCTGGAGCACTTCGTCGATCTCCTGCTCACGAGTGTCGATGACGCCGATGTGCTGCAGGCCGCCGAGCGGGTCACGGTCGCGCTGGACCGGGCCGTCATCGCAGAAGTACACGGCCAAGAACGACCGGCATGCGGGGGGCTGAGCATCTACTTCCCCAATACCGCAGAGTATGTGGGCACGTTTGGCGCATGGGACGCCAGCTATACGTCGTTTGCCGGCCGCTTCGCCACCGCGTCGCTGTGGGACGACTACTTGACGTTCCACTACACCGGCAAGCCTTTTGATCCCGGTAGCGCCGATCTGAGCGTCGTGACTCCCGCCCAGGCAGCGCTGACTGATTTCGCGCAGGCGGCCAAGAGATCCGCCCCGGCGGAGAACGCCACGATCGCCGGCCCCGGCGCGGGCGGATTGACCATCGCACCCATCAGCGTCTCCGCGACCGAGATCGCCGTGGATGAAGCCTTGACGGTCTCCACGCGGGTCACCGGCTCGAACATCGCCTACATCTACTACTACGTCGGCTACTACTGGGAGAAGGACGGTTCCTACCTCAGCGCCGATGCCGGTTTCATCGAGCCCGGGAATGTGAAGGAGGTCGGTGGCATCTACTATCCCGACTGGAGCCAGGACGGCCTCGTCTCAGTCGAATTCGACTGGAAACCGACTCTGTACTTCATGAGCGACGGAAACGAGGCGAACGACCAGTTCGCTTTCTTCAGCCCTACCGTCTACGGTGCGGACAGGGAAAGAGACATCTACAGCGTACGGGGGACCTACGTGTTCGTCGATAGTGGGACACGGAGCGAAGCAGAGATCGACTTCAGTGGAAGCGGCGACATGCTGAGTGTGTGGGCCTTCAGCGGGTCGGATGGCGCTTCAGGCGTGGGGACGTGGCATGAGATCACTCCGCACCCCGGTGACACCTTCACCATCACGGACGAGTACTTGGAGTTCGACAAGGACCCAGACGGAAGGTTCGCCGACTACGACGGCGGCACCATGACGTTCGGCGACACTCCCTTCACCATGCTCCCGTATTCTGCCTTCCCGGGTGAGTACGCCCTGGGCATCGGGGTCGAGGACCTTGACGGGAACGTGACCTGGGACTTCGCAGAAGTGGTCGTCACCAAGTAGCTGGACGAGCCGCTCTTCCCCCAGGTCGCGAGCTCTGCACTGGTGGGTGTCCCGGTCGATGAGGTGGCGGGGAGATTCGAACCCCCGGCACCGCCTGCGCGGGGTGCCGCAGGTTGCACTCAATTCTCTGCTTGTCTATACTAAATAAGAATGGCTTCCAAAAAAGCCCAGGTGCCAGAATGACCGTTCCGCCGGGCGAACTAGAGAGGCGCGCTTCCCTCTTTGCGCAGGCGCTGCGAGAGAGCGGGCTGCGGCTGACTCATCAGCGGCTCGAGGTGGCCCGGGAGATCGCCCGGAGTGATACGCATCCCAATGTAGAGGCGGTCTACTGCGGAGTGCGAGAACGGGTGCCGACCATTTCCCTCGACACGGTGTACCGGACACTTGGGGCGCTCGAAAGACTCGGGCTCATCAACAGGATCGACGTCATTGCCGGGCCCGCGCGATACGATGCCAACTCCGAGCACCATCATCACTTCATCTGCGCCCGTTGCGGCCTCATCCGCGACCTCCCCAGCACCTCCTATGAGGGGTTGGAGATTCCGGAGGCGGCCGCCAACCTAGGCGAGGTCGAATCGATCACCGTCCAAGTGCGCGGCCTGTGCAACGAATGCTTCCGACCGAGAGAAGAGGGAGAACGGAGATGAACGAAGAGAGCAAGTGCCCGGTAACAGGCAGAACAGGCAAACCCATCGCCGGCGGGGGTACGTCGAACCGGGACTGGTGGCCGAACCAGTTGAACCTCAAGGTCCTTCATCAGAACTCTCACATGAGCAATCCGATGGGCGAAGAGTTCAACTACGCTGAGGAATTCGGGAAACTCGACTTGGAGGCTCTGAAGAAGGAGCTCTACGCGCTGATGACCGACTCGCAGGACTGGTGGCCGGCCGACTACGGTCACTACGGGGGACTCTTCATCCGAATGGCTTGGCACAGCGCAGGCACCTACCGCATGGGCGACGGCCGCGGGGGTGCGGGGGCCGGCACCCAACGATTTGCTCCCCTCAACAGCTGGCCCGACAACGTGAACCTCGACAAGGCGCGCCGCCTGCTCTGGCCGATCAAGCAGAAATACGGGAGAAAGATCTCCTGGGCCGACCTCATGATCCTCGCCGGCAACTGCGCTCTGGAGTCGATGGGCTTCAAGACCTTCGGCTTCGGCGGCGGGCGCGAAGACATCTGGGAGCCTGAAGAAGACATCTACTGGGGCGCCGAGAGCGAGTGGCTGGGTGACAAGCGCTACTCCGGCGACCGGGATCTCGAGAATCCGCTTGCGGCCGTGCAGATGGGTCTTATCTATGTGAACCCGGAAGGCCCGAACGGCAACCCGGATCCGGTCGCCTCCGGCCGTGACGTTCGAGAGACCTTCGCACGCATGGCGATGAACGATGAAGAGACCGTCGCTCTGGTCGCCGGCGGGCACACGTTCGGCAAAGCTCACGGGGCCGGTGATCCGGCGCATGTCGGTCCGGTACCTGAGGCCGCCGGCATCGAGGAACAGGGACTCGGCTGGAAGAGCAGCTTCGGCAGCGGCAAAGGCGGCGATGCGATCGGCAGCGGCATCGAGGGCGCCTGGAAGCCCAACCCGACCACATGGGACATGGGCTATCTGAACACTCTGTTCAAATACGAGTGGGAACTGACGAAGAGCCCGGCCGGGGCGTATCAGTGGCGGGCCAAAGACGTGGCCGAAGAGGACATGGTGGTTGACGCACACGATCCGTCGAGGAAGCACCGGCCGATGATGACCACGGCGGACCTTTCCCTTCGCTTCGACCCGATCTACGAGCCGATCGCTCGGCGCTTCCAGCAGCACCCCGAGGTGTTCGCGGACGCTTTCGCGCGGGCGTGGTTCAAGCTGACGCACCGCGACATGGGCCCGCGCTCGCGCTATCTGGGCGCGGAAGTCCCTGCAGAGGAACTGATCTGGCAAGACCCGGTGCCCGCGGTCGATCATCGGCTGATCGACGCGCAGGACATCGCCGCTCTCAAGGGCAAGATCCTCGCCTCGGGACTGTCAGTATCCCAACTGGTCTCGACGGCCTGGGCCTCGGCCTCCACGTTCCGTGGCTCCGACAAGCGCGGCGGAGCGAACGGGGCGCGCATCCGCCTCGCACCGCAGAAGGATTGGGAGGCCAACCAGCCGACCCAACTCCAGACGGTGCTGCAGACCCTTGAGGGAATCCAGAAGGAGTTCAACAGCGCTCAGTCCGGCGGGAAGAAGGTGTCGCTTGCCGACGTGATGGTTCTGGGCGGTTGCGCCGGTGTCGAGCAGGCGGCGAAGAACGCCGGGCACGATGTGACCGTACCCTTCGTGCCGGGACGTACGGATGCGTCGCAGGAGCAGACCGACGTGGTGTCGTTCGCGGTACTCGAGCCGCGTGCCGACGGGTTCCGCAACTATCTCAAGACCAAGTACACGGCATCGGCGGAGGAGTTGCTGATCGATCGGGCGCAACTGCTGACGCTGACCGCTCCCGAGATGACGGTTCTCCTCGGCGGGATGCGCGTCCTGAATGCCAACTTCGGACAGTCACAGCGCGGGGTCTTCACCAAGCGGCCGGAGACGCTCACCAACGACTTCTTCGTCAATCTGCTCGACATGCGTACCACCTGGAAGGCAACTTCCGAAGACGGTGACGTGTTCGAGGGCCGCGACCGGGCCACGGGCGAACTCAAGTGGACCGGCACTCGTGTGGACCTCATCTTCGGTTCGAACTCGCAACTCCGGGCCTTGGCCGAAGTCTACGGAAGTCAGGACTCCCAAGAGAAGTTCCTTCACGACTTCGTGGCGGTGTGGGACAAAGTAATGAACCTTGACCGTTTCGACCTTGTCTGATTGCGATTAACCAGAAGAAAGGGGGCGAGACCCCGGACGCGACCGGATAGGGGAAAGGATTCGCGGATCTGTGTTCATCGGACGGGGCGCAAAGGGGTGGGGTGATGCTGCCCGCAGCCTCACAGATGCGAGACGACCTCCGCGATTTCAACGACTAGTGCCCCACGGGCCCAGGGGAAGTGGGTCTTCACGCGATTCATGTCGTCCCCAGAAGCAACGATTCTGCCGGTTCCCTTCAAGGTAAACCCCTGTCCGGGTCCGAGCTTCCCCTCAACCCGGCGCGATGCTACCAGAAGCTGGATCTCGGGACTGCGCTCCAGGTTCGCCTCCATCTGGTGATAGTAGCCCGCTGGAATCACCAGGCGATTCCCCTCGAACCCCAGTTGGCGCACATAGTCGCCCCAAGTCGCCGTAATATGGGGCCCTTGAGGGCCGGCGCTGACCATCGCCACAAACTCGGTCGCTTCAAGAACTTCGCGGCAGGCACCATCGAGCAACGTCATGTCTTCCTCCAAATAGGAATGCAGTCCGCACACGTGCGTCGCGTGCTTGTTCCCTCGTAGTACCCGAGAGAAACATCGGAGCCGCGATCGCACAACCAGAGTCACTGGGTGGCCGGCCAGGGGAACATGGTGATCATGAAGAAGACCGCCGGCCGCTGGACGGTTCAGGGTGAGGCGATGATGTGGATCTCGTGAGGGGTCTCGGGTTGAGTTTTGCCTGCTGCGTACGCTTCCCGACCAACACCTGTCCCCGGTTCAATTCCGGGTCTGAGAAGAAACAGTGCCATTTGCAGGCCTTTAGTGGCGAGACCCGGATTTGTATGGTCTACCGACATTCCCTTCCGTCTGGTGACGGCCTAGAACTGATACGTTGATGCCACCCGGTCCATTCGAACAGCAGTCGAGGGAGTCGATGAAGAAGACCTTCACCATCCTGCACACCAACGACATGCACTCGAGCCTTATAGGGATGGGCCCGGCTGCGGACTACACCCCGTTCACGCTCAATGACGACGCAACCCGAGGCGGTTACGCGCGTCTGGCTACCCTGATCGCGGAGCGGAAGCAGGCGCGCGAGGATCAGGGCCCCGTGCTGGTGCTCGACGTCGGCGACTACAGCATGGGGACCGCGTTCGGCGCTGCCATCCGGGAGACCGGCGGCGAACTGCAACTCATGTCTCGGATGGGTTACGACGCCACCACCTTCGGCAACCACGATTTCGACCTCGGGCCCGATGGTCTGGGAAGAGCCATCGGCGTGGCCGCGAAAGCCGGCCGGGTTCCGCCGGTGGTTGCCTCGAATACCCGTTTCGCGGAGAGCGATCCGACGTTGCTCGACCTCCAGTGCCTGGCCATGGAAGGGGTGATCCGCCGCTACCTCGTGATCGAGCGCGGCGGCATCCGCTTCGGCCTCTTCGGGTTGCTCGGCAAAGAGGCGCAGTTCTACGCCACCGGCGCGGGTGCGGTCACGTTCTCCGACGCCATCGAGGTCGCCACGGAAATGGTGACGGTTCTCCGCGAGACGGAGAAGGTGGATGTGATCATCTGTCTCAGTCACGGCGGCTTGGAGAAGGGGGAGGACGGACGCTTCACCGACGGCGACGACGTACGCCTGGCCCAGGCCGTGCCCGGCATCGATGTGGTGGTTGGCGGTCACAGCCACACCGCCCTGCACGAGGCGATCATCGTCAATGGCCGAACCCCCGTGGTCCAGGCTGGGAAGGAAGGCGAGAACCTTGGCGAACTGGCGGTCACCTTGGACGGCGGCAACCTGACGGTCGAGTCTTACCTGCTCCACCCCATCGATGACGCCATTGCCGGCGACCGAGCGATCGCCAAAGAGATCGACAAGCTCAGGAAGACCGTCACTGAGGTTGTGTTCGCGTCCCGAGGCTACAGCATCGATCAGCCGCTGGCGGTGGCTCCGCAGGATCTGCCCAACACGTTCACCGACATCTCCGCCAGCACGCCCCTGGCCAACCTCGTCACCGATGCATTCAGGCGCGCTACCAAAGCGGACGTCGGTTTCACTGCCAACGGGATGATGCGCGCAGGTCTCAGACGAGGTAACTCGGGCGTGCAGACGGTCTACGACGTGTTCGCCGTGGCGCCCCTCGGTGCCGGGGTGGTTGATGAGACGGCCGGCAGCGCCCTGGTGACGGCCTACCTTACCGGCCAGGAGCTAAAGAACCTTCTCGAGTTCATGCTCGTGGACAACCCGGCACATCCGGGCGAGTATTTCCCCCGCGCCTCAGGCATGAGGTTCCATTACGACTCGTCGCGTCCGATGTTCGATGTCGTGACCGTCATCGAACTGGGAGACCTCGACCGCGGCTACCGTGCGATCGACATCACCGGGACGGACGAGCGTCTGTTCAGCCTCACGTGTCCCCTCTATTTCGGTGCGATCGCCCTGGGCATCCCCAAGTACACCAAAGGCCGCCTAGCCTTTGTCCCCAAGAACAAAGACGGTCAGCCCCTCACGTCGAGGGTCGAGGCACTCGAAGCGCCTCGGCGCGACACGCCCTACCTGCTGCCGCCCCGAGGTACGACGGACAAGGATAGTGTCGCTACCACGACAGAGAAGGGCGCAGTCCGGGAGATCAAGGAATGGCAGGCGATCATGGACCACCTCCGCAGCCTGCCGGCCGAGGGCCAGAACGAATTGCCCACCATCCCAGTCGATGAGCGCGCAGCCGAGGTCCGCGCGATCAGAGTAGGTTGAGGGGCCCAAGAAGCTGGGGAAGGCAACCCGGCCGTCAATCTCGACCGGTCATGAACTCGCAGCTCTCACTGCGCGTTTTGCGCTTCCCCGATCGCGCCGGGCAGCGCGTGCAGCTGCTTGAAGGACTTTTCCAGGCCCTGCACGTGGATCGCGGGGGCAAGCTGTGCCACCGTCATGCGATCCTCCCTTCTTGTGCGGAGTCGTCGCCGGCGACGCGATCGATGGCGTCGGTCAGCCGCCTCCGCTCCTTGTTGATCCATTGACCCTCCGAGTAGTTCGCAAGGAATGTCTCGGCGAACTCCACAGGGTCATCCCCGACGATCGCCCGGATCGGGGTTCCGCTGGCCGCGCTCTGCTCGAACAGCTCCGCGAGGTCCTCCAGCATCGACATCAGGGTGTCGCCCTTCGTGATCATCCCGAAATACGTGAGGTACCGCTCCAGCGCGTCGATCGCCGTGCGATAGTTCTCGGGAAGTTCTTTCGTGCGCGCTTTGTACTGCCGCCATCGCCGCTTGTCGCCGATATCGCCGATGATCTTCTCGATGAACATGGTCATCTGTCTCCTTCATGGAGCTGTTCGAGCCGTTCCGTGAGGAAGCTCCAGGACCTCCAGAACTCATTGAGATAGCCTTGTCCCTGCGCGTTGAGGGAATACACCCTGCGCGGCGGCCCCTTCTCCGACGGGATCTTCTCCACGTCGACCAGACCCTTGTGCTCGATCCTGAGGAGCAGGGCGTAGACGGTTCCCTCGGCGATGTCGGAGAAGCCCTGCTCTCGCAGCCACGCAGTGATCTCGTAGCCGTACGCGGGCCGCACGGACAGGATCGCGAGGACGATGCCCTCCAGCGTCCCCTTGAGCATCTCCGTCATATGCTTGCCCACGGCACATCTCCTCCGACTACTTACCGTTACTGACTACTGGTACATAGTAGCACAGAGTAGTGGCGGTGCAAACTCCAGGTGGCGGCGGAGGTGCTCCCGCCCTCAGTGGCCTTGACCCAGGCTCCCTGTCCCGGATCCAGCTTCGTGGTGGACTGGTAACCCGTGCCGTTGAAGGTGAAGGCGACGAAGCCAGTTGCAAGACTTACCGGGACGCCAGCGGAATTGCCGATTAGGTTCCAGCCCCTGGTAAGGCCTAAGCAGGGAGTCTCTACCTTGCAGCCCCACGCGCAAGACCCAGCAGCCGATAGAAATGCGCGGGGCAAGGGTATCAAGCGAGTGGTATGTTCGTCGGGTGCATCGCCGCTGCGGCAACCCGAAGAGGTTCAGGGGGAAAGCCGAGAAGAACAACGCGGCGCCGTCGCCAAGGCGCAGTCTCGCCCGAAATGTGCGTAGCGCATACGTTTTCAGGAGTCTCACATGAGGACCCGCACTGAGAGAAGAGCCGCGACCCGTTATCGTTGGGATCGTATGAAGGTGAGCTTCTGGTTCGCCCCTGTGATCATGGCAATCGCGGCGGTTCTTTTGGCCTGGTTGATGTACGAGGTGGATAAGCTCATCCTCGATGCGGCCCTAGCGGACAGCCGTTTCGTTTTGGCCGGGACTCCAGGGGAATTACGCAGCGCCCTGTTGAGCATGGCCGGCACCGTCCTCGCAACCGCCGGGGTGGTTTTCACCCTGCTCACCCTGCCGCTCTCAACGGTGGCGTCCCAATACGGCTCCCGTTTGCTCCGGGTCTTCCTGGGCGATCGGACCACACAGTTCGTCCTGGGCGCGTTTGTGGGTACCTTCGTTTATTGCGTCGCGGCCGCACTATCCATCCCCACAACCAGCGTGGAGCAAGAAGCGCCTCAATTGACTGCCACCCTTGGCGTGTACTTGATGGTGGCGACCTTTGGGACGCTGATCTTGCTGGTCCAACACGTCAGCACCATGCTGCAGGCCCCGAATATCGCCGCTGCTGCAGGCGTGGAACTACTCGATGTAGTCCGGGCCAATGCTGAAGAAGTCGTGAACGGAGATGGCGGCAATCGCGGGTCTGAAACCCAGCTCCCCCCCGACTCCCAGGGCATCCCGGCACTGCTGACGGAGGCCGAGGGCTACGCCGTCCGCGTGGGAAGCGCTGGCTACATCCAATACATCAGTTCCCAGACGATCCTGGGCCTGGCCCAGAAGAAGGACTTGGTGGTCCGCCTGCTGTGCAGGCCGGGCAGTTACGTTCAGTCCGGCGCGGTGGTCGCCCTGGTTTGGCCCTCCGCGCGGGTGGACGAGCAACTCGAGGCGCTATTCCAACGTGCCTTCCGACTCGGGAACGGGCGTACCCCTAGCCAGGACATCGAGTACGCGGTCAATCAACTCGCAGAGATGGCTGTGCGGGCCATGTCGCCAGCGATCAACGATCCCTTCACGGCCATGACCTGCCTGGATCGCATCGGTGATGGCCTGGTGGCGTTCATTCGGCAGGGAGGCAACAACTCCCAGTACTACGACCGGGATGGCCGTCTGCTTCTCATACTTGAGCCCGTTACCATTGACGATCTGCTCAACGCCGCTTTCGATATGCTTCGCCACGCCAGCTGCAACAACGCCAGCGTCCTCCAGCATATGTTGAAAGTGATCGGTGTCCTCGGCCAAGAGGTGAAAGAGCCCGAGACCCGCGAGCAACTACTGCATCACGTCAGCCTCATTCAGGCAGAAAGCCAGGTTGGTCACTTGATCGAGGCGGACCGGGGATCCATCCAGCGGACCGGCGAGGCCTTATCGACAAGATTGGCGGGCGAGCCCTGAGAGCCAGCACGGCTCCGACCTTCGGGTCGCCGATACTTCGCTGATCGGGGCGGCAATCAGGGGCAGACGCGTGAGGAAGTCCGTCACCAGTCTCGGCCTCCAACGTTGGCTGTACCCTGAAACGAAGAGACCCGCCGGTCCCCTCCGGGACGGCGGGTCTCAAGGTTCTCGGTTCCTCGTTCAGTCGTTCCAGGCGGGCATCATCACAAACGCTGAGATCACAGTTCTCGTCGACTAGGCCAGGGCCTTCCGCTTCATCTCGTCGAATTCGGCCTGGGTGATGGCGCCGCTGTTGAGGAGCGCCTGAGCTTTTGCGATCTCATCGGCTTCGGAGTAAACGGCCCCGGGCTGCTGTGCCGCCTGGGCTTTTTCAATCCTCTGTGCGTCCTGGGCAAGGTGTTTCGGCCGGGCGATCATGTAGATCAAGATTCCCAGCAGCGGGAGGAAGATCACGAAGATGATCCACATCGCCTTCTTGCCGCCACCCATGTCGTTCCGCCGGAAGATGTCGGCGAAGACGGTGATGAACATCCAGATGTAGATCATCCAGAAGAAGAACACGCACATGGTCCAGATCACGCTGCCGGTGCCCCAGGTGTTGCCACACCCGGTGAGGGTGAGCAACAGAATGCCCATCAGCAGGAGCAGGACCAACCACCGTTTTGAGAATTGCTTCATAGACCCTCCGTTTCGTTCCGTTTACGACCGACTACAAACCTAGCAGTTTTGCCTTCGCCGCGGCGAACTCTTCTTCAGTCAAGATGCCCTGCGCCTTGAGCTCCGCGAGTTTCTGGAGCTGAGCGGTGGTGTCCGGGTGCCGCGGGAGCGGCGGGAGCAGCCGCCTGCTGGGCCGCTACGGCCCGCGCGGCGGCGTTGGCGGCCGCGGCTTCCATGGCGGCCTGCTGCTCCTGCGCCTGATACGCGGCGAGTTCTTGTCGGTGTCGATAACCTTGACGGAGCCGTCATCCTGCTTGGTGAACACGGCCGCTTCGTACCTGCCGACGAGTTTCTCCTTGTGCAGATCTTTGATCGTCACAAAGTCGAGCTCCGCCTCGTGCAGCGAGCCGTAGGTGCCTGCGAATACTATGACCTGCTCGTTGTCCGCCATGTCGAATCCATTCCGTGCCTTCGACGCCTACGTCGCTTCCAGGGCCGTTACCGAGAGTACCCTGGCGTTCAGACCGAACAGGGCGTCCAGCAGACCAGCCAGCGCGGCCTGGTCCCGCACGACCACACGGATCACCGTAACCGGCTCAGATTCCTCGTGGACGACCTCCAGGGTCATCCCCTCCATAAGGCCACGCCACTTCTGGTCGAAGGCACCGCGGACCCTGATCTCGTAGAGAGCTGGCGTGTCGTCGGGGGCATCGGGTCGGTCGGCAGATGTCATCCGCTGGTCCCCTGTCTCGTCCGAGGGTTTCAACCCAGACTAGGCCGGAAGCGCACGTTGGCATAGCACCACAACGGTGCAGGCACAGGTGCAAAGATGGATACGGTCCGGACAGGCGCGTCCGAGCGAGTCGGTGCGCTACCGCGACGTCGAGAGGATTCCCAAGTGCCTGGCCTTCGCCACCGCTTCATGACGGCCTGGCACGCCAAGCTTGCCGTAGATGCTGAGGGTGTGGCGTTTCACGGTCGCGGGAGCGATGACCAACCGCCGGGCGATCTCCTTGTTGCTCAGTCGTTCTTCCAGGAGTCTGAGCACATCGAGTTCGCGATCGGTCAGCGGCATATCGATCAGGTATTCCCGGCCGGGAGTCAGCGAATACGGATTCGGGGTGGAGTGGGAAGGCGGTGCTTCCACCGTGAACGAGTCGACCAGCTCGTCCAGGAAGGCGTCGGAGCGTCCTCGCAGACGGAGAGTTGCCAGCAGTGGCCGTACCCGGCCACCCATCTCAGGAAACAGGCGCACGAGATGGCCGGGCTGCGCTAGCGTCACCGCCCTGCCCAGCACGGCCAGCGCCTCGGCATTGCGGCCCTCGTGGTCCAACAGCAGAGCCTCCAGGATAAGGCACTGGACCAAGCGGAAGATGTTACCGTTCGTCTCGGCGACAGTGAGCAGACGCCGCAGCCCCACCGCACACGCCGCCAGGTCATCCTTGTCCCCCTCCAGCAGCAGCAGGGCAAGGGCGCTGAGGGGGCTGAACTCGTAGCAGACGGCCAACCCGAGGGGTCCCTCACCCGCTGGCGGTAGAAAGCTCCGAGCCAAGGCGGCGGCGGCTACAGGCTGACCGGACAGTCTGGCCAGGCGGGCACGGAGCAGCTGAACCTCCCTTTCCACTGGTAGGTTGAGGTTGGACACCACAACTATGAACTGGTCCATTACCTCGAGCGCCTCCTGTGGCCGCCCCTCGGCCAGCCGCAACCAAGCCAGCCCGTAGCGAGCCTGCTTGCCGAGCAGCCAGTTGGAGCTGTAAGGGTCCACCTCCTGAAAGTGCTCCTCGGCCGCGGAGAGGTCGTTGCCAAGGTAGGCGGCCAGCCCGTGGAAGTAATGGGCCCAGCTCTCGATCTCCCTCAGACCAAGCTCGCGGCCCTGGGAGAGCAGCCGGTGTGCCACCTGGGTCGCTTGAGCCAGGTCGCCGACCGTGAAGGACATCAGTACCAGCGCGATGGTGATCCGGGGGTGGGTGCCCTTCCCGTACTCGCCGAAGGCGCCCCGGCGGAAGACCTGGAAGGCTTCCGGAATCTCTCCCCTCAGCTGCAGACCGCCGCCTTCGAACACGGTGGCCATGCCCCGGGTCATGCGATGGTCGGCTGGGAGTAGGGCCAGCGCCTGGCGGGCCTGGGATAAGGCGGCGTCGCCTTCCCCTCGCCAGTAGCTGACCTCGGCCCGCATGGCGGCTATCTCTCCCCGCAGGGCCGCCTGGTCGGGCAGAGGCTCCTCAGCAAGATCAAGTAGCTTTTCGGCGCGGTCGCAGTGACAAAGCATGTCCGTCCAATCCGTCCGCTGGTGGGCCAGCCAGGCGTAGATCAGCACCAGACGGGGACGGGAGTGGACAATGTCAGCGTCCAGCCGGTACATCCACCGCTCGAGCGCCCGCCAGCGCTCCCAGTCGAGGGCCTCCCGGCGATTCTCCTCCACTATGTCCCCGGCCAGGTCCGGCCTTCCCGCCTTGAGAAAGTGGTCGATTGCGGCCTCTATCTCCTGGGTGGCGCCGAGCCACTCGCCCGCACGCACATGCAGGGCAGCCACCTGTTCGGGGGACCGGCCTACCTGCAGCCGGTGACGGAGAAGATCTCGGAAGAGTTGGTGGTAACGGAACCACTCACGCTGCTCGTCAAGGGAGACCACGAAGAGGTTGGCGTCCTCCAGCCACTGCAGCGTCGGCATTCCCTCCACGACCTCCAGCGACGCCTCGCCCATGACCGCCCGGCAGAGCGGGGCGCAGAGGCGTTCCAGGATGGAGGTGGCCTCAAGGTACTCTTGCAGCCCGGGATCCAGGCGAGCAAGCAGCTCCTCCAGGAGGTAGTCGGCGATGTAGCGATCGCTGCCGGCAAAGTCGCGGATGCCCCGCTCCACGTCCGGGCGGCCCTGAAGCGACAGGGCGGCCAAGTGCAGGCCGGTGATCCAGCCCTCCGTCCGCTCCAGGAGTGATGTCACTTGGCTCTCGTTCAGAGGCCGGCTCAGCGCCTGCTCCAGGTACTCGGCGGCCTCCCGCTCGCTGAAGCGCAGATCGGCCTCCCGCACCTCGTGCAGCAGTCCTCGCCCCCGGAGGGCGCCCAGAGGTAGCCGGGGATCGGCCCGGCAGGAAAGCACCAGGTGCAGAGAACGGGGGGGCTGAAAGAGCAGGCGGCGGAGGATCTCGAAGACGCGCGGGTCTTTCAGGTTCTGGCAGTCGTCCAGCACCAAGATGAACTCGTCGAGGTCGTCCAGGTCGTTCGCCAGCTGCCGGGTCAGCACGTCGAGCGAGGGCGGCGTCGCTCCGGCCAGCATCGAACGGGTGCCGCGACAGCAGCCGGGGTTGGCCGTCCTTATCGCCTCCACCAACTCCTCCAGAAAGAGGGTGGGTTCATCGTCGCTGTCGTCGAGCGAGAGCCACACCGCCGGCAGCTCGTTGCCCATCGATCCACTGCGCGAGCAGCGTGGTCTTGCCGTAGCCAGCGGGAGCGCAGACCAAGATGCACTGCCCCAGGAGCCTCCGGTCCAACTGGGCGAGGAGCCGCGGCCTCTCCAGTTGATCCGGCCCCAGGCGGGGCGGGCGCAGCTTGGCACGGAGGATACGGCTCGTCGTCTTCATCTCGCCGATTCTCCCACGCGCACCGGGCGAACGACCAGCCCCTGCACGGACGGGAAGGAGGCTACCCGCTCGTACCCGTCCGAGTAGTGCTAGACGTCAACCAATCCGCGGCATCCCGCGAAAGGAGCGAGTGCAGGCAGACGCAAAGCTGTTCGCCAACTTATGGCCTCTCGTGGCGGCCGCTAAACCACATCAAGCCTCTAGCTCGTCACTCGAGCGGAATGCGCGCCTCGGCCCACCACGCGGGAGGAGTCGGCAGCGCGGGAACAAATGCCGCGCGCTGCTGCCCCGGAATCGGAGGCAGCTGGTCCAAGACCTGAGCCTGACGCGAAACCACGGCTTCCTTGGTTATGTTGAACACGGTCAGGTCCTGAGTCTGGACGACGGGCCCCGCGTAGACCGTGCGCAGTTCCTGGTGGATCATGGGGATGACCTGGGGCGAAAGTAGGGTGTGCCACAGAGCGGCCACCCGCGGCTTGACCAGGCTGAACACCTTGCCCGCAGCCGTCGGCGAGGTGTGAGCGGCGTTGAGGGCTATGGTGGCCCGCTCGATGGAGAGGCCTGAAGCGGCCGCGAGTGCCGCGGCGGGCGGGAAGCACTCGTGGATGAGCAGGTCGACGCCACCCTCGTTCGCGCGAACGAGCGGCCAGGCCGCGCAGGTGTCGCCCGAGAAGGAGAACGACACTCCCGCGAATTCGAGGCGGTAGCCGACGGCGCCGGTCAGCGCGTGGACGACCGGGAAGGACGTCACCTTCACGCCGTTCGCGGCGTAGACGACGCCGGTCTGGCTCCAGTCGAACTCGTGCGCCTCGATTCTCATGCTGACTTCGTTGATCGGGCCCTTCCCCGCCTCGGTATCCCAGGCAAGCGCCATTTCGATTGCGTCGCAGAAGTACTTCGTGCCGAGACGAGGCTCGGTCCCGCTCGGACCCCAGACTCTGACGGGGCCGTCAGCCCGTCCGACCTTGGCGTAGCTGCCGGAAAGGGTGATCATGTCGGCCGTGTGGTCGGCGTGCAGGTGGGTGAGGAACACCTTGTCGAGCAGGTTGACCGGCAGCTTCAGACTGGCATAGTTGGCGAGCGAGCCGGTCCCGAGGTCGAAGACGAGAAGGTCGCGCTCGGGGTTGCCCACCTCGACCAGAACGCTCGCCGACGCCTGAGCGCGTGTGGCCCAGGGATTGCCGCTGCCGAGTACGGTCACGCGCAACTCACCATCCTCGATCGGCTCGTCGCCAGGGACGAACACGTCGGCGTACTCTCGTCGCGGCGTACCGACGATCGGGGTTGTGGTGATGGCCTTCGTCCCACCGGCGAAGGTCGGCAGGGGCAGAGGCGCTGGATCGCTGCTTGTCATCTCGGATTCCTCCCGCTTGACAGTGTCAGTACAACTTACTCTAGCGCGACGACCTAGCTCGACCGTTGCGTGGATTCCTCGTATGCCGCGACCGCTTCGGACACTGTGGGGAACACGTGATCGTTCGCGATGACAACGTCGAGACCGACGCGGCGGGAGAACTCGAGCACGGGCGCGTGCACCTGGGCGAGGTACACTGCGATGCCGCGCTCCTGGAGTTCCTCATAAAGCTTTTTCAGCATCTCGGCGCTGGTTACGTCCAAGTCGTCCTGGGCCACAGCGTCGATGATCACTGCGCGCAGTGGGGGGTCGGCCTCGTCCACCAGGACCTTGGTCCGGTCACGCACGCTCTGCGCGTTTGCATAGAAGAGAGGACTGTTGAGACGGAGGATGAGCAATCCCGGAATCGGCGGGATTTCCGGATGCCGGGAGATGTCAAGGAAGACATCCTCCCGACCGGGAGCGCGCCCCAGAGAGGCCAGGTGCGGCTTGGTCGACTTGTAGATGAACCAGACCAGAGAGGCCAGCAGGCCGATCATCATCCCCTCTAGAACGTCAAAGAAGAGCACTCCGAAGAAGGTGATTACGCCGAGCACGAACTCGGTGCGGGACACAAGCCGTACCGTCTTCAGCTTGCGGGCGACGATGATGTGCCACAGAGCATGGATGATGAGCGCGGCAAGCACGGCCTCGGGCAGAGTCTTGAACAGGGGCGTGAGGAAGAGGACGGTGAGGATGATGGCCACCCAGGCGATCAGGTTGGAGACTTGAGTGCGGGCCCTGGCCCCCTCCTTGACCGCCGAGCCGGACATGCTCCCCGCCGCGATCTGGCCGCCCAAGAAGCCGCTCAGGAGGTTAACGAGGCCGTGGGCGCGGAGTTCCTGGTTGGCGTCGACTTCGTAGCCGTGCTTCTCCGCAAACTCCCGGGCCACCGCGATCGCTTCACTGTAGGCCACAAGGACGATCCCGAAGGCCGGGAGCACCATATTGAGGACGGCGGACGCCGGGACGTGCGGCACCCCGAAGGCGGGCAGTCCCTGCGGTAGAGCGCCGACCACTTCCACCCCGTGGTTGCCGCTCAGGTCGAGCACGTAACTCACGAGGATGTAGAGGAAGAGCACCACGAGCCCTGCCGGGATGCGCCGGCTGATTCGGGGCAGAACGAACAGCAGGGCCAGCGCGGAAGCTCCGACAAGAAACGTGATCCAGTTGGCATCCGGAAGGCTCTGGAACACGTGCAGGAGCTTCTGGAAGCTGTTGCCCTCGCCCTTGTCGACGCCGAAGAGCTTGTTGAGCTGCCCGATGGTGATGAACACGGCCAAGCCGGTGACGAAGCCATCCATCACCGGCTTCGAAAGGAACTGCGTGATGAAGCCCAGGCGCGCCAGGCCGGCGATTGCGAAGATCACCCCTACGAGCAACACCAGCATGATCGCGTAGGACTGGTACTCCGGATCGCCCGCGGAGACGCCCAGCGCGACCACGGTGGAGGCGATAAGGGCGGCGGTCGCCGAGGTGGGCTGGACCGACAGGTGGCGCGAGGTGCCGAACAGCGCGTAGACAAACAGGGATGCGAGCAGGGTGTACAGTCCCACTTCCGGGGGCAGACCGGCGATGCCGGCGTAGGCCATGGCTTCGGGAGCCAAGAGGCCCCACAACGTCAGCCCTGCGATCGCATCGGCCCCGAGCCATCCGCGTTCATACTTCGGCAGCCACGAGACGACGGGCACCAGCGCGCGGAACCTTCCCGGCCGTCTCGTCTCGCCGGAAGCCGTCTCCGCCTCCGTACTCACTTCGTTCCCCTCAAGTCTGTCGCGAGTCACTCGGCTTCCCCCGCGGGCGCGCCGCCTTTGACCGCCTGCTGTTGGGCGACCCATTCCTCGGCAACGGCGTAGGCCTCGTAGAGCGACCCCGCGACCTCTTCCGTACGCATGAATATGCTTCGACGCGAGATCGAATCCACGATGCCTGCCCGCGCTAACTGATCCCGTAGCGTCTCGTCCACCTCGGCGAGCATCAGGCGGCTTCCGTGGTTCTTGAGGTCTTCCGAGTATCGGTCGATCGTGCGCATGAACGTGCTGCCCAGGTCTGTACGGGCATGAAGATTGATTATCACGACCGCGTGGTCCGTCTGCGCGTCCGCCTTCGGCAGCTTCTCTTCAAAAGTCGCGGCAGCGGCGTAGAAGAGGCTCCCGAAGGGGACCAGCACGGTGACGCTTCCGGGTGGGATCGTGGCTGGCGGAGTCTGCTCGATCGGAAGCCTGCCTTCTTTGAGCTTCCACTCCATCACCGTGATCCGATGGGATTGGCGGACGGTGAACAGGAGGATGGAGAGGGCCACTCCTACCAACACCGCGTACTCGAGCGGGATCAGCAGGACCAGGGCAAACGTGATCACCATAACGATCCGTTGGACGTTACCTGTGCGCCAGACACCACGTATGTTGGCGGGCTTGATGATCCCAAAGCCGATGATTATCAGCAGGCCCGCGAGGGCGGGCAGAGCGAGTTTGCCGACCGCGCCAGCAAAAAGCAGGGTGACGATAGCGATGACCACACCGGCGAAGATGTTCGCGAGGCGCGTCCTGGCGCCGCTGCTCACCACGAGGGAGGTCGCGGAGGCCGAACCGCCGACCGGCATCCCCTGGAAGATCCCGGCCGCGATATTGGCGGCTCCCTCCCCGACGAAGTCCCGCGAAGGATTGGGGTATCGCCCATCGGGATTCACGAAAGACTGGCTCACCCCCGCCCCCTGGATGAGCCCGATGACCGCCAAGGAGAGTGCCGGAACGATGAGTTGGAAGAACTGCGAGAAATCCGGTAGAGCCGGTCTGGGCAGTCCGCCCGTGATCTCGGCTATGTCCGAGACCTTGGCCACCGAATCCCAGCCAAAGAGCGCCGGGAGCATGGAGGTCACTATGATCGCCACCACAAGGCCGAATCCGCGGAGACGGGTCTTCTGCAATACGATGATCAGGATGATCGTACCGACCCCCACCGCCACAGTCGGGAGATCGACCTGATCGAGGTTGAATAGAAGGTCCACGGTCTTGGCGACCTTGTTGCTGTACTCGCTTGCGTAGCCGGTGAGGTCGCCCAACTGACCCAGGATGATGAGAAAGGCCACCCCGGTCATGAAGCCCACCATCTCCGAATTGGCCACCCAGCGCAGGAGCCGCCCCGCCTTCAAGAGGCCGGCCACCAGCATGATCACCCCGGTGATGAGCGAGAGGGCGAAGAGCGCGCCCGGGGAGTCGCCGCTGGTGACCGCCGGGACGCTGGCGACCACCAACGCCATGGCGCTCGTCGTCTGCACACTCAAGTAGACCGAACCGGAGAAGATGGCCCCCACCGGAGTGCCCATCATGACCGCGTAGAGCGCGTAGAGCGGGTTCACCCCCGCGAGCACTCCCGAGGCGAGCGCGTCGGGCACGCTCTCCACCCCGAGAACGACGCCGGCGATCAGGTCCGGGCGGGCGTTCTTGCGGTCGAACTTGAAGCGCTTGAAGATGCCGGGCAGTTTCATGGAGCGGCTACCTCCTGTCCGCGGTCAGTCGCTTGCCACTTCAGGAGCCGTCTGTGTGGCGGTGTCTTGGTCATCCGGCCGGTGACGGAAGCTGACGACCATTATGTAGGTACTCACGAGGAAGACCCACGCAGGGAACACGAGGATGACCCAAAACGACTCGGTGAAGACGAACAGCAACACGAGCGCAAGCGGGTAGGTGACGATGGCCATCCAGCGCGGCATGACCTTGGTACGCAGCCACAAGGTGGCCTGAGAGAGAAGGAACACCGCGGCCATGCGCAATGCGTAGATGCCGAAGATCTGGGTGATGAGGTCGCGGGCCAGCCAGTACGTGGTGCTGTCCGTGAAACCGCTCGGGTCACGCTCGTAACCCGCGACTATAGCTCCGGCGACGCCGCTGCCCACGAACACCATCGCGAGGAAGATCAGTCCACTCCCGAGGAACACGGCGGAGAAGAACTGGTCTTCGAGGCGGCCCAGGCGGGCGCGTACCACACCTATGAACCACAGGAAGAAGATGCCGGCAAAAGCCATGAGCCCGATCGCGAACTTGACCCACCCGGTACTATCCGCAAGCCACTGGCCCCCCTCATCACTGCCGACCTCGCCTATCGACAGCCGGAGTATGACCACGCTCACCGAGAACAAGATGGCGAACAGCAGTCCCGTGATGCCGGCGGCACGCGGGCTCGCAGCAGGCGTCATATCTGTACCCCTCACGTCGGCTCCAAGGCTGTGAACGATAGCAGAGTTGCGTTGAGGCTGAACAGCGTATCCAGCACGCCGGCCAGCGCAGCCTGGTCCCGCGCGACCACATGAACCACCGTCACTGGTTGATTCGCATCGTGGACGACCTCTAGGGTCATCCCTTCAATCAGGTCGCACGACGTTCCATCAAGGGCACCGCGGATCCGAATCTCGTAGAGAATCGGCGTGTCGCTGGATAGCCCGGGCAGGCCGCTAGATGTCATCCGCTGGTCCCCTGTGGTGTCCGATGGCTTCAACCCAGGCTAGACCGGAAGCGAAGGTTGGCCTAGCACCACGAAGGTGCAACGGTGGTGCATGCGAAGGTGTAGGCGCTGTCTTGGCCTTCGGATAGATAGTGCGACAGGGTCCGTTTTTCTGCCGTGACGGCAGATTGCGGGCCCTGACTCTTTACCTGCAAGACTCGGTCTTCCTCCGACCCGGCATGACTGCTGATGACGGTCCCGCGGATACGGGTGATCATCATGTCTATGTCGGTCACGCTGCAGGCAAAAGTGGCGGACCCCGGAGCGAATCGATGGGGGACAGAATTCGGGGACTTGCGTTCATCGGACAGCGTGCGAGGGGTGCGACCAAGCGATCGGATCTCCTCGAGCCGGATCGCCAAATATCACGTGCTGATCCTGAACTGGGCAACCACCCGTCAACGGGGGATCAGCCCGGGGTGCGAGTCGGCCGCGCAGAAATGACGGGAAAGATCCGGAGGCGCGGGCGCGAAAAACTGTGTCGGCACCCGGATCGCCGAGAGGCCTCCCGGTCAGCCTTCCCTCGGCCGTGTCCTGTCTATTTCTGGCTTTCGATGTAGGCCCGCACGTCGTCCACTTCGAAGCCATACCTGGTCTTCAGGTCCTTCAGTGCGGCGCTGCCCGGCTCCGAGGGGTCGATGCCGAAGGCAGCCAGGAAGGCCGGGTAATCGGCAGCCATCTCCTCGATCTCAGACAGCGTCATCGAGCCCTTTATGGTCACAGCGCTTTCGCCCTGTCCCGGCTGACGT
>CAWAOX010000020.1:0-85000 GCA_963783835.1 uncultured Actinomycetota bacterium
TCTTCGCCCGGCGGCGTGAGGCACAGGTCTTCTCCGGGCTGATGGCCGAAGAAGTGGGGAGCGACGTGGTGACGCAAGAGGAATTCCACGTCCTGAGAAGCGGCCGCCGGAGGCGGGCGGTCGCTTCGCCAGATGAAGAAGCAGAAGGGGCCGGGGCCCGCTTGGTCCTCAAACGCCTGCAGCGCGAGCAGATGAACCTGGCGTTGTTCCACAGCAAGTTGGACGCGCCGGGACACCCGGCCATCGACATCCAGCGAGACAGGATCAGGGAACTGAAGGCGCGGCTCGCCTCGTTTGCGTGAGCCCGGGGCGCCAGCCGCGGCGCCGCCGTCCAGGGCACTGCCCACCTGCTAGAATCCCTATGTAATGGGCACTAATCGCATCGTCATCGCGGGGGCCCGGGAGCACAACCTCAAGGACATCTCTCTTTCCCTCCCGCGCGACACGTTCATAGTCATCACCGGTCTGTCCGGCTCGGGCAAATCGAGTCTCGCCTTCGACACCATCTACGCCGAAGGCCAACGCCGCTATGTCGAAAGCCTGTCCGCCTACGCCCGCCAGTTCCTGGGGCAGATGAACAAGCCTGACGTCGACTCCATCGAGGGACTGTCGCCGGCCATATCCATCGACCAGAAGACGACCTCGCGCAATCCGCGCTCCACGGTGGGCACCGTGACGGAGGTCTACGACTACCTGCGCCTGCTTTTTGCGCGGATAGGCCATCCCCACTGCTGGATCTGCGGGCGGCCCATCGAAGGGCAGAGCAAGGAGCAGATCGTCGATCAGGTGATGGGGCTGGAGCCCGACATCCGCTTCGTGGTCAAGGCGCCCGTCGTCCGCGGGCAGAAGGGCTGGCACAAGGACATCCTCGAGCACATCCGCCAGGAGGGCTTCACCCGGGTAGAGATCGACGGGCGACAGTACACATTGGACGAGCAGCTTCCGGAGTTGGACAAGAACGTCCGCCACGACATCAGCATCGTGGTCGATCGTCTGGTCATGAAGGAGGGGGTGCGCCGCAGGCTCTCGGAGTCCGTGGAGACCGCGCTCTCGGAGGCCCATGGTCTTCTCATCGTCGATGTCTACGATCACTCCGGTGAGAGATCGGGCGCCGAGGGGCCTGGGGGTGGTGAGGGGTCACCCACCAGCCTGCTGTTCTCGGAGAATCTGGCGTGTCCCGAGCACGGGGTATCGTTGCCCGAGATGGCGCCCCGCATCTTCTCGTTCAACTCGCCCCACGGGGCCTGCGAGACGTGCAGCGGCCTCGGGGCCCGGCGGGAGATCGACCCGATGCTGGTCGTCGCCGATTCCTCGCTGTCGGTCAAGGAAGGCGCGCTCTTGCCCTGGAGCGGTAGCAGCTCCAAGTACTACGAGCAGATCATCAAGGCCGTGGCCGAGCGGTACGAGATCGACGTGTCGGCGCCCTGGGGTGAGTTGCCCCAGGAGGTTCGCGACGTCTTTCTGTACGGGACGAGGGGGGACAGGCTCTACGTGTCGTACGTGAACCGGGCCGGGCTCAAGCGCAGCTACATGACGACGTTCGAAGGGGTCATCCCCAATCTGGAGCGGCGCTATCGGGAGACGGACTCCGACTACATGCGTTCCAAGATCGAGGAGTACATGGCCGACCGGCCCTGTCCGGCGTGCCACGGGGCCCGCCTGAAGCCGTTCTACGCTCGCGGTGCGCATCGGCGGGCAGAACATCGACGAGGTGAGTCGCATGCCCGTCATCCGGACCATGCGGTTCCTGCAAGAGCTGGATCTCAGCCCGCGGGAGCGGCTCATCGGGGGACGGGTGCTCAAGGAGATCCGGGAGCGGCTCACGTTCCTCGAGGCCGTCGGCGTCGGCTATCTCAGCCTGCACCGGAGCGCGGGCACGCTCTCCGGCGGCGAAGCGCAACGCATCCGGCTGGCCACCCAGATCGGGTCGAGCTTGGTGGGCGTGCTCTACATCCTCGACGAGCCGTCCATCGGGCTTCACCAGCGGGACAACCGGAAACTCATCAACACGCTGCTCCGCCTGCGAGACCTGGGCAACACGGTCATCGTCGTGGAGCACGACGAGGAGACCATGCGCTCGGCCGACCACATCGTCGATATGGGGCCGGGAGCGGGCGAGCACGGGGGAGAAGTAGTGGCGAGCGGCTCCCTGGCCGACATCCTCGCGGAGCCCCGGTCGGTCACCGGGCAGTTCCTGGCCGGAAAGCGGCAGATAGAGGTGCCTGCCACCCGGCGGACGCCGCGCAGCCAGTTCGTGGTCCGAGGGGCTCGGGAGCACAACCTGAAGAATCTCGACGTGACGGTGCCCACCGGTCTCCTGGTCTGCGTCACCGGCGTGTCGGGCTCCGGCAAGTCCACTCTGGTGAACGACATCATCTTCCGCAGCCTCTCCAATCTGCTCAACCGCATGCCGGTACGGCCGGGCGAGCACGATCGCATCGACGGCATCGAACAACTGGACAAGGTCATCAACATCGACCAGTCGCCCATCGGCAGGACGCCCCGGTCGAAC
The DNA here is from genome assembly GCA_963783835.1 of uncultured Actinomycetota bacterium. Taxonomy (GTDB): domain Bacteria; phylum Actinomycetota; class Thermoleophilia; order RBG-16-64-13; family RBG-16-64-13; genus CAIQPS01. Next base: position 2,513 of record CAWAOX010000020.1, read on the forward strand.
CCTGCCACCTACACCGGCTTGTTCGACCACATCCGCGAGCTGTACTCGCACACCCAGGAATCGAAGGTCAGGGGCTACGGTCCTGGGCGCTTCAGCTTCAACGTGAAGGGCGGCCGCTGCGAAGCCTGCAAGGGCGACGGGACGCTCAAGATCGAGATGCACTTCCTACCCGACGTCTACGTGCCCTGTGAGGTCTGCGGGGGCAAGCGCTACAACAGGGAGACATTGGAAGTGCGCTTCAAGGGTAAGAACGTAGCGGAAGTGCTCGACATGAGCGTCGAGGAAGCGGTGGGGTTCTTCGCGAACCAGAACAAGATCCGGCGGCGCCTGCAGACGTTGGCCGACGTGGGCTTGGACTACGTCAAGCTGGGTCAGCCTTCGACGACTCTCTCCGGCGGCGAGGCCCAGAGAGTGAAGCTCGCCACCGAACTGGCCAAGATCGCGACCGGCGACACGCTCTACATCCTGGACGAGCCGACCACCGGCCTTCACTTCGCGGATGTGGAGAAGCTGTTGGAGGTGCTCCAGCGCCTGGTGGATGCGGGGAACACCGTGCTTGTCATCGAGCACAATCTGGACGTCGTCAAGTGCGCCGACTGGCTTATCGACCTGGGTCCCGAGGGCGGCGACGCCGGGGGAGAGCTGATCGCCGAGGGCACGCCTGAGGAGATTTGCGCCCATCCCGAGAGCGAGACCGGCAAGGTGCTGCGGCGGGTGCTGCCGCGGTGCGGGCCGGCGAAAAGCGCCGTCGCGCCGGCGGCCGAGGCCGCGCCGGCGAAACGGAGGACAGCTTCATGACCAGAGCGAAGGGCGATAGCGACGCCGGGACCGCCGCCACGGACAAGGCACCTGGCCGGCCGGGAAGCGTCCGGGCCGGCGCCGGCAACCAGCCTGCGGGACATCGGGCCGATCGGGAGCGGGTTGACGGAGGGCCTCCGCAGCGAGAGCGGGCCTATCTCATAGCCGTGGACGTGGGTGACGGAGGAGGGTGGACCGCGGAGGAGTCGCTCAGCGAGCTGGCCGCGCTAGTCGAGACGGCCGGAGCCGAAGTGGTGGGTAGCGTCGCGCAGCACCGGGAGTCGGTCCATCCTGTCTGGTACATGGGAACCGGCAAAGCCGAGGAGCTGAAGGAGGCCAAGTCTTCCCTCCAGTTCACCATGCTGGTGGCCGACGACGAGCTCTCTCCCAGGCAGATGCGCACGCTTGAGACGCTGCTGGACATCAAGGTGCTCGACCGCAGCGCCGTGATCCTCGACATCTTCGCCCAACGGGCGCACACCCATGAGGGGCGCATCCAGGTGGAGTTGGCCCAACTGGAGTACCAGCTACCCCGGCTGACCCGCCTATGGACGCACCTTTCCAGGACAGGGGGAGGCATCGGGACGCGCGGCCCGGGAGAGACCCAGCTCGAGACCGACCGCCGGGTCATCCGCCAGCGCATCAAGAAGACCCGGGAGCGGGTGGACGAGGTGCGGCAGCGCCGGGAGACCGCCGCTCGGTCGCGCGAGCGCCGGCTCCTTCCGACGGTGGCCATCGTCGGCTATACCAACGCGGGCAAATCCACGGTTCTGAACGCGCTGTTCGGCCAGGAGGCTGCAGTCGCGGAGGACATGCTGTTCGCCACGCTGGACCCCACGACGCGCCGGGTGCGGCTGGGCGAGGGCCAGACGGCCATCGTCAGCGACACGGTGGGCTTCATCCACAAGCTGCCGCACCAACTGGTGAACGCGTTCCAGGCCACCTTGGAAGAGGTGACGCGGGCGGACGCGCTGGTAGAGGTGGTCGACCTCGCCGACCGGCACGCGGCGGAACACCGGCGCACGGTGCAGACCGTGCTCGACGAGTTGGGCGCAGGGCACAAACCGCGGGTGGTGGTACTCAACAAGGCCGACCGGCTCGACCCCAAGGAACCGCCGGCAGTGGGAGTGGTCCGGCGGGACGATCTGCACGTGCTCAGGGCTTCGGCGCTCACAGGCGCGGGCATCGAGGAGTTGCGCGCCGCTATTGCCGAGGTGCTGGGCGATCTCTGGAACGAGATCGACCTGGCCGTCCCGTACACCCAGGGCGAGTTGCTGGCCCGGGTCCGGGAGCGTGGCACCGTTACCTTCGAGTATCGCGACGAGGATGTGAGGATCACCGGCAAGGTGCCCCCGTCGATAGCGGGGGAGCTGCAGACCGTCGCCCGGTCGTGGGCCAGGGCCGGAAAGACCCGGGAGAGCTGACCGCGGGCAAGATCGCGGATAAGCCCGGGGTGTCTCCGGAGAAGGTGGCCCAGCTTGAGGCGCTACTTAAGACGCAGGCACCGGACCCCGGGCGTCCGCGTCGTGTCGGTCTGATCTAGGGAAGCGAGTGCGGTGGTTTCAAATCCAGTAGCCCCCCCTGCCCAATCGGCAGTCCTCACGACACGGGTTCCTAGCTTGATAACCTTGTGCTGAGGAATGCACGACCGCTGAGACATCCGGCCTCGGAAGGTGGAGGGGGAGACGATGGAGCCCGACGGGAGCGGTTGGCCGGAGATGACTCATCAAGACTTCTATTTTGCAGCCGCGACCCTTGTCATTGTCGCTCTTGTGATTCTGCTCATCGTTCTCCTCTGGTTGCGCCGACGATCATCATGACGGCACATCGTCTGTTCGAAGTCCGTACAGAAGCATAGGGATGCCCCCAGCCTTCTCTCGCCAATTTCGGTGCCGATGGACGGTGTCACTCTCACCGTGAGACAAGAGAGCTGTGTTATCTATCGCAGCCAGACGCAATATGGCCTCGTAAGACGACCAACAGCAACAACCCGCCGTTCGCGGGAATTCATGCGATCGGGGTGTTCCGAGGTATCCTTCCGCACAGCACAGACGGTAGACAGTCCGAGTATGAACCTCAGCGGCCTACTGACGTCTGAGCGGTCGGCGTACTTCCAGAGATCAATAGTGCCGTCCACGTCTGTTGCGAGTGCGTCGAAGACAAGGGCTGCCGCTAAGTCGCCCATCTGCCCCGTGACTGGCCCGATTCCTTCCGGAAGCGAGCACCAGTTGACCCGATCAGGCGAATACTCGGCCGCGGACTCGGCTTGGGTGGTCGGGCGTGCGCCGCCCGGGCTGGCAGGTTCGACGAAAATCACATATCCGGGCCCAGAAGCGCAGAGCGCTTGTACCTGCTGTGGACGCGCTTTCGCCGACTTGGCGACCCAGAAAGTGCGTCCGAATGCTTCACAGTCGATTATCTTCCGACTGAAGATCGTGTCGACGCCCTCGCCGGCATGGGCTCCCATGACACTGATAACGCATTCCGAGGCGCTGAGGGCTTTGGCGAGTAGCTGCATGCGATTCCCCAAGGTGTCACTGCCGCGACCAGTTCCTATGCGGACTCCAGCTCCTTCAGGGTCTTTCCGTCACTGGTCTTCCAGGCCGTGAGCCCGTTGGCGTGGCCCCCATGCACAACAGCAGCCGCCGTGCTCGGACTGGCGAACTCAAAGTCCTTCGTGAATACCAGCCGATCGCCCTTCTCGGCCAGCACACCGTCTGACTTCAGCGTCTCTCGCACATGCACAGGCCAGGGCCACTTCTCGGCGGACGCTCTCTCTTTCCCCACCGCCTCCGATCCCTTCAGCACCAGGAAGCCGTTGGGGGTCCGATATCCGCTGGCCGTGTGGCCTTTGATCTCGCACACCAGAACCGCTCTAGCGGCCGGCGCCGTGCCAGCAGTCGGGACAAGGAGATCCACGCCGAGCACGGGCAGCAACTGACACATCTTTTCGAGGAACACCTCCATGTCGTCACGGTCTGACTCCGGAAGTTTCGCGCCGCCGCTCTGACCGTTGGTCACAAGCGCTCGCCCTGCCGCACGAGACAGTTCTATGAGCCTGCCTTCTAGATACCGGACATGCGCCTTTGTGAGGTTCTCGTCCTTGCTGACAAAGTAGATGACCTGGTTCCAGAAATCCTTGGCAACATGGGCCTTGATACGGGACCCAATGTGCTCCGCTTCCCCAATGTAAATCGCCGCCTTACCGGTTTCCGGATCGGTCCCCGTGAGGAGGTAGATCCCGGGTCTTTGGGACTCCTCTCGCGCGAGCACATCCCCGAATTCGCTACGCGGGCCGGCGATGGCCTTTCCAGTCCAATTGGACAGTTCGGCGGTCCGCAATCGTTTCGGATCGCCACGAGCAAGGTAGATCTTGATTGTCGCAGTGGCCATCCGCTCACCCCACAGAACGCTCTTCGCCAGTCTCTAGTCCGAGAATCTCGGCCACCGGTTGTAGCCAACAGCCGGATCGTTCGACTTCATGGCTCGAATAAACTCGGCCTCCTTCAGACTCACCTCAGAGTTCGAGGCCGTCTCCGACTCCCAGAGTATCTCCTTTCGAATCGCGAAGTCGCGTCGCTGATCGCCAGTGAAGTCCGCCGCAATCAAACCACTGCGCGCGCTGCCGAAATAGTTGATGCTGTCGGTCAGGTCCTTGCCGATATGGATCTTGCCGTTGGGATACGTGATCTTGTAGATGACCTTCATTGCTCGGCTCCGTCCTACCAATGCCAACGCCCCACGCAGAGAAGTCGGCGAGCTGTCCACTCCACCTTTGGCAGCGCAGCGGTGACGCGCCCGGACTGACCCAGGGAGCCCGCCATCGGCTGGGCACGAAAAGTCCATTAGCGCGGCCTGGACTGGCCCGTACTGGGATCGACCACATCAGAGAAGTCCGGCTTCGACGAGAGGCTAATGGGGCGTTTGTGCGCCATAATCGTGCCGAGCACCTGAGACACGATTGCTGGGCCTTCCGCCTTTGCGTTCTCCCGGTAGTACCACACGACCCCGTTGACCCCATCCAGCCGAGTCAGCGCATCGTCGAGATCCTTCATCGTCGCAGGGACGCCGTCCGCCAATACGGTACCCGAGTCGAGGACAGATACCTTGAGCACCGCCGACTCGTTGTAGCCGAGGTCTCCAATATCTTTCGTCGGTTCCCCACATCCAGCGACTAGCAGCAGAGTGGCAGCAACTGCCAATGCCAAGACGAACCCCTTCACGCGCCCTCCCCTTAAATGCCAGCAAACCAGGACGATTCAGTTTGCAAAGCTAGGGCGAAACCGACCCTGAGTGTGTGAGTTGCGGCCCACACTTGACCCCCCGAAACCCACCAACGGTCCCGAGACAGGGTATCGCGTTCTGCGCGGTCCGCCGTCCACGCATTCTGCCCATTGGCTTTCGACCCCAGATATCGGGAATCAGTCAGAGTGTTCGAAGACCGTACAGCGGCCCCCACCGCACGAGAAACGAAAGGCCCTGAAAACGGGCTCGTTTTGCCTCCATACCATTTCTGGGCAAGCAGGCTCCGTCGTCCTCACCAGCATCCGATTGGAGGATGAGAGGCTAGTCAAGTCGAATAGGACGCCAGGAGGACGCCAGGAAGTCGTGCGCGCATGGGAGGAGCTTTGACGATGAGCATTGGACGCGGGGCCGTGTCACTGGGCATCGGGCTTCTCATAGGGACGTTCCTGAGCGCCTTCGTCTCGATGATTGCGGAATCGGCTGGCACCCCCATGCGTGGCGAGTGGCTCGGCCTCATCGTCCTGGTGGTGATGGTTGGTGGCTTCCTTCCTGCTCATCGTCTCGTCTGGAGAGAGACTTCAGGGCGCCAGGCCGCTCACTCCCACGAGGAAGTGGTTTCGGCGAGACGAGCGGGGACGGAGAACGAGGGATAGGCCGTCCTTGTACGATCTTCGCCCTCTAGCCGGTTCGACGACCATCCAGCGAGGCCCACTCAGCGAGCCCCCTGTCCCACCACCCCTCAGGCGCGGGATGTTTGGAGCAGTGTTTGCGCATCCCGGCAGTTGGTCTAAGATGAGGTGGTACAACCAGATTTCCGATTGGGGGCCTCCGTGGATGACGCTGTACTATCGAACGCTCCTTACGATTCTTTCGTATCCGAGTCCGCTCCCTCTGGTAAGCAGGCGGCACCGCTGACACGGGGTCAGGGCATCGGGATCATCCTGCTGCTCAGCGCTGTCTTGGTTGTTGGAATCGTTGTCATCGTGCTCCTGCTCCTGAGAAATGGAGCGGCTCGAGGCCGCTTGCGCGACCTTCGTGACTATGTGGGGAGTAGGGCGCACAGAGTCGCGCAGTTGAGCAGCAAGGAACTCGACGATCTCTTGAGCAAAAGGGGCGCGCTCAGGCTTGAGGCGTGGGAGCCCAGGATCGGCGAACTCTTGGAGGCGCCTCGGGCTCTCATCAGAAGATCCTAGTACGCAGAACAGCGCCGCGAAGCCGAGACAACCTGCGTACGCGGAGGGGAGGGCTTGAGGCTCAAGCTAGAGGACCAAGGTGACGGCTGGTTCTGGGACCTTCTCTCGATCGAAGTGGAGGTGGTAGACGAGGCGTGGGTGCACTCGCGCCGGTTCTACAGAGTGGTGTTCGCCGACCCGCTCGAGCTTCAAGAGGCCGGAGCGCCGAACCTGTCCGGTCCTTGCGCGGCCACGTATCCCAGCGCTTGGCTCTCGCCACGCTGGGTGGGGCATGAGGTCCGTCGCGATGAGACCATCACGGCTCTGTTGTGGCTGGTTTCAAGGGAGGAGCACCCGGACGAGCCCCCTAGGGACGTTCCGCACTCCGCCCGGGTCGGGTGCCGTGAAGTGAGCTGATGCTCTTCAGCAGCCTCCGAAGGGCGGCCCGCTTCTAGAAGTATTCGTGGGCCCGTTCGATAGCCGCGGCAATGAGAGCGGCTCCATTGTCAAGGTCGCGCAGCGAGAGGACCTCCACCGGGGAGTGGATGTAGCGGGCGGGGACGGCTATGACGCTGCAGGGGATGCCCGCCTTGGTGATGTTGATGGCGGTAGCGTCCGTATTGCCTCCATCGCCCACGCTGAGCTGATGCGGGATGGATTCTCTCTCCGCCGACTCCCGCAGCCATTTGACGACCGGGCGGGACGCGATGACCCCGCGACCGCCGGCGTCGAGGATGGTGATGCTGGGGCCCTTGCCGGCACACACATGACACTCGTTCTTCGACACGCCCGGGTGGTCGCCGGGGATGGTCACATCGGTGGCGATCGCCACGTCCGGCGAGAGGCCGAAGGCGCTCGTACGCGCCCCCTTGAGGCCGACCTCCTCCTGCACGGTGCCGACAGCCTGGATGGTGGCTTTGACGGGGCGCCCCTTCAGCCGCTGCAGCGCGGAGATCATCATGACCACGCCCGCCCGGTTGTCCAGGGCCTTGCCGGTGACGAAGTCGTTGCCAAGGCGGGCGAACTGCCGGTCCAGGGTCATAGTCGATCCGATCTCGACCCCCAGTTCCGCGGCGTTGGCGGCGCTGGTGGCGCCGCAGTCCACGAACATCTCCTTGAGCTTCACCATCTTCTTGCGCTCCTCGGCATCCATCAGATGGATCGGACGCGCCCCCACGACGCCGGTGAGCACTTTGCCGCCGTGGCCGTGGATCAGCACTCTCTGGCCCAGGATGATCTGGTCGAAGAAGCCGCCGACCGAGACCACCCGCAGAAAGCCCTCGTCGTCGATGTGGGAGACGATGAGCCCTATCTCGTCCATGTGGGCGGCTACCATCACCGACGGGCCTTCGCCGGAGCGGATGCCGATCACATTGCCCATCTTGTCGGTGTGGACTTCGTCGACAAGCGGCTCCATCTCCTTGCGCAGCAGAGCGGCCACGTCGTCTTCGTAGCCGGACATGCCGTGCGCGTCGGAGAACATCTGCAGTAGCGCGCCTATGTCGCTCATTTGAACGCTCCCTCGGCCACCTCGGCCCGCAGCTTGTCCATATCCAGGATCAGCCCGGACTGCGACGCGCCGAAGTCGAATCCGGAGGAGTCGATGATGGCCTGGGCCTCGCCGGCGTCCCACTTCTGCGTCCCGTACAGGATCTCGTTGGCCAGGGCGAAGACGGTCTGGGCCGCCAGGGCGGTGTTGACGCGCGCGCAGGCTTTCAGGTACTCGGCTCGTTCGGGCGGAAGGCCGTCGGTGTGGGCCGCCTTGCGGACGAGAGCCGCGCCGGTCTCGGCGATGGTGGCCAGAGTGGCGAGATCGAACATCACGTATTGCTGGCGCGTGGCTTTCACCTTGTGCGCTTCCTCGAACACCCGGTTGACCAGCCGGACCAGTGCCGCGAACACGCCGGCCTTGAGGTCGGGCTGCTGCGAGTGGATGGCATCCATCCGCTCCGCGAGGGCACCGTAGAACTCGTACTTCGACTGTACCGACGACCGCCAGCGGAAGGTGCTGATGATCAACTGCTGTATCTCGCTGGTGCCCTCATAGATGGTCGTGATCTTGGCGTCCCGTTTGATCTTCTCCACGTCGTACTCGCGGATGTAGCCATAGCCGCCCAGAGCTTGGATGGCCGCGTCGGCGCAGGCGTTGCCTACCTCGCTCGCAAACAGCTTGGCGATGGCGCCCTCCACCTGCAGGTCGGCCTCACCGGAGTCCAGTCGCTCCGCCACTTCCTCGATGTACGCGCGGGCAGCCTCCAGCCTGGCCACGTAGGGCAGGACGAGCTTATGGGTGTAGCCCTGCTTCTCGATGAGCGGGCCGCCGAATTGGATGCGTTCCTTGGCGTACGGGATGACCTTTTCGAGGGCAGCCACTCCGGCGCCCAGCCCGAAGCAGGCGACCATAAGGCGGGTGTACCCGAACACCTGGTTGGCCTGTGCCAGTCCCTGCCCGGGGACGCCGCCAACAAGGTTCTCGATAGGCACGAAGACGTCATCGAACGCCAGCGGGGCGGTGTTGGAACTGCGGATGCCATGCTTGTCCTCCGCTTTGCCTGGGGCGAACCCGGGCATCCCCTTCTCGACAATGAAGAATGAGGGCCCTTCGGGCGTCTGGGCGAGGACTGTCAAGAAATCGGCGAAACCGCCGTTGGAGATGAACTGCTTGTTGCCGGTGATCCGGTAGCCGGCGACGGCGCCGTCTTCGCCCAAGACCGGTGTGGCCGTAGTCTTGAAGCTCTGGAGATTGCTTCCGGCCTCCGGTTCGGTGACCGCGTAGGCGACGATGGCTCCTTCCTCCGCCAGCTTGCCGAGCCATTTCTGCTTCTGCTCGTGCGTGGCCCCGACCAGGATGGGGTCGGCCCCCAGATGGATGGCCAGAAAAGCGGTCGCCACTCCCAGACACATCCTGGCCATCTCCTCCGAGACGGCCGCGATGTCCCGGGCTCCGCCGCCCATGCCCCCGTACTCTTCGGGGATGAACAGCAACTGCAGGCCGATCTTCGGCCCGAGCAGTTCACGGATCGCTTCCTCCGGAAAGGTCTCGCACGCGTCCCAGTCGCGCAACTTATCCGGCGTCAGCATCCGCTGCCGTATCTGCGCGATCAGGTCGAGTACCATCTCGCGTTCTTCGATGGGTAGTCCTACTGGTGCCACTTCTACCCCCATAGGCCGTCCTTGATTTGTAGGCGGCGACAGTACCATATGGCGGCTGCGCCGGGGCGTCGCGGCGGGCTTCAGTAGTCACACACTGCGCTAAACTCAGAGGCAGCCATGAGCGCCGCCGCCGACCTCCGAGAACAGATCAAGCTTGCCCCCGACCTGCCCGGGGTATACCTATACCACGGCTCGTCCGGCGATGTCCTGTACGTGGGAAAAGCGCTTTCTCTCCGCAAACGTTTGGCGAACTACCTGCCTGCCGCGGCCGGCGCCGAAGGCGGCCGGGTGGGCGCCAAGGAAAGGGAGATGGTGGGCCGGGCCGCTAGCCTGGAATGGATCGTGACGACCAACGAGGTCGAAGCCCTGCTGCTCGAGCACAACCTCATCAAGCAGCACCGGCCTCCCTTCAACATCCGCCTGCGCGACGACAAGTCGTATCCCTACATCATGGTCACGATGGACGAGGAGTACCCGCGGGTGGTGTTCACCCGGCAGCCTCATCGGCGGGGCAACCTGTACTTTGGGCCCTACGCCAGCGCGGCCAAGGTCAGAGACACTCTCGACGTGCTCGGGCGGGTGTTCCCGGTCCGCACCTGCCGGGGACGGGAACCGGGACGCCCTTCGGGCTCGCCCTGTCTGCAGTTCCACATCGACAGATGCCCCGCTCCCTGCGTGGGCAACACCGACGGACTGAAGTACAGGGCCATCATCGATCAGGTGGTGGACTTCCTCGGCGGGCGGGAGACGAAGGTGGTGGCTGGTCTGCGCAAGTCGATGCGCGAGGCCGCCAAGAGACAGGATTTCGAGAGCGCCGCCGTCTATCGCGACCGGCTGGATGCGCTAACCCACGTGCTCGAGCGGCAACAGATCGAATCCGGTCCCCTGGGCTCGGCCGACATCACCGGTCTGGCCGTGGACGACTGGGGGGCCAACGTGCAGGTCTTCATAACCCGCGATGGCAAGCTGGCGGACCGCCGAAGCTTCACCCTCATCAACGTCGAAGGGGCGGAAGAGGAGGAGGTCTTCGAGCGGTTCGTCGCCGAGTACTACTCCACGTCGCCGACGGTGCCCTCCGAACTCATCGTGCCGGCGAAGGTGCGCAAGACCGAGGCCTTGGCGGCCTTCCTGGAGGGCCTGCGCGGTACCAGGGTGGAGGTGAGGCAGGCCGAGCGCGGCGACAAGCGCCGGCTACAGGAACTCGCCGAGCACAACGCCATTCTTGCTCTCGCTCACGAGCGGCTGAAGGAGGATAGGAGCAGGGAGCGGCGGTATGGGGCGCTCACCGCGTTGGAGCAAGCTCTGGGCTTGGAGGGCGTGCCGATGCGCATCGAAGGCTTTGACATCTCGAACCTGGGGGATGAGGATATCGTTGCGTCGATGGTGGTGTTCGAGGGAGGATCCGCGAAGAAGAGCGACTATCGCAAGTTCTCTATCAAATCGACGGCCGGCCAGGACGACGTCGGGGCGATGAGAGAGGTGCTGCTCAGGCGGTTCACCAGAGGGCGAGTGGGGTTGGGGGCGAACGACTACGACGCCTCCTTCGAGGCTGTCCCCGACCTGGTCATGGTGGACGGAGGCAAGCCCCAACTGGCAGCGGCCTGTGCAGCGCTCCTGGAGGCCGGAGTGGAAGGCGCGGTCAGCGTCGTGGCCCTGGCCAAGCGTGAAGAGGAGTTGTTCGTGCCCTGGTCGCCCGATCCGCTCGGTCTTTCGCAAGACCATCTGGGCCTGCTGCTCCTCAGGAGTGTGCGAGACGAGGCCCACCGGTTCGCGCTCGGCTACCACCGCACCCGGCGGATGGCCAAGACGACACTGTCACTTCTCGACCAACTACCGGGCATCGGGGAGAAGCGGAAGAAGGCGATAATCAATCACTTCGGGTCGCCGGAGCGGTTCCTGGAGGCCTCTCGGGAGGAGCTCGAATCTGTGCCCGGATTGCCCGGCAAAGTGGCAAGGGAGGTGTATGCGTATGTCCATAAGACGGGTTGAAGATGCCTATGCCGCTCCGTACCACACGGCCTGGGGCGACGGGTGGGTGTATGTACGCGAGGGCCGGCTCGTGGGCGTAGAGCTACCGGGGGAGGGACAGATCGACCTGGCGGGCGGTCCTGCGCCCGGGCAGAGCGCGGCGGAAGGCCCGGCGGAGCCCGGCGCCGCGGACTCCGAGGCCCTGTCCTTCTGGGCGCGGGGACTGGAAGCCTACTTTGCCGGCGAGCGGACAACGTGGACCGTCGGGGAGGTCCCCCTGGGGGATATGCGACTGGGCGTCTTCGAGCGGGCGGTCTATGAGGCGCTTCTGGCGGTGCCGGCCGGCGAGACCGTCAGCTATGGCGAGCTGGCCGAGATGGCGGGCTACCCGCGAGCGGCCCGTGCGGTGGGCAATGCCATGGCTGCCAACCCGATCCCCATCGTCGTGCCCTGCCACCGGGTCATCCGCTCGGACGGGAGCATGGGAAGGTACGGCAACGACCCCACGTGGAAAGAGCGGTTGCTGGTCCACGAAGGATGGTCGACCGCCGGGGCGAAAACTCTTACCGAGAACGGCTCTGGCGCGCCGGAGGGGATCGGCGCCGCACGCGGAGGGAGCTGAACGTGGCCGAGCGCCTCGCCCAACTGCACATGACCGTCATCACCGGCATGTCCGGTGCGGGGAAGTCCGAGGCCGTTGCCACTTTCGAGGACATGGGCTACTTCTGCATCGACAACCTTCCGCCGCAGATGCTGCCCAGGGTCGTCGAGCTCTTCGCTCTGGAGGGCAGCCGGGTCGACAGGGTCGCCCTCGTGTTCGACGTGCGGGGAGGAGCGTACTTCGAACAATTGGGTCAGGCGCTGGAGCATCTCAGGGAGAGCGGCATCCCCTTCCGGCTCCTTTACCTCGAGGCGTCCGACGAATCGCTCGTGGCCCGCTACCAATCGACCAGGCGGCCCCATCCTCTCTCCAGGGAGAGCCTGCCGGACGGGATCGAGCGGGAGCGCCGGCTGCTGTCGCCCCTGCGCGAGCAGGCCGACGTGGTCATCGACACTACCGGGATGTCCCCCAGGGAACTGCGCCGGCGCCTGGAGGAGACCCTCCTGGCCGAGCAATTGAGCGACCAGCTTTTCGTGAGCCTCGAATCCTTCGGGTATAAGCACGGACTCCCGGATGAGGCCGACATCGTACTCGACGCCCGTTTCCTCCCCAATCCCCACTGGGTGGCGGAACTCAGGCCTCTCACCGGGCTGGACGCGAATGTCAAGGACTATGTGCTGGGCCGGGCCGAAGCGGCGATGTTCCTGGACCAGATCATCGCTCTCCTCCGCCTGCTCGCTCCGGGATTCGTGAGCGAGCAGAAGCGGCGGCTGGTGCTGGCGGTGGGCTGCACAGGGGGGCGGCACCGGTCCGTAGCGCTGATCGAGGACCTCGCCCGGCGCTTGCGAGGAGAGCCGGCCTTTGTCATCAGCGTGTCGCATCGTGACATTGAGCGGGAAGGATAGCTTGGGCCCCGGCTTCACACGCGCCTTCCGGGAAGAGCTGGCCAGGGTCGACGAGAAGCAGTCGTGTTGCCGTCTTGCCGCCGCCGCCGGGTTGATGCACACGGCCGGCAGCTTCCTCATCCGCGGGGGGTCCACCGAAAGCGAGCGCTACGAGATCCGGATCGCGACCACCACCCAGTCGGGAGCCAAGCTGGCGTACTCGGCTTTCAAGGGCTACGGGGCGGAGGGGGAACTGCTCACGCGGAGGGAGTCGCGATTCCAGCACCGGCTGGTCTATGAGGTGCACCTGAGGGGAACGCCTGCGGCTCTGCAGGCCTTGAACGAAATGGGGGTCCTCAGCGACACCTTCGAGCTGCAGCCTGGGATCTCCCGCCGGTTGGTCAAAAAGAGCTGTTGCCGCGGCGCCTTCCTGCGCGGATGCCTCATCGGAGCCGGCTCTGCCAACGCTCCGCAGAGAGAAGCGCAGCTTGAGATCCTCACCCCGCATGAGACCTTCGCCGACGACCTGGTCCGTTTGCTCCGCGCCCTGGAGTTCCACCCGGGCATGCGGTACCGCCGGGGCAGCTACGTGGTCTATCTAAAGGGCCGGGACGACGTGGCGGGCCTTCTCGCAGCCGCCGGAGCGCACGAGGCCGCCCTCCAGGTCGAGGAGCAGTCGGTCGTGAGAGAGGTGCGCTCGCGCGCCAACCGCCTGGCCAACTGCGATTCGGCCAACCTCCGGCGCACGAGCGCCGCCGCCTCGCAGCAGCTCGAAGCGATCGCCATCCTGCAGCGAACGGGTCGCCTCCAGACGCTTCCCGGCGCGTTGAGGGAGGCGGCCGACCTGCGTCTGCAGTACCCGTATCTGAACCTGACCGAGTTGGCGGAGGCCGGCGGAGAGGGACTCTCCCGATCCGCTGTCAACCACCGACTGCGGCGCCTCGTGGAAGCTGCTAGTATGCGCTCGCGCCAACGGAGCAAATGATGCCGCCCAGCGCGTGATCGGGGACACCGCCCCCAGAAGGAGAGCTCGTCCATGAGCACTAAGATCGCCATAAACGGTTTCGGCCGGATCGGCAGACTGTTCCTGCGCGCTATCGTCAAGCAGGGATCCGACCTCGATGTGGTCGCTGTCAACGACATCACCGACGCGGCCACTCTCGCCCACCTCCTCAAATACGACAGCGTGCATGGGGTCTGGCCGGGCGAGGTCTCGCATACCGAGGATAGCCTCATTTTCGAGGGCAGGACCATACGAGTTCTCTCCGCGACCGACATTGCCCTCTTGCCTTGGCGCGAACTCGGGGTCGATGTGGTCGTCGAGTCGACTGGGCTCTATACCGACAGGGCCAAAGCGGCTCTGCACCTCGACCAGGGCGCCCGGAAGGTGGTCATCAGCGCTCCGGCCAAGGACCCGGACATCACCGTGGTCATGGGCGTCAACGACGCCGACTACGACTCGTCGCGGCACCACATCATCTCGAACGCCTCGTGCACCACCAACTGCCTGGCCCCGGTGTCCAAAGTCCTGGTCGATTCCTTCGGCATCGAGCAGGGTTTCATGACCACGGTCCACGCGTACACGAACGACCAGCGGATCCTGGACCTGCCGCACAAAGACCTGCGCCGCGCGCGGGCGGCGGCGCTCTCCGTGATTCCCACCTCCACCGGCGCGGCACGCGCCATCGGTCTCGTCATCCCGGAACTCAAGGGCAAGTTCGACGGGTACGCTCTGCGCGTTCCCGTCCCGGACGGCTCGGTCGTCGATCTGACGGTGACGCTCGAGCGGGAGGCGTCCGTCGACGAGATCAACGCTGCCATGAAAGAGGCGGCCCTGGGTCCGCTCGCCGGAATCCTCGAGTACACCCAGGAGCCGATCGTCGGCTCCGACGTGGTGGGCAACCCACACTCGGCCGTGTTTGATTCTGCCCTCACCATGGTGATGGGGCGGCAGGCGAAGATCGTCGTGTGGTACGACAACGAGTGGGGCTTCTCCAACCGGATGGTGGATCTTTGCAGCCGGCTCTTCTAGCCTGAGGCCGGCTGAGGCGCCAATCGTAAGGAAAGGTGTGAGCATGACGAAGAAGACGGTGCGCGATATCGACTTGGCCAACAAGCGGGTCCTTCTCCGGGTCGACTTCAACGTGCCGCTCAAGGATGGCCGGGTGTCCGACGACAGCCGCATACGCGCGGCTCTTCCCACCATCGAGTATCTGAGGGAGCAGAATTGCCGCGTGATCCTCATATCGCACCTCGGCCGGCCCAAAGACGCTTCGGACCCCGCCTTGCGACTCGACCCGGTGGCGATGCGCCTGGGCCAGCTCCTGCGAGCCCCGGTGCGTAAGGTGGACGAGCTGTCGGGGGCTGGGGCGGAGGCCGCGGTCAGGGCGATGCAGCCGGGCGACCTCCTCCTTCTGGAGAACTCCCGGTTCGACCCTCGCGAGAAGAAGAACGATCCCGAACTGGTTCGGGAGTTGGCCCGTCTGGGCGATGTGTACGTCAACGACGCCTTCAGTGCCGCTCACCGGGCTCACGCGACGACCGCCGGGCTGGCGGCCGTGCTTCCCGCGGTGGCCGGCCTTCAGATGGAAAAGGAAGTGACGGCGCTCGAAGCGCTCCTCGCCGAGCCGAAGCGGCCGTTCGTAGTCGTCCTGGGAGGCGCCAAAGTCACCGACAAGATAAAGGTCATCGACCGCTTTCTCGAGCTGGCCGATCGTCTGCTGATCGGCGGCGCTATGAGCCTTACGTTCTTGAAAGCGCAGGGACTTCGGGTAGGAGCGAGCAAGGTCGAGGAGGAGGGCCTGACCCTCGCGGCTGAGGCGCTGCAGAAAGCGGCCACAAGCCGGTGCGACCTGGTCTTGCCCCGCGACGTCCTGGTCGCGGACAGGCTCGAAGAGGGGGCGGAGACGATGACGGTCGCCGTTGCGGCCATCCCCGACGAGTGGATGGCGGTCGACATCGGTCCGGCCACCGCCGGGGACTATCGGACGCTCATTTCCGAGGCGGGGACGGTCTTCTGGAACGGCCCGATGGGGGTGTTCGAGATCGCGGCTTTCGCCGCCGGCACCAAAGCCGTGGCCGAAGCCATGGCCGAGTGCGGAGGGGTCACCGTCGCGGGCGGTGGGGACTCTGTCGCGGCGCTCAACACGTTCAAGCTTGCGGATAGGATCGACCACGTCTCCATGGGTGGCGGAGCGTCCCTTGAGTTCATCGAAGGTGCGGAACTGCCCGGCGTGGCCGCGCTGGCCGACAAGTAACCCGATGATCCTCGAGCGCCACCCAGCCCGTCTGCGCGTCCCGTTGATAGTGGGAAACTGGAAGATGTACAAGACGAGCGCGGAAGGGGCGGCCTTCGTGACCGAGTTGTCCGCTCAGGTGGAAGGCCTGGACGACCGGGATATCGTGGTCGCCCCGCCCTTCACAGGGCTGGCGGAGGCGGTGCGCGCCGCGGCGCGCACCAACATCAGGATCGCGGCGCAAGACGTCTTCTGGGAGAAAGAGGGAGCCTACACGGGCGAGGTCTCGCCGCCGATGCTGGCCGCTCTGGGAGTCAGCGCGGTCATCATCGGGCATTCCGAGAGGCGGCAGTACTTCGGCGAGACCGACGCGAACGTCCACGAGAAGGTGCATGCCGCTCTCGATCACGGCCTGCTTCCTATCATGTGCGTGGGCGAGACCGAAGCTGAGCGCGACCAAGGCAAGACCGTGGAGGTGCTGTCGCGCCAACTTGCTTCCGGGTTGGTGAACCTGCAGTTGGAGGACGCCGAGCGGGTGGCGATTGCCTACGAGCCTATCTGGGCCATCGGCACCGGGAAGACGGCCACTCCGGAGACCGCTCAGGAAGCGATCGGGTTCATCCGGCAGCGGCTTGCCGACGGGGCCGGGACCGACGCCGCCGAAGCCGTGCGCATCCTGTACGGCGGCAGCGTGAGGCCCGACAACATCGACGAACTGATGGCTCAGCCCGATGTCGACGGGGTGCTTGTCGGCGGTGCGAGCCTCAAAGTGGACTCCTTCGCGCGCATCGTCCGGTTTACGGCGCCGGAGCGCCCATGAAGGCTCAAGAAGGGGAGCCGCGGCGAGCGGCGCTGGTGATACTTGATGGCTGGGGGTGCGCTCCGGCGGGACCCGGGAACGCGATCTCGCTGGCCCGGACCCCTGTGTGGGACGCTCTGTGGGCGAGATACCCGCACGTGCTGCTCGAGGCGAGCGGAGAGGCGGTCGGCCTTCCCGTCGGAGTCATGGGCAACTCCGAAGTGGGTCACCTCACCATCGGCGCGGGGCGCATCATCTACCAGGACCTCTCTCGGATAAACCGGGCCGTCGCCGACGGGTCGTTCTTTCTGAACCCCGCTCTGCTGGGAATCATCGGCCGCACGTTGGATCGCGACGGGTCGCTCCATCTGATGGGCTTGCTTTCCGACGCTGGAGTGCATTCGGCGCTGGGGCACCTGAAAGCGCTCGTCCAACTGGCGGGCAGGCAGGGCATGGAGCGGGTCTACATCCACGCGTTCATGGACGGCCGGGACACGTCCCCCACGGCCGGCATCGAGTACGTCAGTGAGGTGGAAGAGTTCCTTGCGAGCGAGGGCCGGGGTACGATAGCCACTGTCGCCGGCCGGTACTACGCCATGGATCGGGACAAGCGCTGGGAGCGGGTGAAGTTGGCGTATGACGCTGTTGTCCATGGCGATGGGCTGGTGGCGTCTTCCGCTTCCGCGGCGGTGCGAGAATCGTACGGCCGAAGCGAGACCGACGAGTTCATCCTGCCCACGGTGGTATCCACCGACCCGGCTTCGCGGGTGAAGGCCGGCGACGGGGTGGTGTTCTTCAACTTCCGCCCCGACAGGGTTCGAGAGATATGCGCCGCCCTCACGCAGGCCGATTTTACCGGGTTCGGCAGGGGCGAAGCGCCGCCGCTCGTGGATCTTGTCGGCATGACCGAGTACGATTCCCGGCTGGGACTGGGGGTGGCCTTCCCCAAGGAGGAGCCGCGGCATGTGCTGGCCGAGGTGATCGGTGCGGCCGGTCTGACCCAGCTCCACATCGCCGAGACGGAGAAGTACGCGCACGTGACCTTCTTCTTCAACGGAGGGCGGGAAGCGCCGTTTCCCGGTGAACGGAGGTGCCTGGTGCCCTCGCCCAAGGACGTGCGCACCTACGACCAGAAGCCGCAGATGAGCGCCTACGAGGTGGTCGACTGTCTGGAGAGGACGATCTCCGAGGACCCGGTCGACTTCGTGGTCCTCAACTTCGCCAATGCCGACATGGTGGGCCACACAGGGGACATCCAGGCCACAGTGACTGCACTCGAACACGTGGACCACTGCCTTGGCCGGGTCATAGAGATCCTGGCCGCGGCCGGCGCAAGAATCATGATCACGGCCGACCATGGCAACGCCGAGGTGATGCTGCGGCCGGACGGAAGTGTGGACACCGCGCACAGCACCGACCCGGTGCCGCTCATCGTGCTCGACGAACTCATCAAGCTCAGGGAGGGCGCCGGGCTTGCCGACATCGCGCCCACTTTGCTTTGTTTCCTCGGGCTTCCCGTGCCTGTAGAGATGACGGGAACCTCTCTTTGTTAGGGTTGCCGGTCCCTTGAATAGCCACAATGTGTATGCAGGACTGGCCCTAAGGTGCTAACTTGCAGTAAAATGTTGAGGAGTTTCGGGCGGCCGATGGCAAGGCCGCGCATTCGAGAGAGAGGAAAGCGGTGTTATACGTTCTAGTGGCGCTCGATACTATCCTCGGACTTGGGGTGCTGCTGCTGGTGTTCCTTCACTCCGGGAAGGATGCAGGGCTCTCTACCACTTTCGGTGGCGCGGGTGCGTTCGGGGGGAGTGGGGTGGTTCAGAAGAACCTCGACCGGATGACGGTCGCCGTATCGGTAGGCTTTTTCATCGTCTCGATTGCCCTCGCTTTTATCGTATGAGGGCTGACGACCACGGAGTCGGGAACTGCACGTGAGTGCGGGGGAGGTGGTGAAAGTCGGGGAAGGAACAGTGGCGTGGGGTGTGTAGAACTCAAGGAGGGAAGAACTTCATGCACAAGAAGAACATCTGGCTTGTCCTTGCTCTCGTAGTCGTGCTGATCGCCGTTGTCGGCGTGGCCACGGCGTGCGGCGGAAGCGGCGCGAGCGGCCCAGAGGGCGGCACGCTGAACGTCTATATCAACGAACCGGTGGCCATCGAGCCTCTCAACCTGGAAGAGTCGGAAGGTACGCAGGTCGGTCAGGCGCTGTTTGACAGCCTTGCCGCCTTCGACCCCATCACCAGCGAGATCATGCCCGCTGCCGCTGAGAAGTGGGAAGCCAACGCCGACGCTACCGTGTGGACGTTCAATCTGGTCAAAAAGGCCAAGTTCCACGACGGTACTCCGGTCACGGCCAAGGATTTCGTGTACGCATGGAACCGTGTGGTCAACCCGGTCAACAAGTCCAACGTGGCCTACCACCTCGAGCCCATCAAGGGCTATGCCGAGGTGTTGGCCGGTACCGCTACTGAGATGACCGGACTCAAGGCAGTGGATGACTACACCCTGGAAGTCACCCTGAGCTATCCGTTCGGCGACTTCGAGTATGTCGTCGGTCACCCGACCCTCGGCCCAGTGCCGCAAGCCGCCGTCGAGAAGGATCCGGCAGCATTCGCCGAAAACCCGGTGGGCAACGGCCCGTACATGATCGCCACCCCGTGGGAGCACGACCAGTCCATCACGCTGAAGGCGTTCCCCGACTACTACGGCACCAAGGGCAAGATCGACGGTATCGCTTTCAAGATCTTCAAAGATCCTGAGACCGCGTTCCTCGAGTTCAAGGCCGGTAACCTCGACTTCACGTCCATCCCGTCCGGTCAGATCAAGGCCACGGAAGCCGAATACGGCACCGCCGAGAACGGCTACACCGGTAACCCCGGCAAACAGGTACTTCTTGGGGCCGAGTTCGCCATTTACTATCTGGACCTCAACGTCGCCTCCGACGAACTGCTTAAGAGCAACGCCGATCTGCGGCAGGCTATCTCCCTGGGCATCAACCGCCAGGCCATCTGTGACACCGTCATGGAGGGCACCCGGGTGCCGTCCGACAGCATCATCCCGCCGGGCATCGTGGGCTACGAAGCAGGCGCGTGGCCGTACTCCAAGTACGACGTCGAGGCTGCCAAAGCCGCCCTCGACCAAAGCCGGCTATCCCGACGGCGCGAGGTCTGCCCGAGATGACCCTGTCGTGCAACAGCGGCGGCAGCCACGAGCAGATCATGGCCCTCATCCAGGCCGACCTCAAAGCTATCGGCATCAACGTCAAGACCGACCTCACCGAATGGGCGGCCTACCTGCCGAAGCTGCAAGACCACCAGTATCAGATCGGCCGCATGGGCTGGATCGCCGACTACCCGATCATCGACAACTTCCTGTACCCGATCTTCTACAGCACGAGCAGCAACAACTACAGTGGCTACGCTGATCCCGCTGTGGACAAAGCCATCACCGACGCCCGCCAGATCGCCGACAGCGACAAACGCGTCAAGGCGTACCAGGAAATCGTCAAGACTATCGGCGCCGGCCGCTCCTGCCATCCCGATCATGGCCTACCGGCACGGTCGGGTCACGGGTGCCCGGGTGAACAATCTCACCTACAGCCCGATGGGTCTGCTCGACTTCCAGAGCTGCTCGATAGAACAGAAGTAGGCGTAGATAACCAAGAACGATTAGCGATCGAAGTGCCGAGCGGTAGCGCGCCCCACGGGGCGCGCTACCGCTCCCTTTTAAGCCAGGAGAGTAGAACCACGCGATGCTGACCTATATCGGCCGGCGCCTGCTGCAGATGATCCCGGTTTTTATCGGGGTCACCATCATCCTCTTCATCTTGCGGACCCCCGGGGTTCTCCCGGGAGACCCGGTGAAGCTCATCACGGGCGAGCGAGCGATCTCCCCGGCGCTCTACAACCAGATCGTCAAGGAGAACGCTCTCGATCGATCCATCCCGTACCAGTACGTCCGCTGGATGAGCCACCTGTTCCAGGGAGATCTGGGCGAGTCGTACCAGCTTAAGCGTCCGGTCACCGACGTCCTGTGGGACAAATTCCCGAACACCATCAAGCTGGCCATCGTGGCCATCATCATAGAGGCGATATTCGGCATCCTGGCCGGGATACTGTCGGCGGTCAAGCGATATTCATTCTGGGACATGCTGGTAACGCTCAGCACGTCCATCCTCGTAGCCGTGCCCGTTTTCTGGTTGGGGATGCTTCTGCAGATCCTCTTCGGCATCAAGTTCAAACAGTGGGGCCTGCCGTATCTGCCCATGTCGGGCATGGGCCCTGGTGACTTCCCGTCGTGGATGTACTACATCCTTCCGGCGGTGACCCTGGCAGCGATATCGACGGCATACTGTGCGCGTATCACCCGGAGCCAGTTCCTGGAAGTGCAAGGGCAGGACTACATGCGGACGGCGTCGGCGAAAGGGCTCACGGGTAGCCAGGTCATCTGGCGCCACGGCCTCAAGAACGCCCTGATCCCGGTGGTGACGTACATCGGCCTCGACCTTGCCGCCATGATAGGGGGGACCATCCTCACCGAAACGGTGTTCAACTGGCCGGGGATCGGCTACCAGATATACAAGGCCATCCTCTCCCGCGACTGGCCGATCGTCATGGGGGCGACCGTCATCATCGTCATCCTCGTCATGTTCATCAACTTGGCTGTGGATATCAGCTATGCGTTCCTCGATCCGCGCATCCGCTACGGCAAGAAAGCGAATTAAGGTAAGCAGATGAAGTATCCGTCCAGCGAAGAGACCGTCGAAGTCCCGGGCGCACCGGCGGGAGGCGCAGGCCAGGCCGGCGTCGACGACGGCGGGCAACTGGCTGCTCGCTCGCTGCGCTCCGACGCCTGGCGGCGCCTCAAGAAGAACCGCCTGGCGATGGCCGGTCTCATCTGGATCATCATCATCATGCTCATCGCAGTCACCGCCGACCTCTGGGTGCCCCGTTTCTTCGGTGATCCCACCGCCATCGACACCACGACCCTGGCTCAAGAGTCGCTTCAACCACCCTCGGCCGCGCATCCGTTCGGAACCGACAAACTCGGCCGCGACATCCTGTCCCGCACCGTCTACGGAGCTCAGGTCTCGATCATGGTGGGTGTCGTGGCCGTGGGGATCTCGGTTATCGTCGGCCTGATCCTCGGGGCCATCGCGGCCTACTGGGGGGGCTGGTGGGACAGCATCGTCATGCGCACCGCGGACGTGTTCTTCGCCTTCCCTTACGTGTTGTTCGCGATCACCTTGATCGCAGTCCTCGGCCCGGGGGTGCAGAACGTCTTCATTGCCATCGGGATTCTTGGGTGGCCCAGCATAGCCCGTGTGTTCCGCAGCTCGATCCTCTCCATCAAGGAGAATGAGTATGTCGATGCGGCCCGGTCGATGGGAGCCTCCGACCGGCGGATAATCTCCCGCCACATCATGCCCAACTCCGTAGCTCCGATCATCGTCCTCGCGACCATGAGCATCGGGGGCGCCATCCTGACCGAGGCGGCTCTCAGCTTCTTGGGCATGGGCGTCCAGCCGCCTGCGCCGTCTTGGGGCAACATGCTCTCAGAGGCCCGCTCGTTCCTGTTTACCGCACCCTGGCTCATGCTGTATCCCGGTCTCGCGATCCTGACCACGGTGCTCGGCTTCGTCCTGTTGGGCGATGGTCTCCGGGACGCCCTCGACGTGAAACTGAAGGAGTAGGTTGTTCCTTGCCCGCGCTTCTTGAAGTAGACGATCTCCACATGCACTTCTTCACCCGCGACGGCGTCGTCAAGGCCGTCGACGGCGTGACGTTCTCCCTTGAGCCCGGCCAGACGCTGGGCGTGGTGGGGGAGTCGGGCTCGGGGAAATCGGTGACGGCCCTTTCCATCATGCGGCTGATCCCCGAACCACCGGGTAAGGTGGTCAAAGGTGATATACGGTTCCGCGGCCAGAGCATCCTGGCCATGACCGACAAGGAACAGCGCAAGCTCCGCGGCAACCGCATGGCCATGATCTTCCAGGACCCCATGACGTCGCTCAACCCTGTGCAGAAGATCGGCAAGCAGATCGCAGAACCTCTCCGCCTTCACAAGGGGATGTCCAAGAAGGATGCCTGGGCTGCCGCCGCCGAGCTCCTGGAGAGGGTGGGCATCCCTCAGCCGGAGGAGCGGGCCAAGAACTACCCGCATGAGTTCTCAGGAGGCATGCGGCAGCGGGCCATGATCGCCATAGCTCTGGCCTGCGGCCCAGACGTCATCATCGCGGACGAGCCGACGACGGCTCTCGACGTCACCATCCAGGCGCAGATCCTAGAGCTCATCCAGGAGGTCCAGGTCCGTAGCGAGTCGGCCGTCGTCATGATCACCCACGACCTGGGTGTGGTTGCCGACATGGCCGACCAGGTGCTGGTCATGTACGCCGGCAGGTGCGTCGAGTTCGGCACTGCCGACGACGTGTTCTATCACCCGCTACACCCGTACACGTGGGGGCTTCTCGAGAGCCTGCCGAGGCACGACGTGGAAGAAAAGGGCCTGCTGCACCCCATCCACGGCCAGCCGCCCAGCTTGATCCATCTTCCGTCGGGATGCTCCTTCAGACCCCGGTGCTCTCATGCCACCTCGCTCTGCGCTACCACGGAACCCCCGCTTCTCGAAGTGAGGCCCGGGCATAGCGCCTCCTGCCACTACTCCGACGACGAGGGGTGGATCGGAAGCTCCTGCACCGTGTCTACGAGGAGAGCTTCCTGAGATGACAGACGCTGCTCAAAGTCGAGAACCTCAAGAAGCATTTCTACGTCGGGCAGGG
This sequence comes from uncultured Actinomycetota bacterium, assembly GCA_963783835.1. Classification (GTDB taxonomy): domain Bacteria; phylum Actinomycetota; class Thermoleophilia; order RBG-16-64-13; family RBG-16-64-13; genus CAIQPS01. The sequence goes on from CAWAOX010000020.1 coordinate 26,147, forward strand.
CCTTATCACCGCCCGCTTCGGCCAGACGGTCAAAGCTGTAGACAACGTCTCCTTCGAGGTGAACGAAGGAGAGACGCTCGGCCTGGTGGGCGAATCGGGATGCGGCAAATCGACCACCGGCCGCTGTATCAACCGGCTGCTCGAGCCCAGTGCTGGGCAGATCCACTTCGGGGATATCGACGTCAATAGCCTTAAGGGCAACGAACTCAAGCAGTACCGGCGTGACGTCGCCTTCATCTTCCAGGACCCGTATGCCTCGCTCAATCCCCGGATGAACTTCGGCGAGATCATGTCCGAGCCGCTTGTGATCCATCACATGGGGACACGCAAGGAACGGCAGGAGCGCTGCAAGATGATGCTCAAGACCGTGGGCCTCAGCCCCGAGCACATCAACCGTTACCCGCACGAATTCTCCGGCGGACAACGGCAGCGGGTAGGTATCGCTCGCGCGCTCATGATGCGCCCCAAGATGATCATCTGCGACGAACCGGTCTCCGCTCTCGACGTCTCCATCCAGGCGCAGATCATCAACCTTCTGGAGGAGTTGCAGGAGGAGTTCAAGCTTACCTATCTCTTCATCGCGCACGACCTGGCGGTGATCCGGCACATCTGCGACCGGGTGGCGGTCATGTATCTCGGCAAGATCGTCGAGATAGGCGGATGGAGAGAGGTCTACAACTCCCCGCATCACCCGTACACGCAATCGCTGCTGAGCGCGGTCCCCGTGCCCGACCCGGAGAAGCAGCGGCAGAGAAGCCGGATAATCCTGCAGGGTGACGTGCCCAGCCCGGTGAACCCGCCGAGTGGGTGTCGGTTCCACACGCGCTGTCCCATCGCGCAGTTCCCTATCTGCGCGGAACAGGAACCGCTGCTTCAGGACGTCGAGCCTGCGCATCAGGCAGCGTGCCACTTCGCCGCGTCGTGTCCCATCCCCGAGGGTACGAGCGGGGTGCCGTGCGCGCCTGGGGACGACGCCTTCTCGGTCACGCCCCACCCAACGCCCTACTGATATACTTCGGGGGCAGCCTGGGTAGCCGCGGGGACCTGCGTCGAGCGGGTCTTCGAGGAAAGTCCGGACACCACAGAGCAGGGTGCTGGATAACGTCCAGCGGGGGAAACCCCAGGGAAAGCGCAACAGAAATTACACAGCACGCCGGCGCGACCGGCTGCAACGGTGAAATGGTGCGGCAAGAGCGCACCGGCGCCGTGGTGACACGGCGGCCAGGCAAGCCCCACCCGGTGCAAGGCCGAACAGGAGGCGCTCGAGGGTTGCTCGCCCGAGCTTCCGGGTTGGCCGCAGGAGCCGTCCGGTAACGGACGGCGCAGATAGATGGTTACCCACGACAGAATCCGGCTTATAGGGCTGCTAACGCGGGGCTCCTTCCTTTCGGAAGGGGCCTCAGCCATTTAGAATGGACGCAGTGGTTATGCAATCGGCAGGAGGTCACGGTGAACCCGAAGCGAGTGGTTATCATGGGCGCGGCCGGGCGCGACTTCCACAACTTCAACGTGGTCTACCGCGAGGATCCCGACACGCACGTGGTGGCGTTCACCGCCACGCAGATCCCCGGGATCGATCGGCGTACCTACCCGCCGGAGCTCGCAGGACGGCGCTACCCTGATGGCATCCCCATCGTCCCCGAGGCCGAGCTAGACGTCCTCATCCGGGAGCTGGCGATCGATGAAGTGGTATTCGCCTATAGCGATATCTCCCACGAGTTCGTGATGCACCAGGCTTCCAGAGTGATGGCGGCGGGCGCGGACTTTGTCTTGCTCGGTCCCGCCAGCACCGCCATCGCGTGCTCCGTCCCCGTGATCTCGGTGCTTGCCGTCCGCACCGGGGCGGGCAAGAGCCCGGTTTCGCGGTTCATAGCCGACCTGCTTCTGAGTGAGGGCCTGCGCCCGGCCGTCATCCGCCATCCCATGCCGTACGGGGATCTCGTCGCGCAGCGGGTCCAGCGCTTCACCAGCCTCGAGGATCTCGATCGCTATGGCGCCACGGTGGAAGAACGCGAGGACTACGAGCCCCATATTCGCCGGGGGCTCGATGTCTGGGCCGGCGTGGACTATCAGGCAATCGTCGCGGAGGCGGTGAAGGACGCTCCCCTCATCATCTGGGACGGGGGCAACAACGACTTCTCGTTCTTGCGCTCGGACCTTGAGATCGTGGTCGTAGACCCGCTCCGTCCCGGCCACGAACTTGCTTATCATCCTGGTGAAGTGAATCTGCGCAGAGCTGATGTGGTAGTCATCAACAAGGTGAGCAGTGCGCCGCCGGCCAATGTGGATCTGGTGGAGAAGAACGCGCGTGCCTCGAATCCTCAGGCGACAATCGTGCGGGCCGACTCCGTGATCACGGCCACCGACAGCGAGCGTATAAGGGGGAAGCGCGTCCTGGTGGTGGAGGATGGGCCCACGCTCACCCATGGCGGGATGTCTACCGGCGCGGGCGCCCAGGCGGCCGTGCAATTCGGCGCGACCGAGATCATCGATCCCCGGCCCTACGCCCAGGGGAAGTTGCTGGAGACCTACGCCGCCTTCCCCCACCTCGGTCCGATACTGCCGGCCCTCGGCTACTATGCCGAGCAACTCCACGATCTGGAGGCTACGATCAACGCCGTTCCCGCGGATCTGGTGGTCAGCGCCACGCCTTTCTCGCTGGGAAGCCTGATCAACATCGAAAAGCCGTTCGTCCAGGTCGCGTACGAGATGTCCGAGCGGGGAGAGCCCCGGCTGTCCGACCTCGTCCGCCAGTTCCTGCGTGTCCAGGGAGTCACCCCCAATGCATGAGCCGAGGTTTGCGGCGGCTCGGCAAGGGGGTAACCGCTAGACCAGAAACATCGCCCTAGTAGAAGGAGTAAGAGATGGCTTTCTCGCTGCCCGATCTGCCCTACGCGAAGGATGCGCTGGCCCCCTATCTGAGCCAGGAGACCCTGGAGTATCACCACGACAAGCACCACAACGCGTACGTGACCAATCTCAACGGTCTGATCGAGGGTACCGAACACGCTGGCAGGTCGCTCGAGGAGATCATCCTCGCGGCCGAAGGGCCGCTATTCAACAACGCGGCACAGGTGTGGAACCACACGTTCTATTGGAACTGCATGAAGCCGGGGGGCGGGGGCGCGCCGAGCGGTGAACTGGGCAAGGCGATCGATGCCGCCTTCGGATCGTTCGACGACTTCAAAAAGGAGTTGACTGCGGCCGCCGTCGGGCAATTCGGCTCGGGGTGGGGCTGGTTGGTGCTGGACAACGGCTCACTGAAGGTCGTCAAGACGAGCAATGCCGATCTGCCACTCAAGCACGGCCAGACCGCGCTGCTGACCGTCGACGTCTGGGAGCACGCCTACTACATCGACTATCGGAACCTACGGCCCAAATACGTCGAGACCTTCTTGAACGATCTGGTGAACTGGGACTTTGTCACCGAAAACTACCTGAGCGCTCGCTGACGTTCGCCTCTGAGGATCTCCGGCTAAGACCGGGGTGGGGCGGCGCGGACGGCGGACGCCGTCCGCGCCGCCCCCTTTGTTCTCGGCACAGCGGGGTCCCTACGCGTCCCGGACGGCGACCCCGCTTTGGTAGAATCCGGACTGGCTCCGATCGGGTGGTGGGAGGCTAGCGGGTGCGAGGTGTGATCATCCGGGACAAGATGAGCGTGAGGACGATGCTCGTCCTCGTCCTCCCTACCCTCGGCTTCTCCATGGCGCTTTCGCTGGTCACAACCTACTTGCCGGTGATCCTCGACCGGTACACGCAGTCGGCGACCTTGATAGGTTTCGCGATTGGGGGCGAGGGGATCTTCTCGGCCCTGATACCTCTTTGGGTAGGTGTGATCAGCGACAGGATCTGGACCAAGCGCTGGGGCAGGCGCCAGCCTTTCATGATTTTCGCCGCCCCGTTCATGGCCGCGGCCCTGATGTTGGCGCCGTTTCAGCCCGCGTACGTGGCAATAGCCATATCGACCTTCATCTTTTTTGCCGCCTACCACTTCTATACCTCTCCCTACCAGTCACTGATCGCCGATGTGACTCCGGGGAACAGCGCCGGGAAGGTGCAGGGCTACCAGGCCTTCATGCGCGGCGGCGGGATGTTCCTGGGAATGGTCGTGGCCGGGTTCCTCTTCTATCGGTGGGAGCCCCTGCCGTTCGTCCTCAACGGCCTACTGATAATGATCTTCACCTACCTCACGGTCGCCAAGGTCGGCGAGCCGGAGCCGGAGACGGTCTTCCGGCCCGAGCGCCCGGGCGTCTTCGTGGAGATCAAGCGTATCTGGCGATCCACGATGGAGAACATTCCGATACGGCGGTTCATGGTCGCCACCTTTTTGTGGGAATCCACCCTCGCCGGCCTGCGGCCGTTCATGATGCTGTATTTCCTCAAGACCCTCGGATCGACGACCCAGGTCGGCGGCCTCCTGTTCGGCTTGGTGGGCGTCACCTACATGGTCGCGGCTCTGGCCAGCGGGTATCTGGCCGATCGGTATGGACGCTTTCGACTCATGCGAGTCGGCCTGATCGTCTTTTTCGGCGGGTGCATGTTGGGCTTCTTCATGCGCGACATCAAATGGGCCTTCATCTTCTTGCCCATCTTCGGCCTGGGCGGCTCGATCGTCCTGACGCTGCCCTACGCTATCTTGATGAGCCTCATGCCCAAGGAGCACATCGGCCAGTTCACGGGCATGTTCTCGATGATGCGCGGGCTCGCTAACATCGTCGCCCCGGTCCTGGCCGGCGTCGCCATCGACATATCCTCCCGATACATGGCGGAGGGTACCGAGTACGCCGTGGTCTGGCTCTACTCCGCGGCCATGATCCTCATATCGCTGTACTTCTTCCGCAACACGGGGCGGGATGCGGAGATCTGACCTGAATGCCGCGTAGGGCGGGCTGGGTGCAGGCGTTTGGTAGAATCGCGTGACCATGACCGACGCAAACAACCACGCCCCCGACCGGAGAGCCATAGGTGTCTTCGATTCAGGGGTAGGCGGGCTGACGGTTCTTCACGAATGTCTGGTCAACCTTCCGCACGAGGATTTCGTCTACCTGGGCGACACCGGCAACTTCCCGTATGGGCCCAAACCCCTGGCGGAGGTACGCCGTCTCGCCTTCGCCGCCACGACCCGGCTTGTCGGCCTGGGTGTGAAGCTCATCGTCGTCGCGTGTAACTCTGCCGCGGCAGCGGCTTTGCCGCAGCTACAGGCGTCCTTTGCCACTCCCATCGTCGGCGTCGTCATGCCCGGAGCCCGAGCGGCCGTTCAGGCCACTCGCGAGCGCCGGGTAGGACTTCTGGCGACCGAGGCGACAGTCCGCTCCAATGCCTATCAGAACGCGCTCCATGCCCTCGACGCCGGTCTCGAGGTGTTCGCGCTTGCCTGCCCGCGGCTGGCCCCGCTGATCCAGGAAGGCGATGTATTCTCCGAGGAGACCGAGGGTGCCGCCAGAGAGGCGACAGCCCCGCTCAAGGCTGCGGGCGTCGACACGGTCATCCTCGGGTGCACCCATTACCCTCTCATATCGCCGATGCTCAGGCGGCTTCTTGGCCCGCATGTAGCTCTCATCAATTCTGCGGAGGAGACGGCACGCGAGGTCGGAGAGATACTCGCTCGCAAGTCGACAGGCAACGATAAGGCGAGGGAAGGCGAGTATCGTTTCCTCACCACGGGCAACCCCGAGGAGTTCCGAGAGGTGGGCGCCCGCTTTCTGCAGCTGCCCATACGGGAGGTGGAACGGATATGACCAAGGCCGGTAGAACGGGCGACCGAGGGTCGGGCGAATTGCGGCCGCTGAAGATCACGCCTGACTTCGTCCACACCGCTGATGGGTCGGTGTTGATCGAATTGGGTGGTACGAGGGTCTTGTGCTCGGCCCAGGTCGTCAATGGTGTGCCCGGCTGGCGCCGGGGCAGCGGTGAAGGCTGGCTGACGGCCGAGTACTCTCTGCTGCCCAGCTCAACCCGGGAGAGGACGCCGCGCGAGGCGGTACGCGGGCGGCAGGACGGGCGCACAGTGGAGATCCAGCGTTTCATCGGGCGCAGCCTGCGGGCGATCACAGACCTGAAAGGCCTTGGGGAGCGGACGGTCTACATCGACTGCGACGTCATCGAGGCCGACGGGGGAACCCGCTGCGCGGCAGTGACCGGCGGTTACCTCGCGCTGCATCTTGCCTTCAAGCGTTTGGTGGACGGGAAAGTGCTGAAGGGTCTTCCTCTGGCCGATTCGGTCGCGGCGGTGAGCGTCGGTGTGGTCGGCGGTGAGCCCATGATGGACCTCGAGTACGTGGAGGACTCCGTCGCCGAGGTGGACATGAACGTGGTGATGACCGGCAGCGGCAAGCTGATAGAGATACAGGCCACTGCCGAAGCGGCGCCGTTCGAGCGCCGGGTGTTCGATACCCTGCTGGGGCTCGCGGAAGCCGGGATCGGTCGGCTCCAGGAGTCGCAATCGGCGGTCATCGCCGAGGCGTACTTCGGCGCGGGGAGCACGTCGAAGCCGTGAGGAGAGGCGCGCCGGTGGTGCTGGCGACGGGCAACGCCGGCAAGGTTCGGGAGTTCGACCGGCTCCTGGCAGGCGTCATCGACGTACGGCCACTGCCCGAAGGGGTGGCCCTTCCGCCGGAGACGGGAGATACCTTCGCCGCCAACGCGCGGCTAAAAGCGGAATCGGTATTCCATGCCCTCGGCGGGGACCGTGCTGTGCTGGCCGACGACTCCGGGCTCGAAGTAGCCGCTCTTGGCGGACGGCCGGGCATCTTTTCCGCTCGCTTTGCCGGCGAAGCGCGCAAGCGACGCCGAGAACGTGGCGAAGCTGCTCCGGGAACTTGAGGCCGCGTCAGAGCGGAACGCCCGCTTCGTCTGCGCCTTGTGCCTCATCGTGCCCGGTGGCTGTAGCGGCGGTCCAGGCGCGCCGCCCTGGCGATCGATGGAGGTCGAAGGGGTGACGAACGGCTTGATCACGCTGGCTCCTCGCGGAGACGACGGCTTCGGGTACGACCCGGTCTTCCAGCCGGAGGGCTGGGACGCGACGCTCGCCGAAACGTCCCCCGCAGACAAGGACAGCGTCTCCCACCGGGGAGCCGCGGCGCGGGCGCTTCTGGACTGCCTGGCCCGGCAAGGAGGGGCGTGAGGTGGACGACGCGTCGTTCGCGGAACTGGTGGCCGACGCCCTCGATTCGTTACCCGTGGAGTTCCTGGAGCGGATGGAGAACGTCGAGGTGACGATCGAGGACTGGCCGAGCCGTGACGACCTAGAGGAGGTGGGGTTGGCTTCCAGGGACAAGAGCTCCCTGCTCGGCCTCTACCACGGCGTGCCTCTCACGCACCGCGACAGCTTCTATGCTTCGCTTCCCGACCGGATCACCATCTACCAGAAGCCGATCGAGCGGCTGGCCGGGCAGGATGAGGACGAGATACGCGAGCAGGTCCGCCACACGGTGATCCACGAGATCGCGCACTACTACGGCATCAGTGACGAGCGCCTCGAGGAGCTCGGCTACTACTGAGGGGGCGTTTCGCGGCGCTCGGCAGCCGCAGTGGACCCTCGCGACCTCTCGCGCTAGCGCGAGAGCCTGCGGGCGAGATCGAGCACGAAACGCCGGTCCGTCGGCCTCATGCGCCGGGCGAGCTGCGACAGTTCCCGGGTCTCGGTGTCTTCTTCGGCCACATCCTCGAGAGTGAGTTGCTCGGGCTGGAGGAACGGGTCCTCCTCGTCGAGCGCGGCATGATAGAGGAGCTCCCGAGCCGGTACGCCCAGAGCCTCCGCGATAGCCTCTATGACGTCCGTCGTAGGGTTCTTGCGCCCCTTCTCGATATCTCCCAGATAGCTCTTGGATACGCCGGACTCGTCCGCGAGCGCCTGCAGTGTGAAGCCGCGGTCTGAACGGAGCTTTCGGACCGTGAGTCCGATGTAATCAGCGAGTCGTCTTTGCGTCACTGTCCGCACCACAGTTCGAAGTAGGTTGGGAAGCGGGACCGGCCCTCGTACGCTCGCAGTGTATGCGGGGGCATGCGAGAATGCAACCGTAACTGCTTAAGGAGCGAGGCGATGGCTCAGAACCTTCTCTACCTGGACCCCTGGTCTGGCCTGTCGGGAGACATGATGTTGGCAGCGCTGCTGGATGCGGGCGGGCAGGCAGCGGAGTCTGCCCTCCACGCGGCAGTGGCCTCCATGGGCCTCGATGACACCCTCGTCGAGATCACTCACGACACCGAGTGGGGGATATCCTGCACCCGGGTCAACGTGCGCGCCGAGCAATCGCCGCCCCTGCGCCATCTCGGCGACATGGTCAAGGTCATCGATGGAGCCGCCGTCTCGGAGCGGGTCAAGACGCAGGCTCGGGCGGCGGTAGGGCGGCTCGCCGAAGTCGAGGCGGGCATCCACGGCTGCTCTGTGGATCAGATCCACTTCCACGAAGTGGGGGCGGCGGACACGCTGGTCGATGTGGTCGGCACCTTCGTCCTCATCGAGGCTCTCGGCGTCGCCAAGGTCTTTGTGGGCACCATTCCGGTGGGCGGGGGGACCGTCGAGATCGCGCATGGCAGGATGGGAGTGCCGGCGCCGGCCACGGCGGCGCTTCTGGCAGGCTACGAGGTGGTCGGTGGGCCCGAGATGAGGGAATTGACCACTCCGACAGGAGCCCTCCTGGCCGGCCAACTGCAGGCGCAGCAGGGCCCTCTTCCGGCGCTGACCATCAAGGCCGTCGGCTACGGGGCGGGGACCATGAAGTTGGAGCACGGGCCCAACATCTTGCGCGTCGTTCTGGGCGAAGCGGCGACCGGCGCCGGCGCGGAAGCGGCCGGCGGCCTCGACGGCCGAGCGGGGGAGGCGGTAGTCGAACTGCAGACGAACATCGACGACGTATCCCCCGAGGTCGTCGGCCACGCGCTGCGGCGGCTGCGGGAAGCGGGCGCGCTGGACGCGTGGACGGTCGCGGCGCAGATGAAGAAGGATCGGCCGGGGGTGATCCTCCATGTGCTGGTCGCTCCGGACCAGGAGGCGGAGGCCGTCGGCATTGTGTTTGCCGAGACCGGGACCCTGGGGGTCCGCCGCTCGGTCCTCAGCCGATACGTGGCGGACCGCGGCACCGTGATGGTGACCATCGTCGGCCATGACGTGGCCGTGAAGTGGGGCAGGTGGGGCGATCGGACGGTGAGCGTAGCTCCTGAGTACGAGGATGCCGCAGCCGCAGCTGCCTCCTCGGGGGTCCCGTTGCGCGAAGTGATGTACTTGGCGGTCGAAGCTGCGCAGGGGTTGCTCGAGCAGGGCTCCGGCAGATGACGGGAGCGCGGGGCTCCATGCCCCCGAGTGAAGGGCGCCGGGCAGGGCCCGGCCCCAAGCCCGAATGGCTCAAGAAGCGGCTTCCGGACGCCGCCTCCGTGCGCAGCATGGAGGCCGTTCTGCGCCGGCGCGGGCTGCACACCGTCTGCGAAAGTGCCCTGTGCCCCAATCTAGGGGAGTGCTTCGCCAAGGGCACGGCGACCTTTCTCATCATGGGGGATATCTGCACTCGGAACTGCGCCTTCTGCCGGGTCACCAGCGCCGTTCCCGGGCCGCTGGACGTGGAGGAGCCCGGCAAGGTCGCCGAGGCGGCCGCCCGCCTCGGCCTCCGGCATGTGGTCGTAACGTCCGTCACCCGGGACGACCTGCCCGACGGCGGAGCGGAGCATTACGTCGCCACCATCCGGGCCGTCCGGGCCGCCGTGCCGGACGCGACGGTCGAAGTTCTCGTGCCCGATTTCGCCGGCAACGCCGCCGCGGTCGGCCGTGTGTTGGCCGAGGCTCCCGACGTGTTCAACCACAATCTGGAGACCGTGCCCCGGCTCTATCCCCAGGTGAGGCCCGAGGCCGTCTACGAAAGATCGTTGGCCGTGTTGCGGCAGGCGGCCGAGCAGGACGACGCTATCGTCAAGACCGGCTTGATGGTGGGGCTGGGGGAGACTCCGGCAGAGGTCAGGGCGGTGCTCGGCGATGCCCGGGCGGTCGGGGTGGACGTGGTCACCATCGGGCAGTATCTACGGCCCTCGTCTTGCCATCTGCCCGTGCTCGAATACGTGCATCCGCAAACATTCACCGAGTATGGCGAGTGGGGCGTTGAACTTGGCCTCCAAGTACACGCGGCGCCCTTCGTGCGGAGCTCCTTTCAGGCCGGCGAAAGCCTCGCCGAAGCCAGGCGCCGGGCGGCCGGAGAACCGCGTTCCTGAGGCGGGCAACGCGGGGCGAATCCCTGTATCCTGTTTCCACGCCGAGCTACAATAATGGGGGGATGGGGGTAAGCGGCGTGCAGTCGTTGCGGGCTGGCCGTCGGACCAACAGGTGGTGATGTGAGCGAGCAGGCGTTGGAAGAGCAGTTCAGCGAGTTGCTGGACCATTACAGAGGAGAAAGGGGGGCGTTGGTCCCCCTTTTGCAGGGAGCGCAGGCGATCTTCGGCTGGTTGCCCGCGGACGTGATGGCCCGCGTGGCCGAGGGGGCCGGCGAGCCGCTCAGCATGGCCCTCGGCGTCGCCACTTTCTACTCCCAGTTCCGCTTGAAGCCCCATGCCAAGAACACGGTCAGGTGCTGCCACGGCACGGCCTGCCATGTGTCCGGCGCTCCTCTGATCTCCCAGGAGATCGAGAGGTGTCTGGGGGTTCACGCCGGGGAGAACACCGAAGACATGCTCTTCACGCTCGAAGAGGTGCACTGCGTGGGGGCCTGCGGCATGGCTCCCGTAGTGATGATCAACGACCGTGCCCACGGCAAGCTCACCCCGGACAAGGCGGTCGCGGTCGTCAAGGAGTTCCGGGACGCCGAGTTGGCGGCCGAGCGCTCGGCCGTGGGTAATGGGGAGGCCGGGGCATGAGCACGGTGGAGCGCGCGCTGGTCAGGCCGGCGCCTGGCAAACCGCGCCGGACCATCCCCGACGTCGACATCCGCATCTGTCTCGGCACTGGAGGAGTGGCGGCGGGCAGCCGCGAGGTCCTCAAGGCGTTCGAGGAGAAGCTCGCCCAGACCGATGTGCTCGCCGTCATCCGTCCCCGCGAGGATGACTGCTCCGGGCGGTGTGCGTCTGTCACCGGGACGGGTTGCCAGGGTCTCTGCGCCATGGACCCCCTGGTCGAGGTCCATATGGGACTGAACGGCTCCAGAAGCAAAGTCACCTATGGGCAGGTCACCCCCGCCATGGTCGACGAGATCGTCGCCAAGCATATCTTGGCCGGGGAGCCGATCGAGAAGTGGATCGTCAGGACGGACAAAGGGCCCACCGAGTACGACGCCTTCTTCGAACGTCAGGAGAAACTCACCCTGCGGCACGTCGGCATCATCGATCCCGAGGAGATCGAGGACTACCTCGAGGCCGACGGATATCAGGCTCTGTACAAGGTTCTCTCGAGCATGACCCCCGAGCAGGTCGTCGACGAGATCTTCGCTTCGGGCCTGCGCGGCCGGGGGGGAGCCGGTTTCCCCACCGGACAAAAATGGAAGTTCGCGGCGAACAACAAGTCTCCCGACGGGGTCAAGTACTTCATCTGCAACGGCGACGAAGGGGACCCCGGAGCGTTCATGGACTGCTCTGTCCTGGAAGGCGACCCGCACGCCGTGTTCGAGGGCATGGCCATCGGCGCCTATGCGATCGGCGCGACGATCGGCTACCTCTACGTGCGGGCCGAATACCCGCTTGCTATCCGCCGGCTCAAGATAGCCATGAAGGCTGCGGAGGAGAAGGGCTTCATCGGCGACAACATCATGGGCTCCGATTTCTCTTTCCACCTGAGGCTCAAGGAAGGGGCTGGGGCATTCGTGTGCGGGGAAGAGACCGCCATGATGCAGTCGATCGAGGGCGACCGGGGCATGCCCCGTCTGCGGCCCCCGTTCCCGGCCGAATCGGGCCTCTGGAACCGCCCGACCAACATCAACAACGTGGAGACACTGGCGGTCGTTCCCTGGATAATCCTGAACGGCGCTGAGGCGTTCGCGTCGCGCGGGTACGAGAGGTCGAAGGGCACAAAGGTGTTTGCTCTGGCCGGCAAAGTGAACCGGACCGGCTTGGCCGAGGTGCCTATGGGGATGCCCCTGAGGGACGTCATCTTTGGGATTGGGGGCGGAGTCAAGAAGAACAAGGCGTTCAAGGCCGTGCAGATGGGGGGACCCTCGGGCGGCTGCCTGCCCGAAGCGCTGCTCGACCTGCCTGTGGACTACGAGACCATCAACCAGACCGGCGCGATCGTAGGATCGGGCGGAATGATCGTGATCGACGAAGACAACTGCATAGTCGATACCGCCCGCTACTTTCTTGGCTTCACCCAGCAGGAAAGCTGCGGAAAATGCCCGCCCTGCCGGATCGGCACCAAGCGCATGCTCGAGATACTCGACAAGATCTGCGAGGGCACCGGGACGCTCGCGGACATCACCTTCCTCGAGGAGATCGCCCAACAGGTCAAGATCGGCTCGCTCTGCGGGCTCGGTGCGACGGCTCCCAACCCGGTGCAGACCGCTCTCAAGTACTTCCCTGAGGAATTTCGCGAGCACGTGCTCGAGAAGAAATGCCGGGCCGGCGCGTGCGCAGCGCTGACCACGTATCTCATCGATCCTGGGACGTGTACTGGATGCCGGGCGTGCGCCCGTGCGTGTCCGGTGCAGGCCATCTCTGGCGAGCGCAAAGAGGTGCATGTCATCGATCAAGAGCTGTGCATCAAGTGTGGTGCCTGCTTCGACAAGTGTCGGTTCGACGCTGTGAGGAGGTCCTGATGTCCCCGGCCGGAGGTTCAAACGGGCAGGAAAAGATCACCCTGACCCTCAACGGGCGCGAAGTGCAGGCCCAACCGGGACAGACCATCCTGGAAGTGGCCCGGGCGGAAGGGGTCGACATCCCCACGCTCTGCTACGACACCCGTCTTGAAGCGTACGGCGCATGCCGTATGTGCCTGGTGGAGGTCGAGGGGGCGCGCGGGCCGATGGCGGCTTGCGGCACCAAAGTCAGCGCGGGCATGAAGGTCCAGACCCATACGGAGAAGATCGCGAAGCTCCGCAAGTTCGTCCTCGAACTGCTCCTGACCAATCATCCGCTCGATTGCCCGGTCTGCGAAGCGGCCGGCGACTGCCGCCTCCAGGACTACGCGTACGAGTATCTGGTCGACATGGTGCCCTGGGGCTGGCGCCCGCCGTCGCTCGACGGGCCCGGCGACCATCCGAACGTGGCTCACTACGGCTCCAGGTGTATCTTGTGCGGACGCTGCGTGCGCATCTGCCGGGAAGTGATGTCCATCGGTTGCTGGGGTTATCTCAACCGGGGCTACGACAGCGAAGTGGACACGCCCTACCGTCTGCCTCTGGTCGACGTCGGCTGCGTGTCCTGCGGGCAGTGCGTGAGCACGTGCCCGGTGGGCGCGGTCGCCGGGCAGCGGTCCCCGCAAGGTGCCCGGGCATGGCAGACGACCAAAACGGCGACGACCTGTTCGTACTGCGCCGACGGCTGTCGCCTGCTGATCCATTCGTTCCGGGACCGGGTCGTGCGCATCTCCGCCGAAGAGGAGAAAGGTCTGAACGGCGGCAACCTCTGCGTCAAGGGGCGCTTCGCCCTGGGCTATGCCGACGCTGCCGACCGACTCATCGCTCCGCAGGTAGCGCAACCCGGCGCCGGGCTCCAGCAGACCACCTGGGACGACGCGCTCGAGACCGCGGCCGGCAAGCTCGATGCCGTGCGCCGCGAGCATGGGGGCCAGGCCGTAGCGGCCGTCTGCGGGACCAATTGTACGAACGAGGCCGGGTATCTGGTGCAGAAGCTCATGCGGACCGTGCTTGGCTCGAACAGCGTGGATTCCGTGGACCATCCCGACCTTGCCGCTTCGGAGAAGGCCTTGACCGAAGCCCTGGGGGTTGACGCCGCGACCAACTCGCGCTTCGACCTTGAAGCCGCCGACGCCATCCTATTGCTGGGAGCCAACCTCCCCGAGTGCGACCCGGTGCTCGCGCTGACCGTGATCAAGGCCCTCAGAAAGAATCGGACCGTCATCGTCGTCGACCCGCGTAGGACCGAGTTGGCCGACAAGGCTACGTACCATCTCGGGCTGAAGCCGGGTACCGACCTGGCAGTCCTCCGCGCGATGATGAAGCACGTACTCGATGCGAAGCTTCAGGATGCCGGCTTCATCGCCGACAAGACCGAGGGCTTCGCCGGCTTGGAGGCCTCCCTGTCAAGCGTCGACGCCGCGGCCGAAGCGGCCGTCGCGGGCGTCGATCCCGATCTCCTGCGGACCGCGGCGGTGGCCTTCGCCCAGGCGGGCGCCGGGGCCATCTTCGTCGGGCTCGGTCTTTCCCAGGGACCGCAGGCCGAAGAGGCGGTGCGGGCCGCGGCCGATCTGGCCATGCTCACCGGCAACCTGGGTAGGCCGGGCACCGGCGTATACCCGGCGAGGACGGGAGCCAACTCGCAGGGCCTGGTGGACATGGGAGTGCGTCCCGACCGGGTTCCCGGCGGGGCCTCGCCTGCTGAACCGGGCTCGCTGGCCAAGCTCGAGGCGGCGTGGGGCGCGCACCTCGCGGCTCTCGCCCCCGGAGTGGCGCTTGCGGACCTCGTACCCGCCATCGAGGCGGGCACCATCAAGGCGCTCTACGTGGTAGGGGCCGATCCGGTGCTCGCTCTGCCGGATGATGAGCGTAGCCGGAAGGCGCTCGAACTACTCGACGTGCTCGTCGTCCAGGATTCATTCCCCACCGACACGGCGGCGGTGGCCGGCGTGGTATTGGCGTCGGCGGTGGCATTCGAGGACGAAGGTACGTTCACGAGCGGTGAGAGGTTCGTCCAGAGGATACGAGCGGGGGCACCTCCGCGGGGAGAGAGCCTGCCGGATTGGACCATCATCCAGAAGCTGGCGAACGCGTTAGGCGCCGACTGGGTGTACGCAAGCCCGGCCGACGTCATGCGGGAGATAGCGGAGCTTATCCCCGACTATCGCGGCATCTCATACAGCAGACTCGAAACGGCCCGACTCCAGGTCCCCTGCCCAGGTGACGGCGCCGCGGGCACGCCGATACTGCCTGTCGATGCTTTCGCGTCGCGGAAGGCCCGGTTTGTCGCGGTACCCGCGGCGACGCCGCAGCAGGGAGGGGATGGTTTCCCCTTCATCCTTCTGACCGGCTCGGTCAAAGAGCATCACGGTACGGGCGTGCGGACCCGACGCTCCGCCGGTAGCAGCCGGTTGGTGCCGGAAGCGCGGCTCCAGATGAATCCGGCCGATGCGTCGCGGCTCGCCGTCGCCGAGGGCGATACGGTGCGAGCCAGCGCCAAGGCGGGGGGCATGCTCGAGGTGCAGGTGGCGGTGACCGACCGGGTCCCGGAAGGCGTGGTGTTTCTGCCCGGCTTCTCGGCCAAGGTACCGGTGTCGCGGCTGCTGGCGTCCGGCGGCCGGACGAACGTGAAGGTGGAGAAAAGCTAGGGCGCGACACTCTCAGATGAAGCGGGATCCCCTGCGGCGTGCTTCGCGGGGGACCTCGCGGTTTTTTTGTCTGTCTTGCGCGATGCTTGCCGGGCTTTTTCGGCCAGGAGAGCCAGGCGGTCTATCACCATCCGGCTGATCGTGCCTTCCGGGTACGTCCCGTCGTCGGCGGGCTCACCCGCGGGGAGTCCGGTAAGCAGGCTGATGCCCTCGTCGATCAGCGTGACCGGGATGATGTGAAAGCGGCCTGCCTCGAC
Source organism: uncultured Actinomycetota bacterium (assembly GCA_963783835.1). Classification (GTDB taxonomy): domain Bacteria; phylum Actinomycetota; class Thermoleophilia; order RBG-16-64-13; family RBG-16-64-13; genus CAIQPS01. The sequence goes on from CAWAOX010000020.1 coordinate 41,813, forward strand.
CGCCTCACGCACTCTGGGACCGAGCATCAGGTTGGAGACGTTGGACTTCGGTATGAGCACGGTCTCGTCGCCCTTGAGGCCAAGCGCCTCGCAGACCGCGAAGAAGCCTTCTATCTTCTCGTTCACCCCGCCAATGGCCTGTACCTGGCCGCGCTGGTTGACCGACCCGGTCACCGCGAAGCGCTGCTGTATGGGCGCGCCCGAGAGGGAGGAGAGGAGCGCGTAGAGCTCCGCCGAGGAGGCGCTGTCTCCTTCGACCCCCGAATAGGACTGTTCGAAGGCCAGTCGCGCCGTAAGCGACAGCGGTCCATCTGACGCATATTTCGAACCGAGGTAGCCGGCAAGGATGAGAACGCCCTTGGAGTGGATGGGACCGCCCATCTCGACTTCGCGCTCGATGTCGAGCACCCCACCGTCGCCCAGGCGGTGAGTGGCGGTGATCCGGCTCGGCCGGCCAAACATGTAGTCGCCGATGGAGGAGACGGACAGGCCGTTGATCTGGCCGACGACGGCACCCTGGGTGTCGACCATGACGGTCGCGTCGGCGATCATCTCGCGGACGCGCTCCTCGACGAGGTTAGAACGGTAGACTCGCTGGTCGATGGCCTTCTGGACATGTTCCCGCTCGACCACGAGCGTCCTGCTAGCCGGCTGTGCTTTGCGGGCCCAATAGGACGACTCCATCAGCAGGTCGTGAACATCCGTGAACTTGGTCGTCATCTTGCGCTGGTCTTCGACGAGCCGCGAGGTCTGCTCGATCACGCGGCCGACCGCGTCGGCCGAGAACGGGGGCAGGTCGTGCCCGCGGGCGACCCGGCCGATGAAACGGGCGTACAACTGCTCGTTCTCCGGAGTCCGGTCGGCGACCGAGTCGAAATCGGCCTTGACCTTGAACAGCTCCTGAAAGTCCGGGTCCTGGCTGTATAGCAGGTAGTACACGGAGGACTCGCCGATGAGCACTATCTTCGCCTTGAAGGGGATAGGCTCGGGGTCGAGTGAGGCGGTAGCCGCGAAGCCCATCTGCTGGTTGATGTCCTCTATTCTGATCTCGCCGGTCTTGAGAGCCCGCTTCAAGCCTTCCCAGGCGTAGGGCATGAGTAGGACATCCCGGGCGTCCAAGACCAGGAACCCGCCGTTCGCCTTGTGCAGCGCACCCGCCTTGATCATGCTGAAATCTGTGAAGAGGGCGCCGAACTGGGCTTGATGCTCCACCCGGCCGACCAGGTTCTGCAGCACCGGGTTGGTCTCGGTGATGACCGGCGCGCCTTCCAGGCCGGAGTTGTCGACGACCACGTTGATACGGTATTTCTGGAACGCGCTCTCGCGCTTCTGCCGCTGGGAGATAGGCATGCCCATGAACGTCATGGGCGTCTCGTCATCCGACTTCTTGAAGTCGTCGGCGTTCTCCACCACGTCTTTCATCACGGCCTGCAGGTAGTCAGACATCTCAGACAGGTGGCACCAGCGCTCGCAGGTCTCGTCCACCAGATGCCGCGCCGCGAAGTCGGTGACCTTCCGGTCGAGTTCTCGCAATGCGTCGCGGCCGGCGCGCTCGTCCTGACGGACGAGGCGCATGAGCATCTGCAACTCTTCGTTGAGCACCTCGAGGCCCTCGTCGATCCGCTTCCGCTCCTCGGGCGGCAGCGCCTCGTAGGCCTCGCGGGACATCGTCTCGCCTTCTGGAGTCTTGGGCGCAATAGCCAGCCCCGCGGGCGTCTGCACTATCGCGAAGCCCTGTGCCTCGGCCTTCTCGTTCAGGCCGCTCAGCTTGGCTTCCTGTTGCTCTCCGACCTTCTGCGCGATGATGCGTTTCTGCTTCTCGTACTCCTCGCCCTCGAAGGCCTGGGTGATGGCCGCCTGGAGATCCTCGACAAGCTTCTCCATGTCCTTCCGAAAGGCCTGGGCCTTGCCTCCCGGCATCCGTATGGCGTTAGGCGATGAGGGCTTGGCGAAGTTGTAGACGTAGATCCAGTCATCGGGAGCAGGCAGAGAGGCAGCCGCCCGTTTGAGGAATTCGTAGACGGTCGTGGTCTTGCCGGTCCCCATGGGGCCGACCGCGAAGATGTTGTATCCCTCGCTGTCGATTCCCATGCCGAATTCGACGGAGGAGACAGCCCGGTCCTGGCCTATGATCTCGGTGAGATCGGGAAGATCCGCGGTCGTGTCGAACGAGAGGGGCCCGCAGGCTCGGTAGATCTCGTTCGTTCCCAGTTCTGCCGGCAGTTTGGCCATTGGATCCTCCGGTCGGGTCGGTAGTTGCACGCGCTGCGTACGGGCGACGCTACACAGGTACCCACTGAAACCGTCAGGAAACCGCGAAGATAGTGTCCGAGGGGGGACTTGAACCCCCATGAGTTATTCACTCACTAGGCCCTCAACCTAGCGCGTCTGCCTATTCCGCCACTCGGACATGGGCGAAAGCCGGGGTGAGTATAAGCCTGGCGGCAGGGGGCGTCAACTCGAGACCCGGTCAGGAGACAGCGTTCGGAACTGATCTGGGCCGGTTGGGAAGCGCTTATACCAGAATTGTGAAAGGGCCCTGCTTAGGGCGCGGGCCTATCTGTTGGTGGCTGCCAAGCTCGGCCCCAGGGCGGGCTCCTCCCGCTATCCGACCCTGAGCAGAACCGGCCTGTGCTGGGTCAATGGGGAGTGTGGGGCTTGCCCCGCAATGTGCTCGTGAAGACTGGCGACACGCGCATGCGCAGGCCCCTGGTGTACGAACTGGCGGGACGCAAAGGTTGACCTCCACCGCCGGGATTGTTACCCTGGGCGACGTGCTTGGACCGGGGGGGACGAACGCTCACTCCTCAGTATCGGCCGGTTTTTGGCCGATACCGTGCTTGTGGTGAGATGAAGAAGGGAGCCAGGTGAGCCTCGGCTTAGAATTTCCCTCGGTCCTTGTTGCTGCACGGACCGGCGCAGAGTGGGCCTGGACGAAGCTATATCGTGATCTGGCGCCCAGCGTTCTTCGCTATTTCCGATGCTACTCGGCTGAAAGCGCCGACGATCTCCTCGGCGAGGTGTTTCTCCAGGTAGTCCGTGACTTGCCTGGATTCGTTGGCGGTGAAGATCAGTTTCGTGCCTGGGTCTTCACCGTTGCCCGGAGACGACTGGTCGATGAGTGGCGGCGACAGGGAAGGCGCAGGGAGGACTCCTGTTCCGACAACCTGCCTCTCATCTCCACTGAGCCCCAAGAGGTAGAGGAGAGTGTCCTCAGGCGTCTCAGCGAGCAGCGCGTCCGTTCGGTCCTTCTTCGCCTGACCTCCGCTCAGCGCGACGTTCTGTTTCTGCGTATCATCGCTGGCCTCTCCATCAGCGATACCGCTCAGGTCCTTGGAACTACCCCCGGGGGCGTGAAGTCCCTACAGGTTCGCGGCCTCGAAGCAATCCGCCGGCTCTGCCCGGAGGAGGCCGTATCCTAATCGACGTGTCGAGCGATTCCTCTCTTGACATGGACGAAACAGGCGAAATAAAGGACACCGAGATTGCACGGCTACTCAGCGGCCGGATACCAGCCGATGAAGAGGCCCCCGAACTCGCTCGCTTCCTCCGAGATTTCGACGCGACCTATCCTGAGCCGTCAATAGGTCACTGCGAAGCCGCCCATCTGTCCGCCATCTTCGCGGCAGCCCAGCAGTCCGTCGAGACCGAGAGCGCCGTCGCGAGGCCGGTCACCGGGACGCCGAAGTCCGCACCGCGAGCGCCGGTACTAAGAGATAGCCACAGGAGTTGGACGGGCCGCAGATTCCCGAAGTGGGCGGGCGTGAAGCTCGCGATCCCCATCGCGATCATTCTGTTTGCTTTCGGAGGCGTCGCGCTTGCCGGCGGGTTGGTCTATCACGAGGCTTCTAGCACTGGGATCTCGACGGAGATGACTCAACCCGGTCCCGTCGACGCCGAGCTTGATGCGAACGACCAGGACGACAGCGACGACGCAGCCATCGAGGAGCACGAGCAGAGCGACCAGGACGACAGCGACGACGCAGCCATCGAGGAGCACGAGCAGAGCGACCAGGACGACAGCGACGACGCAGCCATCGAGGAGCACGAGCAGAGCGACCAGGACGACAGCGACGACGCAGCCATCGAGGAGCACGAGCAGAGCGACCAGGACGACACCGACGACGCAGCCATCGAGGAGCACGAGCAGAGCGACCAGGACGACAGCGACGACGCAGCCATCGAGGAGCACGAGCAGAGCGACGCCGGCGAGTACGGAGCGGAGTGAGATGGTCGTTGTGTCTCGTAACGAATTCCATTGGTCAGACAGAGTGCAGAGGAGGAGTCCATGAAGATGAGACGCCTTTCCGAACTGGTGGAGGTGGGAGCACCCGCGCTTCTCATCCTCGCCTTCGTGGCTACTGCGGCTTTCGCCGGGGGTGGAGTGGCCCCGGGTGGCCCTGACACCACGGTGAGCGAGACCACCACGACCGCAGCACCTCAGGTGGTCGCCTTCCCAGTGGCGGACACCAACGTTGCTCTTGTTGACGACGAGGAGATCTACGACGATGCGGAAGAAGTCGACGTGAAAACGATCGGCAACGACGAGGACATCGGCGAACAGCACGTCGCTGAAGGCCAAGACGATCGGGGCGACCAGCAGATCAATGAGGACCAACGATCGATCAGGACGACGAGCAGATCGGTGAGGACCACGACGATCAGGACGACGAGCAGATCAATGAGGACCACGATGATCAGGACGACCAGGGTGACGCTGGCGATCACGAAGAGGACTGAGAATTCTCGCGACACCTTGGGACAGTCGCCGGAAGGTACCGGGGCGGGGTGGCCGTGCCTCGGAGACCAACGCCAACGTTGTGAAACCTAAGAGCCTTCCCAGCGATATCCCCAATCTCGCCATCAGAATCGCGTCTCAGAAGCTCGGCGCGTTCCTTCACAGATAGGAGTCGAAATATGCGCCGAAAGAAGGCGTTGACCGTAGCACTGTCTCTAGTAGCCGTATGTGGGCTTGTCCTTGTTCTCGTCCTCCTTTCCAAGCCCGCTCCCGCGGCTGCCTACAAGAACTACACGTGGAAGCCCGGCTGTCACTGCGGCGCCCCCGCAACGACGACTACCACAAAGAGACCGACGACGACCACCACTAATAGACCGGCAACGACGACGACCAAGGCGGCGCCAAAGCCCGCCACGACCACCACGGTCAAGGCATCGACGACTACCGCTACCTCTCAGACCTCGACTACCGCGACCACGGTCGACCCTTCGTCTACCTCTACGGACGGTAGCCCGCCGCTCGACTCCACCACCGACACCGACCAGAACGCCGGGCTCGGCGTCGCCGCGGGTGCGGTGGGTCTTTTCGGTTCCGGCGGTGATCCGCCGAACGGCTCGGGGCCGGGGGACGGTTCCGGCGCCGTTCCGGTGGACGCCACGGTCATCGGCGTCAACGGCGAGCAACTCAGCATGGACGCGTTCGCACCCCAGTATTACGTGAGCCCCTTGGCCATAGTCTTCCTGCTGGTCTACGGAGCGAGCTTCCTTTTCTACCGAACGAGACTCATGCGCGTTGCCACGCATCGCAAGATCTGGAATGTCCTTCTCATGATCACCTTCCTCATCACGGGGATCTTCGGCCTGATCCTCGCAATCGGTATCTCAAGCAACCCACCTTTGCAGCTACCTTCTTGGCTGCTCTTCTGGCACGTCGAGACGGGCATCGTCATGTGCTTCATCTCGCTCTTCCACCTCGGTTGGCATGCCCAGTACTACGCGAAGATGCTCGTACCCCGGCGCAGGGGCCGCCGCGAGCGAGCAACGGCGAGCAGGCCATTCCGCTCAGAGACCGACCGCTCCCAGCCGGCGTTCGACTACGTCGACGAGGCTCGGCAGGTCCCGAGACCAGACAGATACGGTTCCCGGGGCCGCTGACGGAGTAGATCATCGGCCGCGGCAGACCAAGGCGAATCGGGGGTCGGGCAGAGAGGGGCGGCGCTTATGCCCACCCGTCTTCTAGTCCGTCGACTCAAGACCAGCCTGAAGTCGGTGGCAAAGGGGTTTGAACCGTCCGAACAATTGTTCTATACTCGTCGCAGCGAACGAATGTTCAGTCAGGAGTCGGAGATGGATGATCTGACAGAGCGCCAACGATTGATACTCCGGATTATCGAGGAAGCCGTGCGGGAGCAGGGTTACCCGCCCACGGTGCGGGAGATCGGGTCGGCCGTCGGTCTCTCTTCTCCGGCGTCTGTGCAAAGCCACCTCGCATCCCTCGAAGCTCAGGGCTATATCCGCAGAGGGGCTTCCAAGCGCCGCGCGCTTGAGATCGTTCGCCCCGGGCGGGGGGACGCAGCTCGTGCCGACAATCGCGGTCTGTTGCCGGTTCCTCTCGTCGGGCGGGTGGCTGCCGGTACGCCGCTGCTCGCTGAGGAGAACATCGAAGAATGCCTCGACATCCCCGACTTCCTCGGCGGTGGCGAGACCTGTTTCGCCCTCCGGGTCACCGGGACGTCCATGATCAATGCCGGCATCTTCGATGGGGACATCGTGGTGGTCAAGCGCCAGGACACCGCGGAGGACGGGGACATCGTCGTGGCCTTGCTCACCGATGAAGCCACCCTCAAGCGCTTCTATCGCGAGGACGACCAGGTGAGGTTGCAGCCCGAGAACGATCTCATGGAACCGATCTTCACCCGTGACCCTCTTATTGCAGGCAAGGTCATCGCTGTCATGAGGAAGTTGTGATCAGATGAACCACGGTCAGGTCAATAGCCCCACCCGGGGACCACAGGAATCATTGGCCGCCTTCCTGGCTGGGATACGGCCCGGCGATTCGTGCAGCTGTTGCGGAGCGACTCTCAGATCCGTGCACAGGGGTTCGAAAGCCTCCCGCGGCAGCTCGGACTCTTCGGGCCTGCGGCTCGCCGCCGAAGCGATCGTCTGCCCGGCATGCGGCTGCGAGCTCTGCGAAGAGATCGGCCCCGACGCCGAAGAGAGCCGGAAAGAGCTGAACCCGGCCGCTTAGGGTGGCCTCGCCGTCCGGGCTCGACTAGCGGCGCTTGTTCCTGGCCGGATCGGCGGCGGAAGAATAAGGCTCCTCGGGCAGGACTCGAACCTGCAACAACCTGATTAACAGTCAGGTGCTCTACCATTGAGCTACCGAGGACCGCGGACCTCGCGTAGTATAGGCAATAGAGTAATCCCGTGCAATCGGCCTTCCTGGGCCGGGAGGTTGCTTGTATGGAACGCCTCGAGAGCTTCAAAGCCTACGATGTCCGCGGCAAGGTCCCTGAGCAACTGAACACGGCCATGGCCGAATTGATCGGTCGCGCCTATGCGGAGTTGATCCGGCCGTCGCGGGTGGTCGTCGGGCACGACGTGCGTCTGACCAGTCCCGAGATCTCCGCAGCCCTGTCGCGGGGTCTCGTCGCTTCGGGCGTGGACGTCGTCGACATCGGCCTCGTGGGGACCGAGGAGGTGTACCACGCCACGTTCGCGCTCGGCGTGGACGGCGGCATCATGGTGACCGCAAGCCACAATCCCCGCGAGTACAACGGTATGAAGTTCACGCGAGAGCAGGCGCGTCCCATCAGCTCCGACACGGGTCTGTTCGACATCGAAGAGATGGTCCGCGAGGCGATGACCGGCACGGGGAAGGGCCGACTCGCCGGCCAAGCTCCGGCCGCCAAACCGGGCAGGATCGCGCAGATCGATATGCGCCCTGCCTTCGTCGAGCACCTTCTCGCGTATGTCGACACCGGAGCTCTGCGTCCTCTCAAGATCGTGCTCAACCCCGGAAACGGCGGGGCCGGGCCGGTCGTAGACATGCTGGAGCCGCATTTGCCTTTACAGCTCGTAAAGATAAACGAGCGTCCGGACGGGACATTCCCGCTGGGAGTGCCGAATCCCTTGCTGCCCGAGAACCGGGCGGCGACCTCTCGGGCCGTGCGCGAGGCCGGTGCTGACCTGGGCATCGCCTGGGACGGCGACTTCGACCGCTGCTTCTTCTTCGATGACAAAGGTGAGTTCGTCGATGGCTACTACCTGGTGGGGTTGCTCGCCCAGCAGGCATTGAAGCGGCACCCGGGCGCGAACATCATCCACGACCCGCGCCTGGTATGGAACACCGAGGAACTCGTGCGCCAGGCGGGCGGCACGCCCGTGGTCTGCAAGAGCGGGCACGCGTTCATCAAGGAGAAGATGCGGGCGGTCGATGCCGCGTACGGCGGCGAGATGTCGGCCCATCACTACTTCCGGGAGTTCTCGTACTGCGACTCGGGCATGATCCCCTGGCTGCAGGTGGTAGAAGCGATCAGCGAGGCCGGACGCCCACTTTCCGAGATGCTGGCCGAACGCATCGCCCGGTTCCCGGTCAGCGGCGAGATCAACCTGACATTGGCCGACCCGGGACGGGCGATGGAGGCGGTCCTCGGGGGCTACGCGGCGGACTCGGTGGGAGTCGACGAAACCGACGGGCTGAGCATCGAATACCCCACATGGCGCTTCAACGTCCGCACGTCCAACACCGAGCCGGTAGTGAGGCTGAACGTAGAGACCAGGGCCGATAAGACTCTCCTGGAGGCGAAGACCAACGAGCTGATCGGCCTCTTGGAGTCCGCCCGGTGAGGGTAGCGCTCGCTCAGGTCAACCCGACGGTGGGAGCCCTCGAAGCCAACGCCGCGCTGGTCGTCGAGTGGATGAAGGCGGCGGAGGCCGCTGGTGCAGACATCGTGGCATTTCCCGAACTGGTCATCTCCGGCTACCCGCCGGAGGACCTCTTGCTGAAGGACCATTTCCTCACTCGATGTTGGAGCGCCTTGCTCGAGATAGCGGCCGCGAACTCCGGCGTCTGCGCTCTGGTGGGCGTCCCCGTAGCGCACAAGGCGGCCATCCATAATGCGGCCGCGATCGTGGCCGGTGGCCGGGTCGCCGGCGTCTACCGGAAGATCTGCCTGCCCAACTACGCGGTGTTCGACGAGAAGCGGTACTTCACGCCCGGCGATCGCACCGGCGTCTTGGATCTGGATGGTACCCACATCGGAGTCAACATCTGCGAGGACATCTGGGAGCCATGCGGGCCCACGGTGGTGGCGGCCAGGGAGGGTGACGCCGGCCTGATCATCAACCTCTCCATGTCTCCCTACCACGTGGGAAAAGGCAAACAGCGGGAAGCCATGCTGGCTCAGCGGGCGCGCGATTCCGGCGCGTACGTGTGCTATGTGAACGGCGTCGGGGGGCAGGACGAGCTGGTGTTCGACGGGCACAGTCTGGTCTTTGGGCCTGAGGGCCGGCTCATCGCCCGGGCGAGGCAGTTCGAGGAGCAATTGCTGGTCGTGGACCTCGACGTGCAGTCGCCCCGTCCGCCGGCTCGGCCCGGGTCCGACTGGGCGTCCGATGCGCCATCGGGCTCTGACGGCTCCGATCTGGAGTGCGAGCTTCCTCGCTGGGGTATCGAGATCATCACGGTCGAGAAGGCGGCGGCCGCTGGGCCGGCCGCCGTGAGCACCTCTGGCGCGGTCGGCACCCCCCTCGAAGCGGCGGGCACTCCCCTCGCCGAGTGTCTGAGCGTCGAAGCCGAGATCTACACGGCGCTTTGCCTTGGGGTGAGAGACTACGTTCGCAAGAACCGTTTTGAGGAAGTGGTGATGGGCATCAGCGGGGGCATCGACTCCGCGCTTACCGCCTGCATCGCGGCCGACGCCCTTGGCAAGGTGAAGGTCCACGCCGTTTCCATGCCCTCGCGCTACTCCAGCACGGGCACCAAGGATGACGCCCGAGAGACTGCCGAGCGGCTGGGGGTGCATTTCTACGAGATTGCCATCGAGGGCGTCTACGGTTCCTACCTGGGCACGCTGGCCCCGTATTTCGGCGACGGCCCGCCCGGGGTCACCGAGCAGAACATCCAGGCCCGCATCCGCGGGAATCTTCTGATGGCGCTCTCGAACAAGTTCGGCTACCTGGTCCTCACCACCGGAAACAAGAGCGAGATGGCCGTCGGCTATGCGACGCTGTACGGCGACATGGCGGGCGGCTTTTCCGCTCTAAAGGATGTTCCCAAGACTCTGGTCTACCGGCTGGCCGAGTATCGCAACTCACTCGGTCCGGGCGAGGGCCCGATCCCGCGGGCTACCATCGACCGCGCCCCCTCGGCGGAGCTCGCCGCCAACCAGACCGACCAGGACACCCTGCCGCCGTACGATCTCCTCGACCGGATCATCGAGGCATATGTCGTCAACGACGACAGCGTGGACGAGATCGTCGCCTCCGGCGTGGACCGGACCGAAGTCCAGCGGGTAGTGGGGATGATCGACGGCAACGAGTACAAGCGCCGCCAGGCGGCGCCGGGCGTGCGGATCACCCCGAAGGCCTTCGGCAAAGACAGGCGCCTCCCGATCACGAACCGCTATCGGGGATAGTCGTGGCGCTCCGAGCGGCGCCGGCCCGACGCGGCCGCCCCGTAGCTGCGGGATTGCCGGCGCAGATAGTCGTATAATCCAGCCGCAATGAGCGACTACATTCATAATCAACAGGCCCTGGGCGAGTCCGTGGGCGAGGTCGAGTTGCAGAGTGTGACCTTCCCGGCGCTCACCCTTGACTCGGGGCGCGTGCTGGAGCCTGTCACCATAGCCTACGAGATGTACGGCGCCTTGAACGACGAGCGGACCAACGCCGTGCTTGTCCTGCACGCCCTGTCCGGCGACGCTCACGCCGCCGGCTACCATCCGGGCGAGGCGAAGCCTGGCTGGTGGGAGACCATGATCGGCCCGGCCAAGGGGTTCGACACCGACAGGTACTGCGTCATCTGCTCCAACGTCATCGGCGGCTGCAAAGGCAGCAGCGGGCCGAACAGCATCAACCCGGAGACCGGTAAGGAATACGGGGTCACCTTCCCGATGGTCACTGTCGGCGACATGGTGCGTGCCCAGAAGCTTCTCATCGACCATCTGGGCATCCCGAAGTTGCTTGCCGTCGCCGGTGGGTCGATGGGGGGGATGCAGGCTCTGGAATGGGGGGTGGCCTACCCGGAGATGGTCGCTTCCTGCATCTCGATGGCCTCCACGCGGCGCCACTCGCCCATGCAGATCGCCTTCAACGAGGTGGGCCGCGAAGCGATCATGGCCGACCCGAACTGGAACGGTGGCGACTACTACCAGGGCGAATCGCCCGACAACGGCCTGGCGGTCGCGCGGATGATAGGGCATATCACTTACTTGTCCGACGAATCGATGCACGAGAAGTTCGGACGCCGCATGCGTGAGAACAACGCGCCGGACTACGATCTGAGCCTCGACTTCGAGGTCGAGAGCTACCTTCGGTACCAGGGCGAGGTGTTCACGCGCCGTTTCGACGCCAACACGTATCTCTACATCACCAAGGCTCTCGACTACTTCGATCTGGCGGCCGGCCGCGGTGTGCTCGTGGAGGCCTTCCGCGAACTCCCCGACGACATGCGCTTCCTGATCATCGCTTTCAGTAGCGACTGGCTGTACCCGCCGTACCAGTCAAAGGAGATCGTCCACGCTCTGAAAGGCAACGGGCTGGATTGCTCGTACCTCGAGATGCGCTCTACGCACGGCCACGACGCCTTCCTTCTCGAGAACAAAGATCTCACCCGGGTGGTCTGGCATTTCCTGGAGACTACCGGGCGCCAGCAAGGGCTGCGCTTTGCCTAGCGGCGTCGCACGGAACGCGAAAGGGGTCCGCTGGGATCACCTGTTCATCGTGGACGCGGTTCCGCCCGGCGTGCGGGTGCTCGACCTGGGCTGCGGCAAAGGGATCCTCTTGAAGATGCTTATCGACGCCAAGAACGTGCGCGGGACCGGCATCGAGATAGTGGAAGACAAGGCGTACGAAGCGGTCGCTAAAGGCGTGACCGTCTACCACGGCGACTTTGACGAGGGACTGTCCTACTACCCGGACAACAGCTTCGACTACGTGGTCCTCAGCCAGACCCTTCAGGAGGCCCGGGAGACGGTTGCTGTGCTGCATGAGGCGCTGCGCGTCGGCCACTTCGTGGTAGCCAGCTTCCCTAACTTCGGCCACTGGAAGGCTCGGTTGCAGCTTCTCGTCACGGGTAAGGCTCCGGTGACGAGTTCGCTTCCCTACCAGTGGTACAACACGCCGAACATCCACTCGTTGACTATCAAGGACTTTCGGGCGTTCACCCGAGAGCAGGGGATTCGAATAGTCCGCCACTTCTACGTGGGGCCCAAACGGCCTCTACGCTTCTGGCCCAACCTTCGGGCGGCCTACGGCGTGTTCGTTCTCGAGAAGGTCGGGGAGCCCAGGAACGACCCCCGGATGGTGGGGGAGTTGCCCGCCGACGAGTAGGCGCGGTGGGGTAGAATGAGCAATCATTCGGGCCCATAGCTCAGTTGGTTAGAGCTGCCGACTCATAATCGGCCGGTCGCAGGTTCGAGTCCTGCTGGGCCCACCTAACCATCTCCTGCACGGCCGCATTGCGCGTTTGGGGCGCCGCGGCCGGCTTGACTGCCAAACTGACTGACAGACTCACGTGCGGTCCCGGTAATGGCTCACTAGGCCCGAAGTCCTATTGACCGAGGCCTGCGTCGTCTTCCCGGTCGTGCCCTTCGGGTCGGCCGCTATGAAGCCTTGCCGGCCGGAGGGCTCGCTGCCCTGTTGACACAAAAGAGAAACGGCTTATAGTCGATTCATGCGGGGAGTGAGTGACTCTCCCCACTTATAGCTCGGGCTGGCCGTGAAGACGGGACCTCGCACGAGTTCACACCCGCGCATCGCCCCGTGCGGACACCAATCCTGCCCGAGAAGGAGGTGTCGCCCCATGAGAGCCAAGAAACCGCTTTTTGTAATCGTGCTCACCCTGATCCTACTTGCTGTGGCGCTTATCCTACCCGCCACGGCCATCGGCGCGGGCAAACAGCCGGTGAGTTGGGTGAAGGTGAACACTAACGGTTGGTATCCTGACTCCAACTTCCCTGACCTCAAGGACCACGGAGCCACGGTAGCCAGGGTAGAGCAGTTGGCAGATGACAGTCTCCGGGGCCAAGTGGCGGTAAAGGTATTTCGTGAGTTCTATCCGATGGGACCAGAGCAGACTCCAACGCTGTTTCGCTACATCGTAAAGGCCAGAGCCTTCACTTCTCCTGACTATTGGGATGCGCCCCTCGGTCCTCATCTTGCCCATGCAGACTTCTTTGTTGCGACGCCGGACAACTGGCCGGTAGACCTGGGAACTGCTCCGTCATGGTGGGCCTCCTATAAGGGCGCAGCCGTAGCCGACTTCGTGGCCTACGTCCCAGTTTCGCAGTACCCAGAATCACTACCGTGGGTAGCGCTTTACCCGCCTGACACACCGAGCATTCCCTATAGGTTCATGTTCATCGACTTCGGTAAGTCTGGAAAGGCCGACGTGATGTTGAATTGGCTGTTCGTCGGTCTTCCGGGGCTCCCCTGGCTGCAGACCGTCTGGACGGTTCCTATTCAGGCAGGCAACATCCAGGTTCACGTGGGGCGATGACAACTGCTTGCTGGGTCGCGTGCGAACGGTGTTTCTCGTCTATTTGAACGGCGTAGTAATAGGAGACAGGAAGACGGAGGTCCTTCGGGGCCTCCGTTCTTGCGTGTGATCCCGCGCCCCGTATTGGCTGCCACCAAGCCTTGTCAGCCGGGCAGGGCTTTGCGCTGAAGCTCTAACGCCAAACCAAGAGGAAGTCAATGGCGCCCTGAATCAAGGCATATCTGGACGCTGCCGATAGGAGGTGTCGGACCTCCAGCATTGTAGGGGTGGTCGATAGTTGCCAAGGGAGGCGCGACATGACTCAAGAAAGTCCCGGTCGGGACCCGGTTAGCAACCTCTTTAACCGCCGGTACGTGCTGGATGAGATCGAACGCCATGTGAAGCGCTATAGACGCCACCGTCGCCCGTTTTCTCTGCTCATGGCTGACATCCACAACCTGGCCTGGGTCGACGATACCTTCGGGCAGGCAGTCGCGGACTGCGTCCTGGGGGATCTGGCGGACCTCATCTCTACGCATGTACGCGAGGTGGACGTCTGGTTCCTGTGTACGAGGGATCAGTTCATCATCGTCATGGACGAGACAGATGCGCAAGCGGCGCGCACGGTCGCCGAGCGTCTGGCTGCCGAGGCGGAGAACGCCAAGTCCAGACTCAGCCTGGATGGCGTCGCTCTGGAGATGAGCTTCAGCACCGCCTCCTGCCCCGCCGATGCCGTGGAGGCGGAGGGGCTTCTGCGGGCGGCTGGGTTTCTGTCTGCAAAGACTCTGTGAACGGATTCTGGCTTCGCCCATTGTGCTTCCGAGAAGTCTGGCGCCCCGGATGCTGTCAAAGGGTCCGGCGGCCCTTTTCCACGCTCGCGTAACGCGTCCTTACGAGACCGCTAAGGTATCCGGGGTATGTTGCCGATACGCCGTCCGTGAGACACATGGATCCGGGGTATGTCGCCGATACCCCGTCCGTGAGACACAGCTCACAGTGCGAAGGCCCCGGCTGGGACGGCGTCCCCGGGGCTTTCTGCGTTTTCGGAACGCGATGCGTCGGGCCGGGATGTTTCGCCAGGCACTGCATCATGGCGGGGCGAATTGCAGCGTCGGGATGAGACTGCCGCCGAGCCCTTCCGGCCGGGGAGCTCATTTTGTCCATTGACTCGAAACCGCTCCAGCCTATACTGGACGTATACGGGAAGTAAGTCACTCTTCCCACTCATAGCTCGGGGAGGCCGTGAAGACGGGGTCTCGCACGAGTTTCGGCTCGCATGTCGCCCCTTCGGACCCCAACTGCCCGAGGAGGAGGTGCGCGTCTTGTGAGAGCCAAGAAGCTAGTCCTTCTGATCGTGCTCCTCGCATTTGCCCTCGCCCTGGCAATCGCCCCGGGGGCACTCGCGAAGTCAACGCCCGTTTTGACCACTACCGCCGAGGCCGCGACCACCACCGCCGAAGCCGCCGCCACTGCCGCCCAGGCGGCGACAACTACCGCCCAAGCCTCCCTGTTTGTTGCCGGCCTGGTCGTCGGGCTCCTGTTCTTCGGCCTGGTTCGAACCGCGGACGCCTCGCGGATCAAGCGGCACCAATCGGCGGTGGGCGTGAGTCGCCCTGCCACAGAGCATAGACAGCACAAGGGACACAAGCACGTGATTCACATATAGAGGGGTCATGCCCCCCGGATTGGCAGCCCGGGACCGGGTCAAGACGGCGGCAGGCCAGCAGGCCTCCCTGAACGTCCGCTGCCGGCAGTCTGCCGGAGGCGCTCCGCGCCTTGGACCGGGCCGAGATGGCCCGGTGAGGCCCCGCCATTCCGGTCGCGCACGGATTCCTTGCTACCGAGTTCGGCCAGCCGGCGCATATCGCGCACCGGCAGGCTCTGAGGGCGTCCGGATCATGCGTGACGGCTTGCGGTGACAGACGGAGGGAATAGCGGGATCACATAGAACAAGCAACAAGCAGGAACGTAACCTCAATAGACAGGGAGAAGAGCAGATGCTCTGGCTCTTGGTCATTCCGGTTCTCGGCGCTTGCTTGTTCCTCTTCGCCCTTGGCCGTTCCGCTGCGAGACCTTACCCTAAGCCATCACCGATGTCAGCTCCTGAACCGGAACGTGCAGAGGAGCCGTCAAAGGGGGCCCGGCCATTCGCCGCCGCTTTGAGGCTGGTCCACTGTACCGAGGTCTCTCGGCTCAGACCGGGTACGTCAGGTTCCTAGCCGAGACACGGAAACGCCGTCTCGCCGACATGGAGCAGGATAGGTAGCACGGGCATCGAGGAGCCCGACTAGAAAGCCCGGTGGTGCTGTCAATTGGTCGGCCCCGCTCGATGATGGTAAAGTGCTTTCTGGCGAGACGGAGGGAGGGCCGTCTGGCCGGTGAGGAGAAGCGTGAAGGGAATGGGAATCATAGGCGGCTGCATGGCATGCTAGCCCTCGGTGTCATCCTGCCCGCCGTTCTCCTGGTCGTCATACCCGGTATTCTGCTTGTCTTCGGTCTGTCTAGGTCCGCAGGCAAAGAGGTGCCAAGACCCGGAGATGCTGGGCCAATTTGTGGACCGGCGCGCGAAGGTGAGATCGCCGTTCAATTGCAGCTTTTCCGCACTCGCGACGGCGTGAGAGGACGGCTGGCAAGAGCGGACCACAACTAGTGTCGTATGCACTCGCCCCCCCGACGCCCTTTCGTCTGATCATGCATTTTGTCTTGGCTGCCACCAAGCCCTGCCGGCCGGGGGGCTTATCTTCTTCCCTCTTCGTGCCGAGAGTTCAAGAGTAAGGCTATTTGTTCTGTGCGTACAGTGAAGAAGAGGAGGCTGCCGCGTGAGGAGAGCGACCGCGTCCGTCCACCGTACGGCTATCCGGACGCTTCTCATCGCGTCGGTCGCAATGTTCTTGCTCGGCGTGGTCGTGCTTTGCCACGCTCTTTGCCGGCATGGCTACCGCGTGGCCGATTCAGGGCAGTCTTCGCTCCGATTCTCCGGCGACCCAGAACGCCAGTCGGGTCCGAGACCTCACGACCCCCTTCATGATTGTCGCCCTTCCCGACACACAGGTCTACTCGGAACTGGGCCAAGTCGAATTCCGAAAGCAGATCGAGTGGGTGCTCGCCAACGCGGCCGACAAGAACATCGTCTTCGTCACGCATCTCGGCGATGTTGTCGACGACAACGACAAGGCGCAGTGGGCCAACGCACGAGACGCACTGGATCCCCTGCTCGCCCAAGACTGGCTGCCCTTCTCCATCGTCCGCGGCAACCACGACGATCCCGCCTACTTCCTGGACAACCTGCCGCTCTCGCTCATGCAGAGCAAGCCCTGGTTCGTCGCCGCTTCGCCGTCCGGCCTGTGCCAGGCGCAGATGTTCCCGGTGGAGGAGGCGTCCTTCCTGCACATCGGTTTTCAGGTGTGGCCCACCGACGCGGACCTTGAGTGGGCAAACGACCTCCTGCAGGAGCCCGCCCTTCAGGGCATGCCCGTTATCGTGTCCGCCCACGACTACCTACACGGTGGCGGAAAGAGCGACACTGGTCGCTGGATATGGAACGCTTTCGTCAAGAACAACCCCATGGTGTTCATGGTGCTCTGTGGTCACGACGCCCGGGAACGGGCCTTCGTCAGCTACAACGTGGCCGGCCTGCCCGTCTACGAGATGCTCTCCGACTATCAGCAGTTCCGTCCCTTCGGCGGGAACGGGCTCATGCGGCTCATCACCATTGACCCGCGCAAGGATACGATCGACGTCGAGACCTTCTCCCCTTACTTCCAATACAAGAACGGGGACGAACCCGATACCGACTATTACGAGACCGATGCCAACAGCCAGTTCCAGTACTCCGCGGCCTCTGGCTTTGCGGGTAATATCGGGGAACGGTTCATCTTCAGCGCGATGGTCGCCTTCCGGTAAGAACCAGGTCTCGGCCTTTTCGCGTGGCGATGGGTGTCGCGTCGCAGTCCTGCGAGTCGGAGACCAAGGGTCCCGAGCGGCAACCGCTACCACGGGGCGAATCCGCCGAGCGCGATAGCTGACTCATAGAAGCATCGGCAACTCCCGGGCGCGTCGCCTTACCGGTCGCGCCTGACCTCGGCGACTCTTCCTCAAGTGCGCAACCGGTCAGATCACTCCGAACGCCCAGAGCATGGCCACGACTACGAGAAGGAGAAACAGACCAATGCCCGTGCCGTAAATGACCCCGTCTGCGCGATATTCCCAGTGAGGCGCAACAGCCAGCAGCGACAACACGAGGACGACTACCAGAATCAGCCCCAACATCTTGCTTCCCTCTCTGCGGTGTCAGATGAATCAGTACCGGCGAGCAGCAACGCCGCCGTTCCCACAACCTCCGATTGCCGAGCCACAAAACGTGCCAACCGGCCGTGTGGCCCTCGGTCCTCTCGTCGGCAGCAGGGGCCCTCTTCTTGAATCCGCCTGGAGTCGTATTTGCCATCTCGCCAGCATCGTCTACTCAAATCGTGCGCCCTCGTACTAGCTACTACCAAGCCTCGCCGGCCGGGGGGAGCAGATGAAGACCTTATCGCCCGGCAGGAGCTCATACGTGCTGACGAGAGGCTCAACGGCAGTGTACTCGCGGAC
Organism: uncultured Actinomycetota bacterium; assembly: GCA_963783835.1. Taxonomy (GTDB): domain Bacteria; phylum Actinomycetota; class Thermoleophilia; order RBG-16-64-13; family RBG-16-64-13; genus CAIQPS01. The sequence continues at coordinate 59,841 of CAWAOX010000020.1, forward strand.
CTCGAAGCCGGCGGCCGCTATGCGGTCACGGATATCGCGGCCGTAATACCGGACGTGATCCTCTTGCCCGAAATGTCTTAGCCTGTCCTCGGGGGCCACGATCGTCGGGTCCTCATACGTGTGATCCCAACCCTCTACCACCGGGGCCATCAGCAGAAGGACGCCTTGGGGCTTGAGCACTCGCCGCAACTCGCAAAGCGCTCGCTTGTCGTCTACGTGCTCCAGTACGTGATTGCAGATGATGAGATCGACTTCACCGTCGGGCAGATCGATCTGCTCGATGTCGATGCGGATCTGACAGGGCCCAGGGTGGATGTCACCCGAGATGTATCTCTGCGCGTACGGCTCCACGTGAGGTCGGACAGACGGCTCGGGGGCGAAGTGCAGGACGGTCTTCCCCCGGATCAGTTCACGATGCTCGTCAAGGTACAGCGCGAGCAAGCGATGACGCCCCAGCGAACCGCAACGCGGGCACAGCCAGTAGGGACGAACGCCGAACGAGCGAAACTTGGATGTTTGGCCGCAGCACGGGCAAAGCAGCACTCGGCGACGGTGTTCCCGGAGAACCCACAGGAGGGCCCGGACGTTATCCAGGAAGTCGCGCACATGAGTCAGGGGGGTCAACGGGGGTGTAACGGATCCCCTAGTAGCGTTCGAATCAGACACCCGGCGAACTCCTTAGGCTTGCGTGGCGACGGCCATGAGAGTATCAAGGACTGCCGTTGACAAGCGAGGCCGCACGGGCCGGCAGCCGATGCGACCCCCTCGACCTGATGGTACAGTTCACGTGTAAGGTCCGCGCGAGCGGACGCCCACGCGAAGGGGGACAGGACATGCTGGACGCGCTGACTGCCGACAAGCTGGCGATACGAGAGACCGTGGAGAACTGGGTCGTCTGGCGGGACGCGGGGGACTGGGATCGCTTCGCGACGGTGTGGCACTCGGACGGCTGGATGACCGCCACCTGGTTCCAGGGACCGTATGCGGAGTTCATCAAGATCAGCAAGAAGTCCTTCGACGAGGGTGTCAATATCCTGCACCAACTCGGCGGGTGGTCGTGCGACATTGCCGGGAGCCGTGCGATCTCGCAGACGAAGATGACCATCCTTCAGCGTGGGCAGGTGGACGGAGTGCCGGTAGACGTGGTGTGCTGGGGCCGCTTCTACGACTTCTTCGAGAAGCGGGACGGGCGCTGGGGGATAGTCCGGCGGCAGCCCATCTACGAGAAGGATCGCCTCGACCCTGTGGATCCCGCGGCCACGCTCTCCCTGGAACCGACCCTGCTGGCCGGCTTTCCCGAAGGCTACCGGCATCTGGCGTATCTTCAGGCCAAGGTGGGATTCAAGGTCAAAGAGGCCCTGCCGGGGCTGAAAGGACCGGCCGTGGAGAAGCTCTATGCCGAGGGCAAAGCCTGGTTGGAGGGGGCGCCGACGCCCGGAGAGCCGCTGTAGCCGGTCGTGGCGGCCATGCTGATAGCCGACCTGGAAGCGCTTCTGGAGAAGCTGGCCCCGTGGGCGCTGGCCGAACCCGGGGACAACTGCGGTCTGCTTGTCGGCGACCGGCGGGCACGCGTGAAGCGGGTACTGGTGGCGCTCGAACTCACGGAGCCGGTGCTCGCTGAGGCCGTCACGGGCGGTTACGACACGGTTCTGACACATCACCCGCTGCTGTTCTCTCCGCTCACCTCGCTTGTCGAATCCCGGCCGCGGGAGCGGATGGTGAGGGAACTGACGCGGCGGGGGATGAACCTGCTCGCTCATCACACCAACCTCGATAGCGCCGAGCGAGGCCTGGCTGCCATCGCTGCCGACGCGCTGGGGCTCGAGAAGGTCGCTCCTCTGCGCCGCACTCCGGCCGGCTGGTACAAGCTTGTGGGCTTTGTGCCTCCGGATGCCGTCGAGAAGGTGGCCGCTGCCGTGTTTGAGGCGGGCGCGGGCGGGATCGGAGACTACGATGGATGCGCTTTCTCGCTGGAAGGTAGAGGGTGGTTCACACCGGGCCCGGAGGCTCATCCCACGATCGGGCAGCTCAGCATCCCCGCGCGCACGCCCGAGGTGCGCTGGGAGACGGTGGTGCCCAGAAACCGGGTGGCGGCTGGCCGTCACCGCCTACATCTCGGCGCATCCCTACGAGGAGCCGGCGTTCGACATCTATGCGGTAGAGGACGTGCTGACCCGGACCGGCCTCGGCCGGCAAGGGACGCTTGTGGAGGAGACGACGGTGGCCGAATTGGCGGCGCGGACGGTGGCGCTGTTCGAACTCGATGGTTGCGGTTGGAGCGGAGAAGGGAATCGGGTCGTCCGCAGGGTCGGCGTTCTGCCCGGGAGCGGGCGGAGCCTGCTGCAGGAAGCGGCAGGGCTGGATGTCCTCATCACCGGGGATCTCGGCTACCACGACGCCGATCGCGCGGAAGAACTCGGCCTTGCTCTCATCAACGCGCCGCACGGGCAACTCGAATGGTGGTGCCTGCGCCGCTGGACAGAAACGCTCCGCGCCGAACTGGCGGGAAGTGAGGTCGAGGTGGAGACGAGTGATGCCTGGCGTTCCCCGTGGACAAGTGCCGGGGGAGGGCCGGCGTCCGCCCGGCCCGCTGCTGGCGCCGCAGAGGCCGAGGTGTCGGCGGCCGGCACTTCACCCGAGGATGACCCGGTCGTTGGGGGGAACGGCGCTCGCAGGCTGCGTCTGCGGGTGGACGGAGGCTCTCGCGGGAATCCTGGCCCTGGCGCGATCGGCGCTGTTCTCGAGGACGCGGACGGCCAGGTGGTCGACACGGTAAGCCGGACCATAGGCGTGTGCACGAACAACGTAGCCGAGTATCGGGCACTGCTGGCCGGCCTTGAGATCGCGCAGAAAGCGGGTGCCGAGGAACTGGAAGTGCTGGCCGATTCCGAGCTGCTCGTGAAGCAAGTGCGAGGCGAGTACAAGGTCAAGAGCGAGGGACTGAAACCGCTTCACTCAGAGGCGGTGGCGCGGCTGCGGCAGTTCCGGCGGGTGTCGGTTCGTCACGTCCGTCGCGAGGAGAACGCCGAAGCCGATCGGCTGGTCAACAAGGCGCTGGACGAGGCAAGCACTACTGGTCTATAATCCACGAGCCGCGAGGCGCCCGGGCGGATGTAGCTCAGTTGGCTAGAGCGTCTGCTTGCCATGCAGAAGGTCGAGGGTTCGAATCCCTTCATCCGCTCCATGACCCCCGGTGTTTTCTGGCGACGTGGCCGAGTGGCTTAGGCACGGGTCTGCAAAACCCGCTACACCGGTTCAACTCCGGTCGTCGCCTCTCCAGAGATCCTGCAAACGCTCTGTGTTTTGCAGTCGTTCTCGCCATTGCCCGTCAGGGCGTCCGGCTGCGCCTGACCTGCACGATCTCGCCGGCGATGCTGACGGCGATCTCCTCCGGTGTCTCCGCTCCGATGCTGATCCCGATCGGAGCGAAGACTCGGCCAAGATCCTCGTCAGTGAAGCCCTTCTCCCGAAGTGCCTGGAAGGTCTCGGCAATCTTCTTCTTGCTGCCGATCATGCCGATGTAGCCGGCCTCAGTCCGTAGAGCCTGCGCAAGGACGGCCCGGTCGAAGACATGTCCTCTCGTCATGACGACGAGGTAGCTCTGCTTGTCGATAGGAAGTCCGTCGAGCGCGTCCTCGAACGAGTCGGGCACCACGACCGAGTCGGCGTCCGGGAAGCGATCGTCGTTAGCGAAGTCAGCTCTGTCGTCGACGATCACCGTGCGGAAGCCCACCATGCTGAGAAGTGGTACCAGACTCTTGCCACAGTGCCCGGCTCCGAACACGTAGGCGGTCCCCGGCACGCCAACGGGCTGCACATAAATGCCTGGCCGGTCGCCGGCCGTGTGGCCGTCGAGAGCGCCGCCCATGCGCGCTAGTCCCTGCAACGCCTCAAACGAGCAGACCGGCTTTCCGGTGACGGCTCCGGCCGAGCCCACGAGGCATCTTTCGACCGTCACCTCGTCACCGGCCGCCGCGGACACGGAGGTCACCAGCCATCCCGTGCCGCCAGCCCTCAACAGATCGAGAAGAGTCGCATACAACTCCTGCTTCGCGCCGGCGGCCGGATCGACATGCTCGATCAGGAGGACTCCGCGCCCGCCGCAGATCATCCCCAGACCGGCAGAGTCGGCGTTGGTGAGCTCATAGTCCATGAGGCGGGACGCCCGTGCGTCAAGCGCCTCGTGGGCAGATCGAATAGCCCGGGCCTCCAGGGCGCCACCGCCGACGGTACCGAGGATGGAGCCGTCGGTCCTCACCAGCATCGCGGCCCCGGAGTGACGGGGTGAGGATCCCGTTGTTTCAAGGGTCGACACCAGAGCGAAGCGCTCGCCGGCTTCGAGCAGGGCCAGGGCGGCCTTCGTGACAGCCAAGTCCATGCACAGTCCTCCTTGCACCCGCCATCGTTTCCGGCCCGACACATGGGACCCTTGGAGGAAGATTGTAGCGGACGAAGAGCGTGGAGAGGCGATGTGGGTCGATCGTTATTGTCGCTATTGTATTGCTACATACTGCGCAGATATGTCATCATCGCGGGACGTGGGAGAGCGCGCCCACCGCGGGCCGGAAACCGACATCGCAGGCATGCCCAAAGCAATCCATTTGTGCCGAAAGATAGGGAAGAAAGCGTGAGACTCGTGAGACTGAGCTTCAAGATCCTACGTCGACGGGCACCCGAAGCTAGGCTACTTCCGGGATGGGCTTGTGACGGGCTCGGGCTCGGGGAAACTTCTCGACTACGTCACCGCGCACTCTCCGCGTCGCCTGCTCTCGGAAGTCGTGCTGCTCATTGCTCAAACAGCTGCCGTCGGTGTCATGAACGGCGAGCAGGCCGAGTGGACGATGACTGTTGAGCGCTCTGCGGAGAACGATGGGGGTCATCCGTCGAGTGTTGGCTTTCGAGTGTTCGACGGCTTCTATTTCAAACCGGGTTGGTGGACAGCCGGGAGCGTGCCGGCCGGTCTAGCCGAACCATTGGTCGAACGGGCAGCCACCACAGTTAGGGGGATCATCGAGGAACGCTGTCTTCTGGACGAAATCCGTACACTCGTCATTCAATTGTATGTCGCTCTCTACCCATCCGGCCTTGTCGGCCCTGATTTCGACTACGGGACACATCGCCCCGGGCGCAAGATTTCCATCGAGCGCGTTTCGTGCGCGGATCGTCTCCAGCAGAAGAACATCTGGTTTGGCTTGGTGGTGCGGGATTCCCCCACCGAAGCTCTGCCGGGTCATGCAAGACGAAGTCGGTAATGAGGAACATCGAGAGGCCGGTACTTCGGAAGAGCGGGTTCCTTTTTGGTCTACGACTGGGTCTCTTCGACCGGCCGTTTGAACGCGCAGAAGTATGCGTTGGTGTACCGGGTGGGCTCATCGCCCGGACCGGAAGAAGGTATCCTCGCCTTGGCCTTGATCATCCCGGTGATGGCGTCGTCAACAGCTCCCTTGTTCGGCCCTCCATGGATGAGGACGCTGGCATCCTCATCGATATACACGGGCTGGATGCTGACCAACTCCCAGCCGCGGCTCCCGATCTCATTCAACTTTGGGATCAGCGCCTGCGGGGCCGAGCGCGGGGGGTCCCAGCCGGGCCATAACGACCGAAGGTATTCCCTTGTCTCGGGCTCGTGCGCCTTGGCGTAGTAGACCACCGTGCGGTATTCCCACTTCATGTCCGGCTCCCTGAGTCGATGCGTCTGCGCACACTGTACAGCCCCGGCTCTCGATTGGCGACGCCGACCACAACCGGGCATGCGCGGTCGCCCGAGAGGGGGCGTCCGGCGGGGCGCCAAGGATGCTCGCCCTTGCCAGCCGTCCGGACCGGCTGTAGAATGACGGCCCTGACGGGCGCTTAGCTCAGGGGGAGAGCGCTTCCTTGACACGGAAGAGGCCACTGGTTCAAATCCAGTAGTGCCCACTTATCGCCGCCGATCAACGGCTTCTCGCTTGTTCATCCGCACCGCCAGGCCGTCGCCCGCGCACAGAGCGCGACCGCCAAACCTGAGCTAGACTATTTGGAGAAAACCGGGCGGCCTGATCCGGTCGTACGACTTGAGGGGACCACTTGAAGATATTGCTGCCTGATGGATCGGAAATGGCGGTCGCGGGCGGGGCCTCGGCGGCCGACGTCGCGGCCGCGATTGGGCCGCGACTGGCCAAAGCGGCCATAGCCGCCAAGGTGGGAGACAGAGTCGTCGATCTCGGTGCCCCTCTCGCCGAGGGCGACCAAGTGAGCATCCTTACCGCCTCGTCGGGCGAAGGTCTGGACGTGATCCGCCACTCCGCGGCGCACGTTCTGGCCGAGGCCGCCATCCGGCTTTTTCCGGGCACCAAGGTGGCGATCGGTCCGGCGATCAAGGACGGCTTCTATTATGACTTCGATTTCCCGGGTCCGGTGGGGGAGGACGACCTGCCGAAGCTCACCGCCGAGATGGAGAGACTGGTTGCCGCAGACGAGTCGTTCGAGCGGCGGGAGGTAAGTAAGGAGGAGGCGGAAGCGCTCTTTGCCGACGAGCCCTACAAGCTGGAATTGATCCGCGATCTGCCTGCCGACGCCGTCATCAGCACCTACCAGGTGGGTGGCTTCGTCGATCTCTGCCGCGGGCCGCACGTCCCCGACACGGCCAAGATCGGAGCCGTCGGTCTGCTGTCTGTCGCCGGCGCGTACTGGCGCGGCAAGAGCGACAATCCCATGCTCACCCGTATTTACGGCACCGCTTTTCCCACCAGGAAGGAACTGGAGGAATACCTGCAGCGCCTCGAGATGGCGCGGCAGAGAGATCATCGCAAGCTGGGCCGGGAATTGGGGCTGTTCAGCTTCCATGATGAGGGCCCGGGGTTCCCCTTCTTCCATGCCAAAGGGATGCGGGTCATCAACGCCCTCCTCGATTACTGGCGCCGCGAGCACACCCTGGCCGGCTACGAGGAGACCAAGACCCCCATCATGCTCGAGCGGACCTTGTGGGAGCGCTCCGGACACTGGGACAACTACAAGGACAACATGTACTTCACCAAGATCGACGACGTCGATTTTGCTGTCAAGCCGATGAACTGCCCCGGCGGCATACTCATCTATAAGAGCGAGCAGCACTCGTACCGCGACCTGCCGTTGCGGTACGCCGAACTCGGCCTGGTGCATCGGCACGAGATGTCCGGGGTACTGAGCGGGCTCTTCAGGGTGCGCATGTTCACGCAGGACGACGCCCACATCTACTGCCTCCCGGAACAGGTGGAGGGGGAAGTCCTGGGCGTGATCGAGCTGGTGCGGCGGATGTACCGGACATTCGGTTTCGAACGGGTCCACGTGGAGTTGTCCACCCGACCGGAAAAGTCCATCGGCAGCGACGAGATGTGGCAGAAGGCCGAGGGGGCGCTGGCGAAGGCGCTCGAACGCGCTGAACTGGCCTACGTGCTCAACCCCGGGGACGGCGCGTTCTACGGTCCGAAGATCGACTTCCATATCGAGGACGTCATGGGGCGCACTTGGCAATGCGCTACGTGCCAGGTGGATTTCGCGATGCCCGAGAGACTCGACATCGACTATGTGGGGGAGGACAACCAGCGCCACCGCCCAGTGATGATCCATCGAACGGTGCTGGGGAGCATCGAGCGGTTCCTTGCCATCCTCATAGAGCACTACGGCGGCGCGTTGCCTGCTTGGCTGGCGCCCGTGCAGGCCACCGTCATACCGGTGGCCGACCGTCACGCCGGCTACGCAAGCGAGGTCAAGAGCGCGCTGAACTGCGCGAACCTGAGGGCCGAAGCCGATCTGCGTCCGGAATCGGTGGGCAAGAAGATCCGCGACGGCGAGGTCGGCAAAGTGCCTTTCATGCTGGTCGTGGGCGACCGCGAAGTGGAACAGGGAACGGTGACCATCCGGACCAGGGGCAGCAAGGATACACAGACGCTGGCTCTAGCCGATGCCGCCACGCTCATCGCCGAGACGTGCAGTCTGCCCGACTCCGCATGTTCTTGAGTCACCTCGGGCAATAGGCTATACTACGCCCTCAAATAAAGAGGAAGCCACCCTTCCCACCCCGCGCCTAGTTGTGGTACGGAGGTCAACCATAGAAGAACCGGCCGGCTCAGGTAGCCGGATTCCGGAATGGGAGAGCGGTGGTGTCACCGCTTTTTTTGCGTGGTAAGAGTGGCAACTAACCGGTAGCGCCGGGGGAGGTGCAGGGGCACATAGCCGATATAGTTCGCATCAACGAGAAGATCCGTGCAGACTCGGTCCGATTGATCGGACCGGATGGCGAGCAGGTCGGGATCGTGGGCGTTCCAGAAGCGCTCGCGTTCGCAGACAGATTGAATCTCGACCTGGTCGAGGTGGCTCCGATGGCCACCCCGCCGGTCTGCAAAGTGATGGACTACGGCAAGTACAGGTACGAGCAAGAGCAGAAGGCGAAGGAAGCGCGCAAGCGGCAGACCACGATCAGCATCAAAGAGATCAAACTGCGGCCCAAGATCGACGACCACGATTTCGACACGAAAAAGGGGCACGTCCAGCGCTTTCTCACGCATGGAGACAAGGTCAAGCTGACGATCATGTTCCGCGGGAGGGAGTTGGTCCACCCGCACCTCGGCGAGAGATTGCTCCGCCGCATGGCCGAGGACCTGGCGGATGTCGGCGAGGTTGAGTCCGAGCCCAACCTCGACGGCAGGAACATGGTGATGATGCTGGCCCCGAAGCGTAACTGATAAGGGAACGACATGGCTAAGAACAAGACTCACAAAGGCGCCAAGAAGCGGATCAAGCTTACCGGCACCGGCAAGTTGATGCGCCGTCGGGCGATGGGCAGCCACCTGCTGACCAAGAAGTCGGCCAACAAGAAGCGCAAGTTGCGCAAGAGCACCGTGCTAGACACCAAAGACACCAGCCGGCTTCGGGGCCTCCTGGGCCAGTAAGAGGAGATAGCCATGCCCCGAGTTAAGAGAAGCGTCAGTGGCCAGAAGAAGCGCCGCAAGGTCCTCGAGGAGGCCAAAGGCTACTGGGGTCTCAAGAAGTCCTCCTACCGGAGGGCCAAAGAACAGAGCATCAAGTCCGGCACGTACGCGTATCGCGACCGCAGGGCTCGCAAGCGCGAGTTTCGCCGGCTGTGGATCCAGCGCATCAACGCCGGCGCCCGCGAACACGGCCTCAGCTACAACCAGTTCATGCACGGGCTGAAGCAGGCGAACATCGACGTCGACCGCAAGATCCTGGCCGACCTGGCTGTCCGTGAGCCCGAAGTCTTCGCGCAGATGGCCGCCCGGGCCAAAGAGGCGCTGGAAGCCGCCTAGCAGCGTGATCCGCGACATCGCCGGGCGGCAGAACCACACCGTCAAGCTGGCGCGCAAGCTGCAGAAGAAGAAGCACCGCCGCGAGCGCGGGCTTCTGGTGGGTGAAGGGATGGACCTTCTCCTCGCGGCGGTGGCGGGCGGTGCCGACGTCCGCGAGATCCTCGTCCGGCGCGAACTGCTGTCAGAATTACCGGCCGGCCTGCGGGAGCAGGCGGCCGCCTCGGGGCCCGGCGGTCCGGCTTCCGCGCCATCGGCCGCTGACGGCCTCAACATCGGCGTGTGCGACCAGGAGACCCTCGACTACGCCAGTTCGCTCGGCGGTTCCTCGGACGTCATCTTCATCGGCGCACAGCCTGTCCGTCACCTTAGCGAAATGGATCTGGGCGGTGCCCTGGTCTTCTTTCTCGACTCCGTCGGCGACCCGGGCAATGTGGGCACACTGGTCCGCAGCGCCGTAGCCTTCGGACTTGGCGGCGTCATCTGCTCACCAGGCACCGCGGACCCGTACAGCCCCAAAGCCTTGCGCGCCGGCATGGGCGCGCAATTCTCCTTGCCGGTGGTCACCGAGGTCGAGGCGGGAGATCTGGAAGCGCGGATCGCGGCGACGGCCGGGCGCGGAGAAGAGGTGCCGAGGGTGCTTGTCGCCGATCCGACGAACGGCCTCGATGTGCGAGACGTTTCCACCACCGCAGGGCTGGTAGTCGTGCTGGGAAGCGAGCGAACGGGCCCGGTCGCGCCATGGGAGCGCGCCGAGAGGGTCACGATACGGCAGCGCCGTTTCGATTCGCTCAACGTCGCCATGGCGGGTACCGTCCTGGCCTACGAACTCAGCCGCGAGCGGGCCACGACCGGCCCCGCGGCAGCGTCACCCGGAGACGGCAGCGCCCCCAGCCCCGGTGGCAAATGGGACCTGGGTCGGTTAGGATTGTCCGCTTGGAAGGAGGAGCCATAAGCACAGACGATCCTATCCTCGCGCAGGTATCACGTCCCGATCTAAGGACGATCTATACCGAAGGGACCACGGCCATCGCGTCCGCCCCTGATCTCGCCGCCCTGGAGGCCGTCCGCGTGCGCTTCCTTGGCCGGAAAGCGGAACTCGTGACGCTTCTGCGGAGCATCCCGGAGTTGCCCGCCGATCAGCGGCCCGAGGTGGGAAAGGTGGGCAACCTTATCCGTAAGGCTCTCGAGACCGCTGTGGAGGAACTCAAGGTGGGGCTGGAGGCCCGGGAGCTGGCTTCAGGGTTGGAACGCGACCGAATCGACGTCACTCTTCCCGGCTGGCCGTCACCGCTTGGACGCCTCCATCTCATCACCCAGACCCAGCGGGAGATCGAGGATATCTTCATCGGTATGGGCTATGAGATCGCCGAGGGGCCGGAAGTCGAGACCGAGTACTACAACTTCGAAGCCCTTAACACGCCGCCCGATCATCCGGCCCGCTCGCTTCACGATACGTTCTTCGTTTCGGATGGAGTCTTGCTTCGCACCCACACGTCGCCCATGCAGGTGCGGGTCATGGAGAAGCAGTCGCCGCCGGTCCACATCATCGTTCCTGGCAACGCATACCGCCGCGACTCAGACGCGACCCACACCCCCATGTTCCATCAGGTCGAAGGGCTGGTGGTGGACGAGGGGATCACGCTGGCGGATCTCAAGGGAACCCTGGAGACGTTCGTGCGCGCGATGTTTGGGGCCGACCGGAAAGTCCGCTTCCGCCCACACTTCTTCCCCTTCACCGAGCCCTCGGTCGAGGTGGACGTGTCCTGCATCATGTGCGACGGCGCGGGCTGCCGGTTGTGTAAGAGGAGCGGCTGGCTGGAGATTCTCGGGTCGGGCATGGTGGATCCTAACGTTTTCGAGTTCGTCGGCTACGACCCGGAGGTCTTCACGGGTTTCGCCTTCGGCATGGGTATCGAACGGATTGCCATGCTCAAGCACGGCGTCAACGACCTGCGGCTCTTCTTCGAGAACGACCTGCGCTTCCTGCGCCAGTTCTGACTGGGAGCGATCATGAAGGCGCCGATATCCTGGCTGAGAGAATACGTGCCCATCGAGGTGGGGGTCGACGAGATCGCTTCCCGTCTGGCCCTGACCGGTACCGAGGTAGAGCGGGTGGCCGAGGTCGGCATCCTGGGCGGCGACAACCTCCAGTACTTCGTCGTGGGCAAAGTCCTCGAGTGCCGTCGCCATCCCGACGCGGACAAGCTGTCGGTGTGCCTGGTCGATGTCGGCGAGGCGTCGCCGCGGACGATAGTCTGCGGGGCGCCGAACGTAGGCGCCGGACAGACTGTGGCCGTGGTCCTTCCCGGCGGGGTGATGCCCGATGGGACCCGCATCCGCGAGGCGAAGCTCCGCGGCATCGTATCGTCGGGCATGATCATGTCCGAGGCCGAGATCGGTCTGGCGGCCAAGAGCCCGGGCACCATGGTGCTGCCCGAGGAGTGGGTGGCAGGCCGTCTGCTGAGCGAGTGTTTCCCCATCTCCGACCAGGTGCTCGAGGTCGAGGTCACACCCAACCGGCCGGATTGTCTCTCGGTGCGGGGCATGGCCCGGGAGATCGCAGCCATCACCGGGGCGCCGTTTGCCGAGGATGTGAGCTTCCGGCATCCGTGGGGCGACCGGGCTGTCGATCGGGACATATCCATCGAGGTGCACGATCCCGACCTGTGTCCCCGCTACGCCGGCCGCGTGATCCGCGGCGTCACGGTGGGCGAATCGCCTCTGTGGCTCAAGGCCCAACTCGCCCACGCCGGCATGCGGCCCATCAGCAACGTGGTGGACGTCACCAACTATGTCCTCTGGGCCCTCGGGCAACCTCTGCATGCCTTCGACCTCCAGACCATCCGCGGAAAACGGATCATTGTTCGGAGAGCCAGGCCGGGGGAGACCATCGTCACGCTCGACGGTGAGAGCCGCACGCTGACCGACGACATGTTGGTGATCGCCGACGCCGAGAGGGCTTCGGTCATCGCGGGCATCATGGGAGGTCTCGATAGCGAGATCACCGACGCCACCACCGACATACTGCTCGAGGGAGCCAACTTCTCCGGCCCGAATATCATGCGCACGTCCGGGGCGCTCGGACTTCGCTCGGAGGCCTCGACCCGCTACGAGAAGGGGCTCGACCCCGAGATGATCCCGCTGGCTCTCGACATGGCCTGCAAGCTGTTCGTGGAGTTGTGTGGGGGAGAGGTATCGGTGGCGACCATCGACGTGCGTACGGAGCCCCGTCCGCAGACCGTCTTGAAGCTGCGCCCCGAGCGGGTGGCCGCTGTGCTTGGCACCGATCTGCCCCGGGATGAGATGGCCGGGATCCTGTCCCGGCTGGGTTGCTCCGTAGGCGCGACAGGCCCCGATCTGGTCGTTGAAGTCCCGAGCTTTCGCGGGGATCTGACCCGGGAGATCGATCTCATCGAAGAGGTAGCCAGGGTGTACGGCCTCGATCGCATCCCGTCGACGTTGCCGCCGAGGCGCGTCGGGCGAGGCGGTCTTGACCGGGCTCAGGCGGCCAGGCGGCTCGTTGAGGACCTGCTTGCAGGGGCGGGCCTGACCCAGGTGATCGATTACAGCTTTGGCGACGACAAGTGGCCTGAGCTCCTCCGGCTGGGCACCGATGACCCTCGGCGGCGGATGGTGCGCATCGCGAACCCTCTCAGCCTGGACCAGGCCTTCATGCGCACGATGCTGCTGCCGGGCCTGCTCGACACCGCCCGTAAGAACGTGGCGGTCCGTGAGGAGCGGGTGCACATATTCGAGCTGGGGAGGGTCTTCGTGCCGTCGGGGTCTCTGCTGCCGGACGAACCCACCCGGGTGGGGATACTCCTCGCCGGGCGCTGGGACGAGGACTCCTGGCTACGTTCGGGCGCTACGGCGGACTACTTCCTCGCGAAGGGGCTGGCTGAGCGGATGGCGGCCGGGCTTCATTCTCCCCTCGTCTTCAGCCGTCCCGACGCGGAGGCCCCGGGCGCCGAGCCGTTCCTTCATCCCGGGAAGAGCGCGACCGTAGCCACCCCTGACGGCCGGATCGTGGGTTGGATAGGAGAGGTCCATCCGCTGGTCGTGCAGGCATACGACCTGAAGGGCCCTGCGGTCGCTGTGGAACTCGACCTGCACCCCATCGCAGCCGCTTCCACTGACGTGCTCATGTTCCGCGATCTCATGACCTTCCCCGCGGTGGAGCAGGATTTTGCCCTCGTGGTCGACGCGGCGGTTTCCGCCGCGGAGGTCGTTTCGTCGCTGCGCGGCGCCGGTGGCGAGCTACTGGAGGACATCAGGGTCTTCGACCTGTACGAGGGCGCGCAGGTGGCGGCAGGCAAGAAGAGCCTGGCTCTCAGGCTCAGTTTTCGCGCTCCCGACCGTACTCTCAGCGAGGACGAGGTCAATGAGTTGCGCCGCGCGATGCTGGACAAGGTCCGGGCGGAACTGGGGGCCGAGCTCCGAGCGTAGGTTCAAAGCGGAGGGGCCATAGTCTCGGTCGGTATGCCGCAACTTGCATGTTTTTGCAAGACCATGTATATTGAAACACTCGTGAGCAATGTTCGAAAGGTACGAGTGTGATCACTGCGAGCATCATCGGGGCTACCGGATACACCGGGGCGGTCCTGACAGACATATTGAATGGGCATCCCGAGGTCCAACTCGGTCCCCTTACTTCGAAATCCTACATCGGATCGCGTGTGGACCGGGTCTTTCCTCATCTGCGGGTGGAAGGCAGCTATGTCGCGTATTCACCGGAGACCGCGGGGGAGGCCGACGTCGCCTTCGTGTGCTACCCGCACGCCGAGGCTTATGCGGTGGTGGCCGAGCTCGTGGACCGCGGGTGCAGGGTGGTCGATCTGAGCGCGGACTACCGGTTGAAGGACCCAGCGGGGTACGAGCGCTGGTACGGCTTCACTCATCCACGCCCCGATCTGGTCGGTGAGGCGGTCTTTGGGCTGCCGGAGGCCTACCGGACCGCGATCTCTAAGGCGCGCATCGTCGCGAATCCCGGTTGCTACCCTACTAGCATGATCCTCGGACTGTTGCCGGTCGCGGGCGACATCGACCCGGGCGGCGTCATAGTCGATTCCAAATCCGGTGTCTCGGGGGCGGGGCGCACTGCGTCGGACAAGACCCACTTCTGCGCAGTCGACGAGAACTTCCGCGCATATAGCGAGATCGGCCACAGACACACAGCCGAGATGGTCCAGGAACTGGGAGCGGCGGCCGACGCTGCTCTGCCTGTGTCGTTCACGCCGCATTTGCTGCCCGTGGACAGGGGCATCCTCAGCACCATCTACTTCCGCCCGCTGAGCGGCATGGTGGGCACCGACTCCTGGCTGGAGAAGTACCGGACCTTCTATGAGAACGAGCCTTTTGTGGAAGTGAGCGACCAGACCCCCAGCCTGGCGGAGGTCGCGCACACGAACTTCTGCCGCCTCACCGTTCGGGAGGATAGCGAGGCCGGGCTGGTGAAGATCTTCAGCGTCATAGACAACCTGGTGAAAGGCGCGTCGGGACAGGCGGTGCAGAACATGAACGTGATGTTCGGGCTGGCCGAAGACGCGGGTCTGAGGAGGCGAGTATGAGCGGTACCGGTGGTCCCGACCATCCGGTGGTGGTAGCGCCCCTGCAGTCGCGGTTCATCGCGCTGCCCGACGGCGCGCGGCTGGAGGAACCGGCCGGTGCCTCTCCGGGTGCGACCTACCCGGCGGGCTTCGTGGCCGGAGGGGTGGTCGTCGGCCTGAAGGACAGCGGGCGGCCAGACATGGGCGTTCTGGCAGTCGCTCCCGAGTGGCGGGGAAGCGCGGTCTCGGCCGCCGTCTTCACGACCAACGCCTTCGCCGCGGCTCCCATCGTGGTGAACCGTACAGAGACCGATCTGGCGCGTCTCCTTGGGGTGGTCATGAGCAGCGGAAACGCGAACGCCTGCACCGGGGAGCCGGGGTTGCAGGTAGCTCGGGCTATGCAGAAGGCGTGCGCGGATACTCTGGGCTTACCCGCGGCCAACGTCGCCGTAGGATCGACGGGGATCATCGGGGTGCAGCTCGACCCTGCGTTCATGGCGGCCGGCGCCCGTATGGCGGCGAGCGCCGCCAAGCCAGAGGGCGGCCCGGACTTCGACCGCGCCATCATGACCACGGATCGCTTCCCGAAGATGTGCGCGCTCGAGGTCGCGCTTCCTCAAGGGAACGTGCGCTTGGGGGTCTGCGCCAAGGGCGCGGGGATGATCTCGCCGGCTATGGCGACCATGCTCTGCGTGGTTACGACGGACGCGGTGCTGACCGCCGGCGAGATGCAGGCGCTTCTCGCCAAGGCGATCGACAGCTCGTTCAACCGGGTGACCGTCGACGGGGAGATGAGCACCAACGACACGGTCCTGTTCCTCGCCAGCGGGGCATCGCAGGTGCGCCCGGGCGAGGAGGGGTTGGGTCTTCTGGGCGCGGCTCTGGACGCTATGCTCCTGCGGATAGCCCTCATGATGGTGGCCGACGGCGAAGGGGCCACGAAGATCATGCGGCTCGCGGTCGCCGGGGCTGAGGACGACGTTCAGGCCCGGAGAGTGGCCCGCGCCATCGCCAACTCGCCGCTCGTCAAGACCTGCATGCACGGGGGCGACCCGAACTGGGGAAGGGTCATAAGCTCTGCGGGCGCCGCCATGGCGGGGCGCTTTCTTCCGAAGGCCCGTCTCTATCTATGCGGCGTGCTCGTCGTCGAGGGGGGCGCGGCGGCCGCGGTCTCCGACCCGGACCACGAGGAGATGGCGGCGGGCATGAAGCAGCCGGAGATCGACATCGCCCTCGATCTGGGGTTGGGCACCGGGGCTGCGGAACTCTTCTTCGCCGACATGGGCCACGAGTACATAACCATCAACGCCGAGTATCACACCTAGGACCTATCATGCGCGAGGTATACCGCAAACGAGTGCAGACCCTTCTCGAGTCGCTTCCGTACATCCGGATGTTCAGCGGCACGACGATGGTCATCAAGTATGGCGGCGCGGCGATGAGCTCCGCCGACCTCAAGGACGAGTTCGCCACCGACATCGCAATGCTCCGCTATGTCGGGATCAAGCCCATCATCGTCCACGGCGGCGGCAACGAGATCAGCGCCTACATGAAACGGCTCGATCTGCCCGTCAAGTTCGTCGAAGGCCTGCGCGTGACCGACGCGGCTGCCATGGAAGTGGCCAAGATGGTTCTCGTTGGCAAGGTCAACAAGGAGATCGTGAGCCTGATCAACAGCAAGGGCGCCGCGGCCGTCGGTCTCTGCGGCGACGACGGCTCGTTACTGCGGGCCAAGCCGCTCGTCAAGCGGAGCGACGACGGAACCGTGATCGATCTGGGGCTGGTCGGCGAGGTCACCGACGTCAATATCCAGTTGCTGGACCTACTGGAGGCCGACTACGTGCCGGTCGTCGCGTCGGTGGGGACGGGAGAGGCGGGGGAGAGCTACAACATCAACGCCGACACTGTCGCGGGCGCCTTGGCGGCCGCGCTGAAGGCGGAGAAGGTCATCTTTCTGACCGACGTGAGCGGACTGCACAGTGACCTCGAGGACGACTCCACGCTTATCTCCCAGTGCACGGCCCAAGACGTCGTCGATCTGGTGGAGAGCGGCAAGGTCTCCAAGGGCATGATCCCTAAGCTGGAGGCGGTGCTCACCAGTCTGCGGGCCGGGGTCGGGGCCGCTCATATCATCGACGGCCGCATCGCCCACTCGGTGCTGCTCGAGGTCATGACCGACGACGCCGGGCTGGGTACCAAGATCGTCTCCGGCGCCGACCCGAGCTGGGTCTAGGATGAACAAGCGGCAAAGGCAACAGCTGCTGCGGAGGGTGCTGAAGGACCGCTCCATAGCGAGTCAGCGAGACCTGGTCGACGAACTGGCGGCTGTCGGATGCGTAGTGACTCAGGCCACCATCAGCCGTGATCTTCGCGAATTGGGCCTGCAGAAGAGCCGTGACGCGGTGGGGCGCATCCGCTACGTCTTCGTGCCCGCCTCGGAGGAACGTCCTGATCCTCCGACCGCCTGTTCCCGGATGCTCAAGGAGTTCGGGCGGGGCATCCACTTGGCGCAGAACCTGCTCGTCCTGCGGTGCGATCCGGGAGCCGCCCCCGGCATCGGACGCGTCGTCGACGAACTGGAGCACGACGCTATCCTCGGCTGCGTGGCCGGTGACGACACGGTGATCCTCGTAAGCAAAGACTCAAAGTCGGCAGAAGCCGTCTGCGCGTATCTAAAAGAACTGGGAGGCTGAAACTAATGGACAAGGAACGGTGCGTACTCGCCTATTCGGGTGGTCTGGACACCTCGGCGCTCGTCCCCTACATGAAAGAGAAGTTCGGGTACGAGATCATCTGTGCCTTGGTGGACGTTGGCCGGATGAAGGACCTCGAGAGCCTGCGGGAACGGGCCCTCCAGGCGGGTGCGGCCGACTCGATCGTCATCGACGCGCAAGAGGAGTTCGTCACCGACTTCGCTTTCCCGGCCCTCAAAGCGAACGCTCTGTATGAAGGCAGGTACCCGCTCCACTCGGCTCTTTCCCGTCCGCTCATCTCCAAGAAGATGGTCGAGTTGGCCCACCAGTGCGGGGCCAAGTTCATCGCTCACGGCTGCACCGCCAAGGGGAATGACCAGGTGCGGATAGATGTGTCGATCCGCTGTCTCGACCCCACCATCACGGTGCTCGGCCCTGCTCGGGAGTGGGGCATGACCCGGACGGAACTCATGGACTATCTGTCCGCCAGGGGCATCGAGTTGCCGCTGACCAAGAAGAACCCCTACTCCATCGACGAGAACCTGTGGGGCCGCGCCATCGAGTGCGGAGAGCTCGAGGATCCCTGGGCCGCGGCTCCAGACGACGCCTATCAGTTCAGCGTCCATCCCAAAGACGCTCCCGACGAGCCCGTCGAGGTCGTCGTGAGCTTTGAGGCGGGCATCCCGGTGTCTATCGACGGCGAGGCGATGGGCCCGGTGCAACTGGTGGAAACGCTCGACAAGATCGGTGGTTCTCATGGCTTCGGCCGCGTGGACATGGTCGAGAACCGCTTGGTGGGCATCAAGAGCCGGGAGACCTATGAGGCGGCAGGCTCGCTGTCGCTGATCATGGCCCATCGGGAGTTGGAGGATCTGACTCTCACCCGCGAGCTGCAACACTTCAAGACGGGTATCGACCAGCGGCTGACCGAGCTGATCTACGAAGGCCTCTGGTTCAGCCCTCTCGCTAACGCTCTCCGCGCCTTCATCGAAAACACCCAGGAATACGTGACCGGGGACGTCCGTCTGCGGTACTTCAAAGGATCGTGCCAGCCGGTGGGGCGCCGGTCCCCGCATTCGCTTTACATCGCCAAGCTGGCCACCTACGGAGCCGGCGACACCTTCAGCCACGAATCGGCCAAGGGCTTCATCCAGCTGTGGGGACTGCCGGTCGAGGTCTGGGCCCGCAAACACCAGGGCGCGATTTGAACGACGGTACCGATAAGCTGTGGGGCGGCCGGTTCGTAGCCGGTCAAGATCCCCTGTTCGAGCGTCTGAACGCCTCCATTCCGTTCGATCATGTGCTTGCGCCCTTCGATATCGAGGGGTCGCTGGCCCATGCCCGTATGTTGGGCGCCATCGGCGTGTTGACCGCCGAGGAGCGGGACACGATCCTCGCGGGGCTGGCAGCGATCGCGGGCGAGGTGGAGCGGGGCACCTTCGGCTGGTCGCTCCAGGATGAGGACGTCCACATGGCCGTCGAAAGGCGGCTGATCGAGCTCGTGGGACCGGTGGGCGGCAAGCTCCACACGGGGCGGAGCAGGAACGACCAGGTGGCGCTGGATCTCCAGCTCTATCTGCGGAGCGCAGTCTCCGGACACCAGGCCCGGCTACTCCGGCTGATGTCCGCACTCCTGTCCCAGGCCGACAGGAATGCCGATGCCGTCTTCCCGGGCTACACGCACCTCCAGCGTGCACAGCCGGTCGTTCTGGCGCACCACTTCCTGGCCTATTTCTTTGCGTTGCAGCGCGACTGGGAACGCTTCGCGGGGTGGAGAAGCACCTCATGGATGCCACTCGGGGCCGGGGCACTGGCCGGTGCGAACTATCCACTCGACCGGGCCATGGTCGCGGCCGAGTTGGGTTTCGCCGACGTATCTCCCAACGCTATGGACGCTGTTGCCGCGCGCGACACGGCCTTCGCCTATCTGTCGATCTCGGCGAACTGCGCGCTCACCCTGTCCCGGCTGGCGGAGGAGTTGGTGCTCTGGAGTACCCAGGAATTCGGGCTGGCGGCGCTGCCGGAATCCTGGACCTCGGGGTCGAGCATCATGCCCCAGAAGCGCAATCCCGACGGCGCCGAGCTCGTGCGGGCCAAGGCGTCCGGTTTCCTGGCCCGGTTGCAGGGTCTCGGCGGGCTGCTGAAGGGCCTTCCCCTCGCGTACAACAAAGATCTGCAGGAGGACAAGCTCTACGTCTTCGGGACCAAGGAAGAGCTCGACCTGTGCCTGCAGGCAATGTCGGCTATGGTCGAGGGGCTGACCATCGACCGGAAACGGGCGCGCGAAGCCGCTGAGGGCGGCTACGCCGCTGCGACGGATGTCGCCGACTATCTCGTCGCCAAGGGGCTTCCGTTCCGGGACGCTCATCGGGTAGCCGGCAGGTTGGTGGCCCTGCTGTCCACCGAGGGAAGGCCGCTGGCGAGTGCCGGCATGGATGAATTGCGAAAGCTGAGTCCGCTTTTCGACGAGGACTACTACTCCGTGGTGGACCTCGACCGCGTGGTTGGAGCGAAGGTGTCGCCGGGAGGAACGGCCCCCGCGCGAGTGGCCGAACAGTTGGCCCTCGCTCGGGCGGTACTGGATCGGCTCTCGCAGTAGAGCGGGACCCCACCGTGCAAAATGACGGAGACTCCGGCGCCGCGTTTCCTGGGGGCAGCGTGCTGGGTGCGGAGTTCTTTGCCCGGTCCTCGGACGTTGTGGCCCGGGATCTGATCGGCAAGATCCTGTGGTCGCCACGGCGCGGCGGGGGCAGACTCACTGAAGTCGAGGCGTACTTACCTGTTGAGGACCCCGCCTCGCATTCCGCGCCGGGACCGACGAAACGCAACGCCGCTATGTTCGGACCACCCGGTACGATCTACGTCTTCCTCAGCTACGGTGTGCACTACCTGCTCAACATCGTATGCGACCGCCGAGAGATAGGGTCAGCGGTGCTCATACGGGCCTTTGAGCCCGTCTGTGGGCCGGGCCGCGTGGGAAAGGCTCTGGGTGTCCAGCCTGCCTTGAACGGTCTTGCACTCGGAGAGGCCTCCGGCCTGTTCGTAGTCGACGATGGTGCGAGGCCGAACGTGGGCGTCACGACGAGAATCGGCATCTCGCGAGGCGACACGCTCCCGCTCCGCTATTATTCGCTCGACAGCAGGTATGTGACCAGACGGTCGGCGACAAGAGGAGGACCGTGCTCATGAGGCTCAAGGACATGTACGAGGCGGCGTTCCATGCCGGCATGGCTGCGGACCCTCGAGGCGAAGAGGGCGTCGGTCGGGTACTCGCCCAGGCGCGCGAGGCGTTCGAAGAACTGCCCGAGGCCAAGCGCTGGGAGTTCGACCAGGAGCGCCTGGTCAATCCCTATGTGGATACCCGCATACTCCACGGGGACCCGGAGACCGAGGTTTCGTGCATCCTCGTTGGTATCGACCTAGAGGTAGGCGAGGTGCTGCTTGTCGATCGGTTGCGGGAAAGGGGACGTCCGATCGATCTCATGTTCGCTCACCATCCAGAAGGCCGCGCGCTGGCCCGCCTCGACGAGGTGATGGGTGTCCAGGCCGACGTGTGGCGCAAGTTCGGCGTGTCGGTCGCCTATGGCGACGCGGTCATGAGCGACCGTATGGCCGAGATCATGCGCGCTCTTCATCCCCGCAACAACGAGCGGACGGTGCAAGCCGCGCGCCTCCTCGGCATCCCGTATATGTGCTGTCACACGCCTGCCGACAACAATGTCAACGCCTTTCTGCAGGCCCGCTGTGACGATCTGGGCATGGACGGGACGGTCGACGAACTGCTCGACATGTTGAAGGCCATCCCCGAGTACCGGCAAGCGGTGTTCGAGGGGATGGGCCCCACCATGTTCCAGGGTAGCGCCAAGCGTCGCACGGGCAAGATCATGGTGGACATGACCGGGGGCACATCGGGCCCGGTGGATTCCCTCAGCAAATTGGCGGCGGCCGGTGTCGGCACCATCGTCGGGATGCACATGGGGGAGGACCACCGCAAACGCGCCAAAGAGGAGAACATGTCGGTGGTCGTGGCCGGCCATGTGTCCTCCGATTCCCTGGGGATGAACCTGATCATCGATCAGTACGAACGTCAGGGAGTGGAGGTCGTAGCCTGCTCCGGCTTCACCCGCGTGAGCCGGGTGTAAGAGGCTGCCAGGACTACGTCGAAGGTGGCGTTTCCGGGCCGGCGCTCACCACCAGGCGCACCGTCGAGCCCTTTGCCAGCACGGTCCCGGCGCTCGGGTCTTGCGAAAGCACGGTCCCGGCCGGAGCGTCGGCCGGCTGCTGAGTGATCTCCGCGGAGAGACCCGCTCCCGCGAGCGCAGCCTGTGCCTGATCGAGCGGGAGGTCCACAAGCGCGGGGACGGTGGTCGCCTGGCCCGCGGAGACGCGTAGCACGACCTCGCTGCCTTGAAGTATCGGCTTGCCCGCAGGCGAGTCCTGCTTCACCACTATGCCCGCGGGCTCCAACGATGCGGTGTCCTGGACGGTCCTGATCTTGAGATTGGCCTCGCCGAGCAGCCGCTTGGCCTTCGTGATGGACATGCCGACGACGTTGGGCATGAAGACTGCCTTCGGCACGTGGATGCCGCATGCATCCGATGGCACTTTGTCGGAGCGGAACAGCATCTTCACGATGGAGGGGCACAGCTCGGTAGGCGGCAGATGCGATTCGCTGCAGACTTCGACTGTGACCCATCGGTCCGCGTATGAAGCGGAGAAGTCCGAGGCGGGGGTCGTGGCGAGCGCGCTCCTCATGAAGCGGGCCCAGATCTCGGCCGGGAGGGTGCCGCCGGTGACAGCCGCGCCATGCACGTCCCCCATCGGACGCTCCTCGTCCGGATAGCCGACCCAGACGGCCGCCACGAGATCGGGGGTGTAGCCTACGAACCAGGCGTCCCGGTTGTCTTCCGTCGTACCAGTCTTGCCGGCGGCCGGCCGTCCGATGTCGGCGGCGCGCCCGGTCCCATCCGTTATCACCCCTTGGAGGCAGGTAGTGGCGAGCGCGGCGATCCCGGGGTCCATGACCCGCGTACGAACGGCGCCGTTCTCGTCGAGGACGCGCCCGTCGGCATCGGTGACTTTGACGATGCTCACCGGGAAGCCGGCCTTCGAGGGGTCGAACGCCACCCGCGCCGAAAGGCGCTCCCCGCCATCCGCGAGAGTCGCGTAGGCCATCGCCATCTCGATGGGGGAGACTCCGCCGGTGAGGCCGCCCAGAGCGATGGCCGGCCCGGGGGACTCCCCGAGAGGGGTGGTGATACCCATATCGGCCGCCGTCTTGGCCACGTTGCCGGCGCCCACCTCCATGACCAAACGGGCAAAGGCGCCGTTCGAGGAGTCGGCCGTGGCCTCGGTCAAGGCCACGCTGCCCTCGTCCGTAGACGACACTTCCCACGGTCCCCCGGGTAGATCGACGGTGATGGGACCGGAATCGTAGGTGGCCTCGGGGCTGATGCCCTTCTCGAGCGCTGTGACCAGTACGAAGGGCTTGAAGGCCGAGCCGGGCCGCCGCTTACCCTGGGTAGCCAGGTTGAACTGCAGCTTGGAGAAGTCCGACCCGCCCACCATCGCCACCATGCGGCCTGTGCGCACATCGATGGCCACGAGTGCGGCCGAAGGGTCGCCGGGCTGGTCGAGGACGCTCTTGATCGCGTCCTCGGCGGCCTGCTGCATGCCGAGGTCGAGGCTCGTGTAGACCCGCAGCCCCCCGCCGAGAACGGTCGACGAACCGTAGCGGGCCACGAGTTGCTCCCGTACCAGTTCCACCCAGTAAGGCGCTTTGACCCCTGCGTCGATGCCCGTGTCTGAGAGATGCAGCGAGGCTGCCAGCGCCTCCTGCAGCTGCTGGCTGCTGATGTAGCGTTGCTGGTACATCTTGTTGAGCACCAGGTCGCGCCGTGCGATCGCGGCCTCTGGATCGCGGCGGGGAGAATACGCCGAGGGCGCTTTGGGAAGACCGGCGAGAAGCGCGGCCTGCGCCAGGGAGAGGTCCTTGGCGTCGACGCCGAAATAAGAGCGGGCCGCCGCCTGGATGCCGTAGGCACCCGAGCCGAAGTAGATGACGTTGAGATACTCGTTGAGGATCTTCTCTTTGGACCATCTGCTCTCCAACCGGTACGCCAACGTTGCCTCGCGCACTTTGCGATCCAGGGTCTGTTCGTCGGTCATGAAGGCGTTCTTGATGAGCTGTTGAGTGATGGTCGATCCGCCCTGGACGATCTCCCGGTGCCGCAGATTCGCCCAGGCGGCCCGCAGAATGGCCACGAAATCGACGCCCTTGTGGTCGTAGAACCGTGAATCCTCTATCGCCACGATCGCATCCCGCATCATCTGCGGGATCTGGTCGCCGGACAGGACATCGCGGTTCTCGAGGCCGTGCAGTTCGGCCAGGAGGACCGGCGTCGGCGAGACGTCGTAGATCTTGGTCGTCTGCGGCGAGGCGATCCGATCGCCAAGCTCGAGAGCCGGCAGCGTGCGTGCGACAGCAACATACGCTCCGGCGGACAGAGAGAGAAGTGCGGCGACGACCAGCAGGAGGGCAAGAAGAGCGAGCTTAAGCGCCCGGCGACCCCGCCGGACTCCGCGTGGTCGGCTGGCCACTGTGTCCCTCCCCATCGTGCCCTGATGTTACACCAGAGCCGTCATCACCATGATATTCTCCCGGCCGGGAGGTATTTTGATGGACAGCGTGCAAGGGTCGGCCCCGATTCCCGCGGCCCCGGCGGGGGTCCCCGCCGACTTACTCGAGGAATACCAGCAGTTGCTGCTTGGCAGCGTGGATGTGCTGCCGGCGGACATGCTGCTGCGTCAGCTTATCCAGGCCCGGGTCCGAGGGACGGCCGCTACGGGTCAAGTTGGGAGTCGACCCGACGGCCCCTGACATCCACCTGGGACACACCGTGGTCCTTCGCAAGCTGCGGCAGTTTCAGGATCTCGGCCATAAGGCGGTACTCATCATCGGCGACTACACCGGCAAGGTGGGCGACCCTTCGGGCAGGTCCAAGTCGCGTCCCCGGCTGAGCGACAAAGAGCTAGAAGAGAACGCCCGGACCTACGTCGACCAGGCCGGCAAGGTGCTGGACATGGACAGGGTCGAATTGACCCGTAACGGCGATTGGCTGGGTCCACTCCGCATGGACGAGGTGCTGCGGTTGACGGCTACGGTCACTGTGGCACGGATGCTTGAGCGCGACGATTTCTCCAATCGGTATGCGGCCAACGAACCCATCTCCATGCTCGAGTTCATGTACCCGCTGCTGCAGGGCTACGACAGCGTGGCCGTTAGGGCCGACATCGAGCTGGGGGGCACCGATCAGAAGTTCAATCTTCTGATGGGCAGGACGATCATGGAGGCGTACGGGCTTCCGCCTCAGAGCATCCTGACCGTCCCGCTGCTGGTCGGTACCGACGGCGAGCAGAAGATGTCCAAATCCTATGGCAACTACGTGGGCGTCAACGATTGCCCCGCGGACATGTTCGGCAAGTTGATGTCGATCCCCGACGAGCTCATGGTTCCCTATATGAGTCTGGTGACCGGTGCCACTGTTCGCGAGGTCGAGGTTTTCCAGAAGGGACTGGCCGATGGCGGCTACCACCCGGCCCAGGCCAAGCGGGATCTGGCGGAGCGAGTCGTCAGCCTT
>CAWAOX010000020.1:90000-92134 GCA_963783835.1 uncultured Actinomycetota bacterium
CTAATCAAACTCGGAGATATCTGGTTCTCGCCGAAATATATTTAGGTATAGCCTCGCGTGTTTACTTGCGGTTGTAGAGCACTGTTTGGGCTAGGGGCCCCCTAAAGGTTACCGACCTCAGACAAACTCCGAAGGCCGTCAGTCAAGAGCGCGGGAGTCAGGCTGCGGGGGCTAAGCTCCGTAGCCGAGAGGGAAACAACCCAGACCATCAGCTAAGGTCCCTAAATCGTGGCTAAGTGGGAAAGGATGTGCGAGTGCACAGACAACCAGGAGGTTGGCTTAGAAGCAGCCATTCCTTGAAAGAGTGCGTAATAGCTCACTGGTCAAGTGTTCACGCGCCGACAATCCAACGGGGCTCAAGTCACGTACCGAAGCTATGGGATTCGTGCGACTTCGGTCGCCGGATCGGTAGGCGAGCGTTCCCATGCCGGTGAAGCGGCGGCGTAAGCCAGCCGTGGAGGCATGGGAAGTGAGAATGCTGGCATGAGTAACGAAAGGCGAGTGCGAAACTCGCCCGCCGAATGCCCAAGGTTTCCTGAGCAATGCTAATCAGCTCAGGGTTAGCCGGGTCCTAAGCCGAGGCCGACAGGCGTAGGCGATGGATAACTGATTAATATTTCAGTGCCACCATCAAGCGTTTGAGCAATGGGGTGACGCGGAAAGGTAAGCGGACCGTGGCGTTGGTTGTCCACGGACAAGCGTGTAGGGCGGTCTCTAGGAAAATCCGGAGGCCACATAAGCCTGAGGCGTGATGTCAGCTGGCGTATGCCGGCGAGCCGCCGATCCTCTGCCGCCAAGAAAAACCTCTAGCGAGCTTCGATGTGTGCCCGTACCAAAACCGACACAGGTGGGCAGGTAGAGAATACCAAGGCGATCGAGAGAACTATGGCTAAGGAACTCGGCAAAATAGCCCCGTAACTTCGGGAGAAGGGGCGCCTTATTAGGGTGAAGGAATTTACTTCTGGAGCCCGAGGAGGCCGCAGAGTCTAGGCTCAAGCGACTGTTTACCAAAAACACAGGTCTCTGCTAAGTCGAAAGACGATGTATAGGGGCTGACGCCTGCCCGGTGCCGGAAGGTTAAGTGGAGGTGTTAGTCGCAAGGCGAAGCACTGAAATTAAGCCCCGGTAAACGGCGGCCGTAACTATAACGGTCCTAAGGTAGCGAAATTCCTTGTCGGGTAAGTTCCGACCTGCACGAATGGCGTAACGACTTGAGCACTGTCTCAGCCGTAGACTCGGTGAAATTGTAGTATCGGTGAAGATGCCGATTACCCGCGACAAGACAGAAAGACCCCGTGAACCTTTACTGCAGCTTGATATTGGAGCTTGGTGCACTTTGTCCAGGATAGGTGGGAGACTGTGAAGCGAGGACGCTAGTCCTCGTGGAGTCACCCTTGGGATACCACCCTTAGTGTATTGGGCTTCTAACGGTAGGCCGTGATCCGGCTACCGGACAGTGTCTGGCAGGCAGTTTGACTGGGGCGGTCGCCTCCTAAAATGTAACGGAGGCGCGCAAAGGTTCCCTCAGCACGGTCGGCAATCGTGCGTAGAGTGTAAAGGCATAAGGGAGCTTGACTGCGAGACCAACAAGTCGAGCAGGTGCGAAAGCAGGCCTTAGTGATCCGGCGGTAGCAAGTGGAAGCGCCGTCGCTCAACGGATAAAAGGTACTCCGGGGATAACAGGCTTATCCTCCCCAAGAGTCCACATCGACGGGAGGGTTTGGCACCTCGATGTCGGCTCATCGCATCCTGGGGCTGGAGTAGGTCCCAAGGGTTGGGCTGTTCGCCCATTAAAGCGGTACGCGAGCTGGGTTCAGAACGTCGTGAGACAGTTCGGTCCCTATCTGTCGTGGGCGCAGGAGATTTGCGGGGACTCGTCCCTAGTACGAGAGGACCGGGATGAACAGACCTCTGGTGTATCAGTTGTCGTGCCAACGGCACCGCTGGATAGCTACGTCTGGAACTGATAACTGCTGAAAGCATCTAAGCAGGAAGCAGACCCCAAGATGAGATCTCCCACTAGGTAACTAGGTAAGACCCCTGGTAGACCACCAGGTTGATAGGCTGGATGTGTAAGGGCAGTAATGTCTTCAGCAGACCAGTACTAATCGGTCGAGGTCTTGACTTAATACAT